>CBCXVT010000039.1:0-55106 GCA_965178635.1 Flavobacteriaceae bacterium | reverse complement strand
TTGTATTGCACCGTCCATTCTTCCATTTTATTTACAGGAATCATAATCAGTTCTGTATCTAGTTCCGCAATAGCTCTAATTTCACTTTTTGATTGTCCGATGCAACACGATAATGTCATTGCACAGGTGTTGCCTTTTTCAAGAAAGTATAAAAGTAGTTCATCACCGTCATCATCATCTCTTAGAATTTTTATGGCACCACTTATAAGCAATGGCATGGCTTTTATGTATTGCCCAACTTCAATTAATTTATCACCTTCATTTACTTTTTTATAAGTTCCTATCTCACTAATTTCTTGGAGAAGTTTTTCTTCAAATAAATGACCGTAATTAGATTTTAAATTTTCTAGCATAATTATTAAGGCGGTTAATTAATGAGGTAGTTTATCTTTTATAAGTCCATAAGCCCATGTGCCAATGATAGCTCCTATTATTGAAATGAGTATGGGTAAAAAACCAGCGCCTAATAATGTAAACATTGGTCCGGGACAAGCGCCAGAAAGCGCCCAGCCTAACCCGAATAGAATACCACCTATTAAATAGCGAAATAAACTTTTTTCCTTGTTTGAAAAAATAATTTGATTTCCTTTTATGTTTTTTGCGTTAAATCGTTTTATGATAGCTACTGAAACCACACCCAATCCTACTGCTGAGCCAATAATGCCGTACATGTGAAATGATTGAAATTGAAACATTTCATAAATTCTAAACCAGGACGCTGCTTCAGATTTTATTAAAACAATTCCGAAGAATATTCCAATGAATATATATAGTATGTTTTTCATATTTAAAATAGTAATGGGAAAATTAAATGAACCATAATTAATCCGCCAATAAAGAAGCCAATGACAGCAAGCAATGATGGTAATTGTAAATTGCTTAGTCCGGAAATAGCATGACCTGATGTGCAACCACCAGCATAACGAGCGCCAAATCCGACCAAAAACCCTCCGATTAGTAATAATGAAATCCCTTTAAGGGATGTAAAAACAGAAATATCAAATAACTCTGTAGGGAGGAAGTTGTTACCAGCACTCATAAATCCTAAATTGTGTAATTGTGTTATAGTTACTTTATTTAAACTTGGGCTCATGTTTTCTAAAGATAGAAAATTCACTGCTATAAACCCACCGATGACGGTTCCTAACAAAACCAATAAGTTCCATTTTTGAGTTTTCCAGTCAAAACTAAAGAAGTCGCAGTTTTTCCCAGCACCCAAAGACGCACAAAGTGTTCTAAGGTTTGATGACATTCCAAAGCTTTTGCCAGTATAAACTAATGCTAGCATGGTGAGTGTTATTAAAGGGCCTGAGATGTACCATGGCCATGGTTCTAATATCCAATTCATCATAAGATTTTTAAGATTACAAAGAAATTACTATTTCCGCTATTTGAATGTAACTTTTGCTACACTAGTAAATTTATATTGTAAGTTAACCTAATAATTCACTTACAACATCTTCAATTTTAGAAACTAAAATTAATTCAATATTGGTATTCTTAACGGCTATTTTATTGTGCTTAGAAACTAATATTTTACTGAATCCTAATTTCTCGGCTTCTAGAATGCGTTGGTCAATTTTATTTACAGGACGTATTTCACCAGATAAGCCCACTTCTCCAGCTAAACAAATATCCTTATGAATAACAATATCTTCGTTACTAGACATTATAGCCGCTATAACAGCCAAATCTATTGCAGGGTCATCAACAGAAATTCCGCCAGTAATATTTAAAAACACATCTTTAGCACCTAGTCTGAACCCAGCACGCTTTTCTAAAACAGCTAAAAGCATATTCAATCTTTTGGCATTATACCCTGTAGAACTACGTTGAGGCGTGCCGTAAACTGCGGTGCTAACAAGTGCTTGGATTTCTACTAAAAGCGTACGCATGCCCTCCAAACTTACTGCAATAGCGTTACCACTAAGCTGTTCTGTGTTTTTTGATAATAGAATTTCAGAAGGGTTGTTTACTTCTCTTAAACCATTGCCTAACATTTCAAATATCCCAATTTCATTAGTTGATCCAAAACGATTTTTTAAAGAACGCAGTATTCTAAATATATGGTTTCTATCGCCTTCAAATTGTAAAACGGTGTCAACCATATGTTCTAAAATTTTTGGTCCAGCTATATGACCATCTTTAGTAATATGACCAATAAGCAATACAGGTGTAGCGGTTTCTTTAGCAAATTTTATCAGTTCTGAAGTACATTCACGAATTTGGGAAATGCTTCCAGCGGAAGATTCTACATAATCTGTATGTAATGTTTGGATTGAATCTATAACTACAATATCTGGTGACATTGTATCAATTTGCTTGAAAATATTTTGCGTTTTTGTTTCAGTTAAAATGTAGCATAATTCTGAATTACGTGTTATGCGTTCAGCACGCATTTTAATTTGCTGCATGCTTTCTTCACCTGAAACATATAGTGTTTTAAAAGGTAAACGTAGTGCTAATTGTAATAATAGGGTAGACTTCCCTATGCCTGGCTCGCCACCAAGTAGTGTCAAGGATCCTGGAACAATTCCGCCACCAAGTACTCTATTAAACTCATTAGAGGTTGTTTTTAAACGAGCTTCCTGTGAGGTCTCAATATCTGAAATTTTGGTTGGTTTAACAGTTCTTTTTTTTGAAGTACTGTTGATATTCCAGCTTTTTTTTTCTTTTTGAATAATTTCCTCAGCTATAGTATTCCAGTTATTACAAGATGTGCATTGTCCTTGCCATTTGGAATAAGATGTGCCACAATTCTGACAATAAAAAGTAGTTTTTACTTTTGCCATTAGTTTATCCCGAAATCTGCTTTGATGAGTTCAACATAATGTAACATGTCATCTTTTTTTAAGCCACCAATTTCTTCCATTGCAAATGCTGATTGGTATGCTTTTATAGCTTTTTTAGGTTCACCAAGGTTTTCGTAATGTAGTCCCATATAGTATTTTCCTAACATTGCATCTGGATATTCTTCAAGGGCAAGTTTTCCTAATAACTTAAATGTTTCCCAGTCTTCAGCTTTTCTCAAGGCAGCTTCAACGGCATTAAAATCATTGATTCTAATTTGTTTGTCAACACCGTACATCGTTTTTATCGTATCATATTTTTTAACCACATAATCCATAGCGGTTCCTTCGCTATAGCTCAATAATTTCTCTTTATATTCTTTACGGTCTATTTGCTTATACGTTTTGTAAACTGTTTCAAAAGCTGTTGGTAAAGCATGGTTGACTAATTCATAATGTGATTTTCCTTTGTAATAATTGTAGTTGTAGTTGAAATTATCATTTGAAATTGCATCAAGAGTTTTGTGTAAAGCACTAATACTGTTTCTGCTATTTTTTCTGTCTCCTTCAGCAGTTGTTAAGGAATAAAAAACAGGTGTTTGAAGATCAGTAAATTGTTCTTTTAAACGCAATTCCATTTTTTCAGTAAAACTTGGACTTAAAGAAATATAAGCGTTAAAAAATGGTTTTTCTTGGAATAAATAAAAGTTTAAAAAATTTGCAGATTCTCCATGACCTACAATTGTTCTGAAAGGAACCGTTCTGTAGTTGTTGTCAATAAAATTGAATAAATCAAAGGTGATAAATTCAAAAAATGCAGCGCCTGAATCAAACGGAAGACCATTAAGTTCATCACAAGCAAAATCTATTGGTTTTGTGTTAATTTGATTAATTCCAACAACTATTGCTTCAGGCATTTCATCCCAATAAGAATAATAATCTGTAATACCTGCTACAGGTTCAAATAAATAATCGCCGTCAAATACTACAATAACTGGGTACATCATGTCAGGATTGGCTTCGTAGTTTCGTGGTACCTGAATTTTTAGTTGCCTTTTTTCGCCATCTGGCCCGTCAATTTCTCTATAAACAGTTTGAGCTATTGTGTTTAGACTAATAAAAGCAAAAGCAATAAGTAAGATTATTTTTCTCATTTTAAGAACAGTTTTCAATAATTGAATGACAATATACTGATTATTTTGTTCTGTTGTATATTGGTATGAAGAAGAATGAAGCTATACCAGCAACAATGTTTAGAATTGTTTGAGCACTCCATAAAATCCATCCAATTGCTAATCCACCTTGGTTACTAATACTGAATAAATTTAAAGTTTCTTGAATGACCAATGGAAAACTTCCTAATCCTCCATTTGTTGCTGCCATTGTAAAAGAACCAGTAACAAAAGCAACAATTGCTGTGCTGATTGCTGTTTTTGCTGTTTCTGGAATTGAGAAAAAGATGACATAAAACATTAGAAAATACATGGACCAGATGAAAAATGTATGACCTATGAATGCCCATTTTTTCTTCATGGTAATGATACTTAAAACACCATCTTTTAAACCCGATGCAAAACTTTTAATTTTTTCTTTGATTTTTGTTGTGCTTTTGTAGAATATAAAGAATATGGCTAAGCCTATTAAAAGAATTAGAAATATGAGTTTTGGACTTGAAGTTAGTTTTAGGTAAACAACATCCAAAATTTGAGTGATCACCTCCATAATCATATCATATTGCAGAATCAAAGCAATGAATATGAATAGAAAACTCATTAGTAAATCGGCAATTCTTTCTGCGACAATAGTTCCAAAAGCTTTTTCAAAAGGAACCCCCTCATATGTTGTTAAGGTTGTTGCTCTTAAGATTTCTCCAGACCTCGGAATGCCTAAGTTTGCAAAATATGCGATCATAACAGCCATAAAACTGTTTAGAAATTTAGGCGTATATCCTAAAGGTTCAAGCGTGAATTTCCAACGGTAAGCTCTTGAGGCGTGACTTGATAATCCTAAAAGAATAGAAGTGAATACCCAAAAATAGTCAGCTTCTCTGATATACTTGATAACATCAGCTCTTTCTGAAGGGGTTGTTTTGTTATAGGTTAACCAAATCAGAAATATTCCAAATAGAATTGGAATGGTTATTTTAAGTGTTTTTATGAAAGTTTTTTTAGTCAAAAAAACTAATTCAATAAATTGTTTTCTTCATTTGGGAAAACTAAAGAAGGTTTAAAAGTCTTTGCTTCTTCAATATCCATCATCGCATAACTGATTAAAATCAGAATATCACCAGGAGCAACTTTTCTTGCGGCAGCACCATTCAGTGTTATTTCACCAGAGTTTCTCGGCCCAGGTATGGCATATGTTTCTAAACGTTCACCGTTATTGTTATTTACAATCTGAATTTTTTCTCCTTGAACAAGGTTTGCAGCATCCATAAGGTCTTCATCAATCGTGATACTACCTATGTAGTTTAAGTCCGCTCCGGTAACTTTAACTCTATGAATTTTCGATTTTACTACGTGTACTAACATGGGGCAAATGTAATTAATTTAAAGCGATATTGTCTATTAATCTAATGTTATCAATAAAAGCAGCAATAAATATTCTGTATTGTTGGTTTTTTGATTTTCGTTTTACTGGTTTTAAGGTGTTCACATTTGCTATAGACACATACTCAAGGTTGAATTGTTTGTTTTTTGCAAATTGTTTAGTAACCCACTCTTCTACTTTTGTAGCACTTTTTATGCCAAAGTGCATTTTAGCTCCAGTAAGTGTCTTGTATATAAATGCGGCTTCTTTTCGAGCTTCTTTAGAAAGGCGTTCATTTCTTGAACTCATGGCTAAACCAGTAACTTCTCTAAAGATTTCACAACCAATTATATTGACGTTTAAGTTATAGTTAGAAACTAATTTTTTAACAATTTGTAGTTGCTGGAAATCTTTTTCACCAAAATAAGCATTGGTTGGTTTAATAAGGTTGAAAAATAACTCTAAAATAGTACCAACACCATCAAAATGTCCTTGTCTGTGTTTGCCTTCCATTTCAAATTCTAAACCATCAAATGAATAAGACTTAGAGCTGATATTACCATTGTAAAGTTCGCTAGAATTTGGTGCAAAAATAATGACAGATGAATCAATTTTTTGAATTAATTCAATATCATTTTCTAAAGTTCTTGGGTATTTGTCTAAATCAGTACTATTGTCAAATTGAGTTGGGTTTACAAATATGCTTACTACAGTAACTTGATTTTTGTTAACTGATTGCTGAATTAATGACCCATGACCTTGATGCAGAGCCCCCATGGTTGGTACATATCCAATAGTTTTACCATCCCTATTTGTAGGGTTAATAAAAGTAGTGAGTTCTTTTTTTGTATAGAAAACTTTCATTGAAATGAAATTAAATCGGACGCAAACTTAATACATTACCTCTAATCTGCATAATTTTTGTAATTTTGCAAAGTTTAAAATTATTTTTTTAGCAAATAGATCTTGTTGAGAATCTGTTTTTAACTTAAGATAAAGAGCTAAGAAGATTAAAAAGATATAGAATGAAAGATAAGAGAGTTTTATTTGTTTCGTCAGAAGTGGTACCATATTTACCAGAAACTGAGATTTCATCAAATTCATTTCAAGCTGCTAAAATGGTTAATTCTATTGGTGGTCAGACAAGAATATTCATGCCTAGATTTGGGAATATTAATGAGAGGAGACATCAGTTACATGAAGTAATTAGATTGTCAGGAATGAATCTTGTGATTAATGATTTAGATATGCCTCTTATTATTAAAGTTGCTTCTATACCGAAGGAACGCATGCAAGTATATTTTATCGACAATGAAGAATACTTTAAAAGAAAAGCTACTTTTACAGATGAAGATGGGCAGCTTTTTAAAGATAATGATGAACGCGCTATCTTTTTTGCAAAAGGAGTTATTGAGACAGTTAAAAAGTTAAACTGGGCGCCAGATGTAATACATGTTCATGGTTGGATGGCATCGTTGTTGCCTTTGTATTTGAAAAAATATTATGCTGATGAACCATTGTTTACAGATAGTAAAGTGGTTACGTCTATTTATTCTGAAGGGTTTGAAGGTGAGTTAGGAGAAAACTTTAGTGATAAAATTAAGTTTGATAATATTGAAGAAGAATCTTTAAAATTGATTGAAACATCTACTTATGACAATATGATGAAGTTGGCTGCTGATAACTCTGATGGTGTTATTGTTGGTTCGGAAGATGTTAATTCTGAGTTAATGGAGTACTTGTCTAATAGTGAAACACCTACTTTAGATTATAAATCGCCAGATGAGTTTGAATCTGCTTACACAGAATTCTACAATAGCCTAATGGCCTAATTTAAGAAATTAAGATTATTATGAAGAGGACAAAGCAATTTTTAGCTTTATTTATTGTTGCATTACTAGTAATGTCATGTGATAAAGATTATAATACCGTTGGATCAGACTTGTTTGCTCAGGATCATTTTGATGTAAAAGAAAGTACAGATTTTACCATCTCGACCTCAAGTGTAAAGCTTGATGGATTACATTCAGTACAAACTAGTAATTTACCATACAATATTTTAGGGTATTATCATGATCCTGTGTATGGAGAAACTACCGCTAATATTTTAACTCAGGTAGAGCTCAGTGAATACGGAAAAGATTTTCCTGTTGATGCTGTGATAACTAAAGCCATACTTACGCTACCATATTTTAGCACGAAAATTGATACAGACGAAAATGATGTTAGTGAATATGAATTAGATTCGGTGTATGGAAACACTGATATAAATTTAAAATTGTTTAGATCAGAGTATTATTTAAATGATTTTGACCCGACTACAGATTTTGAAGAAAGACAAAGTTACTATTCAACCAATAACGAATTTACATTAGCGCAAATTGCATCTCCTTCTAATTTGTTATATGAAAACACAAACTTTTTCCCTTTAAATACGGAAGTGCCAGTTGAAGGTGTAGACGCAGATGGAGAGTTAGAAATAACACGTTTTTCTCCAAGGTTAAGAGATGTTTCAGGGTTAGATATTGCAGATTTTTCATGGTTGCTAGATCCTGAAAATGAAGATGCTATGTCTTCGGTTGGTAAATTCAAAAATTTCTATAGAGGAATTTATATGCAAGCTACCACGAATATACCAATGCAAGGTGTTCTTTTAGGGGTTAACATGGTACAAGCAGATATAGAAGTTGTTTACGAGTATCCAGATCCTGAGGGTGGAGCAGATCCGCTTGAAGATTCAATTAAAATTCTTTTTAGAGGAAATTCAGTTAACACATTTGATAATAATTTTAATTATACAGAGGATGCTGATAAATTGTATGTAAAAGGAGGTGAGGGGTCTTTAGCGTTAATAAATTTATTTTCTGGTGCTGATGATGATAACGATGGTGTGTCAAATGAATTACAAGACTTAAGAGATAGGAACATAATAATTAATGAAGCTAATTTAGAATTCTTTGTAGATCAAAATTCGCTTGGTGCTAACGAAACAGAGCCAGAGCGTATCTTTATTTATGATATTCATAACAATAGAGTTTTGTTGGATTATAATTTTGATATTTCAAGTCATTCAGATGAAAACTTTAGTAAAGTAAACCATTTAGGGAAATTGGAAAGAGATGATACCGGTGCTGGAGTAAAATATAAAATCAGAATTACTGAACATATGACGAATTTGGTAAAGAATGATTCTACTAATGTGAGTTTGGGCTTAATGGTGTCTAATAATGTAACTTTAACTGGTGGCTCTGAATTAAAAACACCTGTGATTATTGGTAATGATGACGAAGTTGTTAATAATGACGGTGATCCAGATAATGATGAAAGTAATGATATTCACTATGTATTAACATCATCTGTTAACGCGCATAGAGGAACTGTATTGTTTAACGAGAATACAGTAGATGACACCAAGAAATTAAAGTTAAGAATAATATACACTGAAGAAGATAACTAATAGAATATGTGTGGAATTGTAGGTTACGTAGGTTTTCGAGAAGCTTATCCAATAGTTATAAAAGGATTAAAACGTTTGGAGTATCGTGGATATGATAGTTCTGGGGTAGCCTTGTTTGATGGTGAACATATTAAACTATCAAAGACTAAAGGAAAAGTAGCTGATTTAGAGCATAGAGCGCAAACTGAAATTTCACAAAGCGGAACTTTAGGTATAGGTCACACCCGTTGGGCAACCCACGGAGAACCTAATGATGTCAATTCTCACCCACACTTATCAAATTCTGGTGAATTGGTTATTATTCATAATGGAATCATTGAAAATTATGATCCATTAAAAAAAGAATTAATCAAACGTGGTTATACGTTTGTGTCTGATACAGATACAGAGGTGTTAGTTAATTTAATTGAAGACGTAAAGAAGAGTGAGGGTGTAAAGTTGGGTAAAGCAGTGCGAATTGCATTGACACAAGTTGTTGGGGCATATGCAATTGCGGTATTTGATAAGAATAGACCTGATGAAATTATAGCTGCTAGAATGGGAAGTCCACTAGCAATTGGTGTTGGAGAAGGTGATAAAGAGTTTTTTGTTGCATCTGATGCATCACCTTTTATTGAGTATACAAATAATGCAATTTATTTAGAAGATGAAGAAATTGCTGTTATTAGAAAAGATAAGAAAATTAAGATTCGTAAAATTTCTGATGATTCAGAAGTGATGCCTTATATACAGGAATTGCAGTTGAATTTAGAGCAAATTGAAAAAGATGGTTATGACCATTTTATGCTTAAAGAAATTCACGAGCAACCAAATGCTATAACTGATACCTATAGAGGTAGAATGTTAGTTAATGAAGGGATTATCAGAATGGCTGGAGTTGATGATAATATGGAGCGTTTTTTAAATGCTGATAGAATTATCATTGTGGCCTGCGGTACATCTTGGCATGCTGGTTTGGTTGCTGAATATGTGTTTGAAGACTTGGCTAGAATTCCAGTTGAGGTAGAATACGCATCTGAATTCAGGTATAGAAACCCTATTATAACGGAGAAAGATGTTGTTATTGCAATTTCTCAGTCTGGAGAAACGGCAGATACACGTGCGGCAATACAATTAGCTAAATCTAAAGGGGCATTTGTGTTTGGAGTGTGTAATGTGGTTGGTTCTACTATTGCTAGAGAATCAGATGCTGGCGCATATACGCATGCAGGACCTGAAATAGGTGTAGCATCTACTAAAGCATTTACAACTCAGATTACAGTATTAACATTAATTGCTTTAAAATTAGCAAAAGCTAAAGGTGCAATTTCTGCATCAGATTATCATATGCATTTACAGGAGCTAGAATTAATTCCTGAAAAAGTCAGGGAGTCTCTAAAGTCAGATGCGCATATTAAAACAATTTCTGAAGTTTATAAAGACATGCCTAACTTTCTGTATTTAGGTCGTGGGTTTAACTTCCCTGTAGCATTGGAAGGTGCATTAAAACTTAAAGAAATCTCATATATTCACGCTGAAGGGTATCCTGCTGCAGAAATGAAGCACGGGCCAATTGCATTGATAGATGAGCAAATGCCAGTGGTTGTTATTGCTACCAAAAAAGGGCATTATGAAAAAGTGGTAAGTAATATTCAAGAGATAAAATCTCGTAAAGGAAAAATTATTGCTGTAGTAAACAAAGGTGATGTTAGTGTTCGTGAAATTGCAGACTATGTTATTGAGGTGCCAGAAACACTTGAGTTATTGAGTCCGTTATTAACAACAATTCCATTACAGTTGTTATCTTATCATATTGCTGTTATGCGTGAGTGTAATGTTGATCAGCCTAGAAACTTAGCGAAATCGGTTACGGTAGAGTAATTAAATAAGCAAGAAGAAACATATGTAGAAGCATCTTGAGTAATCAAGGTGCTTTTTTTGTGCCGATAATACAAATAAGTGTTTTTTTTTAATTGAGCCCATGATGAGGTTAAAAAACAGTAGAAAAATTATAAATAATTAATATAAAAAGAATATCTTTGCACCGCGAAAAATGAGGTAAACTCAATCGCTTATAATTTTCTAAACATTAAATAGTTAAGAATGTCAACACTTACAGGAAAAGTATCACAGATTATCGGGCCAGTTGTAGACGTAGAGTTCAACAGCCAAGATGGAGCACTTCCAAAAATTTACGATTCATTAGAAGTTAATAATAACGGAAATAAATTGGTTCTTGAAGTTCAATCACACGTTGGAGAAAATACAGTACGTACTATCTCAATGGATTCAACAGATGGATTAAGTAGAGGAACTGAAGCAGTTGCTACAGGAAACCCTATTAAAATGCCGATTGGAGATGATGTTTACGGTCGTTTATTCAATGTAATTGGAGATGCTATTGATGGTTTAGGAGAATTACCTAAAACAGGAGATGCTGGTTTACCAATTCACAGACAAGCGCCTAAATTTGAAGATTTATCAACTTCTACAGAAGTTTTATTTACAGGTATTAAAGTAATCGATTTAATTGAGCCTTACGCAAAAGGAGGTAAAATTGGATTATTTGGTGGTGCCGGAGTAGGTAAAACAGTATTGATTCAAGAGTTGATTAACAATATTGCAAAAGGACACGGTGGACTTTCAGTATTCGCAGGAGTAGGAGAAAGAACTCGTGAAGGAAATGACCTTTTAAGAGAGATGTTAGAGTCAGGAATTATCAAGTATGGTGATGACTTTATGCACTCAATGGAAGATGGTGGATGGGACCTTCAAAAAGTTGACAAGTCAGCTATGAAAGATTCTAAAGCTACTTTCGTATTCGGACAAATGAATGAACCACCTGGAGCACGTGCGCGTGTTGCATTATCTGGTTTAACAATTGCTGAATATTTCCGTGATGGAGCTGGAGACGGACAAGGAAAAGATGTACTTTTCTTCGTTGATAACATCTTCCGTTTTACACAAGCAGGTTCTGAGGTATCAGCCTTATTAGGTCGTATGCCATCTGCCGTAGGGTACCAACCAACATTAGCTACAGAAATGGGAGCTATGCAGGAACGTATTACATCTACAAAAAGAGGATCGATTACATCTGTACAAGCGGTTTACGTACCTGCAGATGATTTGACAGATCCAGCACCAGCAACAACGTTTGCTCACTTAGATGCTACTACAGTATTATCTCGTAAGATTGCTGAATTAGGTATTTACCCAGCGGTTGACCCGTTAGATTCTACATCAAGAATTTTAACAGCTGATATTTTAGGTAATGATCACTATGATACTGCTCAAAGAGTAAAAGAATTATTACAACGTTACAAAGAATTACAAGATATTATCGCCATTTTAGGAATGGAAGAATTATCTGAAGAAGATAAATTAGCGGTAGGACGTGCACGTCGTGTACAACGTTTCTTATCTCAGCCATTCCACGTAGCGGAGCAGTTTACTGGATTAAAAGGTGTTCTTGTAGATATTAAAGATACTATTAAAGGATTTAACATGATTATGGATGGTGAATTAGATCACTTACCAGAATCTGCATTTAACCTTAAAGGAACAATTGAAGAAGCTATTGAGGCTGGAGAAAAAATGTTAGCTGAAGCATAATTCATCTAATTTAATAATAGTTAAAACGTAACATATGTTTTTAGAAATTGTAACACCAGAAGCAACTTTATATAGCGGAGAAGTAACTTCTATTGCTGTACCAGGAGTAAATGGTGAGTTTCAAATGTTAGATAATCACGCGCCTATAGTTTCTGTTTTAGGAAAAGGAAAAGTGAAAATTTACGGAACAGTTGATTTAGATAAAAGTGTAGCTGATAAGTTCACAAAAGGAACTAATAATGAAACGCTTTTAGCAATCAATAGCGGAACTATTGAAATGAAGAATAATAAAGTAATTGTATTAGCTGATTAGTTAGTCCTTTTATTTTAAGTATAAAAAAAGCCTGATACATTGTATCAGGCTTTTTTAGTTTATTAAAGTTTTTAATTATTCTTTAATTCCTAGTTTTGTTTTAACGATAGTTGTAATATCAAGTTTAGCGTCAGCGTAAGCAAATTCATTTCCGTCTACAGTTAATATTTGAGTGTAGTTTTGTTCTTTAGCAACTACCGCAATCATATCGCTGATTTTACCATATAACGGACGTAGCAATTCTTCTTGTCTTAATTGTGCTAATTTTCCGCCATTTTGTTGAAATTTTTTAATATCATTTTCTAAACTATATAATTCTTCACCCATAGTTTTTTTCATAACATCACTATACGTATCAGAATTCTTTTTAAATAACTCAACTTTGTTTTTATAAGTAGTTACTTTCTCATTTAAAGTTTTGTCTAAATCGGCTTTATAAATGTTTACGGCGGTTTCAACTTCAGTTAATTCTGGTAGCTTAATTAAAATGTCGTTGATATTTACCGTTCCAACTTTTGATTGACTGTTTGCGGTAACCGAAAATAATATAAAAGCTACAACAAACGAAATGTATTTAATTTTCATGAATTTTTGTTTTGTGATTGAGTTTCAAATATATAAAAGCCATAGCTTCTATAGTAGTAATTTGTAGAATAATTAACGTAGGTTAATCAGTAATGTTTTTGGTAACTTATGTTGTGTTTTTTGATACAGATCATAGAAGTCGATTTCTGTTATTTAATACTTATATTTGATGCATGTTTCCTGAAAAATTACATAAAAAATTAAATCAAAGAGTAGATAGTGAAAGCTTAAGAAATTTAGCGGAACAATCATCTTTAATTGATTTTTCGTCAAATGATTATCTAGGTTATTCAAAATCTAAAATCATTTTTGATGATACTCATAATTACTTGGTGAACGAAAATCACACACAAAATGGCGCAACTGGATCTCGGTTATTGTCTGGAAACCATAAACTATATACATATGTCGAATTAAAGCTTAAAGAAATTCATCAATCTGAAGCATTGGTTTTCAATTCTGGCTATGATGCTAATTTAGGTTTTTTTAGTGCTGTACCGCAGCGTCATGATGTTATTTTATATGATGAGTATTCACATGCATCCATAAGAGATGGTATTAGATTATCATCCGCAAAAGCATATGCATTTAAGCATAACAATATAAACGATTTAGAAGAAAAACTAAGAAAGTATTCTGGAAATGATGATGTCTACGTCGTAACAGAATCTGTATTTTCAATGGATGGTGATTCGCCAAATCTATCTGAACTGTGTTCATTATGTGAAAAATATGATGCAAAATCGGTTATAGATGAAGCTCATGCTTTAGGCGTATTTGATTATGGTTTAGTACAAAAATTAGGTTTAGAAAATGATGTGTTTGCACGAATCGTCACATTCGGGAAAGCAATGGGGTGTCATGGAGCGGCAATTTTAGGCTGTAAAAACCTTAAAGAGTACCTCATAAATTTTTCAAGATCATTTATATATACTACAGGATTATCTCCGCATAGTTTAGCAACTATACAAATGGTCTATGAATATTTTGAAAAAGATGCTTTAAAATCAAAAAACCTCCACGAAAATATTCAGTATTTTAAAAGTAAATGTGCTGAATTTCAATTAGATTATTTGTTTATTGATAGTGTGTCTGCAATACAATGTTGTGTGATTTCAGGGAATTCAAATGTGAAAAACTGTGCTAATTTTATACAGTCAAACGGATTTAATGTAAAGCCAATATTATCACCAACTGTTCCAGGAGGTCAGGAACGTTTACGATTTTGCATCCATAGTTATAATACCTTTGAGCAAATAGATGAAGTATTGAATTTGCTTAGTACATTTGTCAATAAATAATTTAGAAAATTACTGAGTAAAAATATGATTATGGAAGATAGTTTAATCACTGTTGCTGTGTTTCAATATTCCTCTGAAGCTTTAATAATAAAAGGGAAATTAGAATCTGAAAACATTCGCGTGTTTTTAGCAGATGAATATACTGTTGATACTGATCCCTTAGTGAGCAATGCTATTGGAGGCGTAAAGCTTCAGGTGAGTTCTACTCAGGTTGAAAAAGCAAAAAAAATTATTAGAAATATTGATGCGTCATTATTAAAGGAAGAAATTAGGTGTTCTAAATGTGGTTCTACTAATTTTAATTTAAAATTGACGTTTAAAAATATAGTTTTAAAGTTGATTCCAATAAACGGACAATTTGAGTACAAATGTTCAGATTGCAATACCAGTTTTAAAGCGAAAGAATTATTATGAAAAAAAAGATATTTATCACAGGGATAGGAACTGATGTCGGCAAAACTGTTGTTGCAGCAATTATTACTGAAGCTTTAAAGGCGGATTATTTTAAGCCTATTCAAGCTGGTGATTTAGATACTGGAGATGCACATACTGTTGAAAACTTGATTTCAAATAAAGAAACGACAATTCACTCAAATAGTTACGGATTGCAAACACCAATGAGTCCGCATGCAGCGGCAAAAATTGATGGTGTAATAATTGATATCAAAAAAATAAAAGAACCTAGTACAACAAACCATTTGGTTATTGAAGGTGCAGGGGGAATTCTAGTACCATTAAATGATTCTAATACAATTATTGATTTAATTCAACCCGATTATAAAGTGATCATTGTGTCGCGTCATTATTTAGGAAGCATCAACCATAGTTTAATGACTATTCAGTTGTTGCAAGATAAAGGATTTAATGTTTCTGTAGTTTTTAATGGAGCAGAACATAAAACCACAGAAAATATTATTGAAAAAATGACTGGTGTAACCATATTAGGGCGCATTGATGAAGAACCTTATGTCGACAAGAATGTCATAAAGGCCTATGCAGAAGATTTTCAAGAAAAATTACTAGAATTATGAGTTTACAAGAACGCGATAAAAAACACATTTGGCATCCGCTAACCCAGCATAAATTACATCCAGAAGCATTACCAATTGTAAAAGCAAAAGGTGCGGTGTTGTATGATGATAAAGGTAACGAGTATATAGATGGTATAGCGTCATGGTACACAGCCATGTACGGGCATTGTAATCCTTATATTCTAGGAAAAGTGTCAGAGCAAATGCAGCAGTTAGATCAGATTGTTTTTGCAGGATTTACACATGAGCCAGCTGTGAAGCTATCTGAAGAGTTAATCGCAATTTTACCAGATAATCAAGAGAAAGTATTCTTTTCAGATAATGGTTCTACAGCAAATGAAGTGGCTATTAAAATGGCTATTCAATATCATTTTAATAAAGGTGATAAACGCACTACAATTTTAGCTTTTGAAAATGGATTTCATGGTGACACATTTGGAGCGATGTCAGCTTCTGGATTATCAGTTTATAACGGACCATTTTCAGATTTTTTTATAGATGTGGTGCGTATTCCAACACCAACAGATGAGAATTTAAGTTCAGTTCTGGAGTTGTTACAGAATCATATTAATACCAAAGATATCGCGGCATTCATTTATGAACCTCTCGTGCAAGGGGCAAATTGTATGCGCATGCATTCGCCAAAGCTTTTGAGTTCAATATTGAAAGTTTGTAAGGCAAACAGTGTGTTGTGTATTGCAGATGAAGTAATGACTGGCTTCGGGAAAACCGGAAAGTATTTTGCATCTGAATATATAGATGAGCAACCTGATATTATTGCGTTATCTAAAGCGTTAACCGCAGGTTTTGTGCCAATGGCAATAACAACATGCACTCAGAAAATTTATGACGCCTTTCTAGACGATTCAGTCGGAAAAGCTTTTTTTCATGCACATACTTATACGGCAAACCCAATTGCATGTTCAGTAGCTTTGGCAGGTATTGACTTGTTGAAATCAGAAGAAATTCAACAGAGTATAAAAATGATTTCTGATGCGCATAAAGCATTTGATACTAAGATAAAATCACATTCTAAAATAGAGTCAACAAGACAATTAGGAGTGATTTACGCATTAGATTTAGATGTTGATATGGAGCGCTATGGTAATAAGCGTTACGAAATATTTGACACACTTATGAAAAGTGGTGTTTGTTTACGTCCGTTGGGAAAAACAATATACATTTTACCGCCTTTTGTAATTACTAAACAACAGTTAGGAAAAGTCTATAATGCAATAGAGCAAGTACTAGAAATAGTTTAAATTTACTGCTTCAAAACGAGGATAATTTATTTGATGATAGCACCAATTTCAATTACAGCTTTAACATCTGTTTCTGCGCTAGGAAGTTCGCAAAAACATATTTGGCAGAATTATTTGAATGATGCACATTGTATTTCTGAAAAACAATTTGCAAATTTTTCAGCTTTAGTAGCACAACTTTCTGAAGCGGATAAACATGAAATTAATTTATTACGACATTCAGATACCAAGTATAAAAATCTAGATGATTCTGTATTGTATGGTATTTATGTGTCTCGTAAAGCGATAGCAAATGCACAGTGGCAATCATCAGATAATTTTGGAGTAAACATAGGGTCTTCAAGAGGTGCAACATCATTGTTTGAAACATATCATAAAGATTTTTTAAAGAATAATTTTGCAGAAACTTTGAGTTCTCCTACAACAACTCTAGGGAATATATCATCGTGGATAGCTCATGATTTACAAACTCAAGGACCAACTATTTCACACTCTATTACATGCTCCACGGGTTTGCATGCCTTATTAAATGGCGTAGTTTGGTTGGAATCTGGAATGTCAGATAAATTTTTAGTTGGGGCAAGTGAAGCTGCTTTAACTGACTTTACAATTGCTCAGATACAAGCATTAAAAGTGTATGCGAGGCAGAAACAAGACTATCCTTGTCAAGCATTAAATTTACAGAAAAAGCAGAATACCATGATTGTTGGTGAAGGTGCTGTGTCGATATGTTTAGAAAAAGGATCTATGAAAAATGCATTAGCACGTATTGAGGGTATTGGTTATGCGACAGAAGTTTTGGAGCATAATGTATCAATATCTACTAATGCAGATTGCTTTCAGAAGTCGATAAAAATGGCTTTGGGAAATACAAATAGCAATGAAGTAGATGCAATAGTTATGCACGCGCCAGGAACAATAAAAGGAGATATTTCTGAAGTGAATGCAATCCAAAAGGTTTTTGGAAACCATAAACCCTTATTGACAAGTAATAAATGGAAGTTAGGGCACACATTTGCAACATCTGGATTACTAAGTGTTGAATTAGCTGTATTAATGTTGCAAGAACAAAAGTTTATCGAAGTTCCTTTTGTAGAGCAACAACAAGTCAAAAAACCATTACAAAAGATATTGGTTAATGCCGTTGGTTTTGGTGGAAATGCCGTTTCTGTATTATTATCAAAATAACACTATTTATACTGTTAAAATCTTTATATTTAGTCACTTTAAAAACAAACTACTATGATGGAATGGTTTCAGGGAATGTCGTCTTTTCTAAAGACGTATTGGATAATTACAGGAATTTCTACCTTGATTTTCCTATTTGTTTTAATCAGTACTTTTATTGGTGCAGATACTGATGATATTGGTGATGTTGACGCAGAAATGGATGCTGATACTGGAGCTGGTTTTCAGTTTTTTACATTTAAAAATGTAGTTGCTTTTTTTGCCATTTTTGGATGGAGTGGAATTGCAAGTATAGATGCAGGAAACTCAATACCAATAACTATTATTATTTCTATTGTTTGTGGTTTGGTTATGATGTTTGTTATGGCTGCGATGTTTTACTACATTAGTAAATTAAGTTCTAGTGGAACATTAAAAATGAAAAATGCACTAGATTCAATTGGTGAAGTGTATTTAACTGTTGGTGCAAACCGATCTAAAATAGGAAAAGTACAAATAAAGGTGCAAGGTGCGTTAAGGGAATTAGAAGCTTTAACAGATTATGAAGAAGATCTAGTACAAGGAAATGTAATAAAGGTTATAGAAGTAACCAATAATGGAATATTAATAATAGAACCTCAAAAATAAAAATTACGATGCTTAAATTGATTGTATTACAAAGTAGCCCATTTGCGGGTTTGATAGGAATAGGAATAGCTATTCTGTTTGTTTTTATACTAATAGTAGCTATGATAAAACGCTACAAAAGATGTCCATCAGATAGAATTTTAGTTGTTTATGGTAAAGTTGGTGGTGGAGAATCTGCTAAATGTATACACGGTGGTGCAGCATTTATTTTCCCAGTAATACAGGATTACGAGTTTTTAGATTTAACTCCAATTTCAATTGAGGTGAATTTAATAAACGCATTATCTAAACAAAATATACGTGTAAACGTACCAAGTAGATTTACAATTGGTATTTCAACCGAGCCAGGAATTATGCAAAATGCCGCAGAGCGTTTGTTAGGTTTAGGGCAAAATGAAATACAAGATTTAGCTCAGGAAATTATTTTTGGTCAATTACGTTTAGTAGTTGCATCAATGGATATTGAAGAAATTAACAATGACCGTGACAAGTTTTTAACGAATATTTCTCAAAGTGTAGAAACTGAGTTGAAGAAAGTTGGTTTAAAGCTGATTAATGTAAACATTACTGATATTGTAGATGAGTCTGGTTATATTGAGGCATTAGGTAAGGAGGCTGCAGCACATGCCATAAACGCTGCGCGTAAATCGGTTGCCGAGAAAACTAGAGATGGTTCTATTGGAGAAGCAAATGCGGTACAAGATGAAAGAACACAGGTAGCAGAATTATATGCAAAAGCTAAAATTGGAGAGGCTAATGCAATGCAAAACGAAAGAACGCAAATTGCAGCGGCAAATGCAGAAGCTAAAATTGGGGAGGCAAATGCAAATCAAAACGAACGTGTTCAAACTGCTAGCGCTGTTGCTCTTGCAAAAATTGGAGAAGCCGAAGCGTTAAAAGAAGAAAGGATTAAAACTTCTGAAGCTAATGCTCGTGCTATTGACGGTGAGAATACGGCAAAAATATCAATTGCTGAGTCTGATGCATTACGAAGGGAAAGAGAAGCGGAAGCAGAAAAAAGAGCAATCGCTTCGGAGAAAGTTCAAGCTGCAAAGGCCTTAGAAGAGGCTTATGCTGCTGAGAAAGAAGCTGAAAACGCACGTGCTTCAAGAGATAAAGCTACAAAGTATGCAGATATTGTTGTGCCAGCAGAAATTGCAAAATCTAAAGTTGAAATTGATGCAGAAGCAGAAGCAGAAAATATTAGAAGAATAGCAAAAGGTGAGGCTGATGCAATTTTTCTAAAAGCAGAAGCCGAAGCAAAAGGACTATATGAAGTGTTAACTAAGCAGGCAGCAGGTTTAGATGAGATTGTAAAAGCGGCAGGTAATGATTCTCAGAACGCAGCTTTATTATTAATTGCTGATAAATTACCAGAATTAGTAAAAACACAAGCGGAGGCAATTAAAAATATTAAAATTGATAAAGTTACTGTTTGGGAAAATGGTGGGGGACAAGATGGAAAAACATCTACCTCTAACTTTATTTCTGGAATGTATAAGGCTGTTCCTCCACTGCAAGAAATGTTTAATATGGCTGGAATGCAATTACCAGATTATTTAAAAGGAAAAGAAATATCTTCAGATATAGATGTGCCTGAAGTAATTGAAGAAATTCCCGAAGACTAAAATAAACAATAATAAAATTCCGCTCTTAGGGTGGAATTTTTTACTTTTGAAAAATAAAAGCAACTCGAATTTATGAGCGAAGTAAGACATAACTGGACGAAGGAAGAAATTCTAGAAATATATAACAGACCGATGATGGATTTGCTGTATGATGCAGCAAAAATCCACAGAGAGCAACATGATCCTAATGTGGTTCAGGTATCAACATTGTTATCAATTAAAACTGGAGGATGTTCGGAAGATTGCGGATATTGTCCACAAGCTGCGCGTTACCATACAAATGTTGACGGGAATGATTTGATGACCGTAAACCAAGTTAAAGCTCAAGCATTACGCGCAAAAGAGGGAGGAAGTTCTCGTGTGTGTATGGGAGCTGCCTGGCGTAATGTTAAGGATGGCCCTGAATTTGACCAAGTATTAGAAATGGTACGTGGTATTAATAAATTAGACATGGAGGTTTGCTGTACGTTAGGTATGGTGACTGAAAATCAAGCACAACGTCTGGCTGAAGCAGGACTATATGCTTATAATCATAATTTAGATTCTTCAGAAGAATATTATAAAGAAGTAATTTCTACTAGAGGATACCAAGATAGACTAGATACTATTGATAATGTACGTAAAACAAACGTAACTGTTTGTTCAGGTGGAATCATTGGTATGGGGGAAAATGTTGAAGATAGAGCTGGTATGTTAGTAGCGTTATCTACGTTAAATCCACAGCCAGAGTCTACACCAATTAACGCTTTAGTTGCAGTTGAAGGAACACCATTAGAAGATCAGAAACCAGTAGAAATTTGGGATATGATTAGAATGGTGGCTACTACAAGAATTGTATTACCAGAAACTCAAGTGCGTTTATCTGCTGGAAGAACTCAGATGAGTAGAGAAGGACAAGCAATGTGTTTCTTTGCTGGAGCAAATTCAATTTTTGCTGGGGATAAATTATTAACAACTCCAAATCCTGATGTTGATGAGGATATGAAAATGTTTAAGTTGTTAGGATTAAACCCACAAAAACCATTTACTAAAAAGGTGCAACCACAAAGTGTTGAAGCTAAAGATTCTCAATTTGAAGCTTTAGGTGAAAAACCAAAATGGACAAGACCAGAACATAAAATTGATAGAAATGAAGCTGCAAAGGCTAAAGGAAAGTTAGTAAAATAAAATCCTAAAAAAAAGATAAGTTGAAAGCGTTAGTTCTATGGAATTAACGCTTTTGTTTTTTCATATACTAAATGAGATTCCCAGCCTCTATACAATAAATAGTCTGCTAGTTTTTTACGTTTTTTATACTTATTAGGTTCTTTTATAGACTCAAGTTTTTTTAAAGTAATTACATCTAATTTAGTATAATACTCTTCTTCCGTAAATTCCTGTAAGGCTGTTTTGATATTGTATGAGGAAATCTGTCGAAATTTCAACTCTCTAATAATCTTATTGCGACCCCAATGTTTGATGTTAAATTTTCCTCGAGCAAAACTTTTAGCAAACCGTTCCTCGTTTAAAAAGTTATGTTCAATTAAATGTGAAATAATATCATCAATAACTAAAGGAATCATATGCATCTCTTTAAGTTTAGCAATGACCTCTTTATGGCACCTATCTTGGTAAACACAGTACTGCTCAAGTTTCCGTTTAGCTTCCGTTAAAGTATATGTTTTAGAGTTCATTGTGATGAATAGCTATTTGAATTCCTAATGTAAAGTTACGGTTAAGACTTTGATATGTTGATAATTATATTTTAATTATTGGGTAAATTCAACTATATTCGCAACGGTTTTACGAATACACATATCCCAAAAATATGAAGAAAATAGCTTTTTTGCTACTATTTTTTAGTGGCTTTTTATCCGCTCAAGTCGGTATCAATACGACTTCACCGAGCCCAGCATCTGTTTTACACTTAGAATCTTTAAACGGCTCAAATACCCACGGAGGTTTTATGCCGCCAGTGGTTGATTTGACAGAACGCGCATTAATTCCTGTAACTGCAACTGATGATGGTATGATGATTTACTTGTCTGATGGTACAACACGATGCTTGCAAATATATAATGCTAATGATATGGTTTGGGTAGATATGTATTGTATGCCTATATCTGGACCTATGTCATTTGATCAAGATTTTGATTTGAATACTGGTTGGACGTACACTTCAAATATTGCTTATTTTCAAAACGGAACAGATGGGTATTATGATGTAACAGACGGGACTGAGTTGTCAGGGTTAACTTGATAATTTTTTTGGAGTACGTGATTTAGATGATGAAGGGAATGGTACAACTGGTGAAGGTGTTTTAACTTTCGATCAAATTGATGTGTCTGGAATTACCGGGGCGACATTTACATTTGATTATGACTCAAATGATTTTAATACAGCTGGGGATTATTTTAGATATCAAATTTTTCATGATGGAGTGGGGCAAGGTGTTGTTGATCTTTGTACAGGTTGTAATGATGGCTCAAGTGGGACGGTTTCTGTTGGAATACCAGATATTGTAACAAATTTTCATGTAGAAATTATTGTTCAGTGTAATGGTGGGACTGACTATGTTGGGTTTGATAATTTTAAAGTTCAATAAATAAGTATGAAAAAAATTATATTTATTTTATTATTAGTTACTAATGTTGTTTTTTCTCAAGTAGGTATAGGAACAACAATACCGAGTTCTGCAGCGGTTTTACATTTAGAAACAGCTAATTATGATACGGCTAAAGTAGGAGGGTTTATAATGCCTGTAGTTACTGAGGCTGAACAAGCTCTTATTCCAGTTGATGTGTCAACAACTAGAGATGATGGCTTAATGGTATTCGTGAGTGATCCTATAACCGGAAAGTGGTGTTGGGATATTTATGACGCTGAGCAATTGGTTTGGCGTAGTATAAAATGTAATACAGTTGTTGCTGCAGTTTGTGATACGCAAATTTATTTAGAAGATTTTTCAGGTTATACTTTAAATACTGGTAGAGATGCACGAGCGAATTCCGGTGATTACCCAGGTGGGGTTACCTGGACAATTGATGACAGTTTAGCTGATTTTTTAAATCAAGATAACGATTACGCATATACGAATGCATCTGAACAATTTGAATTAAATAACACAGATGGCCCAGTTTCATTAACTACAGAGGTAGTAAATATATCAGGTTTTGCAACAATTTGTTTTTCAGTAGATGTTGATGCTTCAGGAGATTTAGAATATAACCCTGCAAGTCATGGTACAGATAATTCAAATAATCAAAATGATTTTGTTAATATAGAATATTCTATAGATGGTGGTGCGTGGATTTTAGTTGCTGATTATGGAGGAAATGGTAGTGCTGATCATACATTAACAGCACCTTTATCGTCAGATGGTACTTTTCCAACTGGACAGGTATCTGTTTCTGGATTAAGTGGCTCAACACTTCGCATCAGAATAACATCAAATACCTGGGCGTCTGATGAGTATTTTTATTATGATAATATACTAGTTGAAGGCGGAAACTAAATTTTCACTTCAGTATAACGCAAAAAAAAGCCACTCATTTGAGTGGCTTTTTTTATTTAATACGTTTTCCTTTATCATTATAAAAATGATATTCTAGGTATGTGTAAGCATCTCTAGGTAATATTTTAATCCATTTTTTATGTTCTAAAAACCATTTAGAACGTATAGATGGAAATCCTTGTTTTAAGAATGCCGCTATAAAAGGATGCACGTTAAGTGTTACTTTTTTAGGATTCTTGGTTAATATTCTGTCTAAATCAGAACTGATTTTTTGTATCAATACAATTGGAGCTTCAACTTCTGCTCCGTTTTTGCCATTAGGATTTTTCTCTAATGTTTTGATATTCATTTCTGGTCTAACACGTTGTCGAGTTATTTGTATCAATCCAAACTTACTTGGTGGTAATATTTTATGTTTTGCTTTATCGCTTTCCATTTCATCTTTTAAATGATGAAATAGTTTTTTCCTGTTTTCAGGACTTGACATGTCGATAAAGTCAACAACTATAATTCCTCCCATATCTCTCAGTCTCAATTGTCTTGCAACCTCAGTTGCTGCAATAATATTAACTTCAAGAGCTGTGTCTTCTTGGCTTTTGGATTTGTTAGAACGGTTACCACTGTTTACATCAATAACGTGTAACGCTTCTGTGTGTTCAATAACTAAATAAGTTCCTTTACTAGAGGAAACTGTTTGTCCAAAAGATGATTTAATCTGACGTTCTACTCCATATTTTTCAAAAATAGGCACATCAGAATTATGTAACTTGACAATAGATTCTTTCTTCGGTGCAATACGTTGCACTGTTTCTTTAATTTCACCATAAAGTGTTTTATCATCAACGTGTATTGCTGAAAATGAATCATTAAACACATCTCTTAGTATAGATGATGCTTTGTCCATTTCACTTAATACTGCTGATGGTACTTCTGCTTTATGAAGTTTTTTGCACATTGCTGTCCATTTGGCCAACAAATTTTGCATGTCTTTGTCCAGTTCGGCTACTTTTTTGCCTTCCGCTACGGTACGAACTATAACACCAAAACCTTTCGGTTTAATGCTGTGAACTAATTTCTTTAAACGACTCTTTTCGGCTTTATCTTCAATTTTTTGAGAGATAGAGACACGATCAGAAAAAGGTACTAATACGATGAATCGCCCAGCTATTGATAGCTCTGAACTCAATCGAGGCCCTTTTGTTGAAATTGGTTCTTTTACAATTTGTACTAAAATAGATTGATTAGATTTTAAGGCGTCATTTACGCTTCCATCTTTGTCAATCTCTTTTTCAAACGGGAAATTTTGTAGACTAAAATCTTTTAATTTACCTGTGCTTACACTTTTTACGAATTTTAATAAAGAAGGTACTTTTGGTCCTAAGTCATGATAATGTAAAAAGGCATCTTTTTCATAGCCTACATTTACAAAAGCAGCATTAAGTCCGGGAACAGTTTTTCTAATTTTAGCAAGGAAAATATCCCCTACATTAAATTGAGCACCACTGTTATCTTCTTTATGCAATTCGATTAATCTTCCATCTTTTAATAAGGCAAAATCAACTTTTGAGGAACCGGATCTAATAATTAATTCTTTGTTCACTCTAATTAATTTTTATCCATACCATATATTATATAGTACAGATGGATTTACATTTTTTTACAGGTATTTAAACCGGTGAGTTTTAAAACTCTATTTCAAAGAACATTCTTTTTAAAAAAGAAAAAGTAGTTTTTAAAACTACTTTTTCTTGTGACGGTTAGCTCTTCTACGCTTTTTACGCTTGTGCGTAGCTACCTTATGTCTTTTTCTTTTTTTACCACTTGGCATAATTTGAAATTTTTTAGATTAATAATTCGTTTTTATTTTACTTCTACATTTGACTTTACACCTTCTAAAAATACTTTAGCTGGCTTAAATGCAGGGATATTATGTGCTGGTATTTTAATTGTAGTGTTTTTTGAAATATTTCTTCCAGTTTTTTCAGCTCTAGTTTTGATAATAAAACTTCCGAAACCTCTTAAATATACATTGTCACCACTTTCTAATGAGTTTTTCACCTCATTCATAAAAGATTCAACAGTTGCTTGTACATCACCTTTTTCTATTCCTAACTGATCTGAGATTTTAGTTACGATATCTGCTTTTGTCATTTCTATTAAATATTTAAGTCCTTTTTGTTAAATTTTAGGTCTGCAAATATACTAATTAAAATTCCAAACAGAAATGCTAAATGATTAAAATTTAACCAGATAAAAAATTAATTTAGCCAAATATAAAACAAAATGTCGGATATATCTAAATCACTCATTCAGTGGTACTTAATAAACAAGCGTGATTTGCCTTGGCGTGAAACTACTGATCCATACCGTATATGGCTATCAGAAATCATGCTACAACAAACACAAGTTGCTCAAGGCTTACCTTATTATTTGAAGTTTCTTGACGCTTTTCCAACGGTAAATGACTTAGCTAATGCTGATGAAGAACAGGTGCTAAAGCTGTGGCAAGGACTAGGGTATTATTCTAGAGCACGAAATTTGCATGCAACTGCAAAATACGTGTCAAATGAATTGAAAGGTGTTTTCCCGGATAACTATTCCGATTTAAAAAAATTAAAAGGAGTAGGTGATTATACAGCTAGTGCAATAGCCTCTATTTGTTACAAAGAGCCGAAAGCAGTTTTAGATGGTAATGTGTTTCGTGTTTTAGCTAGATTATATGGTATAGATATACCAATAAATTCTTCTGAAGGCCAAAAGTTGTTCTCAAAGTTATCTCAAGAGTTGTTAGATGAGAAAAACCCAGACACAAATAACCAGGCTATAATGGAGTTCGGTGCGCGACACTGTAAGCCTAAACAACCCTTGTGTAAAACTTGTGTTTTTAACACAAAATGTGTGGCGTTAAAAGAAGCTAAAGTTGCCGAACTACCAGTTAAGTTAAAGAAAGTTAACGTCAAGAAACGCTACTTTAATTATGTAGTGCCCATTTCTAATACTAATATGAGCGTTCTTAATAAACGTCCTGTAAAAGGTATTTGGGCAAATTTATACGAGTTTCCATTAATTGAAACTTCAGATGTCATTGAACATCAGCCGTTTTTAGAAGAATTAAGTAACCAAGATTTATTTAAGGAACATTTTGATGTGTCATTATATAATGAAGTGCCAATTGTTCATAAATTATCACATCAGCACATACACACACGGTTTTGGATAGCTACTACAAATGAGGTATTGCAAGATGAAATACCAATGTCTGAATTAGAAAATTACCCGGTTCCGGTATTGATTGCGAATTTTATTAAAGAATTCTGTGATTAAATGAATTAAAAATTTACTATTTTTGATATAAACGAAAAATAATTATGAGCACTTTAAACAAGGTAATGTTGATTGGGAACTTAGGAGATGATGTAAAAATGCATTATTTTGATGGTGGTAACTGTGTAGGGCGCTTCCCTATTGCCACAAGTGAATCATATACAAGCAAGCAAACAGGAGAGCGAATTACAAATACCGAATGGCACAATATTGTTGTGCGTAATAAAGCTGCTGAAATTTGCGAAAAATACCTAAAAAAAGGTGATAAAATATATGTAGAAGGTCGCATAAAATCTAGGCAGTGGCAAGGTGAAGATGGGAACACACGTTATTCTACAGAAATTCAGGTACAAGACTTTACATTTTTAACACCAAAAACTGAAGGAGGTCAAGCACCTAGCTCTAATCAGCAAGCACAACCTACACCACAAGCGCCATCAAACGACAATGATGACTTACCATTTTAATCAAGTTTAACGAACTCTAAATAGCATTGGACCCCAGTTTTTTAAGTATAATAACACTAGTTACATTTAATAGCAGCGCACTTGTTAGTGTTGTGGCTTTAGTTGTTTTGTTAATGTGTTCTGCATTAATATCAGGAGCAGAAGTTGCTTTTTTCTCCTTAACACAATCTCAATTAGATTCTGATTCAAAAACGTTTAAAAACAGAATATTAGTCGCTAAGTTATTGAGCACGCCAAAACGGTTATTGGCGACGATATTAGTTGCTAATAACTTTATAAACATCGCTATTGTGTTGTTGTTTGCATCATTAAGCAGTGTTTTATTAGATCATTTCTCTGACACATTTCGCTTTGTTGTTGAGGTTGTCATAGTTACTTTTTTAATATTGCTTTTTGGTGAAATTTTACCAAAAGTTTATGCCAGTAGAAATAATGAAAAGTTTTCAGGCTTCATGGCTAGACCGTTAGTGATTTTAGAAAAACTATTTGCGGTATTAAGTGTGCCTATGCAAATGGGAACTACTTTTCTAGAAGATAAACTAGCAAAAACAAAATCTAATTTAAATGTCAATCAGCTCTCACAAGCTTTAGAATTAACTTCAGAAGAAGAAACTACAGATGAAGAGCAAAAAATGCTAAAAGGAATTGTGTCTTTTGGGAATACAGATACCAGACAGGTTATGCGCCCAAGGATTGATATTTTTGCTTTAGATATTACAGCATCTTTTTCTGAAATTGTCACTCAAATTACCAAAGCAGGATATTCTAGAATTCCAGTGTATGAAGAGAGTTTGGATAAGATTTTAGGCATATTATATGTTAAAGATTTATTACCATATTTGGACAGGAAAATAGTAAAATGGCAAGAGTTAATTAGAGAGCCTTTCTTTGTTCCTGAAAATAAAAAGTTAGATGATTTACTGAATGAGTTTCAAGACATGAAAGTGCATTTGGCAATTGTGGTTGATGAATATGGCGGGACATCTGGTATTGTTTCTTTAGAAGATATTATTGAGGAAATTATAGGGGATATTAGTGATGAGTTTGATGACGATGATTTAGTATACTCAAAACTAGATGATAGGAATTATGTGTTTGAAGGTAAAACGTCATTGAAAGATGTTTATAAAGTCACTCATATTAATTCAGAATTATTTGAAGAAAATAAAGGTGAGTCAGAAACAATTGCTGGTTTTGTGTTAGAAATATCTGGTGGGTTCCCTAAAAGAGGAGAGCAAATTACATTTGAAGGATTTATATTTACTATTGAATCTTTAGATAAAAAACGTATCAAACAGTTAAAATTAACGCTTCCAGAAAAGCATTAAAATTTTCTTCTTACCGAATAAAAATCCATAAAAAAAAAGAATTTTCAGGCAAAGGTCTTAAGTTTGCAACTTAATATTTTGAATATATGGCGAGAGATGAGCAATTAAAGGAACGTTGGGATAAAGTTGTGTTACAACTATCTGAACAATTTGCAGATGGAGATACCCTAGATTTAGACAGTATTATTTATTTGGTAGGTATTCAAGAGTTGGGGCAACTAACTAGAAAGTTTAAAAAAGACGAAAAGGTTAACTTAATGCATATTGCTATCTGTAGGTTGTTAGAACCATACGGATATTATGAATTTGATTTTTTTGATGACGATGGTTGGCCACATTATACAACAGTAGAGGAATTACCAAATTTAAAAGCAGGTGAGCAATCTGTATTAATGAAAGAAGCAATTGTAAGCTACTTTTTAGAAAAAGAATATATAGCATAAAGAATTAATAGTTGTAAATTTGCAGTTCGCAAAAATGAGCACGATGATAGACAAGATTAAGGAACTTATTGGTGAAGCAGAAAATTTTAATGCACAAACCAAAGAAGAGATTGAGAGCTTTAGAATTCAATACTTAGGAAAGAAAGGATTGTTGAATGATTTCTTTGCGGAATTTAAAAACGTTGCTAATGATCAGAAAAAAGAATTTGGTCAAGTAATAAACCAACTTAAAACTACTGCTCAAGAAAAAGTTAACGCTTTAAATGAAGCTTTAGAAAACAATATTGAAGATAAAGGGGTTTATGGTGATTTGACTAGACCAGCTGAACCTTTACAAATTGGGTCAAGACATCCAGTATCTTTAGTTAAAAATCAAATTATAGATATCTTTGCGAACATCGGTTTTAATGTGTCTGAAGGACCAGAGATTGAAGACGACTGGCATAATTTTACGGCATTAAACTTGCCTGAATACCATCCGGCAAGAGATATGCAGGACACATTTTTTATTCAAACAGACCCGGATATCTTATTAAGAACGCATACAAGTTCTGTACAAGTGCGTTATATGGAGGATAACAAACCACCTATTCGTACAATTTCTCCAGGACGTGTATTTAGAAATGAAGATATTTCAGCACGATCTCATTGTATTTTTCATCAAGTAGAAGGCTTGTATATTGATAAAGAAGTGTCATTTGCTGATTTAAAACAAACACTGTTGTATTTCACAAAAGAGATGTTTGGGAAATCAAAAATACGTTTACGTCCGTCATATTTTCCATTTACGGAGCCAAGTGCAGAAGTAGATATTTATTGGGGATTGAAAACAGAAACTGATTACAGAATCACAAAAGGAACTGGTTGGTTAGAAATTGGTGGTTGCGGAATGGTAGATCCAAACGTGCTTATAAACTGTGGTATTGATCCAAAAGAATACTCAGGATTTGCATTTGGAGTTGGAGTTGAGCGTATAGCGATGTTATTACACCAGATAGGAGATATCAGAATGTTTTATGAAAACGATGTGCGTTTCTTAGAGCAATTTAAATCATCATTTTAAGAAGAGTATTATCAGACAAGTTTTAATTATATCCGTACTATTGGCTACATTGATTTTTACATCTTGTAAAGATGATGTATTGCCAAAACCTAAGGGATATTTAAAATTAGAATACCCTGAGGCTACCTATAAAAAATACTTGTCAGATTGTCCGTTTACATTCGATATTAATAACCTAGTTGAAATCGAAAAACCAAGAGGACAACAACAATATTGTGGCGTTAATTTGAGTTACCCTGGTTTAAAAGGAAAAATACATTTAACCTATCTTGGTGTAGATGAAGAATTACTAAAGCGTTCATTACGTGATGCTCAAAACTTAACTCAAGAGCATACGCAAAAAGCAGAAAGTATTAAGCCGGTTTTGTACGAAAATGCAGAACAAGATGGGTATGGTATGGTGTATGAAATTGAAGGAAACGCAGCGTCTCCTGTACAGTTTTATATTACAGATAATAAAAAACACTTCCTTAGAGGTGCGGCGTATTTTAGTGTGAAGCCTAATTACGATTCAATTCTTCCAGCTGCTTTCTATCTTAAAAAAGACATTCAAAAGCTTATGGAAAGCTTAGAATGGAAAAATTAAAACTGACAAAACATCAGCTAATTATTGTAATTTTATAATTGGCTAGATTTTTGCCCTACAACTACTATAATTTTATAAAGAATAACAACTATGATGGGATATTATATTATTGCTGGGCTTATTGCTTTGGTTAGTATGTTAGTGAGTAATAGATTAAAAAGTAAATTTAAAACATATTCAAAAGTTTACTTAAGAAACGGTATGACGGGTGCAGAAATTGCACAAAAAATGCTAAATGACCATGGTATTCAAGATGTTAAAGTGATTTCTACATCTGGTATGTTAACCGATCATTACAACCCAGCAAACAAAACAGTTAATTTAAGTGAGGGTGTTTACAATCAGCGTAATGCGGCAGCGGCAGCAGTTGCTGCTCACGAAGTTGGTCATGCAGTTCAGCATGCTACAGCATATTCGTGGTTAACTATGCGTTCTAAAATAGTACCTATGGTTAATGTGGCTTCAGGCCTATCGCAATGGGTAATTATGGGTGGATTTGTCTTATCAGCTTCATCAATGTTAGGACAAACAATGTTATTAGCAGGTATTGTTTTATACGGAATTATGGCGTTGTTTAGTGTAATCACACTTCCTGTAGAGTATGATGCGAGTAATAGAGCTTTGGCATGGTTAGAAAATAAAAACATGTTGTCTAGAGAAGAACATGCAGGTGCTAAAGATGCTTTGAAATGGGCTGCAAGAACTTATTTGGTTGCTGCCATTGGCGCGTTATCTACCTTAATGTATTTTATATTCAGATTTATGAACAGTAATAAATAGTTTGTGGTGAACTATATATGGGATTAAAAAACCATATTTGAGCGACCTTTTGGTCGCTTTTTTTATGTAGTTTTGAGACATGGAACAACTACAATTATTTTTCGAATTAGGGCTTACTCATGTGTTAGATATCAATGGGTATGACCATATTTTATTTCTTGCCGCTTTAGCAGCGCCCTACTTATTTTCTAACTGGAAAAAAATCTTGTTTTTAGTAACGGTTTTCACAGTGGGACATACAATTTCATTAATATTATCTAGTTATAATATTGTAAAAATAAATAGTGGATTAGTTGAGTTTTTAATTCCTGTAACAATTGCCATTACAGCGCTGTTCAATATATTTTTTCATGGAAAAACGATCAAAGATACCAAAGTTGGTGTGGTGTTTTTTATCACATTGTTTTTTGGGATTATCCACGGGTTAGGATTTTCTAATTATTTTAAAATGATAATAGGTTCTGAGTCTAATAAGTTTTTACCATTAATAGAGTTTGCTTTAGGTGTTGAAGTTGCTCAGGTAATTATTGTCTTAGTTGTATTGTTATTAGGTAGTTTGGTTCAAAACGTGTTGAATGTTTCAAAACGTATATGGGTGGTAGTCATATCATCAATAATTATAGGGTTAGTAATACCAATGTTGTTAACTAGGTGATTTTTTAACAAAACCTTGTCACAAACAGTACAAATTAATTAGTAGATTAGTAATACATAATATTATAGCATGCCAGAAAAAAAACAATTACGATACGATAAAGCTTATATAAGAATGGCAAGTGAATGGGGGAAGCTCTCTCATTGTATCAGAAAACAAGTTGGCGCGATAATTGTAAAAGATAGGATGATTATTTCTGATGGTTACAACGGTTCGCCAACAGGATTTGATAATTATTGTGAAGATGAAGATGGGTATACTAAATGGCATGTTTTACATGCAGAAGCAAACGCTATTTTAAAAGTTGCATCATCTACACAATCTTGCAAAGGCGCAACATTATATATCACGTTGTCGCCATGTAAAGAATGTAGTAAGTTAGTGCATCAATCTGGTATAAAACGAGTTGTATATAAAGATAAATATAAAGATGATTCAGGAGTAAAATTCTTAGAAAAAGCCGGCGTAGAAGTCGTGCACTTAGAAGAAATATAAATGGTATATAAAAAGAAATACTTACCACTAATTATAGGATTAACCTTAGCAATTGGCTTTTGGTTAGGTGGAGTATTTCATTTTAATTCAGAAACAGCACTGCTGGCTGATTCGTCAAACAAGCAGAAACTCACGAGGTTAATAGATTATATTGATTATGAGTATGTTGATGATGTCAATACGGATAGTATTGTTGATGTTACAGTTAATAAAATATTAGGTGATCTTGATCCGCACTCAGTTTACATTCCAAAGAAAAATTTAGAAGGTGTTACGGAGTCTATGAATGGCGAATTTGTAGGTATAGGGGTGTCGTTTTATGTTAGAAAAGATACAATATCGATTATTAAAACTATAGCAGATGGCCCAAGTAGGAGAGCTGGGATAAAAGCTGGAGATAAAATTCTTTTAGCAAATAGTGATACGCTATATGGTTCAGGGATGACTAATGATAAAGTTATTCAGAAATTAAAAGGGGAAATAGACTCTAAAGTTACACTTACAATTTATAGGGCTTCCGAAGATAAAAAGATTAAAATTACTGTTAAACGTGGAGTTGTAGCCTTAAAAAGTGTGCCAATAGCTTACATGGTAGAAGATGGTTTGGGGTATATTAAAATTAACCGTTTTGCAGAAACAACTTTTACTGAATTTAAGAAAGAATTATTGAAGCTTAAAAGAAAGGGAATGACAAACCTTATATTAGACTTAAGAGGTAATCCCGGTGGTTTTTTAGATCGTGCACAACAAGTTGTTGATGAGTTTTTAGAAGATGATAAGCTCATCTTGTTTACAAAAAATAAAAAAGGAGAGGTTGATAAGTTCTTCGCAACTTCGAAAGGTAATTTTGAAAAAGGAGGTGTTTTTGTACTGATTGATGAAGAGTCTGCTTCTGCCAGTGAAATTGTAGCAGGGGCTTTACAGGATAATGATAAAGGTACTATTGTTGGTAGGCGTTCATTTGGGAAAGGTTTAGTGCAACGAGAAATGCAATTAGGAGATGGAAGTGCAATTCGTTTAACAGTGTCAAGGTATTATACGCCAACAGGGCGTTCAATTCAAAAGCCTTATGTGTCTAAAAACGGTTTTGATTATTATGACGAATACACAAAGCGATATATTTCTGGTGAATTAACAGATTCTACAAGAATTCAAGTGGCAGATTCTTTGAAGTTTACGACGCCAAAAGGTAAAATTGTTTACAGTGGTGGTGGGATAATTCCAGATGTGTTTGTGCCAATAAATGCAGATAGGGATTATGAGAAAGTAAAGTTCGCTGTTAATTCAGCCATGATAGATAATTTTATTTTTGATGAGTTAGAGAAAGATAGATTGTATTATGCCAAATTATCAAAAAAAGAGCTTTTAGAGAGTTTTAAGGTGTCAGATAGATTATTGTCGGATTATAAATCTTACGTAAGAATAAGGACAAGGAATCAATTAATTATAGATTTTGATACACATGACACTGAAATAAAGGGTTGTTTAAAGGCTGCAATTGCATCACAATTATTCGATGATAACTTAGCGTATCAAATAAAAGATACTGATGATAAAATGGTGAAAAAGGTAATAGAATTGCTAAAAAAATAAAGTATAATTTTTTTTAATCTTGTTAACTGATGTTAAAAATATAATGCTATATTTGAACCATATAAGAAAAAGTTTTTTTCGTATTAAGTAAAACCACTGATTAAAAACCGAGCTGAAGAGCTCGGTTTTTTTAATTTAAAAAAAGATAGTAAACTACACGTGTTTTTTATCGTGAATTTTTATATGATCTCCATTGTTCCATGACGTGAGAATATCAGTGGCAACTTGAGCGCCACTACCACAGGCAATTGCGTATTGACTTCTCCATCCCGCAAGTGAACCAGCAACATATAAATTAGGTGCAACCAAATGATAATCGTTTTTAAGTTGCACTCTGTTTTTTTCTGGCTTAGCCATTTTATGAGGGATAAGATGGCTTTCTAACCCTTTTATTGTGAATGGCTGTGTGTAACCAGTGGCAACTACAATAGATGCAGAAAAGTATGTATCCTTGTTTGTGATAACCTCAAACAGGGAATCTTTTTTCTTGATTTCTAATACTTTCTCATCTTCAATAATATTTAGCAAAGGATATAAATTTGACAACTGCTTTTTGCCGCTATCTAAAATAGTTTCTCCTAATGTTCCGGGTTGAATTCCTAAGACATTATTGAATAGTGCATTTTGTAAATGTGACGCTTTTTGATGGGCAATTAAGGCAACTTTTTTTTCTTTTGCAAAAGATTTTTCTAAAGCAGAGCCAATTATTAGTGAGCAAGACATTCCAGCTGCACCACCTCCAATAATTAGTAGGTCAAACATATTAGTTTAGCTTCTTTTCAATTCGCTTGGAGATTGTGAAGATTGCTAATAGAGTTAAAGCAATTAATGCAGCAAGGATTTCTATTAAAGCAATTGTGCTGTCACCTTCAAAAGGAGTATTAAAATTAATTTTAGTAACGTTAAATGCAATTAATCCAAATGCAATAACAGATAATATAATGCTTGCTATTTTCATGTGTAACTTATGTTTTTAATAAAAAATTCCTTTTATACCAGTGGTAAATAATTTTACTGCTATGGCTAGTAATATAATTCCAAATACTTTTTCGATTATAGCGATACCACTTTTACCAAGTTTACGTTCAAACCAACCACTCATTCTTAGCACTAAATAGACAAATGCAATGTTAAGAACAATAGCAATAGCGATATTGATTGATTCATACTCAGCTCTTAATGATAAAATAGATGTCATACTTCCGGCTCCGGCAATTAAAGGAAAAGCAAGCGGGACAATTGATGCGGTTTTTACAGTATTCTCGTCTTCTTTAAAAAGTTTAATACCTAGCACCATTTCAAGAGCCATAAAAAAGATGATAAATGATCCTGCAATACCAAATGATGCCGCATCAATACCAATGAAACTTAGTATTTTTTCTCCAACAACTAAGAATAAAAGCATAATTCCACCAGCAACTATTGATGCTTTTCCGCTGCTTAGTGTTCCACCAGCAGCGGTTTTAAGTTTTACTACTATTGGCAGAGAGCCAATGATATCTATAACAGCAAATAAAACCATACTTGCTTTTGCAATTTCAATGATGTCAATTGTCATGTGTCTGAATTTTTGTGCAAAATTATACTTTAATAATTAATTTGTCATTATAATAAACCACTAAAAGCGTTACTTTTGCATACTAATTTAGTCAAAAAAACGAATCCAGATGTTTCAAATAGGTAAAACAATTGTTTCTGAAGATGTTATTGAAAAAGAGTTTGTGTGCAATTTATCTGCCTGTAAAGGAGAGTGTTGTATTGCTGGTGAAGCTGGAGCGCCATTAGATGCAGATGAGGTTGCAATCATGAACGAAATTTACCCTAAAGTAAAACCTTTTTTGCGACAAGAAGGAATTGATGCAATTGAAAAGCAAGGCGCTACAATTACTACGGATTTAGGAGATTTAGAAACGCCACTAGTTAATGGTGCTGAATGTGCATATGTGGTTTTTGACGATAAAAAAACGGCATTATGCGGGATTGAAGCTGCTTACTTAGCAGGGGAGACAACATGGAAGAAACCTATTTCGTGTCATTTATACCCAGTAAGGATTCAAAATTACAGTTCGTTTTCTGCAGTAAATTACCATAGTTGGTCTATTTGTAATGATGCATGTGCTTTAGGTGAAGAGCAGAAAGTTCCGACGTATAAATTTTTAAAAGAACCTTTAATTAGAAAGTTCGGAGAAGAGTGGTACGAAGAGTTAGAGTTAATTGCTAAAAACCATACAAAATAACTGTAACTTAACATTTGTTAAACCCCCTTATTTTATTGCTTGTCATCGACAAACTGTAATTATAATCATTTGTATTTCAGCGTATTAGACTTTAACTTTGTTAAGGTCAATAAACACAAGGGTTTAGCTATTTTGTTAAAAACTTGTTGAAAAGCTCTGATAGTTTTTTTGCGAAATATCTAATCAGTTTTTGAATATTTGTATAACAGAAAACAAATTATATTTTGTCTTTTTTCAAATACTAAAAAAGACTCTTTTTCATCCCCAAATAGAAAAAGAAAAATTAAAAGCTTGTTTTAAGAATTAATAAATTTTGGCTAATAGAATTGGTATTGGTCGTTAATAGATTGACTGTTTTAGTTAAATAACTATGGAAATTACACATATAATAAAGAGAGATTATGAAACGAGTGAATTTGTTTTAAACAAAATCACAAATGCAATTGAAAAGGCAATGATATCTGTAGATAACGGAAGCAGGTCTGATGCTGAAATGATTTCTCAAAATGTATTAAAAGCGCTTTTAGAAAGAAAGAATAACCATGTCAACTATATTCCTACTGTAGAGCAAGTTCAAGATATTGTTGAAGATACATTAATGCAAAGTGCGTTTCCTAATGTAGCTAAAGCATATATATTATACAGAAATGAACAAGCAAGAAGTAGGGCTACAAATATTTTTGAAAAACGTATCAATTTAAAACCATATGAGTATCCGCAATTGAATGATTATGTTGATGCAATACGACATTCATATTGGATTCATACAGAATTTAATTACACAAGTGATATTCAGGATTTTAAAACGGGACTGAATGATACAGAACGTAGTGCAATAAAAAACACAATGTTGGCTATTTCTCAAATAGAGGTTGCTGTAAAAACATTTTGGGGTGATATTTATAATAAAATGCCTAAACCAGAAATTGGATCTGTAGGTGCAACATTTGCTGAAAGTGAAGTACGTCATCATGATGCCTATTCTCACTTGTTAGAAATTTTAGGATTGAATAATGAGTTCAAGAGCTTAAAAAAGAAGCCTGTAATAATGAGACGTGTTCATTATTTAGAAACGGCTGTAAAAAATGCAAAGAGTGAAGATAATAAGGAGTTTGCAGAGTCAATTTTATTATTCTCATTATTTATTGAGCATGTGTCTTTATTCTCTCAATTTTTAATAATTATGGCGTTTAACAAACATAAGAATGTTCTTAAAGGAATTTCTAATGTTGTTGAGGCAACATCAAAAGAAGAGCAAATTCACGGTGATTTTGGTATTGATGTGATTAAAATTATCAAGCAAGAAAACCCAACGTGGTTTAATAAAGAATACGAGTTATTAACTCAAGAATTATGTAGAGAGCTTTTGAAGCAGAAAGTAAAATTATCGATTGGATTTTTGAAGATGGTGAATTAGACTTCTTGCCAAAAACAGTTATTAATGAGTTTATAAAAAACAGATTTAATAAATCTTTAGAGAGCATCAATATCGGGAAAGTATTCGATATAGACGAAAAATTAGTATCAGAAACAGATTGGTTTGACGATGAGATTATTGGGACAAAACACGGAGATTTCTTCGTAAAAAGATCTATCGCCTACACCAAAAGAAGTAAAAGTATAACCAGTGACGACCTATTTTAATATGAACAAAGACGTACTAACCAACCAGAACCAAACTTTAACTGAACAAGATAAATTGGTAGAAGCAAGAAAAGCAGCTATTAAAGCTGAAAAATCTAACCGCCAGCCAGAAATTAAATGGTTAACGGACAACAGTCGTAAATTTTTAGAATCTGGTTATCTAACTGAAGGTGTAACACCCAGAAGCTAGAATTAGAGAGATTGCTGAAAATGCTGAAAAAATCTTAAAGATTGATGGTTTTGCTGATAAATTTTACGGGTATATGGCTGAAGGGTATTACTCTTTAGCATCACCAGTTTGGTCAAACTTCGGAAAGCAAAGAGGGTTGCCTATTAGTTGTTTTGGATCGCATATTGCAGATGATATGGGGGATATTTTATTCACTCAATCTGAAGTTGGTATGATGTCAAAATTAGGTGGTGGTACTTCTGGTTACTTTGGTAAAGTTACGTCACAGAGGTGCTCCTGTTAAAAATAACGGAAAATCTTCAGGAGCTGTACACATCATGCAATTGTTTGAAAAAATGGTTGATGTTGTAAGTCAAGGATCTGTAAGAAGAGGACGTTTTGCACCTTACTTACCTATTGATCATCCAGATGTTATGGAATTTTTAGAAATTGGTTCTGAAGGAAATCCTATCCAAGAGTTGACTCATGGTGTTACCGTAAGTGACAAGTGGATGGAAGAAATGAGAGATGGTGATGTTGCTAAAAGTACAATTTGGGCAAAAGTATTACAATCAAGATCAGAAATAGGTTACCCATATATCTTATTTAGAGATAACGTGAATAACAATGCTGCTGATGTTTATAAAGATAAAAATTTAGAAATATACGCAAGTAACTTGTGTACAGAAATAATGTTGCCATCAAATGAAAATTGGTCATTTGTTTGCTGTTTATCTTCTATTAACTTATTACATTATGATAAGTGGAAAGATACAGATGCTGTAGAGACGCTAACATATTTCTTAGATGCTGTAATGGAAGAGTTCATTACAAAATTAGAAGTGTTTAGAGATTCTGATGATAGAGATGATAAGCTAACTTTCGACTTTATGGAGAAGGCTTATAATTTCGCTAAAGAAAACAGAGCATTAGGATTAGGGGCATTAGGGTGGCATTCGTTATTACAATCAAAAATGTTACCATTTGATAGTCAAGAAGCATTCAACTTAAATTCTGAAATATTTAAAGCAATTAAGGATAAATCTTATAAAGCTTCAGAAGAATTAGCAACATTATTTGGTGAACCAGAAGTTTTAAAAGGTTATGGTCGTAGAAATACAACTTTAAATGCTGTAGCACCAACAACATCATCTGCATTTATTTTAGGACAAGTATCTCAAGGTATTGAGCCAATTTGGTCTAACAGCTATGTGAAAGATATTGCTAAAATTAAAACAACAATTAAGAATCCGTTCTTAGTGAAGTTATTAGAAGAAAAAGGTCAAAATACAAATGATGTTTGGAGAAGTATCCGTGATTATGACGGTTCTGTACAACATTTAGATTTCCTATCTGAAAATGAAAAGGATGTGTTTAAAACATACCCAGAAATTGATCAAATGACAGTTATTTATCAAGCAGCCAACAGACAAAACCATATTGATCAAGGACAATCTATTAATGTAATGGTTCATCCAGATATGCCAACAAAAGATCTGAATAATATTTATATGACGGCTTGGAAATTAGGTATAAAGTCTATGTATTACCAACACAGTATGAATGCTGCTCAGAAATTCAAGCAAAAGAAAGAGTGTACTAGTTGCGAAGGATAATCCCAAAAAAATCTTTCACAAAAGGAGAGCTGTAATTTATATAATTACAGCTCTTTTTAGTTTTAGAGCTTTTAAGATGGTGTAAAATGTTTTAATGAATCTATAAAAATTGATTATTTATTCGTAAATTAATACTGATAATCAATATGTTATAGTTATGAGATCAAATGCACTTTATGTTAAATATGGCTTGCTAATTGCGGCAACTTTAATTGCTTATTTTTTAATCATCAGACTTATCGGGCTCCATGACAACCATTGGTTAAGGGTTCTTAACGGCGTGATTGTTGCTTATGGTATTTATGCTGTTATTAAGAAAAAAAAGTCTTTAGAAGGTGATAATTTTGAGTATTTTTCTGGTTTTGGAGTAGGTATTCTTACCGGTGTAATTGCTACATTAACTTTTGTGGCTTTTATGGGGGTTTATTTATTTCATATTGAACCTACTTTCGCAGAACGACTTTTATCACACATAGCCGGATCTTTTGGAGGTCCTGAAATTCTCTTATTAATTCTAGGAATTGAAGGTGTCAGCTCTTCAGTAATATTATCATTGACATTTATGCAGAAGTTTAAAGTTAGTAGAAATATCAACCACAAGTCAATTACAGTTTAGTTAAGACATAAAAAAAAGCCAACTCATAGTTTTGAATTGGCTTTTTTATACAATTATTTAAGTCTATTGTAATGTGCTAAAATTGATGGCTTTGTAATCTCCATTTGCAACTACACGTTTAGCTAAAAGATCGGTGTTAATTTGGTCTACGTCATATTCAACAGTAGCGGTTTTAGTTTCAAAATCAACGGTAGCGGTTTTAATACCGTCCATATTATTTAAACTTTTTTCAATTTTTGCAGCACAACCCACTGCACATGTCATACCTTCAACATTGAATTCAACTTTTGCAAGAGTTGCATTTTCTGCTATAGCTTTCTTTTCAGCTGTTTCAGTAGTTTCTATAGTTACTACTTCGGTATCTGTTTGTTCTTTTTTACAAGAGATTGTAGCTATTAAGGCAAATGCTATAGCTGCTAGTTTTAAAGTTTTCATTTGTAGTCTTTTAAATTGATATACAAATTTACAAAAATCAACTGGTTTTAGTGTTTAAATGTCCATTTTTGCATCATGGAAGATAAAAAATTAAAGTGGTTGTTCCTTGTAGTGCTCTCTATAGTTTGGGGGAGCTCGTTTATTTTGATAAAGAAAGGGTTGATCGGACTTACAGCATTTCAACTAGGATCGTTACGAATTATTTTTACCGCCATATTCTTATTTACAATAGGATATAAGAGTTTAAAAAAAATTAAAAAACAATATTATAAACCTATTATTGCCTCTGCAATTTTGGGTACGTTTTTTCCTGTTTATTGTTTTGCTCTAGCAGAAACTGAAATTGATAGCGTAATAGCATCGATTTTAAATTCATTAACTCCGCTAAACACACTGATTTTTGGGTGTGTTTTCTTTAAAATGATTTTTCATAAAAACCAACTTATTGGTGTTGTTGTAGGGTTGTTGGGAACGTTGTTGCTTATTATGAGTGGTGCTAACCTAAATCCGGAACAAAATTACTTGTTTAGTGTTTTTGTTATTATAGCATCTGTTTGTTATGCATTTAATGTTAATATTATAAAGTTGTATATGCAAGATTTAAACGCGATGAGTATTGCTACAGGTAATTTTGTAGTGATAACAATCCCTGCATTTATAGTGTTAATTTTCACAGGGTTTTTTAATAGCGAAACATTAACATCACCAATAGTTCATCAATCAATGTTGTATGTTGTTGTGTTGTCTATAGTTGGTACAGGTATCGCTAAAGTATGTTTTAATAGACTAGTGCAGGTGTCCACACCTATTTTTTCATCTTCGGTAACCTATACAATACCTATTGTAGCATTGATTTGGGGAGTGCTAGACGGCGAAAAAATAAACATAATGCAATTGGTTGCTACAGGAATAATATTAGCAGGGGTGTTTTTAGCTAATAGAAAAAAAGCATAAAAAAAGCCGAAACAATACGTTTCGGCTTTTTTTATTTAAACTGTTGATGGTTATTTAAAATCTGCTTCAGTTACGTTTTCGTTAACTTTGGCAACCTTAATAATCATTCCGAAAGTTTGTGGACCTTGTTTAATAGTCATACTAAATGGGAATTGTAAACCTTTAGAAGGTGTGTAGTTTCCATATTCAGTAGACACAGTTATTTCCTGTCCTTGAGCTTCTTTTGAAGTTTCAGTTTTTAAGAGATACCCAGTTTTTGCATCATAAAACCTGTATTCAGGTTGATCAGCTCCAGTTACCTTTAATTTATAAGCATCTTCACCATTTATTGTTGTCATACTCTCTAAAGTAACTTTAGACATGTCTAATGATAATTCATCAAATATAGCATTCTTAGTTTTTGCTTCTGCAACTTCTTTTTCAGTCATTGGTTTTTGTTGTCCCATTTGGGCAGCATAACCACTTTCGCCATTAAAAACTTGTTTCATGATAACTCCCATTTGTGGATGAGAAACTTCAGTTAATGTTTTATTTGGGCTCATCTTTTTCATACTGATAGCCATAGATTGTCCCATAGCATTCATGTCACCAGTAAAAGTAACAGATTTAACTTTTTTAGCGGCATCTTTTCCTCCGATAGCTTTAAAGTATGAATCTATTACAGATTGCGCGGTTACACCAGCAGGAATTGGCTTAGAGAATACGGGCTTTTCAGTAGGGTTTCCATATTTGTCAAAATACTTAACAGGCATTTTTTTGCCGTTGTAAGTCATTTTTTCTAAACTTCCTACAACATCACTTCCTTTTCCTGCAATAACTATTCTTGCGTTGTTAGCTAAAAAGTATTTGTTAGCTACTCGTTTTACATCAGCGATAGTTACTGCGTTAATTTTTTCTAAGAAAGTTTCGTAAAAATCAGCTGGTAAGTTATTCAGTTCAATGTTTAAAGCATAGCGAGAAATTGTTTGTGGTTTTTCCATTGCCAAAACAAAATCACCTAAGTATTTAGCTTTTACATTTTTTAACTGTTCAACTGTAACATCTTTAGTTCTGATGTTGTTCATCTCTTTTAAAGTCTCAACAACAGCACTGTCAGTTACAGAATTTCTTACGCTTGTAGATGCAGAAAATAAAGCTTGAGAGTTTCTGTCTGCAGACATAGATGAACGTGCACCATAGGTCCAACCGTTAGCTTCTCTTAAGTTTAAGTTTAACATGCTATTAAAGCCACCACCATAAATTTTATTAGCAATTAAAGCGGCGTGGTAATCGTCGTTAGTCATTTTAAAGTCAACTGTATTTACAACAGAAATTTCTGATTGTACAGCATCTGGCATATCCACAAAGTTAATTTGAGTATACTGTACGTTTTTAGGATTAGGAATGCTTACTACTGGTGCTAAACCTTTTCTCCAGTTACTAAAATTCTTTTTTACCTCTTTTTTAACGTCTTTAAAATCTACATCACCAATAATTACTAAATAAGCATTATCTGGCACAAAGTAGTTTTGGTAGAATTTAGTAACATCTGCTAAAGTAACGTTTGAAACAGTTTCCTTTGAGGCATATTCACCATATGGGTGATTTTTCCCGTATGCTAATAAATACTTCACACGGTTAGCCGCAGTTTTTACATTCTTTTCTTCTGATTTAATGTTTTCTAAAGTTTTTTCCTTCTCTTTATCAAACTCTTCTTGTGTAAAATTAGGGTTGATTGCAGCATCAGCCATTAACTCTAACAAACGATCGAAGTATTTAGAAAGTCCGCTAGCAAAACCACCATTAGCACTTATGTCTAGGTTTGCTCCCATGTAGTCAACCTCTTCATTAAATACATCTTTAGAGATGGTTTTAGATCCTTTTCCTAGCATTGCTCCTGTTAATCCTGAAATCCCTGCTTTATCTCCGTCAAGTACTGGAGGATTATCTAAACGTAAACTCACAGAAACACGTGGTAGTTTATGATTTTCTACTACCATTACTTTTAATCCGTTAGATAAAGTAAATGATTCAGGTTTCCCAATATTTATTTTTGGTGCAGCTCCTGGTGTTGGTTGCTTGCTTCTGTCTATTTGTCCTTGCATTGTTGTTATACCCATAAAAACTAATGCTATAAATGATAAAATCGTCGTTTTCATTTTTATTTTGTCTTTTCTTCTTTTGGAAGGTATTCTAATAGAACACGTTGATTAGGATTTAAGTATTTTTTAGCAACAGTTTTGATTTCCTCTCTAGTGATAGATTTATAAATCTCAATTTCAGTATTAATTAAATTAATATCGCCATATAGCATGTAATATTTAGCTAATGAATTTGCAATACCTTCAACACTTGAGTTGGCGTTTACGAATTGATTCTCGTATTTGTTTTGTAACTTTTCAAATTCTCTTTCAGAAATTAATTCGTTTTGAATTTTTACAACTTCTTCATCTATTTCTTTAACTAAGTCTTCTAGTTTAGTGTCACCTAATGGTAATCCGTAAGTTAGGTACATTCCGTAGTCTTCTTGACTTACATTGAATGCTCCAACTTGCAATGCCATTTTCTTCTCATCAACCAATTTCTTGTATAAACGAGAACTTTTACCATCACTTAAAACAGTAGAGATCATATTTAACACATACGCATCTCTAGTTTTCATAGAAGGTGTTCTGTATGCTGCAACGATAGCTGGGATTTGGATGTTTGGATCGTTGTATTTTGCCTTTATTTCCTTAGTGATAGGTTCCTCTTTAATGCTTACTCGCTTAGGATCTGCTTTTCTTGGAATTGGTCCAAAATAAGCTTTAATCATTTCTTTAGTTTTAGCTATATCAAGATCTCCAGCAACAACTAATACAGCGTTATTTGGTGAGTAATACGTGTTGTTAAATGCTTGAAACTCTTCTAAAGTTGCAGCATCTAAATGATCCATTGAACCGATTGTTGCCCAACGGTAAGGGTGTTTTGTAAATAAAGATTTTTTTATTTCTGCTAAAAAACTTCCGTATGGAGAGTTATCTACTCGTAATCTTTTCTCTTCTTTTACAACTTCATTTTGAGTGTCAACACCAGTTTGATCAATTACAGGGTGTAACATTCTTTCAGATTCCATCCATAATCCAACTTCTAAACTGTTTGACGGGAAAACTTCATAGTAATATGTTCTATCATCTGTGGTGTTGGCATTGTTAGTACCTCCGTTAGAAGTCACAATTTCAAACCATTTTCCTTTACCAATATTCTTTGTTCCTTCGAATAATAAATGTTCAAAAAAGTGAGCAAAACCAGTACGTTCTGGGTTTTCATCTTTGGCACCAACATGGTACATTACTGATGTTGTTACAACTGGAGCTGAATTGTCTTGGTGTAAAACAACGTGCAAGCCATTGTCTAGGTCATACTCTTCAAAAGTTACTTTTTGCGCCATAATAGTTACAGGTAAAAGTAATGAAGCGATATAAATTACGTGTTTCTTCATTAGTGTTATGATTAATTAAAAGTTGTTAGATATGACGCACAAACCTAGTGTTTGTTACATCAAACGCTAACAAATATAATAAAGATATTACTACTAAAGAATACTTGTTAATACAAAGGCTTATGTGTATCTTCGTTTGATATGAAAACGCGATTATTTTACTTTTTTTTATGTTTGTTTGGCGGGGTGTTTGCTCAAGAAGTTCCAGGTGATAATAAAGAAGTTATTGACTCTAAGTATAGAGAAGATCAATTTTATGCCGGGGTAACTTATAATTTTTTAGAAAATAAACCTGTTGGCATATCACAACAAGGATTGTCTGGTGGTTTGCATTTAGGATTTATACGAGATTTCCCAATAAACAAAAAAAGAAATATTGCTTTTGGGATAGGCTTAGGATATTCTACAAATTCGTACAACCATAATTTATACATCAAAGAAGAAGGTAATTCGGTTACGTATCAAATACTTGATAATAGCGATGTGGAATTCCAAAAAAACAAACTAAACATTCATGTTTTCGAGATTCCCTTACAGTTTAGATGGCGAACATCATCAGCAGAGTCCTATAAATTTTGGCGTATTTATACAGGAATTAAAGTGGGTTATGTTGTTAATAGTATTGTGAAATACAAAGGCGGGTATGGAAATTTTAAGCAAAATAATACGCCTGATTTGAATAGAGTAAAAACCACAGCTGATATCAGTTTTGGGTGGAATACATGGAATTTTCACATCGCTTACGGATTGAATAAATTGTTTTCAAGTGATGCGAAAATAGACGGAAAAGCAATAGATATTACTGAAATTAAATTCGGATTAATGTTTTATATGTTTTAAACCCAATAGGGTATAAGCATAAATTGCGGAGCTAATCCTATAAAAAAACCGATAAGTAATTCTTGCATAGTATGCGCTTTCAAATGTAATCTAGAGGTTGCTATTAAGCCATTGCAGAGTAATAATCCTCCAATTAAAAAAACCAAATTGATTTGGTAATGAACACTTAGTGCTACAATAAACATTGTTAATCCGCTTATAGAGGCAGAATGTAAACTAGCTTTGTAATTAAGGTAACTCAATATTAAAAAAGTAATTGCTGTAAAGCTTATTCCAGCAAAAAAATAATGTAATTCAGGTTCGGAAGTATCTTTAAATATAAATACGGTGATGTATAAGTTTAATATTACTGCAATTAAAAACGGATAACGTCTTTCCTTTATGTTTTCCATCATTAATGAACTGGCTACATTTAGCTTTTTCAAAACTCTAAAAATTAACAACGGAATAATTATAGTCAAGATAAATAATTGAAAGAGTCTGCTTTCAACATATTCAGATGCGTAGTATTTTGACGTGAGGCTATAAAATAAACCTACACCGGCAAATGATAAAAATAGCGGGTGAAAAATATACGAGATGAATGAAAACAGTTTATCCAAACCCTATATTTTTTTACGTAACCTAGCTACGGGAATGTCCAATTGTTCCCTGTATTTAGCAATTGTTCTTCTCGCAATTGGATAGCCTTTTTCTTTTAATAGCTTTGCTAACTTTTCATCAGTATGCGGTTTTTTCTTATCCTCTTCTGCAATAACCGATTCTAGTATTGTTTTTATCTCTCTTGTTGATACATCTTCACCTTTATCATTTTTCATCGATTCAGAGAAAAAATCTTTAATTAATTTTGTACCATACGGTGTGTCAACATATTTGCTGTTAGCAACTCGTGACACCGTAGAAATATCCATATCAATTTCATCAGCAATATCTTTAAGAATCATTGGTTTTAAATCCATATCATCACCACTTAATAAATACGCTTCTTGGTATTTCATAATTGCCGACATAGTTACAAAAAGAGTTTGTTGACGTTGTTTTATAGCATCAATAAACCATTTGGCAGCATCTAGTTTTTGTTTGATAAACTGCACTGCATCTTTCTGTGACTTAGACTTTGTCTTACTTTCTTTATAGCCTTTAAGCATATTGCTATATTCATTTGAAATATGCAATTCTGGAGCGTTTCTGCCGTTTAAAGTAAGTTCTAATTTATCATCAATAATTTTGATGTTAAAATCAGGAACTACGTGTTCTGTAATTTTGTTGTTGCCAGAATAGCTTCCGCCTGGTTTAGGGTTTAATTTTTCAATTTCTGAGATAGCTTCTTTTAAGTCTTCCTCAGTGATATTGAATTTCTGCAGTAATTTTTTATAATGTTTTTTAGCAAATTGATCGAAAGCTTCTTTGATGATAGTAGTTGCTAATTCTACAGCTTTTGTTTTTTGTTTTTGCTGTAATTGCAATAACAAACATTCCTGTAAGTTACGAGCGCCAACACCTGTAGGTTCTAGTTTATGAACAATTTTCAAGACTTTTTCAACGTCTTCTTCTGTGGTGTAAATAGCTTGTGTAAAGGCTAAATCGTCAACAATATCAATTAATTCTCTTCTGATGTAACCACTATCTCCAATACTTCCTACTAAAAATTCAGCAATTAAATACTCTTGCTCGTTTAAACTAAATGTATTCAATTGGTTTATTAAATGCTGAGTAAACGTCATTCCAGATGCGTAAGGCACACTTTTGTCTTCATCATCAGCACTGTAATTGTTGGCTTGTAAACGATAACTTGGTGTGTCATCATCACTTAAATACTCATCAATATTGATGTCATCTGCATTAATAGATTCATTGTCGTAAGAATCATCATATTCATTTGTATCAAACTCATCCTCCGTATAATCATCTTTGCTATCATCCAAAGCTGGATTTTCCTCTAATTCTTGTTTGATACGTTGTTCAAATGCTTGTGTAGGCAATTGTATCAACTTCATCAATTGTATTTGCTGAGGTGATAGCTTCTGCGATAATTTAAACTGTAAGAATTGTTTTAGCATAATATTGTAAAGATAAAAAAACCTACAAGGTTTTGAAATCTTGTAGGTTAGTTTTATGAGTTTATTTTTTAGAGCCTAAAACTCTGCGTTTTGTGGTGTTCTTGGGAAAGGAATTACATCTCTAATATTTCCCATTCCAGTAGCGAACATAACCAAACGTTCAAAACCTAAACCAAATCCAGAATGTACTGCAGAACCATATTTTCTTAAATCAGTGTACCACCATAATTCTTTTTCATCAATTCCGATGGCTTTCATTTTTTCTAATAATACATCTAAACGTTCCTCACGTTGTGCACCACCAACCATTTCTCCAATTCCTGGAAATAAGATATCCATAGCACGAACTGTTTTGCCATCGTCATTTAAACGCATGTAAAAAGCCTTGATGTTTGCTGGATAGTCAAATAAGATTACTGGACATTTGAAATGTTTTTCAACTAAAAAACGCTCATGTTCAGATTGTAAGTCTGCTCCCCATTCTTCAATAATATAATTGAATTTTTTCTTTTTGTTTGGCTTACAGTTTTTTAAGATGTCAATCGCTTCGGTATAACTTACTCTTTTGAAGTTATTGTCAGCAACAAATTTTAGTTTTTCAATCAAACTTAATTCACTTCTGTCTTTTTGAGGCTTACTCTTTTCTTCATCTAATAGACGTTGCTCTAAGAACTTTAAATCGTCAATATTATTGTCTAATATGTGATTGATTACAGATTTTAAGAAGTCTTCTGCTAAATCCATATTTCCTGCTAAATCCATAAAAGCAACTTCAGGTTCAATCATCCAAAATTCAGATAAATGACGCGATGTGTTAGAGTTTTCAGCTCTAAACGTTGGTCCAAACGTATACACTTTACCTAGTGACATGGCGTAAGTTTCGGCCTCTAATTGTCCAGAAACCGTTAAGTTAGTTTCTTTTCCAAAGAAGTCTTTTGTGTAATCTACATCGCCTTCTTCATTTAAAGGTGGATTTTTTACATCTAATCCAGTCACTTGAAACATTTCACCAGCACCTTCAGCATCACTACCTGTAACGATTGGCGTGTGCATGTAGTAGAAATTATTCTGATTGAAATAGTTATGAATCGCAAATGATAATGATGAACGCAAACGCATAATAGCACTAAATGTGTTTGTACGTGTTCTTAAATGCGCATTTTCTCTTAGGAATTCAAAACTGTGTTTTTTAGGTTGAATAGGGTAGGTTTCAGGATCAGAGTCACCTAAAATTTCAATAGTTTTTACTTCTATTTCATATGATTGACCTTTTCCTTGACTTTCAATTAATGTTCCAGTAATTGCTACAGCAGCGCCAGTTGTGATTCTTTTTAATACATCTTCATCAGTATTTTCAAAATCGACAACACATTGAATATTGTGTATTGTTGACCCGTCATTTAAAGCAACAAATCTATTTGCTCTAAAAGTTCTTACCCAACCTTTAATGGTAATTTCTTGTAAAAGTTGTTCTCCTTTTAATAATTCAGAAACTGATAGTGATTTCATGTGTTTAATTCTATGTATTTATAATCAACAATTTAATTGCAGTTATATGCGTATTTAAATGTTGAGCATTATCATTAACATTTAATCATTTATAGTAAAAATGATTTCTCGATTGCAAATATAATTTTTTATAAGCACTTAATAAACTTTATTTTCTTCACTCATATCTCACTAATAATAGGGAGGTAAATATACCTGATTTCAGGTATGTTGTAGTGTCTAATATTTTTATAAATTGCAGCGACTTATATAAGTAAACTTAGCAGTTTATTAAGTAAGTTTTTGGGGTAAAAGCGCTAGTTTACTAGCGCTTTTTTATTTTTCATCATCTTCCTCTTCAGGGATGATTTTAAGACTTGGTTCTTTAAGGACTTCTTTATTAGCAATACTTCTTTCTAGTGACAATAGTAGTGATGGTAGCAATAATAAATTTGCTAGCATTGCCAATAATAGTGTAGCAGAGACTAATCCTCCTAATGCAACAGTTCCTCCGAAACTCGAAATTGTGAATACAGAAAAACCAAAGAATAGTACGATTGATGTGTAAAACATACTCACGCCAGTTTCTCGTAATGCTGCATAAACAGATTTTCTAATTTGCCAGTTATGTGCTTGTAATTCTTGCCTGTATTTCGCTAAAAAGTGAATGGTGTCATCTACTGAGATTCCAAAAGCGATACTAAAGACTAATATTGTTGAGGGTTTTATTGGTACACCAAGATAGCCCATTAAACCAGCAGTAATAACTAAAGGAAGTAAGTTTGGTATTAGTGATACTACAATCATTCGTGCTGAACGAAACATATAGGCCATGAATAATGATATGATTACAATAGCCAAACCTAATGATAAGAATAAATTGTCTCTTAAGTATTTTGTTCCTTTTTGAAACACTAACGCTTTACCTGTCATGATTACAGAGTAGCGTTCTTCAGGGAAAATGGTAGATATTTTTTGTTTCAACTGTGCCTCAATAGCTTCCATTCTGTCGGTGCTTATGTCCTTCATGAATGTGGTTATTCGTGCGTATTGCCCTGTACTATCAGCAAAACTTTTCATTAAATTACTATCGCCATTTGCATTTTTAGCGTAAGAGAAAATGAAATTCTTTTCTTGTGAAGTTGGTAGTTGGTAATACTTCGGATTACCATTATAATAAGCTTGTTTAGCATATTTTACTAATCCAACAACTGACATTGGTTTTGATAATTCAGGAATGTCATTGATAGCTTCTTCTAATTTTTCCATACGTTTTAAAGTGGCTAGTTTCATAACCCCTTTTTTACGTTTAGTATCTATCATAAATTCAACTGGCATTATGCCGTCAAATTCTTTTTCAAAAAAGCGAATGTCTCTAAAAAACTCAGTGTCTTTTGGCATGTCTTCAATCAAACTTCCTGTCACTTTTATCTGAAAGATTCCAATCATACTTACAATCAATAGAAGTACGGCTCCAGCGTATATTGTAATACGTTTGTTTTTGACCATGTGCTCCATCCAGTTGACAAAACCATCAATCCATCTCTTGTTTAAATGTTTTAAATGTTTTGCTTTTGGCAATGGCATAAAACTATAAATAACTGGGATCAGAAATAGTGAAATGACAAAAATTGAAAGAATACTCAATGATGCTACTACACCAAACTCTTTTAATAAATCACTCTTTGTTAAAATAAAAGTCGCAAAACCTGCTGCGGTAGTCACATTTGTCATTAATGTCGCGTTACCAATTTTGGTGATAACACGTTGTAATGATTTAGCTTGATTACCATGTTTTTTCACTTCCGATTGGTATTTGTTAATCAAGAAAATACAATTTGGAATTCCAATAACAATAATTAATGGCGGAATAATAGCTGTTAGAACAGTGATTTCATATTGCAAAAGGCCAAGGAATCCGAAAGTCCACATTACTCCAACAATAACTGTAAATAACGATATAAATGTTGCTCTAAATGATCTAAAAAACAGAAAGAATATAAACCCAGTAACCCCTAATGCAGCTAATATAAAAGACGATATTTCGCTAATAATAGTATTAGAGTTTAAGGTTCTAATGTAAGGCATTCCTGACACGCGAATTTTTTGATTATGCGTAGTATTGAAAGCTTCAATTTTTGGGATTATAAATTTCTCTATTAGTTCTTTACGAGCGGGTTTGTTAACTATGGCTTTATTGATATAAACCGCTGTTCTAAAGGTGTTAGATTCAGAATTGTATAGGAATTTATTATAAAATGGTAAGTTGTAGTATAACTGAGCTTTAAGCTTGTCTAATTCTGTTTGTGATGTTATAGTTTCGGAAACTAAAGGTTTTAAGTCAAACGCTTTTTTTTCGTTGTTTTTGATGAGAGTTTGTATGTTTCCAACACCAACAACTAATGAAACATCTTTATGAGTATTTAATTCTTTTCCTAAATTATTCCATGCGTTAAATATTTCTGGTGTAAAAAACGATTCGTCTTGAATACCTAAAATAATTAAATTTCCTTCTTCGCCAAATTGATCTAAAAATTGGAAATACTCTTTGTTGATCTCATGATCTTCAGGTAGTAAATTAGCTTCTGTATATGTGAAGCGCATGTGTTTAAACTGACTAGCAAGTGCTACAGTTATAAGTGATAATAATAGTAGAATAATGATTCTATTTTTTAAAATCATACGAGCCACTGCGGCCCAAAAACCTACACTAAATAATTTTGTCATCTTAGATTATTAGGGTGACAAAGGTAGGTATTTTGTGTAAATATTTTAAGGTAAGTCTAGGTATAAAAAAACGGCTAAATGAGCCGTTTTTTTTATAGTATGATATCGGTGTTTAAACCGTCATGATATCTTTTTCTTTAAGAGCGTAGATTTCATCTATTTTTTTTACAGAGTCATCTGTTAATGTTTGAATAGATGCTTCAGCTTCTTTTTTCATATCGTCAGAAGCGTCATCAAGTTTTTTAATTTCGTTATTAGCTTCTTTTCTATTGTTTCTAACAACTACTTTTGCGTCTTCAGCTTCACCTTTAGCTTGTTTAGCTAACTCACGTCTTCTTTCTTCTGTAGGTGCGGGAACATTAATAATAATGCTTTCTCCGTTATTCATTGGATTAAATCCAAGATTAGCAACCATAATTGCTTTTTCAATTTCTTGCATTAAGTTTTTCTCCCAAGGCTGTACAGTAATTGTTCTCGCGTCTGGAGTATTTACGTTTGCAACCTGAGCAAGTGGTGTAGCTGCTCCGTAATAGTCAACCATAATACTGCTTAACATTGCTGGAGATGCTTTTCCTGCTCTAATAATACGCAATTGTTTTTCTAAATGCACTAAAGCATTATCCATTCCTTCTTTTGCGCTGTCAATAATAAAATTAATCTCTTCCATAAGTTAAAATTTTATCCCACCAGTGGGTTTGGTTAGTTAAGATTTTATTGAGTTAAATCAATAACTAAGCCAAATATATTAGTTATTTACTTTAGTTCCTATTTGTTCTCCTAAAACTACTTTAAGGAGGTTACCTTTTGTATTCATATCAAACACTACAATTGGTAAGTTGTTTTCTTGACTTAATGTAAAGGCAGTCATATCCATTACTTTTAAGCCTTTTTTAATGGCGTCATCAAATGTGATGAAATCATATTTTTTAGCATCTGGATTTTTTTCAGGGTCTTCAGTATAAATACCATCTACACGTGTTCCTTTTAAAATTACATCAGCATTAATTTCTATAGCACGTAAAACCGCTGCAGAGTCCGTAGTGAAATATGGATTACCTGTTCCAGAACCAAAAATAACAACACGGCCTTTTTCAAGATGTCTTGTGGCGCGTCTTTTTATATATGGTTCAGCTATAGCTTCAATTTTAATTGCTGTTTGCAATCTTGTTTGTACATCAGCATCTTCAAGCGCACTTTGTAATGCCAAACCGTTTATTACGGTTGCTAGCATTCCCATATAATCACCTTGAACTCTATCCATACCATTACTTGCTCCTGCAACACCTCTAAAGATGTTACCGCCACCAATTACGATAGCTACTTCAATACCTCTTTCAACTAATTCCTTGATGTCTTGAGCGTATTCTGCTAATCTTTTTGGGTCAATACCATATTGACGTTCACCCATTAAGGCTTCTCCGGATAGTTTTAAAAGGATTCTTTTGTAGTGCATAACTGTGTTTGATTTGTGCAAATATACATTTGAATTCCTTTTTTTCAATAGTAAAGATGAAAAATTACGTGTATTTAATACTGTTGCATAAAAAAAGCTTCTCATTTCTGAGAAGCTTTAATTTGTATTGATTTATTAAGAATAGCTTATGCTAAAGATACTCTTTCAAAAGCAGTAACAGATACATCACCGTAAGTTTTCACGTATTCAGCAACATTTTGTTTTGCTTCTTTAATGAATTCTTGATCTAATAAACATTGCTCTTTATCAAGAGTAGTGTTATCAGAAACAAAACGTTCCATTTTTCCTGGAAGAATTCTGTCCCATATTTTTTCTGGTTTTCCTTCAGCAGCTAATTCAGCTTTAGCAGCTTCTTCAGCTTTAGCTAAAATTTCATCAGATAACTGTGCCATTGAAATGTATTGAGGTACGTTTTTAAGAGTTTTTCCTAAACGTCCTAATTCAATATTTTCTTTTTCAATAACAGCAATTCTAGCTTCTGTTTCGTTTGCTACGAATTCAGCATCAAAATCTTTGTAAGATAATGTTGTTGCTCCATTGCAGCAGCTTGCATAGCTAAATCTTTACTTAAAACATCAGCTTTATCTACAGCAGCAGATAAACCAACGATTGAAGCGATTTTGTTTCCTACGTGAATGTAAGATCCAACGTAAGGTGCGCTTAATTTCTTAAACCCTCCAATTTCAATTTTCTCACCAATTACACCAGTTTGTTCTATTAACTTTTCAGCAACAGTCATACCGTTATAGTCAGCAGCTAAGAAATCTTCTTTAGTATCGCAAGTTAACGCTAAGTTAGCGAAGTCTTTAGCAAGCTTTACGAAATCATCATTCATAGCAACAAAGTCAGTTTCACAG
>CBCXVT010000038.1:0-80103 GCA_965178635.1 Flavobacteriaceae bacterium | reverse complement strand
GTCATCATGGCTTAATTGCATAGCACCTCTTTTTAGTTACTTAAAATTACTATTAAGAATAACTGTTGAAACTCATCTGTGCTATTACTTATTCACAAATTAGTTAACAGCCTTTACTATGTTAAGTTACAAAAATTAAGCCGTTTAGTCCTGTAGCTTGTTGAGAATGGCGGTAATTATGTTGCAGCCTTCAATAATTTCATCATTAGAAATGGTTAAAGGAGGTGTAATTCTGATGGCTTTAGGTTCGAACAATAACCAAAATAAGATTAATCCGTTGTCTTGACATTTTAAGATGATACTACTACAAAGTTCAGCATTGTCAACTAGTGCGGCAAGCATGAGGCCTTTACCACGAATCTCTTTTATGAGAGGATGAGCAAGGTGCTTTCGTATTAATGCTTCTTTTTCTATTGCCTCTTGCATTAAGTTGCTTTCGGTGATTTCTTTTAATGTTGCGAGTGCAGCAGAAGCTATGACAGGATGACCGCCAAAAGTGGTAATGTGTCCTAATTTTGGATTATCCTGCAATAACGTCATGAGCTTATTAGAGGCAGAAAATGCGCCAATTGGCATTCCGCCACCCATACCTTTTCCCATAACCAGAATGTCTGGAGTGCAATTGTAGTGTTCAAAACCAAACAATTTTCCCGTACGTCCGAAACCTGGTTGAATTTCATCTAATATTAATAAAGCGCCAACGTCTTGACAGCGTTGCTTTACTTTTGCTAAGTAGTTATTTATTGGTTCAATAAAACCAGCGCCACCTTGAATAGTTTCTAAAACGACAGCAGCTGTTTTTGTTGTGATTTTTAAAAGTTCATCAGTATTATTAAACTCAATAAAATTTACATCTGGTAATAGAGGTCTGAATGCTTGCTTGCGCTCTTCGAAACCCATTATGCTCATTGCGCCTTGGGTGTTACCGTGATACGCGTTTTTAGCAGCAATGATTTCACTACGTCCCGTGGCGCGTTTAGCAAGTTTCATAGCCCCTTCAATGGCTTCTGTACCTGAATTTACTAGATATGTTTTCTCTAAATATTCTGGTAAATGACTTGCTAGTAGCTTTGCCAGTTGTACTGATGGTGTTTGAACATACTCACCATATACCATAACATGTGTGTATTTGTCCAATTGTGTTTTGATGGCGTTTGTAACTTTCGGATGTTGATGTCCTAATGTACACGCAGAAACGCCAGCAACAAAGTCTAAATAGCGTTTGCTAGAAGTGTCATAAATGTAACTTCCTTTAGCATGAGAAATTTCTAATGCTAAAGGGTGGGGTGTAGTTTGTGCTTGGTATTTTAAAAAATCAGTTGTCATAAAAGTTAATCATTTTTTATAAGAGATGTTCTCTTTTTTGACGTCTTAAACTTTGGATTAAATTTCTTTTTAAAATGTTTTTTCTTTTTTATTGGTGTAATTTCTGGTTGTAAAAGCTTTGGTTTAGTAGTTTTTTTTGCTTTGGAAATGCTTCGTAATTCGTCATCTTTCGGTTCTAAAACACGTTCTTCTAAACCTTTGATTTTTACTAATTCTAACGGAGGGTCGTCTTTAAATAAGTCTTCTACAGAGAGAATACGTTCATCGCCTCGCCAATTAAAACCTCTTAGCTTTCGAGCGTTTTTTGGATACATGGAGTCTGGTGTTAAATCACCTTCTGGACTACCGATATAAGTAGCTTCTTCAATTTCATTGTTTACAAATCCTAAATTTATAGAACTACTCAAAGTTTTACTTATTCCTATAAGTTCACCGTTATCTTTTCTGGAGTATTGAATATGTTCTGCGTTTTTGTTGATATCAACATTATAGAGTTCATTTTCTTTATTAAACAGACCGATAAGTTCTTTTCCTTTTACTTGATTAAACCCATCTATAGAATCTTTATGAATAATAAAGGTGTTGTAAAATACCTTTAAGGAATCTAATTTGTCTGTTCTAATATTGTTGATTAGCTGAATTGTATCACCAGTCATTTGGCTATTACCAGACCAAATTACTGGTTTATGAATTAGTTTTGTAACACCAGTTTTTTGATTGATATGAATGGAGTCACATTTCCCGTTCATATCAGTTTTAAATAAACGTGCGTTTTTAAATCCTCTAATAATACGTTCTTTTGCTTTACCAGTGATCATTAAGGTATCTGCATGAATATAAAGTGAGTCATTTTGTTGGAATGATTTTACAAGAGCTCTTTTTGTAATAAAAACAGAATCTTTTGCTTTATAGACTTCTGCGTAATGACCAGTGACTATGCTTTTATTAATAGTATCTGTGATTTTTATATTATTTGTTGCTGATGCGAAATTTGTTTTTTGGTTGAAATATAAACTATCGCCTTCTACAATTCTGTTGTTGTAAAATATTTTCGAGTTTTTAACGAAATATCCTAAATCGGCATTGGTGTCATAATAACCTCGTTCACAATGAATAGTTGTGTTTTTGTGTTTAATGACAGATTTTCCGTACATATACGCTACTCCAGAATTAGAATAGAAATCTAACTGACTTGAGTTTAAAGTATACTCTGGGTTTTTAATGTCAACATCACCTATAAATTGGTATTTCTGACTTTCCATGTTGTATTTCCCGATATAACTGTTGATTACATTATCTTCATGATGTACAACACCACCAGTTTTATAGTAGGCTTGTTGTTTTATTTTATCAAAATATAAAGTATCTGTTCTAAGGGTTGATTTTGGTTCAGTTAAAAGAACATCTCCAGCAGTAAATGCTAATTGGGTTTTTCCGCTGTAATTGGCAACCTTACTAGTCAGTTTTATAGTGTCGCCTTGTTTAATTAAGACTTTTCCGAAAGCAGAAATAGAATCTTCTTTTGAATAATGGTATGCTTTATCGCACCACATTTCTATACCATCATGTTCAATATAGATTTGTCGTTTGCTGTTACGTGTTAATATAGTTGCTCCTGGAAATTCTGCCTCATTTTTATCGTAGTAAGGCGCGGTAACTCTAATTTTCTTCTTTTCCTGAGAAAAGCTTAACATGCAATTGAAGCATAAGAATATGACTATATATGTAGAAAGATGTAATTTCAAGCTGAAAAATTTATATGCTCAAAAATAACTAAAAAACTTAGGATGCCGTTTTTTTTAAGAGGATTTTAGGAAAACAACTAGAGAAACAACAAAACGCCATCAGAATTGAATGATCTGATGGCGTTTTGGAATGTATTATTTTAAAAGATGAATTAGTTTTTGATCCAAGCGTTTCTTAGTATGACGCGTTTGTCTGTAGCAGGTAAATCATCTGGAGCCAGAGTATATGAAGTACCCATTGGTTCAATAACTTTTCCTTCTAAAGTAATTTCTTTTCCTTCTCTTTTTACAACCATTTTAATAGCATCACCAACTGACCATCCGAAAGAAGTACCAACTAAGGCTTGAATGTTAGTTAAATTGTAATCGGTACCGTCGATTGATACTAATCTATCATTTGGTTTAACACCTAAAGTTGTTAAAAATGAATTAGTTTGAGTTAAGAAAAATACTTCTTTTGTTTTTTGATCTGCAGAAATATAAGGCGTTTGCATATCCTTAAGTAAGTAACCAGTTTTTGCTTCTTTACTTTGCATGCTTAAACCTAATTTTTTGAAGAAAGAATCATAATCAATTGGTGTATCACCAACCACATGGGTGTTAATAAATGTTCTTACTTCTGGATAAGTAATTCCAGTAATATCATCAAATAAAACAGCATCAATAAATGGTTTTTCAACACCATATTTAGCTGATAATGTTTTCATCATGTCTAATATTCCATGTTCACCATTGCTTTCTTCTCTGATAATTAGATCAATACACATACCAATTAATGCGCCTTTTTCATAAACGTTTGCGTAGTTTGGTTTGTATGGCTCTTCTAAAATGTTTTTACTCATTTTAGTAAAAGACATAGCATCATTGTAACGCTTTGACCCGTTAATTTTTCCTAAAACTCTACCGTAAAATTCATACTCATCAATTAAATCTTGATTTACTTGAAATAAGTTAGCGAAGTACTCGGTTACTCCTTCATACATCCATAAGTGTTCAGACATTTTTGGGTCACTATAATCAAAATTATGAATCTCTTCAGAATGAACAGATAATGGTGTTAGAATATGAAAAAACTCATGAGCTACAACATCTTTCATTGATTCTGCTAAAGCTTGAGCAGGCATCATTTCAGGAAAAACAACAGTTGTAGATGTATGGTGCTCTAAAGCTCCAAATCCGTTAGCATCATCTTGCATAGTTGACATATACAATAAGATTGCATATTTTTTAGTTGCGTCAACTTCACCTAAAAATGTTTTTTGAGCATTCATCATTGTCTCCATTTTCTCTTTCAAGTCTGAAGCTTTCAAAGTGTTACTTGGAGAGTATACACTTAACAAAATTTCCATGTTTCCAACTTTGAATGTAGCATTGTTTGGCTCAGCATACATGATTGGATTATCAGTAACTTCAAAATATCTTTTAGCGATAAATGTATCTTTATCTACAGCAGGGTCAACATCAGTTAGAGAAGTGTTTCCTATTAAGTTAGCAGGATGTGTAATGTTGATTTTATATGGTAACTCTTGGTGTTCTTTAAAGTATCCTACAAATCCGTGAAGGTTTAACATGAAGTTTTTTCCTTCTAAGATGTTAGTTCCGGCTGGAGAAAACACATCGTGCGTTCCTTCAATATCGTAGGTGTCATTAACTAAGTAGGTGATTTTTGAAATGGCTTTTGCATTGTCTATCTGCCATGAATTGTCATCTGTATGAGTTACAGTTAGTTCATTACCGCTAGCGTCTAAAGCTTTGAAGTTTTCAATATATTTTCCGTAGTTGTCCGTAGAATATGTTCCAGGAACTGTTTTAGGGATATGAAAAGTTGCAGATGTAGTTGTGAAACCAATAGGCGTCATTTCTACCTGTACTTTATCATCAATGATAGTGTTTAAGTTAATGTTTACTGATGTTTCAGTAGCTATTTTTTTAGTTGTAGTCGTTTTTTGTGATTTACACGCTACTAAAAACGATAGCGATAATACAGCAAGAGTAATTTTTCTCATTTCTAAGTTTTTGTTTTGATTTGTAGATAAGACAAAATTTATGGCTATTTGTTACATAATACTCTAACTATTTTTATTTACTACTTCGAAATTTGAAGTATATTTATCCAGAAATTAAATGCAAATCACTTAAATGAAGCTATCAGTAATTATTGTAAATTATAATGTGCGTTATTTTTTAGAATTATGTCTAAGAAGTGTACAGGCTGCAATAATATCAATAGATGCTGAGATAATTGTGGTTGATAATAAGTCTCCAGATAATAGTTGTGAAATGGTGTCGGAATTATTTCCTGATGTCACACTTATCCCTAATAATGAAAATATTGGCTTTTCAAAAGCAAATAATCAAGGAGTTGCAACTGCACAAGGAGAATATGTATGTATTTTAAATCCTGACACAGTTGTTGCAGAAGATACATTTACAGAATTACTATCATTTGTAGAAACTCAGCAAAATTTAGGAATTGTAAGTTGTAAACTTATCGATGGTTCAGGTCAATTTCTTCCAGAAAGTAAACGGCATGTGCCAACACCGCGAATAGCAATCAAAAAACTTTTTGGATTATCTAAAGGTTATTATGTTTCTGAAGTAATGGAGGAAGATGTAGCTAAGGTACCAATTTTTGTGGGAGCATTTATGTTGTTATCAAAACAAGTATATCAAGAAGTTGGTGGTTTTGATGAGCGGTATTTTATGTATGGTGAAGATATCGATTTATCATATAGTGTTATTAACAAAGGGTATGATAATTACTATTATGGTAAAACTACCGTGATACATTATAAAGGAGAGAGCACATTAAAAGATGCAGTGTATGCAAAGCGTTTTTATGGCGCAATGCAATTGTTTTATCAAAAGTACTTTAACACAAATATCTTGTTTGATATTGTAGTAAACGTAGGAGTGAAAATTATCCCTTTATTTAATGTTTTCTTTAAAGAGAAAAGTTTGAAAGATAGGCCAGAAAAAACGTTGAGTACAGAGCAACAATCATTTAAGCAAATGATTGAGTTGTTCTCAAGGCAAGACAATTATTATAAAATTTTATTAAACAACTCCGGTTTTTCAATAGGAAGCAAGAGTTCAAAGAGTAGAGGAGAGGTTAGGTTTATGAGCTAATTTTATTGTTTAAATCTTAACTTTTTCTATTTTTATTTATTAAATTCGCAGACTGAAATTAATAATTCACTTATACTTTAAGAATATGGCAAAGTTTGAATTAAAACTTCCTAAAATGGGAGAAAGTGTTGCAGAAGCAACCATAACATCTTGGTTAAAAGAAGTTGGTGACACCATTGAAATGGATGAGCCGGTTCTAGAAATAGCTACAGATAAAGTAGATTCTGAAGTACCATCAGAAGTGAATGGTGTTTTAGTTGAAGTACTTTTTAATATTGATGATGTTGTTGCTGTAGGGCAAACAATTGCAATTATAGAAACTGAAGGTGAAGGTAGCGTTACTGTTTCTGAGCCTAAACAAGATACCGCTCCTGCTGCGGTTGCAGAAATTGAAAAAACAATTGTAGAAGCTAAAGATTCGGTTGCGGCTGTAGCTGATTTTTCTGATTCTGATAAATTCTATTCGCCATTAGTTAAAAATATGGCAAAGGAAGAAGGGGTTTCATTAGCAGAACTTGAAGCAATTAATGGTTCTGGTAAAGACGGACGTGTAACTAAAAACGACATGTTGGCATATCTTAAGAATAGAGGTAATGCTCCAGTTGCAACGCCAGCTACACCTAAAACAGTAGCTCCTACAAAACCTGCTGCTCCAAAAGCACCAGTAAAGACTTCGGTTACTTTACAAGAAGGTGATGAGGTTGTGGCAATGTCTAGAATGCGTAAACTGATTTCTGGTCATATGGTTAACTCTGTGCAAACTTCTGCACATGTGCAATCTTTTGTAGAGTGTGATGTGACTAATATTTGGAACTGGAGAGCGAAAGTTAAAGATGCATTCCAAAAAAGAGAAGGTGAGAAGTTAACATTCACACCAATCTTTATGGAGGCTGTTGCACATGCGTTAAAGAAATACCCTGGAATGAATGTGTCTATTGATGGTGATAATATCATTCAACGTAAAAATATTAATTTAGGTATGGCAGCAGCTTTACCTGATGGGAATTTAATTGTGCCAGTAATTAAAAATGCTGATCAATTAAACCTTGTTGGAATGGCAAAAGCTGTTAACAACTTAGCTAATACTGCAAGGGCTGGTAAGTTAAGTCCGGATGATATTCAAGGTGGTACTTATACAGTAACAAATGTTGGTAACTTCGGAAGTATCATGGGTACGCCAATTATCAATCAACCACAAGTAGGGATTTTAGCTTTAGGTTCTATTCGTAAAACACCAGCTGTAATTGAAACACCAGAAGGTGATTTTATTGGTATACGAATGAAAATGTACTTATCTCACTCATATGACCACAGAGTTATTGACGGTGCTTTAGGAGGTATGTTTGCTAAATGTGTTGCAGATTATCTAGAAGCTTGGGATGTCAATAGAGATTTCTAAAATTATATAGAATCATACAGTTAAAAAGCGCACTATATTAAGTGCGCTTTTTTTGTGCTTTCTTTTTTTTAGACTGTTGCAACTGGTGTAGTTCTAATCTGGTATCATAATACAATTCGTAATTTAGCTTTAAGCCTACATTGCTACGTTTCACTAAAGTTGTCAATAAAAGCGTATCATTAGCATTAATTGTTTTATAGATAGGTTGAAATGATTTTCTTCTAAAGCCAAAGGCATCGAGCTCAACCAATATTTTTTTCGCACCAGGAGTGTGGTTTACTGCAAATAATTTAATGTGATGTTTTGTGTTTTTTTGAATGATAGTTATAGCTTCTTGTTGTTGACTAAAACAGCAGAAACAAGTAAATATAAAACAAACTATGGGTATTAATTTTTTCATAAATCAATAATTGGCAACACTATAATTATGGTGAAGTGTAAGGTTAAAACTTAAATAACCAAGTAGGAAGTGGTTAATTTGGTGTTATAATATCAATGGAAATTGATAAATAGGCAACTTAAAGATAATGATTTTTTGGCAGGCATCTACTAAAATACATTGTATATTTGTTGATAAATACATGTGTTAATGGAGTTAAAGTTATATAAGCCTATTTGTTTTTTCGATCTAGAAACAACAGGTATTCAGGTGTCAAAAGATAGAATAGTGGAAATATCTATATTAAAAGTGTTTCCAAATGGTAATAAAGAAAGTAAAACGTGGTTGGTAAATCCGGAAATGAAAATACCAGCTGAAACTACAGCAGTTCACGGGATTACTGATGAAAAAGTTGCTAATGAACCAATATTTAAAGAGTTGGCACCAGTTGTGTATCAAATGATAAAAGACTCTGATTTGGCAGGTTTTAATTCTGACCGTTTTGATATTCCATTATTAGCAGAAGAAATGTTACGTGCAGAAATTGATTTCGATATGAAGAATACGGTAACTGTAGATGTGCAGACTATCTTTCATAAAAAAGAACAACGTACATTAAGTGCTGGATATAAATTTTACTGTGGTAAAGATCTTGATGGGGCACATTCTGCAGCAGTAGATACCAATGCTACTTATGAAATTTTATTAGCGCAATTGGAACGTTATCCAGATTTAGAAAATAACATTAAAGATTTAAGTGAGTTTAGCACACGTAAAAAAAGTGCAGATTTTGCGGGGTTTATAGTTTACAATAAAGAAGGTCAAGAAACGTTTAGCTTTGGTAAAAACAAAGGAAGACTAGTTGAAGACGTATTGCAAAGCGAACCTGGTTATTACAATTGGATTCAAAACGCAGATTTCCCATTATATACTAAAAAAGTATTGACAGCTATTAAATTACGTCAACTAACAAATAAATTTTAACTGATGAAAATAATTTGTATCGGTAGAAATTATACTGAGCATATTGAAGAATTGGCCAATGAACGTCCTACAGAACCTGTGGTGTTTTTAAAGCCAGACACATCTATTTTATTGAAAAAACAACCGTTTTTTATTCCTGATTTTAGTGATGATGTGCATCATGAAGTTGAGGTTTTGGTGAAAATAGATAGAATAGGGAAGTATATAGATTCTAAGTTTTCTCATAAATATTACAGTCAAATAGGTTTAGGGATTGATTTTACAGCACGTGATTTACAAGCTAAATTAAAAGCTAAAGGCTTGCCTTGGGAAAAAGCTAAAAGTTTTGATGGTGCAGCTGTTGTGGGGAATTGGGTTGATAAAAATCAGTTTGAATCAATGGATACGTTAAACTTTCATTTAGAAAAAAACGGAGATAAAGTACAAATTGGAAATACAGCTAACATGCTTTGGAAGATAGATGAAATTATTGCTTACGTGTCACAATACTTTACGTTAAAAATTGGGGATATAATCTTTACAGGTACACCATCTGGTGTAGGTAAGGTTAAACCTAATGATGAATTAGAGGGCTTTTTTAGAAGATGAAAAGTTGTTTTCAATCAGAGTTAAGTAATTAGTACAGCATAAATATAATTGTATGAAAGTGAATTATAAGTTAGATAAAGTAAGAGAGCTCGCTTCTGGTGATGTTGATTTTATTGCTGCAATTGCTGCTGCTTTTTTAGAAGAAGTTCCTGAAGCGGTGTCGCAAATTGAAATAGGGTTGAAGGACAATGATTTTACAAAAGTATATCAGAATGCTCATAAAATTAAGCCTACTATTCAGTTGTTCGATATCCCCGTGTTTGAAGATGTTTTGGTAATTCAAGATTGGGGGAGATTTGAGCAAAAAGATAAAAAAATTACTGCCGAGTTTGAGCGTTTAAACGCAGTTGTTAAAGTTGTTTCAGCAGAGTTGAAATCTGATTTTAAACTATAATGAAAGCCGAAATAATAACTATTGGAGATGAAATCCTAATTGGTCAAATAGTTGATTCTAATTCTGCTTTTATAGGAAAAGAACTTAATAAGATAGGCGTTACAGTACACCAAATATCTTCAATACAAGATGATAAACTTCATATTTTAACAGCATTAAAAGAAGCAGAATCAAGAGCAGATATTATAATAATTACTGGAGGATTAGGACCAACAAAAGACGATATTACTAAACTCACACTTTGCGAGTATTTTAATGACAAGTTAATTGAAAACACAGCGGTTTTAGAGCATGTAACGGATTTGTTGTCAAAATTTGATGTGCCGATAAATGATTCGAATAAAGCACAAGCTTTAATACCTTCAAAAGCTGAGGTGTTACACAATTCAAATGGTACAGCACCAGGAATGTATTTTAATAAAAAAGGAAAAATAATTATTTCTTTACCTGGGGTGCCTTATGAAATGATAGCTTTAATAACTGATGAGGTGATTCCTAGACTGGTTTCAGAGTTTAAAACTCCGTTTATACTTCATAAGACTGTTATTACCCAAGGAGAAGCAGAAAGTGTTTTAGCAGAACGGCTCTCTAGCTGGGAAGAGGCATTACCACCTATGGTTAAATTAGCATATTTGCCAGGTTTAGGTGTAGTTAGATTACGCTTATCTGCAACTGGTTCTGAAAAAAATAAAGTTGAAACCGTAGTAAATTCCGAGTTAGAGAAGCTTGAAAAACTGATAAGTGAATTAATTATTGGTTATGATGATGAATCGCCAGAAACAGTAATTAAAAAATTGTTTCTTGAAAAACAACAAACATTAGCAATTGCAGAAAGTTGTACAGGAGGATTAATAGCATCTTGTATCACACGACACGAGGGTGTTTCTGGTTTTTTTAAAGGAGGTATGGTCACTTATCAAACAGAAACGAAATCATCTGTTTTAAAGATAGGTTCTGATCTTATAAAAAATAATTCAGTTGTAAGTGAAACAGTAGCTCATGAAATGGCTTTGAAGGTAAAAGAACAATTTAAGTCAGATTATGCAATTGCAACGACAGGAAATGCTGGGCCGACAAAAGGTGATTCTGATGCTGAAATTGGCACTGTTTTTATCGCGATTGCTTCGTCAGAAAAAATAATAGTTGAAGAGTTTAACTTCGGAACTAACAGATTTCGAGTAATTGAACGCGCAAAAAACAAAGCTTTTGAACTGTTAATTAAAGAAATTAAAAATGTTAAATAGCGGTGTTTGTAGTGCTTATAGGTTGTAATTTGAGTAAAAAGAGGACTAAAGTAAAAATACTTGAAATATTTTAGGTTTTTTCTTTGTGTAATTAATGAAAAGCACTAAATTTGCACCTCGTTTAGAAATAACTAAAGAAAGTAGAAATGTCAAGAATTTGTGAACTTACTGGAAAAAAAGCAATGGTTGGGAACAATGTTTCTCATGCAATGAATAGAACAAAGCGTAAATTTAACGCTAATCTATTAAAGAAACGTTTTTATATTCCAGAAGAGGATAAGTGGATTACATTAAAAGTTTCTGCTGCTGCGTTGAAAACTATCAACAAAAAAGGAATTGCTGCAGTGATTAAAGAGGCTAGAGCAAAAGGATTTTTAAACAAGTAATTTAAAGTTTAAAAGACAAGAGAAATGGCAAAGAAAGGTAATAGAGTCCAAGTAATTTTAGAATGTACAGAACATAAAGCTTCAGGTCAACCTGGAACTTCAAGATACATTACAACAAAAAACAAAAAGAACACTCCAGATAGATTAGAGATAAAGAAATTTAACTCTATCTTGAAAAAAATGACTGTTCATAAAGAAATTAAATAAGTTTAGTCATGGCAAAGAAATCAGTAGCAACGTTACAGACAGGATCTAAAAGATTAAGTAAAGCAGTTAAAATGGTAAAGTCTCCTAAAACAGGAGCTTACACATTTGTTGAAGCTGTTATGCAACCAGAACAAGTAAAGGACTGGTTAGCTAAAAAATAATTTTTTAGTTATATACAATATCTAGCTACTTTCTGTTTTAAGAAAGTAGCTTTTTGTGTTTACTGACAATATAGCATAAACGTCTTTTTGGAGCCTTTTTTGTTATATTGTAGTAATAATAAAATAGAATTATGAGTTTTTTTAAAAAGATATTTTCAAAAGATAAAAAGGAAACTTTAGACAAAGGTTTAGAGAAAACAAACACGTCATTTCTTTCTAAATTAAGTAAAGCCGTTGCTGGTAAATCTAAAGTTGATGATGATGTCTTAGATAATTTAGAAGAGGTTCTTGTATCAAGTGATGTTGGTGTAGAAACAACTCTGAAGGTTATTGATAGAATTGAAGCACGTATAGCTAAAGATAAGTATTTAGGAACTGATGAGCTTAATAAAATTCTAAGAGAAGAAATAGCAGCTTTATTATCAGAAACAAACTCTGGTGAAGAAAAAGACTTTAGTATTCCAAAGCAACATAAACCATATGTGTTAATGGTAGTTGGGGTTAATGGTGCTGGTAAAACAACGACTATAGGTAAGTTGGCAAATCAGTTTAAAAACCAAGGCTTAAATGTTGTGTTAGGGGCAGCAGATACATTTAGAGCCGCTGCAATTGATCAATTACAAGTTTGGGCAGATAGAGTAGACGTGCCGTTGGTGAAACAAGAAATGGGTAGTGATCCCGCTTCAGTGGCTTTTGATACCTTAGAATCTGGTGTAGCTCAAAATGCAGATGTGATTATTATTGATACTGCTGGACGATTACACAATAAAATCAACTTGATGAATGAGTTGACAAAAATTAAACGTGTAATGCAAAAAGTTGTTGGCGATGCACCACATGACGTATTATTAGTTTTAGATGGGTCTACTGGGCAAAACGCTTTCGAACAAGCTAAACAGTTTACGGCAGCAACTGAAGTAACATCATTAGCAGTGACAAAATTAGATGGTACTGCAAAAGGTGGTGTTGTGATTGGAATTTCTGATCAATTTCAAATTCCAGTAAAATATATTGGAGTTGGTGAAGGTGTAGACGATTTACAAGTGTTTAATAAATATGAATTTGTAGATTCATTCTTTAAATAAAGAATAACATAAATAAGATACAAAAAGCGAGACTGATTATCTGTCTCGTTTTTTGTTTTTAAATTTCAGTCTTTTTTAATTTAATAGCATTCCAGCTATTGTTTACATTAATTTGCCGAGTAGGTTGTAAGCGATAATCACCTAAGAAATCCCAATCAAATTCAAAGTGTAAGTTTGCTAACTCTTTTTTTGTTGTGCCAATTGGGTAAACTACCCAAAGTATAGAATAGTCTTGTAAACGAGGAAATAAGGTTAGCATTTGATTTATAAAATCGTCTTTTGTGCGCACAAATACTAATGCACAATCAACACAAGAGGTATGTAGTAATGACTCAGGATACTTTGCTTCAGAAAAGTCATCTTCAAAAACAGAAGGTTTGTTTAAAATATAAACATCTTTAAATTTATGAAGTTGTAATCTGTCTGTAAGTGCATCCATTACATAAAGATACGAAAAAAAGGCTGCAAATAATTTATATGCGGCACAGCTTTTGAATATGTATTTATATTGAATACAAGGACATTAGAAGGGAATGTAATTCTAAAGATAGTAGTCAATACCCTGAATCACAAAAACCTAAAAGCCACTTCATATGAAGTGGCTTTTTAGGTTAAATTTTATAATTAGTTTAGTTTTTTACAACTTTAATGTATTCAGTTGAGTTTCCTTTTATTAATTCTAAAATATAAATAGACGGTTCTAAATTTTCTTCAATATGATTATGATTAATATTGTGGAATTCAGAAATTTTTCGACCGTTTATGTCGTAAATTCTAATTGTATCTAATTCTACTGTTGAATTAAAATTAATCAGATTACCAATAATAGGGTTGATAACTTTAATATTATTCAATTCTGTAGTGTCAATATTTAAGAGGGTTATACAATTTTCAGATGCTGAATTTTGGTTTTCGATAATACCAATAGGAGTAAGATCTTTACCAGCAAAACCAATATAGTCAGAAGGGTATTTATCCCCCCTAAACATGTTATTAGAATTAACGTTTGTATCGTTCTGGTTGTAGATTTCTGTACCAACACCGGTTGGGTTTTTGTAACTCCATACTAGAGTTCCATTTTTTTCTATCTCAGAAATTCGCCCTTCACTAGTTTCACAAATCATCATGTTACCATTTTGTAGGGCATGCGTGCCGGATTTTCGACCTTCCTGAACTGTTGTTCCTAGAATGTTTCCTTGCCAAGACCATTCAAAATTAATTGGCTTAAACTTTAAATTATCTATTTGATATTCGCCAGAAATAATCTCTGGAGCTAATACATGAATTGAGCTATTAGTGAAACTGCCATCTATACCGCCATTATTGAAAACGGTAATTTTCCCTTCATCTGAATAACCATTTGTAACCCATCTTGCATCATGTTGTAAGAAAAGTTTTTGATCTGTTGCGTTACCTTGTTTATAAGCTTCGGGGTTTCCCCATCGGTATAATAAATCACCTCCTTTACCATATATGCCGCCTGTATGGCCAGCAGCTTCTGTAGTAGTTGTGCTATGATCAATAATGTAGATTTCGTTCATATGTCTTGCGGAAATCATAACTTGGTCTAGATCTTGGTTATAATCGATGCTGTTTAGGTGAATGATATCACTAGTCAAGTCATTATAGTTAAGATCAATCAATTCTGGGTGGTTTTCAACTGTACCATAATTTAATTTTGTGTTATCAAAATCTTGTATAAAATGATCCATAAATTCCCATTTCCAAACAACGGTAGCATTATTAGTCCCTATAGGTTGCAATTCAATAATTTCGTCTATCTTAAAACTAGCATCAATATAATTAGGGTCTTTTCCTTCAGTTATTATCTCAGCTCTTGAATAGCCCCTACTCAATATGCATAGTATGTTGCCATTAGGTAGTGGTTCTATGTCATGATGTTGACTGTAACCAGCAGCTTGCATATCAAATGACCAAATAATATTATTATCCCAATCTCTTGTTTCAAGATTATTTCTTCCAGCTCTTAGTAAGTTGCCATTTTCTAATATATATGCTGTTAATCCAGGTTTTTCATTGAATTCCCATTGATTAACAACTTCACCACAATTATTAACTAGGAATACTTCGTTATTGCTACTAGGGGTAAACAGTGTATAACCGTCTGTGGCTTCATTGGAGTGATATAATAGCCCTATGGTTTGTGAATATGCCTGTGTATTTATAAGTATAATCGATAAGTATAATATAGCGTATTTGTATTTCAAAATTCTAAGGTTTATAGTTTAATTTACAGTAAATATAGGTCTCTTTTTTATATATAAAAAAAGCCACTTCATATGAAGTGGCTTTTTAATTTAATAGAAAATTAAATCTATTTTATCATTTCGTAACTACGACTGATAAAGTTTGTCAACTCTTCTCCAGTCAATAAGCCTTGAGATAAACGAGCTAAGTCTAAACTTTGTTTGATTAAAGTTTCTTTTTTAGCAGTATCTTTTTCGTTTAATATGTCAGTCACTAATTGATGATTTGAATTCACAATTAGGTTATACATTTCAGGGAAGTTACCAAACATGCCATTACCTCCAGATTGTTGCATCTCTTTCATGCGACGCATAAATTCTGGTTGTGTAATCATAAACGGTGTTGCATCAGATGCCATAGCTTCTAATTGTACCGTGTATTTTTCTTTAGGAACTACAGTTTCTAAAGCTGTTTTTAAGGTTTCTTTTTCATCGTCAGACAACTTAGAAATTTGTTCTTCCTCTTTTTTGATTAAGTTATCAATATGATCGCCATCTACACGAGTAAATGTGATATTTTCTTTTTCAGTTTCTAATTTCTGAATTAAGTGTGATACAATTGGAGAATCTAATAAAACAACTTTGTAGCCTTTATCTTCTGCAGCTTTAATATAACTGTGTTGCTCATCTTTATGTGATGCATATAAGATGACAGTTTTACCGTCTTTATCGGTTTGTGTATCTTTTATTTCTGAAATCAATTCTTCAAATGTAAAGTATTTACCATCTGTAGTTGGGTAAAGCGCAAACTTGTCTGCTTTTTCAAAAAACTTAGGTTCAGACAACATTCCGTACTCAATAACGATTTTCACATCATTCCATTTAGCTTCAAATTCAGCTCTGTCAGATTTGTATAAAGAACTTAATTTGTCAGCCACTTTACGCGTAATGTAAGATGAAATTTTCTTTACATTTCCATCAGCTTGTAAGTAAGAACGAGATACGTTTAACGGAATGTCTGGAGAATCAATAACTCCGCGTAACATGGTTAAAAATTCAGGAACAATTCCTTCAATATTATCTGTTACAAAAACTTGATTTTGGTATAACTGAATTCTATCTTTTTGTGAAGCAATGTCATTTGATAGCTTAGGGAAGTATAAAATTCCGGTTAAGTTAAACGGGTAGTCAACATTTAAATGAATGTTAAATAATGGCTCTTCAAATTGAGCAGGGTATAACTCTCTATAAAATCCTTTATAATCATCAGCTTCTAATTCCGACGGTTGTTTTGTCCAAGCTGGATTAGGATTGTTAATGATATTGTCTACGGTGATTGTTTCTGGTTTTGTATCTTCGGCTGCACCTTCTGGTAACGGTAATGTTTCTTCTTTAGTTCCGAATTTAATTGAAACAGGCATAAATTTATTGTACTTGGTCAATAAACCACCAATTTTACTCTCTTCTAAAAACTCTAAAGAATCTTCAGCAATGTGTAAAATGATTTCAGTTCCTCTATCAGTTTTGTCGTGCGCTTCTAAAGTGAATTCAGGAGATCCGTCACAAGTCCAATGTGCAGCAGGCTCATCTTTATGAGATTTTGTAATCAACTCTACTTTTTCTGCAACCATAAAAGCAGAATAGAATCCTAAACCAAAGTGACCAATAATTCCAGCGTCTTCAACCTTCTCTTTGTATTGCTCTAAAAATTCATTTGCGCCAGAAAATGCGATTTGGTTGATGTATTTCTCAACTTCATCTGCTGTCATTCCTAACCCTTGGTCAATGATGTGTATTTTCTTTCCTTCTTTATCAATTTTCACCTCAATAATCGGATTCCCATACTCAGCTTTTGATTCTCCAATTTGCGTTAAATGCTTTAATTTTAAAGTTGCATCTGTAGCGTTAGATATTAATTCTCTTAAAAAGATTTCATGATCTGAGTATAAAAACTTCTTGATTAAAGGGAAGATGTTTTCTACCGATACATTAATATTTCCTTTTGCCATTTTAATATGTTTTAAATAATTATGTTCTAGAAAATTAATAGTCAAATAAAATACCAATTTGGTATTGGTGTCAAGATGGCAGATTGCATATCGTAATTTGCCCTTCGTGTTTAATTATCGTAAATTTATAGCTTAGAAAAGAAGTATATGTATAATTCAAAAATAATAGGAGTAGGAAAATACGTTCCAGCGAATGTGGTGACTAATGATGATTTATCAAAAATGATGGACACCAATGATGACTGGATTACGGAACGTACAGGAATCAAAGAACGCCGTTGGGCAAAACCAGAAGATAAAGAAACCACATTTACTATGGGGTTGGAAGCTGCAAAACAGGCTATTGAGCGTTCTGGTTTAGATAAAGACGAGATTGATTTTATTGTGTTTGCAACATTGAGTCCTGATTATTTTTTCCCTGGTCCAGGAGTACAAATTCAAGAAGCTCTTGGGATTAAAACGATTGGTGCTTTAGATGTGCGTAACCAATGTTCTGGTTTTATTTACGCCATTTCTGTTGCGGATCAGTTTATAAAAACAGGGATGTATAAGAATATTCTAGTTATTGGTTCTGAGTTACAATCTAGAGGAATTGATCAATCAACACGAGGTAGAAGTATTTCGGTGATTTTTGGTGATGGTGCAGGTGCAGTTGTGATGTCTCGTGAAGAAGATAATTCAAAAGGAATACTATCAACACATTTACATTCTGAAGGAAAACATGCTTTAGAGTTAGCTACTGAAGCGCCAGGAATGGGAACACGTTGGGTGACGGATATTATTAAAGATAATGACCCGACTGATTTGAGTTATTTCCCGTATATGAACGGACAGTTTGTGTTTAAAAATGCAGTAGTACGTTTTTCTGAAGTGATTATTGAAGGCTTGGCAAAAAACAACTTAGATAAGGATGCTATTGATATGTTAATACCGCATCAAGCTAACTTAAGAATTGCGCAGTTTATCCAAAAGAAATTTGGATTGTCTGACGATCAAGTATTCAATAATATACAAAAGTATGGTAACACTACGGCAGCGTCTATTCCAATTGCATTATGTGAAGCTTTGGAAGAGGGCAAGATAAAAGAAGGAGACACTGTTGTACTAGCAGCTTTCGGAAGTGGATTCACTTGGGGGAGTGCTATAATAAAATGGTAACTGTTTAAAATAGTATTGAAATAAAAAACGCACAAGTATCACTTGAGCGTTTTTTTGTTTTTTATTATATCTGTAACTATTCGCCACTACATCATTCCACCTCCACCTTGAGTTTCGTTATTATCACGTTGTTTACGCTGACGGGCTTTGTTTTTACCACCACCAAATCGGTAATTGAATCCTAAGTAAGCAGTTCTACTTTCCCAGTTAAACTGTCCACTTTGAGTGTATGGTTGTGTAGAGTCAAATGCGAATTTCATTCCTTTAAAAATGTCATTTACTCTAAAGCTAATAGTTCCTTTGTTGTTTAAAACAGATAGGCTTGAACCTGCATTAATCATCCACATAGGTTTTCTGTCAAACTGAATACCATCTTCTGCAGCTCTATACATTGAAAATAATTGAAAACGTAAACGTTTTGTAGCAGTAAAACTATTGCTTAAACGTGCGTTAAAACTTGTAGCATTAATTTCTCTGTCCAAGTTTTGCTCTTTTTTTGCATAATAATCTGCACTGGCATTAACTCGCCACCATTTGGCTACTTTATAATTAGATGAAATTTCAAATCCATAGCGATCTGTATCATCAAAATTTGTAAATGATAACAATTGTTTTGTGTCATCCAGTGGGTCAATTGTTGAATAACGTGAAATATTATCGTTTACTTTTCTGTAGAAAGTCCCGAAAGTAATAGACCCGTTTTTAATCTGGCGTGTGTAATTAATTTCATAAGAATTCGTAAACTGAGGTCTTAAATCAGGATTACCAACCGACGTAATTAATGGTGTACTCCATTGTCTGATTGGATTTACTTGTCCGATTCCTGGTCTATCAACTCTACGACTATAACTTATTTGAAACTGATTTTTTTCAGATGGATTGTAAGTAAAAAATGCAGATGGATAAGCACTAAAAATATTGTCTTTATAATCAGCTGTTGCTGTCCCTCTTTTAAAATCACCGTTAACTTTGTATTGTTCTAAACGCACACCTAGTTGCATGGTTAATTTCCCGAATTTATGACCATAATTAGTATACCCTGAGTAGATAGAACGGTCATAATCAAAAGCAGAGTTGCCAATTGCTTGTGTTCCAATAATGTTTCCATTTGTGTCATATACATATTCATGTTGGTCGGAAATATTAGCGTTAGATGTGTTATTGGTTCTGATTTCACCTCCAATTTCTAATTTTCCATTTTCAAAAAGCGGCACTGTATAATCTAAGTTAAATAAGAAGTTGTCTGTTTCGTTTTCTACATCATTGTCATAATTTGTAATTAAGTCTGATGGATCAATCAACTCTCTATAATAGGCAGTTTCTGGAGAATTAGCATTAGAATAGGTTGCTTCAAACTCTAAATTATGTTCGTTTTTGTCATCAAAATCTAATTTGTAATTTAAGTTATAGGTTCCGGAATTAGATTCTCTGTCTGCAAAATTTGGCGCATTCGTTTCAAGAACATCAGCTATTGTGACTCTAGTTCTTCCATCTTGAGTATTCTCACTAATGTTTTGTGTGGTGTAAAATGACAGTGTGTTTTTATCATTAATATAAATATCTGCACCAACTTTAAACAGGTGTGAAGAGCGTTCATCAGTATTATTAAATTTCTGTAATAAAGGGTTGCTACCACTTCTGTTTACGTGTCCGTAGTTGTCATTTTTCCCAGTATTGTAACCATAATTCCCAAAGAAATTTACTTTACCAGTTTTATAATTCATATCAACAGAACCATTAAAACGGGTGTTTTCTCCTTGAGTAATTCCGGTATTCACACTACCATTAAAGCCTTGATTGGCATTTTTGTGTAAAACAATATTAATCATTCCACTCATCCCTTCTGGGCTATATTTAGCAGACGGATTGGTGATGAGTTCAACCTGTTTGATAGATGTAGATGGAATTTGTTTTAGTAAATCGGCAACACTAATATTAGATGGTTTACCATCAACTAAAACACGTACATTTTCATTTCCTCTTAAACTGATATTTCCTGTTTGCGAATCGACACTTACAGATTGTACGTTGTTTAACAACTCAGAAGCAGTTGTTCCAGCAGAGGTTAAATCTTTACCAACATTAATAACTTTACGATCTATTTTCTGAACAACACTTGATGTCTCAGCAATAACGACTACTTCATCAAGCTGAGCTGCATCTTCAGATAAAGCGATAGTTCCTAAGTCATGTTTTGGGTCTTGCCTTGAGAATACTATTTTTCTAACATCAGTTTTATAGCCTATAAATTGAATTTCAATGGTTTGTTCTCCAGCAGGGATTTTATCAATATCAAATTGGCCTTCGTCGTTAGTGATCCCTCCAGTTAACACGGTACCTTGAAAGTCTTTAATGATTATACTGACGTATGGTAGTGTTTCTTGTGTGGTTTGATCAATGATCTTTCCGGATATGGAACCCACTTTTGGTGCACTTTCTTGTGCAAATGCTATTACTGCGAATAACATAATTGAGAGTTGAATTAGTTTTTTCATGATTTGTTTTTTGAATGATGTTTTGTAATGATTACAGCTAATAGACGACCAACACTTTTATTAGTTACCAACTTATTGTATATTAACAGGACTTTAACAATTCAAAAAAGGCAGTGGTTTTAGGTTGAGTAGATTAAGAAATTGATGTTAATTTTTATATAAAAAATGATAAGAAAAACTTTAGTGTTTGGGGCTTCATTAAAACCAGACAGATATTCACATATGGCAGTTACTAAACTGAGAAATAATAAACATGATGTGGTTGCTTTCGGAATGTTACCTGGTGAGGTTTCTGGTGTGCAAATTGACACAGAGTTAATTGCCTATAAGGATGTTGACACTATTACATTGTATATGAACCCGAAACGTCTAAAAGCATATTATAACTATTTGATTAGTTTACAGCCTAGACGAGTATTATTTAATCCTGGAACTGAGAATTCTGAGTTTTATGCTGAGTTGCGTAAATACGGTATCACTTATGAAGAGGCTTGTACTTTGGTATTACTATCAACAAACCAATACTAGTTGTATTAAATAAAAAGTCTCTGCTTAACGAATTAAACAGAGACTTTTATATTGTACTATGGTTGAATTAGTGTTGGTGACCGTGTGCACCGTGAACATGTTTATGTTCTACTTCTTCAGCTGTAGCATCTCTCATTTCAACAATTTTACCTGTAAAATGTAAATCTTGATCTGCTAATAAATGATTTACATCTACTGTTACAGTAGTTTCATTGATAGCTAAGATTTTACCTGGAATTACATTTCCGTTTTGGTCTTGCAAAGGTAATACGTTTCCAACTTCAACTTCAGGAATCATTTTTCCTTCGTTCATGAACATATCTTGAGCAAGTTCAATTACTGCTTCTTCTTTACGTGAACCGTATGCGTTTTCAGATTTTATACCGAAAGAAAATGTGTCTCCTTCGTTTAAACCTGTAATGTTTGCTTCAAATTCAGGAATCATTTGTCCTAAACCAGATAAGAATGCTAAAGGCGCTTTTCCTTCAGTAGATTCGATTAACTCTCCTGCAGCAGTATCTCTATATAAGTTATACTCTACGGCAATTGCTTTGCTTGTTACTTCACTCATGAAAATAAATTTTCGGCAAAAGTAGTATTTAATTGGAGTTTAAGGAAATAGATTACAACTTAATTCGCTGAATTTACCACCAAATCAGACTTCCTTCTAATTAATAAGAGTCCAACGAATGTTAGTAATCCGTTTAAAATTAAGATAAAGAACCCGAATTCAAACCCAAACCATTTCAAACTATTAACACTTATAATATAAGAAAGAATAGGAGATAGGATGGCTATTACGGGCACTAACTTATCTTTAACTTGCCATTTTGTAAATAAGCCATATGCATATAAGCCTAATAATGGTCCGTAAGTATACCCCGCGAATTTAAAGAGTTTGGCTATAACGCTGGCATCTTTTAAAACATATTTAAAAATAATAATCACTGCAATTAAAACTAAAGATATTGCGATATGAATTTTCTTTCGGATTTTAATTTGTTGGGCATCGTCATACTTTTTTTCGATATCTAAAATATCAATGCTAAAAGATGTCGTTAAAGATGTTAGCGCACTATCTGCACTACTATATGCTGCTGCGATTAACCCTAATAAGAAGAAAATAAACACTCCAGTACCTAAATGGTTTTGCGCTAAAACAGCAAATAAATCATCTTTATGGGCGTCAATCCCGTTTTGTTGCGCGTAAACAGTAAGTAGTAATCCTAGACTTAGAAAGATAAAATTGACAATTGTTAATACGATTGTAAACCAAAACATGTTCTTTTGTGCGTCTTTTAAAGTTTTACAAGTCAGGTTTTTCTGCATCATATCCTGATCTAAACCTGTCATAACAATAGCAATAAATGCACCAGATATAAATTGTTTCCAGAAATAATTACCAGCTTTATAATCGTCAAAAAAGAAAATTTTAGACAGATTGTTATCTAATACAAAACCAAGAGTAGATTGCCCGTTTAAATCAATATTGTCACTAACAAAATAGATAGTAACACCTACAGCTATTAGCATAAATAAGGTTTGAAGTGTATCTGTCCAAACGATAGTTTTAATACCAGATTTGAAAGTATACAACCAAATTAATAAAACGGTAATTGTCACCGTTTGCCAAAACTCTACACCTAAGTCATCAAAAAGGATGATTTGCAATACGTTAGCTACTAAAAATAATCTAAAACTAGCTCCAATGACTCTTGAAATTAAAAAGAATGATGCGCCAGTTTTATAAGAATAATTTCCAAACCGTGTTTCTAAATAGGTATATATTGAGGTTAAATTAAGTTTGTAATAGAGTGGGAGTAATATCAAACCAATTACGGCATAACCTATGATATACCCAAGTACCATTTGCATGTAACTAAATTGCGAGGCTTCAATCCATCCAGGAACTGAAATGAATGTGACGCCAGAGAGTGAGGCACCAATCATCCCAAAGGCAACCACATACCATGGTGATTGTTTATTTCCTTTAAAGAAGGCATCGTTGCCAGATTTCTTACCTGTTAAATATGATACAAAAATTAATAAGCCAAAATAGGCAGCAATTAATAAAATGATTTGTGTAGCACTCATAAAATTTAATTAGATAGCCAAAATACAAATTAACTTGATGTGTTATAAATATTGTAGTGAAGAATTAATGGAAATTACTACCGATATTGTAAATTTACCCCCATGGAATTCTCTTCAAAACTTCTAGAAAATGCTGTATACGAAATGTCACAGTTACCAGGTATTGGTAAACGTACGGCGTTACGTTTGGTGTTGCATTTACTAAATCAGCATAAGGATCAAACTAACCGTTTATCTTTTGCATTGCAACAGATGCGGTCAGAATTAAAATACTGTAAAAGTTGTCATAATATTTCTGATGTTGATTTATGTGAAATATGTGCAAATTCAGCTCGTAATGCCCGTTTAATTTGTGTGGTAGAAGATATTAGAGATGTTATGGCTATTGAAAGTACTGGGCAATTTAAAGGGTTGTATCACGTTTTAGGTGGGAAAATTTCACCTATAGATGGGATTGGGCCATCAGATTTAAATATTGATTCTTTAGTACAAAAAGTGACCGATAAAAAAGTTGATGAGTTGATATTCGCATTAAGTTCTACAATGGAAGGTGATACCACAAACTTTTATATCTTCAGAAAGATAGAATCAGCCAATGTTATAGTGTCTACAATAGCAAGAGGCATTTCTGTAGGTGATGAATTAGAATATGCAGATGAGGTAACTTTAGGTCGTAGTATTTTACATAGAATCCCTTTTGAGCAATCCTTGAAAAATTAAAGTTTCAAATGAAATACCCAAAAATAGCATTAGCACAGCAGGTTATACAATTATGTAATGCCAAAGGCATCCATCATGTGGTAATCTCACCCGGAAGCAGAAATGCACCGTTAACTATTGGTTTCTCATCACATCCAACAATAAAAACATATAGTGTGGTTGATGAGCGTTGTGCTGCTTTTTTCGCTTTAGGAATAGCACAACAACTACAAAAACCTGTAGCAGTTGTCTGTACTTCTGGTTCAGCAGTATTAAATTATTATCCGGCAGTTGCGGAAGCTTTTTATAGCAATATTCCGTTAGTAGTAATTTCAGCAGACCGACCAAAACATTTAATTGGTATTGGTGACGGGCAGACTATTAATCAAGAGAATTTATTTGAAAATCATATTTTATTTACTGCGAATTTAGTTGAAGAATCTAGTACAAATCAGGACTTGCTAAATAAAGCTATAAATACAGCTATAATTGATAACGGACCTGTACATATAAATGTCCCTTTTGCTGAACCTTTATATGAAACCGAAACTGAGCTTACAGAAGTGATTGAAGTAACTTCAGGAGAAAGCTCAGTTGAAATTCTACAAGAAGATGATTACACTTTGTTTAAAAAAACATGGCAATGTTCTAAAAAACGAATGGTTTTAATTGGAGTTAATGGGCCAAATAAAATTGAGCAACAATTTTTAGATTATTTAGGTTATGATGATGCTACAGTTGTTTTTACAGAATCGACTTCTAATGTACATCATCCTAATTTTTTCCCTTCTATTGATAAAATCATCGCGCCATTATCAGATGAAGAATTCTCCGATTTACAACCAGATGTATTACTAACGTTGGGTGGACTCATTGTATCTAAAAAGATAAAAAGTTTTTTAAGAGCATATCAGCCAAAAGCACACTATCATGTGGGGGCAGATATTGCCTTTGATACATTTTTCTGTTTGAAACACCAGTTTAAGTTGAGTGAAAACTCCTTTTTTACCCGATTATTTAAAGACGATGTAAATACTATAAGTGATTATCAAACTAAATGGTTGTCTGTAAAATCTAAACGCGCAGAAAAACATAAAGCGTATTTAAATAGCATTCCGTTTTCAGATTTTAAAGCCTTTGAGATTCTTCAAAAACATATTCCGGAACATTCAGTTTTACATTTGAGTAATAGCTCAACTATAAGATATGTGCAATTGTTTGATTCAAATCCAGCCGTTTATCAATTTTGTAATAGAGGTACAAGTGGTATTGATGGTTCAACAAGTACTGCAATAGGACATGCTGTAGCATCAGAAAAACAAAATATATTAATCACTGGTGATCTGAGTTTCTTTTATGATTCTAATGCATTATGGAATACTTATATTCCTAAAAATTTCAGAGTTATAGTTGTTAATAATAGTGGTGGTGGTATTTTCAGAATATTACCAGGTAATAAAAATACTGAAAATTTTGAAACATATTTTGAAACCAAACATAGTTTAACAGCTGAACATTTGTGTAACATGTATAGCTTTGATTATAAATCTGTGTCTGATGAAATCAATTTGAACTCTGAACTTAATCATTTTTTTTCAGAATCAGAACAACCAAAACTTTTGGAGATTTTTACACCAAGAGAATTAAACGACACAGTACTATTGGATTATTTTAAATATTTAACTAAAAAATAGTCAATTAGTTTACTTTTTTATTTAAATAGAAATTATTATATTTGAGAAAACACAAACAAAACAAACTAAATATTATGAGTAAAAGAGACGAGTTAATTCAAAAATATACTGCAGATTTAAAAGATAAATGTGGTGTAAGTGCAAATATGGACTTATTAACTAAAGTAGTAATAGGTTGTGGGCCTTCTATTTATAATAAAGATGCTTCAACAGTTTCAGGAACCGATGAAAAGGAATTAGCAACCGTGAAAAATAACTTCTTAATTAAGAAATTAGGATTAAGTGATAGCGCAGATTTGGATAAAGGTATTGATGCTGTAATGGAAAAATACGGAAGATCTAACAGAAATAAATACAGAGCAGTTGTATACTATTTATTAACAGTACACTTTAAAAAAGAATCAGTTTATAACAAATAAATTGAATTACATATTTAAAAAGCGCTCATTTAATGAGCGCTTTTTTTGTTTCAAATTTTAAAAGGAACTAATTGACTGCAAAAACACAAAAAGACGTACTTTTGCACTTGTAAATTACGATTATGGAATTAGGAAGAGTAAATAGACTTGAAATAGATAGAGATACCCCACCAGGATTATTCCTGTTAGATGAAGAAGGTAATGATGTGTTGTTACCAGGAAAATACATACCAGACTCATTTGAAATAGGTGAGTTGTTAGATGTGTTTATTTATTTAGATAACGAGGAACGTCTAATTGCTACTACAGAAATGCCTTACATTCAGTTAGGTGAATATGGTTGGTTACGTGTGAATCAAGTGACTCGTCATGGTGCGTTTTTAGATTTAGGAATTGAAAAAGATTTGTTTGTTCCTTTTAATGAGCAAGCACGACCAATGCAAGCTGGTAAAAGCTATTTGGTCTATATGTTTTTAGATGATAAAACTGACAGGCTTGTTGGTACAAGTAAAATCAATAAATATTTATCAAATGAAACCTTAACTGTTAAAGAGTTTGATGAAGTTGATATTATTGTTTCTCATATGACGGATATAGGTATTAACGTGATCATTAATCAATTGCATAAAGGTTTGGTGTATGAAGACCAAGTGTATAAGGATGTTAGGGTAGGGGATATCATGACTGGGTATATTAAAAAAATACGCCCAGGGAATAAGATTGATGTGTCTTTTCAGCAAATAGGGTATAGAAATATTGAGCCTAATGCAGAACATATTCTATCTGAATTAAAAAAGAATGACGGCTTTTTAGGGTTAACGGATAAATCAAATCCAGAAATCATCAAACAACTAGTGCAAATGAGTAAAAAGACGTTTAAAAAAGCAATTGGTTCGTTATATAAAGATAAAATTATTACTATCGAGGCTGATGGAATTCATTTAGCGGAAGATATAGAACAAGATTTTGAGTAATTAAATTAGGACTCATTATAATAAAAAAAGAGGGCTAACATAATGTTAGCCCTCTTTTTAGTTTTGGTTGGTTATATTGGGTATTAGTTGTTTAGCATTACAGGCATTACAAGCATGGTAATTTGCTCGCCTTCATCTAAACCGTCAATAGGGGTTAAGATTCCAGCTCTGTTAGGTAAACTCATTTCTAATGACACATCATCTGAAGCTAAATTGTTCAACATCTCTGTTAAGAAACGAGAGTTAAATCCAATTTGTAAATCATCACCTTGATAATCACAAGTTAAACGCTCCTCAGCTTTGTTAGAGTAATCAATATCTTCTGCAGAAATATTCAATTCTGCTCCAGCAATTTTTAAACGTATTTGGTGTGTTGTTTTGTTTGAGAAAATAGACACACGCTTTACTGAATTTAAAAATTGATTTCTAGCAATTGTTAATTGGTTTGGGTTTTCTTTTGGAATTACCGCTTCATAATTAGGGTATTTCCCATCAATTAAACGGCAAACTAAGTCTATGTTATCAAAAGTGAATCTTGCATTAGATTCATTGTATTCCATAGTTACATCACTATCACTACCTGCTAAAATTCCTTTTAATAAATTCAAAGGTTTTTTAGGCATGATAAATTCAGCCGTCTCAGAAGCAGTCACGTCAGTACGTTGGTACTTTACTAATTTGTGAGCATCTGTAGCTACAAAGGTTAAACTTTCTGTAGAAAACTGAAAGAATACACCGCTCATTACTGGTCTTAAATCATCATTTCCAGCAGCAAAAATTGTTTTACTAATTGCTGTAGCTAAAATGTCTCCAGTAAATAATGTTTTACTTGGGTTTTCTAAAGAAACCGATTTTGGAAACTCCTCACCATTAGCATATGCTAAAGCGTATTTACCGTGATTAGAACTGATTTCAACAGTGTTGTTGTCTTCAATAATAAACGTTAAAGGTTGCTCAGGAAAAGTTTTTAAAGTATCTAAAAGTAATCTTGCAGGTATAGCAACACTTCCGTTAGACTCTGATTCTACTTCCAATGTAGATGACATTGTTGTTTCTAAATCACTTGCAGAAACAACTAATGTAGATTGTTTTAATTCAAACAAAAAGTTATCTAAAATAGGTAGGGTATTGTTGCTGTTAATAACGCCTCCAAGAATTTGAAGTTGTTTTAATAAATATGAGCTTGAAACTATAAATTTCATTTTATGTTCTTTTTTATACGAATTACAAATATATCTTAATTACTTGGGAATAAGAAAGAATGTTATTAACAAGATGAGGTGGTTTTCAACAAATATTAGCTGTATTTACGCCTTCTGATGTATGTATATACTATTCCGAAAATTACCAGTAACAACAGAGGTAGTAAAATATTTAAGGCTTGCCATTTGGTTCTTTCTTTAGTCACACGTTCTACGTCTAAGAATGGAATTTTAACTTCTTTATTTCTAACACTGATCAAGCCAGTGTCATCTAATAAATAGTTGACAGCGTTTAATAAAAATTCTTTGTTTCCGTAGTTCTGTTGCGTCCATTTATCATAACCTAATGGTAAAGGTTTTCCTCTATCCATCTGATTCTTTATCACATCGCCATCAGCAATTACAATCATTTTTGATGCCCTATTTTCATCTTTATGATCTTTGTAATCAAAAGGTTTTACTCTGTTTTTATAGGTTGAAGTGAAGTTTCCTTCTAATAACGCAGCGAGTGTTAAGTTCTTCTTGGTAAAAGCTTCAGCGTTTGGCTTGTTGTTGATTTCATTTATGCTGATAATTTTCGGCATACCAACTGTTGCAGAAATATCAGATGTTTGTAGTAGAGGTGTTTTTTTAATGTTTATGCCTTGTTTTACAAGATCGATTGTGTTCGCAAATTCAAATTTTACGGGATTGATGTTGTTGACAATTGCATGTTTTATTTGAGGTATGACTACAGGGTTGTAAAACCAAGGATAACGGTTGGGTTGATTGTTATTGTCTAATAACATCACATCTGAAGCATACATGTCCTTTACTAAAACAGGATTTACTCTAAAACCATATTGAAAAAACATGTCGTTCAAATTCAAATCTCTCCCTAAAGCTAAGGTTTGTCCTTTTTCTGAAATGCTATCCATTTCGGCATGTACGGCGTCTAATAACCAAAGCGATTTTCCTCCGTTAATAGTGTATTGATCTAATGCATATTTCTGATTGTCAGAAAATGATTTTTGAGGTTTCGCGCTTAATAATAAATCTAATTTCTGAAGATTTTTAAGTGTTTCAACAGGTTTTATATCAGCAGAATCTAACGCAACTGGTATGATGTAATAATTGCGTTCTAATGTGTTTAAAAAGTCATAAACATACTTGCTTTCTAATTGTTTATTACCAATTAACAATCCAATAGTTTTTGATTTTTTAGCGATGACTTCTTTAAAAGCACTTGCAAAAGCGTATTCTAAATGTTGCACAGAATTGTTTACTCTGTCAATTGAATTTCTGGCATTTGTCTTTATTAAAGATACTTTTGCTACTTTTTGGTTATGATTAATAACGGCCCATGGGAAAATAACTTCTTGAGATGTTTTTCCGTTTTCTTTTACATCTACTCTTAACGCTGGCATCCCGTACTTCTCCATTTCTGAAGTTAATACGTTAACGTCTGGGTTTTCATCTTTCGGATTTACATAAGAAATGATAATGTTGTCGTTTACCTCTGTGAATTCTTCTAATAGTTGTTTTGTTTCTGTTTGTAAACGTTTAAATTCTGAAGGCATATCTCCAGTCAGAAACACATCTACATAAATCGGTTCATCAGTTGTGACGGTTTCTTTTGATGCTTCAGAAAGTGTATATCTGCTATCTTCGGTAATGTCATGACGTGAGTATATTTTTGACCCTAAATAGTTAACACCAAGTACTACAATTAAAGCTATTGATGCTTTTATAATATTGTTTTTCAGATTCATTTTTTAGTATTAAATCTTGCGTTAATTGAATCTAGTTTTTTGTTTGATTCACCTTCTTTATCATCAAAACTGTATTCTGCTTGAGATAATTTCACAGCGCTTACTTTGTTATTTGTGAAAGTGATTTCAACATCCTCTTTAATGTCTTGAAAAGCACCCGGAATTAGTCCTAATCCGTAGTTCCATACATCTGGATCAAAGTCTTTATTGGCGTCATTCCAGCTTAACCATTGTACTTGCCCTAGTAATTGCGCTACCTCATCTTTAGATTTTCCAATTAAGAAATTTGTAGCAATCATATTGTCAATCATCTCATAACGTAAGCCGGGTTTTTCGCTCCATGAATTGCTTTCAAATTGTTTTTGATGATGATATGGTAGGAAAATTGTTGAAATTGGATACCATATATAGAAATAGGCTAGAGGTGTTATTGCAATAGCCAATACGGTGTTTAATAGTTTACGTTTGTTATCAATAGTGTTTAAAAATAAAAACAGTAATACTGCAATTATGATGCAAGATATGATTAGAGTAGGTGTGTAAATCATCATTATTTTTTTGCTAAAATTAATTTAGTAGTGTATAGAAATAAGGCAGAAGTACTTATAAAATAGATAACATCTCTTGTGTCAATAATACCTTTGCTAATGTTTTCAAAATGATTTTTTATACCAATTAAACTAATTGAGTTCATTGTGCTTTCAGATAATGTATCAAAACCAAAATACATGATAAAACATAAAATGACAGCCAATATGAACGATACAATTTGATTGTTACTAACAGTTGATGTAAATATACCAATAGAACTATAGATCATGGCAACACCTAATAAACCAGTGTACGCTCCAATAGCACTTCCTAAATCGATGTTTCCTATAGGGTTTCCTAATTGATGAACTGTATAAATGTATAATAGTGTTGGGATTAATGCAATAATAATTAAACTTAAGGCGCCAAGATACTTTCCTAAAATGAGTTGTGTTAATGAAATTGGTTTTGTGAGTAACAATTCTAATGTGCCTTGTTTTTTTTCTTCAGAAAAACTTTTCATTGTTATTGCAGGAATCAAGAATAAGAATAGCCAAGGTGCTAAGAAATAGTAACCCGATAAATCTGCGAATCCGTAATCAAAAATATTGTATTCACCTTTTAATACCCATAAAAACAAACCATTTGTAATTAAGAATACACCAATAACTAAATAACCAACTGGTGTAGCAAAGAACGTTTGTATTTCTTTTTTTAATATAGCAAGCATAGGTTGATGGCTTATTTATAGTTTTATTAATTGAGCGTTTGACATAAACGCATTTTCAAATTTATCAAACTTTGGATAATATTTATCTGCGAATATTAAATATTGACATCTCTTAATGCTCTCAGATACTCTTATGATTTCAGCATGTAAGTTGTTAGATGCTAAAAATTCAGCATCTTCAATAACTAATAATTGTACTTCTCCTAAATGAATACCATTTATTAGATAGAGTTTACTTAACCGTTTAGGTGTAGTAATAATAATATCTTGACCATAGTAGATTTCATCTTTTTGATGATCAATATTCTGCTCGTCATATGCAGGGTAAACTCTTAAATCTGTTCCTCTAGTAAATCTTTTAAAATTAGCTTCTAAGGCTAGTGCAGCTTTTTTGTCTTTTACAAAAATTAATACTCTTGGGGAATCTTGATAAGCTTCCGCTTTTAATTTTTGAATTGTACTAATAATTAAGGCATCAGTCTTTCCGGAATCTTTTGGGGCAATACCAAAAACATCAGCCCCTCCTTTTATTTTTGGTAGAATAGTTTTTTGAAAAGAGGTTGGTTCGTCATAACCAATTCTTTCTAAAGCTTCTTTTAATAAAGGTGTTAGTTTTTTGAAGGACATAATTTTGCTTTATTTATAGCATGTTGCAATTTACAAAGCTGTACTGAATTATGTGTAAAATAAAACATAAAAAAACCAAAGCAATTAAGCTTTGGTTTTTTTTAATCTTATGTAATTAAGACCTTAGTTATGAACCATTACTTTTTTAGTAATTTCAAAATCTTGATCAGTAGTTACTTTTGTTAAGTACATACCGTTGCTTAATGAACTTGTAGGGAATGTGTACTCTTCGTTATTTCCTAAGTTTGTTTTGTTGTAAATTAATTTACCAGTAACGTCAAACATCATAAATGATTTTACGATATATGCCTTAGGGTTTTTGATAGTTAACACATTATTAGTGTTGTTTTGGTATACGTTGAAAGAACTAACAATTTCTTCTTCTGTAATTTCAAGTTCTTCTTGTTCTTGTGATGCGTTTTTGAACACAACTTCAAATCTATCATTATAAGTTCCGGCATCTAAAGTAATGTCAAGAGTACCGTTTTTAATATCAGTATAAGTGTTGTTTAACTTGTCATAAATGTAAACATCTACATGATCAGATACATTCTTAAGTCTGTTTACAGTAATGCTGTATGTGCTCATGTTGTTTTTTGCAGCTATACCAAACGGTATTTTTGCATCAACATCATATGTTATAGATTTTATAGACAATTCATTCTCATCAGCTATAAAGTAAGCGTCTGTTTTTAACTTTTGAGCAATACGTCCGTCACAACCTGCCTTGAAACTTGCGTCAGTGTTTGCTCTAAAAGCGATTACACTTTCCCTGTAATATGTGTCATTAATTTTAGTTAATAATCTAATCTCAGGAACAATAGTTGGGTTGTTAACAATGTTTTGGTAATCTAGTCCGTTGTGAGACATAGCTACAACTTCGTTAGTATCTGAATTGTCTCCTGTTTTATTAAAGATAGATCCATTACCGCCTAAAGTATTGTCTTGTTTCATGTATACACGCATAGAGTTGTCTAATGTTACATTTGAACCTCCAGAAACTCCATCAGAACTTCTTACCATAAAACCTTGTCCAATTGCTGCAAAACGCCTGCTGTTGTTTCCTGTGTAATCACCAGATAAGCTAATAATTCCTCCTGTAGATTCCCCTACATCTGTTCCAACTAAAAAGCGTGTAAATTGTGCAGGTGCATATGTTCCGTGATCAGTATCTACCGTTAAGTCTCCAGGAATATAAGTAGCATAACCTCCTTCATAGTCTGCCATATAGTGCGTTGCAACTCCAGAATCTTCCCAAAAGTAAACTGCTAATTCTAAATCGGTATTTCTATTGTGCCCAGTAAGGTTAGCTGGGTCAACAAAAAGTAGCTTTAAATCTATTGCCGAAGGGTATGGATTACCAATTAATGACTCCACTTGGCTTGCTAATAACCCATCATAAGCTGGATCTGCAGAGCTTGAACCGTTCCAAGCACATGGAATTACCATTGTACCAGTGTTTGGCCTTCCTCTAAAGTCTATCACATTACCAGATGTTAAAGTGTTGCCTCCAGGTGTTCCTTTCATAGTAAAACCCCAACCAGAATCTACATCACCGGTATTAGTAACTTGATCCCATTGTGCGTAACTAAACGCATTTACAGTTTTATATATCCAATATGATTTTAATTGAGCTACTGTGCTGTTGTATCCGTATGGAGAAACAGGATATGTTACTGAGTTTGTTTCATTTAACGCAGTAGATGCAGCTTGGTGTAAATTTGTAACATCAAAGTTTTCGTTATTTTTTAAAGCCGCAGAAGTAGGGTTAGTTCCGCCTGTCTGTGGAACACTCGTTGTGCTAACTCCTACAGGAGATCCCCAGTATGAGTATTCATAAATACCACCAGTTTGGTGCTGGTATACAGACAACTCACCTAAATCAGAGTTCTTTGTGTCTGTGTTCTGAATTAATTGCGCCCCATCACGTAAATATATATTTGAATCTGCTGCTTCTAAACGGATATCATCATTTACGAATACAATTTCATCTTGTACATACATGTAACTTGTAGGAGAAACGTATAAATCTTGTGCTAATGCTAAAGAGCTAAAGCCTAAGATTGCTGCTATTGTGAATGTAATTTTTTCATACTGAATATGTTTGCTGCTAAAATATATAATTGGTACTTAAATATAAAGTTTATTTATTTTATTTTATTAACAAATTGTTGTTTATTCTATATAAGGTGTAAAATAATCGTTTAACTGCGTAAAATAATTAATTAAAACCCACTGAATATGTGTAATTGTTTATAAATGAATTGATTGTTCCGAAAAAGTAATTGTCATTAATTAGCTCTTCATTGTTTGAGTTGTTAATTAATATCATATTCTCAATTTCAATAATACATAAATATGTTTGGTTTTTTGTATGGTCTTTATATTCATCAATTATTGTTGATGAGTTTACTGTATTATTTAAATAATCTGGGCCAATTGTTGGGTCTGAAATATCATTTGTAGGGTTCAAATCAGCATTTGTATCTTCATAACGAGTAATGATTCCATCGTTGTCATCATCTGTATCTAGATAGTTTGGTATGCCATCCATATCTGTGTCTAAAGCATCAGATAAATCACCGTCTCCATTTGGGTCTGAATCTTCATTTACTGTTGGTACATTGTCACCATCATCATCAGAATCTAAATAATTTGGGACACCATCTCCATCAGTATCAGTTGGGTTAGTTGATGGGTCGTCATCTCCATCAATATTATCATCTTCTAGGTTGGCTGGGATACCATCATTGTCATCTTCTTCTAAAGTTGTTGAAAAATTTACAGTTCCGTTTGTAGCTTCAGAGTTTCCGGTTATTTCTGGTGATGTTGGTGGTAAGGAATTACAAAAGATATTTGAAGGATCTCCACTATACGTTCTGTAATTAAAAGTATTAGTACTGGATAATGAAGTATTGAAATTTCCTTCAGATGTAAGATTGGTTTCGTTACTTAAGGGTAGTCTTACTGATAAAGATTCGTAAGGGGAATCTTTAATAGTGTAAATAATTAGATCATTACTTCCAGTGCAATACTCTAGGGTTTGTGGGAAATCTAATTCACTTACAAAAATATCTCCATCATCACATGATATTAGAGCTAATAAAGAAAGTGTGAGAAGTACTTTTCGGAACATAAATTTAATGGTTGTTATAGTAAATTACAAATTAACGAATATTTGTTGATAATAATTTAAAATAGGTTATTTTTACCCATCCTTTTTTATAAAACTTAAAGAATTTATTACGTGAAGAAAGTATATTTTGATAGTGCAGCTACAACTTGTGTGAGCGAAAATGTGGTAAACGCCATGACTGCGTGTTTAACTAATGATTACGGAAATCCATCATCAACACACGGTTTTGGGCGAAGTGCTAAGTCATTAATTGAACAGGCTAGGAAAAATATAGCCAAACAGTTAAATGTGACTCCAGCTGAAATTATCTTTACTTCAGGTGGAACTGAAGCTGATAACTTTGTATTAAATTCAGCAGTAAGAGATTTGGGTGTAAAACGAATTATTACTTCAAAAATTGAACATCATGCTATTGGTCACGCCTGTGAAGCGTTAAATAAATGTTTTGATACGGTTATAGATTATGTGGCTTTAGATGAAAATGGTTCTGTGAATCTTGATAGTTTGAAAGATTTACTAGTTGAAAATAAAGGTAAAACATTAGTCAGTTTAATGCATGTTAATAACGAACTTGGAAATATTTTAGACATTGAAGCAGTGTCTGAATTATGTCAAGAATACAGTGCGTTGTTTCATAGTGATACTGTGCAGTCAATTGGTCATTATAATGTGGACTTAAGTAAAGTTAAGATTGATTTCTGTGCGGTGAGTGCACATAAATTTCACGGGCCAAAAGGTGTTGGTTTTGCATTTATGCGAAAAAACAGTGGTTTGAATTCATTAATTTTTGGAGGTGGACAAGAACGTGGTTATAGAGCAGGGACAGAATCTGTGCACAATATAGTTGGGTTAGATGTGGCGTATAAAGACGTGTATGATAACCTAGAGAAAGATAGTGCTTATGTAAAAAGTTTAAAGGCGTACTTTATTCAAGAAATAACAAAAGCAATTCCGACTATAAAGTTTAACGGCTTATCTGGTTATTTAGAAAAAAGCACATATACTTTGGTAAACTTATTGCTGCCGGTGTCTGCTCAAAAAGCATTAATAGTTTTATTTCAATTAGATTTAAACGGTATAGCATGTTCTAAAGGAAGCGCTTGCCAGAGTGGAAGTTCAAAGGGATCACATGTGTTGTCTGAAATTCTTTTTGGTGAGGATATGCAAAAACCATCATTGCGTTTTTCGTTCTCAAAATACAATACTAAAGAAGAAATCGATTATGTGGTTGGTGTGTTAAAAGAGTTTGTTGACTAAGAAGAATTTGTTAAATATTATATATAAAAAAATCCTGTCGTTTGACAGGATTTTTTGTGTTCTAAAAAGAAATAGAGATTATCCTCTTCTTTCTTTAATTCTAGCTTTCTTACCAGTAAGACCTCTAAAGTAAAAGATTCTTGCTCTACGCACTTCACCTTTCTTGTTAACTTCAATTTTTTGTAATGCAGGCATGTTCACTGGGAAAATTCTTTCTACACCAATAGTTCCTGACATTTTTCTAATTGTAAATGTTTCCGAAGATCCATTTCCTCTTTTTTGGATAACAACACCTCTAAAGAACTGAGTTCTTGTTTTAGCACCCTCCTTAATTTCGTAGTAAACAGTAATTGTATCTCCCGCACCAAATGCTGGAAATTCCTTTTTTGTTACGAATTCATCTTGTACAAACTTTACTAAAGCTTCCATTGTAATTTATTTATATAGTTGATTTAGAGTAACATGCACGATTTTCGCCAGAGGTTAATCTAAATTTGACTGCGAATTTAAACAATATTAGTTAACTAGCAATCAATATGGTTATTTTTTATCTGTCAAATAAGTCCGGGCGCCTTTCTTTTGTGCGTTGGTGTGCTTGATCTTCACGCCATTCTTCAATTTTTGGAAAGTTTCCAGATAATAATACGTCAGGGACTTTTACACCTTTGTAATCTGCAGGCCTTGTGTATACTGGTGGTGCTAATAAATCATCTTGAAAAGAATCTGTTAAGGCTGATGTTTCATTATTAAGAACTCCAGGTATTAATCTGATAACAGCGTCACATAAAACATTTGCTGCTAATTCTCCGCCAGATAATACAAAGTCACCAATAGATATTTCTCTTGTGATGAATAAATCTCTCACACGTTGGTCTACGCCTTTATAGTGACCGCATAAAATAATGATGTTTTCTTTTAAAGATAACTCGTTTGCAATACCTTGATTTAAGGTGTTGCCATCAGGAGTCATATAGATAACGTCATCATAGTTGCGTTCTGATTTCAGTTTTGAGATACAGAGGTCAATAGGCTCTATCATCATTACCATACCTGCGCCACCACCAAACTGATAATCATCAATGCTCTTTTGTTTATTGGTGCTGTAGTCTCTTAAATTATGGAAGTACACTTCTACAATTCCTTTCTCTTGAGCGCGTTTTAATATGGAGTCGTTAAACGGACTCTGCATTAATTCGGGTAAAACTGTAATGATGTCAATTCTCATAAACTTAACTAGCTTCTATTTTTGTTAAGTTCATCTTGTAATTTACGCATCACTTTTTGCTCACGTTCTAAAGCTGTTTTTCTGTGTTCATCAAACTCTTTTTCAATATCAGCTAATTGTGTTTTTACAGATTGAGTAACAGAATTACTGTTTTTAAATTGATATATAAAGAATGCAAGAAGGATTGTTAAAATGGCAATGATGGCCCAAAATAAATTTTTAAAGTCACCTTTTTTCAAATCAGTCCCTAAGAACGTAATGTTTTCTTTGTCAGTACTAATTTGAGTTATTGTGTTGTTAAGCTCAACTATTTTAGCTTCTAAAGTTACAATGTTAGATTTTTGAGACTCAATAGTTTTACTCAAAGTGCTAATTTCAGATTTCTGCTTAACTACAGAATCTAAAACTTGTTTTTTTAAGGTATGTAGCCAGGTTTTTTTAATGACTTTAAACTCTTGATAACTATTTGATTTGGTTATAACATAATCAAACTTTTCATTAACAGTACTATTGGTTAACGATAGTTTGTTTTCCTCTTCTTGAGAAAAACTACTCGATAAACCTATAAATAAGGTTGCTAAAAAAAAGAAAAACTGTTTCATGATACCTGTGTTTTTTGATAAAAAATCCGTGTTATTTTAAAACACGGATTTTTATTAGTTATTATATGTTAGGAGATAAACTATTAGTAGTAGCTAAATCTTCTAACTTTTGAAATATGTTTTGCTAAACGTATAACTTGATGTGAATATCCGTATTCATTATCATACCATACATATAATACAATATTTTTTCCGTTTCCTCTAACAATTGTTGCTTTAGAGTCATAAATAGATGGCGCAGAAGAGCCAACAATATCAGAAGATACTAATTCGTTATCTAGTGAGTATTTAATTTGTTCTACTAAATCACCTTCTAAAGCGTATTTTTTAATAATGGCATTTATACCATCTACAGATGTTGAGTTTTCAACTTCTAAATTTAAAATAGCTAAAGATCCGTTAGGTACAGGAACTCTAATAGCATTAGATGTTAATTTACCTTCTAACGATGGTAATGCTTTTGACGCTGCTTGACCTGCACCAGTTTCTGTAATTACCATATTTAAAGCAGCTGCTCTACCACGACGGTATTTTTTATGGAAATTATCAACTAAATTTTGATCATTTGTGTAGGCGTGGATAGTTTCTAAGTGCCCATGAACAATACCTAAACTATCTTCTACAGCTTTTAATACTGGAGTGATAGCGTTAGTTGTACATGATGCAGCAGAGAAAATATTGATGTTGTCAGGATTGTTTTCTAAATGGTTAACACCGTGAACAATGTTTGGGATTCCTTTTCCAGGAGCTGTTAATAATACTTTGTCAGCGCCATTAGAAGCTAGTAATCTGCTTAAAGCTTCTTTATCTCTAAAAGCTCCAGTGTTGTCAATAATTAATGCATTATTGATTCCGTATGTTGTATAATCAATATCTTCAGGTGCATTAGCGCTAATCATTTGAACGGTTGTACCGTTTATGATTAAAGATTTGTTTTCAATATCTGTTGCAACAGTACCAGCAAAATCACCATGTACAGAATCTTGTCTTAAAAGCGAAGCTCTTTTTTCTAAAACTGTTTCGTCAATTGTTCCTCTAGTTACAATTGCTCTTAAGCGCATTTGTTCACCTTTGGCAGTTTTACTCATTAACTCTCTAGCTAATAAACGTCCAATTCTACCAAAACCGTATAAAACAACATCTTTAGGTTGAATGTCATCAGAGTCGCTTGCGTCTCTTAATTTGTCAGAAACAAATGCTGTAGCATCATTATACTTGTCGTCTTCTAAATGGTATTCATAAGTTAATTTACCGATATCTAATTTTGAAGGAGGTAAATCAATACTTGCAATTGCTTTTGCAATTTCTACAGAATCAAATATTGAAATTGGTTTCTGAACAAATTCACCAGCATATTCATGTAGGTTTAAGATGTCACTAACATTTTTGTCTATCAATTGATTTCTAAAAAGTACCAATTCAATAGATTTATCGTACCATAAATCACTAACTACTTTAATAAAATCTACACAAGCTCTTCTTCTGTCGGCTTGAAAAGCTAATTCTTTTTCGTAAGTATCGTTTGCAATCATTATTGTGTGTTGTTTGTTTTTTGAAAGTGCAAAATTACTAATTATAACTAAAAAAAACGCTTGAAATGAGCGTTTTTTTTAGTTATAATTAGTAATTAACGTAACCACCAATTTTTAGAGTTACCATTTTTATAGATGACTTCAATATTATATAAATCGTTAAAGTCTAAACTCTTTAGTTTGCTTAAATCGTCAATATTGTCAATTTCTTTTTCATTAATTTTGATGATAATACAGTCTTTTGTAATCCCTAGTTTTTGAGTTAAAAAGCTACTGTTGTTAGTAACAACCTTTACACCGCTCTTTACATCAAACAAGTCTACTTCCTTTGAGGTTAAATTCTTTAATTCTAAGTTGAACGCAGTTTGAGTTAAAATGCTTTTGTCAGAAAGTTTTACAGTTATTGTTTTTGGATTTCCATTTCTTATAACTGTAACTTTTATTGTGTTATTTGGCCTTTTAGTACTTAAGTAACCAGTTAAGTCTGATGATCTTGATATTTTATTTTGGTCAATTTTTTTAATAATATCTCCAACTTTTAATCCAGCCTTTTCTGCTCCTGAATTTTTTTCTATTTCAGAAATATAGTAGCCCTCTGTGTCTTTAAGTTCTAATTTATTAGCGATACCATTGTTGAGTCCGTAGCCAGATACACCTAAAACAGCCTGTTGAACATTACCGTACTCTAAAATATCTTGAACAATTTTTTGAGTGGTATTAGATGGTACAGCAAATGAATACCCAATGTATGATCCTGTCCTTGATGAAATTGCCGTGTTAATCCCAACTAATTCTCCACGAGTATTAACTAAAGCGCCTCCAGAGTTTCCTGGATTAACTACAGCATCGGTTTGTAAAAATGATTGAATGTTTTTATCGCCATCTAAATCTCTTGATTTTGCGCTAATGATTCCAGCTGTAACTGTTGATGTTAAATTGTATGGGTTACCAACAGCTAAAACCCACTCGCCGATTTTGATATTGTTAGAATCTCCAAACGGAATGTAATCAAGTTTTTCTTTGGCTTCTATTTTTAAAAGAGCAATGTCTGTTTTCTCGTCAAATCCGATGACACGTGCTTTATATGACTTCTGATTGTTTAATGTTACAGTTAATTGATCAGCGTTATCAATGACGTGGTTGTTGGTAACAATATAACCGTCTTCAGAAATGACTACTCCTGAACCAGTTGAGCCTTTTTGAATTTTTTCACCTTGACGGTTGTAATAGTCAAAAATACTTCGTGGTTGAATATATGTAGCTGTATTAGTAACGTGTACCACAGCATGTACCGTTTTTTCTGCTGCTTGTGTAAAATCGGTATTTTCTGAAGTTGTATTTAATGAATTGGAATTGAATGATACTGGCACAGTAAATTGCGGTGTAGATTCAATTTTATTGTTAATTGGTATAGAGTCTTTTTCTAAAAACGTAGTATATGCGCCTAAAGTTAATAGACCTCCAAGGGCTGAAAAAAGTGTGATTTTAACTGTCTCTCTCATGATTTAATAATGATTTAGGTTGTTCTAAAGTAAATTTACAAGATTTTTAAAATCGATAAATGACTTTAACGTGCTCTTAACGTGACTTTAAAATAAGTTTAACACTCTTAAGGTATAACGTAAAATATTGCAGTTTTATTTTTTCTGAGATTGGCGCCATTATTCATACATTTGTGATAATATAATTTTTGAATGGGAATATTTTACAAATACCAAGGTACAGGCAACGATTTTGTAATGATTGATAACCGTCAATTAAACATGTCTAAAGCAAATAAGGAATTGATTAGCTTTTATGTGATAGGCGTTTTGGGGTTGGTGCAGATGGATTAATTTTGTTAGAGAACAGTACAACTACAGATTTTAAAATGCTGTATTTTAACGCTGATGGAAACGAAGGATCTATGTGTGGTAATGGCGGACGCTGTATTGTAGCGTTTGCTGAATTTCTCAATATAATAACACATCACACTACTTTTGAAGCAGTAGATGGTGTACATCATGCAACAATTATGGGTGGTGTAGTGAGTTTGCAAATGCATGATGTTTTAAAGATAAATAAAAAGGCTTCACATGTTTTTTAGATACAGGGTCGCCACATCATGTGCAATTTGAAGAGAATATTTCTGATTTTGATATCAAAACCATTGGTAGGAAAATTAGAACGGAAGTATATGGTAGTGCAGGTAGTAATGTAAATTTCGTTAAGAAAGTTGATGAGTCTACTTTCCGAATGCGTACTTATGAAAGAGGTGTTGAAGATGAAACTTTGGCTTGTGGAACTGGTGCCACGGCTGTCGCAATAGCGATGAACCATTTAAATGAAACCTCAAGTACAGATATTAAGCTTCTAGTTGAAGGAGGAGAGCTGCAAGTGTCATTTGAAGCTAAAAAAGGAATTTATACAGAAGTGTTTTTAACTGGAAAAGCACAGCAAGTATTTAAAGGTGAAATAGCATGGTAACTTTAAAAGGAGAACGTATTTATTTAAGAGCTTTAGAACCTGAGGATTTAGAGTTAATTTACGCGATAGAAAACGATGAGTCAGTTTGGGAAGTTAGTCAAACGCAAACGCCATATTCTCGTTTCTTAATTAAACAATACCTAGAAAACTGTCATAAAGATATTTATGAGGTAAAACAATTGCGATTAGTAATTGTAACAAATGATGATGAAGCAGTTGGTTTTGTAGACTTATTTGATTTCGACCCTAAAAATGATAAAGTTGGTTTAGGGGTTTTAGTATTGAACGAAGCTCGAGGAAAAAAATATGGTCGTGAAGCCTTAGAATTGCTCATCAATTATGTGTTTACAAATTTATACGTGCATCAAATTTATGCAAATGTATTAGAGGATAATTTGGTGAGTATAAAACTCTTTGAAAGTTTAGGGTTTTTAAAATCGGGTGTAAAGAAAGATTGGGTGCTGGAAGGAAAGCACTATAAAAATGAATATTTATTTCAATTGATAAAAGATGTACATTAAAAGAATATTAGTAATAATAGCCTTATTAGGTTTAGTAGTTTGTGCGGGATTTTCATATTATGTCTATAATGCAGTCTTTGTTTCAAATACTGCTTTTGAAAACGATAAAGCAACTGTTTTTATAGGTTCTAACGCTACTTTTAATGAAGTGGTAGCTGATTTAGAGCCGCTATTAAAAGATGTAGAAACATTTAAAACTGTGGCTCATAAAAAGAAATACAGTTCAAATATTAAGCCAGGGAAATATCAGTTGAAAAAAGGAATGAATAATAATGATTTGGTAAATACATTACGAGTTAATAATCTACCAGTTAAATTGTCGTTTAATAATCAAGAGTCATTACAGAGTTTAGCTGGAAGAGTGGCGACTCAAATTGAAGCCGATAGTGTGTCATTAGTTAGGGCATTCAATGATTCTGCTTTTTTGGAGGATAAAGGATTTAACTCAAAAACGGCGTTAGGAATGTATATTGCTAATAGTTATGAGTTGTTTTGGAATACCTCTGCCGAAGAGTTTAGAGATAGAATGTATGCGGAATATAATAGGTTTTGGGGTTCTGAACGTTTAGCAAAGGCTAAACAAATAGGGTTAAGTAAGGATGAAGTTATTTCTTTAGCAGCAATAGTTCAAAAAGAAACAGTAAAAATTGATGAACGTCCGCGAGTAGCAGGGGTTTATATGAATAGAATAAATAGAAATATGTTGCTCCAGGCTGACCCTACAGTGGTTTATGCTGTAAAAGTTGCTACAGGGGTGCAGTTGAAACGTGTGTTGTATGAGCATTTAAAATTAAATTCAGAATATAATACATATATACATGTTGGTGTGCCTCCAGGACCAATCACCATGCCTGATATTTCTGCTATAGATGCCGTGTTAAATTATGAGAAACATGGGTATTATTACTTTGTAGCAAATACACAAAAAATGGGCTACCATCAGTTTGCTAAAACTCTTTCTCAGCACAATAGGAATGCTGAAGCGTATAGGAGATGGGTTTCTAAAATACATTAAGTGGTTGATTTTCTTTGATTTAATAAAAATTAGTTTTAATTTTGAAGTTCCAAAAATTATAATATCTTTGCCGACTGAAATTTTAAGCATTTCACTATTTCGCCTAAAAAACGAAGAAAGTAAGTCTTAAGAAATCAATTATATGATAAAGAAATTTATAAAAATTTTATTTGTCTCTACTGCAATTTTTATGGTTGCTACGGGATTTACGTCAAAGAAAGAGTTGGTTGCTGAAAGCAAAATGAACTCAGAAGTGAAGGAAGATTTAGAATTGTATTACACAGTTTTAAATGAAAACGAAATAGAGGAAGAAGAGGTTGCTAAACCATTCTCTCTATTTTTAGGAAAATCATTTATAGGCTTTAAAGAAGCTATTGGTTTTAAAGAATCTCAAGGAAAATATCACGTTGTTAATACCTTAGGGTATATGGGTAAATACCAATTTGGTAAAGGTACTCTACAGTTGATTGGTGTGTATAACACATGGGATTTTATGAGTGACCCGTCTATTCAAGAAAAAGCTTTTGAAGCTAATTTGTCAAGAAATAAATGGGTGTTAAGACGAGATATCAAAAGGTTTGTTGGAAAAACTATTGCTGGAGTTAAAGTTACTGAATCAGGTATTTTAGCAGCTGCGCATTTAGGAGGTCCAGGAAATGTGAAAAAATTCTTAAGAAGTTATGGTAGTGATACATTTTCTGATGCTTACGGAAGTTCAGTACGTTACTATATGAAGAAGTTTTCCGGATTTGATACCTCTTCTATTGAAGAAAATAAAAAAGCAAAAGTTAAACTAGGATAGTATTTTAGTTTAAAAAGTAATTAATGTTGGTAAAAGGGAAAGCTGTAATTGGCTTTCCCTTTTTTTATTTCTGAATTACAAATATGGTTGGTCTTTTGTGTAAGTCAATAGGGTTGTTTTTCCAAAATTGTGCGGTTTTTGTAACGATAACTTCTGTTGGGAGAGTAATGTCACATGCCACACAGATTTTAGTGTTGGGGTGTAGTATTGAAGATAAGTCTTCTAAGAATTTATTATTTCTGTATGGCGTTTCAATAAATACTTGAGATTGATCATAATCTAGAGATAATTTTTCTAAACGTTTTATTGCTGATTTTCTCTCGCTTTTATCGATTGGTAAGTAGCCATTAAAAGCAAAATTTTGTCCATTAAAACCAGACCCCATCATTGCTAATAAGATTGATGATGGTCCTACTAAAGGGCGAACTTGAATATTTTTATCATGAGCAATTTTTACCACATCTGCTCCGGGGTCAGCAATTGCTGGGCAGCCAGCTTCAGATAATAACCCAACTACTTTTCCTTCAAGACAAGAGTCTAAAAAAGAAGGGATGTCAGCTGGATCAGTAAATTTGTTTAATGGATGAAGTATTAAGTTTGGTTGTGATTTTTTCGGACAAACACGCTTAATAAACCGTCTCGCTGTTTTTTCATTTTCTACAATAAACTCATCAGTCATTTCTAATACTTTTTTTACTGAAATAGGTAGAACTTCTAAGGGTTCTGTGTCACCTAAAGTAGTGGGTATTAAATAAAGTTTTCCGTTTAATTTCATTATAAAATGTTATATGTTTAAATTATAGTTTATCAGCAATTTGTTTGCAAGCGTCATTTAACATACTGTAAACTGCGTCAAATCCATTATCGGTATCGTGATAGGGGTCAGGAACATTTTCATTCAATGCTGGTTTACGCTCATTTAAAATAAGTTTCACTTTGTTTCTATCGTCTTTGTTTTTTGCTAAAGCTAACACGTTAGTTTGATTTGATTGATCCATAACGTAAATTGTGTCAAACACATCAAAGTCTGTAGCTATAAATTGTCTGCTTCTTTGGTCGGTAATATCAATACCATTTTTTTGAGCAACTTTAATAGATCTCGGGTCAGGCAACTCGCCTTTATGAAAAGCAGATGTACCAGCGGAATCTATGTAGATAAAATCTAGGCTAACCATGGATTTTAAAATGCCTTCTGCTAATGGTGATCTGCAAATGTTTCCTAAGCAAACCATAAGTATTCGAGTGTGTATCATGAGAATTCTTAATTAATACAATTTAAGCATAAAAAAATCACCAACATTAAAGTTGGTGATTTTTTTAGTTTATTTAGTATGTAAGTGTTACAGAGTTAGTTTTTTCTGTAAATCTTCCACGTATTTTTTAAATTGTTTATCAGTGTGAGCTAAGTTATCAACCGTTTTACATGCGTGTAATACTGTAGCGTGATCACGTTTTCCAATTTGGCTACCTATACTTGCTAATGAAGCTTTAGTGAATTTCTTGGCAAAGAACATAGCTAATTGTCTAGCTTGTACAATGTGACGTTTTCTTGTTTTTGATTGCAATGTGCCAACATCCATAGAGAAATAATCTGAAACCACTTTTTGAATGTAGTCAATTGAAATTTCACGCTTGGTGTGTTTTACAAATTTTTCAACTATTTGTCGTGCTAAATCAATTGTAATCTCTTTTTTGTTAAAAGAGGACTGTGCAATTAATGACACAATAGCACCTTCTAATTCTCTTACGTTAGATTTGATATTCTTTGCTACATATTCTACAATATCGTTTGGCATTTCAACTCCATCACGGTATAATTTGTTTTGTAAAATAGCCACTCTAGTTTCAAAATCAGGACGTTGTAACTCTGCAGATAATCCCCATTTAAAACGAGATAATAAGCGTTGTTCAATGTCTTGCATGTCAACAGGAGCTTTGTCAGATGTTAAAATAATCTGTTTTCCGTTTTGGTGCAAGTGGTTGAAAATGTGAAAAAATACATCTTGGGTACCTGCTTTTCCAGATAAAAACTGAACATCATCAATGATTAATACATCAATAATCTGATAGAAGTGAATGAAATCATTTCTGTTATTTTTCCTAACAGCATCTGTATATTGTTGTATGAATTTTTCAGCAGCAATATATAAGACTGTTTTTTCTGGGTATTTATCTTTTACATCAATACCAATGGCATGTGCGATATGTGTTTTTCCTAAACCAACTCCTCCGAAAATCAATAACGGATTAAAAGCAGTTCCACCTGGTTTGTTGGCAACAGCTAAACCTGCAGATCTTGCTAAACGGTTTGAGTCCCCTTCTAGGAAATTTTCAAAATTGTAATTCGGATTTAATTGTGATTCAATTTTGACATTTCTAATTCCAGGGATTATAAATGGATTTTTTAATTCTGGACTTTTGTTTTTTAATGGTACATCAACATTTTGCGGTTTTACAGATGACCTATTTGTACTAGGTATTTTTTCTGTAAATGGTTGTTTGTTACCATAGGTGTTTTCCATCTTAATGTTGTACACCAATTTTGCTGACTCCCCTAATTCTTTTGTCAACGCTACTTTTAATAACTTTACATAATGCTCTTCTAGCCATTCATAAAAGAATTTACTAGGTACCTGAATACTTAACACATTATCAGTGAGTTTGATTGGTTTGATTGGTTCAAACCATGTTTTGTAAGCTTGAGGTTGTATGTTGTCTTCTATAAAAGATAGGCAATTTTCCCAAACTGATAATGCTGTTTTATTCATTTAATAGAATTGGTTATGTTTGTGTTTTAATTCAATTGAGAATTGCTTCTCATTAGTTATTCTTGGGGATGACAAATATGTGAACAAAAAAGTGAAAAAAAAAACACATTGCCTATTGAATATTTAGTTTTTTTTCTCATACTAAGTCACAATAATTACTATGTACACATAGTTTATAATTTGCTTATGGAAATACATACTACAAATATACGTGTAAGATATGGTGAAACTGACCAGATGGGTGTTGTTTATCATGGTAATTATGCGCAATACCTAGAGGTGGCAAGAGTAGAGTGGTTGCGCTCTATCGATATTTCTTATAAAGAAATGGAAGATGATGGGGTAATGTTGCCAGTTGTTAATTTGAATGTCAATTTTAAGAAGCCTGCAGTTTACGATGAAGTGTTGTCAATTAAAACAAAATTAAGAGATAAACCAGGGTTGAAAATTACAATTGACCAAGAAATTTATAATGTTAAAGGCGACTTATTAACAACATCTGAGATCACATTGGTTTTTGTAAATATGAGAACTAAACGACCAATGCAATGCCCAGTACATTTATTGAAAAAGTTAGGGTATTAATTTAGTCTTCCAATTCTTTGATTGTAACACCATAAATATTTGAAAATATATCAAAAATGTGTTGAGCGTCTTTTTTTCTAACAGGAATGGTGTATTGACAATTCAGCTCTAAAGTTTGTGCGCTAATAGTTAAGTTCTTTTCTTTTACAACACGCATTACTTTATTCATGTCTTTATAATCAAAAGTAATCAAGAATGTTCTGTCGATTGTTTTTTCAAGTATAGTTGCGGCTTCTAAAACTAATTTTGATCCTGTTTTATTAGCATTCATTAAACCGCCAACACCTAATTTGGTACCTCCAAAATACCTTACAACTATGACTAAAATATTAGTAACATCAAAGGCTTGTATTTGCCCATAAATAGGGGGTCCGGCGGAATTACTTGGTTCGCCATCATCATTGGCGCGGTATCTGATTTTTGTAGTGCCCAGTTGCCAAGCGTAACACCAATGTCTTGCAGTGTGGTGTTCTTTTTTTAATTTCTCAATAATGGGTTTAACTTCATCTTCAGAAGAAATAGGGTAGGCGTAACCGTAAAATTTGCTACCTCTATCTTTAAACATTTCCCCTTTAAAAGGTTTTTCAATGGTTTTATATGTATCTTTTAATTCTGACAAAATTTTGTTATTGGGTAATCAAAAGTATAGAAATTATTGCAATGCTAATTCCTATCCAGTTTTTTAAGATTAATTTTTCTTTGAAAAGTAGTAGTCCAACTAAGGTTGTTAACATGACTACTGCAACATTATTGATTGTAAATATTTCTGCGCTTCCCATGGTTTTATTATTCAATGCTTTGAGAAGATAAATAATAGAATAATAGTTGATGATACCTAGAAGGACACCTGCAATAATATTTTTGCCATAAATTTTTGTAGGTTTTAAGAGAAATACAATGATACCTAATAATCCAGCTTGTAGAAACAAGATGGCAGAAAATAGAGGTAATTCACTATCCGAAACATAACTTGTTTGTATGTATTTAATGAGTGTGTCAATTATACCTGAACCTAAAAAAAGGAGAATTGGAAACAAAAAACTACCTTTTTTAACAGTTGCACCTCCTTTGCTAGTCGTTAAGAAAACTGCAAAAAGTGCTAAGATAATCCCGATGATTTTCTGAATTGTTAAGTTTTCATCATACAGATAAATCCCGAAAAGTACAGGGATAACAATTGACATTTTTCCTGCAACAGAGGCAACAGATACACCGTTTTTTTGTGAGGTTAATGCCATTAAATTAAAAACACTAATAAATAAACAACTTAAAATTATTGCTCCAATATACCATGGTTTATTAGGAATACTAGTGAAATTGATATTTTCTTGATAAGAAAATATACCTACACAAAATGCTGTGAAATAGTTGACTACAATTGCTTGTAAAGTGTTTATGTTGAATTTGTCAAAAAGTTTAAAAACGACAAATATGGCACTTGAAAAAAGGACACTTAGTAGTAGATAAATCATATTAAAATAAGTCGCTTTTTAAAGTGAATAAATCGACAATATCTTCTTTTCCAGGGGTTAAATTCCAGGAGTGAATGCCAAGTCCTGTTGTTGTGTCGGTATTTTCTTTTGTGTCATCTATAAATAAAGTTTCTGATGCATTTAATTGATGTTGCTGTAAAACATATTCATAGATGTTAGCATCGGGTTTTCGCATATTCATTTCATGCGACAAATAAAATGCTTCAAAACAGCTTTTAAACTCATTATATAATGTCATGCCCCAGTCGTTTTTAATCCAGTCAATGTGCATTTCATTAGTGTTACTCAATAAAAAACAACGGTATTGAGAGCTAACTTTTTTTAGAAACTCTAATCTATGCATAGGGAAATCTAATAAAATACAGTTCCAAGCATCAATAATGTCTTTTTTGGAAACACGGGGAAAAGTTGTTGTGTAAAACTCTACAAATTCCCTTGTTGATATTAACCCTTTCTCATAAGCCATGTTTGTTTCTGACATTTCTGAGGTTAATTCTGGAATATCAAACAATTCCAAAGCAGTTGTCATGGCAGCCACCTTATCAAGATTGATGAAAATGTCTCCAAAATCGAAAATTATATTTTTAATCATTTTGATAAATTGAAATGTGATCTTCTTTTATTACAGTAGAGGTTAGTAGTTGTCCTTTGAAGTTTGGAGCTTTAATACCAGTTTTAAATACAGATGAACCAGAAAATACATGAGCTTCATCCCATAAATTTGCATCAATAAATGTTTGTAAAGTTTGTCTTCCGCCTTCTATAATAACAGATTGGATATTGTGTTTGTGTAAGGTTTTACATACTTGTTGTGCTACATTTTTAGAAAAATCGATTTGTTTATAAATAAGATTATCTTCATTTGGACAAATGATTTCTGTACATACAATCGTTTTTGTTGTTTTGTCAAAAACTGAATAATGTTTTGGAACGCGAAGCTGTCTGTCTAGTATAATTCTTACAGGGTTTTGACCATGCCAAGTTCTGCAATTTAATTTTGGGTTATCAGTTAAAACAGTAGTTGTGCCAACAAGAATTGCTTGTTCCTCAGAGCGTAATTTGTGTACTAATTGTCTTGAATGGGTATTGGTAATCCAAGTAATTTCGGTGTTGTTTTCAGGGGCAATAAACCCATCTTTAGTTTCGGCCCATTTTAAGATAATGTACGGACGCTTCTTGTTATGAAACATAAAAAACCGTTTGTTTAATTTCAGGCATTCATCTTCTAAAACGCCAACGGTAACATTACAGCCATTGTTTTTGAGTTTCTCAATACCTTTACCAGACACTTCAGAAAACGAATCAACACAACCAATTACTACATTTTTAATATGATGTTTAGTGATTAAATCTGCACAAGGTGGCGTTTTTCCGAAATGACTACATGGCTCTAGAGACACGTAAATAGTAGATTCTTTAAGTAACGATTTGTCTTTTACAGAGTTTATAGCGTTAACTTCTGCATGTGGTTGCCCTGCTCTATAGTGCCAGCCTTCACCAATAATTTTATTGTTGTGCACAATCACGCTACCAACAAGCGGATTAGGATATGTGGTTCCCAAACCATTCTTGGCCAATTGGATGCAACGTTGTATGTAAACTTGATGTGTTATAACCCTAATTTTAAATCTTCAGTGTGGTTAATTATATATGTAGATTTAAATCCAGCCACTTTATAATTCAATTGACCTTTAAAGGTTACTTTGTGAGTCTTGTTAAAACTCCCTAAAACAGCACCCAGAAGTCCTCCGTTTTTGTTCCCAGGAATCTTGTTAAACGGAATTGTAACCTCCAATGGAATAGCGAATTCTTTTACTGCAGGCACTTTAAATTCTTTAGATTTTACGGTAGTTATTTCTTTGTCGTCAATAAAAACAATAAGGTCTTCAGGAATAACTTTACCTCCTAAAATATTTGGGTTTTTAAAAATGGCATCAGCACTTAAAGTGATTTCTTGTTCATCTAATGATAAGATATTGATATTCTCAACATTTTGGTATTCAATTTTTTTTGAAACACATGAAGTTAAAGTTGAAATTATAATTAAAAGTACTGCGAATTGCTTCATAAATAGTTAATTTTACCCCACAAAAATAGCCTTTTATATTGATGTCTGAAATAATAATAAGAGAAATAGGAGCAACAGATAATGCCGCTGTAGCAAAAATGATTAGAGAGGTGTTGTTAGAGTTAGGAGCGCCAAAGGTTGGTACAGCATATGAAGATGAAACTTTAGATGTGTTGTCTGAAGTGTATGATACAGAAAGAGCAGTTTATTTTGTAGCAGAATTAGATGGAAAAGTTGTAGGTGCAGCTGGAATTTCACAATTAGAGAATTCTAAAGAGAACATCTGTGAACTGCAAAAAATGTACTTTTCTCCAAGGGTTAGAGGTAAAGGTTTCGGTGCTCAAATGATGCAAAGATGCTTGAGTGCTGCTAAAGATTTTGGGTTTGAAAAATGTTATTTAGAAACTTTACCATATATGACATCTGCAGTGAAATTGTATAAAAAATCAGGGTTTATTGCTTTAGAGAAACCTTTAGGTGATACGGGACACTACAGTTGTTCTGAATGGATGCTTAAAGAATTGTAATTGATGGTCATGAATTTTACAGAATTAAAAGCATATTTTAAAATCGAATTATTGTCAGTTTATGAGTTATCAGAAATTGAAGTGTTGTTCTATCGTTTAGTAGAACATCAACTGAGCTTGTCAAAAATTGATGTCGTTTTAAAATCAGGTTTTGAGGTTAAAAGTGAGGATCAGTTGTTTTTTAAATCTGCAATTCAAGAATTGAAAGAAGAAAAACCAATTCAATATATTATTGGTTCTACTGAATTTTATGGTCTGAGTTTTAAAGTAACGGAAGATACTTTAATTCCGCGTCCAGAAACTGAGGAGTTAGTTGATTGGATTGTGAAAGATAATTCTGATAAAAATAAGCTATCAATTTTAGATATAGGAACTGGTTCTGGTTGTATACCAATTTGTTTAGCGAAGAACTTACCAAAAGGTTCAATTTCAACTTTAGATGTTTCTGAGGAAGCGATTAAGATTGCTCAGGAAAATGCTAAAATGAATGAGGTGGTTGTGGAATTTATTAATGATGATATTTTAATATATTCTGGATGTTCTGAAAAATATGATGTTATTGTGTCTAATCCGCCATATGTACGTCATATAGAAAAACAAGAAATTAAAAAGAATGTATTAGCCTACGAGCCACATTTAGCCTTATTTGTTGAAGATAGTGACCCGTTAATATTTTATAGAAAAATTACTGAGTTTGCTGTAGAGAATTTGACTGAAAATGGGGTGTTGTACTTTGAAATTAATCAATATCTAGGTAAAGAAACTGTAGATTTAGTTAAGCGTTATGGCTTCACTTCTGTAGAATTGCGTAAAGATTTGTCTGGGAATGATAGGATGTTAAAGGCTTGTAAATAATATGAATAAGGTAAAGAAAAGGAAGTCTATGAAATCTTTCTTATTTTTACCCAAAAGAACTTATAATTAATGAAGAAACATATTCCGAATATTATCACCTTATTAAATCTTTTTTGTGGATGTATTGCTGTAATTTTTGCGGTTGAAAACAATTTATTCTTAGCTGCAGTATTTGTGGTTTTAGGAATAATCTTTGATTTTTTTGATGGTTTTGCTGCACGTTTATTGAATGTGAAAAGTGAGCTAGGTTTGCAATTAGATTCTTTAGCAGATATGGTTACAAGCGGATTGGTGCCTGGGATAGTTATGTTTAAACTGTTAGAAAAGACATCTCATCCATTTCCAATTAATTTAGAAGAGGTGTTGTTAGGGCATGAGGCTACTCCATATAGTTTTTTACCTTTAATAGGTTTGTTAGTTACATTGGCATCATGTTATCGTTTGGCTAAATTTAATATTGATACGCGTCAGACAGATTCGTTTATTGGGTTGCCAACACCAGCAAATACGCTTCTTATTTTAAGTTTACCGTTAATTTTAATGAGTAATGATGTGGAATGGGTTAACAATTTAATTTTAAATAAATGGTTTCTAATCGGTTTCACTTTATTAAGTTGTTATTTGTTAAATGCTGAATTGCCATTGTTTTCATTAAAAATGAAAACATATGGATTTAAAGACAATGTAACAACATATGTGTTTTTAATTACATGTGTTGTGTTATTAGCTTTATTAAGTTACACGGCAATTCCTTTAGTTATACTATTGTATATATTGCTATCGGTAGTTATAAACGCTAAAAAATAATATGGCTTCTGGTAGAACAGAGTTGAAACGACTGAAACGTAGAAAACCATCTAAGCAAAGAAGAAGAAAAAAGCAATCAGGATTTTCTTTTAAAAAGCATATTTTATTACCAATATTTTTAGTCTTATTAAGTTGTGGTGTGTGGCATTACAGATATGCACTTTACTATTTAGTGTTTCAGCGTATTGAGAAAACAGAAGCAATTAAAGTAGCTTCTATAACTACACAATTACGCATTTTTGATGTGTTGCAGCACCATCAAGATAAAATCTATGGTATAGATGTATCTCATTATCAAGGGAAAATTGAGTGGGATAAAGTATCTAAACTGCAAGATAGTTTTCCAGTGTCATTCGTTTTTTCTCGTGCAACAGCAGGAAGTATAAAGGTAGATAGACGCTTTAAAGAAAACTGGAAACAATCTAAAGAAAAAGGATTTGTTCGAGGTGCGTATCATTACTACCGTCCTAATGAAAATTCGTTATTTCAAGCAGATAATTTTATAAGAACTGTAAAACTTCAAAAAGGCGACTTGCCGCCTGTGTTGGATATAGAAGATATTCCAAGAATTCAAAGCATGGACAATTTGAAACTAGGTTTGCGTAAATGGTTGAAAAGGGTAGAACAACATTATGGTGTGAAGCCAATTATCTATTCAGGAGAATCATTCTATAATGAGCACTTGTATAATGATTTTTCAGAATACACTTGTTGGGTAGCCAATTACAATTACCATGTAGAGAATATTGATAATGATTGGAATTTCTGGCAATTTACTGATAAAGGAAGTGTTTACGGTATTAAAGAGTTTGTAGATGTGAATATCTTTAATGGTACAAAAAAAGAACTCCTACAGTTGGTTAAAAAGTAGGAGTTGTAATTTGTATATGGAATATCAGGTTATTTAAAATCTAATTTCTTTTTACGTAATTCAAAATTCTGTCCTAAGTATACTTTACGTACCATTTCATCTTCTGCTAATTCTTCTGGTTCACCGTGTTTTAAGATATTTCCTTCAAACATTAAATAGGTTCTGTCAGTAATAGCAAGTGTTTCTTGTACGTTGTGATCGGTAATTAAGATACCGATGTTTTTGTCTTTCAATTTAGCGATAATTCTTTGAATATCTTCAACGGCAACAGGGTCAACTCCTGCAAAGGGTTCGTCTAATAAAATAAAACTTGGATTGGTTGCTAAAGCACGCGCAATTTCAGTTCTTCTACGTTCACCCCCGGACAACAAATCACCTCTACGATCACGTCTTTCTTGTAGGTTAAACTCTTCAATAAGTTGTTCTGTACGCTCTAATTGTTCTTTTCTAGGTAAATCAGTTAACTCTAAAACACTCATGATGTTTTCTTGTACGGTCAATTTTCTAAATACAGAAGCTTCTTGCGCTAAATAACCAATACCGTGTTGAGCACGTTTGTACATTGGAAATTTAGTAATTTCCATGTCATCTAAAAATATATGTCCTTCAGTTGGTTTTATAAGTCCAACAATCATGTAGAATGATGTTGTTTTTCCCGCACCGTTAGGTCCTAATAAACCAACAATTTCTCCTTGTTTTACTTCAACGGAAATCCCTTTTACTGCAAGTTTATTCTTGTAGGATTTTTTAATATTTTCAGCTCTTAAAATCATAAGTTGTTCTTATACAAATGTAAAAATAAGGATATATGTGAAACCTACTAATGGTTTAGCGTTTTCTTAACGGATTATGCTTCTTGAATGGCATCCCAAAACTCGTAAGCACGACGTAAATGCGGTATAACAATTGTACCACCAACTAAGGTAGCTATACTTAATGCTTCGGCTACTTCTTTGCCGTTTAACCCAGCTTTGTGACATGATTCCAAATGGTATTTTACACAGTCATCACAACGTAAAACTAATGAAGCAACTAGACCTAGGAGCTCTTTAGTTCGCACATCTAAAGCACCTTCTTGAAAAGCTTTGGTGTCAAGATTGAATATGCGGTGTAGAATCTTATTATCATCTTGTAAGATACGCTTGTTCATTTTCTCTCTGTACGTATCGAATTCTTGTATTTTGTTATTCATGGAATTGTATTTTATTATAATAGAAAATGTTGTCTTTGAGAGTTTGAAAAACTTACATGGTTTGTAGTGCTTTTTTCTTTTGATTTTTAATAACGCGTTTTGAAATAAAAATGCTTATTTCATATAAGATTAAAACAGGTATAGCTACAATTACTTGACTTGCTAAATCTGGAGGTGTGATAATCGCAGAAATTATTAATATAACGACTAGAGCAATTTTTCGTTGTTTTTTTAAGAATTCAGGAGTTACTAAGCCAACTTTAGTTAAAAAATAAATAATGATAGGCAGCTCGAAAATTAGTCCAGAAGCAAGAGTACATGCTCTAACAAGGCCAATATAGGAATCTAAATCAAAGTCGTTATGTATGGTGCTATCAACACTATAATTTCCTAAAAAATTAATTGATAGTGGACAAATAATATAATAACCAAATAGAACTCCGGTGAAAAATAAAAATGATGCAGCAAATATAAAACCTCTTGAAGTTTTACGTTCGTTACTGTGTAAACCTGGGCTTACAAATTTCCAGAATTGATGTATTACAAACGGAAATGCAATGATAAATCCGAAGGTGATTGACACCCATATATGTGCGGAAAATTGTCCGGCTAATGTTCTACTTTGTATTTCAAAAGGCATCATTTCAATACACAGACTTTCATCTATGCCTAATGCTTTTGAAAGGTGGCACAAACCTTGGTAAGTGATGAAACTTATTTTGTTGGTGCAAATAATATATGTTTGAATACAATCTTTTTACAAACAAATGCAATAGTTGCAAAAATTAATATTGCTAATGTAGATTTTATTAAATGTCCCCTTAATTCTTCTAAATGATCAAGAAAAGACATTTCGTCTGGATTCTTTTTTGCCATTTTATAAGATGCCTTCTTTTATTAAATCATGTATGTGTACAACTCCAGTGTATTGGTTATCATCTTCAACAAGTAACTGTGAAATGTTGTTGTCTTCTAAAACCTCTTTAGCATCAACAGCCATTGCATCACTAGTTAATGTTTTAGGTGATGCTGACATGATATCTGCAGCAGTTAAGGCTGTGAAATCATCAGTTTTAGTCAACATACGCCTCAAATCACCATCAGTAATAATCCCAATAATTTTTTTAGAATCATCAATAACTGCGGTTACACCTAGGCGTTTGTTTGAAATTTCAATAATTACATCTTTTATAGAATCAGTAGCTTTTACAGCTGGCTGTTCATTTCTGGAAGTTAAATCACTCACGCGTAAATACAAGCGTTTACCTAAAGCGCCACCAGGGTGGTATTTTGCAAAATCACTACTCGTGAAATCTTTTAGTTTTAATAGAGAAACGGCTAAAGCATCACCCATAACCAATTGTGCAGTTGTACTGGTTGTTGGCGCTAAGTTATTTGGGCAAGCTTCTTTTTCTGCATATGCATGTAATACATAATCAGCTTCAGTACCTAAAAAAGACGTTCTGTTTGATGTAATTGCGATTAATTTATTGCCGCCATTTTTAATTAATGGTACTAAAACTTTTATTTCTGGAGTGTTACCACTTTTTGAAATACAAATTACTGTATCGTTTTTCTGAACTGTTCCTAAATCACCATGAATGGCATCAGCAGCGTGCATAAATATAGCAGGTGTTCCTGTAGAGTTTAACGTTGCAACAATTTTTGTAGCAATGTTAGCACTTTTTCCAATTCCAGAAATGATAACCCTACCATTTGATGTGTAAATATGGTTGACGGCTTCTGCAAATTCAGAGTCGATTAAGTTTCCTAAGTTAGCGATTGCCTCTTGCTCAATACTAATTGTTTCCTTAGCAATTGCAATAATTTTGTCGATGTTACTCACTTAAAATAATTATTAAAAAATCAGCAAAAACAGTTGTGAAATAGCGTTGTGCTGATTAAGTTTGTATCAGTTTAAAGCTGAAAATTAAGATGATATTTATAAAATCAAATCTTATAGTTTTAAATAAAAATACTATCTTTAATATTCACAAACGAAATTACTTTATTTTTATCAGATACAGATTAGTAATGGTAAAAAGTTGTTTCATTTTGTGATAAATTTAACCCAAGCTTACAAATAGTAAATAAATAGAATGGATTTCAATCAAGTTGATATACATGCTTCGTTAAAAAAGCATTTTGGATTTTCTCAGTTTAAAGGATTGCAAGAAGGTGTTGTTAAGAATGTATTGCAAGGTAAAAATACATTTGTCATCATGCCTACTGGTGGTGGTAAATCATTATGTTTTCAGTTACCAGCATTAATGTGCGAAGGAACTGCAATTGTTGTGTCACCTTTAATTGCTTTGATGAAAAATCAAGTTGATGCTATTCGTGGAATTTCTTCTGAAAAAGGTATTGCTCATGTGTTGAACTCTTCACTTACAAAAACAGAGGTGAAGCAGGTTAAAGAAGATATGACTAACGGAATTACTAAATTACTTTATGTAGCTCCAGAATCATTAACAAAAGAAGATAATATTGAGTTTTTACGCTCAGTTAAAATTTCTTTTATGGCTGTTGATGAAGCCCACTGTATTTCAGAATGGGGTCATGATTTCAGACCAGAATATAGAAACCTTAAAAATATAATTCAAAAAATTGGTGATGATATTTCTATTGTAGCTTTAACCGCTACGGCAACACCAAAAGTTCAAGAAGATATTATTAAAAACTTAGGAATGCCGGATGCGGAAATATTTAAGGCGTCATTTAACAGACCAAATTTGTTTTATGAAGTACGCCCGAAAACCAAAAATGTAGATGCTGATATTATTCGTTTTATCAAACAAAATGAAGGTAAAAGTGGTATTGTGTACTGTTTGAGTAGAAAACGTGTTGAGGAGTTATCACAAGTACTACAGGTAAATGGAATTAACGCATTACCGTATCACGCTGGATTAGATACAAAAACGAGAGCTAAACATCAGGATATGTTTTTGATGGAAGATACTGATGTTATTGTAGCAACAATTGCATTTGGGATGGGGATTGACAAACCAGATGTTCGTTTTGTAATTCACCATGATATTCCAAAAAGTATTGAAAGCTATTATCAGGAAACTGGTCGTGGTGGTCGAGATGGAGGAGAAGGACATTGTTTAGCGTTTTATGCCTATAAAGATATTGAGAAGTTAGAGAAATTCATGGCTAATAAGCCAGTTGCTGAACAAGAAATTGGGCATGCTTTATTACAAGAAATGGTAGCGTATTCCGAAACGTCTATGTCCAGGCGTAAATTTATTTTGCATTATTTCGGAGAAGATTTTGATGATGTAAATGGAGAAGGTGCAATGATGGATGACAACAAGAAGAATCCGAAAAAGCAACATGAAGCTCAAGATGAGTTAAGAATTTTATTAGAAACCGTTAGCTTAACAAAAGAAAAATACAAATCTAAAGATTTAGTAAGCACACTTAGAGGTGAAAAAAACGCATTAATATCTTCTCATAAAACAGATTTAAAACCATTTTTCGGAAATGGAAAATCTAAAGAAGCTATTTATTGGATGGCATTAGCACGCCAAGCTTTAGTAGCTAAATACATTAAAAAAGACATAGAAACTTATGGCGTTATTCGCTTAACTGATAAAGGAAAAGCATTTATTGAAAGTCCAGAAAGTTTCATGATGACTGAAGATCATCTGTATATAGATCAAGGAACTGATGGCGTATTAGTAGCATCAAAAGGAGGCGATGCATCTGCAGATCAAAACCTAATGAAAATTTTAAAGAGTTTGCGTAAAAAGGAAGCCCATAAATTAGGTGTGCCACCGTTTATCGTATTTCAAGATCCATCTCTAGAGGATATGGCTTTAAAATATCCAATAACTTTAGAAGAGCTTAAAAATGTTCATGGTGTTGGTGAAGGAAAAGCTAAAAAATACGGAAAGGAATTTGTAAAAGCGATCAAAACTTATGTTGAAGAGAATGATATTATTCGTCCAGATGACTTGGTTGTAAAAAGTACAGGAGTAAATTCTGCATTAAAACTATACATCATTCAAAATGTAGATAGAAAATTACCACTGACAGATATTGCAGCAGCAAAAGGAATGGAAATGGTAGACTTTATTAAAGAAATGGAACAAATAGTGTATTCAGGTACAAAACTGAATATCAATTATTGGATAGATGATCATTTGGATGAAGATCAGCAAGAGGAAATTCATGAGTATTTCATGGAAGCTGAAACCGATAAAATTACAGATGCAATTGAAGAATTTGAAGGTGATTATGATGATGAAGAATTACGTTTATATCGCATCAAGTTCATCAGTGATGTAGCTAATTAAGATGTTCCTTTGAGAGTTCATAAGAAAATCCCTTTACAGCCAGGGCATTGTATTAAGGAGAAGCTGTTGCAATGGAGTACACAGTTTAGAGAGGTCGTTTGGTTAGATTCTAACACGCATAACTTGCAACATTCAAATTATGATGCTGTTTTAGCTGTTGATGCATTTACCATTTTACAAACTGATACTTTTGAAGCTTTTGATAAATTAAAAGAGTACCAAGCACTCACAAAAGATTGGCTCTTTGGCTATTTAAGTTACGATCTAAAAAACGATACAGAATACTTATCATCTCAAAATTTTGATGGATTAAACTTTCCAGAGTTGTACTTTTTTCAACCTAAGAAAGTTTTTTTGCTAAAAGATAATGTTTTAGAGTTGCAATATTTGAATTTTGTTGATGATGAATTGGAATATGATTATAAAGACATTTTAGCAGAACAAATCATTATTGATAATCCTTCCAGTACAGAAGTTGATATAAAAATTAAACTTCGCATGACTAAGGATAGTTATTTTGAGAAGTTTGATACAATTCACAAACATATTTGCAGAGGTGATATTTATGAAGTGAATTTCTGTCAGGAGTTTTATGCAGAACACACAGAGATTAATCCATTAAAGGTATATCAGAAATTAAACACAATTTCCAATTCGCCATTCGCAACATTTTTAAAATTAGAAGATAAATATATATTGTCTGCATCTCCTGAACGTTACCTATCAAAAAGAGGAACAACAGTGGTGTCACAACCTATAAAAGGAACTGCAAAACGTTCAGAAATCCCTGAAGAAGATGCGCAATTGAAATATAATTTAGAGCACGATATAAAAGAACGCTCAGAAAATATCATGATTGTTGATTTGGTAAGAAATGATTTATCTAAAACAGCGACAAAGGGAAGTGTGCAAGTTCCTGAGTTGTGTAAAATATATTCGTTTGATCAAGTGCATCAAATGATAAGTACCGTAACTTCAGAGGTTGAACACACTAAGAGTCCAGTTGAGATTATAAGAACAACCTATCCTATGGGTAGTATGACGGGAGCGCCAAAAGTATCGGCAATGAAAATTATTGAGGAATTAGAAGAGACAAAAAGAAGTGTGTATTCTGGAGCTGTAGGTTATTTTACACCAGAAAATGATTTTGATTTTAATGTAATTATCAGAAGTATATTATATAATGAATCAAACAAATACGTATCATATTCTGTTGGAGGTGCCATTACAGTTAAAGCAAATGCAGAAGCAGAATATCAAGAATGTTTGATAAAAGCCAAAGCAATGCGAGAAGCATTATTGAGTTAATTAAGTAGTTATGTTAGAGCAATTTAAACAACATATCAATCAGAATTTATCTTTTTTAAAAGAAAGTAAATTGTTGGTAGCTATTTCAGGAGGTATAGATAGTGTTGTATTAGCGCATTTATGTCATCAACTTCAATTTGATTTTTCATTAGCGCATTGTAACTTTAAATTGCGTTATGAAGATTCTGATAGAGATGCAATTTTTGTTAAAAACTTAGCAAATAATTTTAGTATTCAAGAACATCATATTGAGTTTGACACCACATCATATTCAGAAGAACATAATATATCTACCCAAATGGCTGCTAGAGAGTTGCGTTATAATTGGTTTGAGAGCTTAGTTAATGATTTCGAGTATGATTACATATTAACAGCGCATCATACAAATGACAATATAGAAACGGTTCTTATAAATTTAATAAGAGGCGCCAGTTTACATGGTTTAACAGGTATTCCTGAGGTTAATAATAACATTGTACGACCATTATTACCGTTTACCAGAGCAGCAATTGAACAGTTTACCATTACTCAAAATATTGCTTGGCGAGAGGATGAAAGTAATCAATCTACTAAATATGTCAGAAATAAAATCAGACATAAAGTTGTGCCAGTTTTAGAAGAATTAAACACAAATTTGTCAGCAACATTTAACACACATCTTACATATTTAAAAAAAGAAGCCCAAGTTTTAACACAGCATTTAGATACTGTGAAAAATGAAGTCTGTATTTTTGATGAGCAATTAAAAATTGATATTAATAAGTTAGTTATGTATGACACTATTGATGTGTATTTGCGTCATATTTTAAAAGCTTATAATTTTACAGAATGGCAAAATATTGCTGATTTGTGCACAGCGCAATCGGGGAAATTTGTACAGTCTGAAACACATCGATTGATTAAAAATCGCGATTATTTATTGTTAGAAGAAAACAAAGTACATTTACAAGAAGAAAAATTTGAGATAGCAAAAGGTATTGGTCAAATTGAACTGCCTATTCAACTTGAATTTTCAAATGTTTCTGATATAGGAAAAACAACAGTAAATAGTGTTTTTGTTGATGCAGATATTCTTAAATACCCATTGTGTTTAAGAAAAAAGAAAGAAGGCGATGTGTTCTTTCCATTCGGTATGAAAGGGAAAAAGAAATTGAGTAAATATTTTAAAGACGAAAAAATGTCTTTATTAGAAAAAGAGAAATGTTGGGTACTTTGTGATGCAAACGACACTATTATTTGGATAGTAGGTAAACGAGCCGATAACCGTTTTTGTATTAGTGAGTCAACAAAAAATATATTAAAAATAACAAGAAGTTAAAGTCATTTAAAATGAAGAAAATTATAAGTCTATTTGTTGTGTTGTTCAGTTTGAGCTTTGTTCAAGCGCAAATAGTAACCCCAGTTAAATGGACAGGTGCTGTAGAAAAAATATCAGAAACAGAATTTAATTTAATTTATAACGCCACTGTTGAAGACCATTGGCATTTGTATTCGCAACACTTACCAGAAGGGGGCGCTTTACCAACTGAACTTGTTTATGATGAAACCCAATTAGGAAAAACTTTTGAGCTAACTTCTGAAAAAGCAGTAGAAAGCAAAACCATTGTTTTGTACGATAAAGTATTCGAAATGGATATGCGTTTTTTTGATCGTTCAGCAACCTTAGTACAACGTGTCAAGATATTAGATTCGTCATTGAAATCAATAGAAGGAGAAGTGTCTTTTCAATCTTGTGATGATGAAAAATGTTTATTTGATGAAGTGAAATTATCATTTGACCTTACTAAAGCTATTGTGGTTGAAGAAGGAAAAGATCAATATTCTATTTTGTCATTAGCAGAAACCAAACGTAATGAAGAATTAAAAAAGAAATCAGAGAATAAGTTTTCTTTAAAATTACCTATTGATGATAAAGTAAAAGATGATAAAATTGAAATTAGTTCAAATTCAGTTAGTAAATCAAATGAGTCAAAAGGACTATTTACAATTTTTTTCTTAGCATTTTTATCAGGGTTTGCAGCATTACTAACACCATGTGTATTCCCAATGATTCCAATGACGGTAAGTTTCTTTACAAAACAAAGTAAAAGTAAAGCGGCAGGAGTAAGAAATGCCATTATATACGGATTGTTTATTATTTTCATTTATGTGTTTTTAGGAGCAATTGTCACTTGGGCTTTTGGAGCTGATGCTTTAAATGCTTTGTCAACAAATGTGTGGTTTAACATTGCGTTTTTTATTTTATTAATTGTTTTTGCAGCTTCATTTTTAGGAGCTTTTGAAATTATGTTGCCAAACTCATGGGCAAACAAAGTAGATAGTCAAGCTGATAGAGGCGGTTTAATTGGTATCTTTTTCATGGCATTGGCATTAGCAATTGTGTCGTTTTCATGTACAGGTCCAATTGTAGGAACATTATTAGTAGAGGCGGCTTCTAAAGGAGGTATCGCGCCATTTGTTGGGATGTTTGGATTCTCTTTAGCATTAGCATTGCCGTTTACATTATTTGCAATGTTTCCGGGGTGGTTAAATTCATTGCCAAAATCTGGAGGCTGGTTGAATACTGTAAAAGTTGTATTAGGATTCTTAGAGTTAGCTTTAGCATTCAAATTTTTATCAAATGCCGATTTAGTGGTACAAGGGCATTTCTTAGAACGTGAAGTGTTTATTGCAATTTGGATTGCTGTTTTCGGAACTTTAGCATTTTATTTATTCGGAAAAATTCAATTACCGCATGATTCACCAATACAGAGTATATCTGTAGGAAGATTAATGCTAGGATTAATAACATTAACATTCACAATCTATTTAATACCAGGATTGTGGGGAGCACCATTAAAGTTGATTAGCGGATTTCCGCCGCCAATGCAATATAGCGAAAGTGAGTACGGTGTTGGTTTTACAAAACTTGGACAAGGTAGAACTAGTCATGCTGAACTTCCAGAAGGCGCACATTTAGGACCTCATGACATCATAGCGTTTCATGATTACGAAACAGGAATAGCTTATGCAGAGCAAGTTGGTAAACCAGTTTTGTTAGATTTCACTGGACATGCTTGTGTGAATTGTAGAAAGATGGAAGAACGCGTATGGTCTGAACCAGAAGTGTTTAATTTAATCAATAATGATTTCGTGTTAATATCTTTATATGTAGATGATAAGCGTGAATTACCAGAATCAGAGCAATATATATCCGAAACTACAGGGAAATCAATTGAGACTATTGGTAATAAATGGAGTGATTTCCAGACAGTTCATTACAAAGCAAATGCACAACCATATTATGTGTTATTGGGAAAAGAAGAAAACCAACTAAATGTACCAATAGGCTATACATCAGATGTTGAGGTTTATGCTTCATGGTTAAAAGAAGGACTAGATAATTATAAAAAATAAAGGTTGGATATCTTAATAGTATACAAAGGCGCTTTAAAGCGTCTTTTGTGTTTTTTAGGACTAGCATGTTTTTAAAAATTAATGTAACTTAGTAACTCCCCAAGTTCATTTTAATCATTTGTATATGCTTGTAAAAGTTTTTGGGAGTGCATTTTTTGGTGTTGAGGCGACAACAATAACTATTGAGGTTAACATCGTAAAAGGGGTAGGTTATCATTTGGTAGGTTTGCCAGATAATGCTATAAAAGAAAGTAATTACCGAATTGCTGCTGCTCTTCAAAACAATCAGTTTAAAATTCCTGGAAAAAGAATCACGATAAATATGGCTCCTGCTGATTTGCGTAAGGAGGGTAGTGCTTACGACTTACCAATCGCTATGGGAATTTTAGCAGCTTCAGGTCAAATAAAGTCAGAAACCATCGGCGATTATTTAATTATGGGTGAACTCTCTTTAGATGGAAGCTTGCAGCCAATTCGTGGTGCTTTACCAATAGCTATAAAAGCAAGAGAAGAAGGATTTAAAGGATTTATTCTACCAAAAAGTAACGCTAAAGAAGCGGCTATTGTAAACGATTTAGAGGTTTACGGAGTCGATAATATTTTAGAAGTTATTGAGTTTTTTGATAAGGGTCATAAATTAGAACCAACTATCATCGATACCCGCGAAGAATTTTCTAAAGGTTTAGATTTTCCTGAGTTTGATTTCTCTGATGTTAAAGGTCAGGAGTATATGTTTCTAAATATTTGATAATCAGTTGTATTTTGTTTTATTTTTTTTATAGTGTCTTATTTATGTCTTTTTTTATGAACCATTTGTAGACTACAAAAGTTTGAAAAATAAAAAGATAGACGTTAAACAATTACTTTTCACAAGTCCAACTTATGTTTGGATTTTTCTCCAAAAAATCTTCAAACCTGATAATTGATTTCGTTTTATATACGCTTGAGAGTTCAATTCCGATATAATTACATCCATTAGCGTAAGCAATTAACCCCGTTGTTGCCAAACCACTGAAAATATCCATAACGTTATCATTCTTATCGGTTGTTGATAAGATACATATCATCGGAACCTCTAAATCATAGAGTGCATTATGCTGAAGAGTCAGTCCTTTGGAATTTAGGAGACCTTTTAAATATGAATTATTAATAACATTGGTCTGTAGCATACTATTTACAAATCCTACCCCATCGTTTTGATTTCTTTCTGTCTTATTTGATGGATAGAAAAATACATTTCTAAATTTACGCTTTTTACTGGCGTCTCCATATGTTATCTGACCAAGAAATTCATCTGCCTCAGAATACCAATTATCCTTCCATTTGTATTTTTTTGTGTCTTTGACGAAATGAAAAATATGTTCCATCGAAGGTTGAAATACTGAATTATCGTCATATGGTGGATTATTTTTAAACCAAATACACTTCTGAGCAGTTTTTAAGCCTAATCGTTCAATTTCAATTAATAATTTTTCCGGAACGTTAAAATAGTTGCCACCCTTTCGAACATCCATTACATTTATCCAAATACTACCATCGGTTCTCAAAGTTCTTGAACACTCTGAGATATACCTGACCATTTTCTCAATATATTCTTCAGGTGTTTTTTCGTGTCCCAATTGTTCTAAATCATTCTTAACCTCTTTGTTTTTGACTTCTTTACCATCCTCCGAATACCTTCTTATACCGCTATAATATGGTGGGCTAGTTGTAACACAAGATATTGAGTTATCTGTTACAATATCGCTTAAATCTTCACAACTACGGGTGAAAATCCTAAATTCTTCATAATCAGTTTTTTGTAATTTTTTGGAACGAGCAGTATTTTCTCTCTCATCTCTAATGGATTCTAATTGTTTTAAAATTGTTGCCGGTTTCTTTTTTTTTGTTTCGTGAAGTATATTTAATTTTTCCCAAGCCTTTTCTTCTGAAATACCTTCTAACTCTATAATTAAATCTAATGAGTTAATCACTCGTTCAATAGTTGAGCGGGACGTGCGTTTTTTTAATATTTTTCGTCTTAATTCTTTACCTATCGAATTCTTTGATTCATTACCCTTACCTCTCCGAACTTCATAGTGGTCACCAATCAATTTATATTCTTTAGCTAATTGAATTATTGTTTTCGTTCTAAATTGTTGAAGTGAAATAATTAAAAATTCCGTAATTTCTGAATCCTTAATATCCTGAACCACAACGGGGACTTTTTGAATAGTTGCGAGTTGAATTGCACAATAATATCTTCTATTTCCTGATATAATTAACCCTGATTGACTAATGATTATAGGTGTAACTATTCCGTTCTCAGTTATATTTTTTAACAATTCCAAATCTTCTCTCTTTTGCAAAGAAAATTTCCCATAAAAAGAGTCTATGAAAGGATTGGGGTGAAGTTCGGACTTATGCTTATACGTCATATTATTCGAAATAAGTTGGGTATTTAACTCTTAAAATTTCACGTGCACGCTCTTTAGCTTTCTTCATAAGTCTTTCATCATCAATTCCCTTGTAAGATTCCACTTCGTCTACTTTGAACGATATCATTTTTTTTTGAACGGAATTAGGAAGAAAAAGACTTACACGTCCGCGATATGTTTCTTTTCCTCTCGACCTATCAAGAACTAGCCTAACTTTAGGTTCGTAGAATGTTTTAAGTGTTTGATAAGCCGGTTCAAGCTCTTTTAAAACTCCTTTAAGCTCTTCTATCTTTTCAATTATTGTCTCTCTATCGTCTTTTAAGTTGTTAAACCCTGTCTGATTAAGTGATATTAAAAGGCTCATATATATGTATTTTTTTTACAATGTAGCAAAAAAATATAAATGTTCATATGAACATTTTAACACTTGGTTTTAAGTAAAAACCCTCTAAAGTCAGTATTTATATTTTATTGATTGTTTCAAGAGGTTAAAAGGTTTTTAATACTTAATCAATAAAATATAGGTTTATAATCTCTTTAATAATTTAATGTAATCTTGAACAATTTCTTTTGTTTTCTGATAACCGGGAGATTTGTCATTAGTAGGTTCATTTAAATATAGCCGTCTATTAACCTCGAGCATAATAGAATTCACTCTTTTATCTTTTTTATAGAACTCCATCGGAACTATTGAGCCTGAATATGGAGTATCGATGCCTAAAGACAGACCCCTTGAATTAAAAAAATCTTTTGATGCATCAATTATGTGTTTAGGTGTATGAAAAGTATCAGTTCCAATATTAAAGTCAGGGCCTTCAGTATACTTAACTAATGAGCAGTTAAATGGTAAAGACGGAAATGAATGACAATCTAAAATCAAGCAAGTCTTATTCTCACGTATATGGGTATCAACCAAATCACTAAACGTTTTATGATGTCTCCAATAATAATTCTTTAAAATTAACTCCCTTAATTCCGAGTTAACTTTTCTCAGGAGATTCCCGTTATCAAATTTTTCATATAATGCTCCCATACCAAATTGCGACATCTCCTCTAACTCATCATCTGAGAAGCGCTCCACATCACAAAATATTCGAGAAAAGGGGGCAATAACCATATCTTCAGACTCAGAGTTAAATAAATCATCAGTATACCAATCAGTAAGTTTAATGATTTCATTATGTATTGCTTGGCTATCCGAAACGTAGCCATCCTTTATTGGAATTTCAACGGAGGAATGTGGGATATGTAAAATTATTTTTTTCATCTTAAACTCGTTATAAGACAAATTTATGTAATTATAACCTCATTAGATTCTTATGAGGTAATTAATACAACAGCTGATAACCATAGTTCTCCTCTTTAGTTGCGTATTCAGCACCCCTTTTTTCATAGAATAAGTCATACTCTCTAAGATATATTCTCGTCTCTCCCGGTGTATTGTTATCACACAGGAGTTTTAACGTGTCCATAATCTTCTTTTTTTCTATCATATCTCCTCTACAATCAATTAAAAAGTGTGCGTGGTAGTATTGGTCATTCGGATTCTTTTCTATCGAGTAAAAGAGGGTTAAATCACGTTTATTCTTTTGATGTTGTTGTAATAAATCGAAAAAGAACTTCATCACCGCCTTAATGTTCTTAATGGTTCCATTTACCGGAACGATATTCCCCTTGAAGTTCCAATAGTGGTTGTTAACCCATTTTATTGTTTTATCTTCCTTTTCTTTAAGATTTAATCTTCTTCTTCCACGGAATAAATCATCTATTATACTATGATGTATTAACCGAGTATTTGAACCACTTTTAGATTTAATAAATTTAGTTTTGGTTAAATCTTTTAATGTCTTTAGTCTCTTCTTATATGTTGAGATAGAGATGGGGTAAATATTTAATATATCTTCTTTAGTATACCATTCTTTAATTAGCATAATAAGTCTATTACGATTAATTCGTTTATTGAAGACTTATTTAACTATCCTATACTTTAGGGGTGAATTATCAACTTTTTGATTATATATTAAGTGCCCTCTTTTAAATCGACTACAATAGATAAAGTCTTCAAAGAATAAATAGGGCTATAAATGGAAAAAGTCAACCGGGAACAATAAAATTCCTGATTGACATTATAATTTAAGAGAGGATAATTTAAACTACACTGATTTTAATTTTTTTTCAAATTTATCTTCTCTATTAGCTTTATTATAGAAAGGCATACCGATTAATTTGTATTGTTGACTTTCGTATAATTCTATAACTGCTTCTTTTTCTACTTCCATAAGGAATTGTTCTTTCCATTCATCTTGATACAATAGTTGATTACCCTTTGGCTCTATGAATAATTGATACACTATTTCTTCATCTGAATTTTTATCCGTCATATATAGAACAAAGTCTGGTTCTGTTGCTTTCGCATCACTAAATCTATATAACTTGAAAAACCTTTCATTCCTTAATAGATAAATGTCTTTGAACTTTTCCTTTAAATAATCTATGTTATCGTGGAAATACTTAACTAAAAACTTTTCTTCTGAAGTGCCATAATTTTCATTATAGGCATACCAATCTGCTTTGTTTAAGTCAACAAAATATTCTTGAGGAATATCATTACGCATTGTTGGTTTTCCTGTTTCAGCTGTTGTATTTTGATTTACAGAAAACGCAAGTTTTTTGTTTTTAAAATACTTTCTTAATGGCTCTCTGTAGAATGATTTTGTTCCTCTATAATCACCAAACTTGGTTGATATTTCGTTTGCTATTTTTGTTGCTACACTTATAACAATTTCTAATTTTTGATGTGCTGATAAGTTATTAGTGTCTTTTTGTAAACCTGTTACCTCTACTACTATACCACCAAAATATTTTTCATTTGTAATAAAATCATTCATAGATTTTACACTCGGGAAGAACTTTCTAATATTATTAAAATAATAAAATGGTATTCTATTTAAACCTTTTTGAATTAAGTTATTATCCCAAACAGAAAACGAGTGTTTATTTGCATAGTTAGCTTGAACTTTATTTTTCTTTACAGATTTGTTATCTAAAATAGTTGTAGATGCTGAACGATTTGTTCTTAAGGCGTATGTATGTTTTTTTACTATTGTTGGCTCTTGATACTCTAATAATGTTTTAGGATTGTTCTTTACCTTTTTATTTAGGAATATGAAACCACTTTTATATAATGGTGTGTCTTTAAATTCGTCTTTTAAAATTAAATCTACTTCTACTTTTTCTTCAGGAAACATTCCTATTTGACGAAGTGCATTATTTAATTCTGTTATATATCTCGGATTATGTGAGCAATGATAATGTAAGGTTTCACAATGACGCATTATATTGTCTAAATCATTATCATACTTACGCTTATCTAACTCTTGATTATCTTCTAATTGAAAAGGATAATATCTTGCACCTCTACCAATTAATTGTGCTTCTGCTACTGTTGTTTTACCTGGTTTATTTCCTGTTGCATCCCTTGTATCGTATAACCTAACAATGTCATAAAGATTTAAAACATCCCAACCTTCATTTAATTTATCTACTGCAAAAACTGCTCTATATTCATTATTATTATCTTCAAGACTGTTTATTACAATTTGTTTATCGTCTGTATCATTTTTAGAGTTTACAGATATTATTTTGTCTTCTGAAAAGTCTTCTTTTATTTCATCTATTAAACCTTGTAATGATATATCTAATTCTTTAAAATAAGTTATTGCTTTATCTAAAATTGCATTATCTAACTTGATTAAGCTTTCTAATTTAGAAACTGTTAAGTTTCTAATTTCATCAATAAAAGCCTTTTCCATTTCAGCACTTTCAATAGTTGTTTTAGATTTAAACATTACTACTGGTTTTGCTAAAATACCTTTGGAAGCAAATATTTTCTTTTTGAACTGACTTATTAAAATTGTAACAATTGCTCTTTGAATAGGTTGATAATCTACTTGATTTGTTTGTACTTCTTTAGAATAGCCATCTTCTCTAAATTTAGCTAATGAATAATCGTATAATAATTTATTGGCATATTTTGAAGCAATGTTTGGATGATTCAGCTCTAATGTAGCTGTAAATTCCATCATAATATTATCTGGGTTACTTTCTAAAATTCGCTTAACTGTATATTCCCAACTTGTGAAGTTTTCTTTTTCTCCTTTGCTTAATTTCTTTTTTGTAAGTGTGTTAATATGATGTGCTTCGTCACTAATTAATACAATCTCTTTATCTATAAAATCGTCAAAAGTGATACTGTTTTCTCTTGGTGCATTAAGTTTGGTATGTAAGCCTTGAATAGTAGAAAATAAAATACTTATATCGTCTGTATTGGTGCTTTCAAAACTATCTACTTCTGTGATGTTTATATTTACACCATCGATATTTATTTGTTCTTTAAAAAGATATTTAGAGCTGTTAGGATTTAAGAAGTTCTCTTTGGTTTTACGAATAATGGTATCTGTATTTACAAAGAATATAAAATTGCGATAGCCCATTTTATATAACTCTAACATTGCACCTGCCATTACCAACGTTTTACCACTACCCGTTGCCATGTGAAACAATACTTGGGTGGGTCTTGTGCGTAATTTTTTGTTGTTTAAATAATAATTAAAATATGTAAATGCTTCCTCTTGATAAGGTCTTGGAGTAAATTTTAAGTTGTTTTTAATAATTGGGGATAATTCTACTTCAATATCTCCATCTTCTACTTTTGATGCTATACGTTTATCTAAACGCTGTATGGTATCTTCACTAAATAAATTCATAAACTATTATTTTTTGTTATAAAATGAATAATTTAACGCTTTATCTTCTTCGCTAACCTTAAATGCTTTATCCTCTATTTCGCTAAAGTTTACATAGAGTTGGTTTTTATCTAATATCTCTATTAAATAATGTTGCATAGTACCTAAAGAAGCTGTTTTAAAAGCCTCTAAACGCTTATTGAACATATCTTTATCGAATTGATAAGAAATAAACGCTTTGTCTTGCATTTCTTCCCATACCTTTAAAATATCATCTTTTGTTTTAGCGTCTTGAATTTTATTAATAAAGTATTGGTTGTATTCCATTAATTCGGCATATACAAACGAGCCACCACCTTGCCAATTAACTATTTTAGAAACACCTGTTGAATCACCATCCATAACGTTTTTTAGTCTAGACAATGATAAACTTATTTGAGTTTGTATTTGCTCAACACCTATATACTTACGTTTCAGTTTATGGGCAACTGCAGCTGTAGTACCACTTCCTAAATGAAAATCTAGTATAATATCATTTTCATTTGTAACTGATTCAATTATTCTTCTAATTAATTTTTCAGGTTTTTTACCATTATTTAATTTGACACCACCTTCATTAGCTATACCTTCCCAAGGAATATCACCCCAGAACGTAGATAGTCTAGTAGCGGGTATAAAATCATTATCTATAGTTTTAAATATATTAGAATAAAACGCTATTACTTCTCCGTTAAGACATAACTTTACATCCTCATTACTACCTACTGCCTTAATAATTTTATTTTTATTTTTTTTAGAAATATCTAAAGCTTCTTTTAGATATTTAGCTGGTTTATTTGGGTTAAATGTTCTAAAAACAGAATCTTTATATTTTAAAGCTAAATTAGATTTTAGTGAATATCTTTTTTCTTTCCAATTTTCACCCCATAATTCTTTCAACTTTCTCCAAGTTTGATTGTTGTATGGCTCTTTTATACTCTCTTGCCTGTAAACAACATTATTAAGGTTTTCAAATGACCATTTATCAATAGGTTCTTCAGAATTAATAATGATTTGTGTATAATTTTCATCATAATCCTTTTGAACGTATAGATTTTCTTCAACGAATTTAGAGCTGTTTTTATCTTTACTATAAATAATAATATTTTCAGTATTTGAGATATAGCCTGGATTAACATCACCAAAACCACCCTGTGAAGAACTTGTTTTCACAGATATTTTATCATACCTATTTGACTTTCCAAATATTTCATCCATTAAAACAGATAAATAACCCTCTTGATTATCATCAATATTAACAAAAATAAAACCATCTTTTGATAATAATTGTTTAGCTATAACTAAACGGTTTTTCATAAACGTTAACCAAGTGGAATGGTTAAATGAATCATTATAACCAAAACTATCAGAACCTGTATTATAAGGCGGGTCAATGTATATTAATTTTATTTTACTTCTATGTGTTTTTAGCAAAGAAGAAAGTACCAATAGGTTATTTCCTTTTAAAATAAGATTCTCATCTCCTTTAAAGTCGGTTACTGTATGTTCACCATCTTTATCATATTTTTTGAAATTAGTAAACGCCTTTGCATCTAATAATCTATCAACACTATCTGGTGCTAAAGTTTCATTCCAAAATATCTCGTTTCTTTTTTGGTCTTCTTTGGTTTGCCCTCCTTCTAAAACACAATCTTTATGAGGCCATACTAACACGACATCGTTTTTGGTTTTAATAAAATTATCTGTTGTATCATCATTTATTGCTAAACCAATTTTGTTTTTAAATGCTGTATAGCTATCCGGTAAAAAAGACTTATTATTTACAAAACGTTGAAACTTTATTTTATCGAAAACCAATACATTTTCTACTTCTTGAAAGAAATGTTTTTTAAAGGTGTCGTTTTTAATTAATAGGCTTATTAAAAAGGGTTCTACCTTTAAAGCTGCTTCTATGATTTTGTTTTTATTTAGTTGGTTATCTACTACTAAATTATCTTCGTGTTTTAGTAGTTCTATTAAATCGGTTTGTAAGTTTTGCATTCGTATTATTTATAGGAGAAATTCAAAAAATCTGAAATTATTTTCTCTTGCAATATAAGAATTTATATCAATGAATAATTTCGGATTTGACTCTTATTTCTTTTTTACCTATCATTTTAAAAGTTTGAATGTTGAATATTAATTAAGAATAAAATGAATGAAATTTTAAAAAAGAAAATCTGTCCTATTTGTGGCGAAGTTGTGAATGAATCAAATTATTTAGAGAAGAGGTTCAAGAGTCACCCTGAAGTAAATTATATCGCACATATGGTGACACATTATCGACATCACCACATTACTTCTTGGAATAAGTGTTGGGGAGAAAATGGGAGTAATTATCGTCGTAATTGGTTTGGTGACTATGAGGAAGAGAAGAAAAAAGTTAATGAACGAGCTAAAAGACAAATATTAAGGAAAGGAAAATTAGTGTTGCAAGAAATTGGAATTAAACCTGACCATTTTTCGAAACTGGCAAATACCGAGGATAAAACAATGGAGTTAGCATTAAAAATATTAGGTTAAAATCGTTCATTTAAGTGAAATTTTCTTGAAAATTTTTATTTTGATTTTTAGGGTTACGTGTGACAAAAAGGATTATCCCCCAATAAATAACCTATTTAAGAGTAAAATAACGAGGGATACGGACGGAGGGAGGGGGTGACTCAAGGAGGGGGGATGAAATAAAAAGATGGCTTTCCAATACCCCTGTTAAACCTCATTACATTGTAAAGATGTTGTATCAATTTAATTATGTCTTTAAATTAGTTTATAGTTTTTGAAATCACGTATTGATAATACTTACTGTTAAAATATTTTTTTGAATCTTTCTCCTTTTTTTAGGTTAATTCTATGTGAATTAATAACTCAATTGTTAAAAGTTCTATATCTAATTTGACTTTGACTTTTTTTTAAGTTATCATTTTCTAAACAAAAAAATCAATTATGGAAATACAAAGTAATAAAATATTGAAGAAACAGTCTTTGCATGAAGAATTATTAAAATATGGCAACATTCAAGTTAAGGAGGTTCTAATAAATAATGAAGAATTATCAAAAGAATTAAAAGATGCTGTCATTACCACTTATATCCAAGGAAGGAAGAAAATAAAAATTGAACACCCACTTGTCATAGGAGAATTAGGATTATTGCCGAATTCATTTTATAACAAACAACTAATCAACAAGAAACAACTCCTAAAGGATTTTGAACAAAGCGGTGAATATGAAAGTTATCTTTATGTAATTGAAAGACCTTTTAGAATATGGTTTTTTGTAAAACTACTGAGTCAAAATAGAATTGAGAAATTATCAAAACAATATTGGAAAATATTATCTTCATTATGGACGGATAGTGAAAATATATTCCAAAATAAAGAGTTATGGAAAGACTTAATGAAAGATAAAACAAACTCACATTATTTTATGACTGATGATGACTTAAATACTTTAAACTCCCTAGATGATAGTTTTATTGTTTATAGAGGTTATAGTCATTGGGAAGATGGGTATTCGTATACATTAGACAAAGATATTGCTATTTGGTTTTCTGAGAGGTATGGAGGAAAAGGAAAAGTAATAGAGAAAGTGGTAAGAAAAGATGATGTTTTTGCATTAACAAACAGTCGGAAAGAAAAAGAGATTATACTCTTGCCTCCAAACTAAATTTCTTAGTGTTTCAGATTTCTTTTTTTTAAGTCTAAAATGTTTTACGGTTTTTTATACTTATGTTGTTTAGAAGAACTTTTGATAGACATATAAATCTACGGTTTTTATCTAACACTGATAAATATTCTGTAAATTCCGTCCCGCTGTGGGGTATGACTCAAGGAGGGGGCCTGATTGGAATATTATGAGGTTATTTATTAATAGCAATAATAAGTTGAATCCTTTTTAACCTGATGTAATGTGAGCAATCATAACATTTCATAAAGTCGTTATAGGATTTTAGTATAAATGCTTCAACCTCTTTAATTTTAGCCTGAGTTATTAATTCAGGAATAATTAAGTAAATTTTATTGAAGTAATAATTTCGTTCATTTAATGAATACACTCGGCTATCATCAATAGATAGCCGACTTAATCTTAGTTTGAACCCTTTACCATATTTCTTTTTAACAAAAGTATTTAGGACTGTATTAGCAATTTCAAAGTGATAATCAGTATTATTCATTAGTCAATAGATTTAGTTCGGAACCGATTCTTTTTACTTTTTGAACAGTCTTGGTAGAAACATCTAACTGTTTAGATATTTGTCTTAGTGTCCATTCTTTTTTAATAAACTCTAATATTTTCTTAGATTTTGGTTTCTCAATGAATTGCCTTTTAGATTCTGTTGTCCCCTTTTTACGCCCAAGTACTCCGCCCCTGGCTACATATATCTGTCTTCCGGCCATAGTCCTCTCTTTTATAAATTCAAGCTCTAATTGATTTAGTGAAGAAACAGTTGCGATGATGAGCGACCAAATTGGATTTTTCTTTCCATTGGTTCTTGATTGTAAACCCAAATTCTTTACAATAACGGTAACCTCTTTTCTATTAAAGTAATCCATCATTTGAATAGTATCTGAAGTTGTACGACCTAATCTCGAAAGTTCATCTACTATTAAAGTAACTTTTTCACCACTCTCAATTATTTCAATTAGTTTTTTTGCTTCGGGTCTTTCTCTAAATGGAACTGTTCCAGAGATTTTGTCGAACAATACTAAATCATAATTTTCTTTATCCACTTCGAATCGATTACCCGTTTGATGAATCGTACTAACTCTCAAATACTTTATCCTCATTTTTGATTTCCTTTTAATGTGAGAGCTAATTTACCGCAGAAGTGCCGCTATGCCTAAGTTTCAGTGCTAAGTAAATGCTAAATTGTGCGTTCCTTTTATTCTTGATTATTTATAGCGCAATCATCAATGGTTTTTATCATAGCTAAGATGATTTACATAAACTAGCACAATCAAATATGATGACATTACAACGGTATGTAAACCACTTACTTCCTTTGGTTATTTATATCAACTTTTGGAAATAGAAATTAATATTAGGATATTCCACTATAATTAGTGATATATACCAAAAGAAAATTATACTTACGTGGCAAACAAATCTTTTAAGAATACAAAAAATGTTTATCTTGCTTGCTATAGTGTGTATATAAGTAATACGTATATCTCATAGTTAGCTTCAATATGAAAAAAATTCTGACCTTAATAATATTCTTAGGAATGGTATCGCCATTATTTGCTCAGTATACTGCAAAAGTAACTGAAGGAAAGTCTTATGCTGATTTAGATGTAAAAATTTCAGACAATGTTTATTCAGAAGATTTGGGGGTGGAAATTAGTTATAATGTCTATTCTGAGGACTTTACAATTGGTTTCACAAATTCTAAAAGTAAGGCGGATGTCATAATTTCAGACAGTTATTCGGCTGACTTTGAAGTCAATATTAAATCAAGCTATGCAGATATAGATATTGAGGCTTCTGACAATGTTTATTCAGAAGATATAGGTATTGAAATCAGAAAGTCAGGAACTGTTGACTACTTAGTTTACAGCGATATAGACATGCTATCTACTGAAATTTTGGTTTGTGCTTTATTACCAATAATTAATCTACACCTTGATGAAGATGATAGATTAGAAGATGTTCCTATTTACAAAGCCCCAAATAGTCAATATGACACCTATAACAATAGCACAGAATTTGTTGAACCAGTAATTAAAAGTCAAATAGACGGTGAGTTTGAAGGATGGGAAGGCGAAACAATTTTTAAACTGATGAATGGTCAAATATGGCAACAAGCTTCTTATGATTACACATATCATTATGCTTATATGCCAGAAGTCGAAATTTATGAATCAACAAACGGGTACATTATGAAAGTAGAAGATGTTGATGAGACCATTGAAGTTATAAGAATAAAATAAAGCAGCTAACAAAACCTATACGCAATGCCCTTCGGGACACTGCGCATAGCCAAACCGTTGACGGTAATTCTCACCCGTCTTGAATAAAGGCTATCCACAAAACTAAAGGACTGACCCACCCAATGTAAAAAAAATAGTATTGATGATTTGTAAAATTATGCACCAAAAACCACTCAAGAAACAGGATTCGTTGTTATCGCAGATAACAAACACTTGATTAAAATGGAGAGACCTTTTATAAATGTTCATTTGAACATTTAAACATACTTATTATTAATTTCTCTTAATCGAACCAAAGACCTCTATACCGGTTTTTTTAGCAAACCTTTCCTCAATAAAATCCGATATCATCAAATAATTTTCACTTTTAACCTCATAATATTTCGGAAGAGGTTTAATTTTTCTAATCCGTGTAATTAAGTCAATTCTATTAAGCTCTGAACCGCTCTCGAATACTACCAATAGTTTTAACACCTCGTTATCGCATTCATATTTATAGAATCCATTTAGAATTTTTTTGAACCAATCTCTATTCATCACTCCCCCCGTTTTAGATTTCGAGTTCGTTAGTTTTTGGAACCATTTACTTACACTTGTGTTGTTATTCAAAAAATCGGCGGTTTGATATTCAATGGATATAATTGTATAGTTCGATGTCAGGTCGTCTTTTCTCTTCATATTCTCCAGCATCACTCGAATCTTGTCAGTAGTTTTATTAATCATTTTTAGGTGTTTGTTTTACAGACGGGATAATCCTTTCCGTTGATTATTGGGGTTACATCACATTATTATCAATTCAAGTTGCTACGAATCCCAGAGAATTAGGTCCATAATCGTTTGCTTAACTCAAACTCGATAAGTGGTGAAAGATTCCCTTGTTCATCAAAATGTATCGGGCAAAGACTTATGTTCGGTATATGCCTTATGAAATCAGCATTAATCCCATTTTCTGTCATTGCTTCTACTCTTTCAGCGGTAAATAAGGTTGTCGCATAATGGGGAAATGTGTAATAATAGAGTTGCGACTCATATTTAATAAAAGACTCTCCGTGGGCATCTTTAAATAGAAAAAACTGAAGTTTTAGGGTTGGTAGATTCTTTCCCTCATCATACGATACTTGACATTTTATGAATGGTTTGCCGTAATCTAATTTATATTTAAAGGTTTCAATCTGCTTCATTATCCCCTCAATTGAATAGGTTCCGTTGTTGATGTTGAATTCATTAGGTTCGATTATCACATTAAATTGGTCTAACGTTGTGGGAAAGGTCACACCCTCTTCAATCAGTATATTTGATTGGGTCCCCATCACGAGATATAGGAAATCTACATCCTCGGTTGGTGTATTTGGGACGTCAAATATCGTAAAATACTCTTTAGCTTCGTCCATTTCCCCGTTGGTGAGTAATTCCATTATTCTCGTCATCTTGTTATTTTTTTAGAATGGTAAGTCATCATATGACTTTCTTGAAATCATTATTAATAAATTACTCTTTTTAATTTCTATATACTCGTCCTTATATTGATTGGATAGTTTCGCCATAAACTTCTCGTCTTTTTTCAGTTTAAGGACCTGCTTAATTGATTTGATTATTTGGTTCAAATCGTAATAATCTTCTATTTTAAATGTGAAAATAAATTCATCGTTTCCCATAGTTGTGCTTCTTTTACTATAAGTATCATAGTTTTTAGAAAAGGACCTAAAAAAATAATTATTTTTAAATGTAAATGGAATTAAACTATCCACATATATGCTACGAGTGCTGAGTAGGAGTAAAGAAGATAATAAGACTCTAAGTTGGAATCTATATAACTAAAGGAGTTATTTAGTTCTAAAAATTAATATTAACTAAATAATTCCTCCAAAACTATCCGTAAACTCCTTACCCATTTCATCTATTCTAATATTTGTGAAGTGTTGTATGTATGTTTCGGTAGTTTTAATATGAGTATGACCTAAAGATTTTGATAAATCGTAAAGATTTATATTTGGATTTTTTTTAATCAAGAGGGAAGTGAAAGAATGACGAGATTTATGAGATGTCAGGTTAGGTATTCCAAGTTGATTGCCCAAATCTTTTAATAAATTATTGTAATAGCTT
>CBCXVT010000037.1:0-10540 GCA_965178635.1 Flavobacteriaceae bacterium | reverse complement strand
TGATACAACAGCTTGGATTAGAGATTTTGCTTACTCATATAATGAGCCAATGCATAATGATTATTTCTGGCATGATGCATATGGGTCTTATCCAGTAGTTGGTGTGTCTTGGGAGCAAGCTAAAGCGTTTTGTGACTGGAGGACTTTAAATAAAAATGCAGTAATTAAAAAAGGTAGAGCGCATGTAAATAGTTTCAGATTGCCATCTGAGGCAGAATGGGAGTATGCTGCTCGTGGAGGTCTAGAAGGTGGTACTTACCCATGGGGAGGACCTTATGCTAAAAATGACAGAGGTTGTTTTATGGCTAACTTCAAACCTTTAAGAGGGGATTATGCAGCAGACCAGGCGTTGTATACTGTAGAAGCTGATGCATATCAACCAAACGATTATAACATGTATAATATGGCAGGAAACGTGTCTGAATGGACTGCGTCATCTTATGAAGCTAATGCATATGAGTACATGTCTACAATGAATCCAAGTGTAAATGACAAGAAAAATATGCGTAAAGTAATTCGTGGTGGGTCTTGGAAGGATGTTGCATTCTTTTTACAGGTAAGTTCACGTGATTTTGAATATGCAGATTCTGCAAGGAGTTATGTAGGTTTCAGAACTGTTCAAGATTATATGGGTACAGATGTAACTCAATCTAAAAATACCGCACGATAATTAATTATTAACTATAACCAACAATTTATTAACTTAACTTAAACTAAAAACTATTTATTATGGCACAATCAAAAGGATACAAGAAATTTATGGCAATGGCTTACGGACTAGGAGCAGCAGTTGTAATCTTAGGAGCACTTTTCAAATTAATGCACTGGCCTGGAGCAAGTATAATGCTTATCGTTGGACTTGGAGCTGAAGCAGCAATTTTCGCATTATCAGCATTCGAACCTGTAGGAGATGATTTAGACTGGTCACTAGTTTACCCAGAATTAGCAGGTGGACAAGGTGGTTCTAAAGGAAAGAAAGAAGTAAAAGGAGATGCTCAAGGTATGTTATCTCAAAAATTAGATGATATGTTAAAAGATGCTAAATTAGACGCTTCTTTAATGTCTTCTTTAAGTACATCAATCCAGAACTTTAAAGGTGCTGCTGATAACATTCAACCAGCTGTTGATTCTATCGCTGCAACTAAAAAATATTCAGAGCAAATGTCATTAGCTGCTGGGCAAATGGAATCTTTAAACTCTCTTTACAAAGTACAAATGGAATCTGCTGCACGTCAAGCTGAAGCTAACAAAGCTGCTGCTGATAACGCTGAAGGATTAAAATCTCAAATGGAGTCATTAACTTCTAACTTATCTTCTTTAAACGGAGTATATGGTGGAATGTTATCTGCAATGGGAGGAAAGTAATTAGTTTTTAATAAAACTATTTTAAAATCAAATTTTATTAATTAAAAAAAACTAATTAGAATATGGCTAGTGGAAAATTGTCCCCAAGGCAGAAGATGATTAACCTAATGTACTTAGTGTTAATTGCTATGTTAGCACTAAATATGTCAAAAGAAGTATTGACAGCATTTGGTATCATGAACGATAAATTTGTAGAAAATAACCAAGCGTCTACTGCTAAGAATACTAATTTCTTAGATAAGATTGCTCAAAAAGCTCAAGATGAACCTGAGCAATATAGTGTTGTAAATTCTAAAGCAAAAAATATTTCAAAGGCTTCAAATGAATTCTATGCATTCTTAGAAGATATTAAAACGGATGTTAAGAAACCTTTTGAAGAAGGAAGAAATGAAGATGGTTCTTTGAACTATGAAAGCATGGATAAAGGAGATGCTATTGATGAAGCTTGGTTTGCTGGCGATAATCTTTCTCCTAAAGGAAAAGAAGTTGTTGCTGCTTTTGATAACTATAGAAAATCAATGTTCGCATTGTTAGATTCTAAAGGTAAAGGAGGAAAGCAAATGAACCAAGCATTAATTGATATTTTAAATGCTAAGTTCAATACGGACCCTGTTAAAGCAAATGATGGTGCTAACAAGAAATGGTTAGACTATAACTTTAAAGGTTTCCCAGCAATTGCATCTTTAGCGAAGTTATCTTCTATGCAATCTAATGTTAAAGCATTAGAGTCTGATGTGTTATCTAGATTATTATCTGGTCAACAAGAGTCTGCTTTATCTTTTAGTAACTATAGAGCTATTGTTGTGCCTGAAAAAACTGCATTCTTTAACGGTGAAAACTTTAAAGGTAGAATAGTTTTAGGACGTGTTGATGCATCAACCAAACCTAACTCGGTTACATTAAACGGTAACGAAGTTGACAAGAAAAACTTTAAAGATGGTGGTGTTGTTTTAGATTTTCCTGCTGGAGCAGTTGGAGAGCGTGACTTAAAAGGTAAATTCGTATTCTTAGAAAACGGAAAGCCAGTAGAGGTTGCTATCGAAAGTTCTTATGCAGTAGTTCCTAAACCAAATTCTGCAACTATTTCTGCAGATAAGATGAACGTAGTATATCGTGGAATTCCTAACCCAATGACAATTTCATTTGCTGGTGTGTCATCTGATAAAGTTAATGCATCTGCTTCTGGATTAAGAAAATCTGGTAAAGGATATGTTATGACACCAACAAAAGGTAGAGAGGTTTCAATTAATGTAACAGGAACGTTGCCTGACGGATCTAAGGTTTCTGATAAAAAGAAATTTAGAATCAAAGATATCCCACGTCCACAAGCAGCAGTTTCTGGACAAGGAGGATCTATCAAGAAATCTAAGAGTTCTTTAAAAAGTTCAACTGTTACGGCAATGTTAGAAGACTTTGTTTTCGATTTAAAATTAAAAGTAAACTCATTCAAATTTAAAGTTCCAGGACAACCAACTATTGTTTGTAATGGTAGTAAATTGAATGCAAGAGCTCAAAGCGCTTTAGCTAGAGCAAAAAGAGGGGATCAAGTTTCTATATTTGGTTTAAAAGCTTCTGTAGTTGGAAGTTCAATTAAATTAAAAGATGCGTCACCTTGTATTATTGAAATTTCTAACTAAGAAATTTTAATTAAAATTGAATTCACTAAGTCCAGTAAAAAAACTGTTTTTAGTGAATTCTCTTAAAAAATTGTAATTAAGAAATATACTTAAAAAATGAATTGGAGAAATTTTTTATTAACGATTACATTGGTGACATTAACTCAGGGAGTTTTTGCACAATACAATCTTTTAAACGCTAAAAATCCTGAGGAAATTGGTGTTAAAACAGAAGCGCAAAAAAATTATGATAATAATAAGCCCTTAGAATATGGGTTTATTGATGATAAAGATGTGCTTTGGTCAAAAATGGTATGGGAAAAAGTGGTTCTTGATGAAAGAGCAAATTTTCCTTTATACTATCCAGTAGACACAATGAATATTGGTAAAGAAAGAAGAAGTTTATATGATGTTCTGATAAAGAACATTAAAAACGGTAATATAGAAAACCTATATACAGATTCTTATTTTACCGGTAAAAAAACATTTTCTGAAGTTAGAGAAGGGTTGTTAAAAATAGATACTTTAGATTTAGGTTATGAGCAGTATAATGCTGGTGAGCCTATTTCTCCAGAGTATATTGATACAACTGAAATCACGTCATATGACGTTAAAGAATACCGAATTAAAGGATTATGGTATTTTGATAAGCGTCAAGGACAATTACGTTATAGATTAATTGGTTTATCACCAGTAACACCTGATGTATACTTTATTGATGCAGAAGACGGTGATTTGGTAGAACAGTTTTGGGTATTTTTCCCTGATACTAGAGTAGTGTTAAATGATGCAATGAGCTTCAATAATAAAAATACAGCTATGCCAATTTCTTTTGATCATATGTTGAACTCTAGACGATTTAGTTCTACAATGTATAAAGAAGAAAACGTGTATCAAGATAGAAAAATTGAGGAATACATTCCTAACAATGCATTAATGCAATTATTAGAATCTGAAAGAATTAGAACAAAAATCAGAGACTTTGAGTTAGATCAATGGCAATACTAATAAATTTCTCCAATTTATTATAGCATAAAAACTCCTACATTTGTAGGAGTTTTTTTATTTTGCATTAAAACCAAATTTAGATGTTGGATTATATAGTTGTAGGTTTTGGATTGGCTGGTGTGTCTTTTACAGAGCAATTGCGAAAACACAATAAGTCATTTATTGTAATTTCTGAAGCAGTTAATTCATCTTCAGTTGTTGCAGGTGGAATGTATAACCCTGTCATTTTAAAACGGTTTACATCACCTTGGAATGCATTACCTCAATTAGAATATGCGATCCCTTTTTATGAAGCTATTGAACAACGCCTACAAGTTTCTGTTTTAAATCCGCTTCCTGTTCTTCGTGTGTTTAACGCTATAGAGGAACAGAATAATTGGCTGATAGCCTCAGACAAGCCTTTGTTATCACCTTTCTTGTCAACAAATTTTAAACCTAACACTAACAAGTCAGTTTTAGCAGATTGTAATTATGGTGAAGTAAAACAGGCTGGTCGTTTAAATGTGTCAAGCTTATTACAAGCTTACCGTTCAGATCTTGTTAGTAATAAGCAATATTTAAACGAGAAGTTTAATTATTCAGCTATTGAATTCCATTCTGATCATATAATTTATAATAACCTTAAGGCAAAACAAATCGTTTTTGCTGAAGGTTATGGGATGCTTAAAAATCCGTATTTTAAATATTTGCCACTAAATGGTACAAAAGGAGAAGTTCTAATAATTGAATCTGAGGAATTAGAGGTCACATCAATTATCAAGTCTTCAGTTTTTATAATACCATTAGATGAGCCAAATCATTATCTGGTAGGCGCCACTTATCACTGGACTGATAAATCTTGGGAATCTACTCTTGAAGCAAAAGAGGAGCTTTTAAGTAAGTTAAATGAGTTAATCAACTGTGATTATAAAGTAGTCGATCAACTGGCAGGAATTAGGCCTACAGTTAAAGATAGAAGGCCGCTAGTAGGGCAACATCCAATACATAAGAATTTATTTGTGTTAAATGGTATGGGAACCCGTGGTGTTATGGTTGCTCCAACTACGAGTAAACAATTGTATGATTTTATTGAGGACAAACAAGAGCTTAATGCAGAGATTAACTGCTCTCGTTTTGAATCAATGTATAATGAAATATAGTATCTGTTTATTATGCTGCTTTCTTAACAGCGTTTTTATCATAATTGATAAAGAAGTTTATCCATAAATTTCTTGATAGACGCGCAATTATTGGCAAGGAAACTATTAATGTTCCTGTGATAGCAAAAAAGGTAGTTAAAAGTGATGCCTCGCAAACAAAATGACTTATTAGAAAAGGAGGAACAGTAAACGCAATTCCAATTGGGTAACTTACATACATTGAACCGTAAAAAAATGAAGGTTCTAAATGGTAGTTTAATTTACAATGACTACATTCTTCATTTAGTTTTAGAGTAGAATTTAATTTGAATAAATTTTTTTCTTTGTACATGCTTTCTTCATGACATTTCGGGCATTTCCCAAATAAGATACTATATAATTTATAACCTTTTTTAAGCATATATTTTATGTACTTTTGCGATTCAATTTAAAGTAACAAATTTAATGCTTTTTAGTTTAGCATTAAGTAACATTTGTAACAATATATGTTAAATATACACAACTTATCAGTCTCTTTTCAAGGAGAAGATTTATTTAAAGAAATTACATTTAGACTTGGTGCGGGAGACCGTGCAGGTTTAATAGGTAAGAATGGCGCAGGAAAATCTACGATGTTAAAAATCATATCTGGTGATCAAGAATATGATACAGGGCAAATAGCTTTAGCTAAAGAAATTCAGATTGGTTTTTTACGACAAGATATTGATTTTATTCCGGGGAGAACTGTTTTAGAAGAGTCATATCAAGCGTTTGAACTCATAAAGAAATTAGAGTTTCAAATTGCTGAGTTAAATGAAGAGTTGACTTCTAGAACAGATTATGAAAGTGATGACTATGCTAAAATAATTGAAGATGTTACTGAGTTGCAGCATCAATATGAAATTCATGGTGGGTATAATTATCAAGGGGAAACTGAACGTATTTTACAAGGTTTAGGGTTTAACAGAGCTGATTTTGATAAGTTAACTGATACCTTTTCTGGTGGTTGGCGTATGCGTATTGAATTGGCTAAATTGTTGCTTCAAAAAAACGACATCTTATTATTAGATGAGCCAACGAACCATTTAGATATTGAATCTATTATTTGGTTGGAATCGTTCTTGAAAACATATCCGGGAGCTGTAGTTATTGTATCTCATGATAAAATGTTTTTAGATAATGTCACAAATAGAACTATTGAAATTTCTTTAGGTAGAATCTATGACTATAATAAGCCTTATTCTCAATATTTAGTGTTGCGTAGTGAAATTAGAGCACAACAAATGGCGGCTCAAAAAAATCAACAAAAACAAATAGAACAAACGGAGAAGTTAATTGAGAAATTCCGCGCAAAGGCTAACAAGGCCACTATGGCACAATCATTAATCAAAAAAATTGATAAAATTGATCGAATTGAAGTTGATGAAGAAGATAATAGTGTGATGACTTTAAATTTTCCGGTATCTATAACCCCTGGAAAAATTGTTGTAGAAGCAGAAAACCTATCAAAAAGTTATGGCGACAAACTCGTTTTAACAGATATTGACTTGTTGATTGAACGTGGAAGTAAGATTGCATTTGTTGGGCAAAACGGACAAGGGAAATCAACATTAGCAAAAATGATGGTCAATGATATTTCTTTTAAAGGTGATTTAAAGATTGGACATAATGTACAGATAGGCTATTTCGCCCAAAATCAAGCTGAGTATTTAGATGGAAATAAAACCGTTGAAGATACGATGATTGATGCTGCAAATGAAAAAACTAGAAGTAAGGTTAGAGATATCTTGGGGTCATTTTTGTTTAGAGGTGAAGAAGTTGAGAAAAAAGTTAAAGTACTTTCTGGAGGTGAGCGTAACCGTTTGGCATTAGCTAAAATGTTATTGCAACCACTGAATGTGTTGATTATGGATGAGCCAACAAACCATCTTGATATCAAATCTAAAAATGTATTAAAAGAGGCTTTAAAGAAATTTGAAGGTACATTGATTTTGGTGTCTCACGATAGAGATTTCTTACAAGGCTTAACAAAAACCGTTTATGAATTTAAAGATCACGTGATAAGAGAATATCTTGGTGATATTGATTATTATTTAGATGAACGTAACGTTGAGAATTTACGAGAGGTTGAAAAGCGAGATGTTGTTAAACATGTGCCAAAAGAAAACAAAAAACAATCATACGAAGAACAGAAAAAAATTAAGGGACTGCATAATAAGCTCAGTAAAGTAGAGTCAAACATTAATAAATTAGAACGGGATATAAAAGCAATAGATGTAGAGTTGGAAACTAATTATGATGCTACAGTTGCAAAACCTAACTTTTTTGAAAACTATCAAAAGAAGAAAGACACTTTAAATGGCTACATGGAAGAATGGGAATTGGTACAAGAAGAGATAGATTCGTTGTCTTAAGAGCTTAAAAATTAGACAAGTGTACAAATTACAAAAAATATTTTACATAAATACTTGTAAAAACATAAAACAGTCGTATATTTGCACTCACAGCGCGGGATAGAGCAGTAGGTAGCTCGTCGGGCTCATAACCCGAAGGTCACTGGTTCGAGTCCAGTTCCCGCTACTAGGTTTAAATATCCCAGAATTAACGGTTTAGTTATCACTAAACCGTTTTTTTATGACTAATTTTAAGCAAATATTTAACGAAGCATACAATAATGCATACGTTTTTGCATACGATTCAACTTTGAAACACAACTTTTCTGACCCCAAAATTTATACAGCCAAAGGTGATTTGACCAAGCGCTGGTATGTGTATTTTTCATTTAGAAATCCTAAAACAGGTAAACTAAAACGTGTAACGCCATTTTACGGTTGCGTCAATTCTTATAAAACCAAAGCTGAGCGCATGGAAGTTTTAGTGGTCTATAGAAGAGTATTATTAAAACTTTTAAAACAAGGTTACAATCCTTTTGAAGATAATACTGCTTTGTATGAAAAATTTCACTCAGATAACATTTCTGAAAAATCAACAACAGCAACAACAACAGTGTCAAAAGATGTTGTTGAAGCACTTGATGATGCAATGCCCTACAAACAGGCTCTTTACTTAGGATTGAAGTTTAAGGAAAAGTTGGTTAATGAAACCACTAAGCGTAGTTACAAAAATAGGATTGATATATTTGTGAGATGGGTTGAGAAATACAAACCAGAAGTTAACACGATTGAAGACTTAAATAAGAAAGTAATATCTTCTTTTTTAAATCATGTGTTAGAAAATCATTCAGCACGTAACAGGAACAATTACAGAGCTGATTTAAGCAGTGTTTTACAAGTTTTAGAAGATAATGACATTTTGAAACAAAACGCTGTTAAAAAGATTCCTATATTGAAATCTATACCACAACGTAATAAAACATATACACAAGAAACACAAGAAGCGATTTTTAAGCACTTAGAAAAAGAAGATCCAATACTATTGTTGTTCATCAAGTTCATTTCTTTTAACTTTTTAAGACCTATTGAAGTATGCAGATTAAATATTGGAAGTATAGATTTAACAAACAGAACTGTTCAATTTAAAGCGAAAAACAGTCCATTAAAAACTAAGATAATCCCTGAGCTTTTATATAATGAATTACCAGATTTATCGATGTTAAATAAAGAACATTCATTGTTTACTCCAGAAAAAATTGGAGGGGAATGGGATATTGCTACAGATAATAAAAGAGACTATTTTACTAAACGCTTTAGAAGAGTAGTTAAGGATAAGTTTAACTTAGGTAAAGATTATGGTTTATATAGCTTTAGACATACTTATATAACTAAACTTTATAGGGCAATGGTTGCAAACTCTTCTCCTTTTGAGGCTAAAAGTAAATTAATGCTTATTACAGGGCACAGTTCTATGACAGCTTTGGAGAAGTATTTACGTGATATTGATGCGGAGTTACCTCAGGATTATTCAGAAATGCTAAAAAATATAAATGACTAACAATTCACCTCAACATGTTTATGATCAATTACATTCTTCTTTATGGAATAGTTTTGTGTTTTTTATACCTGAATTTGAACTTCCAGGAGAGGTTAAAGAAGAACTTCAATTTTTAGAAGAATTTGAGATATTTAATATGCCTCTTCATTATCGTAAAAAAGAAGGAATTTTTTCTTATAGTAAAGATTGTTCATTACATGTAATGTCTAAAGGAATAGAATTAGAAAGTAATTTATTTTTACTACTTGAGTTAAAAGGGACTTTAAAACAGTATGAGTTTGATTACATTATTGAAAAATATTTTGAGACAGCTTCTTGTTTGTTTTTTCTAACTGATTGGTTAAATAATAATAAAAATGATTTGTCAGATTTACATAAAGACATGTATGGTGTTTTTATGATTCAGTTAACTTTTCATTCAAATCATTTCGGCGAATTGATAAAACATTTTTATCCTGACAAACATAATATGCCATTTGATAAGTTTAATATAACAGATTTGATCAAAAAGCATTTGCCAGAAATTACTAAACGCTATCATAAAGAAGATAGAATTTTTACTTTACCTCCATTAGACTTTAAAAAAATCGTAGTACCTCAATTACCAACAACAACAAAAATTTCCTCTAAGAAGAAGTTGAGTAAAACACCTTTAATTACTGTTGAAGCTGCTGAAAAAGAGCTATTATCGATTATTTTTAAGGTTTGAAAAACAACAAGCCAACAACAAGCCAACAACAAGTCAACAACGAGTCAACAAACTGCAATACTGGTTTGTTGACTCGTTGTTGAATATTTAACTGTTGCTTTTCAGTTTGTTACAGATAACATCAACAATTCAACAGATTAACATTTATTCTAATTAAAAAATACCAACAGAGCAACAACACTAAATAGTTGTTGTTGCTCTGTTGGGTTGTTGGTGTTTTTAATATAAAGTATTAGAACATTCTAACAATTAGACTACTTTTCTGTTGTTGTTGTTGTTGTTGTTGTTGTTGTTGTTGTTGTTGTTGTTGTTGTTGGTTGGTTGTTGTTGGTGGTTTTTGAGTTATCATTAGATTTAGGAACAACCGAAATAATAACAGCTAAAGGAAAGAGTAAAAAACTAGCATTAATAGCCGTAGCAAATAAGTTACTAAAACAGGCTTTTGCTATTGCAAAAAACGGACAACCTTATGATGAAAACTTTGTTTCAATTTTAGCCTAAAATTGCTTGTTTTTTAACTCAGTTCTTTGTTGTGCATAGTTATTTTTGCCATATCCCAAATTCATTTCGGATTATATTCAATATTTCGCAAGTAAAAATCAGTTCATCGACCTCTGGATAATATTCTAAATATCTGTCAGGATTTGAAACTTCAAATTCATTAAATTTCCATCCTCTAGCTTGGAATTGGTATCCTTCTCCGTCAACAATGGTTTTTCTTTTGCTCAATATTTCGTATTCTTCTTTTACTTTCCCTCTATGTTTTCGTTTTA
>CBCXVT010000036.1:0-227168 GCA_965178635.1 Flavobacteriaceae bacterium | reverse complement strand
GTTGTTGGTTTATTAAGTTTTAGCAAGCTTTTAAAATGGCTATTCTCTAATTATAAAAACACAACTCTAGCTGCATTAACAGGCTTTATAATCGGGTCATTAAATAAAATATGGCCATGGAAAGAAACTCTAACAACAAGAATAGATACTAAAGGCATAGAAATTCCCGTTTTACAACAAAGTATTTCCCCTAATAAGTTTACTGAATTATACCAATTAGACAATCATTTTGTTATTGCATTAATTTTGATGATGGTAGGATTTATTAGCATTTTAATCTTAGAAAAAATTGGTTCCAAAACCACTGAATGAGACCTAGAAGAAAAGCATTAGATTATTTATTACTGATACTTAAAGGTGTAGCAATGGGTGCTGCAAATAAAGTACCTGGTGTTTCTGGTGGAATTGTTGCCTTTGTAGCTGGTTTTTATGAAGAGTTTATCTACTCTTTACAACGCGTTAACAAAACGGCATTAAAATTATTCTTCACTGGACGGTTTAAAACATTTACCTATTATATTAACGGGCGCTTTTTAGCAGCCATTATTATAGGTATGCTGGTGAGTTTTTTCACTGTTTCCAAGCTTTTAGATTTTTTACTAATAAACTTTAAACTCTATGTCTGGAGTGCCTTTTTCGGAATGATTATAGGTTCAATTTACTCTATTAGTAAACGGTTTGGCAAATGGAATTTACAATCTATTTCATTTTTAGCACTAGGAATAATCGTTGGATTAGGGATTAGTTTTTTAGATCCGGCAACTGAAAATGACAATTTATTTTTTGTATTTCTATGTGGTATTATTAGCGTCTCAGGAATGACATTACCTGGACTATCTGGGTCATTCATTTTAATTATTATCGGAAATTACGTGCTACTTCTAATTGACTCTGTTAATGCCTTATATGATACATTTTCTGAAGTTATCACTGGAGATTATAGCTTTTTAGAAAACGAAGTAAGACTACGAATGTTACAGGTATTGGCAGTATTTACATCAGGTTCTGTAGTAGGTATGGTTAGTTTCTCACATGTAATGAGCTATTTATTACAGAAATTTAAAATCCAAACTATTGCTGTTATTAAAGGGTTTATTATTGGCTCACTTGGCGTGGTTTGGCCATGGAAAAACACCATATATAAAACTACAGCAGATGGTTCGTTTATATTAACTAACCATAATGAAAAAATAATAGAAGATTACAAAAGATATATCCCAGAGTTAACAACCGACACTTTTACTGCAATGGGTTTCATTGCTTTGGGCATCATAATCATAATTACACTTGAATGGTATGGCAATAAAGAAAACGTCACAACAACATAAAACCTACGGATTAATAGGGAAAAACATCTCATATTCATTTTCTAAAAACCATTTCTCTAAAAAGTTTGAATCTGAACGTATTGAAAACACATCATATGTGAATTTTGACTTAAACACTATTGATGAGTTTCCTGAAATTTTCAAATCAACTCATTCAATACAAGGATTAAATGTAACTATACCTTACAAGGAAGACATTATCCCATATTTAGATAAAGTAAATAGTAAAGCTATTAGAATAGGAGCTATCAATACTATTAGAATCACAAAAAAAGGCAAACTTAAAGGCTATAATACTGATGAATATGGGTTTCGAAAATCCATACTTCCTTTATTAGAAAAACACCACAAAAAAGCACTGATTTTAGGAACAGGTGGTGCTTCAAAAGCAATTGCATTTGCTTTAAAAAAGCTACACTTACCTTATCAATTTGTATCACGTAAAACAGATGACAATTTCAATTACAACTCATTAACAGAAACCATTATCAAAGAACACCAAATTATCATTAATTGCACACCATTAGGAACATTTCCTAATATTGATGAATGTCCTAATATACCTTATCAGGCAATTTCAAACACACATTTATTGTATGATTTAATTTACAATCCAGAAGAGACAACTTTCCTTAGAAAAGGACGCGAAAACGGCGCAACAACTTGCAATGGTTTAAAAATGCTGCAACTTCAAGCTGAAAAAGCGTGGCAAATTTGGAATAAATAGTGCTTACATATTAAATCTTCCTTTATTTCGTTTTATGAATTTGGTATTTTACTAAGGGTTTTACTATCTTTCGAGTTGAAATTGACCTAGTTATCTAATTTTATCATTAGAATCAACTTTTACAACACAAAAACCAAACTTACTATGTCTGAAACGGATAACCTGCAAGAAGCAGAAGGATTACAGGAAAACTCACCATTAGCAACAAATGACGTTGCTCAAGAAAGTCCTACTCAAGATGATGCCTTATTAGAAATTGACAATGAAAATGCAGAAGATCAAGAAGATCAAGATAATTCTAAAAGACACGAAGTAGAAACTAAAGATTACCATTCTATGGATATGGATGCTTTAGTTGAGGAGTTTGCATCCTTGGTCAAAAATCATCCGGTTCAAGCAATCAGTAAACAGTTCAATCAATTAAAAGAGGAATTTAATAACCAATACTCCGAATTAGTTGAAACTAAAAAAGAAGAGTTCTTAGCAGAAGGCGGAAATATTATCGATTTCAAATACACATCTAACGCCAAAAATCATTTCAACAAAGTTTATGGCGAGTATAAAACGTTAAGAAACGCTTATTATAAAAATCTTGAAGAAGGCTTAAAAAACAATCTTGCTAAAAGAACTGAAATCATTGAAGAAATTAAAGGTTTATTAAACGTTGAAGAAGACATTAATAATACGTACAAGCACTTTAAAGACTTACAAGAAAAATGGAAAACAGCAGGTGCAATACCTAGAGACAGATATAATACTGTTTGGAATACATACCATCATCACGTAGAACGTTTTTATGATTTCTTGCATTTAAACAGAGATTTACGTGACTTAGATTTTAAACATAATTTAGAAGAAAAACAAAAAATTGTTGCTCGTGCCGAGGAATTATCACAACATGATGATGTCATGTATGCCTTTAGAGAATTACAATTGTTACACAAATCTTGGAAAGAAGATATTGGACCCGTAGGCAAAGAACACAGAGAGGACATCTGGGATAAATTCAGTGCTGCAACAAAAATAATTCACAATAAAAGACAAGCATACTATTCAAACATTGACAAGATTTACGAGGCTAACTTAATTGTAAAGAATGAGTTGATTTCAAAAATTCAAGAAATCAGCACTCAAAAAGCTACAAACCATAAAGGTTGGCAAGAAAAAATTAAAGAAGTAGAAGCCTTAAGAGAAGCGTTCTTTAAAGCTGGAAAAGTACCAAGTAAGGTTACAGAAAAAACATGGAGTGGTTTTAAACAAGCGGTTAGAGACTTTAATAAAAACAAAAACACATATTACAAGTCTCTAAAAAAAGATCAGCTTGAAAATTTAAATAAAAAATTAGCGTTGATCACTCTAGCAAAAGAAAATAATACGAGTGATGATTTTGCGAAAGTTACTCCATTAATGAAGAAAATTCAGGCAGACTGGAGAACTATTGGTCATGTACCAAGAAAAGATAGTGACAAAATATGGAAACAATTTAAAGAAGCTTGTAACTTTTATTTTGATAGATTACACGCAAAAAGAGATGAGGCAAACGCTGTAGAATTAGAAGCGTACACAGCTAAAGAAGCATACCTTTCTACCTTGACAGACATCAAACTTGAAGGTGACCACAATGAGAAAATAAATATTATCAAAGGTCATATTGCACATTGGAAATCATTAGGTCATGTACCTAGAAACAAAAAGAAAATCAATGACAACTTTAATAAAGTTATTGACGGACTATTTGGACAATTAGACATGGATAAGAATGAGGCTGACATTATTAGATACAATAATAAAATCAGTGCTTTAGAAGGCGATCAACGCGCTTTAGAAAACGAACTATTATTTGTAAAACGTAAAGTCGACGAGGTAAAATCTGAAATCAATCAGTTAGAAAACAACTTAGGATTCTTTGCAAATGCAAAAGCAGACAACCCTTTAGTTAAGGAAGTTCATAAAAAAATTGACCTACACAAGAAAAGTTTGGCTTCCTGGAAGCAAAAACTACAACAAGTAAAAGCTTTATTTGCATAAAACTGATACCGTTAAACTTTACTTAGATATAAAAAAATCATTTCATGTCCTGAAATGATTTTTTTATGCTTGTAAAACTTTAAGAGATCACTATTTTTGTATAAAATAACACCACACCTTATAAACAGAACAATAATGAGTAAATTAAATATTGTATTTATGGGAACGCCAGATTTTGCTGTTGCCACATTAAAAACCTTAGTTGAGAATAACTATAATATTGTAGGTGTTATAACTGCGCCAGATAGGCCGGCAGGTAGAGGTCAGAAATTAAATCAATCTGCTGTAAAGAAATATGCTACTTCACAAGAGCTACCTGTATTACAACCAACAAATTTAAAAGATCAAGATTTTTTAGATGAATTAAAAGCACTGAATGCAAACTTACAGATTATTGTGGCCTTTAGAATGTTACCTGAAGTAGTCTGGAAAATGCCAGAATTTGGAACATTCAATTTACACGCTTCACTTTTACCACATTATCGTGGGGCGGCACCAATAAACTGGGCATTAATAAATGGTGAAACAAAAACCGGAATTACCACTTTCTTTATTGATGAGAAAATTGATACTGGTGAAATCATCATGCAAGAAGAACTAGAAATTACACCTACCGAAAATGCAGGAAGTTTACATGATAAATTAATGGTCAATGGTAGTCAATTAGTTTTAAAAACTGTAGCTGCAATTGAAAACAATACAATAGAAACCTATATCCAACCAGAGGTTGAAAACATTAGAACAGCATATAAAATACATAAACACACCTGTAAGATTGATTGGCAACAACCTATAGATACAATTTACAACAAAATAAGAGGCTTAAGCCCTTATCCAGCTGCCTGGTCGGAATTATGTATTGATGATTCAATATTAGCAGTGAAACTATTTGAAGTTGCTAAGATTATTGAACAACATAACTATGAAGCTGGAACAATCGTTTCTGACAAAACTTCTGTAAAAGTCGCTGTAAAAGATGGTTACCTTAACTTGTTAGTTTTACAACTTCCAGGAAAGAAAAAAATGGAGATAAAAGCCTTACTAAATGGGTTTACTTTTAGTGACAAGTCAAAAATGCGCTAATCCCTTACTATCACTGACCTCACTTAAAAGCAATGTTTTTAAGTGAGTTTTATTAACAATTGTCTTTAGTTATTAACAAATAACTGCTTTTCCCTTGTATTTACTTGCATGAGAACAAAATCCGTATAAATTTGTAGAGGATTTAGTTATCAACTATTACCAACCAACATTAATTATTAAATTTTTAAAATTATTATTATGAACAAAACACAATTAATTGACGCAATGGCAGCTGATTCAGGAATCTCTAAAGCATCTGCAAAAAAAGCTTTAGAATCTTTCTTAGGAAATGTTGAAGGGTCTTTAAAAGCAGGTAACAGAGTATCTTTAGTAGGATTCGGATCATGGTCTGTATCTAACAGAGCTGCAAGAGATGGTAGAAACCCACAAACTGGTAAAACTATCAAAATCGCTGCTAAAAATGTAGTAAAATTTAAAGCTGGTTCTGATTTAGGAAAAGCTGTTAACTAGTCATTGATTAGTAATAACTTACGAAAAGGTCTTCTTGTAAAAGAAGACCTTTTTTATTTCCCTTTAGCTATTTATTACAACACAAATTATGTTGTTTAATATTTTTTTCATAGCTTTAAGTAAACATTAGTTAATATTATGACCAGTTTAGATCTTAAAAAAGGACATCTTTTAGTAGCCGAACCTTCCATTATTGGAGATGTATCTTTTAATAGATCTGTAATATTACTTGCAGAACACACACAGTCAGGCTCTATCGGATTCATTTTAAACAAACCGTTAGAGTTTTCTTTAAAAGATTTGATACCCGAATTAGCACAAGACTTTCAAGTTTATAATGGCGGACCAGTTGAACAAGACAACTTATACTTTATTCATAAAGTCCCACATTTAATTCCTGATAGTGTAGAAATTTCAGAAGGCATTTATTGGGCAGGAGATTTTGATACTGTATGTGAGCTTATAAATGATAAAAAAATTACTGAAAAAGATATTCGTTTCTTTTTAGGATATTCCGGATGGGATAGTGACCAGCTATTTGACGAACTAAACCATAATTCATGGATAGTTATTAAAAATAAATACCACAGCAACATTATTGCAAAAAACTACAATACAAGCTTCTGGAAAGAAAAAATGATTGAATTAGGCGGTAATTACCTTATTTGGTCTAACGCACCTGAGAACCCAGTTTTAAACTAGGCGTAATATGCCTGTTTAATAATGCGGTTAACTCTGAAGCTACAGATGTCCCAAACTCTTTTTTTCTATATTTACTAACTGAGGTTATTCCTTGAATTACATTTGTTGTAAACAACTCATCTGCTTTCTGTAATTCAAATGGTGATATCGAACTCTCCTCTAATTCAAAACCTTCCATTTTAGAAATCAACTGTATCAATTGCATTCGCATAATTCCTTTTATACAACCATCTACTAAAGGCGGTGTTTTAATAGTTGTACCTTTAACCAAAAAGATATTTCCATTAATTGCTTCAACTACTTGTTTATTACTATTTAATAACAGACAATTATCCAAGTCATTTTCTTTAGCAAATATTCCTGCAATAACATTTAATACTCTGTTATTGGTTTTTAGCGTAGATAACAATTGAGGAGTGATGTAATGATCTTTAAACAGATCTACCTCACAAGTCGCATCATTTAGTTGATACAATTCATCTTTTAAAGATTTAGCCTCAACAACATAAGACACATCATTATTTTCTGGGGTATACAACCCCTCTGCCGTCCTATAAACTGTAATTCTAACTCTTGCAGGAGAATTCACCAAATCTAACTGCTTAATTAATTTTAAAACTTCTGCTTCAATAAACTCCATTGTAAACTCCATAGGAATTTCCATTCTAATTACACGCATTGATGCCATTAATCTAAAGTAATGATCCTCTAAAAACAATATGTGTCCGTTAACAACTTTTAAAGTTTCAAAAATAGCATCCCCATATTTAAATGCTCTATTAGCAGTTAATTCTTGGTTTTGAAATTCTAGTGTTCCGTTAAAATTAATCATAAAAAAAGCCCTAAATAATTAGGGCAAATATATAATTTTTAAAAGTGTCTTAAGCAGAACCAAGCACCTTTTTAAGTTCCGATATTTGGTTTTCCCAAAGCATCTTATCTTCTTCCATATCATCAGCATCTGAAAAATCAGTTACCATTAACGACACATCCTTTGTTATTTCATCAACTTGAATTCTAATTTCAAAATAATAATCTTCACCTTCATCATCCAACCATTGAAAACGAACTCTATCTACAGCTTTTTTAGATAACAATTTAGCTTGTTCCTCACTATCATCCCAAATAAAAGTGTATAATTCTCCTCTAGAATTCACATTATCAGCATACCATTCTGACAAACCAGACGGTGTAGATAAATATTGATGTAATAATTTTGGTGATGCGTGTATAGGGAATTCTAATTCAAATTTTTCTCTCATGATATATTCTCAAATATTTTTTACAATATAAATATTTATTGCAGATAACAAAAAAATAAAAGCAAGTATTTTTTACTCATATTTCTTGTAGTATCTAATATTGTTTTTATATTTGCACACCGTTAGCAAAACGGCGTGGTAGCTCAGTTGGTTAGAGCGCCTGATTCATACTCAGGAGGTCGGCAGTTCGAATCTGCCTCACGCTACTAAAAAAGCCTTTCAAATGTATTTGAAAGGCTTTTTTTATACACGTATTTTACGCTATTAAAATTTCGAAATCATTTCTTCTAACTTCATTTTTTCTTGCGTTCCATCACTCATATTCTTCACCGTAAACGTATTATTCTCAACTTCTTCTGAACCCACTAAAACTACAAATGGCACCGCTCTTTTATTAGCATAATTCATTTGCTTTTTCATTTTTGCTGCAGATGGATACAATTCTGCAACAACATTGTTAACTCGCAATTGTTTTATAGCATTCATACAATACAACGCTTCAGCATCACCAAAGTTAATAAACAACACCTCTACAGTTTCCTGAACAGTTGTTGGAAATAACCCTAATTCTTCTAAAACTAAATATATTCTATCTAACCCAAAAGAAATTCCAACACCACTTACATTCTTTAACCCAAAAATACCCGTTAAATCATCATAACGACCACCACCACCGATAGAACCCATTTTGACACCTTCTGGTGCAGACACTTCAAAAATAGCGCCTGTATAATAATTTAACCCTCTTGCCAAGGTTACATCTAAATCTAATGTTGCAGTTGAAAGTCCTAAAGACTCAATTGCATTACCAACAAACAATAACTCTTCAACGCCTTGCATTCCAGTTTCTGAAGTTGCTAACAAATCTTTAAGTTGCTCAATTTTTGTTAAGAAATCTCCAGAAAAACCAAACAATGGCTGTACTTTACTAATAGCATTTTCAGAAATACCTTTTTCAAGCATTTCTTTCTTCACACCATCTTCACCAATCTTATCTAATTTATCTAACGCTACAGTAAAATCGATCAACTTTTCAGAAGCACCAATAACTTCTGCTATTCCACTTAAAATTTTACGGTTGTTGATTTTGATAGTTACACCATCTAACTTTAATGCAGAAAACACTGCGTCATACAACTGAATAAACTCCACTTCTTGCCATAACGAATCCGATCCTACAACATCTGCGTCACATTGAAAAAATTCTCTAAAACGGCCTTTTTGAGGTCGGTCAGCTCTCCAAACTGGTTGAATTTGATAGCGCTTAAACGGGAATTCAATCTCATTTTGATGTTGCACCACGTATCTCGCAAAAGGCACCGTTAAATCATAACGCAAGGCTTTTTCTGAGATACTTGAAGTGATTTTTTGACTGTTTTTTTCAGATAGTAAATTTTCATCAACCTTTTTTAAATAATCACCTGAGTTTAATATTTTAAAAATTAACCGATCTCCTTCTTCACCGTATTTCCCCATCAATGTTGATGAGTTTTCAAAACTTGGTGTTTCTATAGGTTGGAATCCGAATTTTTTAAACTCTTGTTTTATCGTCTCAAAAATATAACTTCTTTTTGCAACTTGCTCCGGATTAAAATCGCGAGTTCCTTTTGGTATACTTGGTTTTTGTGCCATAATTATACGGTATTAATCAGCTTATTTTAATTAGCTTTTGAATTGATTAATTTATCAAAATACAAGAATAAATCACCTACAGAAATAATTGACCCTTGTTGAATTAATGTAAACTTATCTGCATTTTTATCAGCAGAATACTCTTTTTTAGCTTGAAGAAATTCAACATTATCATTCATAATGTTATCACGTAACCACGAAAAACCTTCCTTAGTGGTTAAGTCAACTTCATTTTTTATCTGTACTGCAATCACGTGCATTTCATCATCCTTCAAATGAAACAAATGCATTTGTTGTGCAGAAATATGCTCTAAATACGTTACTTTATTCAAAACACCCTCCCAAACTAAATCTGAAAACACATCTAACTCTTGTTCTGCTACTTCTGGAGTTTCTTTCTTGATATCTTCCCACTCCGCAGCGGTAATTGTTTGCGACGCTAAAAAGTTAATAAACTCTTTATGCATTTCTTCTAACTGCTCTTTACTCAGTCTTTGATACTTCATTCTGTAAATTTTAAAAACAATAAAAGCCACGATTAAAATCGTGGCTTTTATTTATAATGATAAAATCATTCTTATTTTTCTGCAACAACTTCAAAAGGTAAATCAATTACAACAGAACGATGTAATCTTACTTTTGCAGTATATTTTCCAGCTCTTTTTACGTTACCTCCGGCAACAGTAATAAACTTCTTTTCTAATGATTGACCTTCCTTAGCAATTGCTTCAGCAACATCAGCATTATTTACAGAACCAAATAATTTTCCAGCGTCACCAGACTTTGAAGAAATTTTGATTTCTAATGCTTTAAGTATATCAGCCAATTTATTAGCGTCATCTACCATTTTTTGTTCTCTATGAGCTCTTTGCTTTAAGTTCTCAGCTAATACTTTCTTTGCAGAAGGTGTAGCGATAACTCCAAAACCTTGAGGGATCAAATAGTTTCTTCCGTAACCATTTTTTACAGTAACAACGTCATCTGCAAACCCTAAATTCTCTACGTCTTTTCTTAATATAACTTCCATGGTTGCTCCGTTATTATTTTAATAAATCAGTTACATAAGGCATTAATGCCAAGTGACGTGCTCTTTTTACAGCTACAGCAACTTTTCTTTGGTATTTTAAAGAAGTTCCTGTTAAACGTCTTGGTAATAATTTCCCTTGCTCGTTTACTAACATTAATAAGAAATCTGCATCTTTATAATCGATATACTTGATACCTAATTTTTTAAAACGACAGTATTTAGCTTTCTTACTTGTGTCTATATTAAGTGGAGTTAAATATCTAATTTCCCCCTCTTTTTTTCCTTTCGCTTGTTGATCTATTCCTGACATAATTAAGCTTTTGCGTTATCTCTGATTCTTCTTTTTTCAGCCCAAGCAATTGCATGCTTATCTAACCTTACAGTTAAATAACGCATTACACGCTCATCTCTTCTGAACTCTAACTCATATCCATCTATAGCTTCTCCAGCTACTTGGAATTCAAACAAGTGGTAAAATCCACTTTTTTTGTGCTGAATAGGGTAAGCTAATTTTTTAAGCCCCCAGTTCTCTTTTGACACCATCTTTGCGCCTTTAGAAACAAGAAAATCTTCGTATTTCTTTACTGTCTCCTTTATCTGAGTTTCAGATAAAACGGGATTCAAGATGAAAACAGTTTCGTATTGATTCATAATTTAAACTTTTAATTTATATTAAATTGGCTGCAAAAATACTTATTTTATACGAACCAAACAAAACAAATGAACTAAATTTTACCGTAAATTTCATCGCATACATTTGGAATAGTTCTTATTTTTGATTAAAATTGTATTACCCAAAAACAACTTAATAATTTAACTTCTTAACCAAACTATTAACTAAAACCAATACATGAACTTACGCTGTGTAGTTGTAGACGACTCAACAATACAAAGGATGTCAATCGTTAAACTCGTAAAAAACCATCCTTCATTAACACTGACTGCTGAATACAGCAGTGCTGTTGACACAAAAAAAGGATTGAATGACACTGAGGTGGATTTGATCTTTCTTGATATAGAAATGCCAATTATTAACGGGTTTGAATTATTAGATGTATTAAAAAACAAACCACAAATTATATTTGTTACTGGGAAAACAGAATACGCTTTTAAAGCATTTGATTATGATGCTACAGATTACCTTCATAAACCAATTACCCAAGAACGCTTTAATTTAGCTGTAAATAAAGCTATAGATTATCATACGCTTAAATTTGAGAACAGCACAATTGAAAGCGACTATATTTTTGTAAAAAGCAACTTGAAAAAACGTAAAGTGTATGTTAATACCATTTTATGGATAGAAGCTCTAGGTGATTACATCAAACTAGTAACAACAGAAGAAAGGTATGTGATACTATCTACTATGAAAGCCTTTGAAAAGGAAGTAGAAGCTTATTCATTTATGAGAATTCACAAGTCATATATCGCTAACTTGAAAAAAATAACAAAATTTAATAGCAAGTTTGTTGAAATTAATAACAACAACTTACCATTAAGTAGAAACAAAAAGAAATTACTAATTGAAGCTTTAGAAGAAATTCAATAAGCATCAACATTTAAGATAACCTTAATTGGTCTAAAATCTTTTACAGACATAAAGCTGTTCTTAACCTTAAGAATGGCTTTTTTTGTTTGTGCAGCCGATTGTTGATTAGGTATTTTTAACAGTACGTTTTTAATATATTCATTCCTGACCCTTGATACAGCCGGAAATTCCGGCCCAAGTACATTGTTTTTAAATGATAATCGTAATGATTTTGCAAACCAATCCGAACCTTGCTCCACTTTATTATAGTCACGGTGCTTAAATGTAATTTTAATTAACTTATTCGTTGGTGGATATTTATAAATATGACGCTGATCTAACTGCTCTTTATACATACTTTCATAATCATGAGCAGACACCTGCTGTAATATATTATGAAACGGATTATAACTCTGGATAATCACTTTTCCTTTTTTCTCAAATCGCCCTGCCCTACCTGCTACTTGCGACATTAATTGATAACTGCGTTCATGTGCTCTAAAATCAGGGAAATTCAACATTGAATCTGCACTCAAAACCCCTACTAAACTCACATTTTTAAAATCTAAACCCTTAGTTAGCATTTGTGTACCTACCAAAATATCTATTTCATGTTGCTCGAATGCCGAAATTATTTTTTGATAACCATACTTTCCTCTGGTCGTATCTAAATCCATCCTACCAATTTTCAAGTTCGGATATAACACATTCAATTCTTTCTCTAGTTGCTCTGTTCCAAACCCTTTGGTATCTAATTCATGACTACCACATGATAAGCAGGCGTATTGCATTGCCATCTGATACCCGCAATAATGACAGCGCAATTGTTTTTTATACTGATGATAAGTTAAACTCACATCACAACTTGGGCACTGAGTCGCTTCTCCACACGTACCACACTCTACAATAGGAGAAAACCCACGGCGATTTTGAAACAAGATAACTTGTTCTTCATTTTCAATTGCCAAATCAATTTCTTCTAATAATTTATCAGAAAAATGACCTTTCATTTTTTTCCGCTTGTACTTATCTTTTAAGTCTATCAACTCTATATCGGGTAACTGAACATTACTATGACGTTGCTTTAAAGTTACTAAACCATATTTACCAGATTTAGCATTATAATAACTCTCCAAACTTGGCGTAGCACTACCTAATACAATTTGAGCTTTATGAAGTTTTGATAAAACTATAGCCGCATCTCTCGCATGATAACGCGGTGCTGGGTCAAATTGTTTAAAGGATTGCTCGTGCTCTTCATCAACAATGACTAACCCTAAATTAGAAAATGGCAATAATACTGATGAACGTGCGCCAATAATTAATTGTGGCGTATTATCATTCAATAATACTTTATTCCAAGATTCCACGCGTTCATTAACCGAATACTTAGAGTGGTACACTACAATTTTATCACCAAAATACGCTTTCAATCGCGCTATCAATTGTGTTGTTAAAGCGATCTCTGGCAACAGATAAAGTACTTGTTTATTTTCTTTAAACGCACCCTCTATTAATTTCACATAGATTTCTGTTTTACCAGAAGCCGTAACACCATGCAACAAACAGACTTTATCTTTACTGAAATCGCCTCGAACCTCAGCCAAAGCTGTTTCTTGATATTGATTTAAAACTTTAGATTCTTGAGTTGTATTATTAAATTGATTCCTATCAGTTTGCACATAGTAGAACTCTAAAATATTTTTATCAACTAATCCTTTTATAACAGCTGAAGACACCGAAGCACGCTCTTCTAAAACTTTAGCTTTAATAGATTTTGAACTCGCTGTTTTTAAAGCGAAGTACGCCAGTATTGCTTCTTTTTGTTTTTTAGCGCGTGTCAATTGCTCTAATAAAACCTGCAAACTTTCATTTGAATTATACTCTTCAGACAAACGAACATATTTGACTAATTTTGGTTTGTATTGTTCGTAAATTTCTTCTTGTAATTTAATACAGCCTCTTTCCAATAAGCTTTTAATAGGTTTCAACACATTCTTTTTACTTAAAATGGTATTGACCTCAGAAATTTTCAAAGATGATTTATGCTCCAGAGCCTCTAAGACCATAAACTCATCATCTGTTAAACCTGTTTCATCCGTAACCTCTACAAGTGTTTTAGAGATTAAAGTTTCGCTTTCTAACAAAAATGAACTTGGTAAAGATGCACGCATCACATCACCCAAACTACAGAGGTAATAGTCCGAAATCCATTTCCAAAATTGCAACTGGTATTCATTAACAATAGAATGCTCATCTAATATTTGATGAATATCTTTAGCCTCATAAGTTTCTGGTGCTTTTTGATGCACATTATACACAATAGCTGTATACAGTTTACTTTTTCCAAATGGCACAGCAACACGCATTCCAGGCTTAAGAAAAGCAGACTCAACCTCGTTTATGCTATAGGTAAACAGCTTGACTAAAGGAATAGGTAATATGACATCTATAAAATATTGCACAACACAAATTTAGACATTCAGTTATTAAAACTTAATAAGCAAACAGTTATTTTAAATGGAGTTATCAACACGCATTATTTAAATACAAAAAGCCAACACAATGTGCTGGCTTTTTGTATTTATAAGATTAAGAAATTACTTTCCTAACATTCCTTTTTTCAAATCTTTATCAGCAGGTTTTTTACCTAACCAAATACCGAATAATGCTTTTTTAAATTCTAAACCTGCAACAGTTCCTTTTTCTTTTCCGTTTTTATAAACAGTAGTTACACCATTTGCGTAAGAAATATCAAACACATCTTCTTTTGTGATTTCATCATTAAAACACTTGATGAATGCAGCTTTATCTGCAACTGTAGCTTTACCAACTGAAGAGTTTTCAAAACCATCCGTTACTGCTCCTATCATTTTTTCTTGAGACACCATTCCACTAACAATATGTAATCTCATTGCCATTGGCGCATCGGAATTTATTACCTCAGATGCATCGCTAGATTTTGTTTGTGTGTATAAACCACCTGCATATAAATCAATCCACATTTTTTCACGCATTCCCGCTCCGTTTAAAGACATATCTTCACCAGATAAGGTTACTTTATTTGGCAATGTTACATCACCTACTTTTGTTTGAGCCATTGATACATTTGCACAAATTACAAATACCACTAGTAATACTAATTTTTTCATCTTATTAAATTTTAATTATTAATTATGTTTAAGTTTATTTTCTACTTTTCTTTTTAAAGTTAACAACGACGCATTCAGCTCATAGCCTAACAATAAAATATTTGAGTTCAACCAAATATATAACATCAGAATTAATATCGCTCCGATGGATCCGTATAGTTCATTGTATTGAGCGAAATTCTCAACATAAACACCAAAAAGGTATGTTGTTACCAAAAACAATACCGTTGATAATGCAGCTCCAGGTGTAAAATATTTCCTAGAATTCTTTTCTGGTGCACCAAAATAGTAAAACATTGCGATAATCGTATAAAACATCAAAGTAAATATGATATATTTTGCAACCTGCATCCCAATCAATTCATTAGTTATCAATCCGTAATCTTCTAAATTCTGTATCACATACACCTCTACCAATGGTATTGCTATTACAGCTAAAAACAAAAACAATGCCAAAAGCAAAGCCACACAGAACGCTGTAAAATACTGTTTTATAAAATTCGCTGTGATTTTAGTATGATATGAATTTTGAAATCCACTAAACAGTGCATTCACACCATTTGCCATTAAAAACATTGAGAATATAAAAGATGTAGATAATAACCCAACCCGCTCTTTCTCAAAAATATTGGCTATTGTATTTTCAAAAACAGCAACTGTACTTGATGGCAATACATCTTCTAAAAAAGGAAGTACATCTGCCTCATATTCTATAAATGTAATTATCGGCAGTAAATTTAACACGAAAAGAATAAACGGAAACAAGGACATAAAAAAGCTATATGAAATAGCTCCAGCTCGAGTAGCTAAAGCACCCTTAGTAATTCCTGTAATATACATTTCCAACACATCATATAATGACATTCCATGTAAACCAGGTATTTTAATATGCTTTATAGGGATCGTAATTTTATTAAAAACACTTTTTCCTAAAGTAATTAATTTCGTTTCTTTTATGTGCTGCTCTTCCACCAACTATACAGCCTTTAAACTTAAGTCTAAATTATAAACAGAATGCGTTAAGGCTCCAGATGAAATATAATCAACACCACAATTTGCATATTCACGAGCTGTTTTTTCATTTATCCCGCCAGAAGATTCTGTTAAGCATTTATCATCAATTAATGCAACAGCTTTTTTTGTATCTTCATAATTAAAATTGTCAATTAATATTCTATAAACACCATCTGTTTTTAATATTTCAGCTATTTCTTCTAAATTTCTAGCTTCAACAATTATTTTTAAATCTTTATTTTTTGATTTTAAATATGCTTGTGTTTTCTCAATAGCTTTGGTGATTCCGCCTGCAAAATCAATATGATTATCTTTTATCATAATCATATCATACAAAGCAAAACGATGATTAACTCCGCCCCCTATTTTCACAGCCCATTTTTCTAAAGCTCTAATACCAGGAGTTGTTTTACGTGTGTCTAAAATTTGAGTTTTAGTACCTTCTAACAAATCGACAAATAACTTTGTTTTAGTTGCAATAGCACTCATACGCTGCATTGCATTTAAAACCAAACGTTCCGCCATTAATATACTTTGTGATTTTCCTTGCACATAAAACACAATATCGCCGTGTTTTACAGCACTCCCATCCTCAATTAATGTTTCCACTTGTAAATCAGCATCTACAAAACTAAACACAGCCTTTGCAAACTCTACACCTGCAATTATACCGTTGTCTTTTACCAACAACTTTGCCTTACCAATTGCGGTATTTGGAATACAAGATAATGATGTATGGTCTCCATCACCAACATCCTCACGAATGGCATTTGCGATTATCAATTCTATTTCCTTAGTAAACTGCGCTTCTGAAATCATTTATATTGAATTTATTCTCTAACAAAAATAGAAAAAAGGTTTATTTTTGACCTATATTTTACCGATAATAGCGATGCAAATTAAACTTATAGCCATAGGAAAAACTGATGACAAGCAATTACTTCAGCTTATTGAACAGTATCAGAAAAGATTGAAACATTATATAAAGTTTGACTTGGATATTATTCCAGACATCAAAAACGTAAAAAACCTTTCTGAAAAACAACAGAAAGAAAAAGAAGGTGATTTAATTCTGAAGAAAATAAACTCAACAGATGTACTTGTATTATTAGATGAAAACGGCAAACAGTTTAGCTCGGTTGACTTTTCAACTTATTTACAGAAAAAAATGAATGCTGGTATTAAGCAATTGGTATTTGTTATTGGTGGTCCTTATGGATTTTCAGAAACTGTGTATCAAAAAGCACAAGGAAAGATATCATTATCAAAAATGACCTTCTCTCATCAAATGATTAGATTATTTGTAGTAGAACAAATCTACAGAGGGTTTACAATACTAAAAAATGAACCCTACCACCATCAATAATATTAATACGTTTTATAAACCTCTTTTCGTTTTTTTAACTGCGTTTCTATATCCTTCAAAGTTTCCTTCACCGATAGTTCGTAATTCTTTTCATCTGATTCTGCAAAAATTCTAGGCCCTGGTAAACTTAACTCCATTCTACACACTTTACCTTTACCTTTTGGGTCATTGCGTTTTTCAATACTCACGTTTGCACTGATAACCCAATCGTATTTATCTCCTAACTTACTTAATTTCCCTGTAATATACTCTGTCATAGCCTCACTGGTTGGCATATCTAAAAATCGAATATTAATCGTCATAGCAATAAAATTTTAGTTGTCCCATAAAGTTAATCATCTTTCAGATAATTGTCAATGATATTTACAATTTAGTTTCAGGTTATCAAATAAGATGTCATATTTTTGACACAAAATTATTCACCATATGGAATTAGTATTCGCAACCAATAATATTAATAAGCTTCAAGAAGTTCAGGAAATGCTAAAAAGCATCAAACTGACAACTTTAAAAGACATCAATTGTACCGAAGACATCCCTGAATCATCCACTACAATTTCTGGTAACGCAATACAAAAAGTAAACTACCTTACTCAGTATTATAGTGCAGATGGTTTTGCAGATGATACTGGTTTAGAAATTGAAGCGTTAAATGGTGAGCCTGGAGTATATTCTGCACGATATGCAGGAGAGGAAAAATCTGCAGAAGCAAACATGAATTTAGTTTTAGAAAAACTTGAAAACCAATCTAACAAAAAAGCACGTTTTGTAACTGTTATTGCACTGAATTTAAACAGAGAACAATATGTATTTGAAGGGATTTGTAATGGTAAAATCATTTCAGAAAAAAGAGGAGAGAAAGGTTTTGGTTACGATCCGATATTTGTACCAGATGGATTTGACAAAACATTTGCAGAAATGACCCAAGACGAAAAAGCAAGTGTTAGTCACCGAGGAAAAGCTGTAAAAAAACTTATTCAATTTTTAAATCAGCAGTAACACATCTTTAAAAAAAAGACTACAATCACTACAAAAAATGATATTTTCACAACAAAAACGCTGATTTAAATATAAAAACGTATATTTGCACCGAATTTAAAACCCACCAAAGTGGTGGTCAATGTTACAAAAGAGCTTATTTTACACGAATGGGTTGCTCTAAGTAACATATTTGCGAACAGTAAAATATAAGTAAATGGCAACATTTGAAGAATTAGGCCTAGGCGAAAACAGCTTAAAGGCTATTAAAGACATGGGCTTTGAAACCCCGTCTGAAGTACAAGAAAAAGCAATCCCTTTATTATTAGAAAACGATACTGACATCGTTTCACTTGCTCAAACAGGAACAGGTAAAACGGCAGCATTTGGTTTTCCATTAGTTGAAAAAGTAGATGCAGAAAGCAGAACTACACAAGGATTAATCCTATCCCCTACCCGTGAATTGTGTTTACAAATCACTAACGAATTAAAAAACTACTCTAAATACGTTAAAGGACTGAATGTTGTTGCCGTTTATGGTGGCGCAAGTATTCAAGACCAAGCGAGAGCAATTAAAAGAGGCGCACAAATTATTGTTGCAACTCCAGGAAGAATGGGCGATATGATTCGTCGTGGAATGGTAGATATCAGAAAAATTGATATTTGTGTTCTTGATGAAGCTGATGAAATGTTAAACATGGGATTCTATGAAGACATTACAGAAATATTAGCCGATACTCCTGACGAAAAAAACACATGGTTATTTTCTGCAACAATGCCTAAAGAGGTATCTACAATTGCTAAGAAATTCATGTACGATCCAATGGAAATTACCGTTGGAACAAAAAATGCAGGAAACAAAAACGTATCTCATGAATACTACCAAGTATCAGGAAGAGATCGTTACCCAACATTAAAACGTTTAGCAGATGCTAACCCTGGAATATTCTCAGTAATATTCTGTAGAACAAAAAGAGATACACAATCAGTTGCTGAAAAGTTAATTGAAGACGGTTATAGCGCAGCTGCAATACACGGTGATTTAAGTCAGAACCAACGTGATTTGGTAATGAAATCATTCCGTAACAAACAAATTCAAATGTTAGTTGCTACTGATGTTGCTGCTCGTGGTATTGATGTAAATGATATTACTCACGTAGTAAACTACCAATTACCAGATGAAATTGAAACATACACGCACCGTTCTGGTAGAACTGGTCGTGCTGGTAAGTCTGGAGTTTCTATGGTTATTGTTACTAGAAGTGAAATGCGTAAAATCAAATCTTTAGAACGTATTTTAAAGACTGATTTTATCAAGAAAGATATTCCTAGTGGAAAAGAAATTTGTGAAGTACAATTATTCCACTTAGTAAATAATGTTAAAGAAACTGAGATTAACGAAGATATTGAAGTGTACCTACCTCAATTGAACGAATCTTTAGAAGAATTAACTAAGGAAGAATTAATCAAAAAATTCTTTTCTGTTGAATTTACACGTTTCTCTAATTACTATAAAAAATCAAGAGATATTAAAGCTTCTGGTGAAGAACGCTCTTCAAGAGAAACTGCACCTGACGGCTCAACACGTTACTTCATCAATGTTGGTGAAAAAGACGGTTATGATTGGATGCGTTTAAAAGATTTCTTAAAAGAAACTTTAGAATTAGGACGTGATGATGTCTTTAAAGTTGACTGTAAAGAGAGCTTCTCTTTCTTTAATACTGACGAAGTACATAAAGAAAAAATCATGGGATTCTTCAAAGACTTTAAAGTTGATGGACGTTTTGTGAATGTTGAAATTTCTAACAACACCGGTGGTGGTGGTGGAAGAGATCGTGGTGGTCGTGGAAGAGGACGCGGCGGAAGACGTGATGGTGATTCTGGAGGTTTCAGAGGTCGAAGCGGTGGCGGAGACAGAAGAAGCAGCGGACACAGAGGAAGACGTGATGATTCTGGAGGAGAAAGAAGAAGCCGTAGAGACGGTGATTCTGGAGGATTTAGAGAACGTAGAGAATCTTCAGGTGGAGACAGAAGAAGAACTAGCAGTCGTAGAGATGGTGATTCTGGTGGATTCAGAGAAAGAAGAGATTCTTCAGACAGAGGAGACAGAAGAGAAGGTTCAAGGTCTGACAGACCAAGAGCTACTTTTCAAGGAAGACGTTCAAGACGAGAAGACTAATATATCCTGTTAATATTAAACTAAAAAAAGTGCCTAGGCACTTTTTTTAGTTTAAATTAGTACCAACAATAAATTAACTAGCATTGAAAACACTCTTCTACACCTTTATATTTTTTATTTTTTGCTCATTATCATTTGCTCAAGAAGCACAAACTATTTCTGGTAAAGTAGTTAGCACAACTGGTGTTGGATTAGAAAATGTACATGTTATTAATTTAAATTTGGTTGTAGGAAGTATTACCGACAAAGAAGGAGACTTTGAAATTAGAGCTGTCGCCAATGACACGTTACACTTATCTATTCTTGGATATAAATCTATAAAAGTTAAAGTTACTAATGACTGGATTAAATTTGGTAATTCAAATATTGAACTGACAGAAAGCGCATATGCTTTAGAAGAAGTATTAATTTACCCACACAAACTAACTGGTTTCTTAGAAATTGACACCAAATACATACCAATTAACAACTCACAACGTTATAGTATTTCTGGCTTAACAAAAGGCTATGAAGCTGGTAAAAAAGGGCCAGGTGCCATTAATAAAATACTCGGTGCTATTTTTAATCCTGCTGATTTACTCTACAACACCTTTAGCAAAAAAGCCAAGCAAATGCGAAAATTACGTCAGATGAAACAAGATGATGAAATTAGAAAATTGCTCTCTCAAAAATTTGACCGTGATTTATTAACATCTTTCTTACAAATTGACAAAGCAGAACTAGAAGATGTATTAAGCCAATGTAGTTACTCAAAAAGCTTTATTCAAACCGCAAATGACCTTCAAATTTTAGATGCCATAAGTGGTTGTTTTGAAGAGTATAAGGTGTTGAAACGAAAATAATTTTTCAGCTTATGAGAACTACCCTTTCAATAATTTTATTATTCATTTGCTTTTCCTTGTTTGGACAAAAAACACCTAGTATCCATGACATCCCTGGTATCACAATTAACAATAAGGTAACAAATAGATATTCAGAAAACTCTGATATTGAAATAAGACATCTAAACCCTACAAATGACATAAAAAATAATTTAGGAGTTTCTATAGATAATGAGCTTTTTAAAAATGGGTATTCTTTATTAAACACATTAAATCCAAAAAAAATTAAAGCTCTTGATATTGAAAAAGGTGAAATTATAATTGATGGAACTACTCATCAAGGCAAGATACTAATCACTTTAAAACAAGGCTACAAGCCGAGTATTATCACCTTAACTAATCTTATATCAAAACACTTAACACTGGATGACAACCCTATTATACTTCAGATTGATAATGCCTATATAAATCAAGACTTCAACGATTATATAGTTGATGAAAAATACATCTTACAAATTACAACTACTACTGTAAGCACATCAAAAAACACTACCATAAATCTGGTAAATTTGATTACAAAAACAGCAGAGAATATTGAAAAAGCAAACAAACCTTCTCGAATTATACTTAGATGCTCTGAGTATAATTAATTACTTTAAGTCATTTTCATAATAACGCTCCAATATTTTATCAATACTTTTTATAGATTTCTGGGTAAATGAGTGTCATATTAGAAAAAAAAGACGAAAACTATTTAGTTTTCGTCTTCAGGTTTGATGAATTCTGACTGATATTTTTCTAAAAACTTCCTTTGCCTTGTAATCATTTGTTGTGTCAATTCGTCAATATCCATAAAATCATTTCCAAAATTACTATCAAAAAAATCATCAGTAAAGAAGTGTTTACTAAAAAGTGAGTCTTGAGAAAAAACAGTTTCAAAACCTTGATTTTCAAACTCTGAAAAGTTCGTGAAAAATCTTGATTTAAAAGACTGCATCAAGCTATCTCTATCTATAGATGATAAGTTTTCGAACTTGTCATTAGATGACCAAGAATAAATACTATCATACCGAATTAAATTTCCATTTTCATCAAATTCTTTATCAACTTTCCATGTGCCTTTTGGCTTCTCTACTATATTGTCTATATTTTCTTCTGTTTCTACTATTTTTGTTTCTTTTTTTTGACCTTTACAACTAACACTCAATAAGCCTATCATAAATAATAAAATATACCTTTTCATCACTTTATTTTTTTAAGTTAAACTCAATCTTGAGTCTGTTATATTTTTTCTTAACAAACCGCTAGATTCTATCATTTTAATTAATTTGTTTTGGTGGAACACTTCTGAATTTCGTTCACCATTTTTATACCAAACACATTCTAAATAACTATCATCGTTAACTAAACCAAATATTGAATCTTTTTTGTGAACATATTTGATAACTTGCATTTTTGGAGCGGAAAGCTTCCCTTTAACTTTTACCCATTCTCCTGGTTTAAATTTTCTTGGCATAACAACATACTTTTAAGAAATTAAACTTATTAGTAAGAGGATGCTGAAAAAATCAGCACCCTTCTCAATATTATACTCCAAAATTTAATCAATCAATTATGAAACCTTAATGCTTCTAGCAGGTTTTTGTTTGGCCTCTTCTTTTTTTGGTAAAAGAACACTTAAAATACCATTATCATAATTTGCATTAATTTTCTCTTCATTTACACTTTCTGGTAAATTAAAGGTTCTTTTGAACGAGGAGTAACCAAACTCTCTACGGGTATAATTTTCTTCCTTGTATTCGTTTTTTTTCTTCGTTTCTGTAGAAATTGACAATACTTGATTATCAAGATCAATATGGAAATCTGATTTCTTTAGACCAGGAACTGCCATTTCAACTACAAAAGCATCAGCAGTTTCTTTAATATTTACTTTAGGTAACGTAATTCCAGTATTAAAGTTTGTCGTAAACACCGATGGAAGATCTCTATTAAAAATATCATCTAACCAATTCGACGAAGTTTGGAAGTTTTGATTTGAGTTTGTGTTCGCTAAACTTCCGTTTTTAGGAACACTAATTAAATTGCTCATAATTACAAAATTTTAAATTAAACATTATTTCAAATTTGAAATCTTTTAAGACTTCTTTCAATTATGCAACAAAAAAAATACCAAACATAAACTTAACACCTACAACTATAATTACCGCTTATTATTCTATGAAATCATGTCATATTAATGAATAATTGTCATGTTTACGACTAAATTAATGACATATTTTCATTGTTGAATTCTCAATTAAACGAGAGTATTTAACTAAAAAAAACTATTATAAGAAAATTTGCGAGTTTTCTACCCTATACTATTCATAGCTAAACGAATCATTGAGACTCATAATAACGCTCCAATATTTTATCAATACTTTTTATAGATTTCTGCATCCAGATTAAGCGTTGTTCTTCTTTTTCTTCAATTGTTAATTGCCAATCTAAATCTGAATTTCGAAGTTTAGAGGTAATTGATTGTAAAATAATTGCTGCAGATACCGATATATTTAAACTCTCTGTAAACCCAACCATTGGTATTTTTATAAAGCCATCTGCTTGTTGCATGACATTCTCACTTACTCCGTCTCGTTCTGAGCCAAAGAATAAAGCACTTTTTTTAGTCACATCAAAGTCTTCAACCAAACAAGAATCATTATGTGGCGTTGTGGCAACAATCTGATAACCTTGCTCACGCAACACTTCAATACAAGTTTCGGTATTAGAATGGTATTGCAAATCAACCCATTTCTGAGCGCCCATAGCAATTTCTTTGTCTAATACATTTTTATGTTGCACCTCAATTGCATGTGCTTTTTGAACACCAAACACATCGCAACTTCTAATTACTGCACTAGTATTGTGCATTTGATACACATCTTCTAAAACCACCGTAAAATGCTTGGTGCGGTTATCAAGAATTCTATCAAATTTTTCACGACGCTTTGGAGTTACAAACTCCTCTAAATAAGAAAACAATGCTTTATCAACCATAAATTAAGTATATTTATCAATACAAAGTAACTAAAGAATAGCAATACAAACACATGAAAGAACTACTTTATATCATTTTATTTGTAGCAAGTCCATTATTTTGTTTTGGACAGCAAGAGTATTTCAAAATTGAGAATACCAGAGAAAACGATTTTAAAGTTAAAGATTTAGGCACACGTTTATCTACAAGCTATTCCGAAGGAAACAACCAAGTATTTTTAAATACAATTTTACCTGATAGATTTTTCCCTAAAGTTGTACTCCATGATGATTCAAATAAAAAACTCAACAAATTTAATACGGGTTTTAAAGCTGATTTTACAACAAAACTCACCTCATTCCCTAACGAGCTAATTAACAATTTAAAAAATGGTGATTTCTATAATTTTGTAAGTTATCATTTTGATCCTATTGATAAAACCTATCACATTGTGTTTAGATATTACTCAGAGCAATACGGATTAGACTATCATGATTATCGCATTTTAATGTCAAATAATGATTTGGTTATTGATGATGTTTTTATATACTCAAGCAGTCAGAAATTATCAGAAACCATTAAATTATTCTATTTAAGTGAGCTACCGAAAAGTCATATCAGTTCTTTTACAAGTAAACCTGAATATAAGTATATACTAATGTTGAAAAACTTTGTTGACGCTAAAAATGAAGACAAACTAGACAAAGCATACAAGCACATTTCACTACTTGATAAATCATTGCAACAGAAAGATCGGTTTACAGCGATGTTGAAATTAGAACTGTCTAGAGCTATTAGTGAAGAAGCCTATTTCGAGTCAATGGAAGATGTACTACATAACTTCACTATTGACCCTAGTACTAATTTATCTGCTATTAGATACCACTACTTAAATAAAGATTATGAGGCCGTTTTTAAAAGCATCAACAGCATTCAAAACCACACTAATGACACTTTTTTAGATTTCGAAAAAGGCAACTTATCTTTTGCTGTTGAAAACTACGAGAGCGCAGAAGTGTTTTACAAAAACATGATTGAAAATTACCCGAACTTTCATCTGCCAAAATTTAGCTTATTGGTCATATACGAAAACGAGAAAGCTTTTGAAAATGCTACTCAATTGCTAAATATTATTTTAAATACCTCAGCTTATAAAAAATCAACCTTGATAAAAAAGGTAAAAGAACAATTACCTCTAATTTCTAACAGTAGAGAGTTCAAAACTTGGACTAAAAAATAATCACGATGACATATATACATGTTGAAGACACTCAAGTCACCATTTCCGAATTAATGCTTCCATCCCACTCTAATTTTAGTGGGAAAATTCACGGAGGTTATATATTGTCATTACTAGATCAAATAGCTTTTGCGTGCGCCTCTAAGTTTTCAAGAACCTATTGTGTAACAGCTTCTGTAGATACAGTTGATTTTTTAAATCCAATTGAAGTTGGAGAATTAGTTACAATGAAAGCCTCTGTTAATTACGTTGGTAGCACATCTATGGTTATTGGTATCCGAGTTGAAGCTGAAAACATCAGAACGGGCGTCAAAAAGCATTGTAACTCGTCATACTTTACAATGGTTGCAAAAGACGAAAACAACAATAGCATGAAAGTTCCTGGGTTAATCTTAGATGACACAATTGAAATACAGCGTTTTTTAAAAGCAATTAAAAGATTAGAAATGAAAAGAAATCGTCAAAAGGAATTCGACAGAGAAGATTTTATGCCTCACGATTATCTAAAAGAATTAGAAAACTATAACGTGAAAATTGAATTGAAATAAACCATTTTCAACAAAAAAGCCTCTTAAAATTAAGAGGCTTTTTTTATTATAATCTATTTTGATATTATTTTGTCAAATACATTTTACGTCTTGAATACAAGTCGTAAAACTGATCATCTTTTAAATCATCAATAAACAAGATACTCTCTCCAGTACTTTTCATTTCTGGCCCTAATTGCTTATTTACATTAGGGAATTTATTAAATGAAAATACAGGTTGCTTAATTGCATACCCTTCTAATTGAGGATTAAATGTAAAGTCCGTTACCTTTGCTCCTAACATTACCTTTGTAGCGTAATTCACATAAGGCTGTCCGTATGCTTTTGCTATAAAAGGCACTGTTCTTGACGCTCTTGGGTTTGCTTCAATAATATATACTTTATCATCTTTTACTGCAAATTGGATATTAATCAACCCTTTAGTCTCTAATGCTAATGCAATAGATTTGGTATGATCTTTTATTTGCTGCATTACAAATTCTCCTAAATTAAACGGAGGTAATGTTGCGTTAGAATCTCCAGAGTGAACCCCACAAGGTTCAATGTGCTCCATTATTCCAATGATTTGCACATTTTCACCATCGCAAATTGCATCTGCTTCCGCTTCAATTGCACCATCTAAATAATGATCTAATAATAATTTATTTCCAGGAATAGAACGTAGCAAATCAAATACATGCTCTTCTAATTCTTGTTTATTAATTACAATTTTCATCCCTTGCCCCCCTAATACATACGAAGGACGCACTAATATTGGAAAATCTAATTCATCTGCAATTACTAGGGCTTCTGCTACAGTTTCTGCAACTCCAAATTCTGGGTAAGGAATATTATTATCTTTTAAAATTTTAGAAAAACTTCCTCTATCTTCAGCTAAATCTAAGGCTTTAAATGACGTTCCGATAATTTTAACACCGTAACGCTCTAATTTTTCCGCTAACTTTAAAGCTGTTTGTCCACCTAACTGAACAATAACACCTTCTGGCTTTTCATGACGAATGATGTCATAAATGTGTTCCCAGAACACTGGCTCGAAGTATAATTTATCTGCCGTATCAAAATCGGTAGAAACCGTTTCTGGATTACAGTTAATCATAATTGTTTCATACCCTTCTTCAGCAGCAGCTAAAACACCGTGCACACAACAGTAATCAAACTCAATTCCTTGACCAATCCTGTTTGGCCCAGACCCTAAAACGATTATTTTCTTTTTATCTGAAACTTCACTTTCATTATGCACATAACGTGTTCCGTCTGCCAACTCTACCTCACTTTCAAAAGTAGAATAGTAATATGGTGTTTTTGCTGTGAATTCAGCTGCACACGTATCAACTAACTTAAAAACTCTATTAATATTTAGTTCATCACGTTTATTATATACCTGACTTTCTAAACATTTTAGCATATGAGCAATTTGCCTGTCACCATACCCTTTTTGCTTTGCTTCAAGTAATAATTCTCTTCCAATAGTATCTATCGTGAATGTAGAAATTTCTTGTTGTAACAAAAATAGTTCTTCGTATTGACGCAAGAACCACATGTCAATCTTAGTGATGTCATGAATTCTACTTAACGGTATTCCTGTTGCAATTGCATCATAAATTACAAATACACGATCCCAACTTGCATGTTCCAGTTTACTTAATATCGTGTTATAATCTGTCTCACCTTTACCATCAGCACCTAAACCATTACGTTTAATTTCTAATGACTGTGTTGCTTTATGCAAAGCTTCTTGGAACGAACGACCAATTCCCATAACTTCACCTACAGACTTCATCTGTAAACCTAAAGTCCTGTCAGACCCTTCAAATTTATCAAAGTTCCAACGTGGTATTTTTACAATTACATAATCTAAAGTTGGCTCAAATAAAGCTGACGTTGATTTTGTAATTTGATTATCTAACTCATCTAAATGATACCCCATTGCTAACTTAGCAGCAATCTTCGCAATTGGGTATCCAGTTGCTTTTGATGCTAATGCAGATGAACGAGATACACGTGGGTTAATTTCAATAGCAATTATATCCTCCTTATCATCTGGTGATACTGCAAACTGAACGTTACACCCACCAGCAAAATCACCAATACTACGCATCATATGGATAGCCATATCACGCATTTTTTGGTATGTTGTATCAGAAAGTGTCATAGCTGGGGCAACCGTAATTGAATCTCCAGTATGGATTCCCATAGGGTCCATATTTTCGATAGAACAAATAATTACAACATTATCATTTGCATCACGCAACAACTCTAATTCGTATTCTTTCCAACCTAATAAGGCTTTGTCAATCATCACCTCATGAATTGGAGACACCTCTAATCCGTTGGTTAATAATTTATCAAAATCTTTTTCATTATGAACAATAGCTGCACCTGCTCCTCCTAAAGTAAACGAAGCTCTAATACACAAAGGAAAACCAAATTCCTGTGCGATTTCTTTACCTTTTAAAAACGAAGTTGCTGTTGCTTGAGGCGCCATTGGAACTCCAATTTCTTTCATTAGGTTTTTAAACTGCTCTCTATCTTCAGTAATATTGATTGCCTCAATATCTACCCCGATAATTTCTACATTAAAATCCTCCCAAATTCCTTTCTCATCTGCTTCAATACATAAGTTCAATGCAGTTTGTCCTCCCATTGTAGGTAAAACAGCATCAATTTGCGGATGTTCTTTAAGGATTTCAATAATTGACTTGGTATTTAATGGCTTTAAATACACATGATCTGCCATAGACGGATCAGTCATTATTGTAGCTGGGTTAGAGTTAATAAGTATAGTTTCAATTCCGTCTTCACGTAATGAACGTAATGCTTGAGTTCCTGAATAATCAAATTCGCAAGCTTGACCAATAACGATAGGTCCTGAACCTATTAATAAAATCGATTTTAAATCTTCTCTTTTCGGCATGTTGTGTGTTGTAATTTAGTTGTTGTGCAAAAATAAGTGACTTTTGGGTAAAAAAAAAGGTGTTACCATTAGGAACACCTTTCTATTATTAACTAGTTGTTAACAATTATTTTTTATGTCTTGGCTCACAAGACACTGTTAATTTCTTTCTTCCTTTAGCTCTTCTTCTAGCAAGAACCTTTCTTCCATTTACTGAAGCCATTCTATCTCTAAAACCGTGTTTATTTCTTCTTTTTCTTTTTGATGGTTGAAACGTTCTTTTCATTTTATCGTATCTTTAAAAACTGTCTTACTTAATTATAATATTTAGCGTATTTCTATCTGCTAAAATGTGACGGCAAATATACAAAGAGTTTTTACTCTGACAAGGTAAAAAATAAAAAAAATAAAATCTTTCTATTCTGCCATTACAAATGCAAATATACTTGATTTAAATTACAAAGGAAACTCCAACCTTAAAATATTATTTTTCTAATAAAATATGTAGCTTTGCAAACTGATTTTTATATGATTTAAAACAACTATTAAAATGCTAAATAAAAACATTAAATTAATTATTACTGTTCTATTACTAAGTGTTGCTGTATGGCAATTTACAGAAGGACATATTGGTAATGGAATCATGCTAACTTTATTAGCTGGACTTGTTGTATTACTATATTTTAAAAACGAGATGATACTTGCAACAACATTCAAATTAAAGAAGCAAGATATGGAAGGCGCTAAATTAATGCTTAATAAAATTAAAAACCCAGAAGGCGCTTTAACCAGAAAACAATTAGGGTACTGGAATTTTTTAAAAGGACAATTTGGATACCAAGAAGCGCCTTTAAAATCTGAGAAATATTTGCGCAAAGCAATTGAATTAGGATTAAACTTTGATCATGATATGGCGGCAGCAAAAATGTTTTTAGCAGGGATTTCTGTTAGCAAGAATCGTAAAATTGAAGCCACCAACTTATTAAATGAAGCAAAAGGTTTAGACAAACACGGAATGTTGACAGAACAAATAAAAATGATGCAACAACAAATGAAGCGTTCTGCAGGCCCAAAACAACATTATACAAAAGGCCAAAGAAGACGTTAAAAAAACTTCACACCCAACAATAAACACCAAAGCCCTGTTATATAATAGGGCTTTGGTGTTTACATCTATACTACTGACTATTAGACTAATAAACTTTGATTCTACCATAAATTACCTTAACTTTAAGTAACCTAGAAAAACCGACTTAGACGCTAATTTTAAAACATATGTCTATGAAGGTAAAAATTATTACTCTAACACTCCTAATACTTACATATTTTAGTCATTCTCAAAACACACCAGAAACAAAATTATTTTCTGAAGTATTGAATACTAATATTGGAACTTACAATTTAGCAGTTACAAAAGTTGATTATAAATTTAATCCTAAAGAAAGTGAATCTATCTTTAAAGAATTTGTAAACAACAATATTACAAATGCTTATTTTGACAACTTCAAAGCCAAAAATTTGAATGGTGCATTAATTAATATTAATACTCATTTTAAGAAACCATTAATATTAACCACTTACGCAACATGGTTTATTATTGAAGAAGGAAGTGTGGCCGAACTAAATCAGTTAGCTAAAAATCATCGTAAAAGTGTTGATTTTGCAGTTGTATTTTGGGAGAATGAAAACAATGTTCGCAAGAAGGCTAAACACTTTAACAGACATGTTAAAGTGCTTTATATTGATGAACGTGAAAATACTTTTTCTAATGAAATTACAAATATGAAATACCCGTTAGGGCAATCGTTAATTTATTACATCAATAAAGATAATCAAATCATTGACCTAAGAAAGAACCATTATTTTGTTCCTGAAATAAATAGTACTTATAATAAAGCATTTGTTGAAAACAGGAACCAATTCACTAAGGGGTTAAGTTTATTAATGATGAATGAAAAAGATGAACGCAACAATATTGTTTCTGAATAATAAAATTTTAAACAAAGAAATACTTTTCTATTTACTTTAAAATCAGTATATTGTAATCATCATATTTAACTTTTCGTTAAGTTTTATAATTTATATATAGCAAAAGCAAGGTGTTTCACCTTGCTTTTTTATTTCCCTACAATCATTTTAACAGCAATAAACAACATTAACACGCCGAAAATTCTTTTTAAAAGCTTCTCATCAATTGCTACTGCCAGCTTAGACCCGAAAAGGCCACCAATTATAAAAGTAGCAGAAATTACCAAGGCTAACTTCCAATCAACATGTCCTCCTTTACTATATTGTAATACTGCTAATAAGGTTACTGGTGGCAACATTGCTGCTAAACTAGTTCCTTGTGCCTGATGCTGAGAAAACCCAACAAGTAGTAATAAAGGCACCATTACAACTCCACCTCCTATTCCTAAAACTCCACTTAAAAACCCAGCCAATAAACCTACTCCTATTAGAAAAATAATTATACTCATCTTAATTTGAATACGCCCCTTTTTTCGGGATTTCAATTTCATAAATTCTTCTTGTTTTGTTATTTAAATGCCCTTCCCTTAACCAAGGGTTATGGATTTTAATTATTTTATAATTAATACCTAAATCTTTAGAAAACTGGGCAATGTTAGTTATCACAGAATCAACTTTTATCGTTCTAGTTGGTATATTTTTGTATAAATCTGTTTTATTAAAATTAAAACCAAATTTATGAGGTTGCAGCAAAATATATTTCATTGCAACTATCCTCGGCACATAACGTGATGTTTCACTACCTAATAATAAATCATAGTAACCAGACACCTGTTGTTTGTTTAACCTTTTTGACATGCCAGACATACCGCCGTTATAAGCTGCGGCAGCTAAAGTCCAACTTCCTAATTTTTCTTTAGCGTCTTTTAAATATTTACACGCTACTCTAGTTGATTTCTCTAAATGATAACGTTCATCAACATTAGTATTTACTTCTAAACCATACTCTCTACCTGTAGCTTTCATTATTTGCCAAAACCCTCTTGCTCCTGCAGGCGACACTGCATTCGTTAAACCACTTTCAATAACAGCTAAATACTTAAAGTCCTCTGGGACATTTTCCTCTGCTAAGATCTTTTCTATTACTGGGAAGTATTTATTAGCTCTTTTAAACATTAAAAAACCATTTGACTGCCAATAGGTATTTACCAAGAACTCTCTATCTATTCGCTCTTTAATATCTGGCAACTCTACAGGAACCTTTTCTTCCGCGAATAACAAGTTCTCAGGAAGCGTCAACGCATATACATTATAGTTATTTACATAACTTGTATCTACTAGTTTTTCAATTGGTTTGTCAGATATTTTGACATCCTTTTTTGATGCAGAATTTATGAATAAACCTGCTACAAAAACAAGCCCAACACCACATAATACATTTTTAACTACCCTCATTTAATTTGTTTTTATGCTGTTAATAATTTTGGTAAATTTTCATTAAACCATTTATATTTATTTATAATCATCACATGGGTTCCGTTTTTCACTTTAATCACATTTCCTTTAATATTCTCTATAGGAAAAACTTTATCATTACTACCATGTATATGAATTATGTTATCAATTGATTGACTTTGCTTCCAATTAATAATGTTTTCAATTGCCCAATCTAAATACTTTTTATCACTAATCGACATGTATTTCTTGTACAAATCTACTCTATTTACAGCGGTCTCACCAAAAGCATATTTTGCTAATTTTTCTACATCAGAAAACAACTGGGTAGGTACTAACTTATAAGCCTTAGTCATCTTTGCAAACTTCATACGCTTCGGAAATTCAGTTTCATGTAACACACTTGAAACCACTACCACTTTTTTCACTTCTACAAACTTACTCATTTCTTGCACTAAAATACCACCAAATGACACTCCAAATAAAATTGGTTTTTCATGTGTTATTTTTTTTGTCATTCGGAACGCGTAATCAGAAAGAGATTCTTTGCGCTCTGGCAATTCCCATTCTATAAAATGCATTACATAATCATTCTCTGGTAATTTAATGTATTCAAATATCTTTGTGTTAGCTCCCATACCAGGAATAAGATAAATGTGTGTTTTTGATTTTTCCATTAGAAAATATATTCCTTGTTTTTAGAATTCTTAATATAAGCTATTTTTTTACCTCCTACTCAATTTTATGCAATTATATATCTCTCAAGCTTTTACACTCATAATCCTTGCTTAACATTTGATAATTTCGTATATTTGACAGCTTGTGCCATTAATCAAAAATTAATAATGTTGTTAATATTAGCTGCAAGCAGAACCAATCTACAACCTAAAAACTTGCATCTATGATTATGGAATTAACATTAAAAGACAACGATTTTTTAAGACAATTTGAAATTGCCGTAGACAATCATTTAGCAACCATTGAATACTCTTTACAAGAACGAAAAATATTCTTAACCAAAATACACATTCCTGAAGAAATAACCGAAAATGATTTTCAAAATACATTTATCAAAATTGTATTTGAAAACATTAAAGAACGTAATCTTAGTGTTGTACCTACTTGCCCAGCAATTGCAATATTTATTAGAAAAAACAAACAATACAGAGGACTTCTCCCAGTTGGAATTAAAATATAAGCATAAAAAAAGCTCAATTTAAAAGTTGAGCTTTTTTTATACTTATATGACAATTTTAATACCACACATCAAAACTACCGTTTGTAACAGTGACTGATTCGTATAACATTGTTGTAGAGTTATAATTTGTTAAATTTCCAGAAAATGTACCTTTAACTCTTGATCCGGTATTTTCCATGACATTAGAAGACATTACAGCAGTATCTTCACTTGGTTGATAGCCACTAAACTCATATAAAACCTGATCTTTTTCATACATAAAATATAACACTTCATTAGCTCCAACCTGCAACTCATCTAAGTAAAACTGAAACTCCCTGTTAGGATTTGAAGATAATTTTGCTGTCACGTATATATCTACGTAAGCAATACCTTCATCTTCATATGGTGTTCTAACAACACTTATATCATCAAACACAAAATCTGTATTGTCAATTTTAACTGATAAATTACTATCTGGTGTAGACGCACTTGATGAATCATCATCCCCACAAGATATTAATGATCCGAAACTGCACAATAAAATAAAAATAATTCTTTTCATAATGGTTAGTCTTTAAAGTTACACTCTAATTTAACTAAAAAAAACAACAATACAAAAATAACAGACTGTATTTCAGCACATTAAAAACAGTTCAGTATTCTACAAAAAATCAAACCTTACCAAACCATCATCGTCAATCTTGGTAAGTTTTACCCTTTGAAGCGTATTCACTAATTCAGGATTCCAAGGTGTTTTTACTTTTACATAATTTTCAGTAAACCCATTAATGTATCCTTCTTTATTTTCATCTTCAAATAATACTGTTTTCTCCTTTCCTAATTGAGACTCATAAAACACCCCTCTCATTTTAGCAGATAAACCACGTAACATTTTGCTACGTTTTTTTCGCACATTTATAGGCACCGCTCCTTCCAATTCAGCAGCCTCAGTATTTGCGCGTTCAGAGTACGTGAAAACATGCAAATATGAAATATCTAAATTTGCTAAATAATTATAAGTTTCTAAAAACAATTCATCTGTTTCACCTGGAAAACCAACAATCACATCAACTCCAATACAAGCATCAGGCATGTGGGTTTTTATTGCGGCAACTCTATCAGTATATGTTTTTCGCAAATAACGACGTTTCATTTTCTTTAATAATTCATCGCTCCCACTTTGTAAAGGAATATGAAAGTGCGGTACAAAACTAGTAGAATTAGCTACAAACTCAATCGTTTCATCTTTAAGTAAATTTGGCTCAATTGAAGAAATTCGCACACGATGTATGCCATCAACCTCATCTAGTTTTTCAACTAATTCATAAAATGTATGCTCGTGTTTTTTGTTTCCGAACTCCCCTTTACCATAATCACCAATGTTTACACCAGTAAGTACAATTTCTTTAATACCCTTTGAAGAAATCTCCGCTGCATTATCTAATACATTTTGTAATGTATCTGACCTCGAAATTCCACGTGCAAGCGGAATTGTACAATAGGTACATTTATAATCACACCCGTCTTGCACTTTTAAAAACGCTCGTGTTCTATCGCCAATTGAATAACTTCCTACGTAAAAATCTGCATCTTCAATTTCACAAGAATGAATTTCACCTAAATCATTTTTAGACAAATCATTAATGTAACTCGTTATTTTAAACTTTTCGGTTGCTCCTAAAACCAAATCTACACCATTAACATCGGCAAGTTCTTCTGGTTTTAATTGCGCATAACAACCTACTGCCGCTACAAAAGCGTCTGCATTTTGTTTCTGAGCTTGTTTTACAATGCTCTTAAAACGCTTATCGGCATTTTCAGTAACTGAACAGGTGTTGATAACATAAATATCTGCTGTTTCAGAAAAATCTACACGATCAAAGCCTTCTTTTGTAAAGTCTCGTGCTATTGTTGAAGTTTCCGAAAAATTTAATTTACAACCTAATGTGTAAAAAGCTACTTTTTTTCTTTCTTGCATTTAATTATCTTACTTATATTTGAACAGCCTCGCTACTTACGGCGTAGCGCATGCAAAAATACAATTAATTAACCAATTTGAAAACTACACCCTACCTTTATATCAAGCAGTTATGCTTAGTCTTATTTTTAGGCTTAATGGCATGTCAATCTGATAAAACAAAAATTGACGATTCCACTGTTTTCAGATATAACGAATACAAAAATGTCAACTCATTAGATCCCGCTTTCGCAAAAGATAATGCAAATATTTGGGCGTGTAATCAGCTTTTTAATGGCTTAGTACAATTAGATGATAACCTTAATATTCAAGCTGATATTGCTAAAAGCTGGACTATTTCCGAAGATGCTAAAACTTATACATTTTTATTACGAAGTGATGTCAATTTTCATAAGCATGAGCTCTTTAAAAACAACACAAGAAAAGTTACAGCATCAGACTTTGAATATTCTTTTAACAGATTAATTGATGATAAACTTGCATCGCCAGGAAGTAACACATTACAACAAGTTGATTATTTTTCAGCAGAAAACGATTCTACTTTTACAATCAAATTAAAACAGCCTTTCCCAGCATTTTTAGGTGTTTTAACTACAAAATACTGTTCTGTTTTACCAAAAGAAATTGTTGAACATTATGGTTCTGACTTCAGAGCAAACCCAATAGGAACTGGCCCATTTAAATTTAAACGTTGGGAAGAAAACATCAAGTTAGTCTTAAGAAAAAATACTAATTACCACGAAAAAGACAGCTCAGGAAAGCAATTACCATACTTAGAAGCCGTTGCCATTAGCTTTTTAACAGACAAGCAAAGTGAGTTTTTGCAATTTTCTCAAGGCAACATCGATTTTATATCTGGGTTAGCACCTTCGTACAAAGACGAACTGTTAACCGCTAACGGTGTTTTGCGTGACAAGTACACTGAAACGGTTAATATGGTTTCAGGTGATTATTTGAATACTGAGTATCTAGGATTCTATATGGAAACCAAGCAACCGGAAATACAATCAGAATTGATAAGACAAGCCGTTAACTATGGTTTTGACCGACAAACCATGATTACGTATTTACGAAATGGCATTGGGACTCCTGCAGAAAATGGCTTTATACCAAAAGGCTTACCGAGTTTCAATAGTCAGAAAGGGTATAGTTATCAACCTGAGAAAGCAAAAAAACTGGTAAATCAATTTAAAACTGTATCGGGTATTTCTAACCCCAAAATTACAATTTCAACTAATAGTTTATATGTTGATTTATGCGAATATATCCAACGTGAGTTAGAAAAAGTAGGCCTAACTGTCACTATTGATTTATTAACATCCTCTACATTAAGAGAAGAAAAAGCAACTGGAAAATTAGCGCTATTCAGAGCAAGTTGGGTGGCTGATTACCCTGATGCAGAAAATTATTTATCCTTATTTTATTCTAAAAACTTTACACCAAACGGCCCAAATTATACGCATTTTAAAAACAACACATACGATAGTTTATACGAATCTGCGTTAAAAGAAATTGATTTAAAAAAGCGTCATGGGTTGTATCAGAAAATGGACAGTATCGTTATTAAAAACGCGCCAGTAATTCCACTGTATTATGATAATGTCATCCGATTTACAAGAAAAAACATACACGGCTTAGGGATAAACCCTATAAATCTATTACATTTAAAACGAGTTTATAAAAGCAAGTAACACCTATTGAAATCAGTAAAACCCATATCAATTGCTTTATTCATGCTACTTGTTTTAGCGACATTAGGTGGTTTGTTATTTTTATCATCTGAACAAAATAAAGAAGAAGGTTTTTTTATTGAACAACATCGTTTAAAATACCCAACATCAACTTCTTTTTTTGAATTAAAAGAAATTAAAATTGATTCTGTAAAACAAACTATTGAGCAAATTACTACAACTATTGAACCTATTGAAGTAGAACCTATTAATTTAGGTATCGATTCTTTAGTCACTCACAAACCAAATGCAGAGAAAAAAGCAGTTAATTTTACTTTAGATTTTTCTAAAATAGATACAACTTCAATTCAACGTATCAGTTACCCAAAGGACAATCCGGATTTCATCACAACATTAAAAAGTAAACTCAACAGTAAAAATTGTCGTATCATACATTATGGTGATTCTCAACTAGAAGGTGATCGTATTACAGGATATTTACGAAACCGATTACAACACATGTATGGTGGAAGTGGTCCTGGATTTATACCAATCAAACAGGCTTACCATCAAATTAGCGCAGTTGTAAAACATAGCGATACATGGGAGCGCCATGCCATTTTTGATAGAACTCAAAAGCGATTCAAGCATAAAAAATATGGTGTATTTTTATCCTCTTCACGATTTACTCCTGTTTTTAATGATAGTATTTCAATTGATTCCATTCCAGAAACAACCGCCTCTATTTCTATACAACCTTCAAAAATCACTTATAAGAAATTTCGATCATTCCCTTCTATAGGTTTACATTATGGGAATTGCACAAATCCTATTCAAGTTTTAGTGTATGAAAAAGGGCATTTAATTCAGCGTGATTCATTGATTACTGACGGTAATTATCACAATTATACTATTAAACTACCAGGAACACCGACTGATCTTAAAATAGAGTTGACAGGGAAAGTTAGCCCTGATTTTTACGGACTCACATTAGACGGGAATACAGGTGTACAGATTGACAATGTAGCTATGCGTGGTGCTTCGGGGTCTTTGTTTACAAGAAATAATACTGCTGATTTTGGGCGAATGCTATCAGAATTAGACCCAAAAATTATGATTATGCAATTCGGCGGAAACACAGTGCCATATATTAAAGATTCTACGGCAGTATCGAATTATACGAACAACATTCGTAATCAAATAAAATGGTTGAGGCGTCGTAAAGCAAATATAGATTTCATATTCATAGGCCCAACTGATTTAGCAACTTCAGTTAATGGTGAAATGATAACTTATGAGTTATTACCGTTTCTAAACCAAAGCCTAAAAGATGTTTGTAACTCTAATAATGTAGCTTACTGGGATATGTTTCAAGCCATGGGTGGCAAAAATTCTATAGGGCATTGGGTAAACGAAAACCTTGTTGGTGGAGATTATATTCACTTTACACCAAAAGGCACCAAATACATTTCGGAATTATTTTTCACGTCATTGTATTTAGACCTAAAACAACACGACAATGATTAAAACAATAACATATCTCTTCTTTATTTTTTGTAGCACTCTTGCATTCAGTCAGGATTATGTTATAACTGATAGTCTACAACAACAGTATGATTTTATCAATTGGGAAGCTAATAAAATCAAACACGCAGATTCCGCAGTCGCTTTTCATAAACTATATCATAAACTTGATAACATCTATAAGAATAAAGACGAAAACCTACATGTGTTTCATATTGGAGGTTCGCACATACAAGCTGATTTTTATTCCAATAGACTACGTCATTATCTGCAAAATATGAGTGACAAAGCTAAAGGGCAACGCGGTTTTATTTACCCATACAGAATGGCAAAAACAAACAACCCGCCTAATTACAAAGTTACTTTTGATGGTGATTGGAAAGGTTATAGATGTTCAAGAAATGATTCCGTCGCTTGGGGATTATCTGGTGTAAGCGCAAAATTTAAAGACTCCATTTCAAACATTACCATTAAGGCAAATCATAGAAACTTCTCAGAAAACACATACGACTTCAATAAATTGCGTGTGTTTTATAATGAATGGTCTGATGATTATGAAGTAATTGTTGCAAATGATTCTTTAGTGACCTCCCAAACAAGAAACTCAGACGCGCATTATATCGAATTTACATTAAATACAACAGTTAGTAATCTTGATATTTGTGTTAGAAAGACTACATCCAGTGTCGATTCTGAATTTTTAATGATGGGGTTAGAATTGATGAATGACAACTCAGGTATTGAATACACAACTATTGGCGTAAATGGCGCAAGTTTTAAATTTTATAATCGCGCCGCATATTTTGAACAACAGTTGCTACTCTACAAACCAGATTTATTTATTATTTCTGTTGGAACCAACGACACTTATACACTTCATTTTAATGCAGAGCAATATAAAGCCTATTATGAACAGCTAATTTTGTTTATTCAAAAAGCAAATCCGGATTGCGCTATTTTACTAACTGTACCTAACGATTCCTACTATAAAAAACTATTTGCCAATCCGAATACTAAAGTTGCTGCACAAGTAATTTATGAGTTATCTGAACAATATCACATGGCAGTTTGGGATTTCTACGAAATTATGGGGGGCTATATCTCCTCTCAAAAATGGTATAACAACAAATTAATGCCAAAAGATCGCATTCATTTTACACGAAAAGGCTACAATATTAAAGCCGATTTGTTATTACAAGCTTTAGTGCGTGCTTGGGAACAAGAAATGAATCACAAGCCAGACAGCATTTTAAATCATATTACAAGAAAAGACGATAGTATTGAATAGATTATTAGACATATTCAGTTTTTCAGAAGACACGCCATTACTTTTTACACAAATAAGTTTCTGGATATTCTTTGCGCTAGTGTATTTAATTTACGCTATAATCTACAAGAAGAAATCTCTTAGAATTACATATTTATTTGCAGTCAGCTTACTGTTTTATTATAAAACAAGTGGGTTATTTATTGGTATTTTACTTTTTAGTACGGTTAATGATTTCTTTTTAGGAAAAGGCATTTATCACACTAAATCAATACTTAAAAAGAAAATTTTAGTTACTATAAGTGTTTGTATCAATTTAGCTACTTTATGTTATTTCAAATACGCCTATTTCTTTACTGACTCCTTTAATAGTTTATTTAAAACAGATTATGAAGTCATCAATCATTTGGCGTTATGGACAAATACCATTGCTCAACAAGATTATTTCACAGTTGATAGCATCATTCTTCCAGTAGGAATTTCATTCTATACGTTTCAAACCATTAGTTATAGTGTTGATATTTACAGGAAGCAATTGAAACCAATAAACAATATTATTGACTTTGGTTTTTTCGTGAGTTTCTTCCCACAATTAGTTGCTGGTCCAATAGTTAGAGCAGCAGATTTTATTCCTCAAATCGGGAAGGAAATCAACATTACCAAAACTGATTTCGGAAAAGCCGTTTACATGATATTAATCGGACTCATTAAAAAAATGTTATTTGCAGATTATATTGCGGCTAACTTTTTAGATCGTGTGTTTGACGCCCCTGAAATGTTTTCTGGTTTCACAAACATTATGGCATTGTTTGGCTATTCATTACAAATTTATGGTGATTTTTCAGGGTATACAGATATTGCAATTGGTATCGCATTATTAATGGGATATCAGTTACCAAAGAACTTCAACTCGCCTTATAAGGCTATCAATTGTGGTGATTTTTGGAAACGTTGGCACATTTCATTATCCACATGGTTGAAAGATTATTTATACATACCATTAGGAGGAAACAGAAACGGAACCACAGCATCATACATCATCTGTTTGAGCTTTCTAACACTGCTCTTAATTGCATTTAAGAGTTATACCTACACATTAGTGATTATTGGCATATTGGTTTTAGCAATGTTGTTGTGTTTGGTTGTTCCTAAAATCATCAAACACTTCAATACCAACATCAATATATTATTAACCATGTTAATTGGTGGATTATGGCATGGTGCTTCTTGGAAATTTGTAATCTGGGGAGGCTTAAACGGACTAGGAATATTAGTCTATAAATATTGGCGACGTGTAAGTCCGTATGAGAAAAGCAACCACCCATTAGCAATCATTTGGAAAATAGGAATCACCTTCTTATTCATCACATTTACAAGAGTGTATTTTAGAGGAAATAGCATGGATCATATCAGCAAACAATACCATCAAATTTGCTATAATATGAATTTAGATAACGCATTACAATTACTTATCGAATACAAAAGCGTATTTGTAATTATGGCATTAGGTTATATTGCACATTGGCTACCTTACCGTTTTAAAGATGCTGTACAATTACAGTTTATAAACAGTCATTTTGTTGTTAAAGTACTTACCGCTATAGTAGTTTCTATTCTTTGCTATCAAACATATGCCGCCGACTTCCAACCTTTTATTTATTTCCAGTTTTAAGATTTAACACAAGATTTACTGAACTAGAATAAGTATATTTGAGAGATTCACACCTTAAATCATGTATTTATAGATTATTGTGGATTAAAAAAGTACCCGAAACATGACAGCGACTTCAGAACATATAATTAATCAACTTCTCAATAGTCAGAAAGCTTTTTTTACAACTCAACAGACTAAAGACATTAGCTTCAGACTTACACAATTGCGAAAGTTAAAAAAGGTGATTCTTCAGTATCAAACGCAAATTGAAGACGCTTTATGGGAAGATTTACACAAATCGCCTGAAGAAGCCTACCTAACTGAAATTAGTATTGTTACTGGAGAAATTGACAACCATATAAAACATTTGAAAAAGTGGGCAGCCCCAAAACGAATAGCAACACCTATTCATCTGTTGCCATCCTCAAGTAAAATACTCAGCGAACCTTTAGGTGTAGCCTTAATTGTTTCACCGTGGAATTACCCATTCCAGTTACTCATAAACACATTAGTAGGTGCAATATCTGCCGGATGTTGTAGCATTTTAAAACCATCACCAGATGCACCAACTATCGCAAAGGTTATGGAAAAGATGCTTTCAGAAGCCTTTGACTCCAACTATATTAGTGTAGTTCATGGCGCTAAAGAGACAAATACGATACTATTCTCAAAACGTTTTGACATCATCTTTTTTACAGGAAGTCCAAAAGTTGGTAAAGTAGTTATGAAAGCCGCAGCAGAACACCTTACTCCAGTTGTGTTGGAATTGGGTGGAAAAAGTCCGTGCATTGTTGATGCAGATGCAAATATTGATGTTGCTGCCAAACGTATAGCTTGGGGTAAATTAATCAATGCAGGACAAACCTGTATTGCTCCAGATTATCTCTTTGCACACTGTTCTATTAAAGAAGAATTGCTCAATAAAATTGCAAAAAACATCACATTAATGTATGGTGATAACATAAAAGAAAGTCGTTTTTATCCACGTATTATTAATAAAAACGCTACAGAACGATTGTCTGAATTATTATATGAAGGCGACATACATACAGGTGGCGACATTGATATAGACAATAAATATGTTGCACCAACTATTATTGATAATGTGCAACCTGATTTCACGATTATGCAAAACGAAATATTCGGACCTATTTTACCCGTGATGAGTTTTGAACATCTTGATGAACCTATCACATATATAAATAACAATGAAAAACCATTAGCGTTTTATTATTTTGGAAAGAATAACAAAGCGAAAGAGGTCTTAGCAAAAACAACATCTGGTGGCGCGTGTATTAATGATACGTTAATGCATATTGGTAACCACAAACTCCCATTTGGAGGTGTTGGCAATAGCGGTATGGGAAAATACCACGGTAAAGACAGTTTCTTAGCATTTAGCAATAAAAGAGCTGTTGTTACTACACCAACATGGCTAGATTTACCATTAAAATATGTGCCGTTTAAATATTTTAAATGGATTAAGAAGATTATTTAAACCCATCCAATTTATCAAATATTACTTTAATCTAGAAGTGGTATATTTGAGATATTGACAATTTAACTCTACTCAATGAAAACATTCGTAATAATGCCTTTTAATTCGGATTTTGATGATGTTTATCAACTTGGAATAAAAGAAACAGCAAAAAACAACAACATACATGCATATAGATTAGATGAGGAATTATTTGATGAGGGTATGCTTGATAAAATTTACAATGAAATTGAAGAAGCAGATTTTATAATTGCAGATTTATCAACCAAAAACCCTAACGTTTTTTATGAGTTAGGTTACGCACATTCTATAGGAAAATTGTGTATTCTAATTACAAAAGAAGTTGAAAACATTCCATTTGACTTAAAACACAAAAGACATATCGTATATGGAGACTCTATAGTTCATTTACAAAACCATCTTGATAAAAATCTAAAGTGGGCAAAAAAAGAAATCGAAAGTCAAAAAAAATCTCCATTTAATATTGAACTGAAAACAAATTCAGAATTAGAGACAAATGAAGAGTATGCTGAAGCCTCCATTAATCTTAACTTTGATATTGAAAATAAAACGAATAAAGTATCCCCAGAAATCCAGGGTATCTATTTATACTCTAAAAGTGATTGGACAATTAAACAAAATGGTAAAAAAGTTTCAAGTAGAAAATCTCTAAGTAAAAAATATAATTATAGATATAGCCTATCTATTGATCAGAAAAAAATACCAAGAAACGGTTGGGTTGAATTAGAATTAACAAACACTAAAGTGTTAGCTCAATCATGGAAAGGTGATGAAATAAAAGAAAGTTATACAATTGCCGGAAGTCTTTTATTAGAAATAGTTACTGATAAAGGAAGTTTTGAAAAAAAATTTCCTTTATCAATAATTGCAGATAATTTACCTTTTTAAAAACCACTATCAATGAAAAAAAACAAACAAATAGCTATCCCAATGGCCATAGGAATAAGCTTAGGAACACTTGTAGGCATTTTAACAGACAACATTGGTTTATGGATAGGTGTTGGTGTTGCTCTTGGGGCTGGTATAGGAACAACTTTAGCTAATAAACGTAATAAAAACAACTAATATGAAACAGTATACCAATGCCATTATTTTTGGGATAGCCATAGTTGCGTCCTCCATATTTTTAGGAAAAGCTTATACAGACAGAAACAAAGTTGAAGGTGAAATTCAAGTGACAGGCTTGGGAAATACAGATTTCTCTTCAGACCTCATTGTCTGGGAAGGAAGTTTCGGCGCACAAAACATAGATTTAAAACAAGCGTATGTAACTTTAGAACGCAATAAATCTGTAGTCAACACCTATTTAGCAAGCAAAGGCATTAATACAGATCAGCTTATTTATAGCGCTGTAAAATCACATAAAAAAACCAAACAACTGTATTCCCAAAGCGGAGATTATATGGGTGATGAGTTTGTTGGTTATGAACTCACTCAATCGGTACAAATAGAATCGAAAAATGTCGATAAAATTGAAAAAATATCAAGAGAAATAACGGAGTTATTAAACCAAGGAGTGCAATTTTACTCAGAATCGCCACGCTATTATTACACCAAATTAGCCGATTTAAAAATTGAAATGATTTCTAAAGCCACAGAAGACGCGAGAATACGAGCAGAAAAAATATCTGAGTATTCAGGAGGTGAATTAGGCGACTTAGAATCTGCAAAAATGGGCGTGTTCCAAATCACGGGACAAAACTCTAAAGAAGGATATTCATGGGGCGGGACTTTTAACACGAGTTCAAGAGAAAAAACAGCATCTATCACAATGAAACTAGTCTATAAAGTAAACTAATTCATGTACCCATATCACAACAAAATAAAGCAGCGCATCAAGAATAAGGAATTGGTACGTTATGAATATGTAGAGCGTTACAAAAACATTAGCCCTTGTTTGGTATTACATTTTAATACAGAACCTAAAATCAGGCCTATTAGAGAGCATCGATTTGAAGAGTACGAACAACTATTAACCTCTCAACAATAACATGTCTGCAGTTTACCAGAATTTAGTTGAAGCCGAAACCAAAGCACTCACACTATTCAAAGCTATTGAAGACCGTGCGTTAGTAACAGCAGGAAAAACCGAACGTGAACTAAACATAGAAGTTTACAACTTAGCGTTTGAATTGTTTGGTATTAAAAAGTTTTGGCATAAGCGTATTGTCCGTTCTGGCAAAAACACGTTGCTGCCTTATAAAGAAAACCCACCAGTATTAACATTACAAGACGATGATATTGTATTTTTTGATTTCGGCCCTGTATTTGACGATTGGGAAGCTGACATTGGCAGAACCTATGTACTGGGCACAAACGACAGAAAACTAAAACTACAGCGAGATGTAGAACTTGCTTGGGAAGAAGGAAAAACGTATTACCAAGAACACAAACACACCATAACTGGCGCTGAGTTTTACAACTACACAAAAGCACTCGCAAAAAAATACGGTTGGACTTATGGTAATGCGCATTGCGGGCATTTGGCTGGGAACTTCCCACATGAGAAAATTCTTGGTGAAGATGAAATTAACTACATCCACCCCAATAACCATGATTTAATGAGTGATAAAGATATTTTAGGCAATGAGCGCTATTGGATTTATGAAATCCATTTTATAGACAGTGCGTTAGAAATTGGTGGTTTTTATGAACAATTAGTCTCTTAATCAAAAAGCGCCACTATTTAAATAGTGGCGCTTTTTGTTTAAATCTATATCTAATTAATCTTTTCTGTATTGAGATGTTTCCTCAAACACATGCGTTAAAATAGCGGCATCTGCGTCTGAAAATTCCAGACCTCTACGCGCCATAACCACCTCAGCAACTTCAAATGCTTTTTTGGTTAAGTACGTTGTAAAACCAGAGCTTCCACCCCAACAGTAACTAGGTATAAAGTTTCTTGGAAACCCGCCTCCAAAAATATTAGCACTTACACCTACAACGGTTCCAGTATTAAACATGGTATTAATTCCACACTTAGAATGATCTCCCATCATTAGTCCACAAAATTGTAAACCTGTTTTTGCGAAGTTTTCGGTTTCATAATTCCATAAGCGTACTTCAGCATAATTATTCTTCAAATTAGAATTGTTAGAATCTGCACCAATATTACACCATTCTCCAATCACTGAATTTCCTAAAAAGCCATCATGACCTTTGTTAGAAAATCCGAATATTACAGAGTTATTAACCTCTCCTCCTACTTTACTTTCAGGACCAATAGTTGTTCCACCATAAATTTTAGCACCCATTTTTAATGTTGCGTGTTCACACAATGCAAATGGCCCACGTACTGAGCAACCTTCCATAATTTGCGCATCTTTAGCTATATATATTGGCCCATTTGACGCATTTAAAGTAGAAAACAACACTTGCGCACCTTCTTCAATAAATATATTATCAGGATTCACACATTGTACCCCTTCTGGTATTGGTTGTGATTCTCTATCTTCTGTTAAGATGTTAAAGTCTTCTTGAATAGCGTGGGCATTTTTAGAGAATATATCCCATGTATTTTCAATGCGCGTATACTCACAATCAACTTCAAAAAGCTCGTAGGTATCAAAATCTACTTCTTCTTGTGAAGCTGTAGTATAGAATGCCAGCATTTCATCATCACAAATAATGGCTTGATTTTCTGATAAATTTTTAATCATCCCAACCAATTCTTCGTTTGGTAAAAATGACGCATTAATCATGACGTTCTCTTCCAACTCTACCATCGGAAACTTTTCAGCTAAATAATCTTCAGTAATTGTAGTTGTTGTAAACCCTAAGAATTTCTCCCATTTTTCTCTAATAGTTAAAATTCCAACGCGGATATCAGCAACTGGTCTTGTATATGTAAATGGCAGTAATTGGTTTCTTACTGTACCATCAAAAAGAATATAATTCATAGTGTTAGCTCAAAGTTAAGTCTCAAAGTTAAGTTTTAAAATCTTAGAATAAAAAAAAAAGCCTTCGATTTCTCGAAGGCTTTTAGTATGTGTAAAATTCGAAGAATTACTTCTTGAATTTTGAGTATTTTGTCTTGAACTTGTCAATACGCCCAGCAGTATCTACTAATTTAGATTTACCTGTGTAAAAAGGATGAGACGTTCTTGAAATTTCTAATTTGAATAATGGATACTCAACTCCGTCTACTTCAAGAGTTTCTTTTGTATCTACAGTAGACTTAGTTAAGAATACGTCATCGTTAGACATATCTTTAAATGCTACTAATCTATAATTTTCTGGATGTAAACCTTGTTTCATTTTCTTAATCTTAACATTTTCGAGGTGCAAATATATCACTTTTAATCTATTTCAAAAAACTTATTAGTAAAATATTTTAAACTTTTTTCTGTAACGATTTACTACATTTGTTAACTGATAAAACAAAACTAATTAAATTATGGAAAATAACGCAAACTCAACAAAGAACATTGCCCTAAACTACGGATTGATTTTAGGATTCACAACGGTATTAATTTCTGTTGTAACATATATTATTGACATGCCATTAAAAACTGGCTGGATTAGTGGTTTATTAGGAATCATTGTCATGATAGCTTTGATTGTTTTAGGTATTAAAAAATATAAAGAAGGTAATGACGGGTTTGTATCATTAACAGAAGCACTGAAAGTAGGTATCGCAATTGCTTTGGTTGGAGGTATTATTGGTTCTCTATATCAATTAGTATTCTTATCTTACATCGACCCAGAATACATTTCTAGAGTTCAAGAATTACAATTAGAACAAACTTTAGAGCAGAATCCAGAAATGTCTGATGAGCAAATTCAAATGATGAAAGACATGGGATCTAAATTCTCATCGCCATGGATTTCTTTTGCTGGAGCTTTAATTGGAAACTTATTATTCGGATTTATTTTCTCATTAATTGGAGGATTAATCTTGAAGAAAGACAAAAATTCTATCTAATTTTAGACATATTTTAAACATATGAATCTATCTATAATTATTCCACTTCTAAACGAAGATGAATCATTAACTGAATTACACCATTGGATTGCACAAGTCATGCAATCCAATGGTTATTCGTATGAAATATTGTTTATAGATGACGGTTCAACTGATGACTCTTGGAAAATAATTAATCAACTTTCTGAGAAAGACTCAAACGTTAAAGGCTTAAAGTTTTTGCGTAATTACGGAAAATCTCAGGCCTTACATTTAGGGTTTGAAAAAGCACAAGGTGATGTGGTTATTACCATGGATGCCGATTTACAAGATAATCCTGAGGAAATTCCTGAGCTATATGATTTAATTGCAAACCAAGGTTTTGACTTAATTTCTGGATGGAAAAAGAAACGTTACGATTCTGTTTTCGCTAAAAACTTACCATCAAAAGTATTCAACTGGTGTGCCCGAAAAACCTCTGGTTTAAAATTACACGATTTCAACTGTGGACTTAAAGCCTACAAAAATGAAGTAGTAAAAAACGTGGATGTTTATGGTGAAATGCACCGTTACATTCCAGTACTAGCAAAGAACGCTGGTTTTAAAAAAATTGATGAAAAAGTTGTGCAACACCAAGCACGTAAATACGGGAAAACAAAATTTGGAATGGACAGATTTATTAATGGTTTCTTAGATTTATTAACCATCTCATTCTTATCTAAATTCGGAAAACGCCCAATGCACTTATTTGGTGCTTTAGGGACTTTACTGTTTTTTATCGGTTTTATATTTGCGCTTTATTTAGGTATTGACAAACTCATATTAAACCCTACAGGTCGTTTAATTACCCAGCGCCCACAATTTTATATCGCATTAGTGAGTATGATAATTGGTTCTCAATTATTTATTGCTGGTTTTTTAGGCGAACTCGTATTACGAAATAACAAAAACCAAGAGCGCTATAAAGTTGAAGAAGAGCTAAGTATTTCTTAAAATTTTAGTCACAAAATTAAAAACTGCAAATCGTAATTCAAATTCATTACATTTGCATATTATTACACTAAGAACATACAATGATACACATAGCACCTGAAATTCTTGACGTTGCAAACACATGGTTAACACCAACTTTTGACGAAGATACACAACATCAAATAAAAGAACTAATCGCCAACAATCCTGATGAACTTAAAGAAAGTTTTTATAAAAATTTAGCTTTTGGTACTGGAGGAATGCGTGGTATTATGGGTGTGGGTACAAACCGTATAAACAAATATACTTTAGGAAAAAACACACAAGGTCTTGCTAACTATTTAAAGCAGGAACACCCAAATAAAGATTTAAAAGTAGCTATTGCTTATGATTGCAGACATAACTCTGACTCATTAGCTAAATTGGTTGCTGATGTCTTTTCAGCAAATGGTATTAAGGTCTATTTATTTTCAGAATTAAGACCAACTCCAGAATTATCTTTCGCCGTAAAACATTTAGGTTGCGATTGTGGAATTGTGTTAACAGCATCTCACAATCCACCGGAATATAATGGCTATAAAGTATATTGGAATGATGGCGGACAAATTGTACCTCCTCAAGATGGAGAAATTATAGATGCAATTAATGCTGTTGATTATACTAATATTAATTTTGAAGCCAACAACAGTTTAATTGAATTGATAGACAAAGGTGTTGATGAAGCATTTATAAACGCTTCAGTAACAAACGGTAGTTTTGAAGGTACAGATCGTAAGAATTTATCTATAGTATTCACATCACTACACGGAACTTCAATTACAATATTACCAGAAACTTTAAAACGTGCTGGATACACTAATATTCACATTGTTGAGGAACAAGCAAAACCTGACGGAAACTTCCCTACAGTAAAGTCACCAAATCCTGAAGAACCAGAAGCATTAGCAATGGCAATGGATCTAGCAGAAAAGGTAAACGCCGATATCGTTATCGGTACAGATCCTGATTCTGATAGACTAGGAATTGCTGTTAGAGATACAGACAACAAATTGATTTTGTTAAACGGAAATCAAACCATGATTGTCATGACAGATTTCTTAATTGGTCAGTGGCTAAAACAAGGAAAATTAGGCGATACTGATTTTGTAGGATCTACAATTGTATCTACACCAATGATGCAAGAATTAGCAGACTATTATGGGGTTGAATGTAAAGTTGGTTTAACAGGTTTTAAATGGATTGCTAAAATGATTAAAGACCACCCTAAACAAGCATTTATTGGTGGTGGAGAAGAAAGTTTTGGGTTTATGGTTGGTGATTTTGTAAGAGATAAAGATGCGGTTACCGCGTCATTATTAGCTTGTGAAATAGCTAGTCAAGCAAAATCTAACGACAGTTCGTTTTACTACGAATTATTAAAATTATATGTGACTCATGGTTTTTACAAAGAGCATTTAGTATCTCTTGTTAAAAAAGGAATTTCTGGCGCTGAAGAAATTGCACAAATGATGGTAGATTTTAGACAGAAACCATTGAAGAAAATCAACGGCTCTAAAGTTATCATGCTAGAAGATTACCAAGCGTCAACAATGAAAAATATAGTGACTGATAAAACTTATCCGCTTGACGTACCAAAATCTAACGTGTTAATTTATTACACAGAAGATGGTAGTAAAATTGCATGTAGACCGAGTGGAACTGAACCAAAGATAAAGTTTTACATCAGCGTAAAAAACACCTTAAAAACTGTTGATGATTTTGAAAAGATCAACACACGATTAGATGCTAAAATAGATGCTATCATTAACGATTTGAACGTAAACTAAATGGAATACATTAAAAAGCTTGCGCCGTACATTATACCTTACAAAAAATATGCTATATTAAATATTATTTGCAATGCTTTTTATGCTCTTTTTAGCACGCTAGCAATGGTATCATTAATGCCAATGATAAACGTTTTATTCGGCGAGAGTAAAAAAATATACCAAAAGCCGACATATAACGGGATTACCGGACTCAAAGATTTTTTAGAAAACTACTTAAATTATATCGTTACAACTACATCTGAAGAATCTGGCCCACAACAGGCTTTGTTGTATATGATTGTATTAATTATAAGTTTATTTCTTTTAAAGAACTTATTTAGTTATTTAGCTATGTTTTTTATCACCTATTTAAGAAACGGAGTACTTAAAGACCTTAGAAATAGTATCTATAAAAAAATAGTTGACTTACCAATTTCATATTATTCAGAGAAAAGAAAAGGTGATGTTATTGCAAGAATTTCAAGTGATGTTAATCAAGTTCAAGTTTCTCTGTTATCAATTCTAGAGCTTATTGTTAGAGAACCACTCACAATAGCTTTTGCTATTGTGACTATGTTTATTATCAGTCCGAAATTAACATTTTTTGTATTCTTATTTATTCCAATTTCTGGGTTTATAATTTCTAAAATAGGAAAACATCTAAAGAAACATTCCGAAAAAGTTCAAAACGAACAAGGGGTGTTTCTTTCAACACTTGAAGAAACTTTAACGGGACTCAAAGTCATCAAAGGGTTTAATGCTGAATCATTATTTAACAAAAAATTTCAAGAATCAACCACTCGTTTTTTTAATTTTTCAAATGTGTTAGGACATCGCCAAAATTTAGCATCTCCTACGAGTGAGTTTCTAGGTATCGCTACAATATCAGTACTTTTATGGTATGGAGGGAATATGGTTTTAGTTGAACAGACCTTATCAGGTGGAGCATTTATTGGCTATATGGCATTATCATACCAAATTTTAACTCCAGCAAAAGCTATCTCTAAAGCGAGCTATAAAGTAAAATCAGGAAATGCAGCAGCAGACAGAGTATTAACAGTATTAAATACTGCTTCCCCACTTAATGATAAAATAACTGCTCAAGAAAAAAACTCTTTTAAAGACAATATCGACATCAAAAATGTCTCTTTTAAATATGATGATGATTATGTGTTAAAAGATTTTTCAGTTAATGTTCCTAAAGGAAAAACTATTGCCTTAGTTGGACAATCTGGTAGTGGAAAATCAACCATCGCAAATCTATTAACGCGTTTTTATGACATCAATGAAGGAAGTATTAAAATTGATGGCACAGACATTCGTGATTTGAAGAAAAAATCAGTCAGGGGATTAATGGGGCTGGTAACTCAAGATTCTATTTTATTTAATGACACTATAAAAAATAATATTAAGTTCGGGCTTGAAAATGCAACTGATGAAGAAATTATTGAGGCTTCTAAAATTGCTAATGCATACGAGTTTATAAAAGATTTACCAGAGGGTTTCAGTACAAACATTGGTGACGGTGGAGGAAAACTTTCTGGTGGACAGAAACAACGTTTATCTATTGCAAGAGCAGTTTTGAAAAATCCTCCAATTATGATTTTAGACGAAGCCACTTCTGCTTTAGATACGGAAAGTGAACGTGCCGTTCAAATTGCTTTGGAAAACATGATGCGTAACAGGACATCTATTGTTATTGCGCACAGATTATCTACAATTAAAAACGCCGATGTTATTATCGTTATGAAGAAAGGTAGAATAGTTGAACAAGGAAATCATGAGGAATTACTTGCCAAACAAGGCATGTATAAAAAATTGGTTGACATGCAATCAATTACATAACTTAAAAAGGTGACACGTTTGTATTACCTTTTTTATTTGTAGCATTATAAAACATAAAGTACTTTTCAATTAAACCATTTCTTATCTTTAAAGTCTAAAGGTTTTACCCATTAGATGAGCGAAAACGAATTAATACAATTACTTAAAAACCCAAAGACTATAAACAATGCGTTTAAAGAACTTGTGAGTACTTACAAAGAGCGTTTGTATTGGCACATTAGAAAGATTGTAATTAATCATGATGATACTGATGATGTACTACAAAATACTTTTGTTAAGATTTTTAGAAATATCTCTAAGTTTAATGAAGATAGTAAATTGTATTCCTGGATGTATCGGATTGCTACAAATGAAGCTATAACCTTTATCAATCAACGCGCTAAGAAAAACAATTCAACTACAGAGGAAGTGCAACAGACTATATTAGGTAATTTGGTATCTGATGAGTATTTTGATGGCAATGCTGCGCAATTAAAGTTACAACAAGCCATTGCTACTTTACCACAAAAACAACAACTGGTATTTAACATGAAATATTTCGATAATGTAAAATACCAGGATATGTCAGAAATACTAGACACCTCTGTTGGGGCTTTAAAAGCATCATATCATCATGCTGTAAAAAAAATAGAGTTTTATATAAAAGAAGACGCACATCAAAATTAAACCTTTATACTTTTATAGAGTCTAATAATTAAATGAACACTAATAAAGAACATATTAAAACGGGGTTTAAAACTCCTGATAATTATTTCGATGCTTTCGAAAACAATCTTTTTAAGCAATTACAACTTAAAAACAAAACTGGATTTACAACCCCTGAAAATTATTTTGATACTTTAGAAACTGACGTTCTTAAACAAATTGAACATTCAAAAACAAAAGTCATTTCATTAATCAGCAAAAAACAAGTAGCTTATATTTCAACAATTGCTGCTGCTTTAGTGTTTAGCATCTTTATATTAAAACCATCAGACATACAAAACGTAACATTTGATGATATTGAATATGCTGCTTATGAAGACTACTTTTCAACAGAAGATATCACTATCACTTCTAATGAAATAGCAGAAATATACGGCATCAATTCTTCTGACCTTGATGAAATTTCATTTTCAAATATTGAAGAAGATAACATTATAGATTATTTATCTGAAGTAACAATTTCTGAAGATTATTTTAATAACGACTTATAACATAAACCATGAAAAAACACATTATCATAGCTCTATTATTGCTTAGTGTAAGTACTGTTTTTGCACAGCATGAAAAGATAAAAGCTTTAAAAACTGCACATATTACAACAGAATTAAATTTATCAAGTAGTGAAGCTGAAAAATTTTGGCCTGTTTATAATGCGTCTCAGAAAAAAACACATGACTTAAGAAAACAACTAAGAAGTATTCATAGGAAACTAGATCAAACATTTGATACTATTTCTGAAAAAGAAGCTCAAAATATTTTGAATACTACAATGGATTTAGACAAGAAAATGTATGAAGAAAAAAATGCATTAACTCAAAAGCTAAAAAGCATATTGTCAGCAAAAAAAATTATTCAACTACAAAAATCTGAGGATCAATTTAAAAGAAAGTTGATAAAAAAATTTAAAGACAGAAGGTCTCCTTCAGACAGAAACCCAAATAAACGATAAATAAAAAGAGAGCTTAAAGCTCTCTTTTTATTTACTTAAATTTTAGCTGCGCTACACTCCCTTTACCAGCTGCGTAAGCAATACTATCATTTAAAAAACGGAGCGTATAAAAACTGCCGTCACTTAAATGTTGCCATGTTTCTCCAAAATCTTTAGAATAATCAATACCGTTAAACCCAACAGCAACTAACTCTTGTCCTTGTTTAGTTGGCACAAACTGTACACAACTCCTATATCCAGGTCCTTTACCCTCAGACACCAATTGCCAAGTTTTACCACCATCTGTAGTCTTCATTTTATTTTTAAAATTTGCTTCTGGCTTGGTATAATCACCTCCGATTGCAAAGCCTCTGTTTTCATTATAAAAATCAATTGAATAAATTCCTTTAGTATCCTCACCTTGAATAATTGGTGTATTAAAAGAGTTCCATATATGTCCTTTATCTTCCGAATACAATATCGTACTTTTTACACCTCCTGTTGCTACCCACGTTTTATCACCTACAATTGCTATGTTTGTATCACTTGCGGCAAAGGCTCCAAATTTACCTTTTGGTAATTTATCACAAGATATTTTTATCCAAGTTTCACCACCATCCCTAGTTATAATAATACTCAAGCAATCATCAGTAGTATCACCAATAGCAATTCCTTCTTCATTATTCCAAAAATCAATGGCATCATAAAACACCTTTTCGTGTTCTTCTTTATAAACCAAAACCCCGTCTTTATACAACAAAGCTGGATTCGCAATACTAATTGTGAAGATAGAAGTATCAGTGTAAGCTAAGGCTCTAAAGTTTGGATTATGAATCGTATCTTTTTGAAACAACTCAATAAATTCTTTTCCACCTTTTTCCAAAAGAAGTGTTTTCCCATTTGAAGTTGCAATTGCAACATTCCCTTTATAAATTTCAAGCGCTCTTACATTAAGTAGTGAATCTTTCACAATTGGCTTTATAACTACCTCATTAACCTCCTTCTTGAACACTACTGTTTCTTTTTTACAACACAAAAAAGCACACATTACAACACAAATAAATAATAATCGACTCATAACTTACATTTTCGGTAAATATACAATACTTTTGTAGGCTGATTTATACAGTCATATATTTTTAAAATGAGATTACACAGAAATTTAACTTACGCAGTAATAGATAGTATTAGAGATGTTTTCAATGAAGGCGCATATGCAGGAAAAGCTGTTGAACAAGCTTTAAGACGTGACAAACGTTGGGGCTCACGTGACAGGAAATTTGTTGCTGAAACTATTTACGACATTATCAGATGGAAGCGTTTATACGCAGAAATTGCAGAAGTTAACGAACCGTTTACACGCCCTAATTTATGGCGTTTATTTTCAGTTTGGTGTGTGTTAAGAGGAATTGAATTACCAGATTGGAGTCAGATTGAACCAACACCATCTAGGCGAATCAAAGGACGATTTGATGAGTTATCTAAAATCAGAAAATTTAAAGAATCAATCCCAGATTGGATAGACGAAATAGGTGTCAAGGAATTAGGTGAGAAAGTTTGGACGAAAGAAATAGCTTCTTTAAATGTACAAGCTGAAGTTATTTTAAGAACTAACACACTTAAAACAACAAAAGACGCTTTACAAGCAAAACTATCAGAAGAAGGTATTGAAACGGTTACTTTACCAAATCATCCTGACGCTATAAAATTAGTAGAACGCGCAAATGTGTTTAAAACTGAAGCCTTTAAATTAGGTTGGTTTGAAGTACAAGATGCTTCATCACAATTAGTAGCTGCTTACTTAGATGTGCAACCTGGAATGAAAGTAGTAGACACTTGTGCTGGAGCTGGTGGAAAAACCTTGCATTTAGCATCATTAATGGAAAATAAAGGACAGTTGATAGCTATGGATATTTACGAAAGTAAATTGCGTAAATTAAAAGTCCGAGCTAAAAGAAATAGTGTGCATAACATCACATTAAAAACTATTGATTCTACTAAACCAATTAAAAAACTACACGATAAAGCAGACCGTGTATTAATTGATGCCCCATGTAGCGGTCTAGGAGTTTTAAGACGAAACCCAGATTCTAAGTGGAAATTACAACCAGAATTTTTAGATAACATCAGAGCTACACAACAAGAAATTTTGTGCAGTTATTCTAAAATGGTGAAGCCAGGCGGGAAATTAGTTTATGCTACATGCTCTGTGTTACCATCTGAAAATCAAGATCAAGTCAAACAATTTTTAGCTACAAATAAAGACTTTAAGTTTGTATCTGATGAAAAAATCCTATCTTCGCAAAGTGGCTATGATGGCTTTTATATGGCATTATTAGAACGCAAAAAATAAGACCCCAAGAGATTTAGTGGTTTTTATCTCTTTTAACAAAAACACTTAATTATGATTAAAAAAATTACTTTTTTGATACTATTAGTATCATATACCCTTCAGGCACAGACTATTCCTACTGGGTATTACGACCATGCATCAGGATTTACTGGTTACACCTTAAAAACAAAGTTGAAAGAGATCATTGACAATGTAGACGATGCAACAATTACAGTAAATGAATACATTGCTACAGATGAAGGATATGCAGCATTATGGACAGCTTACCAAAATGTTAATAGTGGTGATAAAGATTTATATGCTTCCTATGAAAATGATGGCTCTCTTTTAGACATGTACTCAGAATCACCAACAGGCACTGACCCATATAACTTTACAATGGGAACTAACCAATGTGGCTCATACTCTGGTGAAAGTGATTGCTACAACAGAGAGCATACTTTCCCTCAAGGTTTTTTCAACAGTCTAAGCCCCATGAAAAATGATTATCATTTTGTTGTACCTGTTGACGGCTATACTAACGGACGAAGAGACAATAGACCTTATGGAAATGTTGCTACTGCATCTTGGTCTTCTAGTAATGGGTCAAAATTAGGTTCTAGTGCTACCCCAGGTTTTTCTGGAAATGTGTTTGAACCAATAGATGAATTTAAAGGTGATTTTGCCAGGTGCTTGCTCTATTTTGCAGTTCGTTATGAAGACAAAGCTGTTGAAGCTAATGCTGGAGGAAGTTGGGATTTACACAGTGCAACTATAGACAACCCGATGGACGGATCTTCAGACCAATTTTATGAGCAATGGTATATTAATTTATTAATGACATGGCACTACCAAGACCTTCCTTCTCAAAAAGAATTTGATAGAAATGACAATGGTTTTAATCACCAAAATAATAGAAACCCTTTTATAGATCACCCAGAATGGGTTAATGAAATTTGGACAAACACTTTAAGTGTAGAAAATTATGTTTCTGAAGACTTTAGCGTCTACCCTAATCCTACTCACGCAGACCGTGTATACATCAACAAAGGAAACAACGCTATCAAAAACTTAGAATTGTACTCTATAAGCGGAAAATTAATTTTATCAAAAAAAATTAGCACATCCCACTCAACAATAACATTAGATAACTTAAACTCGGTGGCATCTGGAATGTATCTTTTAAAGATACAAACTGACAAAAACACTGTGATTAAAAAATTAGTTATCAACTAATATTAAAAACATCTTGTTTATAAAGCGGCTTTTTAGTCGCTTTTTTTTATGCAATATCAACAACAAAAATGTATTTTTGCATCTTTAAACAACACAACAAAAACGTTAATCGATGATTCATTTCTTTGGAAACACAAACAGCACAGTATTTGCTGTACAAACAACAAAAGAACTTTCTAACGAAGCAATTGAAAAATTGACTTGGTTATTTGGTAATCAACCAAAAATAAACGCGGCGTCTTTGGACGCTTTTTTTATTGGTCCAAGGGCAGCCATGATTTCACCATGGAGCACCAATGCTGTAGAGATTACACAAAACATGACAATTGAAGGAATCATTCGTATTGAAGAGTACAAAAGTACTACAGAAAACAATACTGATTATGATCCAATGCTATCTCAGAAATTTTCTGAATTAAATCAAGATATCTTTACAGTTAATGTAAAACCAGAAGCCGTTTTAGACATAGACGATATTGCTGCATACAATAAGCAAGAAGGCTTAGCATTAAGTGAAGAAGAAGTTGAATATCTTGAAGGCGTAGCTACTAAAATTGGTAGAAAACTAACCGACTCTGAAGTTTTCGGGTTCTCACAAGTAAACTCAGAACACTGTAGACATAAAATATTCAACGGAACATTTATTATTGATGGTGAAGAAATGCCATCATCATTATTCAAATTAATAAAGAAAACATCTGCAGAAAGCCCACAAGGAATTGTGTCTGCTTATAAAGATAATGTTGCATTTATTGACGGACCAAAAGTCACTCAATTCGCACCAAAATCTGCCGATAAACCGGATTTTTATGAAGAAAAAGAATTCAATTCTGTTATTTCATTAAAAGCAGAAACACATAACTTCCCTACAACAGTAGAGCCCTTCAATGGTGCTGCAACTGGAGCTGGAGGAGAAATTAGAGATCGACTTGCTGGTGGTAAAGGATCACTACCTTTAGCAGGAACTGCGGTTTACATGACTTCGTATTCTCGTTTAGAAGAAAACAGACCTTGGGAACAAGCCATGGACGAGCGTAAATGGTTATATCAGACTCCAATGGATATTCTAATTAAAGCATCTAATGGTGCGTCTGACTTTGGAAACAAGTTCGGTCAACCCTTAATTACGGGTTCTGTATTGACTTTTGAACATGATGAAGATGCTAGAAAACTAGGGTTTGACAAAGTCATTATGCAAGCTGGTGGTATCGGTTACGGAAAGGCAGAACAAGCTTTAAAAGACACGCCTGAAGACGGCGATAAAATAGTAATTCTAGGTGGTGAAAACTACCGTATTGGTATGGGGGGAGCTGCAGTATCATCAGCTGATACTGGAGGAAATAGTGAAGGTATTGAATTAAATGCTATTCAACGTTCCAACCCTGAAATGCAAAAACGTGCTGCTAATGCCGTAAGAGGAATGGTAGAAAGTGATATTAACCCTATTGTGTCTATTCATGATCACGGTGCAGGTGGACACCTAAACTGTTTATCTGAACTTGTTGAAGATACAGGTGGAAAAATCGATTTAGACAAGTTACCTGTTGGTGACCCAACATTATCTGCTAAAGAAATTATTGGTAACGAATCTCAAGAACGTATGGGGTTAGTTATTGGAAAAAAGGATATTGATACTTTACAACGTATTGCAGACCGTGAACGTTCGCCAATGTACGAAGTAGGTGATGTAACTAATGATGACCGTTTTACGTTTGAATCTAACACTACTGGAGAAAAACCAATGGATTTAGAATTGTCAGATATGTTTGGAAGCTCTCCAAAAACTATCATGACAGATAAAACAGTCGTTCGTAATTATGATGAACTGACTTACGATGTTAAAAATATTGATAGCTATTTAGGCCAAGTTTTACAATTAGAGGCTGTTGCTTGTAAAGATTGGTTAACTAATAAAGTTGATAGATGTGTTGGTGGTCGCGTAGCGAAACAACAATGTGTTGGTCCGTTACAATTGCCATTAAACAATGTTGGTGTTATGGCCTTAGATTATAAATCTACTGAAGGTGTAGCCACATCGATAGGTCACGCTCCAATTAGCGCATTAATTGATCCTGTTGCAGGAAGTAGAAATGCTATTGCCGAATCTTTATCAAACATTATTTGGGCTCCTTTAAAAGACGGTTTGTCCTCTGTATCACTTTCAGCAAACTGGATGTGGCCTTGTAAGAATGAAGGAGAAGATGCGCGTTTATATAAAGCCGTAAAAGGAATTTCAGATTTTGCTATTGAATTAGGAATCAATGTACCAACAGGTAAAGATTCGCTATCAATGAAGCAAAAGTACCCTAATGAAGATGTAATTTCTCCAGGTACAGTTGTAATTTCTGCGGGAGCAAATTGTAATGATATTACTAGAATTGTTGAGCCAGTTTTTAAAACCGGAAAAGGAAATGTGTACTACATCAACTTATCTCAAGATAACTTTAAACTAGGAGGATCTTCTTTTGCTCAAATAGTAAATAAAATAGGTACTAAAACCTCAACTATTAAAGATGCTGCTAAATTTAAAACAGCATTCAACACCATACAAAGTTTAATTAAAGCGGATAAAATTATTGCTGGGCACGATGTTGCTTCTGGAGGTTTAATCACGACGTTATTAGAATTGTGTTTTGCTGATAATAATATTGGAGCAAATCTTGATTTAACAAAATTAGGAGAAGCTGATTCAATTAAAGTATTGTTCTCTGAAAATAACGGAATCGTTTTACAAGCGATTGACAATAGTATTGAAAAAGTTTTAACAGATAACAATGTTGAATTCTTTAACATTGGAGAAGTTACCGCTTCTAATAACCTAAACATCATTAACGGTTCCGATGCTTTTAACTTTAATGTTTCAGAATTAAGAGATACCTGGTTTAAAACCTCAGCTTTATTAGATGCTAAACAATGTGCTAACAATAAAGGAGAAGAGCGTTTTATCAATTACAAATACCAAGCTTTAGATTACAGCTTCCCTACGCATTTTACTGGAAGTATCACAGATACTGTAGGTAAGATAAAAGTTAGACCAAAGGCGGCAATAATTCGTGAAAAAGGATCAAATTCTGAGCGCGAAATGGCAAACGCTATGTATTTAGCTGGTTTTGACGTAAAAGATGTTCACATGACAGATTTAATTTCTGGTCGTGAAAATTTAGAGGATATTCAATTTATTGGTGCTGTTGGAGGATTTTCTAACTCAGATGTTTTAGGTTCTGCAAAAGGTTGGGCTGGTGCTTTTAAATATAACGATAAAGCAAACACAGCGTTAAAGAACTTCTTCAAAAGAGAAGATACCTTATCTGTAGGTATTTGTAATGGTGCTCAATTATGGATGGAATTAGATTTAGTAAATCCTGATCATGAAGTACATGGAAAGTTAATACATAATGATTCTCAAAAACACGAGAGTAATTTTACATCTGTAACTATCCAAAAGAACAATTCTGTAATGTTAAACACATTAGAAGGGACAAAATTAGGGGTTTGGATTTCTCATGGAGAAGGTAAATTTAACTTACCTGAAGATGAATCAAACTACAATATTGCAGCTAAATATGGCTATGATGGCTATCCTGCAAACCCTAATGGTTCTGATTATAATGTAGCCATGATGTCTTCAAAAGATGGACGTCATTTAGTAACTATGCCGCATATTGAACGTTCAATTTTTCAATGGAATTGGGCTAATTATGTAGACGGCAGACAAGATGAAGTATCGCCATGGCTAGAAGCTTTTGTAAATGCTAGAAAATGGTTAGAGAACAAATAAAATAATCGACATACTTAATTATAAGACCTTTCTCTTTTTATAAGTTGAGAGGTCTTTTTATTTTTACAGTACAAATCAAACTACAATATGACTTCTTTTCACTCTATCAATAATCAATTTCTACAAGTTTTACAATTAGCCACTGAAATTTGGAATGACAATTATAACGGTATAATCAGTCAAAACCAAATAGACTACATGCTTGATATGATGTATAACCCACAAAGAATACAACACGATTTAGATGAGGGCTATCAATGGGAATTCATATCACATGACAATAAAGTTGTTGGCTACTTAGCTTACGTTGTGAAAAATGACAACAGAGTGTTTTTAAGTAAAGTTTACCTCAAAACTTCAGCTCAAGGTTTAGGAATTGGTAAATTAGCACTACAACGTGTTAAAAATTTCGCTAAAAAAAATAACACTACTGCAGTTTATTTAACTGTAAACAAAGGTAACACCAAAGGTATTAGAGCGTATAAAAAATCGGGGTTTAGCATTATTGCAGAAGAAATTACAGATATCGGAAACGGATATGTTATGGATGATTATGTATTTGAGTATCAGATATCATGAATTATAACCTTCCTTTTTTTTAGTTTTGTTTGAAAAATCCCTTCAAATTTTCTATTTTGCAGAGCACTACCAAAACTTAAAATCCACATATGAACACTATTACACGTCTTTTTGACTTCCCATATTACCAGTTAGAAAAATTCAATCTTGACAAAGCTCTAATCACTAAGAAGAATGGTGAGTGGGTTGCAACTTCTACTCAAGAATACCTTGATAAAGCAAATGCATTAAGTAGGGGTTTATTACGTTTAGGAGTAAATGCAAATGATAAAGTTGCCATTATTTCTATGACGAATAGAACTGAATGGAACATTTGTGATATTGGAATTCTACAAACAGGTGCACAAGATGTTCCTATTTATCCAACAATCAGTCAAGAAGATTATGAGTATGTGTTAAACCATAGTGAAGCTACATATTGTTTTGTGTCGTGTAAAGAAGTTTTAGATAAAGTTAACGCAATTAAAAACAATGTACCTTCGTTAAAAGAGGTATACTGTTTTGACGAGATAGAAGGATGTCAGAATTGGAATAAAGTTTTAGAATTAGGAGCAGGTAAAAGTAATCAAAACGAAGTAGAAGACAGAAAAAATGCTGTCACTACAGATGACTTAGCTACACTAATTTATACTTCAGGTACAACAGGTAGACCTAAAGGTGTAATGCTAACACATAAAAACATTGTAAGTAATGCTTTAAATAGTGCCGCGAGATTACCAATTGATTTAGGACAATCTAAATCATTAAGTTTTTTACCCGTATGTCATATCTATGAGCGCATGTTATTATACATGTATCAATATTGTGGTACAAGTGTTTATTTTGCAGAATCTTTAGAAACTATCAGTGATAATTTAAAAGAAATTAAACCAGATGTTATGAGTGCTGTTCCAAGGTTATTGGAAAAGGTTTATGATAAAATTTATGCTAAGGGCGCAGATTTAACTGGTTTAAAAAAGAAATTATTCTTTTGGGCTGTTGAATTAGGGTTAGAATATGAGCCATACGGAAAGAATGGTGCATTATATGAGTTCAAATTAAAAATTGCTAGGAAATTAATATTCAGTAAATGGCAAGAAGCTTTGGGAGGAAACTTAAAAGCAATTGCTTCCGGAAGTGCCGCGCTACAACCTAGATTAGCACGTGTGTATAACGCTGCAGGAATACCCGTTATGGAAGGATATGGTCTAACGGAAACTTCTCCTGTAGTATCTGTTAACGATATGCGCCAAAACGGATTCAGAATTGGAACAGTTGGTAAGTTATTAGCTGATACTGAAGTTAAAATTGCTGAAGACGGCGAGATTCTTGTTAAAGGACCACAAGTCATGAAAGGCTATTATAAAGATGAAGAAAAAACTAATGAAGTATTAAAAAACGGATATTTCCACACTGGAGATATTGGAGAAATTGATGCAGATGGTTTTTTAAAAATAACAGATCGTAAAAAAGAAATGTTTAAAACATCCGGTGGTAAATATGTAGCGCCTCAAGTTTTAGAAAATCAATTTAAACAATCACGTTTTATTGAGCAAATAATGGTGATTGGTGATGGTGAAAAAATGCCAGCTGCTTTTATTCAACCAAACTTTGAGTTTATTACTGACTGGGCAAAAATGCATAATATCACTCTTGGAAATTCACCAGAAGAACAAATTACTAACCCAGAATTAATTGAACGCATTCAAAAAGAAGTTAATGAACATAATACTAAGTTTGGGAAATGGGAACAAGTAAAACGTTTTGAGTTAACTCCAGACACCTGGAGTATAGAAGCTGGACATTTAACCCCTACTATGAAAATGAAACGTAAAGTGATTAAAGAAAAATACATCACTCTTTACAATAAAATTTATGAGAAAAACTAAGAGTCTTATAAATTCAACTAATATTTAAATCTTAAAAAAAGCTCCTAATCTGGGGCTTTTTTAATTTAACACAACTTTATTATGCGCGCATAGTATTTTTTATTATATTTGGGATACAATTTTTTTATACTCCTATAAATATAAACAAAAAATGACAGATAGCACAATAGATCATGCGTTAAGAGCCACATGGCAAGGAGTAGCAAAACTATACAATGAAGAAGCTTTAAAATACGGCGCTACAATGGCCGTAGCCTTTGCTTTATTAAACATTGATAAAGATGGTACACCATCAACAGCATTAGGACCAAGAATGGGCATTGAACCTACGAGTTTATCCCGTACTTTAAAAAGTATGGAAGAAAAAGGATTAATCATTCGTAAAAAAAACCCAAAAGATGGGAGAAGTGTTCTAGTATTTTTAACAGAATACGGAAAAGAAATGCGAGACATCTCAAAGGAAAAGGTCATCACTTTTAATGAATCTATATACGAAAGTATAGATGGAGAAAAAATAAAACACTTTCACGAAGTGACTGAAAAGATATTAGAATTAATACAACAACGAAATATATTTACTAAAAAATAAGGAATCAAAATGCAGAGACTCATTAAAAAAGTTGCAGTAATTGGATCTGGAATTATGGGAAGCGGAATTGCTTGTCATTTTGCCAATATTGGTGTTGAAGTTTTGTTACTTGACATCGTACCAAGAGAATTAAATGATAAAGAAAAAGCTAAAGGATTAACCCTTGAAGACAAAGTTGTTCGTAACAGGATGGTTAATGATTCTTTGAAAGCTGCTTTAAAATCTAAGCCCTCTCCTATTTACCATCAAAAATTCGCTAACAGAATTACAACTGGTAATCTAGAAGATGATATTGCACAAATAGCAGATGTAGATTGGATTATTGAAGTTGTAGTTGAGCGTTTAGACATCAAGAAAATGGTGTTTGAAAATATAGAAAAACACAGAATACCTGGTACGCTTATCACATCTAACACATCTGGTATTCCTATTAAATTTATGAGTGAAGGGCGTTCTGAAGATTTCCAGAAACATTTCTGTGGAACTCACTTCTTTAACCCAGCACGGTATTTAAAATTATTTGAAATAATTCCTGGACCAAAAACATCTAACGAGGTCTTAGATTTTTTAAATGGTTACGGAGAAAAATTCTTAGGAAAAACATCTGTAGTTGCTAAAGACACGCCAGCATTTATTGGTAACAGAATCGGTATTTTTAGCATCATGAGTTTATTCCATATGGTAAAAGATATGGATATGACAATTGAAGAAGTTGATAAATTAAGTGGCCCAGTAATTGGTCGCCCAAAATCAGCAACCTTCAGAACTGTGGATGTTGTTGGATTGGATACTTTAGTTCATGTTGCTAACGGAATTTATGACAATTGTCCAAATGACGAAAAGCACGACTTATTTAAACTACCAGAATTCATCAGCACAATGATGGAAAACAAATGGCTAGGAAGCAAAACAGGTCAAGGGTTTTATAAAAAAACAATGACTGATGGTAAAAAAGAAATTTTATCGTTAGACTTAAATACTTTAGAATACAGAACTAAAAAACGTGCTAAATTCACCACTTTAGAGCTGACTAAAAACATCGATAATGTTATTGATCGTTTTAAAGTATTAGTTGCAGGAAAAGATAAAGCTGGAGAATTTTACAGAAAAAGTTTTGCTGCATTATTCGCATATGTATCAAACAGAATACCAGAAATAGCTGACGATTTATATAAAATTGATGACGCTATGAAGGCTGGTTTCGGTTGGGAACACGGACCATTCCAAATTTGGGATGCTATCGGTGTTGAAAAAGGAATCGAAATCATGAAAGCGGAAAGTTTAGAACCAGCTGCTTGGATTTCTGACATGTTAGCTTCTGGCAACACCTCTTTCTATACTGTAAAAAGTGGTGCTACAAACTATTACAATATTGCTGCAAAAGCACAAGAAAAAGTACCTGGACAAGATGCATTTATCATTTTAGACAACATCAGAAAAACATCTGAAGTATATAAAAACTCAGGTGTAATTATTGAAGATATTGGTGATGGAATTTTAAATGTAGAATTCCAATCAAAAATGAATTCTATTGGAGGTGATGTACTTTCAGGAATTAATAAAGCTATTGATTTAGCAGAACAAAATTATCAAGGATTAGTTATAGGTAACCAAGGGGCAAACTTTTCAGTTGGTGCAAATATTGGTATGATTTTCATGTTAGCTGTTGAGCAAGAATATGATGAAATGAACATGGCTATCAAATATTTCCAAGATACTACAATGCGTTTGCGTTATTCAGGAATCCCAACAGTTGTTGCACCACATGGTATGACTTTAGGTGGAGGGTGTGAATTAGCATTACACGCCGATAAAGTTGTAGCAGCCGCAGAAACATATATAGGATTAGTAGAATTTGGTGTAGGAGTTATCCCAGGTGGTGGTGGTTCTAAAGAAATGGCATTAAGAGCATCAGATTTATTCAAAAAAGGAGATGTTGAATTGAATGTGTTACAAGAACACTTTTTAACTGTTGGTATGGCAAAAGTAGCTACTTCTGCTTATGAAGCTTATGACCTAGGTTTACTACAGCATGGTAAAGATGTTGTAGTTGTAAACAGAGATCGTCAAATTGCAACAGCAAAAGCACATGCAAAATTAATGGCAGAATCTGGATACAGTCAACCTGCTAAACGTAAAGATGTTAAAGTATTAGGGAAACAAGCTTTAGGAATGTTCTTAGTTGGAACAGATTCTATGGAAGCTAGTAACTATATTTCTGAACACGACAAAAAGATAGCAAACAAATTAGCATATGTAATGGCTGGTGGTGATTTATCAGAACCAACAAACGTATCTGAGCAATATCTATTAGATTTAGAACGTGAAGCATTTATGTCTTTAACAACAGAACGTAAAAGTTTGGAACGTTTAGAACACATGTTAAAGAAAGGAAGACCATTGCGTAACTAATATAACGTAACGGAATTTAAATCGATAACACTAAAGTTTAAGAAAATGAAAACAGCATATATAGTAAAAGCATACAGAACAGCAGTAGGAAAAGCCCCTAAAGGTGTATTCCGTTTTAAAAGAACTGATGAATTGGCAGCCGAAACCATCAAATACATGATGAAGGAATTGCCTAATTTAGATCCAAAACGTATTGACGATGTTATTGTTGGTAATGCTATGCCAGAAGGTTCACAAGGATTGAATATGGCACGTTTAATCTCTTTAATGGGATTAGATATTGTTGATGTTCCTGGAGTAACGGTAAACCGTTTTTGCTCATCAGGAGTAGAAACTATCGGAATGGCAACAGCGAAAATTCAGGCTGGTATGGCAGATTGCATCATTGCAGGTGGTGCAGAAAGTATGAGTAGCGTACCAATGACAGGATTCAAACCAGAATTGAATTATGACGTTATAAACGCAGGTCATGAAGATTATTACTGGGGTATGGGAAATACTGCAGAAGCAGTAGCACAACAGTTTAACGTATCTCGTGAAGACCAAGATGAGTTTGCATACCATTCTCATATGAAAGCTTTAAAAGCACAAGCTGAAAACCGCTTTCAAGATCAAATTGTTCCTATTGATGTAGAACAAACATATATTGATGCTAACGGGAAAAAAACAACAAGAAAATACACTGTAACCAAAGATGAAGGGCCACGTGCAGGAACAAGCAAAGAAGCTTTAGCAAAACTAAGAGCTGTATTTGCTCAAGGCGGAAGTGTAACTGCGGGTAACTCATCTCAAATGAGTGACGGTGCTGCATTTGTAATGGTAATGAGTGAAGATATGGTTAAAGAATTAAATCTTGAGCCAGTGGCACGTATGGTAAACTATGCTGCGGCAGGTGTTGAACCACGCATTATGGGAATTGGGCCAGTTGCTGCAATTCCAAAAGTATTAAAACAAGCAGGATTAAAACAAGATGACATTGGTTTAATTGAATTGAACGAAGCATTTGCTTCTCAATCTTTAGCTGTGATGAGAGAACTAAACATCAACCAAGATATTGTAAACGTAAACGGTGGTGCAATAGCATTAGGACATCCATTAGGATGTACAGGTGCAAAACTATCAGTACAATTATTTGATGAAATGCGTAAGCGTGACATGCAAGGGAAATACGGTATGGTAACAATGTGTGTAGGTACTGGACAAGGTGCAGCAGGAGTATTTGAATTTTTAAAGTAATCAATCAAAAAAAAACAATCATGGAAGATAAAGACTTATTAAGAGGTGGTCAATTTTTAGTAAAGGAAACAAAATGTGAAGACATTTTTACTCCTGAAGACTTCTCTGAAGAACAAACAATGATGAAAGAAGCGGTGATGGAATTTAATGATCGTGAGATCATTCCTCATCGAAATCGCTTTGAAAACAAAGACTATGCACTAACTGAAGACGTTATGCGTAAAGCTGGTGAATTAGGATTTTTAGGTGTTGCTGTTCCTGAAGCATACGGTGGTATGGGAATGGGATTCGTATCTACCCTACTTACTTGTGATTACATATCTAGTGGTACGGGATCATTTAGTACTGCCTTTGGTGCACATACTGGAATTGGTACTATGCCGATTACTTTATACGGTACTGAGGAACAAAAATTAAAATATGTCCCAAAATTAGCTTCTGGTGAATGGTTTGGCTCATATTGTTTAACTGAACCAGGTGCAGGATCTGATGCCAATTCAGGAAAAACAACTGCTACTCTATCTGAAGATGGAAAATCTTATAAAATTAATGGGCAAAAAATGTGGATCTCAAATGCAGGTTTCTGTAGTGTGATGATCGTTTTTGCTCGTATCGGAGATGATAAAAACATAACTGGTTTTATTGTTGAATACGATGCTGCTAATCCAAACGGAATCACTTTAGGTGAGGAAGAACACAAATTAGGTATTCGCGCATCTTCTACGCGTCAGGTATTTTACAATGATACTGTAGTACCTGTAGAGAACATGTTGGCAGGACGTGGTGAAGGATTTAAAATTGCTATGAACGCTTTAAATGTTGGACGTATCAAATTAGCTGCTGCTTGTTTAGATTCTCAACGTAGAATTACTAGTACAGCTGTAAATTACGCTAATGAGCGTAAACAATTTAAAACACCTATTGCTGAATTTGGAGCTATCAAATCTAAAATTGCAGAAATGGCAACTAACACTTATGTTGGTGAATCTGCAAGTTATAGGGCTGCAAAAAACATTGAAGATAGAATTTCTTTACGTGAAGCTGCTGGAAACACACATCAAGAAGCCGAGTTAAAAGGTGTTGAAGAATATGCTATTGAGTGTTCTATTTTAAAAGTTGCTGTTTCTGAGGATGTACAAGCATGTGCTGATGAAGGAATACAGATTTTTGGAGGAATGGGATTCTCTGAAGAAACACCAATGGAATCTGCTTGGAGGGACGCTCGTATTGCTCGTATTTATGAAGGTACTAACGAAATTAATAGAATGTTATCTGTTGGTATGTTAGTAAAGAAAGCTATGAAAGGTCATGTTGATTTATTAAACCCTGCTATGGCAGTTGCTGAAGAATTAACTGGTATTCCATCTTTTGAAACACCTGACTATTCTGAGTTATTTTCTGAAGAAAAAGCAATTATTGCAAAACTTAAGAAAGTATTCTTAATGGTTGCTGGATCTGCAATTCAGAAATTTGGACCAGAATTAGAACAACACCAACAGTTATTAAATGCTGCTTCAAATATTTTAATTGAAGTTTACATGGCAGAATCTGCTATTTTAAGAACTGAGAAAAATGCAAAGCGTTTTGGTCAAGATTCACAAGCTGAACAAATAGCTATGAGTCAATTATACTTATACAACGCTGTGGACATTATTACTAAAAATGCTAAAGAAGGAATTGTTTCTTTCGCAGAAGGTGATGAGCAACGTATGATGTTAATGGGACTTAAACGTTTCACTAAATATATGAACCAACCAAATGTTGTTGCATTAAGAAATAAGATTGCTGAGAAAGTTAGCGCAGAAAACAAATACTGTTTCTAAAACTTAACTGAAGTATAGTTATAAAGCTCATCAACTGTTGTTGATGAGCTTTTATTTTTAGTAACTTTGTTATATTCTCAATAAAACCTGTACCCTAAATTATCTTTAACACAAAAAGTTATGATATACTATTGGATACAACTCGCTATTACTTTTATTTCTTCCTTTTACTTTTCGAAGAAAGTTCCTATAGATGCTACTATTACCACAAAACGTCGCGTAAGTATTTTTGATTGTGAGGGTTTCAGATATATGTCAAATACACGTTATGTCTCTTATATGGATTTTATACGATTTGAATTGACATTTAAATCTAACCTATTTAGAGAAACCATTAAAAAAGGAATCATTCCTATTTTAGCATCTCAAAAAATAATTTATAAAAAGCCATTAAAACTTTGGGATACATTTACAGTTACTTTAAAAAATGAAGGATGGGATAACAAATGGGTGTATCATAGCCACGTCTTTAAAAAAGATAAAATCATTTACGCAATTGGGTATACAAAAGTAGCATTTTGGAAGAAAAACAAAGTACAGAATATGTTAGATATTATACACAAATCTGGTTTAATAAGAGATGAAAGGTTACCTCCACAACACATTTTAAATCTTTTCAATAATGATTCTAATTTACTGAAACCAAAAAAAGATAGTCACTTGTATATTAGATAAATAATTCATATCTTTATATAACAAAATGGGATAAATAATTTATCAAGAAGTTGATAAAAGAGTACGAAGAATGAATGTATCCCATTAACTTCGTAACTAATTAAAAAGACTTTTGAGTTAATTGAGATATCATTTTGTTAAATCATATTTCAAAAAAAGTTAATTAGATTGCGATAGTTGGAAAGCCGTATCAAAGATTATTTCGTTGATATGGCTTTCTGTTGTTATAACCTTATATTTCTCCTAAATATACCCAATGGTTATGTTCTTTTAAGAATTTTGAGTTTTCGTGAATTACGGACACAATACCATTTTCTTTAAAATATGCTTTAAATTCTACTGCCCCTTCAATATCATCCTTTACTCCTTTGGTCGAATTTAAAACTTCTAATCTTAGCCACTCTACTGATTTTGTCCATTTTAAAATTTCATCTTTTTCATCAATCGGACAAGTAGTACTATGATGACTTTTCATTAAATAATCAATATCAGCCATAACAAATGCTGAGTATCTTGAGCGCATTAATTCTTCTGCTGTTTCAATAACATCAATCGATGTATGCCCTCTGTAACAACACACTTCATATGTCTTTCCTATTCCACATGGGCAAGGCTGTTCTAATTGATTTTTTTTAACCATAATAGCTTTTAAACGTAGTTTATTCTGAGCTTTTGCGTCTCTAACTTTTGCTTTCTTTTGGTTAAGCAGTTTTGTATGTTTTGCTTTATTATTTCCGTTTTTTATTTTTCCTTGTTTTCCCATAATACACAGATTAAAGTTGCACAATTTAAATCGAGCCCAAAATTAACATTTTTTAAAATAGTGAAAGCTTCCAGTATGAATTAAAGTACCTTTGCCTCATGGATGACATTATAAAAAACCAAAAAGAAATACTACAAAAGTTAAGGATTGAAAAACTAAATCCTATGCAAGAAGAAGCAAAACTTGCAATTACATCTCACACAGATGTTGTGATTTTATCTCCTACTGGTTCAGGAAAAACATTATCGTTCTTATTACCACTTATAAGCGAATTAGATAAAAACTGTACAGAAGTACAAGCTGTAATAATAACACCATCAAGAGAACTTGCCATACAAATTGAGCAAGTCACAAAAGATATTGGTAGCGGTTATAAAACAAATGTTGTGTACGGTGGGCGTCCATTTTCAAAAGATAAAATAGACTTAAAACATACACCTGCAATTTTAATTGGTACTCCTGGTAGAATTGCTGATCACCTTAGAAGGGAAACGTTTTCCACAAAACATATCACTACCATAATTTTAGATGAGTTTGATAAATCATTAGAAATTGGTTTTGAATCTGAAATGAGGGAAATTATTGAGGGTTTACCTAAAATAGAAAAACGCATATTAACCTCAGCAACTCAAGAAGTTGCTATACCTAGATTTGTAGGAATTACAAATCCAATAACAATTGATTACTTAGATGAAGGGGTTGCAAAGCTTGATATTCAAACGATGTTATCAACTTCCAAGGATAAGCTTGAAGCATTAGTTACTTTATTGAATCATCTAGGAGATCAGCCTGGAATCATTTTTTGTAATTACAAAGATACCATTCAACGTGTTAGTGATTTTTTAAACGACCACGATATTGATCATGGTTGCTTTTATGGTGGTTTAGAACAAAAAGATAGAGAACGCGCATTAATCAAATTCCGTAATGGTACGCATCAATTATTATTAGCTACAGATTTAGCTGCTAGAGGAATTGATGTTCCTGAAATTAAGTTTATCATACATTACCATTTACCCTTAAAAGCTCAAGAATTTACACATAGAAACGGTAGAACCGCACGTATGAATAGTGAAGGAACTGCTTATGTATTACAATGGGAAAAAGAAGAAACTCCAGACTTCATTCAAGCACTACATACCGAGAGTTTTTTAGTAGATGAACTCGTACAATACAATAAACCAACACGCGATAAATGGGTGACTGTATTTATATCAGGAGGAAGAAAAGACAAAATTTCTAAAGGTGACATCGCCGGTTTATTCTGTAAACAAGGGAAACTTACGCGAGATGATTTAGGAATGATAGAAATAAAACCTGATTGTGCCTTTGTTGCAGTTAAAGCAAATAAAGCCAATCAAACTATCAAACTTATAAACAACAGCAGGTTAAAAAAGAAGAAAGTAAGACTGACTATTATTTAAAAAAGTTCGAATAATAAACTATATTTGAGAAACTAATTTTAAATTAAGCTTTATGAAAAAACAATTAACACTTATTGCGGCACTAATTATGGTTGCTTTTAGTTATGGTCAGAAAATGAAAGTTGTAAACGGTGGGTTCGACTTTATTAAAGATCAAAAAGAAGTAAACGTCGAATTTGTTTATGACAACTTAACATTATATAAAGATAACAGAACTAATGAGCAATACGTTAAAGAACGCACTGCTGAATTAGAAGAAAAATCAAGAGGGAAAGGAAAAGCTTGGGCTAAAAAATGGGAGTCTAGTAAAGAACTAATATACCAACCAAAATTTCTTGAACTTGTAAATAAATACTTAAGTAACAAGAAGGGCATCTATTTTTCTGAAGAATTACCTGGAGCAAAATATACATTAATCGTAGATGTTAAGTGGATTTACCCAGGCTATAATGTTGGGGTAATGAGAAAAGGTGCAAAACTAAGTACTCATTTAACTTTTGTAGAAACTGCTAATAGAGAAAATGTAGCACTAGAAATTACTGCTAAAAATGCTCCAGGAGATCGATATGGTGGAAGCTTCAGTAATGAAGATAGAATTGGAGAAGGTTTTGCTAAGACTGGAAAAACTTTAGCTGGTTTAGTCTTAAAAAAAGCATTCTAAATTAGATGTTTTAAGTTTATAAAAGCGAGTGGTTTTTTAAATCATTCGCTTTTTTTTTGATTAATTGAGTTTGAGTTATTTCAGAAATAATAAGTATTTTGTACAAGTAAAGCCATTTAATAATGACAAAAAAAGAAGTCACGGATTTATTAGAAAAAAATAAAAACAGTTTAATACAAGAACTTAAAGAAAGTAAAGAACTGGTTTTTCTTATAAAAGAATCTACAACAAGAACACTAACCGAAGAAGAAAAGGCTAAAGTAAAAGAACAGTTGTTGGACATTTGTAAAAGCATACCAGCCCTAACTGTATTCATGCTTCCTGGAGGTGCATTACTCCTGCCTTTACTTATAAAAATGATTCCTAATTTATTACCAAGCGCATTTAGAAATTAGTTTTTTTAATGTTAATAATCTCTTAAATCAGTTTTGTAACAATCTATTTCATACTATTTTTAAAGAAAAACGTTATGAAATATTTGACAATTTTATTTACGCTTGTTACAATCACTCTATATTCTCAACCAGATTATTCTGCATCATCTCAATATCCATTTGGACAACTGAACCCAGATGCTCCAAAAAAATTATCAGATTTTAAAGAACTTATTGGCTTATGTGATTGTAAATCACAATCTAGAAACCAAGATGGTACTTGGGCTAAAGAAATCTCTATGACTTGGACATTTAAGTACATCATGAATGGTATGGGGATACAAGACGAGACAATTAAAGAAGATGGTAAACATTCCGGTAGTATTAGGCAATTCGACATAAAAAACAATCATTGGAAAGTTTACTACTACTCAACAACATCAAACCCAAAAACACTGCCCGTTTGGACAGGTAATAGAGACTTAAATAAGATTGTTTTATATAGAGACCAAAAATCACCCAATGGAATGGATGGTTTTTACAGATTAACCTTTAGCAACATCTCTAATAACGGTTATGACTGGATTGGTGAATGGGTAGATAAAGATGAAAAAATCATTTATCCAACATGGAAAATAGCCTGTAAAAAAAGATCTCTTTAAAAATCAAACTTATAAGTTAATCCTCCTAAAATTTGAAGTTTCTGAACTGGATAACTTTGCCATTTTTGATACTCTTGATTGGCTATATTATTAGCCTTTAGAAATGCTGTAAAACGGTTTGTAACGTTATAACCTACATGTAAGTTCGCGTCAAAATAGCTCTCTAAAGTTATCGTTTCTGACGTAACCAAAGCAGTTGTAGATTGCAATTCGTCAATACGTTCGCCTACATAAAACAAATTAACGCCACCGAATATTTTATCTGTAAACTTAAAATCACCAAATACTGACGCCGTAAGCTCTGGTAAATTTAGAACTTCATCTAACACATCAGAACTATAATTTGAATATGTTGCGCTTATACCTAGTGTATAGTTTTTAGATAATTCAGCACTAATTTTCCCAGAAAACTGTAGTGTGTTTACATCGTCATAAATGACACCAAAAGTATTCGCCTTGTGAAAGTTTTCTACAACCAAATCTACATCGTTTACAGGATTCATTGTAAACATTGCCTTATTCTGTTCATTCAAATATCCTCCTTTCACACTGTAATTTACCTTACTAGATAATTTACCTTTAAATCCTAAATACACATCCAATTGGTTGTGTGTAGGGGCAATCCCTAATATTGGAGCTACATATCTATTTTCTTGTGTAAACTGTTCATATGAGTTTTGTTGTAAACCACCTTCAACACCTCCAAATGCAATAACAGAATCATCAATTAAATTATAAGATGCTGTAATTTTTGGGTATATAAAAAACTCCGTGTTACTATGTTCACTATCTAAACTTAGCGTAGCTTCAGCACCTAAATTAACAGCTAGGTCATCTTGATTATATTGATAACTTGGATGAATCCCAGCATTTAAAAAAGAATATTTCACCCCAGGATTTAAAGCTTTAAACTCTCCTCCTACATAATCAATCGTTGTTTTTAAATCAATTAAGTAATCCATCACTTCAAACTCAAACTCTGGAGCAATAACAATTCTATTTTCTGAAGCGTCATAAGTATCCCAAAAACGTCTGTACTTAAATTTACCGCCTTTAAAAATAGATCTTTCAATTTCAACATTACCTTCTAATCCACCTGTAAAATAAGTATGTGAGGCATCTATATCTGTACGTTGTAAATCTGTTAAGTCATAAGATGTTCCATACCAATTGTATTGTTGGTGTTTAAACAAACCTTCAATTTGATATGCTAATTCACGCTCTCTTTTTGAATATATTAAATTTAAATCTGTATCATAAAACTTATCATCTAATTGCACCTCTTCAATTTCTCCTTGAGTAGAATGATGGTTCAGTCCTACTGTAAAATTTTCAGATCTCCCCATTGGAATTGTTGCGTAAAACTCTGCCAAAACATTCAAATAGTTTCCAACTGCTAGAGATGCGTAATTGTTATATAGTTTCTTAGGCGCTTGCTTTTCAACAGCTGCAGCTTTTCCTTTAGAAGGTGTAAATGTTGATGCTACTGGTACTGAGAAAACACTATAATCAACTTGTTTTTTCTCTAATTCTTCAGAATCGTTTGTTTCTGGTTTCTCCTTTATCTTAAATGCATCAGAAATAGTTGGTGTATATGGCTTAACAACATTTATGACTTCAGTGCCAATATTTTCATCTTCTTCTTGTGCAAAACATATTTGCATTGAAAACAATACTACTAAAATATATGTGGTGTTTTTAATCATCATAGGGGAAATTTTATTCGTCTTCATATTAGTTTCCTTCTTCATATTGTGTATCATTTTCAGTTGGAATGATATCAATTGATGAGTTTCGCTTAGACTCCTCTAATTTAATACGTTGCAATTCTGTCTGTGCTTCTGTAACAACGTCATCATACATTGAAAAATTTTCTATTACCTTTTCTAGAATATAAGTAGCTTGATAAGCATCTTCTAATTCATAAAAGTTTTTAGCCATTAAAACCAATCCTTTTGCTGCATAATACTTATGGCCTGAATAACTTTTAGTAAGCTCTTGAATTTTAGTATTAGACAATTCATAATTTGAAGCTGCATTAGTAAAATATGCATCATAATACAAAGCTTCAGCAGCTAAACTTCCTGTAGCAGTTTTTTGAACCTCAGCATAAGTTTCCTTTGCTTGTGCATTGTTTCCTGTTTTAATAGCAGATCTTGCAATAATAACTTGTGCGTCATTCTTTATGAGGTCTTCTATTTTAGGATTCTCTAGCATTTTCCTAGCATAAATAACTGCGTTTGGATATTGTTCTAATTGAAAGTTTGCTTTCATTAAGTTAGATTGTGCAAATACAATATTTTGAGGAAAATCTGCCTCTGTTTCTAAACGTGTCAAAATTGGTGTTACATCTGCCCAATTAGATTGTTTTAAAAATACTTGTGACAACCTTACTAAAGCTTGTTCTGTAAATTCATTACGTTCTTTTGCAATAACATATTGATAGTGAGAAATTGATTTTTGTTGCTCCTTTGTTTTAAAATATAACTGCCCTAAATAAAAATGACTTTGCAATGCATGGATTCCGTCCGAAAAATCACTCAAATACCCTTCAAAACCAGAAATGGCTTTAACATCATTATTCTGCAAAAATTGCTTTTCAGCAGCTTCATAAGTTGCATTATCTAAATCAGCATTTGTAACCTCTACAAAATCTAAAGTCTTAACCCAAGACACGTACTCATCTACTCTATCAAGATCTACATAAATTAACCTCGCCGTTGCTACAGCTTGGTTTGCCTCATCTGAACTTGGGTAACTTGCCGTTACTTGTTTAAACTTGTTTAACGCTTGCTCATTAGAATCATTATTATAATGCACAACACCTTGTTTTAATAAAGATTTTGACACATAAGAACTCTTAGTATGATTGTAAATTAATTCATCATATGTTTTTAATGCGGCCTCATTATCATTTACCAATACATAAGTATTACCTAATTCAAATAAAGCGTCATCACTATATTCAGATGCTGGAAAGTCAATTAAAAATAATTTTAAATCATCTATTTTTTCTTTTGATTTACCAACAAAACCGTAAGAAATTGCTTTTTGATAATGAGCATAATCAGCATCAATACTATTCATTTTCTTTGCTTCATTATATACCTCCATAGCTTTCCAATAATCCATTGTCATAAAATAACTATCTCCCAAACGCAAATAGCTGTCATTTAAGCGACCTTGATCAACTTTATCTGTTTCAATAAATGCTGTAAAATTAGTGATTGCTAGTGCATATTCTTTTTGTTTAAAATAGGCATAACCCAATTGATAATTTAAATGTTTTGTTTCTGAATACTTTGCAATACTATCTTGCATTGCAAATTGTTTATACCCAATTACTGCTTCAGAAAAATTGTTTAACATATAATCACATTCTGCTTTCCAGTAGTGTGCTCTGGCTGTAAACCTTGGTGTTTTTGGCTCATTAATAGCCTTATCAAATAATTCTGATGCCTTATTATAAATACCTTCATTAAACATTTCAATAGCCCTATAGAAAGCTACTTTTTGATATGCAACTTTGTAATCATACCCACTTTTATGCTCTAAAATTTCTAATGCTTCTGTATAATTTTTAGATGTAATATAGGAATCAATAAGCAACTGTTCAATCACATTTTTTTCTAAAGAATTTGGATATGTTTTTAAATATGTTGTTAATACTTCTGGAACTGATTGGTAGGGGTTTCCAATCTCATAGCTCAATTTTGCATAATTTAAAAAAGAATTTTCTTTTATACCTGTATCAAACTCCATTTCAGAAGCATTTTTAAAAGCGTTTAATGCCTCAGGTTTTTTATCTGTTTTTAAATAACATTGAGCTAAATGGTAGTACGCATTTTGAGCAACAAAATTTTCTCCATCTATTATTTTATTAAACTCTGATATTGCAGCTTCAAATTCATTACGTTTATAAAATACATATCCTAATTGGTAATGATCTGTATTTGACCATTTTCCTTTAAACCCTTTGTATGCTTTTAAATATGTTAATGCCTTATTATAATCTTTAAGGTTAAAAAAACTTTCCCCAACAATTTTATTTAGCTGAGAGCGCTCTTCTTCCTCTTGTGCTAAAGGTAAACGCTGACTTGCTAAATCTATCGCTTTTTCAAATTCACCCAATTTAAAATTCATATCTGCTTGAAAATAGGCCATTTTCTCTTGATACTTTTCTTGATCTTTTACTTGATCAAAATAAGATGTCGCCTCTGAGTAATCGTCACCTTGATATGCTAAAAACCCTAAATAATATTTGGCTTGCGAACCATATGTTGCTGAATTTTCAATTTTATTGAAATATTTTTTAGATTGTTTTTTCTGACTAGAATGAAACAACGCATACCCTTTTTTGAAATAAAAACCTTCCTTTTCTTTTGTTCCTAAAGTAGTTTCTTCAACCTTTTCATACCATTTTAAAGCATAGGCATATTTACTATTTCTAAAATAATAATCACCAACATCATTAAACGCTTTATTTCTTTTAATACTTGTAGGATATTCTTCTACAAAGGATTCCATTAAACCATCAGCATTTTGCTGGTTTAAACGCACAGCACAGTTTGCAATGTAATACGCACAGTCGCCTTTTAATTGATTATCGTTAACCTCATTTTTTATTTTCTGAAACAATCCTTGTGATGCCACATATTGTTCAGATTTATATAACGATAATGCTTTTAAATACATTGTATTGTCATGTGTATAAATCTTTGATTGTTGAGCATGTGAAAAATGAACTATAAAAGCGAATAGTAATATGCTGACTATATGTTGTTTTCCCATAATGATATGTCTTCGGTTTTGACTTAAATATGCAAAGTAAAATTACGATATGCTATATTGATTAACGCACAAAAATCAAGATAATTATATAGAGTTATCAAATGTTTTATTAACTTTTAACAACCAGTATTTAATTACTTAGCAATTAAAATCTTGCGTTTTTAGTTTTACTATGTAAGTTATAGTTACTACATTTACAACTATAATTATTTTTTATGTCAGATACCGTTTTAGAGCTAAAAGACGCTTCAATTTTTCAGAAAGAAAACCTTGTATTATCTCATGTTAATTTAAAAATTAACAAGGGAGAATTTATCTATTTAATTGGAAAAACTGGGTCTGGAAAAAGTAGTTTTATGAAAACTTTATATGCCGATTTACCGTTGCAAAAAGGTGAAGGCTCTATTGTTGGTCATGATTTAACGGCTTTAAAAGAAAAAGAAATTCCGTTTTTAAGGCGTAAGCTTGGTGTTGTTTTTCAAGACTTTAAGCTTTTAAGCGACAGAACAATAGTTGATAATTTAGAATTTGTTTTAAAAGCTACTGGCTGGAAAAACAAAACAGAAATTAAAGAAAAAATCACAAGTGTTTTAACTAAAGTTGGTATGGAAAATAAAGGGTTTAAATACCCTCACCAAATTTCTGGTGGAGAGCAACAACGTGTTGCTATTGCAAGAGCACTACTTAATGATCCTGAATTAATTATTGCAGATGAACCTACTGGAAACTTAGACCCACAAACTAGTATTGAAGTTATGGCAATTTTAAGAGAGATTAACCAGAATGGTAATACCATTTTAATGGCTACTCATGATTATGCATTAATTTTAAAATACCCTTCAAAAACTCTGAAGTTACAAGACAATAAGATTTTTGAAGTAGTGCAAAAAAAGACTAATTAGACGTATTTCCTTTTAACCCTAAAATACTAAAGAAAAAACTGAATAATACAATTTGAATACTTAAGCAAGAAGACACCAATGCTATAAACACCATTGGTTTATTCTCTAAGCCAAGTGTACTAAAATTAATATTAATCAGGATACTTAACACACTGACAACCATTAACAAAAAACCAAAAACCAAACCTCTTTCTAGAGTGAATTTCGTGAAAATTGATTGGTAGTTTTTTGATTGTGGTATTAAACCATGATTAGTTGCGTAAATTTTTGTCAGTGCATAAAACAATACAAATTGAAACCCACCCAACATTAAAGCTGAAGATAAGCCATAAAGTAGCTCAACTGCTCCATTAAATTTATTGAGCATTAGCAATACCATTAACACAACACCAATTGCGCCAAGTATAAACCCTGGGTAGAAGAACAACCATTTTGGACTATACAATAATAAAAAACGCAAATGACGCCAACCATCTGGCCATGTTTGTAAGTGTGCAGCCCTTGATCTTCCGCTTGGGAAAACCTTTGTTGGCACTTCTATTATTTTTAAATTATTGAGCTTAGCCTTTACTATCATTTCTGAAGCAAACTCCATACCTGTTGTAGCTAAATTCATTGTATTAAAAGCCGATTTAGTTAAACCTCTTAATCCACAATGAAAGTCACCAATTTTTGTTTTGAAAAACAAATTACCTAATCCGGTTAATACTGGGTTACCTATATACCTATGCATAAACGGCATATCCTGTTTATTCAATCCACCTTTAAAGCGGTTTCCGACAACCAAATCTAATCCATTCTTCAAATGCTGATAAAAGAGTTCTAAATTTTCTAAGTCATGACTATCATCTGAATCTCCAACAATAATATATTCTGATTGTGCTGCTTGAACACCTCCTCTAATTGCACTTCCATACCCTTTCAGTGGCACATTTACAACAACAGCATTATTATCTAACGCTATTTGTTGCGATCCATCTGTACTGCCATTATCTGCAACAATAACTTCTCCATATAAATTATTATTTTTCAGAAAAAACTGTGCTTTTTGAATACAGGATGCTAGTGTTTCTGCCTCATTTAAACATGGCATTACAATAGATAATTGTATGTTATTTTTTGAATTAATCGGTTTTAATTTTTACTGCATTTAAACCCAAAAATAGTAAGAAAACTGGAATCCAGTTAGTATAAAAGAAATATCTTATAATACAATGAACAGTTATACTCACTAATACTTTATTAGCTAAAATAATCAAAAACAAAAACGCGGCAAATAACAGTAATTTATCATTGTTAATCATATAATACTTTAATAACAGAACTGTACATATAATAAAGACTAAAGCGATGGTTATTCCTCCTATACCACTTTTAAAACTTTGAAAAGCTAATGCTACCCATTTTGTGAAATTATGCGGCATTAAGTCAAAAAACAATTGCTTATGCACCCTTTCTGTATCTATATATGCTTTTATTTTATCTTGGTGTTGTTCTTCAAAATACCTCACTGCAACTCGTTGAACTGTTTGATTACATATTGTTGGATATTCATAATGAAAAAACACATAATTATAATCTATCGGTTCTTTAAAATACTTATGATCTTTATACCCTATTTTCTTAACACGAAACTCACTATGTATTTTGTTAAAAATCGTTTTCGCCTCTTCTGTTTTTATATACTGGGCATCAGATTCATCTGACACAAATAGAACAGAACTCACTAATGTTGTCCATGTAAACGGCGTTGTGAAAAATTGTTTCTGTACTACTCTATGATATGACACATCAATAACATACGTGAATAGTGGTATTGCAAAAACAACAAGTATAGCCTTCCAATTAAATTTTCTGTCTTTATACTGAAGTACTAACTCTATGAATAAAAACAGAGGAATCATAAACTTAAATTGCCCTCGAATAGTTACCAATAGTGTGGTTAGCAATAATAGTATGAAATACCATTTTAATTGTCGTTGTACATATACAAAATAACATGAGACTATCATCAATAAAAAAAGTGAGTAGCTTAATCCTTCTGTGCTAATATTATTGACTACCCATAAGTTAGAATCAAAAATTGGGTAAAACAACAATAATAATAGTACTATGAGCTGATATATTCTTAACCTGAAGCGCATTAAAAATACATTTATAAAAAAGTATATTGAGCCTATAACTGTAAAGAACTGAAATGCTACTGCAAAATTCGGATAACTTTCCCCGAATAATTTGTGAAGCCCTCTTAATAAAAAAGGATATCCAGCAGAAACATAAGGCCACATACCAAAATACGCCCTAGAATCTGAAGATACAATAGCTCCTATATAACTAACCGATATTAACGATATGGTGCATAATAATAAAAAGGCTAAGAAAACTAGCTTTGGTATTTTATGTATTTGAAGTAGTTTCATTTCTTATAAATGTGCGGGTTCTTTCTAATCCCCTTTTTAAAAAACTTCAATATTCCCATTCGCAACTTACTGTCTGCTTTTAAAATTGCAGTTCTTAATTTTTGATTTGGCCTACCTTTAAACGTCGTTACATGAAATCCCTTATGCATTGTTAACGGTGTAGGTGAAAAAAAGTAATTAGAAATACATTTGCGTTCTTTATTAACAGCTATTTCATTTACAGAATGCCAAGAAGCATCATGAGTTTCCATAACTACTAACCTATTGAATTTACTCAAAATTTCTATTGAGCTTCCATTAACACCCTCTGGCCATAGCTCCAAATTCCCTCCATAGTTGAGTTTCCAGTCTGGAGATATATATAATAATAAGTTTAATGCACGCCAGCGAGAACGTTCAGCATCATGTGAATTATCTAAATGCGGATTTAAAAAACAGCCCTTATTCATTAACGATAATCCTCCTGCATACAAATTAGCGTCGGGTTCAATTGGTGACTCAATACCGCAAATATCTTGAATACATTTTACTACTCTAACATCCTGAAAAGCAAATAAAATCTCTTCTAAAATAGGATGGTGTGTATTCATTTGAGCTGATACATATTTCTGTTCTTTTAAGCTTTTCTTTAAAGAACAATCACTAGTAAGCGGGAATACAGCATTAGCTTTTTCTAACAAAGCACTAGGCAATACATCATCAATAAAAAAATAAGAAATAATAGAATTAGATGCATTATAAAGTTCAGACAATTCGCTTTTATGAATCTCTAATTTCTTTAAAACACAATCTGCTATTTCCTTTCTATTCATTTTACATAATAAATGTTCTCAAAAATACGTTTTATTTCAGGAAAATTGATTTCTAATAAATATTTTCGCATCTTTATTTTGTAAAACTCTTAAATGCTTTCAATACTTATACCTATACATAATTACAATGTTGTTACATTAGTAAAAGAACTACTACTACAAGCTAAGAGTATTGATGGCACAATAGAGATTATTTGTTGTGATGATTGTTCGACAGATACTCAGTTGAAAACAGAAAACATAAATTACCTTGCATCTCAACAAATTAAACTTCTTGAAAACAAGACAAATATTGGCCGAACAAAAACTAGACAATTATTAGCTAATAATGCAACCTATAATTGGATCTTATTTTTAGACGTTGATGTTATCCCAGCACTCAACAGTTTTTTAAGCATCTATATTAGTTACATAAACATAAAACATGATTGTATTTATGGTGGTTTAAAGTATCAAGAAGAACAACCAGAAAAAGAACATCTGCTTAGATGGGTATACGGACATCAACGAGAAGACATAGCCCTTCAAAAAAGAAAAACCACGCCATATAAAAGTATTGCTTCTGGAAATATTTTAATAAAGAAAAATCTTTTTTTGAAAATTAATCAGAATTTGACACAGAACTGGTATGGATTTGATAATTTTTTTTCAGCACAACTAAAAGAGTTGAATAGCACAATAATCCATATCAACAATAAAGTATATCACATTGGTTTAGAAGACAACATTGACTTTTTACACAAGCAAGAGCTAGCCACTTACACTATTTTTAAGCTATATCAAAACAATCTTTTTTCTAATAACCATGATAATGGCTTATTAAAAACATTTTTAAAACTTAAAAAATTAAATTTAGTACTTCCATATACATATTTTTATAAATGCTTAAAAAAAACATTTAAGCGTAACCTACTAGGGAACTCCCCTAAACTTTACTATTTAGATTTATATAGATTAGGCTATTTTTGCACGTTAAACACTTATAAAAATGCCTAAATTTTCTGTAATCATACCTCTTTATAATAAAGACGCACATATAGTAGATACAATTATTAGTGTTTTAAATCAATCATTTACTGACTTTGAAATCATTGTTGTAAATGACGGATCTACAGATGATAGTTTATTAGAAGTAAAGAAAATAACTGATAAAAGATTAACAATTTACAACAGAGATAACAAGGGGGTTTCACAAACTCGTAATTTTGCAATGCAACAAGCAAAAGGAGAGTATTTTTCTTTTTTAGACGCTGATGATATCTGGAAAAAAAATCATCTACAAAATCTAAACGAATTAATTACAGAGTTTCCAAATTGTGGTATGTATTGCACCAACTATTATTTCGACTATGGATGTGGTTATATAATTAATCCTAAATTCCCCACACTGCCTAAAATTGATAATTGGCAAGGTATTGTATCAGATTTTTTTAAGGCGAGTATGAAATATCGTATTGCATGGACATCTGCAGTAGCCATACCATCAGACAGTATCAAAACCGTTGGTTTTTTTAATGAAAACATTACGCTAGGAGCTGGAGAAGATACCGAATACTGGACTAGATTAGCTTTAAAAAAACCTGTCGCATTTTCAAAATTGACAACTGCAATTTATAAAGTAGACGCTATAAATAGAATTTCAAAGATTAATCCTTCTAAAAGAAAACATATGACTTTTGACAATTTCTTAGAAGAAGAGAAAAATAACCCTTCATTAAAAAAATTCAATGATATGTATCGCGTAGAATATGCATTGCGCCAAAAAATATTTGGGAATACAAGTCTATTTGAATTTTATAAAGACGGTATAAACTACAACTCTATAACCCTAAAAAACAGAATATTGCTGAGTCTACCCCAATTTGCACTTATTAGCCTTTGGCATTGTAAACAATTGGTAAAAAGATTAAAACGGTTTTGTTTTATAGTTTTTAAATAAGTCATAATCCCTTATATAATCATCTTCTATAAAAACTTCAGAAGCCACAACTAAACAAACTGCACCAGAAGAAAAATTATTCAATTCACGCCAAGTACCAGGCACTATAAGTAATCCTTTATTGGGTTTATTTAATGTAATAGTAGTTTCATTACTACCATCATTTAACTTCACATCAAAACTACCACTGATAGCAATTAGAAACTGGTATAGTTTTTTATGAGCATGTCCTCCTCTAAATGAGTCACTTGGCACATCATATAAATAATAAATACGTTTCATTTCAAACGGAATCACATCATTTTCTATAACCGACAAATTACCTCTTGGATCAGCTATCTTAGGAATGTCAAGTGTTTTATTATCGGTAACTTTAGTTTGTTGCATTAGTTTTTCTCTTTAATGTATTAGCACCTCTAAGCGCTTCTTTATAATTCTTATAAATATTATAAAATTTTATTTTACACTGCTTTAAGTCAAAAAACAATTGAATATAAATCCATGTCTTAAATGTTTTGGGATACATATATTTTAACACACCTCCTTTTGTATAATAGCGTAAGGGATGGTTATATAATGTCCCAGTGCTTTCATTAGGGTGAAATACAATCGGTTTATTATAATAAGAAATATTTCTATGATTTTTCATGTAATCACACATGAGTACAGCTTCCTCTCCAAACAAAAACTCATCTGACCCCAAACCAAATTTTTCATTAAAAAAAACTATTGGTTTTTTTGACCTATTAAGTAACATCTCAAAAGAAGCTACATCAAATTTTTCAAATGCATTAAGCTGTAGTTTTGAGCTTTTAGGAAAAAGTCGTCTAGGTGTTTTTTCATCAGCCATAGATTTAAAAACAATTACCCCAGAAGAATTATACTCCTCTATTCCATCAGCAATTATTTTTTCAAACCCACTATAATACACCAAATCATCATCTGCAATTAAGCACCAATTTGATGTTGCATGCTCTAGTGCCAAGTTCCTGCTTTTCGACAAACCTCTATCATAAGAGTTAATCACTTTCACAGATTCAACATTTGAATTAAGTTGTAGTTTTTCAAGCTTGGTTTGATTGACTATAATAATATCTAAACTCTCAATCTTATGCTTAGGAAACATTTTATAAAGAAAATCTAAATTTTCTCTATCCATTGTCGCAATTAAAATTTGAAAGTTTATTTTTGATATCATTATAACAAAAGTAACCTTTTTCTGTAAATGAAAATTCTATTAATTGGAGAATACAATAGCTTACATCGGTTTTTAAAAGACGGTTTAATTAAATTAGGGCATGAAGCTATTGTTGTAGGGTTAAATGATGGGTTTAAAAAAGTAGATGTAGATATAAAAATCAGAAACTACTTTAGCAACAATAAGCTATTAAATCTATTAGGAAAAGTAATTAAAAAAATCTTCCGAACAGATTTATATTCCATTTCTATATGGCTGCAAATTAAAACACTAAAATCACAATTATCGGGATATGATGCTGTACAAATTATTAATGAAACACCATTTCAATGTACCGCTTCTATTGAAACTAAAATCTTTAATTTAATATTAAATAATAATAAAAAAGTGTACTTATCATCCTGTGGTGATGATCATATAAGTATTTCTTATGCGGACAAACAAATTCCGCGCTACTCAATACTTTCGCCATATATTGACAATAAAGTTTCAAAAGGACATTTTTCATATTCATACAAATATTTAAAGCCTGAATTTAAAAAATTACATCAGTATATTTTCAAATATATAAAAGGTGTTATTGCATCAGATTTAGATTATCATTTTCCTTTACAGAATCACCCTAAATATTTAGGAATGGTTCCTAACCCAATAAAACTAGAGGAATTTACTTACCAAGCACCTTTAATAAAAAATAAAATCATCATATTTCACGGTATTAATTCGCATAATTATTACAAGAAAGGGAATGATATTTTTGAAAAAGCTTTAGATATCATTACGTCAAAACATCAAGATAAAATTGAAATCATAACTGTTAAAAACCTACCGTACAAAGAGTATATTAACTCCTATAATAGGGCTCATATTTTATTAGATCAAGTTTACGCATATGATCAAGGTTTTAATGCCTTAGAAGCTATGGCTAAAGGTAAAGTGGTGTTTACTGGTGCTGAAAAAGAATGGTCAGATTGGTATGGTTTAAATGAAAATACTGTAGCTATTAATGCGCTTCCAAACGCAAAAGCAATTGCAGATAAATTAGAATGGTTAATTTTAAATCCAAATAAAATCATTGAAATTTCGAAAAACGCTAGAGCTTTTATAGAAAATGAACATCACTATGTGCTATCAGCAGAAAAGTATTTAAATAAGTGGACTGTTAATTAATTTTCGGAAAAACATAGCTCTAATACAACTATCTAACTTGATATTCTTGAAACCACTTTTCAGAATACATATGCTTATATTTTATATTATCAAGAACAGAATATTTTCTTAAACCTCTATCTGAAATAATTCATCATCTATTATGAATTTTACATTTCATATTCACAGAATAAAATTATTATTTCTTTTTATATATTCCAAAAACAAAATCACTCTTATTTGACTTTAAATATTCATCTTCAAACTTAAATAACCTATCCAAATTATTGATTTTATCTTCATCTAATTCTAAAAAATTATATGATATATCCTTTAATACCGGTGCTAATATATTACCGCCATAAGATTTTTCTAAAATCACCTCAAATGCTTCATGTATAGCTGGTATTATTTTAATAGATTCAATACATTCAGATGGATCTGCAATTATCATTCTAATAATTCCTGAACCATAGTATTTTCTCTTTAACAAATTTGTGCCTAATAAAACTCTATATTTTTTATCAATCAAATTAAGACCTTCATTTATGAATTTAATTTGTTTTTTAGAATATTGCATTCTATTAGGACCTACATATTCGTTTATTACTAGATATCCGTCCGACTTTAAATAGCTTACAACTTTCTCTTTTATCAACTCTTCAACAGGTTTAAAGTGGTGAAGTGAAGAATTAAATAACACAATGTCAAAGTTGTTATTTTTAAATTCTAGATCATAAATTGACCCACAGACAAACTCCATGTTACAAATATCTTTGAATTTAGCTTTTTTCTTTGCAGCTTCTATTCTGTTTTCTGCTAAGTCAACACAGGTTATTTTACTAAAACAAGAATGTGAAGAAAGTGCCATTTCGTATTCACAAGTTCCTGACCCTAGAGATAGTAATTTTAAATTACTTTTCTCATTTAATAAATTCTTATACAAATACTCTGTTTTATTAATATTTTCATCTCCGCTAATTAAAACATTCCACCTCTTTGTAACATATGGAATATCCCACCAATTTGAAGTGTTTTCAAACGTTTTACTAAATGCACTTTCAGTACGTTTATTTGAAATTAAATTAAATTTAGATAAAATAAAAAACACCCCTCTTTGCTTAAATTTTAAATAAACATCTATAAAATCTTCATACGTTATTAACTTCATTTAATTTCTATATTATGAATTATTAATACTAATGTCCCCAAACAAGTGTTTTCTTAATAACAGCACTACAATTATAAAGTATAAAACATACCTTATAAAATGTGCTAAAACTATACCTTCTGCACCCAGTGTTTTTATAAAGAACACTGAAAATACATAAAACAACACTAATGATATCATTTCTGTTATAATAAATTGTTTCACCATTTTTTTTGCCAAAAATTGATGCGCAATTATTATTGATGCTATTTTAACAAAATCTCCCAATAATTGCCATTTAAACAATGGCTTCATTCCTAAAAACCCATCACCATGAGTGATATTAATTACCCAATCTTTTAAAACAAAAATTAGTAGCATACCAATTGCAAAAAGCGGTAGTAGAGTTTTATAAATATTAAAAACTTCATTTCTAAAATCAACACTAGTCTTAATTTTAGAAAATTTAGGAATCACATATAAAGTAAGAATAGCAGAAGAAAACATTAAATATTGACGTGATAAATTGGTCATTGAGGTCCAATACCCGGCATCAACTTCGCTTATTTTATGCTTCAAATGTCCACGTAAATCAATCTCTACATAATTACCCAATAAAGTAGCTACAAATGACATAATGGTAAACCCTAAAAGTTTATTTCCATATGACAGATTTAACGATAAGTTTTTGTAATCTAAGTATTCTGCTAAGGTTTTTGAGAAAACATAAAAAAGGATTACAAACTGTACAATTGGTAATACTGCAATAGCAAATAGTGCACCATTCAACTGTTTAAAATAAAGTAATGTAAGTAATAAAATTACGCCTAAAGTGTAACTAATCAACTCTATTTTTACAAATTTTTTATATGCCGAAAGCCCATTAATAACACCATTTACAATTCTATTCATGGCAATAAACGGTACAGCAAATGCTAATACTTTAAATATAAAAGTGAAATCATTCGCTTTTGAAAACAGTAAGTCATTCCAATAAGTTGCACCGAAAAACAACACACAAAATGAAATGATACTTAATGATAAAAGCAATACAAATGTAGTAGAAAACAACTTTAGCAATTCGTCTTTACTCTCCTTATGTTCAGCTACATATTTCACTATACCATTAAACATTCCTAACGTAGAAAAAGACTGTATCATCGGAATCATATTCCTTAAATCACCGATAAAAGCAACACCTGCAGGCCCTAGTTTTTCTGCAACAATTCGCTGAGACACTAATCCTAATAATGTTTTAATTGCTATTCCTCCAGTGTTTAACGACGTGATTTTCAACAATAAATTATCCTTTATAAACGCTGGTATCTTCAACTAAAATTGATTTAATATTGAAATAATAAACTCTGTTTCTTTTATTGTTTGAGTTGGGCTTATTGGCAAACTCAAAACCTCATCATGCAATTGCTCCGTATTCGGGAAATTTAATTTTGAAAACTCAGTTAAGGCTTTTTGTTTATGTGGAGGTATTGGGTAATGTATAACCGTTTGAATATCGTGTTTTAATAAATATTCTTGTAATTCGTTTCTTTGAGTTGTTCTAATTACAAACACATGAAACACATGATTCTTAGAGTTATTATAGTGTGGTAAAATAATTTTATCGTTCTTTATATGCGATAAATAATATTTCGCTAAGCCCCTTCTCTTTTCATTATCAGCGTCTAACACTTTTAATTTTATAGATAAAAACGCCGCTTGTAATTCATCTAAACGAGAATTGACACCTTTAATCTCGTTCTTATATTTTGTTGAGGTCCCGTAATTCCTTAATTTACTTACAACAGCATACAACGCTTTATCATTTGTAGTTATGGCACCACCATCTCCTAAAGCGCCAAGATTTTTACTCGGATAAAAACTAAATGCCGATGCGTCAGATAAGTCACCTGCTTTTTTTTGATTGTCAGCTACTGCGCCATGAGCCTGTGCAGCATCTTCTACAACTAAAATGTTTTTTGATTTCGCTAAAGCATTTATCGCATCCATTTGCACAAGTTCTCCATATAGATGAACCACAAGAATGGCTTTTGTTTGAGGCGTGATATGTTGTTTTATATCAGCAGCTGTTATATTAAAATTGCCTGTAGAAACATCTACCAATACAGGTTTTAACCCTGCTTTGACAATTCCTAAAATCGATGCGATATAGGTGTTTGCAGGTACTAAAACTTCATCTCCCTTTGTCAACCTCCCCAGTTCAATATACCCTTTAAAAATGAGTTCAATAGCGTCCAATCCACTTGCTACACCAGAACAAAATTTTGTACCACAATACGCTGAAAACTCAGATTCAAACTCAGATAGGCTATTACCTAATATACATTGACCTTTATTTAAAAACTCAGAAAAAGCAATTTTAAATTCAGTTTCAAAACGTGCGTTTATTTTTTGTACATCTAAAAACTGTATCATTTCAACTCTAATTTTAATGAATTCCCGACTTCTGTATTTACTTCATAAGTATTGGCAACAAAGCTTCGTGCACCACAACCTTCTTTCCAAAAAATCAACCCTTGATTTATAATTGCACCATTTTCTTCACTCGATATATTGAAATCAAAATATTGTTTATCTGTACGGTAATTATTTATAATATGATCATACAACAAATCTAAACTTCCATATGTATTCTTATCAATATTACCAGAAACATATTGGGGATGAATCGTTGTTTTTGTTAGAAAAATTGTTGATCCAGCCACTAATTCCCCATCCTTATACACATTAACCTGTTGAATATTGTTTGGGAATTTTCTCGCCAATTTTTTAATCTCAGCTAAAGAATGCACTGGACTAACAGCATGCTTTTTATTTAAATTAGGAATCAAAATTTCATTCCAAAAATCATCAAAATTTGATTCCACTTTTAACGTTAAACCATGTCTTTTTGCCTTATTTATTCCTTCTCTTCTATTCTTTTTAAATTTTAATTGATGTTTATAATCAATAACCATTAAAACATCGCGTTTTAATAGTTTAGCGTCAGATTTAAACATGAAATACTCCAATTCATCAGAAGGCAATTGGTTATAAAATGTAGGAATAACTTTTATATTAAGTGTTTCGATATTTTTTTTATGAAGAAAAATTAATATCGATTTATAAATTTCGAATGCGTCAAATAACTTTGTATCATCTTGAAAAACCAATCCTCCATAAGTTAAACCTTGATGAGAATAAAGCCTATTTTCAACAATATTAGCCGGCAATACTGCCACCAGTTTTTTGTTATTAAAACATAACAAAGAATGATCAGTAAATCGGTCATTATGATAATCCATAAAATCTCGATCAAACAAAAATGTAGCATTCTTTGCTGACGCAACAAACGCATTCCAGCACAGTTTATCTTCTGCAGTATATGTTCTAATTTCTATCAAAAAAATAAATTTTATAACGAAGTAAAAATAGTGTTTTTTAACTGAACACATTACCTATACACAAACGGATTATTATCATTTATATTTTGTTTGTATATTGACAAAAAAATAAAATTAAAAACACATGCGAAAAATAGCCTTCACACTACTTTTTTTAACAACTATTGTTACTAGTAAAGCCCAAGATTTACCTGTTGACACCAAATCTGGTAAAATTACATTTATGAAAACTGTAGATGCCAGTGGTATGACATCACAACAACTGTATGATATTGCAAAAGAATGGGGTGCTAAGAAAAATTATACTGTAGAAGAAGATGTTCCAGGTTCAAAAATTACCTTTAAAGCTTCTGCTGAAATAGAATATCCAGTTAATAAGAGTTCTGAAAAGACAACAGGAACTGCCAACTTTAAATTCCAATTGGGTGCAAAAGAAGGTAAATATCGATATATTTTCACGAATTTCAAACATACTGGAGATCCTGAAGATGCTGGAGACTTAGAAGATGCCGAACCAGATTGTACTTTTACAAAAATTTCAATTCGCGGTTGGACTGTCTTAAAGAAAGACACACATAGAAAGATGTTGATTTTAATTGATGAGTTAACTAAAAAAATTACCGCTGAGCAAAATGACCCTACCAAAAATGACGATTGGTAGGCTTTAATGTTATTAAATAAAAAAGGTGTTGCATTGCAACACCTTTTTTATTTAATAACTAATCACTTCTCTTTTGACGGTTTCAAATTCGTCTATAATTTCTTTTAAAATGGTCGCAGCTGGTTTTATATCATGTATCAGTCCTGCAATTTGCCCAATTTCTAATTCACCTTCTTCCAAATCGCCTTCAAACATACCTCTTTTTGCTCGTGCTCTACCTAAGAGGTCTTTTAGTTGCTCGGCATTTGGAGCTGTTTTATACAGTTCCTGCACATCATTAAAGAATTTATTTTTTATCAAACGCACTGGCGCCAGTTCTTTTAAGGTTAATTGTGTATCACCATCTTGAGCGTTTACAACAACATCTTTAAATTTCTGATGCGCAGAAGACTCCACACTTGCTACAAACCTACTACCAACTTGAACTCCATCTGCTCCTAAAACCATTGTAGCTAGCATTCCACGTCCAGTTGCAATTCCTCCTGCTGCAATTAATGGAATTTGAATGGCTTCACGAACCATAGGGATTAAGGTTAATGTTGTTGTTTCTTCTCTTCCATTATGTCCACCAGCTTCAAAACCTTCTGCTACAATTGCATCTACTCCTGCCGCCTCTGCTTTTAATGCAAATTTGACATTACTGACCACATGAACAACAGTAATACCTTGCTCTTTAAGCCATGATGTCCATGTTTTAGGGTTACCCGCAGATGTAAAAACGATCTTAACACCTTCTTCAACAATGATATCCATTATCTCCTTTATGTTTGGGTATAACATTGGCACATTAACTCCAAAAGGTTTAGAGGTCGCTTTTTTACACTTTTGAATATGTTCACGCAACACATTAGGATACATTGACCCTGCTCCTATTAACCCTAATCCACCAGCATTACTTACTGCTGATGCTAATTTCCAACCAGAATTCCATATCATACCAGCTTGTATAACTGGATATTCAATATGAAATAAATCGCATATTTTATTTGCCATAATTTTAAATAAAAAAACCTTTCTGCAAGATACAGAAAGGTTCATTATAACAAACTATTTATAGTAATTACTCTTTTATAATTTTAAATGTTTTAGACTCAGAGTTCTGTGTAATTTTCGCAAAATATACACCATCAGATAAATGGCTCATGTCAATTTTATTCTGATTGCTATATGCATTCTTCTGAAATACTTTTTTACCCAACACATCTAAAATCATGATATTAATTTTAGAAATTTTATTCGGAAAATTAACATAAATATAGTCACTCGTTGGGTTAGGGTAAATAGATATACCACCCTGTAAATCAAAACTATTTACATTTAATGTTTGTGCTAATTCTAAATTTGGAATTCCATGACCTAAAGTATAGTTTGGCGTCGCATAAATTGACGCAGACTCTTTTACATATTGTGTTATTTCTGCATTTGTTGCATTAGGTAAGGCTTGCCATAGACAAGCAATTCCTCCTGCCAATAAAGGAGACGAATATGATGTACCATTACCAGAAGATACACTCCCACCAGTAGTTATATAATATGCACCTTGACCTTGCACACTAACATCTGGCTTAATTCTATTATCAGATGTAGGCCCTCTTGAACTAAAAGACGCGTAATTTCCTGAAGCGTTTACTGCACCTACAGTTAAAACGTTTGGACCATCAGAAGGCACTAAAATTCGTCTATCCCAAGATGTGTCATTACCTGAATTACCTGCTGAATTTACTAAAATAATTCCTTTAGAAAAAGCTATTTCTGCACCTCTAGTAATAAAAGCGGTAGCGCCATCTAAATCTGTAGTATAGTCGTAATCATATCTAGAGTCATCAAATTCAGAATACCCTAAAGAAGTATTAATTAAATCCACACCAACATAATCAGCTTGTTCAGCAGCCATAACCCAATAAGTTTCTTCAGCAGGTGTTTCTGGTGTAGCATCTTCAGAAATATACAAATAGAAGTCTGCATCTGGTGCAGAACCTACATATTTTGTTCCTCCATCATAATACCCGGCAATAAAAGACAACACATTTGATCCGTGTGAATGCCCTGTATAAAAATTACTTGAATCATTTACAAAATCATAACCCCCTAAAATTTGTCCGTTCGTTCTTATTTTATCAAAGCCCGGATTGGTATCAACATTTGGAAAACCGGCATCAATAACTGCTATAATCATATCTGTACCAGTAAAATTTTGTTCATGTAGTTTATGGGCATTAAACATTTCCATCTGGTTTTGTGCTTGACCGTAATCGTACATTATACGCAATGCATTTTCTTCTGGGAATTTATCCCTACTTATCCTTGATGTAGATCCTCCTGAAGTAGATCCTCCAAAATTTAATGAATTATCTGCAAATTCAATAGAGCTTATATAGGCAAATTGTCCTGGAAGTGCATCAATATCTGCTTTTAATCCAACAACATGTATGGCATTTAACCATTTAGACGCACCAATATAAGTGATACCCGAAGCATTTGAAATGTCAGTTATATAACTTGGCGTTACTGGCACATCAGAATAATCTAAGGAAATACCTTGATTTGCTCTTCTGTCTAATGCTTTTTGAGTTAACATTGTTAAAGGGTTAGCAATATATGTAGCCACGTTTTCTTTGCTATCTAAATATACCCAAGCATGTTCTTGAGCAGATATTATATTTACAAAAAAACATAAGGTTAGTAGTAATATTTTATCCATGCTATTAATACTTATTTATCTTATAGTGAGTAATTTACGAAATTACTCCCGATCCAACTAACTCATCATCAATATAAAATGCCGCAAATTGTCCTTCTGTAATTGCACTTTGCTGATTTTCAAACTCCACAAAAATTCCATTATCGACTTTATAAAGTATAGCATTTTGTAAAGTCTGACGATATCTTATACGTGCATTAACTTTTAAGCTTTCTCCATTCTCCAAACTCATATCTTCTCTTACCCAATGAATTTCTTCATTTTGAATAAATAATGCTTTTCTAAACAAGCCTGGGTGACTTCCACCTTGTCCGGTATATATCACATTCTCTTTCACATCTGTATCAATAACAAATAAAGGTAGTGGTGTTCCTCCCACAGCAAGACCTTTACGTTGTCCTTTTGTAAAATAATGTGCCCCTTGATGCTTTCCTACAATTTTACCATCAGTTATATTATAGGTATGTTTCTTAGATAAATACGACAGCTCAGTTTCTTTATCTTTAAATTTAGGTGTAATTACATTATATACTGCATGGTTAGAAGAAATTTCAACAATATCACCAGCTTTAGGTTGCAATTTTTGTTGCAAAAAATCTGGTAATTTCACTTTACCAATAAAACACAAGCCTTGAGAATCTTTTTTGTCAGCAGTAACCAAATCTTGTTCTGCAGCAATTTTTCTAACCTCTGGCTTTGTTAATTCACCAATAGGGAACAAAGCTTTTGACAATTGCTCTTGCGATAATTGACATAAGAAATACGACTGATCTTTATTCGTATCAGCACCTGCTTTTAATTGATAGATTTCTTTATCATCTTTTTCAATAATACCTTTTCTGCAATAGTGTCCTGTAGCAACAAAATCTGCTCCAAGATCTAATGCAATTTTTAAAAACACATCAAATTTAATTTCTCGATTACATAGAACATCTGGGTTTGGCGTACGTCCCATCTCATATTCTTTAAACATGTAATCAACTATTCTATCTTTATATTCAACAGACAAATCTACTGTTTGAAACGGAATCCCCTAGTTTTTCAGCAACAAGCATAGCGTCATTACTATCATCAAGCCAAGGACAATCATTAGAAATTGTTACGGAATCATCATGCCAATTTTTCATGAATAGCCCAATAACTTCATAGCCTTGTTCTTTTTAACAAATATGCCGTGACACTTGAATCTACTCCTCCTGACAAACCAACTATTACTCTCTTCATCTTCTTTTAACAATTTACTTTAAAGCCGCAAAGTTACAAAATATAAAAAGTCCGAAACGGACTTTTTATATGTAATACTATTTCTAAATAAGTTCTATTTCTTTTTCTTCTTTTTTAATGGATTTTTAGATAATGTATAGTCTACAGATTTTATCAATTTTCCATTAGCATAATACTTCCATACACCTCTTGGCTTATTCATATCATACTTACCTGTTTTTTCTTTATCTCCATTTTTATCATACTCTACAAAATACCCATGAGATTTTCCGTTTACAAACCCGTATTCACTTGACACTTTTCCATTAGGCGCATACATGATTTTTTTACCATGTAACTTGTCATTTTTATACTCTTGAGTTTGTAATATTTTACCATCGTTATAATATGATGTTTTAACACCATGTAACTTTCCATCTACATAGTTTTCTACATCTACTAAAACTCCAGAATTTCTTTCATAAGATTTCCATTTCCCTACACGTAACTTTCCTTTGGTTTTCCCTTCTGATAAGAAAATTCCTTTTGAACTGTAATATTTTACACCAACCGTATCAGAATCAATTTTAAACTCTTTTATACATGAAGGGTGACTCCCAACTGCTGCTTTATGATAAAATTTAAAGACACCTACTTCTTTACCATGATTAAACTGCCCTTGGTATCTGAACTTATCACTTCCTTCATATTTTTTTTCCCATTTGCCATGGCGCTTACCGTTATCATCAAACTGATTGATATTTTGAGCAAACATATTAGTAATTAAAAACATTGAAAATAGTAAGAGTAGTTTCTGCATGGTCTGTTTATTTTATGTGACGCAATTTATACAAATTTAGTATAACAAAAAAGCTGCCAAAAATGACAGCTTTTAATTTTAAGGTTATTAATTTAATTATTTTACAGATATTATTTTTAATAGTGTACTTCTATTATTAGTATTTACTTTTATAAAATACATTTGATTTGCAAATATTTTATAATCTAAATCTAATGTTTTTACTTTATGATAGTAAATATCTTTATCTACTATAGATTTCACTAATCTACCTTGTAAATCGAATACTTGAATTGTTGCTTCAGTGGCTCCATCAATTTCGTATCTAATATTAATTGTATCTATAAACGGTATAGGATAAGCAGAAAATATTGGTTTGTCATTATCTAACCCTTGTACAACTGAATCATAAACACTTTCTGGCAGTAAAACTCTACATTCATCAAAACCATTATTAATTGTATCAACAGCATCTGTTATACTAGAACAAGAAAGACTTCCTATATCATTACCTCCTAAAGCTCTATTTGCTAATTCAAACAATCCCTGAACAGTTGCCATATCATTTAGTTCAAGGTAACTAATAACATCTGATGATATCTTAAACATTTGAATTGAAGTTTCATCATATTCTTCTGAACCACAATCTAAAGTTGATGCCGTATAGAAAGTCTCTTCTAATTGATAAGAACTTAATGACTTATCTGCATGTAAATTGAAATACAAAGTCATCGTTTGGCTCAGTAAATTATTTTTTATAGCTCCTCTTCTCGGACCTTTATCAACTAAAGGAACATTAGACCATGTTGTATTATCATTATAGGTTGCATATCCTAGTAATGATTTTGATGGACCACCTCCTGGTAATAATTTAAATATATTATCATTCTGTATATCTCCTAAAAATAATCTAAAATATTTATTAGTATTTTTATCACCAAAGTCAACTTGTCCTCCAGACGCATTCAATGCCCCTAACATTATATATTTGGCATTTACTTTCTGACTATCTGGTATACACGCTAAGCCTCCAGGGTTCCCATAGAATCCTTGAGTATAACTACAAAATGCTCTAGCACTATCTGGATTTGGTTCAGTAATAACAACATCACAAGTCGTTTCACATCCTGAACTGTCTGTTACTGTTACCGTATACATTCCAGCTGATAAGCCAGTCGCCTGAGCAGTGGTTGCTCCTCCTGGACTCCATAAATACTCATATGGTGCTGTCCCTCCACTTGGTGTTACAGTAGCTACTCCATCACTGCCACCATGAACGCTAACAGGACTATCTTCTACTGTTTCACAACTCAACATATCTGGCTCTTCGATAACAACTTCTTCTGTTGCTATACATCCATTTGAATCTGTTACTACAACATCATAAACACCTGCTGACAACCCACTTAAATCTTCTGTAGTTTCTCCATTATTCCATAAATATGTATATGGTGATGTCCCTCCTGAGACAGTTAAATCAATACTTCCATCGGAATTACCATAACAACCACAACCTATTACTGCACTTCCAATAGCTGATGTTTCTAACATATCTGGCTCAGTTATCATAATTGTACAAGTTGTTATTTGATCATTTGCATCAGTTACTGTTACTGAATGTAACCCTGCATTTAGCCCTATAGCAGTTTGAGTTACTTCACCATTATCCCATAAATAAGTATATGGCGTGACTCCATCGGAAGCTGTAACGGTTGCTGACCCTGTTGAATCACCTTTACACAGCACATGGTTATTAAGTTCAACACTACATACTAGCTCCTCAGGTTCCGTAATAATAATTTCACAAGTCGTTTCACAATCTAAACTATCGGTTACTGTTACAGTATGTAAACCAGCCGTTAAATTTACAGCAGTTGCAGTAGTTTCTCCATTATCCCATAAATAGGTATATGGCGCCTCTCCACCTTCTGCTGTTACGGTTGCAACACCATCACTTCCACCATTACTACCACATGGACTATCTTGTACGATATTACAAACTAATAAATCTGGTTGAGATATTACTGTGTACTGTGTTACTGTACAACCATTAGCATCAGTTACAACCACACTATAAATACCGCCTGGTAGTCCAACTGGATCTTCAACAGTTTCACCGTTACTCCATAGGTAAGTATATGGCGGTGTTCCACCAGTTACAGTTAAATCAAGTGTACCATTTGTATCACTATGACATGTTAAATGTCCACAAACTAATTCTGCAACCAGTTTATCTGGTTGATTAATTCTTGCGCTGTTTTCATCTATACATCCTCTCGAATCTGTTATTTTCACAGAATACAACCCTGCAGATAAATCACTGATATCTTTTGTTTTCGCACCATTACTCCATAAATATGTATATGGGGGTGCCCCTCCTGAGGCAGTTAAAATTATTTTTCCATCAGATTCACCAAAACAACTTACGTGAAAAGCTTCAGTGCTTGACGTTATCTCTGACTGTTCTGTAACTACTACATCTGCAGATACTTCCGGACAGATATTTGTTGCTGCAAAAGTATACGTATATGTTCCAGCACCTCCTAAAGGAAGTGGTGACCAAACTCCGCCTGCTTCAGGGTTACTATTTAAAGAATCGAACAATTCACTAGCTGTAACAGTTTCTCCAAAACATATTGTTAACGTTCCGTTAGTTCCCGGATCCTTTGCATCTTCTATACTAACTGTAACTTTAGCACTGACTTCAGGACAATATTCTGTTCCTGCTATAGTATATGTATAAACTCCAGATCCTGATAATGCAGGACTCCAAATTCCACCAACATCAGGACTACCGCCTAAAACAGCAAACAACATCCCTTCTGTTAAATCTTCACTTGAACATATCGTTAATAATCCATCTTCTCCTGGATCCTTTGCATCTTCTATACTAACTGTAACTTTAGCACTGACTTCAGGACAATATTCTGTTCCCACTATAGTATATGTATAAACTCCAGATCCTGATAATGCAGGACTCCAAATTCCACCAACATCAGGACTACCGCCTAAAACAGCAAACAACATCCCTTCTGTTAAATCTTCACTTGAACATATCGTTAATAATCCATCTTCTCCTGGATCCTTTGCATCTTCTATACTAACTGTAACTTTAGCACTGACTTCAGGACAATATTCTGTTCCCACTATAGTATATGTATAAACTCCAGATCCTGATAATGCAGGACTCCAAATTCCACCAACATCAGGACTGCCACCTAAAGCAGCAAACAACATCCCTTCTGTTAAATCTTCACTTGAACATATCGTTAATAATCCATCTTCTCCTGGATCTTTTGCATCTTCTATACTAACTGTAACTTTAGCACTGACTTCAGGACAATATTCTGTTCCTGCTATAGTATATGTATAAACTCCAGATCCTGATAATGCAGGACTCCAAATTCCACCAACATCAGGACTACCGCCTAAAGCAGCAAACAACATCCCTTCTGTTAAATCTTCACTTGAACATATCGTTAATAATCCATCTTCTCCTGGATCCTTTGCATCTTCTATACTAACTGTAACTTTAGCACTGACTTCAGGACAATATTCTGTTCCCACTATAGTATATGTATAAACTCCAGATCCTGATAATGCAGGACTCCAAATTCCACCAACATCAGGACTGCCACCTAAAGCAGCAAACAACATCCCTTCTGTTAAATCTTCACTTGAACATATCGTTAATAATCCATCTTCTCCTGGATCTTTTGCATCTTCTATATTTACAGTTGCTACACTTTCATCTCCACTACATGGTGGAGATGCTGACAAGGTATATTTAAATGTACTATTTGTAGCTTCTGAACTAGGCGTAAACGTTCCTAATCCAGCATTAAATGTTCCCCCTGAGCCTGTCAAACGTGTCCAGGTTCCACTTGGGTCTTCCCCAGTAATTAAACCGAATAAATCTATTGCATCTGTTCTGCTATCACAAACTGTAGTATCGCCATCTGAACCAGCATTAGCATCTGTACAACAAATTTCTGGAGTAATACTTGTCATTGTCGTACAAGTGTTAGCATCTGTAACTGTTACATTATAAGTCCCAGCACTTACACCTGTAAGATCTTCGGTAGACTCAGAGAATCCACCATCTCCAACTTTTGTCCAAGCATATGTAAAAGGAGCTACTCCACCTTGAACAGTTAAATCAATATTGATTGTTGTTGCTGATGTACAAACTGCTTTTGTTGTAGCTTGTAAGGGTGGAGTTATAACAATTGCATCTGAGAAACCACACTTAGGTGATATTTCTTTACAATCATGATTTGCGCAATTACTGTTTGGTGAAGCGTCTGTCCAGGATTGAATTAAATCGACCAAACTTAATGAATCACCGCACTTAAACTCAACATCACCATAATATAAAGCAGCTGTAGTGTTACCAGGAATAGGTCCTGAACAACGAGAAATGGAACAAGTAGTTACAACCCCATTTTTATCTGTAGTTTCTACTGATCCAAAAATTGCAAATGAAGTACGTGTAGACCCAGTATCATTTACTAATGTTAAATACAAACCTGCTGTTATCGTTTCCCCTTCATCACATGAATTACAAGGATCACCTGTATCTAAATAAGCATCTAAAACATATAAATCTTTAGATGTACAATCACCATTACCAATATCACAATTTGGGTCATGCACAACAGGATTGATAATATCAAATTCTGTCGCGGGTAAACAAGGGTCTTGTGCAAAAACGGTTGAACAAAAACTAATTGCAATAAAAAAAACTAAAAGCAAACTCCTTTTCTTTACAAAAAGGAAACTTTTAGTCATAGTTTTCATCATTCTGAGAAAAAAGTGCGTGGTACAGCACTTCTTGTGTAGGATACTTTTTTCCATAACTTAAACATTTAAAATCGGTTAATTTTAAAAGTTCCTTTGGAGGGCAAATTTGGGTATGTGTTTTTTAGAAATTGTTTTAATTATCAAAAAAATATTTGACAATTAATCAACATACCAAAAAGGTATGTGAGGTCAAGTGTAATGACTATTGGGTGTAAAAAAGGCACCCATTTAGATTAGGTGCCTATAAATTTACACAATAATTCACTTATAATCAATATGTTATAACAATTATTTCTTTTTAGCCTTTTGTTGTTTTTCAGCTTCTTCCATCATTTGCTGCATTTTACGCTGAAATTTATTCGCTTTCTTTGGTTTCTTTTTATTCTCATTAATCTTAGCTAATATTTTTTCTTCATCAATAAAGAACTTTTTAATAGCTAACATTATAGTAATGGTTAACAAGTTTGAAACGAAATAGTACAAACTCAATCCACTTGCATAGTTATTAAAAAACACTAACATCATTAATGGTGAGAAGTATAACATGTACTTCATCATTTTTTGCATATCTGGCATTCCTTCTTGTACTGGCGCTTGCATATTAGCTTGTTGACTTTGCGTCATACGCATATAAAAGAATATTGCTACAGATGCAAATATTGGGAATAGACTCACGTGATCTCCGTAAAAAGGTACATTGAATGGTAATTTTATAACCTCATCATAAGCTGATAAATCTTCAGCCCATAAAAAGTTCTTCTGACGCAATCCAATTTCAGACGGAAAGAAACGGAATAAAGCAAAGAATATTGGCATTTGTAACACTGCAGGAATACACCCAGCCATCATGTTTACACCTGATTCACGTTGCATTTTCATGGTTTCTTGCTGACGCTTCATAGCATCTTTCTTGTCTGGATATTTTGCGTTAATCTTTTCCATTGCTGGGCGAATAACTTTCATTTTTGCACTTGACAAGTACGACTTATAAACTAATGGCGACATGAAAATACGCACCACAATAGTCATTAAAATGATGATTAATCCATAGCCTAAAGCTCCACCTAAGTACGTACTTAATACGCCAAATACCGGAATAAAAATCAATTTGTTAATCCATCCGAAAATCCCCCAACCTAAGTTTACGTTTTTCTCTAAACCTAAGTCTTCATACGATTTTAAAATATGATAGTCATTTGGTCCGTAGTACCATGACATGTTTTGATTGATTTCTCCGCCAGAAACGGCTAACTCAGTTTGTAATTCAAATCCTTTTAGAAACTCTGATTCTACAGTATCTCTTTCAATATAGTTATCTTGCTTAACAGCGATTTTTTTGAATGTTGTATCAGCTAATAATATTGAAGAAAAGAAGTGTTGTTTGAAACCAACCCAACTGATATTTTCTGCAGTATCATCGCCTTCTGTTAATCCTAAACACTCTAAATCACCATCATCTAAATAGTGAATTGCTGTATTTTGATTTTCATAAGTTAAACTTTTCTCATTAACACGAGCTTGTAAGTTCCAGTCTAAATCAATCCCGTTTGATGTATTAATAACATCAGATAACCCTTGAGATTTTATAGTAAAATCAACCATATAATCATTTGGTTGAATTTCATAACGGTATTCTAAAAATTTCGTTTCAGAAACTTTTAAACGCATTGAAATCACCTGATTCTTACCATTTTTAGAAATGGTTGGCTGAAAGTATAAATCTTTCGTATTTAAAATTCTGTTATCAATAGTTGTTAATTTAATGTTCAATGACGCATTATCATCTTTTACTAAATACAACGGTTGTTGATCATGAGTTTTAAAATCTTTTAATTTAACTTCTCTTAAATACCCTCCTTTATTACTGAACTTTAATTCTAAAACATCGTTAGAAACTTCAGTAACTGCGTCTGTTGCAGATGGCAAACTTGCACCATAAGCAAAGGAGCCTAATTTGTTGTTCAGCTTCGCTAAAGCTACAGAGTCTTGTGCAGAATTTGCAGAAAAATCGTCTTGAGTTACAACTTTAGTTTCTGTTTTGTCAGCTACTTCAGCCTTAATAACTTCTTCAGTATTTGTAGTTTCGTTTTCAGTTTCTTCAGGAGTTGGGGCGTTATTCATCCACATCCACGTCACTAAACCAGCAATTAATACATATCCTATAAGTTGCTTAGGGTCAAACTTTTTTTCTTCCATTCTATATGTTTTAGTATACATAAAAAACACACTACAAAAGAGTGTGCTTTTATCGTTGTTTTATTCTACTCAAATTAAATTCCAAACATCACTTTAATGACGTATTGGCACTTATTTTGCATTTTCGACAGCTGCTTTTACAAAATCTACAAATAATGGATGCGGATTGGCAACTGTACTTTTATATTCTGGGTGGTATTGCACACCAACAAACCATGGATGTGTAGGAATTTCAACAATCTCGACCAATCCAGTATCTGGATTAAATCCTGTTGCTTTCATTCCTGCAGCTTCGATTTGTGTTTTATAAGCGTTATTAAATTCAAAACGATGTCTGTGACGCTCATCTATTAGATCAGTATTATAGATGTCATGAACTTTACTTCCTTTTTTAGTAATTCACATTTCCATGCACCAAGACGCATCGTTCCTCCTTTATCAACAACAGTTTTTTGTTCTTCCATTAAGTTGATAACCGGATTAGATGTATTCTCATCCATCTCAACAGAATTAGCATCTTTAAGACCTAATACATTTCTTGAATATTCAATAACTGCCATTTGCATTCCTAAACAAATACCTAAAAATGGCACATTGTTTTCTCTTGCATATTGTACTGCAGTAACTTTACCTTCAATTCCTCTACCTCCAAAACCAGGAGCTACTAAAATAGCATCTACTCCTTTTAAGTCGGCAACAGTAACATGTTCAGAGTGAATTGATTTCACATTTACTTTTACTTCATTAACAGCACCTGCATGAATAAAAGCTTCTAATATTGATTTGTATGAATCTTGTAGCTCAACATATTTACCAACTAATCCGACTGTAATTTCAGATTTTGGGTTTTTATGATGGCTTACAAAATCGTTCCATTTTTCTAAATTTGGAACACCATTTAAAGGTAGTTGCAATTGGTTTAACACAACTGAATCTAACTTTTCTTCCAACATTAAGTTAGGCACATCATATATGGTAGATGCATCAATTGATTGAATAACAGCTTCTTTTTTAACATTACAGAATAATGCTAATTTTGCTCTAATTTCATCAGAAAGTTCATGCTCAGTTCTACACACTAAAATGTCAGCTTTTACACCGCTTTCCATTAATGTTTTAACAGAATGTTGTGTAGGCTTTGTTTTCAACTCACCTGCAGCTGCTAAATATGGTACTAATGTTAAATGGATTGTCAGTGCGTTTTCATCACCCAACTCCCATTTTAACTGACGTACAGCTTCAACATATGGTAAGGATTCAATATCACCAACAGTCCCTCCAATTTCAGTAATGATAATATCATAATCACCTGAATTTCCTAAAATTTGGATGCGTTCTTTTATTTCATTTGTAATATGTGGTACAACTTGAACAGTTTTACCTAAAAATTCACCTCTACGTTCTTTCTGAATAACAGATTGGTAAATTCTACCAGTAGTTACGTTATTAGCTTGAGAAGTATTGACGTTTAAGAAACGTTCATAATGCCCTAAATCTAAATCAGTTTCAGCACCATCATCCGTTACAAAACATTCTCCATGTTCATATGGATTTAAAGTTCCTGGATCTACATTTAAATACGGATCTAATTTTTGAATGGTGGTTCTGTATCCTCTAGATTGCAGTAATTTTGCTAAAGAAGCGGCTATAATTCCTTTTCCTAAAGAAGACGTTACCCCTCCTGTAACAAAAATATACTTGACATTTGACATAATTAATTGTTGTTGTGTTGTTGAAATCTGCGCAAAAATACGGATTAAAACGGCAATTGCAATAACTAATAAAAGTTATTTATATGTCATCTCTTTTTTGTTGAATTAATTGAATTAAAAGCGAAAATTACATTTTCTCATAATCTTCACCATCTTTAATAAGTCTCTTTTTCTCTACAAAACTATTGTCAAATATACTTTTTGTAGAGTCTGATTCCTTAAACTTAATTTGACTTAAATCTGAAAAACTATGAAAAAAATCTTCTAAATTATATTCTCGATTAACAATAGATTTATCATCAAGAAAATCTGGACGGCACAACTTATATTTTTCTGACAACTACAGAACAAAAGGCATATCATACATAGGTTTCTTCTTTTTCAGTGTCTTTAAAAACATTAATATTATCCGTGGTTTCTTGGGCCAATGTGTTCTTCATAATGGCCTTAAACGCATTGTAATCATTATAAGAATTATATGTTTCTAATAAAATATTCTTATATGGATATTGTACATAAATAGTTTTAAGAGAATAATAACACAATACAACCAAAAACAATATTATTATATAACCATTTATAAAGGTCTTTAAGAAATCTATAGTTTCAAACATGTTCGTTTCAAAAACAACATATAACGCCGATACGTTGATTTTTGTGTCGTACAAATGATAGAAGCTCAATTTAACTACTAGTAATAATACCAATAACAGATAACCTATAACAAGTAAATACTTTCTAATTTTCAATCGCTTAATGCTAATTGATAATGCTGACACAACTACAGTTTGCAAGCCAAAAGCTATAACCTCTCTGTAGTAACTAAAGTAATTTGGTATATATAATAATCCTAATACTATTAAAACCAATAAAGGAAAAAGTTGATATAAAAAAGCGTCAACAACTTGGAGTCAATACTTAATAATCGTTTAAAATTCAATGGAACTATTATTTAAGGGTTTTGATATTCCTTACTAAATCTTCTAATCCGTTTAATTGTAACTCATAAACTAGTTTTAGCATATCACCCAATTGTCCTTTTGGAAAGCCTTTGTTATTATACCATACAATATAATGTTCGGGTAAGTTAATTAAATCTCTACCTTTATATTTCCCGAATGGCATTTTAGTATGCGCCAATTTTATCAAATACTCTTTATTATTTACTGGCAAAATTTATAAGGTTTTTAAGTTCAGTATCTATTTTTAACTGCCATTTTTTTTGAGCTACTTCCTGTTTTGAATGATCAGTTTCAATATCATACAACTTTTGAAGTTTCACTTTTTCAGCAGTGATATTACGGTAAACTTCTTTTATTTCTGATTTTACATTTTCAGTAAATGACATTTCACTCAAACGCTTTCTGAATTTTCTTGCATACAATTCTGTGATATCAAAATGCAATTGTTCATGTTCTAACAACTCTTTGTCTCTTGAGAACCACCGCTTCACCCAAGATTTATTAGCGACAAAAAAAGATTTAACATCATATTTTACCCATACTTTTCCGTTTACAATTTCTGCAGAAAATCCATATGACATTCCAGAATATGTTATTGCTGCATAGGGATGCTCAAAATCTGGTTCGCCTTTAAAATCTGACCAAGATAATTTTTCATCAGCACGCCAAGGTTTTTCATCATCTTGAGCATAAGCCCCTGTAAGAAACATCATGAAAATTAAACTCAATAGAGTTATGTTGGCTTTAGTACACTTCATAAGTTTATATATACAGTACTTAACTTTAATATTATTTTGATTCAACAGTAAGCTGACTAGTTAAGCTCGCTTCTTCTAATTTAAATTCTGGTGTAAATCGTAACACATACATCGCTTTGTTAATGTATCCACCAGTGGTTGATTTATAGTAATTAAACTTATTTTCTAAGTATGCAGTTTCTCCAACTGCTAAAACAGAATCTTCCAAACTACCAGAAACAGCTTGTCTTAACAATATATCCATCATTAAATCATAACCTCTTAGCGCATAAATATTTGGCAATTGTTTATATTTTTCAAAGTAGTTATCTACAAATACATCATCTGCTTCAAATAATTTTTCCTTGGTTACTGCAGGGAAATGAAAATTTAATTTGGCCTTATATCTATTTGCTATGGCTTTATCTTCAAACACCTTTTTACTTGTTGTAGTGAACAATGTAATGCGATGCTCTTTAATTTTAGTATCTAGAATACTTGTTACTGTTGCTGCCAAACTAACTTTTGACGCTTCAACTACAACTACATTTTCTAGCTCCTTACTTAACACACCATTAAAATCTTTAGGTATAATTAAATCACCTTCTCTTGGCGTTATAACTTTTGCAGAAGGGAACTTTAATAACAACTCGTTTTTAACAGATTCATTGTCTTTATCTGTAATTAAAATCACTTTTTTATCTTTTGCATAATTTTCTAAAAAAGCTATTGTATTATTTTTCTGAGCGCCAACAGGCATTGCCGTTTCATATAAATTTTTAAATGGCATTGAAGCTTTTATAGGAAATGGCGCGATAACTGGTATGTTTTGCGCTTCTAAACCTTCAGCAACCAAACTTACATTAGAAGATGCTAATGGCCCTACAACCACTTCATTTTCTTCAAATGAGCTATTTAAAAAAGTTGCCATTCGGTTTTTATTAGCTTTAACATTTCTACTATTATACTCGGTATCAAAAACCTTTAATTTTGTAGAAATACCCAATTTACTCATTGAGTCTATAGCCATCAATGCACCAGAATAAAAATCTAAAGCAGTGTTTGTAGTTCTATCTCTTAATAGCCTTTCTTCTATATTAGATGTTGAGTCCGTTTGAACAATTTTATTTAAACGCAACGGCAACATTAATGTGATGTGTTGTGGCTTGAAATTAGATATACTATCTAATAAATTAAATTTTGCAACATCTTTTTTGATATACTTGTTAATCGGATAACGCAATTGCATCCCGAGTTTAATCCCTTCAGATAAATGCGGATTTAAAGCTAGTAATGAATCCTTAGAAACTCCTAACTTCTTCGTCAATCTATAAAACCCTTCTTTTGGTTTTACTGTATATAATGCAAATAAATTTTCAACCTCTTCTGATGTTCCTGAAACTTCTTCAACAACTTGTTTTTTAGTAATTGTTAATACTTGTCCGATTTTTAAACCATCTTTAATCTGAGGGTTTTGCTCCTCTAATTCAGATATTGTTATTCCGTATTTTTTTGAAATCCCATATTTTCCTTCTTTAGCTTGCACTACATGATTTACAGTTTCAGAACTGATAACAGTTGTTGACACCTCTACAATTTCTACAGGTGATACTGGGGCTGGATAATCTAAATTCTTTTTAAAAACTGGTATTTTTATCTGGTCGCCTTTTGAAACTTCAATAGCATATAAACTGGTGTTATATTTTTTAATATCATTTTCACTCACACCATGAGCTACAGAAATATCTGTTAAAGTTTCTTTTTTCTTGACCTTATATTTCATCAGCCCAACCAAACTTGCATCAAACGGATACTGATTGTTTCTTAACAACACTAAAACATCCCCAACTTTCAACCCTTCTTCTGCATCAGGATTTAATTGAAATAATTCATAGGGAGACACTTTGTATTTTTCAACAATAGATTGGACTGTTTCTCCTGTTGTTACTTTATGCTCTTTAAACCCTTGAGCATTTATAGTTATACAGGCACCTAAAATAAAAAGTAAGCTTAATAGTATTTTTTTCATTTTTAAAATATGTTTCAAAGACTTAATTGCAATCATCTTGCCAAAAATAAGTTATCCTACAATATATGATATAATTTAGTGTTATTAAAAAACAAAACCACCAAATAATGGTGGTTTTGAATATTTCTTAAAATGGAATTATTCCCACTCAATAGTTGCAGGTGGTTTAGAACTGATGTCATACACCACTCTATTTACTCCTTTTACTTTATTGATAATATCATTTGATGTTTTTTGTAAAAACTCGTAAGGCAAATTTACCCAGTCAGCCGTCATACCATCTGTACTTTCTACAGCTCTTAAAGCAACTGCTTTTTCATACGTACGTTCATCTCCCATTACCCCTACAGATTGCACTGGTAATAAAATTGCTCCTGCTTGCCATACTTTGTCATACAAACCATGCTCACGCAAACCGTTAATAAAAATAGCATCTACTTCTTGTAACATTGCTACTTTTTCTGGAGTGATATCCCCTAATATTCGAATCGCTAATCCTGGTCCTGGAAATGGATGACGTCCTAATAAATTCTTATCAATCCCCATAGACGCACCTGCTCTACGTACTTCATCTTTAAAAATCATACGTAAAGGCTCTACAATTTTCAATTTCATGAAATCTGGCAAACCACCTACATTATGATGCGATTTTATTGTAGCTGATGGTCCACCATCTGCAGAAACAGATTCAATAACATCTGGATAAATAGTTCCTTGAGCTAACCATTTTACACCATCAATTAAATTTGCTTCTTGATCAAACACATCAATAAATACTTTACCAATTGCTTTACGTTTAGCTTCAGGATCTGATAAACCTTTTAATTCATCGTAGAATTGTTGTGAGGCATCAACACCTTTCACATTCAATCCCATTCCTTCATATTGCTTTAGTACTGAAGAATACTCATCTTTACGCAATAACCCGTTATTTACAAAAATACAATATAGGTTATCGCCAATTGCTTTTTGTAATAATACTGCAGCTACAGTAGAATCTACACCACCTGACAACCCTAAAACAACTTTATCAGCTCCTACTTTTTCTTTTATCTCAGCTACAGTAGCATCAACAAAATTATCTGAAGTCCACTCTTGAGCAACTCCTGCAATATGCACTAAAAAGTTTTCTAAAATTTGTTTTCCGTCAGTTGAATGGTACACTTCTGGATGAAACTGAATAGCATACGTTTGTTCGCCTTCAATTTCATAAGCCGCATTTTTAACATCATGCGTACTTGCAATACATTTATAGTTATTTGGTAAACTTAAAATTGTATCTGAATGACTCATCCAAACTTGAGAACCAACATTGATTCCTCTAAACAAAGGCGACTCCGTGTTGATATACGATAAGTTTGCGCGACCATACTCACGTGTGTTAGACGACCCCACTTCGCCATCAAAGAAATGCGCTAAATACTGAGCTCCATAACAGATTCCCAACAATGGTTTTTTCCCTTTAACTGAAGATAAGTCTATTTTAGGCGGATTCTCTCCTCTTACAGAATGTGGAGATCCTGATAAAATAACCGCTTTAAAATCGTCAAAATTATATTTCTTACTGTTATAAGGATGAATTTCACAGTAAATATTTAATTCTCTAACTCTACGTGCTATAAGCTGCGTAACTTGAGAACCGAAGTCTAGAATAAGTATTTTGTTTTCCATGCACAAAAATAAAAATTGAATATGTACCCACCTAAAAAAAACTTCACTTTTTTTATAAGATTTTTAAGACTTCTTAAAACACAAAAAACCACTGCGAATCACAGTGGTTTTTTATATTTAAAAGTAAACTTAGTTTTACTTTAACGGATTACGTTTTCTTTCGTTCTCAGTTAAATGAACTTTACGTAAACGCAAGAAGTTTGGTGTTACTTCAACGTACTCATCTTTCTGAATAAACTCTAAAGCTTCTTCTAATGAAAACTTAATTGCAGGAACAATCTTCGCTTTATCATCTGCTCCAGAAGAACGAACGTTAGATAATTTTTTAGTTTTTGTAATGTTAACCGTCATATCATCACGTCTGGTATTTTCTCCAATAACCTGACCTTCGTAAATATCTTCACCCGGGTCAACAAAGAAACGTCCTCTATCTTGTAATTTATCAATAGAATAAGGAATAGCTTTTCCTTTTTCCATAGAAATTAAAGATCCGTTTTGACGTTCAGGAATACCACCTTTTAATGGTTGGTACTCTTTGTAACGGTGTGCCATAATTGCTTCACCAGCAGTAGCTGTTAACAATTGGTTACGCATACCAATAATACCTCTTGAAGGAATGATGAATTCACAAATCATACGGTCACCTTTAGCTTCCATAGAAATCATTTCACCTTTTCTTAACGATACCATTTCAACTGCTTTACCTGAAACAGCTTCTGGTAAGTCAATTGTTAATTCTTCAACTGGCTCACATTTTACACCATCAATTTCCTTGATGATAACTTGTGGCTGACCAATTTGCAATTCATATCCTTCACGACGCATTGTTTCTATCAATACTGATAAGTGTAATACCCCACGACCAAATACTAAGAATTTATCTGCACTATCTGTTTCATTAACACGTAATGCTAAATTCTTTTCTAATTCTTTTGTTAAACGATCTTTAATATGACGAGATGTTACAAACTTACCGTCTTTTCCGAAGAAAGGAGAGTCGTTAATTGTAAATAACATACTCATAGTTGGCTCATCAATAGCAATAGTTGCTAATGGCTCTGGATTTTCAATATCAGCAATAGTATCACCAATTTCGAATCCTTCTAAACCTACAATCGCACAAATATCTCCAGTTTTTACTTCGTCAACTTTAATACGACCTAAACCTTCAAATATGTGTAATTCTTTAATTTTACATTTTACTATTTTACCATCACGCTTACACAAAGATACTTGCATACCTTCTTTTAAGTTTCCTCTTGTTAAACGTCCGATTGCAATTCTTCCTGTAAATGAAGAAAAATCTAATGACGTAATTAACATTTGAGTATTTCCTTCAGTTGGTTTGTATTCAGGAATATGCTCGATAACCATATCTAATAATGGCTCGATGTTTTCAGTTTGGTTTTGCCAATCGTCACTCATCCAGTTGTTCTTTGCAGAACCATAAACTGTTGGGAAATCCATTTGCCATTCTTCAGCTCCTAATTCGAACATTAAATCGAATACTTTTTCATGAACTTCATCAGGTGTACAGTTTTCCTTATCTACTTTGTTTACAACCACACAAGGTTTTAATCCTAAATCGATTGCTTTTTGTAATACAAAACGTGTTTGAGGCATTGGTCCTTCAAATGCATCTACTAAAAGTAATACACCATCAGCCATATTCAATACTCTTTCAACTTCTCCACCAAAATCGGCGTGACCTGGAGTATCAATAATGTTAATTTTTGTTCCTTTATAGATTACAGAAACGTTTTTAGAGGTAATAGTTATTCCTCGTTCTCTTTCTAAATCGTTGTTATCAAGAATTAAATCTCCAGTATTTTGGTTTTCACGAAATAACTGGCAATGGTACATAATCTTATCTACCAACGTTGTTTTACCATGATCGACATGGGCAATAATTGCAATATTTTTTACAGAACTCATAACTATAAATCTCTAATTTAAGGGCGCAAAGGTACTCATTTTTATTGTAAACCATACTAAAGGATATCATATAATCATAAAAGCCATTGCACACATGATAAAAATCAGGGGATATCTTTTCAAAAAGCGTATATTTGCGCAAAAATTTCTCCTATGAATTTAGATTTAATTCCGAATATCAAACATACATCAAGTAATAATTTCTTTTTACTTGCTGGTCCATGCGCTATTGAAAGTGAAGACATGGCGCTACGCATTGCTGAAAAAGTGATTGACATTACTGATAAATTAGAAATTCCATACATTTTTAAAGGGTCTTTTAAAAAAGCTAACAGAAGTAGAATTGATAGTTTTACAGGGATTGGAGATGAAAAAGCACTGAAAATATTACGTAAAGTTTCTGAAACATTTAAAGTGCCGACAGTAACTGATATTCACGAAGTATCTGACGCTGCTATGGCTGCAGGATATGTTGATGTATTACAAATACCTGCATTTCTTGTTCGTCAAACAGATTTAGTAGTTGCCGCTGCAAAAACTGGGAAAGTGGTCAACTTAAAAAAAGGGCAATTCATGAGCCCCGAAGCTATGCAACACGCAGCACAAAAAGTTAAAGATGCTGGAAGTGACAAAGTTTGGATTACTGACAGAGGAACTATGTTCGGGTATCAAGACATGATTGTTGATTTTAGAGGCATCCCAACTATGCGTCAATTTGCACCTACAGTTTTAGACGTAACACACTCTTTACAACAACCTAATCAAACTTCAGGAGTTACAGGAGGAAGGCCTGACATGATTGAAACAATTGCACGTGCTGGAATTGTAAATAACGTTGATGGCTTATTTATTGAAACACATTTTGATCCTGCAAACGCGAAGAGTGATGGCGCAAACATGCTACATTTAGATCATTTAGAAAACTTATTGACCAACTTGGTTAAAATCAGAAAAACAGTTAATGCATTATAGATTTATTCTTATAATCCTTTTTATAGGGTTGACAACAATCGGGTTTTCTCAAGAAGATCCTATGCAAATTGAATCTGGGTTTCAATACAACCAAAACAAAGGTAAGACCTATGTATATTGGGGAGGAAACAGAGCTAAATATTCTAAATCTGACATTGAATTTAAAGGCGATAATTACAATTTTACATTGTATGATGTAAACGCCAAAGACAAACCTAAAGGATGGCATATTGACTATGTTAATCCAGGCCGTATGACTATACCACAAACCAACTTTAGGCTAGGGTATTATATTCATGATAATTATCAAGTATCTTTAGGAGTGGATCATATGAAGTATGTTGTTGTCAGACCACAACATGTGCGCATTAACGGAGACATCAATTTTGACGGTACTGATGGCGGAGACACGTCATATAACGGCAATTATAGTGGCGATGACACAATCAATTTAATAGACGACAAAGACGAAAACAGAGATCCTATCTTCTTTGAATTTGAACATACTGATGGGTTAAATTATATAAATTTTGAAATTGCTAGGGTTGATGATTTAGGGGAATTCTTTAAATGGGACCCGAATAAAATTCAATTGAACGTATTAGAAGGAATTGGTATCGGTGCGTTATACCCTAAAACAAATGCTACTATTATCGGAAAACCTAGAAACGATGAGTTTCATTGGTCAGGTTATGGAGTAAGTGCAAAAGCTGGATTGAATTTAACGCTGTTTAAAAACTTCATGATTCAAACAGAACTAAAAGGTGGATTTATAAATATGCCTTGGATTAAAACAACTTCTGATGGTGATTCTGCTAAACAGAAATTTTGGTTCATACAACACAATATTACTGTGGGATATGTGTTCCAATTATTTAATCAAAATAATAAAGATCCAAAATAATTCTTAGGAACTGTTAGTTAGTTAACATTTGATGAGTTGCAGCTTTTAACAATTCTACAAACCTGATTTCATCAAAACTCTCTAAATCCTTAATTTGAACAGAACGGACTTGCTTACGATTTCTACCATCTATAAGTTCAGGAAAATCATTTTCTAAGAATATACCTTGCATAAAACCTACATCAACATATGATGTGCCTTTTAACACGTTAAAATAACACAATGGTTTTTTATTGTAGTGATAAAACGGAATTCTGTAACTAAATCGCTCATCTATTTCAGGTAAAGTTTTCTTTAACACACTCCTTACATAAAGCATGATTGACTGATAAGGTTCCTTTTGTTTTAAAATATAATCTTCTGCAGGGTTCATAAAATAAATATACCATTATTAACACAAAATAAAAAAGCGACAACTAAATTCTAGTCATCGCTTTTTTAATATTTAAATGTATTTGAAATTATTCTTTACCATCTACATAATCTTGCAAATACGCATAGCGTTCCGTCAGTTTTCCATTTTCTGTCATTTTTGCACGTTCTAAAATACCATTAGCATCATTGTTAAAAAAAGCTGGAATTACATGTTGTAAGAACATTTCTCCGAAACCTTCACTAGCATCTTTTGGTAGCTCACATGGTAAATTATCAACTGCCATAACAACTATCGCTTTCTCGTCCATAAAATCTATTTCAGATTCTGTTTGCGGATCATAACCATAAATTGGGTCAGCAATTGTTGATGGACGAATTGTAGAAGCTACAGGACCATCAATATCACAAGAAACATCTGCAACAACCTTTATATTAAAATCTTCAGATTTACAATCTTCTCGTGTATACAAAAACGGCGCAGCATTATCATAAAAATGTCCAGCTATAAAGTAATCTGTACATTTAGCAAAACGCATAAAGTTTGAGTCATATTCACTCCCATTAGTATAAAAATCTTTTTTATCTAATTGCTGAGCATCTTTTCGTTTATTATAATCAAGCACATCTATTTTACAATACACAGCTTCACTAAACGAACCATTTAAATATTCTTTAACAGAAACTTCTTTAACTTTTAAATGATCTAAAATTTCTTTCGCTCCATATGCCACTTTACCATTCCCAGTTAAACAGATTTTAATATTTGGCAAACTGATTTTATCAAGCTCTTGCTTCATTTCATCTAAGTTAGATAACTGTTCAGCTTTAGGCATATTCCATAATCCGTATTTTTTACCATAAGCAATAAAACCATTATAAGCACCTACAATACCAGCATAACGTCCAAAACCAATTAATCTTGAGCCTGATGTTTTAGTAATTGTTTCATGATCATATAGCTCAATATTTTTTGATAAAACCGCCTGCAATAGTTTTCTGTTATACGGCGCTTTCTTTATTGTATGAGAAAAAAAGAAGTATTTTTTATTTGGAATTAAAGCATCTATCGGCACTTCCTTAACTCCTAACATCACTTCACAATCTTCAACTGAATCGGTTACATTAAAACCTTTTTCAGAATACGCTGAATCTTTAAAAAAACGCACATCAGATGTTTCAACTGAAAACTTAACTTCAGGAAATTGCTTCACAACAGCTTCACATAAACTCGGTGGAAATACAACTCGTCTATCTGGTGGATTTTTACGTTCTTTAATTATTGCGAATTTCATAGTATAGATTTTTGGTTATTTGCGTGCTAAAATAGTACAATTCATTATAATAGCAAGTAATAAAAAATCAACTATATATTAAAATTGTAACTTTTAAAACATAAAAGTATTATATGGTATACATTTTGTATATTTGTAGGCTATGGGGTCGACCGGTTTTGACAGCGAGACCAATGACATAGTAAGCATGTCGAGTGATGAAATTTGACTCGTAAATCACAATTTCAACTTTTTTAAACGGCGAAAATAATTACGCTCTTGCTGCTTAATCTGAATCATAGTAAGATTTAAGCCTCGTCTGACAAGGTCAGAAAGCAGGATGTCTTCAGAAAGCGTTTGTTAACCGCGTTCTAGTTTTAGACATCGTAAAAGTTGACATAGGAATACTAGAACTTCGATAGTATTTCAACAACTAAAGAAGATAAGGATGCTATTGGCGGTTTTTGGTCTATTAGCATCTCGAAAACCAATCAAAAACTACACATGTAGAAAGCTATTTTATTGCTTGTTTGGACGAGAGTTCGATTCTCTCCGACTCCACTTTATAAAAAACAGTTCATTTATGAACTGTTTTTTTGTTATCTACAGGCTCTATTTCAGTATAGAGCAAAAAAAATCCTCAACATCATAAAGATATTGAGGATTAAAGAAGGCGGCGACCTACTCTCCCACATTACTGCAGTACCATCGGCGCTAATGGGCTTAACTTCTCTGTTCGGAATGGTAAGAGGTGAGCCCCATTGCTATAACCACCTTAAGTTTTAAGTGATATAATATATATAACACTGTCACCTAAAATAAGCAACTAATAAGTTAACATACTGAGATATAAAAAACAACTTGTATCAAAAATAAGAAAAGAGCGTACATAAGCTTACGGGTTATTAGTATCACTCGGCTATGACATTACTGCCTTTACACCTATGACCTATCAACGTAGTCATCTCCTACGACCCTTTAAAGAAATCTCATCTTGTGGTAGGTTTCGCGCTTATATGCTTTCAGCGCTTATCCCTTCCCGACGTAGCTACTCAGCAATGCTCCTGGCGGAACAACTGATGCACCAGAGGTCAGTCCAACTCGGTCCTCTCGTACTAGAGTCAGATCCACGCAAATTTCTAACGCCCACAGCAGATAGAGACCGAACTGTCTCACGACGTTCTGAACCCAGCTCGCGTGCCACTTTAATGGGCGAACAGCCCAACCCTTGGGACCTTCTCCAGCCCCAGGATGTGACGAGCCGACATCGAGGTGCCAAACCCCCCCGTCGATGTGAGCTCTTGGGGGAGATCAGCCTGTTATCCCCGGCGTACCTTTTATCCTTTGAGCGATGGCCCTTCCATGCGGAACCACCGGATCACTATGCTCTACTTTCGTACCTGATCGACCTGTATGTCTCTCAGTCAAGCTCCCTTATGCCATTGCACTCTACGCACGATTACCAACCGTACTGAGGGAACCTTTAGAAGCCTCCGTTACTCTTTTGGAGGCGACCACCCCAGTCAAACTACCCACCACGCACTGTCCTTTCAAAGAAAGTTAGACTCTAGATAAGCAAAGGGTCGTATTTCAACAATGACTCCACAACGCCTAGCGACGCCGCTTCAAAGTCTCCGACCTATCCTACACATTACTTATCCAAAACCAATACGAAGCTATAGTAAAGGTGCACGGGGTCTTTTCGTCCCGCTGCGGGTAATCGGCATCTTCACCGATACTACAATTTCACCGAGCTCATGGCTGAGACAGTGTCCAGATCGTTGCACCATTCGTGCAGGTCGGAACTTACCCGACAAGGAATTTCGCTACCTTAGGACCGTTATAGTTACGGCCGCCGTTTACTGGGGCTTCATTTCATTGCTTCGCCAAAGGCTAACAACTCCACTTAACCTTCCAGCACCGGGCAGGTGTCAGGCCCTATACATCATCTTTCGATTTAGCAGAGCCCTGTGTTTTTGATAAACAGTCGCCTGGACCTTTTCACTGCGGCCCATCCGAAGATGGGCGACCCTTCTCCCGAAGTTACGGGTCGATTTTGCCTAGTTCCTTAGCCATGAATCTCTCGAGCTCCTTAGAATTCTCATCCCAACTACCTGTGTCGGTTTAGGGTACGGGCTGCTTCTCTCGCTTTTCTTGGAAGTCGATTCGCTGGATTATCACCTTGACCGTAGTCTCAGTGTACTATCGGAGTGTTACCACTTCCTTCAACGCACTATTCCGTCAGTGCGCACCAACTATTCGCCTCCGTCACTTTTAATGAGAGCAGGTACAGGAATATTAACCTGTTGTCCATCCACTACCCCTTTCGGGTTCGCGTTAGGTCCCGACTAACCCTCAGCTGATTAGCATAGCTGAGGAAACCTTAGTCTTTCGGAGTGCGGGTTTCTCGCCCGCATTATCGTTACTTATGCCTACATTTTCTTTTGTAGCTGCTCCAGCATCCCTTACAGAACACCTTCAGCGCCACTACAATGCTCCCCTACCACTTATATTTACATATAAATCCATAGCTTCGGTGGTATATTTATGCCCGATTATTATCCATGCTCGTCCGCTCGACTAGTGAGCTGTTACGCACTCTTTAAATGAATGGCTGCTTCCAAGCCAACATCCTAGCTGTCTAAGCAGACAAACCTCGTTTATTCAACTTAATATACACTTGGGGACCTTAGCTGATGGTCTGGGTTCTTTCCCTCTCGGACATGGACCTTAGCACCCATGCCCTCACTGCTGAAAAACATTTTATAGCATTCGGAGTTTGTCAGGAATTGGTAGGCGGTGAAGCCCCCGCATCCAATCAGTAGCTCTACCTCTATAAAACTTTTAATCAACGCTGCACCTAAATGCATTTCGGGGAGTACGAGCTATTTCCGAGTTTGATTGGCCTTTCACCCCTACCCACAGGTCATCCCAAGACTTTTCAACGTCAACGGGTTCGGTCCTCCACTTTGGGTTAACAAAGCTTCAACCTGCCCATGGGTAGATCACACGGTTTCGCGTCTACCGATACTAACTATGGTCGCCCTATTCAGACTCGCTTTCGCTACGGATCCGTACCTGAAGTACTTAACCTTGCTAATATCGGTAACTCGTAGGCTCATTATGCAAAAGGCACGCCGTCACCCAAAAGGGCTCCGACCGCTTGTAAGCGTATGGTTTCAGGATCTTTTTCACTCCCTTATTCAGGGTTCTTTTCACCTTTCCCTCACGGTACTGGTTCACTATCGGTCTCTCAAGAGTATTTAGCCTTAACGGATGGTCCCGCTTGATTCATACAGGATTACTCGTGTCCCGCACTACTCAGGATACCACTACATTTACAATCTTTACTTATACGGGACTATCACCCTCTACGGTTACTCTTTCCAAAGTATTCTAATTCATTATGTATCTGATATTGTGGTCCTACAACCCCACATTTGCCGTAACAAATATGGTTTGGGCTAATCCGCGTTCGCTCGCCACTACTAACGGAATCACTATTGTTTTCTTCTCCTCCGGGTACTTAGATGTTTCAGTTCTCCGGGTTTGCTTCCTCGAAAGGATGACATGTCTTCAACATGCCGGGTTGCCCCATTCAGAAATTTACGGATCAAAAGGTATGTGCCCCTCCCCGTAACTTATCGCAGCTTATCACGTCTTTCATCGCCTTTGAGAGCCTAGGCATTCCCCATACGCCCTTATTTAGCTTATTGTACTTTTTATTACTCTATTATTCTTAAATTTGTTTGATAACTAACATCCTAGAGTTAGTTATCGCTCGTGTTTTTTAATCTCAATATGTCAATGAACGTTTTTCTTGTTATAACAGCCCTCACAAAACTTTCAGATACTAATAAGTTACTATTATCACCTAGTCATTTTACAAAAACCTTAAGAATGGTGGAGAATATCGGAGTCGAACCGATGACCTCTTGCGTGCAAGGCAAGCGCTCTAGCCAGCTGAGCTAATCCCCCATTACTAGTAGTTAGTAGTGAGTAGTTAGGTCTTAGTAATTAGCTAGTTTCCCAACTAATACTCAACTTCTAGAATTTCCTTAAGAAAAAAAATTAGTAGTCTCAGGCAGACTCGAACTGCCGACCTCTACATTATCAGTGTAGCGCTCTAACCAGCTGAGCTATGAGACTCTACTATTCTTCTTAGTTTCTTTTTGTTCTTTTAATTAATTAACAGCTAAAGTAAACACATCTCTGTGTATATAATTTTTCTAATCGTAGATTCTTTCTCTAGAAAGGAGGTGTTCCAGCCGCACCTTCCGGTACGGCTACCTTGTTACGACTTAGCCCTAGTTATCAGTTTTACCCTAGGCCGCTCCTTACGGTGACGGACTTCAGGCACTCCCAACTTCCATGGCTTGACGGGCGGTGTGTACAAGGCCCGGGAACGTATTCACCGGATCATGGCTGATATCCGATTACTAGCGATTCCAGCTTCACGGAGTCGAGTTGCAGACTCCGATCCGAACTGAGATAGGTTTTAAAGATTCGCATCCCCTCGCGGGGTAGCTGCCCTCTGTACCTACCATTGTAGCACGTGTGTAGCCCAGGACGTAAGGGCCGTGATGATTTGACGTCATCCCCACCTTCCTCACAGTTTGCACTGGCAGTCTTGTTAGAGTTCCCGACATGACTCGCTGGCAACTAACAACAGGGGTTGCGCTCGTTATAGGACTTAACCTGACACCTCACGGCACGAGCTGACGACAACCATGCAGCACCTTGTAAATAGTCCGAAGAAAAGAATATCTCTACTCTATGCAATCTACATTTAAGCCCTGGTAAGGTTCCTCGCGTATCATCGAATTAAACCACATGCTCCACCGCTTGTGCGGGCCCCCGTCAATTCCTTTGAGTTTCATTCTTGCGAACGTACTCCCCAGGTGGGATACTTATCACTTTCGCTTAGCCACTCAACCCGAAGGTCGAACAGCTAGTATCCATCGTTTACGGCGTGGACTACCGGGGTATCTAATCCCGTTCGCTCCCCACGCTTTCGTCCATCAGCGTCAGTATATTGTTAGTGATCTGCCTTCGCAATCGGTATTCCATGTAATCTCTAAGCATTTCACCGCTACACTACATATTCTAACCACTTCACAATAACTCAAGATAAACAGTTTCAAAGGCAATTCTACAGTTGAGCTGCAGGATTTCACCTCTGACTTATCTATCCGCCTACGGACCCTTTAAACCCAATGATTCCGGATAACGCTTGCACCCTCCGTATTACCGCGGCTGCTGGCACGGAGTTAGCCGGTGCTTATTCATATAGTACCGTCAAGGTTTCTCACGAGAAACTGTTTCTTCCTATATAAAAGAAGTTTACAACCCATAGGGCAGTCATCCTTCACGCGGCATGGCTGGATCAGAGTTGCCTCCATTGTCCAATATTCCTCACTGCTGCCTCCCGTAGGAGTCTGGTCCGTGTCTCAGTACCAGTGTGGGGGATCCCCCTCTCAGGGCCCCTACCTATCGTAGCCTTGGTAAGCCGTTACCTTACCAACAAGCTAATAGGACGCATAGTCATCTCATACCGTAACCTTTAATATCATCCCGATGCCGAGTCGATATACTATGAGGTATTAATCTTCGTTTCCAAAGGCTATCCCTCAGTATGAGGCAGATTCTATACGCGTTACGCACCCGTGCGCCGGTCGTCATCTTTGTGCAAGCACAAAATGTTACCCCTCGACTTGCATGTGTTAAGCCTGCCGCTAGCGTTCATCCTGAGCCAGGATCAAACTCTTCATCGTTAAATTTTAAATATTATTTAAACCTAACAACTAAAAGAAATTATAACTCAAAATGGTTTACTTTAATTATTATTGTATTATTAAAAAATAATACGCGCTGTCAATCAATATGTCAATGAACTCACTCCTCTCGAAGCTCTTCTTGTAGAGCCGCAGAACTCGAACCTGCTTACTTTCCTATAACTCTCTCTTAACTACTAAGTAATACTTAATCCGTTAAGCGGGTGCAAATATACAACCCTTTTTGTTTCTCACAATGTTTTTGAAATAAATTTTAAAAGTTTTTTTATCTCTAAAACCAAACCCAAAACAACATCTCTTAAAGAACTTTTTGTTAGCAAAAACTTGTTTCGCTAAGCGGATGCAAACCTACACCCTTTTTAATTTCTCACAATGTTTTTCTGAATATTTTTTAAAGTTTTTTTCTAACCTTACAACTCAATCCAAAACACACTATTCAATGAACTTTTCTGCAACCCAACCTCGCTATAAACTCAGCCGTTTTGCGGGTGCAAATATACTACCTTTCTTCTTTATTAAACAAGGTTTTTAGGAAGTTATTTTGAAAGTTTTTTTACCCCTTTAGAAATGAGTGGTTTGCAGAGTGAAATAATTTTAACCCAACAGGCAAAACATAGTTATTTACACAACACTACTAAACAAAAAGAGCAACACACACCAAACCGCAACTTATTATATATAGTGTTCATCCTAAAATAAAATTTGTTCCTGTGAGTAATTGTGCCTGGAATTAGATTACTGAAACCCTATTTCTTCTTCAAAAACCAACTAGTAATCATTACAATCGTTTAAAAAACACTTTCTTAATATATAGGTGTAAAAAAACCACTCGTAAACGGAGCGGTTTTTTGTCAAAATCGTGTATTTAGCTATACCATATTATATACCTGTATAATTACTTGGTGTAATTTGTTTCAATTCGTTTTTAATATCACCTGAAATTTCTAAAGTATCAATGAAATTAGCGATTGAAGTTTTATTTATTTTCTCATTTGTTCTGGTTAACCCTTTTAAAGCTTCATACGGATTTGGATACCCTTCTCTTCTTAAGATATTCTGGATTGCTTCAGCAACAACCGCCCAGTTATTTTCTAAATCTTCCGCGAACTTTGATTCGTTCAATAATAATTTATTTAATCCTTTTAAAGTCGATTGGAATCCGATAACAGTATGACCAAAAGGTACACCCACATTTCTCAACACTGTACTATCTGTTAAATCACGCTGTAATCTTGATACCGGTAATTTTGCTGATAAATGCTCAAAAATTGCGTTTGCTATTCCTAAATTTCCTTCTGAGTTTTCAAAATCAATAGGATTAACTTTATGTGGCATTGCAGACGACCCAACTTCTCCAGCTTTAATCTTCTGTTTGAAATACTCCATTGCAACATACGTCCAGATATCTCTATTTAAATCAATAATAATTGTATTGATTCGTTTTAAGTTATCAAACAACGCCGCCATATGATCATAATGCTCAATTTGTGTTGTTGGATACGAATGGTGCAAACCTAAACTGTTTACAAACTTAGTTCCGAACGCTTTCCAATCAATACCGGGATAGGCAACTTTATGAGCGTTGTAATTCCCAGTTGCTCCACCAAATTTTGCGGCACTTGGTATGTCATTCAATAAATTGAACTGCTCTTTTAAACGCACAACAAACACTTCAATCTCTTTTCCTAAACGTGTAGGAGATGCTGGCTGACCGTGAGTTCTTGCCAACATTGGAACATCTACCCATTCTGTAGATAATTCTGATAACTTTTCTAATACTGCAGTATATTCAGGAATATACACATCACCGATTGCCTCTTTAATAGATAATGGAATTGCCGTATTGTTAATATCTTGAGATGTTAATCCGAAATGAATAAACTCCTTGTATTGTGAAATATTTAAAGCTTCAAACTGTTCTTTAATGAAATACTCAACAGCTTTTACATCATGATTGGTAACTTTTTCAATATCCTTAATAGCTTGTGCATTTTCCGGAGTGAAGTTTTTATAGATATCACGCAAAGCACCAAATAAGCTTGTATCAAAATCTTTTAATTGCGGTAACGGAATTTCGCAAAGCGCAATAAAGTATTCTATTTCTACTTGTACCCTGTATTTTATTAATGCTTCTTCAGAAAAAAAAGTTGATAAACCTGAGGTTTTCCCTCTATATCTACCATCAATTGGTGAAACTGCATTTAAAGCTGTTAGTGTCATTTTGTTGTGTGTTTTTTAATAAGACGCAAAGATACGCAACCGCATAAAAATAACTATAGTTATGACTGAGTTTTTTAAAATGATGAACTCGTATTCTGTATTGTATAAAAATGTATCTTTAAACTTTAGATATTCTAGGATGCAAAAAAAATCAATTTTTACATTACCAATCATTTTATTGATTAGCATAATTTTTATTTCTTGTATCAAAAGAAAAACACCTATCAAATCTAGAACCTCTTCAGTAATATTCACTGATTCTATTTACAGTAGATATTTATCTGAATATCGAAAACATAATGTTTACTTGCCTAAAAATTTCAATCCTAAAAACAAGTACCCGATTATTTACGCAACTGATGGAAGCGATATTGATGATGAAGATTTCTATTTTAAAGAATCGTTAAAAAAGTTTGATTCATTGATAGAAAACAACATTATTAAACCATTCATTTTTATTGCAAGTTATTACAACAAAGAATACACGAATATTTTAGTTGATACCTCTGAAAATGGCAAAAGATATTTTTATCCTTTTCGAAATATTGAATTTGAAAAATTTAATTCAACACAAACTAAAGACACCATATTTACTAATAGGTACAACAACCACATGCAATACTTCAAAGATGAATTAATCACTAAAGTTGAAGGCGATTTTAAGCAATCTTTAGAAAGAAATGACAGATACTTTTATGGCAGTTCAGCAGGAGCTGGTTTTGGAATAAGCCTACTAAACAAGTTTCCAAATAAAATAGGAACCTATTTGTGTTTCTCTGCTTATGGTGGAAATATACAATCAAAAAAATGGAAAAACAATATAGAATATCCTACACTCTATTTTCAATATGGTACTGAAGAACTCTTACTAAAAGATGATGCTAATTATTTAAAATCAAAATATCAAGAATTAAACTCAAATTACTACACAAAACAATTTAATGGCGGACATAATTATAAAACTTGGGACAAAGAATTTATAAAAATCATCACACAATTGTTTAAATCAAACTGAAGCTTTAATATATTTACGATACTAATCAACACACAACAACACCATGATCAAAAAAATCAGCATCGGATTACTTGCATTATTTGCAATAGTTCAATTTATAAATCCAGATAAAAACGAATCAGAATTTGTTCCTGAGTCAGATTTTATCACATTGGAGCAACCACCTCAGCATTTGGCAGACATTATAAAAACCTCTTGTTATGATTGTCATTCTAACAACACTATCTATCCGTGGTACGACAGAATTACGCCTGTGAATTTTTGGGTAGATGGCCATATTGAACACGGTAAAGGACATTTGAATTTTTCAGAGTGGAACAAATATTCCTCTAAGAAAAAAGCACACAAGTTGGATGAGTTTATAGAAATGATTGAAGACAAGGAAATGCCATTAGAGTCTTACACCTTAACGCATCAAGATACAAAATTGAGTGACGCTGATATTGCAGCGTTAACCAATTGGGTAACGCTTGTGAAAATTAAGATTGAAGTAGCAAATCAGCCAATGTAATTGTACCATCAACTGCGCCAGATTGGATAATTGTTAAGTTTTCGAAATCGGTTTCACGAATAGACGGTTTCGGATCTATAAAATAAATTGGTGTGTTGTGTTTTGCATAACTCACCAATCCCGCTGCAGGGTAGACTTGCATAGATGTCCCGATAATAACAACAATATCCGCTTCACTTACCAATTCTGCAGCTTTATCAATCATAGGAACCGCTTCCCCAAACCACACGATATGTGGCCGTAGTTGCGACTTGTCTTCAGCCAAATCTCCCAAAACCAAATCATCTTCCCAGTTATAAACTAGATATTCATTAGTAGTACTGCGTACTTTTCTTAGTTCACCATGCAAATGTAAGACGTTTTTACTTTCAGCACGCTCATGTAAATCGTCTACATTTTGAGTGACAATATAAACTTCAAAATGTTTTTCTAATTGTTTTAAATTGAAATGCCCTTGATTAGGCGACACATGTTTTAATTGTTCACGGCGTTTATTATAAAACTCCAACACCAATTCTGGGTTATCAGTAAAACCTTCCGGTGACGCAACCTCCATAATATCATGACCTTCCCATAAACCCTCAGCATCACGAAATGTAGAAATTCCACTTTCTGCACTCATCCCTGCTCCTGTTAGCACAACTAGTTTTTTCATATTTATTTTGGTTTTAGAACACAAAACTCAACCTTTACTCTTGTGAGATTTCTCCTATTGTCGAAATGACAACTTTAATTCTAACGAATATTAAAGACAAACTAATTGCAAAAGAAACTACTATTGTAGTTTATCAACTAAAAAAGTACCCTTTGTATTAAAAAAGAGCTTCATCTACATTCAGAATGGGTGCAGTTATACTTAACAATCAATAGAACACATCCATTACTATCTTACAAATACAAATTCGTTTTTATCAGTATTTGAATATTCTTTAGAAAATGCATAACCTTCATAATTGAAGCCTTTTAAATCTTCAACAGTTTTTGCATTTGTATCAATGATGTAACGCACCATTAAACCACGCGCTTTTTTAGCAAAAAATGAAATCACTTTTAGTTTATCATTTTTCCAATCTTTGAAAATTGGTGTGATTACCTCAGCATTCAATTGTTTGACATCTACAGCTGCAAAATATTCATTACTTGCTAAGTTGACAAACAGCTCACCATCTTGTAACTCATCATTTAACTGCTGAGTGATTTTTTTCTTCCAAAAACCTGGTAGATTTTTTGCTCGCCGAACTGGAAACTTGGTACCCATTTCAAGTCGGTAAGGCTGAATTAAATCTAAAGGTTTTAGTAAGCCATATAAACCCGACAAAATACGCAGTGACTCTTCTAAATTTTCAAGTTGATTTTCTTTTAAAGAATAGGCATCTAAACTTGTATACACATCGCCATTAAAAGCATAAACTGCTGGGCGTGAATTTTCTGGTGTGAATGGTAACTTCCAATCTTGATTACGTTGCCAATTTAATTCCGATAATTTTTCAGAAATCTTCATCAACTCCCCTATTTTCTTAGGCGACTGTTTTTTTAATTTCGAATTTATTTGCTCTGCCTCTTCTAAAAAAGCAGCATTCGTGAATTTTTGAGTTGGCAAATCTGATTCAAAATCTAACGATTTTGCTGGAGAAATTACTATTTTCATTACAATAGGTTTATGATATTCAAAGTTATAAAAGCAGAAACAAAAAAAGATACCTTTTACAGTATCTTTTTCTTATAGTAGTATCATTATATTTTATAAATCTCTATGCTTTGCATAAGCGCGCCACTTATCAAAGCAATCCGTCATATCTTGAGGTGTTTCTGAAGTGAAGCTCATTTTCTCACCAGTTGTTGGATGTATAAATCCTAATGTTTTAGCGTGTAGTGCTTGACGCGGTAAAATTTTAAAACAATTATCTACAAACTGTTTGTACTTTGTAAATGTTGTTCCTTTTAAAATACGCTCACCACCATAACGTGAATCATTAAACAAGGTGTGCCCAATGTGTTTCATATGCACACGAATTTGATGTGTTCTTCCAGTTTCTAACTGGCACTCAACCAAAGTTACATAACCGAAACGCTCCAACACCTTATAATGTGTTACCGCTGGTTTTCCGTATTCTGCTTCATCACCAGTGTACACCGTGTTTTGCAATCTGTTAGTGTGATGTCTTCCAATATTTCCTTCTACAGTTCCTTCATCATCATTAACATGTCCCCAAACTAAGGCATGATATTTACGTTCAGAAGTTTTATCAAAAAACTGTTTTGCCAGATGCGTCATAGCATTCTCAGTTTTTGCAACGACTAACAGTCCACTAGTATCTTTATCAATTCTATGTACTAAACCTGGTCGTTCATCAGAATTTTTTGGCAAATTATCAACGTGATGAATTAACCCATTTATCAATGTTCCAGAATAATTTCCGTGACCTGGATGCACAACCATTCCTGCTGGTTTATTTACAACCAACAAGTCATCATCTTCATAAACGATATCCAATGGAATATCTTCTCCAACTAATAAATTCTCATGCGGCGGATGTGCAAAAAGTACTCTAACCACATCATTCCCTTTAACTTTATAATTAGACTTTACAGCCTTATCATTTACGTAAATATTACCATCTTTTGCAGCTTGTTGAATTTTATTACGAGTGGCATTTTCAATGAAATTCATTAAAAACTTATCTACACGTAATGGCTCTTGCCCAGCTGTAGCTGTAAATTTATGGTGTTCGTAAAGGTCCTTATTTTCCGGACCTGCTTGTTCTGGATTCTCTATCATAATTATTGTGCAACTTGAGGTGCGTCCTCAGTAGTTGTTGCTCCTTTTTCTCCGTATTTCAACTCTCCATCACCCAACACTAAATCTATAACAGACGTATATGGCAATTTATCGTTTTCTTTAATTGTTTTTCCTTTATGAGATAAGCCCATTACGGCATCTTTTGCGAAGTGCGGTTTGTAGGTAATTTTACCAATTTTAAAACCGATAGCCGTTAGCGTACTTTCAGCTTGACGTTGGGTTTTATCATTTAAATTAGGAATTCTTACCAATCGGTATTCCGATTTATTTACACTTACATATATTTTCCTCCCAGCTTTTACTTTCGCGCCAGGAATTGGGTTTTGCTCGACAATAGCTTCTTTTGGAAATTTAGGATCGTAATCTTTATATTCAATATCACCTAAAGTTAAATTTCTTTCCTCTAATAAACTCTTAGAAATCTCCAGTTTCTTACCTTCTAAATTGGGCACTTCTGTAAACACATCATGATTTGTTGTGCTTGCCATCCATTGCGAAAATGCAAATAAAATAATCCCAAAAGCAACGATTGCTAATCCTATTTGGATAAGAAATGTTTTGCTGAAAATAAATTTTAAAAGACCCATACTTTTTATTTAGAGGACAAATATAATAATAGTATTTTTGTTAACACGCATTATGGTTCATAATGACATTTTTAATTCAACTATTAGCAACAAATGAATACAATTGCAGTATTAATGGGTGGATATTCCAGTGAATATCAAATTTCTTTAAAGTCAGGAAACGTTGTTTATAATGCCATCAAAGAGCATTGCAATGCTTATAGAGTTCATATATTAAAAGAGAAATGGGTTTGTCTTGATGATCACAACAATGAGTTCCTTATTGATAAAGGTGATTTTTCTGCAACTATAAATGGAACAAAAATCACATTTGACTGTGTATTCAATACTGTTCACGGCACACCTGGCGAAGACGGACACATTCAAGGTTACTTGGCTTTATTAGGAATACCGCAAACAAGTTGCGACATATATCAAGCAGCACTGACGTTTAACAAGCGTGATTTACTCTCGGTATTACGTCCGTACAAAATCCCAATGGCGACATCTGTCTTTTATGATAAAGGTGATGCAATTGACAGCGAAGCTATAGCAGAAAAAGTAGGCTTACCATGTTTTGTGAAAGCAAATAGAGCTGGTTCTAGTTTTGGTGTTTCAAAAGTCTACAAAGCTGAAGATATTCCTAATGCTATTCAGAATGCATTAAAAGAAGATTCTCAAGTATTGATTGAATCGTTTTTAGACGGTGTTGAAGTTTCCGTTGGTGTGATTACTTATAAAGGAGAAGTCAAAGTATTACCTATAACAGAGATTGTTTCAGAAACCGACTTTTTTGATTATAAAGCAAAGTACGAAGGCCTATCTCAAGAAATCACTCCAGCAAGAATTTCAAAAAGTCAAGCAACAGAAGTTAGTAAAGTAGCCAAATACATTTACGAATTACTAGACATGACAGGCTTTTCTAGAGCAGACTTCATCTTCCATAATAACATACCACATTTTATTGAGATAAATACGAATCCAGGTTTATCTGAAGAAAGCATTTTACCACAACAAGCAAATGCCGCTGGTATATCATTAACAGAATTGTTCATGAGTGCAATTGAAGAAGCTCTCAATAAAAAAGCGTAATTTTATACTCTGAATCATTTCTAATGAAAAAAGCAGTTTTTCCAGGATCATTTGATCCAATTACATTAGGTCATAAAGACATTATTTTAAGAGCACTACCATTGTTCGATGAAATCGTTATTGCTATAGGAATTAATGAGGCTAAAAAATACATGTTTACGATTGAACAACGTGTACAATTTATAAAAGACACCTTTAAAGGCGAACCAAAAATTACTGTTAGCACCTATTCAGGTTTAACTATAGATTATTGTAAAGATATTGGCGCTGACTATATGTTACGTGGTTTGAGAAACCCAGCCGATTTTGAATTCGAAAAAGCAATAGCCATTACCAATCGAAAGCTATCAGGTATAGACACCTTGTTTTTATTGACAAGTGCTGAAACATCATTCATCAGCTCTAGTATTGTTCGTGATGTGTTACGTAACGGCGGTGACTACACTATTTTAGTACCAGAAAACGTAAGAGTAAAGTCGTAACTAATTTCACTAAAATTACACCACTAAATTACCCATAGACATGATAAGACCTGTGCGCTTGAGTGATGCTAAAGCCATTACTGATATTCACAATTATTACATTGAAAATTCTGTTGCAAACCTTGAAGAACGTTGCACACCACTCGCGGTTATTGAACAACGAATTGAAAAAATAACAGAACATTTCCCTTGGCTGGTATATGAACACAATAATAACATTATTGGTTACGCCTACGCTAGTGACTGGAAACCTCGTTCTGGTTATAGACAAACTGCCGAAACTACTATTTACATCAAAAACAATATTGAGCAACGCGGTATTGGAACTGCGCTTTATAAAGAATTAATACAAAAATTAAAAGATTTATCTTTTAAAGAACTGATTGGTGGTATTTCTTTACCACACCCACAAAGTGTTGGTTTACATGAAAAAATGGGCTTTGAAAAAGTTGCACATTTTAAAAGAGTTGGCTACAAATTTGATCAATGGGTAGATGTCGGGTACTGGCAATTGTCACTTTAAACCATAAAAAAAGCCTCAAACATAAGTTATATGTTTGAGGCTTCTTTTTACAATATATATTCTTACTAGATAAAATCTCCGTTTGCCATAACATGGTAACGCGGATCGTCAATATCTTCTACTATAGCACTCATCAATTTTGGTGACCCCTTAACTAATAAGTTTTTACAATCTTCAGACAAGTGTTTTAATTTAACTTGCTTTCCTTCTTTCTCGTACTTCTCAATCAAATTAAATATAGCTTCTAAAGCAGAATGGTCAGACACACGAGATTCTAAGAAATCAATCTCAACCACCTCTGGGTCATTTTTAATATCAAACTTCCCGTTAAAAGCTTGAATACTTCCAAAGAATAAAGGTCCGAATATTTCGTACACTTTAGTTCCGTCATCTTTAATACGCTTACGTGCTCTAATTTTCTTTGCATTTTCCCAAGCAAATACCAAGGCAGAGATTATAACTCCTACAAAAACCGCAATTGCCAAATCATAAACAACCGTTACAGCAGATACAATAATTAATACCGCAGCATCTGCCTTTGGTATTTTCTTTAAAATTCTAAAACTTGACCAAGCGAATGTTTCAATAACCATCATAAACATCACACCAACCAAAGCCGCAATTGGCACCATTTCAATATACTTATCTGCAAATAAAATAAATGATAACAAGGTAACCGCCATCATTATTCCAGATAAGCGACCACGCCCACCACTGTTAATATTAATAACAGTTTGTCCGATCATTCCACATCCTCCAGTTCCACCAAACAAACCACTTACTATGTTTCCTGCACCTTGCGCTACACATTCTCGATTTCCTTTACCTCTAGTTTCTGTTAATTCATCAACTAAATTCATTGTCATTAGAGTCTCTATCAACCCAACCGAAGCTGCTAAAAATGCAAATGGCAAAATAAACGTAAACGTATCTAAGTTAATTGGTAAGTTTTGCCACAATTCCATATTTGGTGTTGGAAACTCTCCTTTTAAACCTGTTCCTCCACCTTCAATAATATATGATCCTACGGTACTTACATCTAATCCCGTAAACACAACTATTAATGTTGTAATTAATATTGCTGTTAAAGCAGCTGGTATTTTTTTAGTCAATTTTGGTAAGCCCAAAATAATACCCATGGTTAAAGCAACCAAACCAAGCATTGTATACAACTCTGTACCTTGCATATATTCATTGACATAGCTTTTAACACCAGAAGCTGATGTTTCTAGTTTTTTATGTGTGAACATTTTTACTTGAGCCCAGAAAATAACGATTGACAAACCGTTCACAAATCCCATCATTACTGAGTGCGGAATTAGCCTCACAAATTTCCCTAACTTAAACACTCCAGCAAATACTTGAATAATTCCCATTAAAATAACACAGGCCATTAAATAGAATATCCCCATATTTTCTACTGGCTGGTCAAACAACATTCCTTTTGTATGACCTTCTGCAATCATCGATACAAAAATAACTGCTACAGCCCCAGCAGCTCCTGAAATTAATCCTGGTCTACCCCCAAAAACAGCTGTAATTAACCCTATCATAAACGCTCCAGACAATGCCATTAACGGATTAATTTGCGCCACAAATGCAAAAGCAACTACTTCTGGTATCATTGCTAATGACACAGTCATACCTGCCAAGATATCGTTTTTTGCGTTTTGTGAATGTTTCTGTATTAATGCGTTCATAAGTTTAAATCTTTTGATTTTCAATCAATTACCTTAATAGCAATCAATTTTATTTAAGCGTGCAAAAATAGTGTTATTTATAAACTAAACAACCCTAATACCGGATTGATTCAGATTTTTGACTAATTTTAATCTTTATTTAAACTAACAATCCATTTATTTAGTCATTATCAGTATGAAAAACATCGTTTGTTTAATTGCGTTATTTTTTATTTATTCATCGTGTAAAAAAGAGACACCACCTCAAAACTTTGAGACTCTTTTTGAAACTTCACTAGGTAAAGAAACACCAACTTACAATCAAGTTATAGAGTATTACATAAACTTAGCAGATGTCTTTCCTGAAATTAAGTTGGAAACGATTGGAGAAACGGACTCTGGCCAACCATTACACTTAGTGTGGTATAATTCAAATGGTGATTTTAGCAACACATCTAACACTAGACTCTTGATTAATAACGGCATCCACCCTGGAGAATCTGACGGTATTGACGCTACTATGTTGTTGTTTAGGAATTTAGCTTTAGGAAAAATTACAGCTCCAAAAAACACAACTATCGCAACCATTCCTATATATAATATAGGTGGAAGTTTAAAGAGGAATTCAACAACAAGAACTAATCAAAATGGCCCAAAAGAATACGGTTTTAGAGGTAACGCTAGAAATTTTGATCTAAACAGAGACTTCATAAAATCTGACACTAAAGATGCAAAAACATTTGCAGAGATTTTTCACAATGTAAATCCTGATGTATTCATCGATAATCACGTCAGTAACGGCGCAGATTATCAATATGCTATTTCACATTTATTCACTCAACACAACAAACTCGGTGGCGTTTTAGGCGGTTATCTACACAAACAACTAATGCCAAATTTAGAATCCGATTTGAAAACTAAAAATATTCCTATTACACCTTATGTTAATGTTTGGGGAACAACTCCTGAATCTGGTTGGTCACAATTTATGGATTACCCAAGGTATTCCACAGGCTACACTACTTTATTCAACACTTTAGGGATGATGGTAGAAACACATATGCTAAAACCATACAAACAACGTGTAGAACAAACCTATGAATTAATGCAATCTATGATCACTTTAGTTGATAACGATTATAAGGATATTAAAGAGCTAAGGCAACAACAGTTCAAATCATATCAGCCAAATGACACCTATGTTTTAGATTGGAAAGTAGACTCAACAAAGACAACTACTTTAGAATTTAAAGGTTATGAAAGCTCATATATTAATAGTAAAGTCACTTCTAGTAAACGCTTGTTTTATGACAGACAAAAACCGTATACAAAAGAAGTCACTTATTACAACTATGTAATGCCAAAAACTTCAATTTCTATTCCAAAGGCATATATAATTCCGAAAAACTGGCATCGTGTTATTGATCTACTAAAAACCAATCGTATTGAGATGACTGAGCTCAAACAAGATTCAACACTAACTGTAAAATCATACAAAATAGACGATTATAAAACAGTTACTTCCCCTTTTGAAGGGCACTACATGCATTACAATACTGAAGTAACAACTACAACTCAAGAGGTCTCTTTCAGAAAAGGGGATTATCTAATTGACACAAAACAACCTAATATCAGATACCTTTTAGCAACTTTGGAACCTGAAGCGCCAGATTCATTTTTTAATTGGAATTATTTTGATACAATTTTACAGCAGAAGGAACACTTTTCGCCTTATGTTTTTGAAGATAAAGCTGAAATCATTTTAAACAACAACCCTACACTTAAAACAGAATTTGAAACAAAAAAACTCGACAGTGTATTTGCTAAAAACAGTTATTTACAATTGGATTGGATTCATAAAAATAGTGCTCATTATGAAACATCACATTTACAGTATCCAGTATATAGAATACTTTAAAGCCCATTTAAATATGCTTCGGTAAGTAACACGACATTAGCATAAGAGTTATTCAATGCAAATTTCGCTTGTTCATTAGTTTTCCAAACTGCTTGGGTGATCCCTTCTTCCAACTGAGGTGTCAACTCGCCCGAATAATCAGTTTTCATCAAGTACCAATGCGTAACTTTAAGATTGTACTTTCCTTTATTTCTGTAGATATGATAGGTCTCTTGTAAGAATTTATCTATTGACAGGTTTTTAACTCCAGTCTCTTCCTCTACTTCTCTTAAAGATGTGCTTTCTATATCCTCACCTTTTTCAGCACGCCCTTTTGGCAAGTCCCATTTTTGGTTACGCTCAATAAACAACAACTCATTTTTATCATTCTTCACTAAGCCTCCTCCGGCATTAATATACCCCATTCGTTCCTTGAATAATGGCAATAGCTTTTCTGGTTTAGGATGATATAAGTACACCTCTTTAAAATCACTACGCTGTAATTTTCTAATCACATACTCCATATCAACACTCTTTAAAAGAAAGACTTTAAAGCCAGATTCTTTCATTACAGTGCTTGTTAATATAATTGGCCTGTCATTAACGAAAATTTTATACATCCTGAAGTAAGAAATTGTGAGTTATATCGGATAAAGTTACGCTATTTTTAGAATCATACGCAATTATAATCTAAAAAAAATGTAGTTTTGCAACATGATATTAGACAAAGACATCGCTAAAAAAACGGCTGAATTGTTATTGCAAATCAACGCCATTAAATTACAACCTAAACAACCCTTTACATGGGCTTCTGGTTGGAATTCTCCAATTTATTGTGACAACAGAATCACATTATCTTTCCCAGAAGTGAGAACTTTTTTAAGACAGCAATTAGCTAAACAAGTTGTTGCCGCATATGGCAAACCTGATGTTATAGCTGGAGTTGCTACCGGAGCAATTGCAATTGGAGCTTTAGTTGCTGAAGAGTTAAACATTCCCTTTGTGTATGTGAGACCAGAAGCTAAGAAGCATGGGAGAAAAAATCAGATTGAAGGATTTCTAGACGCCAATAAGAGTGTTGTTGTTATAGAAGATTTAATCAGCACTGGAGGAAGTAGTCTGAAAGCTGTAGAAGCTCTAAAAATACATGGCGCTACAGTAAAAGGTATGATTGCTTTATTTACTTACGGTTTTGATGTTGCTTCAGAAAACTTCAAAAATGCTAATGTGACATTACACACATTAAGCAATTATGATAATTTAATTGAACAAGCAGCAGAAACCAATTACGTATCTACTGAAGACATATATACATTAAAAGAATGGAGAGCAAATCCATCTGAATGGAATACTATTTGCTAAACATTACTAAAAATACATCATATGAATATAGAAGGAAATAAAGTAGTTATCAACAAATCAAAAGCTGAGGTTGTATCATTTTTAACAAAAATGGAAAACTTTGAACAGTTAATGCCTGCAGACACAAAATTTGAAGTTTTAGGAGACGACATCTTTTTGTTTGGCTTAAAAGGAATGCCAGAAATCAAGCTGAAATTGAAAGAACAATCTGATGACAAGGTTGTTTTAGGTGCTGCAAGTGATAAACTTCCGTTTACATTAACCGCTAATTTAACTGAAGTTGATGCAAATAAAACTGAAACAAACTTATCTTTTGAAGGGCAGTTTAACGCCATGATGGGAATGATGGTTAAAGGGCCAATCACAAAATTCGTAGGACAATTAACAGAAAAACTAGGAGAAGTTTAATACAACAACTTAACTTCTTTGAGTTTAAATTCTTTTAAAATCGCATCTTCAACCAACACTTGTAATTCACCGGCTGGAGTAACATTTTTTATAAAACCAGAAAACAATTCACCTTCTGCATTTTTAAATGTAGAAGGTTTGTTTTTTCTAAACAAATGCTTCTCATAAGTATCGTGTAATTCTTTAAATTGCTTACTTTTCAATAATTCAAATTGCTTTTGCAATTCTGAGACTAGTGAAATCAACAGCTCTTCTAAATTAAAATTCTGCCCTAAAATCGCTTTTAAAGACGTGGCTTTAAACAACGGATTAAATTCTAGTTGATTTACATTTAACCCAATCCCAATTATAGAATAGGTTTCCACTGAAGATTTTAGTGAATTTTCAATTAAAATTCCTGACAATTTTTGATGACCTGACAAAATATCATTTGGCCATTTGACACTTAACTGAGGTATCATTAACCGTTGTAATACACGAAAAACTGAAATAGAAACGGCACAATTCAAATAGAAATGGTCCTTCAATTTCAAAAAAGAAGAATCTAGAAACACACTAAACGTTAGATTATCAGACTCATTAGACTGCCACTTGCTACCCATCTGTCCTTTGCCATTAGTTTGATTTTCAGTATAGACAACAGTGAAATCGGCTAATTTCTCTTGCTCAGACAATTGTTTTAAATAGTCATTTGTAGATGGAACGGTATGGAGTTTGATAATTTTGATGCTACAAATGTAAAACTTATAATAAATCTAACTGTAATACCACAAAAAAAGAATATTTTTGCTATTTCAAATTATAATTAATGACAAAAGACAATAAAAATACAGACGCTTTAATTGCAATGATTCTTAAAGGAATAGAAGACGTTAAGGGAAATGATATTGATATATTAGATTTAAGAGAAATTGACAATACCGCATGTGACTATTTTATTATTTGCAACGGTAACTCAAATACACAAGTCAACGCAATAGTAGGGTCTATTCAGAAAACTGTTAGTAAAGAACTTAAAGACAAGCCTTGGCATGTTGAAGGAACTGAAAACGCTGAATGGGTTTTAATGGATTATGTGAATGTTGTTGTTCATGTATTTCAAAAGCATATTAGAGAATACTATGATATTGAAGGATTATGGGGTGACGCAAAGATCACATCTATCCAAACCAACTACTAAACTAGAAAAGACGTATGTCAGAAAACAATAAAAACACACCTAAGAAAATTAAATTCAATGCATTTTGGATTTACGGTATCATTTCTTTAGTACTGCTTTTCTTTATACTTAATTCAAACTCTTCTACTGAAAACGAAGTAAGTTTCTCTAAGTTTAAGGAGTATGTTCCACAAAATGACATTAAGGAAATCGTAATTGTACCAAACATGAGATTAGCTCATGTGTATCTAACAGATGAAGCGCTTAAGAAGGACAGCTATAAAGAATACGCTACACAAAAAGGGCTTTCTTTTATAGGAGACATACCAAGTTTTTCAGTACAATATTTAGATCTTCAAAACTTTGAAAATTATCTTATTGAACAAAAAGAAACCAATAATTTAAACTTCACTTTAGATGTTAAACAACAAGACAACACTGTAAGTGATTTTATTATCGGGCTTTTACCATTTGTTTTAATTATCGGATTATGGTTGTTTTTCATGAAACGCATGTCAGGTGGTCAAGGTGGTGGTCCTGGCGGACAAATTTTCAATATTGGAAAATCAAAAGCTAAGTTATTTGATGAAAAAGGAGATATAAAAACTACTTTTAAAGACGTAGCTGGTTTAGAAGGCGCAAAAGAAGAGGTTGAAGAAATTGTAGATTTCTTAAAAAATCCTGAAAAATACACCTCATTAGGGGGTAAAATACCAAAAGGAGCACTACTTGTAGGATCTCCGGGAACTGGTAAAACATTACTTGCAAAAGCAGTTGCTGGTGAAGCTAAGGTACCTTTCTTTTCATTATCTGGTTCAGATTTTGTTGAGATGTTTGTTGGTGTTGGTGCCTCAAGAGTTCGTGACTTGTTTAAACAAGCTAAAGAGAAATCACCGTCAATCATTTTTATTGACGAAATTGATGCTATTGGTCGTGCAAGAGGTAAAAACGCCATGTCAGGTAGCAATGACGAAAGAGAAAATACATTAAACCAATTACTGACAGAAATGGATGGTTTTGGCACCAATGATAACGTTATTGTTCTTGCTGCAACCAACAGAGCTGATATTTTAGATAAAGCATTGATGCGTGCTGGAAGATTTGATCGTCAAATATATGTTGACCTTCCTGATATTAGAGAACGTAAAGAAATTTTTGAAGTACACTTAAAACCTTTAAAAATTAAAACTGGTTTAGATACAAAGTTCTTATCAAAACAAACCCCTGGTTTTTCTGGAGCTGATATTGCTAATGTCTGTAATGAAGCGGCATTAATTGCTGCTAGAAACGGAAAAAAAGAAATTGACAAACAAGATTTCTTAGACGCTGTTGATAGAATTGTGGGGGGGTTAGAAAAGAAAAATAAAATCATTACTCCATCTGAGAAAAAAGCTATTGCTTATCATGAAGCTGGCCACGCAACTGTAAGCTGGATGTTAGAACATGCCGCACCATTAGTGAAGGTTACAATAGTTCCAAGGGGTAAAGCACTAGGAGCTGCCTGGTATTTACCTGAAGAACGCATGATTGTTCGCCCAGAACAAATGTTGGATGAAATGTGCGCAACCTTAGGTGGTCGTGCTGCAGAGAAAATTATTTTCAATAAAATATCTACAGGAGCTTTAAGTGATTTAGAAAAAGTTACTAAACAAGCTAGAGGAATGGTAACCGTTTATGGGTTAAGTGATAAAATTGGAAACCTAACATATTATGATTCTTCAGGACAAAGCGACAATGGTTTTACAAAACCATATAGTGAAAAAACTGCTGAGTTGATTGATTCTGAAATTTCAAAAATAGTTGAAAAACAATACATTAGAGCAATTGATTTATTAGACAGTCACAAAGATAAGTTAACCGAATTAGCAGAAGTCCTTCTTGAAAAAGAAGTTATCTTTAGAGATGACCTTGAAAAGATCTTTGGAAAAAGACCTTTTCAAGTAGAAGCGAAGGTTAACGGATTAGAAGAAGAATAAACTCCAAACGAAAAACTACATTTAAATAAATTTTAAATGTAGTTTTTTTCATATATTTGAGATAATAACCCCAAAAATCACATTCTCAATCTATGGGAATTTTTAAAAACATTTTCGGTAAAAAGAAACAAACACCCTCACCGAAGGATGATTCTCAAGGTAAATATATGCCAAAAGAAGATATGCCTGTGGATGAACTGTTTACCCTAAATTTTATGAAAAATGGCGGTAAATTTATTTACTGTGATTCTATAGAAGAGGTTCATGATAATTTTAGTGACATCTTAAAAGAAAATGACTGGGACAACAAAAACGTGTTGTGTTATGATAGTAGTTTAAAAGAAAAATTTAAATCTTTTAAATTAGGACACAAAAAACATTCTGCTAGCTTTTTCTTAACTACTTGTGAAAGTTTGATTGCAGACAAAGGATCAATCTTAATATCTTCAAATCAAATCAAAGAACAAAAACTTGATGATTTACCAGATAACTTTGTACTATTTGCAACAACTAGTCAACTCAAAGAGACAATTAGCGAAGGATTAAGAGCTATTAAAAACAACCAACAAAAACAAATCCCTTCAAACATTACAACACTAAAGCATTTTCAATCTACTAAAGAAAACGACTTTATGACTTACGGAAGTAGTACAAAAAACCTATATTTGCTACTTTTGGAAGATTTATAGAATGAACGAAACATTAACCCGATCTTTATCTGGATTAGTATATATTACAATACTAATATCTGCAATTTTTTATTCCAACGATGGATATTCATTTGCGATATTAATGTTCATTTTTGCAGGTGTTTCTTGTTGGGAGTTTAACAATCTTCTTAAACTAAAAAGTTATAGATCATATTTTCAATTAATTGTTTTAGCAGTTTTTACATACCTTACATTAGCGACTGATTTAACTGATAAAAACAACGCTAATACTGCATTTTTAATTTTCTCAGCAACTACACTTATCACACATTTATACTTAACTTATAACTTAGTTAAGCTGAAAAAAGCAAATGAGAATAGCATGTTAAAACAACAGCTACCTCTACTATATGTTTTAATCCCTTTTTCGTTACTTACATTGACCCCTTCAATAATCAACAACACCTACAATCCATATATAATTTTAGGTATTTTAATTGTAATATGGTCTAACGATACATTTGCTTATTTAGTTGGAAAGAATTTTGGAAAGAGAAAACTCTACGAGAAAATATCTCCAAAGAAAACAATAGAAGGCTTTCTTGGTGGAATGGTTTTCGGAACAATAGCTGCATTAATTATCGCTATTTTTACTGAAAGCCTAACAATAATCCATTGGTTTGTTTTAAGCATTATCATAAGTGTCACCGGAACAATTGGTGATTTAGTAGCCTCAAAATTTAAACGCGAAGCAAATATAAAGGACAGTAGTAATTTAATCCCAGGTCATGGTGGATTTCTTGACCGACTAGACAGTTTAATATTTGTTTCATCATTTGTATATTTATATCTTCAATTCATTAATTATGTTTCATAAAGAAGGACACAAGTCAATTTTAATAACGCTATTCGTAGTGGTAGCCATATTTTTAGCAGCTGAATACGTTACAAGTAATCAAATAGTTCAGTATGTATTATACGGCTTAGCATTTTTTCTGCTAATAATTATATTGCAGTTTTTTAGAAACCCTAAAAGATACACTAAGCAAGACGATAACCATATTATTGCTCCTGTTGACGGTAAAGTAGTTGTTATTGAAGAGGTATTTGAAAAAGAATATTTTAAAGATAAAAGATTACAAGTATCTATCTTTATGTCTCCAATTAACGTTCATGTTACCAGATATGCATTAAGCGGACTTGTAAAGTTCAGTAAATACCATCCTGGTAAATTTTTAGTAGCTTGGCACCCGAAAGCTTCTGAAGAAAACGAAAGAACAACCATTGTTATTGAAAACCAAACTTTCGGAGAAGTACTTTACAGACAAATTGCTGGGGCATTAGCAAAAAGAATTGTAAATTATGCAAAAGAAAACACTAATGTTGTTCAAGGTACAGATGCTGGATTTATTAAATTCGGCTCACGTGTTGATTTGTTCTTACCAATAGACACAAAGCTTGACATTAAATTGAATGACGTTGTAAAAGGAGGAGAAACAATTATCGCAATTAATGAGTAACAACAAAGAATTACACAATCGCTTTCTAAAAGCATTTGAAGCTGCCAACACTATGGATGATGTTCTCATCCCTATAGATTTACGGTTGCAATTTTATGCTTATTATAAACAAGCAACAATTAGCTCTTCAAATTTCTATTCACCTAATGACCCTGATCAAATTAGAAATGCTTTTAAGATGAACGCCATTTTACAAGTGAAGGATATGTCTCCAGATCAAGCCAAATTAGCTTATATAGATTTAGTTAACGAAACAATTACGAAATACAAGGTTGGTATAGATTTAATTTAAATAACATTTTTACTCACTAATAAATTTCCTTAATATGAAAAAAGTCATTGCATGCTTACTATTTAGTTCTATCTTATTTATTTCTTGTAAAAAAGAAACATCTCAATCAACAAAAGAAACTAAACAAGAAACAACAAAACAAATCACTTACAGTATTGATACTAACGCTTCAGAAGTACACTGGACTGCCTATAAAACAACTACAAAAAAAGCTGTAAAAGGAGTTTTTACAAAATTAAACATCTCTAACTCTACAAATAGTAACACTAAACAAGGTGTTTTTGAAAACCTAGAATTTAATATTCCAATATCAAGTTTTTTCTCTAAAGACGAAACAAGAGATTCTAAAATTAAGGCGTTATTTTTTGGTGTTATGGACAATACAACCCTAATTAAAGGTACATTCTCTAATGTGAATGGAAATGACAGCAAAGGGAATATGACATTAAATTTAACCATGAATAATGAAACCGTTGGAGTACCCATGACTTACACTATTGAAGATAATATTGTATCTATTAACGGAAACATTAATAATTTAATGGATTGGAAAATGGAAAGTGCCTTTAACTCTCTACATGCAGCCTGTGAATTACTGCATACAGGTGAAGATGGTATTAGTAAAACTTGGGAGGATGTTGCTATAGGAGCAAAAGTATACTTAACTCACTAGTAAAACACATACATTATTCAAAAGAGCCTCTATAACCTAGCGGCTCTTTTTTGTTTTAACAAAACACCATTAACCCTTAAATAGTGTCAGATTAACTATTTTAATGTTAATTTTATAAACATTTCATATTATATTAATATATTTATTATGAATTTAAAAACAACATATTATGAAAAAGTATATTTTATTATTAGGAATTATTGCGGTATCATTCATGTTTACTAGTAACACTAAAGATAATGAACAAGCAGGAGAAAAAATTACTATTTGTCATATTCCACCTGGAAATCCAGATAACGCCCATAGTATCACAATTGATGTACACGCTTGGCCAGCACATGAAGCACACGGTGATGTTATTGGTGATTGTAGTGCGCCAGACAACAAAGAAGATGAAGAAGTTTCTAAAGACTTACCAATTAACTAGTTTTACTTACCCTAAAAATAGTATAAACAATCGTACTGTTTCTAGGGTAAAACATTAAAAAAAAACCACTTATCTATATTTATTAACAATTCAATAAGTAAATTGTTAATAATTTTTACAAAAACAACAAAGAACATATCTTTATACTATAGTAACCCCAAATACAATGAATTATGAAAAAGTATGTTTTCTTATTCGGAGTAATACTTATAGCATTTATACTTAGCAGTACTACTACAAAAAACGAAAAATCTGGAGACAAGATAGTGATTAATCATGTTTCATCTACACACAATGAAAATGCAGAAACTATTGAGATTAATGTAAAAAATCTACAAGCGCATTTAGAACATGGTGATTCAATTGTAAAATAATGAACACCAATAAAAAAGGCAGTAATTTAATAATTACTGCCTTTTTTATTTTCAATTACTAAACAAAACCTACCCTAAATTCGCTATACTTACTTTTAGTGTATCGATTTTCGCTAAAGCATCAGATTCTTTCTTTCGCTCACTTGCAATAACCGCCTTTGGAGCATTATTAACAAATCGGTCATTTGATAGTTTTTTCTGTACAGATTTTAAAAATCCCTCTGTATAATTTAACTCTTCTGTTAATTTGTTCAGCTCAGCTTCAACATCAATAGCTTCCGACATTGGAATAAAATATTCGTTAGATTTTACTCTAAAACTCAATGCACCATCTACTTTTTCTGTTACATAATTTAGCTCAGATATATTCCCCATTTTCTTAATTACTGAGTCAAATCGAGTAGAGATGTTTTCATTATTCAACACAGAAAAACCAATTGCATCTTTAAATGAAATATTTTTATCCTTTCGTATGGTTCTAATACCTGAAATAACCTCAGCTGCAATTTCAAAATCACTTAAGATCGTTGTATCTACCGCTTTTTGTTCTGGATAAACAGACACAATTAATGCTTCTGCTTCACTTCTATCAGAAATTTGATGCCATAACTCTTCTGTTAAAAATGGCATAAACGGATGTAAAACTTTTAAATTATCTTCAAACATTTTAATAACCCTATCAAATGTTACTTTATCAATTGGTTGCTGATAGTCTGGTTTTATCATTTCTAATAACCAAGAGCAGAAATCGTCCCAAATTAACTTATACGTTGTCATTAACGCGTCAGACAAGCGGTATTTAGAAAAATGGTCTTCTATTTCTGCAAAAGCAAATTGAAATTTTGAGTCATACCATTCTAGAGCAACTTTACTTGCTTCTGGTTGCTCAAGTATTTCGTTAACCTCCCAACCACTAATTAATTTATAAGCATTAAAAATCTTATTACTAAAGGCTTTTCCTTGCTGTAACTTAGACTCATCAAATAATAAATCTGTACCTGCACCAGAGCTTAACAACATCATTCCTGCGCGAACAGCATCTGCACTATAGTTTTCAATTAACCCTAAAGCATCAGGAGAATTCCCTAGTGATTTAGACATTTTACGCCCTTGCTTATCTCGTACAATTCCTGTAAAATATACATTTTCAAAAGGCTTTTCATTTTTAAATTCATATCCCGCAAAAATCATTCTAGCCACCCAGAAAAAGATAATATCTGGTCCTGTAACTAAATCATTTGTTGGATAGTAATAATTGATTTCTTTATTGTCAGGGTTTCTAATACCATCAAAAACAGATATTGGCCATAGCCAAGATGAAAACCATGTGTCTAAAGCGTCATTATCTTGACGTAAATCAGAAACTTTCAATGATGCATTCCCTGTTTGTTGTTTTGCTAACTCCAAAGCTTCAACAATCGTTTCTGCAACTACAAAATCATCTTTGGCATCACCAAAATAATATGCAGGAATCTGCTGCCCCCACCATAACTGACGTGACACATTCCAATCTCTAATGTTTTCTAACCAGTGACGGTAGGTATTCTCTATCTTTTTCGGATACAATTTAATATCCTGATCTTCTAATACCGATTTTAAAGCAGGCTTTACTAACTCGTCCATTTTCAAAAACCATTGATCAGATAATCTTGGTTCAATAACGGCTTTAGTTCTTTCCGAAGTCCCTACTTTATTCAAATGATTCTCAACTTTAGGTAAAACACCTAACTCTTCTAATTCTTTAGAAATTTCTTTACGAACAACAAATCTATCTTTCCCTTGATAATGCAATCCGAAACTATTCATCGTTGCATCTTCATTTAAGATATCTATCACCTCAAGGCTATGTTTATCCCCTAAGGCTTTATCATTAATATCATGAGCAGGTGTCACTTTTAAGCACCCTGTACCGAACTCTAAGTCAACATACTCATCTTCTATAATTGGGATTACACGATTACAAATTGGAACAATAGCATTCTTACCTTTTAAATGCGTGTAACGCTCATCATTAGGGTTGATACAAATTGCAGTATCGCCCAAAATAGTTTCCGGACGGGTTGTAGCAACAGTTAATACTTCATCAGAACCTTCAATTTTATAATTGATGTGGTATAATTTTCCATTCTGCTCAACATATTCAACCTCCTCATCAGACAATGTAGTTTTAGCTTCAGGATCCCAGTTTACCATACGGTACCCGCGATAAATCATCCCTTTATTATACAAGTCAACGAAAGATTTGATTACAGCTTCAGACATGTCATCATCTAAAGTAAATTTAGTTCTATCCCAATCACAAGAACATCCTAATTTTTTAAGTTGATCTAAAATCACCCCTCCATATTCATTAGTCCAATCCCAAGCATGTTTTAAAAACTCATCACGAGATAAATCATTTTTATTAATACCTTGTTCTTTTAATTTAGCCACAACTTTTGCTTCAGTTGCAATTGACGCATGATCAGTTCCTGGTACCCAACACGCATTTTTTCCTTGTAAGCGCGCACGACGAATTAACACGTCCTGTATAGTGTTATTCAACATGTGTCCCATATGCAAAATACCCGTGACATTTGGCGGCGGAATGACAATGGTGTATGGCTCTCTGTCGTCTGGAGTTGAATGAAAATAATTATTTTTCATCCAATAGGCATACCACTTCTCTTCTACTGCTTTAGCGTTGTATTTTCCTGAATCACTCATCTTGGTCTGATTTTTGAACTTTAATCAGCAAAAGTAACTATTAAGGAGGTATTTAAAAAGTATTTAATAATTTCTTTGAGTTCTTTTTACATAACAAAAACATAAAATTCTTATATTTGAAACCTATGTTTTTAATTATTAAACCAGGGTCGAATATTTTTTAGCCCATAATTATATTTAAGATGAAAAAGCTATTTACTATATTCTTTTTTAGCATGATTTGCTTAACAACTTATGCTCAAGAAACTGTTGCTAAAATTGAATTTAAAGACAACACTATAGATTATGGTAAAATTGAAAACGGTAGTAATGGTATTCGTGTGTTTGAATTTACAAATACCGGTAATGCACCTTTAGTAATTACAAATGTAAAATCTAGTTGTGGTTGTACAGTTCCTAAAAAGCCTACAGCCCCAATTAAGCCTGGAGAAAAAGGAGAAATTGAAGTGAAGTATGACACCAAACGAACTGGATTCATTAGGAAAACAATTACTGTAACTTCTAATGCAACTAATACAAAAAATGGTGTATCACATTTAAAAATAAAAGGTGAAGTAAAAAAAGTAGATAATAGCAGTATACTAGAAAAAAAAGAAGAACGTACAACAAAATCCATTATGGATCAATAACCCGCCAACGTCTTTAAAAAAAACAGCATTAGTTCAATTTTGAACTAATGCTGTTTTTTTTAAAGGTGATTTTAATAGAAAGGTTTTTTCTAAAACTTGACCTTTACGTTGTAATTTTATTTTCACTTCTTTATTCTCTTTGTCATAAAAAAAAGAATTTAAGGTTTTTAAATTATACTTATGAGTCTTGTTTCCATTAACTTCTAACAAAACATCATCTTTCAAAACTCCTGCCATGGCTGCTGGTGAATCTTCTCTTACATGGTCAATAATAAATTCAGGTGCTAATAGGTATGTTAAATCTACATAAGAAATAAAGTTATTTTCTTTTAAATTTTTAATTAATTTATTGTTATTATTCTTTTCGTTCGCCTCTCCATCTTGGCGGATAACTATTCCTGATTTATTGTAATAAAACGGATCATTTATGTGTTTATTTGGTTTCATGTACATTTTTGAGCTTGCATAATCAAACACTATCGTAAATCGTTTTAGCAAATCGCCACCAATACTTCCTGCTCTTTCTGAAAAATTCTTCAACTCATCTGGTAGTAAGTGCATATGTGGATATGAAATTTTCACCTCATTAAATGTTTCTCCAACAAAGCCCAGCTCCTTAACCTTACTCCTTTTACCTAAAATTTCACCAGAAACAGTCATTCCTAAATAATCTTCATAATATCCAAAAAAGTTAGTCGACACAGTATCTTCTTTAAACACCCACAACCCATCACTCATTCCTGTATCTAACAAGAAATTATCCACAACATCTCTTCCTAATTTTGCTTTCACATAAGGTTTCCCTTTTAATAATTTCAAATCAACCTCTTTATAACGCTTCCATTTACTTCTAAACTTTCCTTTTTCATAAACTTTTACAAATTCATGATCATAAGCAAATTCAACAACAAAATCTTTAAAAAAATGATATCCAAGAATACCGTGAATTTCTTCTCCCAAATAAGCAGATAGGTTTGATTCTTGATTAAATGCAACATAAACAACCTGATCACTACTCTTTATATTTTCAACTTCAAAAATATTATTTTTTGACTTCAGAGCACTAACTTCAACATCGTTTGCACCTTTAATACTAAACACCTCTGCACTATTTAACGCTATTGAATCTACCTTACTTACGTTAAATAAAATTGTTTCTTTTACACCTGTATCTAACAAAAAGGAAAGTTCTGTACCATTTACTTTTACAGGTATTACAATCAAATTACTCACTAATTTAAAAGGAATCTTAGCGGTTTTCTTCTTGCTTACAAATTCAAAAGTAGATTGTGCAAAAAGTGAATTTACCATAAGAAATGTGGTTACTAATATAATATGTAAGTGTAATGAAATTCTCATATGTAAAGTCTTTGAATAAAAAGTTACAATTTTATATCATAAAAAATATTTTTTTAACACTAATTAACGCTTTTAAAAGGTCATTGAATTACAATAAAAAGTGTAATTTTGGAGGCTCTAAAAAAATAATAACATGCCGAAAATTTCAATCAAAGGTCATGCAATGCCACAATCGCCAATTAGAAAATTAGTGCCATTTGCGGAAGAAGCTAAAAAAAAAGGAACTAAGGTTTATCATTTAAATATTGGTCAACCGGACATTAAAACACCACAAATTGCGCTTGATGCAATTAAAAACAACACTCTAGATGTATTAGCATATTCTCGTTCTGAGGGATCTGAAGAATATCGCATTAAAATTGCTGAGTATTATAGCAAACACAGTGTGGCCGTTACACATAATGATATCATTGTTACCACTGGAGGTTCTGAAGCCTTATTATTTACTTTTGGTAGTATTATGGATCAAGGTGATGAAGTTATTATTCCTGAACCTTTTTACGCTAATTATAACGGTTTTTCAACAGCATCTGGAATTAAAGTTGTTCCGGTAATGTCAAACATCGATGATGGATTTGCTTTACCTGCCATTGAAGAATTTGAAAAATTAATTACTAAGAACACCAAAGCTATTTTAATTTGTAATCCTGGTAACCCTACCGGATATCTATATTCTAAAGAAGAAATTAAAAAATTAGCAGAAATTGTTAAGAAGCATGATTTGTTTTTAATCGCAGATGAAGTTTATAGAGAATTTGCATATGACGGCTTAACACACCATTCTGTTTTAGCTGAAGAAAACTTAGATGAAAACACAATAGTTATTGATTCAGTTTCAAAACGCTATAGCATGTGTGGTGCACGTATTGGTTGCATTGTTTCAAGAAACAAAGAGTTCATGGCAACAGCATTAAAGTTTGCTCAAGCAAGACTGAGCCCACCAACATACGCACAAATAGCTTCAGAAGCCGCTTTGGAAACACCGCAAAGTTATTTTGATGATGTTATTGAAGAATACACTTCGCGCAGAAATACATTAATTGCCGAATTACAAAAAATTGAAGGCGTAAAAGTAGCGACTCCAAAAGGAGCTTTTTATTGTATTGCAGAATTACCAATTGAAAATGCAGATGATTTTGCACAATGGTTGTTAGAAAAATTCAATGTTAATGGTAAAACAATTATGGTTGCTCCAGCAGCAGGATTTTACTCTACTCCAGGAGTTGGATTAAATCAAATTAGAATTGCATATGTCTTAAAAAATGAAGACCTTATCGCCTCTGCAAATATTTTAAAAGAAGCTTTATCAGTTTATAAAAAATTATAACTATTTTGAACATACGTCATAACATCTCTTTAAAGAATTACAATACATTTGGTATTGAAGTTTTTGCAAATAATTTTGTTGAAGCTAATTCAATTTCAGATATTCAAGACATCATAAAACTTGATTATCCTGAGAAGTTTTTGTTAGGTGGCGGAAGCAACATGTTATTGACTAAAAATATTGAAACTCCATTAGTTATACACCTGAATATTAAAGGCATCGAGGTCATTAATCAGGATGATGATTATGTACATATTAAAGCTCATGCTGGTGAAAACTGGCATGAGTTTATTTTATGGTGTCTTGAAAGAAATTTTGGTGGCTTAGAGAATATGTCATTAATCCCTGGAAATGTAGGGACAGCTCCCATTCAAAACATTGGCGCTTATGGAAAAGAGTTAAAAGACAATTTTATTTCCTGTGATGCTATTAAAATATCTACCGGAGAAATAAAAACTTTCGCTAAAGAAGATTGCCGTTTTGGATATAGAAACTCTGTATTCAAAAATCAACTTAAAGGACAATACATCATTACATCTGTTACCTTTAATCTTACAAAACGCAATCATAAAACAAATACATCTTACGGTGCTATTGAAACAGAATTGGCATCAAAAAATATCACAAACCCTACCCTTTCAGATATTTCAAATGCAGTTATAGCAATTCGTCAGTCTAAATTACCAGACCCAAAAGAATTAGGGAATAGCGGTAGTTTTTTTAAAAATCCAATTGTATTGAACTCAATATTTCAAAAGTTTATTTCAGACTTTCCAGAAGCACCAAGTTATTCTGTTTCAGATACCGAAACCAAGATACCTGCAGGTTGGCTTATAGAGCAAGCTGGTTTTAAAGGCAAACGTTTTGGTGATGCTGGCGTACATAAAAATCAAGCTTTAGTTTTGGTGAATTATGGCAATGCAACTGGTGAAGATATTTGGAATTTAGCCATGAACATAAAAGCTACTGTTTTTGAAAAATTTGGAATTGAAATCAATCCAGAAGTCAATATTTACTAATCTTAGCTTTTTTATCATTATTTTTATCGCATAAACGATACGACTAATGAAATTACTACAACTTTTTTTACTATTACCATTATTGACATTTGCTCAAAACGGGCTTTTTGATCATCAAGAAAAACACACCAGGCAAGACACTTTACGAGGTAGCATAACACCTGAACGCGCTTGGTGGAATGTTACTCACTATGATTTATCCGTTGAAGTATTCCCAGAAACAAAAAGATTAAAGGGTGTTAACAAAATTTCTTTTGAAGTTTTAAACGCTTACAATCGTATGCAATTGGATTTACAAGAACCAATGCAAATCACCAAAATACTACATCACAATAATTTAATAGATCAACCACTACCTTTTAAAAGAGAAGGTAATGTGTATTGGGTAGATTTTCCAAATGAACTTCAAAAAACTACTCATCATTCAATATCAGTTTATTTTGAAGGCCAACCAACAGAAAGCAAAAATCCACCTTGGTCTGGGGGAATTACTTGGAGAAAAGACAACAATGGCGTCGATTTTATTGCATCAGCAAATCAAGGCATTGGTGCGAGTATTTGGTGGCCAAACAAAGATCATGACTATGATGAGCCAGATAACGGCGCACTAATCTCGGTAACAGTACCTGAACATTTAACGAATGTATCAAACGGTAGGTTGATAGAATCTATTCATTTAAAAGAAATCAAGAAAAAACTATTCCGTTGGCAAGTAAAAAATCCTATTAATAATTACGGCGTGAATATCAACATAGGTGACTATGTGCATTTCTCAGAAAAATTTAAAGGGGAAAAAGGAATCTTAGATTGTGATTATTGGGTTTTAAAAGACAATTTAGACAAAGCTAAAGCGCAATTCAAACAAGCAAAAATGACCTTAACTGCCTTTGAACACTGGTTTGGACCATATCCATTTTATGAAGACAGTTATAAACTTGTTGAAGCACCATATTTAGGTATGGAACACCAAAGTTCTGTTACTTACGGTAACAAATATAGAAATGGGTATTTAGGTACAGATTTGAGCGGTACAGGTATAGGTCTAAAATTTGATTTTATTATAGTTCATGAAAGTGGCCATGAATGGTTTGCCAACAACATCACCAATAAAGATGTTGCTGATATGTGGATACATGAAAGTTTTACTGCCTATTCCGAAAGTTTATTTATTGATTATCATTTTTCAACTAAAGAAGCCGAAGAGTATGTTATTGGTACAAGAAGATCTATACAAAATGACAAACCTCTAATTGGCGTTTATAATGTAAATCAAGAAGGATCTGGAGACATGTATTACAAAGGCGCAAATATGTTACACACTTTACGTCAGATAATTAATAATGATGATAAATGGCGCGAAATATTACGTGGTTTAAACTCTGAATTTTATCATCAACAAGTTACCACTAAACAAGTAGAAGATTATATTAGTGAGAAAGCTAATTTAGATTTGGAAGGCTTTTTTGATCAATATTTAAGAACTATAAAAATTCCTGTATTAGAGTACAAAATTAAAAAAAACAAAGTCTGTTTTAAATTTACCAATACTGTAGATAACTTTAACATACCAGTAAAGGTTAAAATAAACAATAAGAATGTTTGGTTAAATGTTTCTACTAAAACAAACTCACAAAAAATTACAGAAAACATAAAGTCGTTCAACGTTAACAAAAACTTCTATTTCAAATCTAAAGAGAGCAAATAAAATTATCAAAACACAAACATAAAGGGACTCGAAATTCGAGTCCCTTTTATGTTTTTATGTTTATCTTTGTCATAAATACATTCAAATGAAGCTTTTTTTATTGACAATAGGATTATTAGGCCTTGGCGTTTTAGGTATCGCGATTAAACTTTGGGCTAAAAAAGACGGTGAATTTTCTGGCACATGTGCTAGTCAAAACCCCGTTTTAAATGAGTCTGGAGAGCCATGTGGCTTTTGTGGTAAACCTGCAGAAGAATTTGGCACGTGTACCGAACCTCAACATGACAATTAATTCTTTTCTATATTTCTAGTCTTTAAAACTTATGCTTACAATTTTACTGTACGTTTTCATCGCAGTTACAGCAATACAACTACTATATTACTTATTTGGTTTTAGTCTATTTGCTTTTGCTAAAAACAAGAATCTTAAATCAAGTACTTATCCTGTATCTGTAATCATTTGCGCTAAAAATGAAGTTGAAAATCTAAAAAATTTTCTTCCTGGAATTATAAATCAAGACTATCCAAATTTTGAAATTGTCCTCATTAACGATGCATCTTATGATGATACTTTAGAAATCATGGAATCTTTTCAAGCTCAACATAAAAATATTAAGATTGTAAATGTTGAAAACAATGAGGCTTTTTGGGGGAATAAAAAATACGCATTAACATTAGGTATTAAAGCTAGTACACATGATCATTTATTGTTTTGTGATGCGGATTGTATGCCAAAATCAAAGGCATGGATTACAACAATGAGCGCTCATTTTTCTGAGAAAACCAAGTTCGTTTTAGGTTATGGTGCTTATAAAAAGAAAAAACACTCACTTTTAAATGCCTTAATAAGGTTTGAAACCTTATTAACTGCAATTCAATATTTTTCATATGCAAAAGCTGGAAATCCATATATGGGCGTAGGTAGAAATTTAGCCTATCACAAAACAGAATTTTTCAATCGTAATGGTTTTATGAGTCATATGACTATAAAATCTGGTGATGACGATTTGTTTATCAACGAAGCCGCAACAAAAGCAGCTACTAGTATTGAGTTCTCTGAAGAAAGCCATACAGAATCAATCGCTCCAGAAACATTTACGGAATGGTTTCAACAAAAAAGAAGACATATTTCTACTGCTAAACATTACAAGTTCAAAGATCAATTTTTATTAGGATTATTCTACACAACGCAATTATTATTTTGGGGACTATTCATCATATTAATAAGTACACTTTTTAACTGGGAAATTGTATTGGCCATTTTTGGAACTAAAATACTTTTACAATACATCGTATATGGATTTTCGGCTAAAAAGCTAAAAGAACAAAATTTAATATTCGCAATTCCCTTTCTTGAAATTATTTTAGTTCTATTTCAATTACTTATATTTATCACAAATAAGGTCTCAAAACCAAATCATTGGAAGTAAACACTAAAACCGTTCAATTTCAAATTTCCGAAGCAAAAAAAGGAAAACAAAGTGCGTTTAATTTTTTATTAGACACCTATTGGAGGGAAGTATATGGCTTTCAATTGAAGCGAACTCAAAATGAAATTGAAGCTGAAGACATTACCATTCAAACCTTTTCAAAAGCATTTCATAAAATAGATTTATTTGATGAGCAGTACAAGTTTAGCACGTGGTTAATCACAATTTCCAAGAACATTCATTATGATTTCTTGCGAAAAAACAAGTCCTCAATAGCAGGAAAAACCTCCGCAGAAGATAATGCCTACATGCACCATATTGTTGATGAAACGCCATCAATTGAAGACAAAATAATTACAGAACAAAACCTAGCAAAACTGTTAAGAGATATTAAAAAACTGAAACCTCATTATCAAGAAGTCATTCAATTACGTTATTTTCAAGAAATGAGTTACAAGGAAATTGCAAACGAAATTAACGAACCAATGAGCAATGTAAAGGTAAAACTACTCCGAGCAAGAAAATTACTTGCTGAAATTATTGCAAAAAATAAATAACTACAGTTTAGTAATACCCTCTACCCTATATTGCAGCACCCTTCGCTCAATTAATTAGTATTTTCTCTTTATCTTTGCCAATTCATAAAGAACCCATATTATGAATACAGAAGAATCACATGTACTACCACCTAAAGGAAAACCAAAATGGCTGAAAGTCAAACTTCCTGTTGGAAAAAAATATACTGAATTACGTGGTTTAGTTGATAAGTATAAATTAAATACTATTTGCACCTCTGGAAGTTGTCCAAATATGGGAGAATGCTGGGGAGAAGGTACAGCTACATTTATGATTCTTGGGAATATCTGTACACGATCTTGTGGATTTTGCGGTGTAAAAACTGGTAGACCAGAAACTGTAGATTGGGATGAACCAGAAAAAGTAGCACGATCAATCAAGCTAATGAAAATTAAACACGCTGTATTGACTTCAGTTGATAGAGATGATTTAAAGGACATGGGAACTATCATTTGGACGGAAACTGTAAAAGCTATCCGAAGAATGAATCCGGAAACGACTTTAGAAACTTTAATTCCAGATTTTCAAGGTATAGAAAAACATCTTGATAAAATGATTGAAGTTGCACCCGAAGTGATTTCGCATAATATGGAAACTGTAAAACGTTTAACTAGAGAAGTGCGTATTCAAGCAAAATACGAACGTAGCTTAGAGGTTTTACGCTACCTAAAGGCAAACGGGCAACGCCGTACAAAAACTGGTATCATGCTAGGTTTGGGCGAAACAAAAGAAGAAGTTATTGCAACTTTACACGATATTAGAAACGCAAATGTAGATGTTGTAACTATTGGTCAATACCTACAACCAAGTAAAAACCATCTACCTGTTCAACGTTTTGTTACTCCAGACGAGTTTGCTGAGTATGAAAAAATTGGTAAAGAACTTGGATTTAGACATGTAGAAAGTGGCGCGTTAGTAAGATCTTCATACAAAGCACATAAGCATATTTTATAGTTTACTTTGAGTCAGAAAACAAATATCGCCATAAACGGGTTTGGAAGAATTGGACGTAATTTATTCCGATTACTTATTAATAATCCTGATATCAATGTTGTTGCTATTAATGATTTAGCTGACGCTAAAACATTAGCCCATTTATTAAAATACGACAGTATTCATGGTGCTTGTGATTCTGTAATCACTTATAAAAAAAATACTATAATGGTTGACGAAAGAGAAATTTCTCTTAGCAATCATAGCACATTGGAATCCCTTGATTGGACTCCATACAACATCGATTTCGTAATTGAAAGTACTGGGAAGTTTAAAACATCAAGTCAATTACAACATCATATTTCTAATGGGGCTAAAAAAGTAATTCTTGCTGTTCCTCCACAATCAGATGATATTAAAATGGTGGTTTTAGGAGTTAATGAGCACATTTTAGACGGTACAGAAACTATTATTTCTAATGCTTCATGCACTACTAATAATGCTGCGCCAATGATTAAAATTATTGACGATCTTTGTGGTATTGAGCAAGCATACATTACAACTATACATTCGTTTACCACAGATCAAAGCCTACACGACCAGCCACATAGAGATTTAAGACGTGCGCGTGCTGCAACACAATCAATTATTCCTACCACAACAGGAGCAGCAAAGGCTATTACTCATATTTTTCCAAAACTTTCAAATGCTATTGGCGGTTGCGGAATTAGGGTCCCTGTTCCAGATGGCTCTTTAACCGATATTACTTTTAATGTAAAAAAAGAAGTTAGTATAGAAACTATCAATTCCGCTTTCAAAACCGCTGCTGACTCTAGTTTAAAAGGAATTTTAGCATATACAGAAGACCCTATCGTTTCTGTAGATATTATTGGAAATTCGCATTCTTGTACATTTGACTCGCAATTGACTTCCGTAATAAAAAAAATGGTAAAAATTGTTGGCTGGTATGACAATGAAACCGGGTATAGTAATAGGTTAGTTGACTTAATCTACCTCTTAAAAAAATAAATTTCTTCTCCTTAAACTCAACTCTAAAGATTAGCTCAAAATTTGTATCTTTATTTCCTATGAAGATACTATTGAAATCACTCTTATATTTTTCTTTAATTTTTACTTCAGAACTAGCAATAGCCCAAACTGAAAGTGATATTGAAGAACAAATATTTATTCACTTAGAACGCGCAAGAGACTTAAAAGATATACTTGACTATAAAGAAGCATTAATTCACTGTAATGAAGCCTTAGATCTTTCTACTCAAATTAACGACAAAGAAAACGAAGCCACTACCTATAGGATAATTGGAAGTATTTTAATGCTTGATAATAATTTAGAAGAAGCTCTTTTGAAATTAAATCAAGCCTCCAAAATACAAAGCAACAATGATTATAATGAAGAACTCGCTATTACAAGAAACGTACAAGGGCTTGTACATACAGAGCTAGGAAATTACAACCAAGCCTTAAGTTATTTTGATGATGGTTTACGTATTTACCGTTCATTACAGCTTTTTAGTAATGAAACAGATATTTTAAAAAATAAAGGTAAATTATATCTGAAAAAAAAAGATTTTGTACTAGCAAATGAAATTTTTAATCAAGCTAATAAAGATGCTCAAAAATTTGCTAGAGAATCATCAAAAGCAGAAATATTACTTTATAACTCCAAGGCTTTAAATGGACTTGACAAAAAATTTGAAGCAATTGAAAGTTGTAAAAAAGCAATTGATATGGGTATTGCTAACAATTACCCTTGGATAATTACTGAAGGATACAAAACATTAAGTGAAATTCATGAGGATAATGGCAACCCTACAAACGCAATCATAGCCTTAAAAACATATAATACAATTAGAGATAGTATTTATAATGTAAGAAGTGATAGATTGACTCAAGAAGAAATAGCAAAATTAAACTTCGCAGATCAAGATAGACGTATTGAACAACAAAATTTAATCATACAGCAGAGTGAAGAGAAGTTAAGACAAAATAAAATTCTAACATTTTTAGGATTAGCATTCTTAATTCTGTTTTTCTCTTTCATTATATTTCTTTTTAACAATAATCAGAAAAGAAAAAAGGCTAACTTATTACTACAGAATACAAACTATCAGTTAACAAAAGCAAAAGAAGAGGCAGAAAAAGCAACAAAAACTAAAGCTAATTTTCTATCTACAATTACCCATGAGCTTAGAACTCCTTTATATACTGTTACAGGGCTAACAGATTTATTACTTGAAGAAGATCCAACTGACGCTCAAAAAGGGTATTTAAAATCTCTGCGTTTTTCTGGAGACTATTTATTAAACTTCATTAATGACATTCTTGATGTGAATAAAATTGAAGCGCAGAAAATTGAACTAGAGCGCATCCCTTTCAGTTTTAAAAAATTAGCAACTGAAGTTTTATTCACTCAAAACAAGGCCGCAAAAGACAATAACACACAACTACACCTAAATTTTGAAGAAGACATCCCTGAACATGTTTTAGGAGACTCATTACGCATGTCTCAAATACTTATCAACTTAGTAAGTAATGCTATTAAATTCACAAAAAACGGCTCAGTACATTTAAACGTTACAAAAACTGAATTGAATCATAATTCAATTAATCTGCTAATTGAAGTTAAAGACAATGGTATTGGTATTTCATACGAAAAACAAGATGAAATTTTTGAGAGCTTTTCTCAAGGGTCAATACAGATTAACAGAAAATACGGTGGTACTGGATTGGGGCTTACTATTGTAAAAAACTTAATTGAATTGATGGGTAGTAAAATTCAATTACGGAGTCAACCGAATATTGGAACTACGTTTTATTTTAACATCACATTCCCACTTGCTAAAATTGAAAGTTTAAACAAAGATGTAAGTAGCGAAATTATACCATCTGAGCTTCTTACTACACTAAAACATAAAAATATTTTATTAGTTGATGATGTCAAAATAAATCAATTAATTACGCAAAAAACATTAACCAAAAAAGAAATTAATTGCACAACTGCAGACAACGGAGAGACTGCTGTGGAAAAAGCAAAAAACCAACAATTTGACTTAATATTAATGGATATCCATATGCCTGGAATTGGAGGAATTGAAGCTACTAAACAAATTAGAGAGTTCAATAAGACCATTCCTATTATCGCCTTAACAGCCATTACTATTGAAAAAGAAGATTTGATTACTTTCAATAAAGCTGGTTTTAATGATATTTTATCTAAACCTTTTAAATCAGAAACTTTCTTTAAAAAGATATACTTACAACTCACAAAATAATGGCATACTTCTTGAATAATAACAATAAGTTAGTTTTTCAATATTTTTTAAAAAAATCTATAATTGATTAGTTTTATAAGAGGCCTGGGGTTAGGCCTCTTATTTTTTCACATAAGATAAAATCTTCTTATCAAAAGCTGTTTTATTAGACACAAACTCTGTGATAATAGGTAAATAACTCACATTTGACAACTTATCTTTTAAACGCATATAATCCTTCTCAGTAGTTAGAATTAATTCTTTTTTAGAAAGGTCTTCTAGTTCTTTATCTGTGAAGTTATGATGATCTTTAAATGCCAAGTGCTTAAAATGTAATTGCTTCTGTTTTAAATAACCAATTAAAGGTGATGGATTAGCAATACCCGTTACCAAAGTAAATTCAGTAGAAATTATGTCTTCTAAAACAACATTTTTAGCACCTACTATTTTATCAGCATACCCGATTGATGAGAAAAACACATCTTGAGTAACATTAAGTTTTTTAATAATCTTTTTCTGTTCTAAAGCAGATATACTATTTGGGCATTTTGTAACGATGATAACATCAGCACGCTTTGCGCCTCTTTTAGATTCTCTTAAATTTCCAGCTGGAAGTAATAAATCATCAACGAATAATTCATTATATTTAGTTAGCAATACATAAAACCCAGCTTTAACTTTTCTATGCTGAAATGCATCATCTAATAAAATTATCTCAGGACTCACCAATTCTTGCAACTGCGCAATCCCGTTTTGTCTATCAGCATCTACAGCTACAGAAATAGCATCAAACTTTGTGTGAAACTGCATAGGTTCATCACCTATATCTTCAGCAGTAGAACTAGTATCGGCCATAACAAAACCAGTAGACCTTCTTCTATATCCTCTACTCAATGTCGCTAATTGCCCTTCGTGTTGTAATAATCTGATTAAATACTCAATCATAGGCGACTTACCTGTTCCTCCTACTGATAGATTTCCAACTGCTATAATTGGAAAATCATAAGACTTACTTTTGAAGATTCCTTTATCAAAAAAGAAATTTCTTACTGTAGTTACCGCATCATAACCAATTGAGATGGGGAATAATATTTTTCTAAACAGACTCACAACACGAAAGTAAGCTATCTACACTGCACTAGCAAATGATAAATATGTATCTTTGATTAACACTAATTTTAAAGTTGATAATATGCTTATAAAAGATGCCATTGCACACATGGAAACTTTAGCTCCTTTAGCTTACGCAGAAGGTTTTGACAACGTTGGTTTACTTGTTGGCAACAAGAATACTTCTCTTACCGGAATCTTAATCACACATGACACACTTGAAGATGTAGTTGATGAAGCCATAGCAAATAAATGTAACCTTATCGTCAGTTTTCACCCAATTGTTTTTTCCGGTATCAAAAAATTTAACGGTCAAGACTATGTAAATCGAGTAGTCATAAAAGCTATCAAAAATGATATTGCAATTTATGCTACACACACAGCATTAGATAATGTTCAATATGGTGTAAATAGCACAATTTGCAATCAACTAAACCTTATCAATCGTAATATATTAATACCAAAGAAAGAGTTTATTCATAAACTTACAACTTATGTTCCTATAAAAGATGCTCAGCATCTTCGTACTGCATTATTTAATTCCGGAGCTGGAAGTATTGGAAACTATGACAACTGTAGTTTTAATATCTCAGGAGAAGGTACTTTTAAAGGAAATAATGAGTCCAATCCATATATAGGGCAAAAAGGAAAGCTGCACACAGAGAAAGAGATTCAAATAAACATCACATTCGAAAAGCATTTGGAATCTAAAATACTACAAACTTTATTTGCAAATCATCCGTATGAAGAAGTTGCTTATGAGATCACTAAATTAACTAACTCATATCAAAAAATAGGTTTAGGTATGACAGGAGAATTGGAGTCTCCGATGAACGAACAAGAGTTTTTGAAATTTTTGAAAGAAAAAATGAACACTGAATGTATAAGACATTCAAAATTATTAGGAAAATCTATCAAGAAAATAGCAGTATTAGGCGGCTCTGGTGCATCAGCTATCGCACAAGCAAAAAACTCTAAAGCAGACGTTTATATTACATCAGATTTAAAATACCATGATTTCTATCAAGCTGAAAGTAGTATATTATTATGCGATATTGGACATTATGAGAGTGAACAATACACAAAATCACTTTTATATGAGTTTCTTAGTAAAAAATTGCCTAATTTTGCAATCGTTTTATCAGGTATTAATACTAATCCAGTCAATTATTTTTAAGATATGGCAAAGAAAAAAGAAATTTCAGTAGAAGACAAATTAAGAGCATTATACAACTTGCAATTAATCGACTCTCGTATTGATGAAATTAGAAATGTACGTGGAGAGCTTCCTTTAGAAGTTGAAGATTTAGAAGACGAAGTAGCTGGATTAAGCTTAAGAGTTGACAATTTTAATAATGACATTGAATCACTTAACACTCAAATCAAAGCAAAATTAAATGCGATTGAAGAGTCTAAGGAATTGATGAAAAAATATACAAAGCAACAAGAAAACGTACGTAACAACAGAGAGTATAGTTCTTTAGCTAAGGAAACTGAATTTCAGGAGCTAGAAATTGAATTGGCTGAAAAGCACATTAAAGAATTCAAAGCACAAATAGCACACAAATCTGAAGTTATTGAAAAAGCGCAAGATCGTTTAACAGATAAGCAAGCACATTTAGGACATAAAAAAGAGGCCTTAAATGAAATTATTTCTGAAACTGAAAAAGAAGAAGAAGCTTTATTAGAAAAATCTGCTAAATACGAAAAGCAAATTGAAGAACGTTTAATGATAGCTTATAATAGAATTAGAACTAACGTAAAAAACGGTTTAGCTATTGTTGCAATTGAGCGTGGAGCTGCTGGAGGATCATACTTTACAATTCCACCACAAGTTCAAGTAGAAATTGCAGGACGTAAAAAAATTATTACTGATGAGCATTCTGGACGTATTTTAGTTGATGCAGAATTAGCTGCTGAACAAAAAACAAAAATGGAAAAAATGTTTGCTAAATTATAAGTAAACTAAAATTTATATCTTAGAGCTGTCTTTTAAAAAAGGCAGCTTTTTTTTTGAATTATGGAAGAAATAAAACTGACACGTATAAATAAATTTTTAAGTGAAGCTGGCTATTGCTCACGAAGAGCAGCTGATAAACTTATAGATCAGGGTCGCGTTACCATAAATGGTGTTGTGCCTGAAATGGGAACTAAAATAGCTCCTAACGACGAAGTTAGAGTTGACGGTAAACTGATTTCAGAATCGAAAGAAAAACCAGTGTATCTTGCGTTTAACAAACCTATTGGTATTGTTTGTACAACGGATACTAAGGTTGAGAAAGACAACATTATTGATTACATCAATTACCCAACTAGAATATTCCCTATTGGACGTTTAGACAAGCCTAGCGAAGGTTTGATTTTTTTGACTAATGATGGCGATATTGTAAACAAAATACTACGTGCTAGAAACAATCACGAAAAAGAATATTTAGTTACTGTTGACAAACCTATCACAAAAGAATTTATTCAAAAAATGAGTAATGGTATTCCTATTCTAGATACTGTAACCCGTAATTGTCAAGTTGAACATGTTAGTAAGTTTATTTTCAAAATTATTCTTACCCAAGGTTTAAACAGACAAATTAGACGCATGTGTGAGTATCTAGAGTATGAAGTTGTTAAACTTAAACGTGTGCGTATTATGAACATATCTCTAGATATGCCTGTAGGAAAATGGCGCGACTTAACAAAAGAAGAACTTAAAGAGATTAACACTTTAGTTAGTGATTCTTCAAAAACGAATTAATAAAAAAGCTCCTTTCAATGAAAGGAGCTTTTTTTATTATCCAATTGGCTTATGAATTTGCTCTATGGCGTTCTCTTGCTAACAACGTATTCTTCAATAACATTGCAATTGTCATAGGTCCAACTCCTCCAGGAACTGGTGTAATATGACTTGCTTTTTTAGAGACATTTTCAAAATCTACATCTCCTTTTATAACATAACCTCTTTTTGCATTTTCATCTGGCACTCTTGAAATACCAACATCTATAATTACAGCATCATCTTTTACCATTTCAGCTTTTAAGAAATCTGGAATCCCTAAAGCCATAATGATAATATCTGCTTGACTAATAATTTGGGTGATGTTTTTAGTATGACTATGTGTTAGCGTTACTGTAGAATTTCCTGGCCAACCTTTACGCCCCATTAAAATACTCATAGGTCGCCCAACAATATGACTTCTACCAACAACCACAGTATGCTTTCCTTTGGTATCTACTTTATAACGTTCTAACAATTCTAAAATACCAAATGGTGTAGCTGGAATAAATGTACTCATATCCAAAGCCATTTTTCCGAAATTAGCGGGATGAAACCCATCAACATCTTTATCAGGATGTATCGCCATCAATATTTTCTGATCATCAATTTGCTTTGGCAATGGCAATTGCACAATAAACCCATCAATGTTATCATTCTGATTTAACTCTTCAATTTTATCAAGTAATTCTACCTCACTTACTGTGTTTGGCAATTGTACTAAAGTAGATTCAAACCCTACTCTTTCACAAGCTCGCACTTTACTACCAACATACGTTAAACTTGCGCCATCACTACCAACAATTACTGCTGCCAAATGCGGTACTTTTTCACCGTTGTCTTTCATTTTTGACACCTCACGAGCTATCTCGTCTTTAATGTCGTTACTTGTTTTTTTACCGTCTAGTAAAATCATTCTTTTTAATAATTTCTGTTACAGGTTGTGGCTGCAACAATTTCTAATTGTGTTGTTGTACTCAATATAAATAAAAAAGCCACCAATAAATTGGCAGCGTTTTTTTATCTCATTCCTTTCATCATTTGCATCATTTTCTTTCCGCCTCCACCTTGCATCATCTTCATCATTTTACTCATTTGGTTGAATTGCTTTAGCAACTGATTTACTTCTTGCACTGATCGTCCAGCACCTTTAGCAATACGTTTTTTTCTATTGGCATTTATAACTGCTGGTTTTGTTCTTTCTCCTGGTGTCATAGAATAAATAATAGCTTCAATGTGCTTGAATGCATCATCATCAATATCCATCCCTTTCATGGCTTTAGACGCTCCAGGAATCATACCCATCAAGTCTTTCATGTTACCCATTTTCTTAACCTGTTGTATTTGGCTTAAGAAATCGTCAAATCCGAATTGATTTTTAGCAATCTTCTTTTGTAACTTTCTAGCTTCTTCTTCATCAAACTGCTCTTGTGCACGTTCAACTAAAGATACGACATCTCCCATTCCTAGGATACGATCTGCCATACGAGAAGGATGGAACACATCAATCGCTTCCATTTTCTCACCAGTACCAATAAACTTAATTGGCTTATTAACTACTGACTTAATTGAAATTGCTGCTCCACCACGCGTATCACCATCTAACTTCGTTAATATAACTCCATCAAAATTTAAAACATCATTAAACGCTTTTGCAGTATTAACAGCATCTTGTCCTGTCATTGAATCTACAACGAATAATGTTTCTTGAGGTTGGATTGCTTTATGAATATTAGATATCTCCGTCATCATCGCTTCATCAACAGCTAAACGACCTGCAGTATCAATAATCACCACATTATGTCCGTTTGCTTTTGCATGAGCAATACCTGCTTGCGCAATTGCAACAGGATCTGTATTCCCTTTATCAGAAAACACATCAACTTTTATTTGATCACCAACTACATGTAATTGATCAACTGCTGCTGGACGATACACATCACAAGCAACTAATAAAGGTTGTTTTGATTTTTTACTTTTTAGAAAGTTTGCTAATTTACCTGAAAACGTAGTTTTACCAGACCCCTGTAAACCAGACATTAAAATTACGGTTGGTGCTCCAGACAGGTTAATTCCTTCAGTTTCACCTCCCATTAATTCTGTCAACTCATCTTTCACCAACTTAACCATTAACTGGCCAGGTTGTAACGATGTTAATACATCTGCACCTAACGCTTTTTCTTTAACACGCTTGGTAAAATCTTTAGCTATTTTAAAGTTAACATCTGCATCTAAAAGCGCTCTTCGAACTTCTTTTAAAGTTTCGGCAACATTTACTTCAGTAATACTTCCGTGTCCTTTAAGAACATGTAAGGCTTTATCTAATTTTTCACTTAAATTATTAAACATATATCAATAGCGTTTTAATCAAAATAGTTCTCATTAATTTGAGAAATGCAAAATTACACAAAATGCAGTGAGTTACAAAAGTTATTATGAGAAGAATAGCCTTTTATGGTGATAGTAGTAATAGCTTCAAAAAACAATTGCCTGATTTAAGTTAAACAAGGCAATTTTGTGTTCTTAATATGATATTATATAGACTTACATTCTTTCAGGAACAGTAATTCCCATAAGTCCAAATGCAGATTTTATCACACTCCCAACTGTTTGAGATAGCTGGACTCTGAATATTTTTTCATCTTCATTATCCGCACCAAAAATTGATACATTTTGGAAAAATGAATTGTATGCTTTTACTAAATCGTAGGTGTAATTTGCTATTAGAGCTGGACTCTGATTTGTTGCTGCCAATTGAATAGTTTCAGGGAACAACATGATTTGTTTGATGACTTCTTTTTCTTTTTCATGAAGAGACACTGTAACTTCAGTAGATAAATCAAAATCAGCTTTTCTTAAAATTGCTTGAATTCTGGCATAAGCATATTGTATAAACGGCCCTGTATTTCCTTGAAAATCTACAGAAGCAGCTGGGTCAAACAAAATACGTTTTTTAGGATCTACTTTTAAAATGAAATACTTTAATGCTCCTAAACCAATTGTTGTATACACCTCTTCTTTTTGAGCTTCAGAATACCCGTCAAGTTTCCCTAATTCTTCAGAAATCTCTTTAGATGTATCTACCATTTCCTGCATTAAATCATCCGCATCAACAACAGTACCTTCACGAGATTTCATTTTTCCAGATGGCAAATCAACCATACCGTAACTTAAATGATGTAAATTATCTGCCCACGAATATCCTAATTTCTTTAAAATTAAGAACAATACTTTAAAGTGGTAATCTTGCTCATTACCAACAGTATAAATCATGCCAGATACATCTGGATTATCTTTTATACGCTGAATTGCAGTTCCAATATCTTGTGTCATATAAACCGCAGTACCATCTGAACGTAATACTAATTTTTCATCTAGACCTTCATCGGTTAAGTCACACCAAACTGAACCATCATCTTTTTTAAAGAACACGCCACTTTCTAAACCTTCAGCAATATTATCTTTTCCTAATAAATACGTGTTACTTTCATAATAATAAGAATCAAAATCTACTCCTATATTCTTGTATGTTACTTCAAAACCATCATAAACCCACTGGTTCATTTTTTTCCAAAGTGCAATAACCGTTTCATCACCAGCTTCCCATTTACGAAGCATGTCTTGCGCTTCTAAAATTAATGACGCTTGTTTTTTAGCATCATCTTCTGAAAGTCCAGACTCAACCAAAGCACTAATTTCTTTTTTATACTCTTGGTCAAACTTCACATAATAGTTGCCTACTAACTTGTCTCCTTTTAGACCTGTAGATTCTGGAGTTTCTCCATTTCCGTATTTATCCCAAGCCAACATACTTTTACAAATATGTATTCCTCTATCATTGATTACTTGAGTTTTGTATACTTTTTTACCAGAAGCTTTAATAATCTCCGCTACAGAATAGCCCAATAGAACATTTCTAACATGACCTAAATGTAACGGCTTATTTGTGTTTGGTGATGAATATTCTACCATTACAGCATCGGTACCTGGTGCTACAAACCCGAATTTATCTTGAGATTTTACTTTATTAAAAACATCTAAGTAATATCGTTCTGATACAACAACATTCAAAAACCCTTTAACCACATTAAACGCATCTACTTCACTAACATTATCGACAAGGTATTGCCCTAGAGACTCCCCTATTTGAACAGGGTTTCCTTTCACAATCCTCAACATTGGGAAAACAACCACAGTAATATCTCCTTCAAACTCTTTACGAGTTGCTTGAAATTCTACGCTTGGCAACTCTACCTTGTAAATTGCCTTAAAGGCTTCCTTTACTTTTAATGATAATGTGTCTTGAATACTCATTTCTTCTTTTTTGTAAGCTGCAAAGATAAGTCTTGTTAGAATTAAATAATATTTTTAAAGCAACAATTATTCTTTTTTTATCGCTCTAAAAATTCAATTAAACAAACAACACAAAACATCATTATTTAGTGTTTAATATACAAAAAATGGTTTTTTATCGGTTAAACATGTTTTTTATAGATAATAACAAACATATCTTAATAACAATTTAGTTAATCGAATAGTATTTCATTCATTTGCCAAAAATTAAAATTGTGGAATTATTTTTATACATATTTGGAGCTCTTTTCTCGGTGATGAATCCATTAGGAACTGTACCAATTTTTGTAAGTTTAACAGAAGGAGAAACAAAATCATACATTAACAAAACCTCTTTATTAGCAAGTATAAATGTATTTGTAATACTTGTTATATCATTTTTTATTGGGAAATATGTATTGTCTTTTTTTGGGATTAGTTTAAATGCTTTAAAAGTAGCTGGAGGGTTAGTAATTGCTTCTTCAGGTTTTGCTTTACTAAAAGGTGAATTTTCCAAAAATAGAGGAATGAACAAGGAGCACAAGAAAGCTGCTCATGAACGCGAACGTATTTCATTAACACCTCTTGCTATCCCGATGATGGCTGGACCTGGATCAATCTCATTACTTATCAGTTTGAATGAAGAGTTCAACAACACAAGCCAAATACTTACAACATTGTTAGCGGTATTAATTGTATGCGTTATCTGCTATGTAATGTTACGAAGCTCACAGTATATCGTTAGAGTTCTTGGAGCTAATGGTATAAACTCTATCTCAAGAATAATAGGTTTCATAGTAATTGCGTTAGGAATAGAATACTTCTGGGCAGGATTATCAGAATTTATAAAGACGGTAATTTAACACCTCATAAACAAGAAATAAAAAAGCATCAGGATTACTTGATGCTTTTTTATTTAATTAAATTTTGGCAATTATTTTGGCAAGAATACTTCAGCCATCATACATCTAGCACTCCCACCTCCGCAAGTTTCTATAGTGTCAAGACTATTACTTATAATTTCACCATGCGATTCAATTTTTTTAAGCTGAACTTCTGTTAATGACTGGTATGCAGAAGCACTCATAATAAGATACTTCTCATCATTTAAACCTTTTACTTGTAACATGTTCCCAGCAAAACTATTAACTTGATTTTCTGAAATTGCAATAACTTCTTTACCACTTTCACGCAATTGTTTTACTACGTTTTTACGTTCTTTTTTATCATCAATAGCATCTAAACAAATCACCGCAAAGGTTTCAGCCAAACACATCATAACATTAGTATGATATATCGCTACACGTTTTTCATTCACAGTTTGGTTTGCAGTAAACACAACTGGTGAATATTCAAAATCTTCACAAAACTCTATAAATAAACTTTCATCAGCTCTAGGTGATAAAGCACAATATGCCTTTCTGTTTTCACGATCTAATAACAAACTCCCTGTACCTTCCAAAAACACGTCTTCATCTTCTGCTTCAGTGTAATCTACAATATTATTTATTTTAAACCCTTTTTCTTCTAATGCTAATAAAACATCTTCTCGTCTTTCTAAACGTCTGTTTTCAGCAAACATAGGATATAAAGCTACAGATCCATTCTCATGAAACGAAATCCAATTATTTGGAAAAATCGAATCTGGAGTATTGAATTCATTTGTATCATCTATTACCACTACATTAATTCCCTTTGCACGTAGTTTCTCGACAAAAGTATCAAACTCTTGCTGTGCTTTTTCATTAACAGTTTCCGGCAACGCATTTTCTATTATCTTTTGATAATAATTATTGACTGCCGTTTGTTCATTCATCCTAAAGTTAATAGGACGAACCATCAAAATGGTATTTGTTGTCTGATTCAATTTAAAGTGATTTTTTTAAAGTTTCAGTCACAGCATCTAAAACTTCAAATGCTGTTTCTGCCATTTTATTTCCTTTAAAATCTAATAACGGATTTACCTCTACAAACTCGATAGAAGCGATTTTCTTTGAAGCAATTAATTGATTAAATATTTCAATAATTTCATATTGATCAAAACCTTTCGGAACCGGTGTTCCAGTACCATAAGAAATCATATCACAATCCATACTGTCCACATCAAATGATATGTAAATCATGTCACACTCCTCTAAACTCTCTAATGCTTCTTTCACACAAACCTCTAAACCTCTATAACGCACCTCATGCACCATATAGTTTTTGATCCCTAACTCTTCTATTTGTTTATCTTCAGGCTCTTCAGTATCTCTTACTCCAAAATAAACCACATCACTTGCCAAAACTTTAGCGCCCGAGCAACCAATATTTTTCATACCAGTCCAATACTTTTCAGTTTCTTCAGGCACATCATTAATTTTACATGCCATATTATCTTCAGATAATGCTGCTGCCAATGGCATCCCATGAATATTCCCCGATGGCGATGTATATGGCGAATGAATATCGGCATGCGCATCAATCCAAACCACACCTACACGTTTATCTGGGTGTGCAGCCTTAACCCCTGAAATTGTCCCTAATGCTGATGAATGATCACCAGAAAGTACCAAAGGGAATTTCTCATCTTCCAAGTTTCTCTGTACAGCATCACTCAAGCGAGTACACTGATCAAAAACGCTTTTTATACGTTTAGCGAAAGAGTTATTGACCTTATTATAGATAGATTCGTTTTCAGTTTCTAAATCTTCATGTTCAAACTGATTAAAATAATCGTTACGTTGGTTGATTGCTGCTATTTCAATAGCATCTACACCCATATCTGATCCACGTGTTCCTGCTCCGATATCAGATCTATTCTTAATTATTTTTATTGCTTTTCCCATAGTATTGTTAAATGCTAAAAAAGCGTGAACACCTAGGTATATCACGCTTTTTATTAATTAAATATTATATTTTATCTATTGTCTATAGATTTAAAATCTCTTAAATTTTCTCCTACATAAATTTGTCTTGGACGTCCAATTGGTTCTTTGCGTAAACGCATTTCTCTCCATTGTGCAATCCAACCTGGTAAACGTCCTAATGCAAACATTGGCGTAAACATTTCAGTTGGTATTCCTAAAGCTCTATAGATAATCCCTGAGTAGAAATCTACATTTGGATATAATTTTCTGTCAACGAAGTAAGAATCCGATAATGCTTCTTGCTCTAAGCCTTTAGCGATATCTAAGATTGGATCTTCAACTCCTAAATCACTTAATACTTCATCTGCAGCTACTTTTATTATTTTTGCTCTTGGGTCAAAGTTTTTGTAAACTCTATGTCCGAATCCCATTAAACGGAAAGGATCTTGTTTATCTTTTGCTTTACCCATGTATTTTTTAGTATCTCCACCATCAGCTTTAATACCTTCCAACATTTCAATTACTGCTTGGTTCGCACCTCCGTGTAACGGCCCCCATAATGCAGATATTCCTGCTGATAAAGATGCATATAATCCAGCGTGAGATGACCCAACAATTCTTACTGTAGAAGTAGAACAGTTTTGCTCATGATCTGCATGTAAGATTAGTAACTTATCAATAGCATTATTTATAACTTCACTTGATTGGTACTCTTTATTTGGTTTATTGAACATCATTTTCATGAAGTTTTCAACATAACCTAAAGAATCATCTCCATAATCTAGAGGTAATCCCATTTTCTTTCTATGTGCCCATGCTGTAAGTACAGGAAATTTCCCAAGTACTGTAACAATAGCTTTGTACATATCTTCTTCAGAATCAACGTTTACAGAAGTTGGATTAAAGGCAATCAACGCACTTGTTAAAGATGACAACACTCCCATTGGATGTGCAGTTTTTGGAAAACCGTCTAATATTTTCTTAACATCCTCATCTACATGTGCTTCAGCTTTAATATCAGCATCGAACTTTGCTAACTGTTCAGCCGTTGGTAATTCTCCGAAGATTAATAAATAAGCGACTTCTAAGAAATTGGCTTTTTCAGCTAACTCTTCAATTGAGTAACCTCTATATCTTAAAATTCCTTTTTCACCATCTAAAAATGTAATTTCACTTTCACATGACCCTGTGTTTTTATAACCTGGATCAATAGTAATAACACCTCCTGAATCACCTCTTAATGCCTTGATGTCAATTGCTAATTCATTTTCTGTTCCAACAATTACTGGGAATTCTAATTTTTTACCGTTTACTTCTAAAGTTGCTTTCTCTGTCATGATTTACTTTCTCTCTATTATACTATTCTTTAAGTTGCACAATTTACGAAAATCCATTTTAAAAACCGAACTTATATCATACAAAAAAGGCTTGAAAATAAAATATTTTCAAGCCTTGAGATATGAATAAAAACAGCTCTACTTAACCGACTTTAAATGCTTTATTTTGAGGGAAATAAGCCACTTCTGCTAATTCTTCTTCAATACGTAATAATTGATTGTATTTTGCCATACGATCAGAACGTGAAGCCGAACCCGTTTTAATTTGCCCACAATTTAACGCAACTGCTAAATCTGCTATTGTATTATCCTCTGTTTCACCTGAACGATGAGACATTACTGACGTATACCCAGCATTGTGTGCCATATTAACAGCAGCAATAGTCTCTGTTAAAGTCCCAATTTGATTGACCTTAATTAAAATCGAATTTGCCGTTTTGTTTTCAATCCCTTTTGACAAACGCTCTACGTTAGTCACAAATAAATCATCACCAACTAACTGTACTTTATCACCTATTTTTTCTGTTAAATACTTCCAACCTTCCCAATCATTTTCATCCATTCCATCTTCAATTGAAATGATTGGATACTTTTCACTTAATTCAGCTAAATAATCAGCTTGTTCTTTACTTGATCTAATTTTACCTGTGGCACCCTCGAACTTTGAATAGTCATATTTACCATCAACAAAAAATTCTGCTGCAGCACAATCTAAAGCAATCATAATTTCATCACCAAATGTATAACCAGCATTTTCAACTGCTAATTTCACAGAATCTAGTGCATCTTCTGTTCCGTCTAAAGTTGGCGCAAATCCACCTTCATCCCCTACAGCAGTACTTAAGTTTCTGTCATGCAATACTTTTTTAAGATTATGGAAAATCTCAGAACCCATTTGCATAGCATGAGCAAAGTTATTTGCTTTAACAGGCATTACCATAAACTCTTGAAAAGCAATTGGTGCATCACTATGTGATCCTCCGTTGATGATATTCATCATTGGAACAGGTAATGTATTAGCAGAAACTCCACCTATATAACGATACAATGGCATCCCTAACTCATGAGCAGCAGCTTTAGCTACAGCAAGAGAAACACCCAAAATAGCATTAGCACCTAACTTAGATTTATTTGGAGTACCATCTAAATCAATCATTAATTTATCTATAGCATTTTGCTCAAAAACAGATACACCTAATAATTCTGAAGCCAATATAGTATTAACATTATCAACAGCTGTTTGAACTCCTTTTCCCATATACGCTTTACCTCCGTCTCGTAATTCAACAGCTTCATGCTCACCTGTCGAAGCACCTGAAGGCACCATTGCCCTACCCATTGCTCCGTTTTCAGTTAACACATCAACCTCTACAGTTGGATTACCTCTTGAATCGAAAATTTGTCTTGCGTGTACGTTAATGATGATACTCATAACTTTGTTTTTTTAATATAATTAATAAAAAACAATCCTCACAAATACACTGATTTGCGAGGATTAATTTAATGATTTAGTTTTTTGCTTTTTTGATATTCTCCACAAATTGATCGAATAGATATTCAGAATCGTGTGGTCCTGGACTTGCTTCTGGATGGTATTGTACAGAAAAACAATTTTTGCTTTTCATTTTCAACCCAGCAACAGTTTTATCATTTAAATGCACATGAGAAATTTCTACTTCAGCATTAGCTTCCGCTTCTTCTCTATTTACAGCAAATCCATGATTTTGAGATGTAATTTCACCTTTACCTGTACCAAGATTCATTACCGGATGATTAATACCTCTATGACCGTTATGCATTTTAAACGTAGAAATTCCATTCGCAATTGCTATAACTTGATGTCCTAAACAAATACCGAAAAGAGGTAAATCTCTTTTAATAATCTCTTTAGCCACAGCTTGAGCTTCTACCAAAGGCTCTGGATCTCCTGGTCCGTTTGATAAAAAATAACCATCTGGATTCCAAGCTGACATTTCTTCAAAAGTCGCGTTATAAGGATACACCTTGACATATACATCACGTGAAGAAATGTTTCTTAAAATGTTCTTTTTTATACCAATATCTAATGCAGCTACTTTATAAGTTGCATTTTCATTTCCAAAAAAGTAAGGTTCTTTAGTAGATACTTTTGAGGCCAACTCAAGTCCGTTCATATTAGGACTCTCTGCCAATTGCTTTTTTAACGCTTCAATATTATCAACATCTGTTGACATCACTGCATTCATTGCTCCGTTGTCACGAATATATGACACTAAAGCTCTAGTGTCAACATCAGAAATGGCGAATAATTTATTTTCATCAAGAAATTGCTCTAATGATCTATCAGCAATATCTCTAGAAAAATCATAGCTGAAGTTTTTACAAATTAATCCAGATATTTTAATCCCATCTGATTCATTTTCTTCAGTTGTAGTTCCGTAATTACCAATATGCGTATTAGTAGTTACCATTAACTGTCCGAAATATGAAGGGTCAGTAAAAATTTCTTGATAACCTGTCATTCCCGTATTGAAACAAACTTCTCCAAAAGAAGTCCCTTCTTTATCTGCAACAGACTTTCCGTGAAAAATGGTTCCGTCAGCTAACAATAGTATAGCTTTTCTTCTAGCTTGATATTTCATTACTAGTTGTATTTAGTTGTGTGTTATTAGTTGGGCAAAAATAATATAAAAAAAAAGGATAAACTAAAAAGTTTATCCTTTAATATCACTAAAGAGATTTATAATAATTAAATATTCTCGTGAGATGGTTTTCGTTTTTAACAGAAAGTTTATTTGCTTTGATAAACTTTTTAACCTCTGCTTCTTTATCATTTAATAAAGCTAAAACAGTTTTAGTTTTTAACTTAAACTCATTGACACCTTCTTTCTCTAAAAAATAAGACGATTCAACAACCATTTTATCTTTTCCAGTTTTCTGTTGCGTCATAGGATTAAAAGGCGCTTCCTTTACAGTTGCTTTATACAATTTTAGAAGTCTAGTATCTTTTTTAGCGAAAACAACTTCATAAAATTTATTTGATACTTTAACAAACTCTTTATTATTCATTACTACTTTTAACACTCCAGAGTTATTGAACATAAATACTGAATCACGAGACACACTTTGTACGCCTTTAGAATCAGAAGACAGGTTTGCCGCAAATCTGTTTAAACGAGCATTAAAGTTCATAAAAGGGACCACGTATTGCTTCCCGTCTATAGAAGTTACAACAGCTCTTTGACGCCATGATTTATAAACATATTCAGAACCTTCAATACCTTTATCAATAAGTTTTGAAGTTATCCAACCTCCATTTGAAGTGTTACTTAAAATACTCTTATCACCTCCACCTTGACCTATACTAAAAGCAATTCGATTTGACTGAGATTGACTAAAACCTATAAGCGACATTGAAAGCGCTAATACATAAACTAATTTTTTCATAATAATAACATTTGTTAACTTATAAAAAAAGGAGGTAAACCTATTAGTTTTACCTCCTTGTGATTATAAATATTGATTCATATTTACTCTTCTTCTTTAGTAGCTTGAGTATCTACAGCTGCTGGAGTTGCTTTTTTAGCTCTACTTCTACGAGTAGTCTTTTTAGCTTCTTTTTTACCAGCATTGTAAATCTCATTGTAATCTACCAATTCGATCATTGCCATATCAGCGTTATCCCCTAAACGGTTTCCTAACTTGATGATACGTGTATAACCCCCTGGACGATCTCCAACTTTAACAGCTACATCTCTGAATAATTCAGTTACAGCTTCTTTTTGTCTTAATTTAGCGAATACTAAACGACGGTTGTGCGTTGTATCGTTTTTAGACTTAGTCACTATAGGCTCAACAAATTGCTTTAAAGCTTTTGCTTTTGCAACTGTTGTGTTAATACGTTTGTGTTCAATTAAAGAACAAGCCATATTAGCTAACATCGCAACTCTGTGCGCTTTCTTTCTACCTAAGTGGTTTACTTTTTTACCGTGTCTCATTGTTTTTGGTATTTACATCATCTTGCATCTACTCATTATTGAGGAGCAAAATATGATGAATTAATCTTTATCTAATTTGTATTTTGACAAATCCATTCCGAAAGTTAAGTTCTTAACCGCTACCAACTCATCAAGTTCAGTTAACGATTTCTTACCGAAGTTACGGAACTTCATTAAGTCATTCTTATTGAATGATACTAAGTCTCCTAAAGTATCAACTTCAGCAGCTTTTAAACAGTTTAATGCTCTTACAGAAAGATCCATATCAACAAGCTTAGTTTTAAGCAATTGTCTCATATGTAATGATTCTTCATCGTAAGTTTCTGTTTGTGCAATTTCATCAGCCTCTAAAGTAATACGCTCATCAGAGAATAACATAAAGTGGTGAATTAAAATTCTAGCAGCATCAGTTAATGCATCTTTTGGATGAATAGAACCGTCTGTTTGAATTTCAAATACTAATTTTTCATAATCAGTTTTTTGCTCAACACGGTAGTTTTCTATCTTGTATAATACATTCTTTATTGGAGTGTATATAGAATCAACAAAAATTGTTCCTAATGGTGCATTTGCTTTTTTGTTTTCTTCAGCAGCTACATAACCTCTACCTTTTTCGATAGTCAATTCCATATTTATGTTTACTTTAGGATCTAAGTTACAGATTACTAAATCTGTATTTAATACTTGGAAACCTGAAATAAACTTTTGGAAATCACCAGCAGTAAGTTGTTTTTTACCTGATAAAGAAATAGAAACTGTTTCATTATCTACATCTTCTATCTGTTGCTTAAAACGAACTTGTTTTAAGTTTAAGATAATTTCTGTAACATCTTCTACAACTCCTGAGATAGTAGAAAATTCGTGCTCAACTCCTTCAATACGAGTAGAAGTAATTGCAAAACCTTCTAAAGAAGATAATAATACTCTTCTTAAAGCATTACCAACTGTTAAACCATAACCAGGCTCTAATGGTCTAAATTCGAATTTACCTTCGAATTCAGAAGAGTTGATCATGATAACCTTATCTGGTTTTTGAAAATTTAAAATTGCCATTTTGTTCTTCTTTTAATTGTTATTCGGTTGCGCGGTTTGTAAGTGTGAAGAAATACAAACAAACCCTTTGGCCGAATCTCAATGTGATTAATTTATTACTTAGAATATAATTCTACGATTAATTGCTCTTTAATGTTTTCTGGAATTTGTAAACGCACAGGTACAGCAACAAAAGTTCCTTCTTTTGTAGCAGTATTCCACGTCATCCATTCGTAAACATTACTTGAATTAGCTAATGAATTTTCAATAGCTACTAAAGATTTAGATTTTTCTCTTACTCCAACAACATCACCAGCTTTTAATGAGTAAGAAGGTATGTTACAAATTTCTCCGTTAACAGTAATATGTCTATGAGAAACTAATTGACGAGCACCGTTTCTAGAAGGAGAAACTCCCATTCTGAAAACAACGTTATCTAATCTAGACTCACATAATTGTAATAAAACCTCACCAGTAATTCCTTTATCTGCTGATGCTTTCTTAAATAAGTTACTAAATTGACGCTCTAAAATACCGTAAGTATATTTTGCTTTTTGCTTTTCAGCTAATTGAATTGCGTATTCAGATTTCTTTCCTCTTCTACGCGTGTTACCATGCTGACCTGGAGGGTAATTTCTTTTTTCAAATGATTTATCATCTCCGAATATTGCTTCACCAAATTTACGAGCAATTTTAGTTTTTGGTCCTGTATATCTTGCCATTTCTAAATTATTAAGAGAGGGGTTATGAATTAAGGCTTATCTATCCTTCGATAACCATATCATCCTCTCGTGATTATTAATTAAATATAAAAGAACAGAAACATAGTTTTCACTATGTTTCTGTTATAATATTAAAAAGTATTAAACTCTTCTTCTTTTAGGAGGTCTACAACCATTGTGAGCTGTAGGAGTTACATCAATAATTTCAGTAACATCAATTCCTGCATTATGTAAAGATCTGATTGCAGACTCACGTCCGTTACCTGGTCCTTTTACATAAACTTTTACTTTTCTTAAACCTGCTTCATGAGCAACTTTAGCACAATCTTCGGCTGCAGTTTGAGCTGCATATGGAGTGTTCTTTTTAGAACCTCTAAAACCCATTTTACCAGCAGAAGACCAAGCAATAACATCACCTTTTTTGTTTGTCAAAGAGATGATAATGTTATTGAATGAAGATGATACGTGAGCTTCACCTACCGCTTCAACAATAACTTTTCTTTTTTTAGCACTTTTCGTTGACTTTGCCATAATTATTATGCTTTTTTCTTGTTAGCTACTGTTTTTCTTCTACCTTTTCTGGTTCTTGAGTTATTCTTAGTTCGTTGCCCTCTTAAAGGTAAACCAACTCTATGACGAATTCCTCTGTTACAACCGATATCCATTAAACGTTTGATGTTTAATTGAATTTCAGTACGTAATTCACCTTCAATTGTGAATTCTCCAATTGCCTCACGAATGTTACCGATTTCTTCATCAGTCCAATCTGAAACTTTTGTATCTTCACTTACTCCCGCCTTTGCTAAAGCATTCTTAGCTCTAGTTGAACCTACACCGAAAATGTAAGTTAATGCGACTACACCCCTTTTATGTTTTGGGATATCAACACCTGCAATTCTAGCCATTACCCTTGTCTTTGTTTAAATCTAGGATTCTTTTTATTAATAACGTACAATCTACCTTTACGACGTACGATTTTGCACTCTGCACTTCTTTTTTTAACTGATGCTCTTACTTTCATCTCTATTTTTTTAAATTGAAACCAACAATTTCTTGTCAATTTCAGTGTTTCGTAACAACTATTTAGTTTTACGAGACCGCAAAACTAAATAATTGCTAGATATATTAATAATTTTTAAGCAATTATTTTAATATCTGTATGTAATTCTAGCTTTCGATAAATCATAAGGACTCATTTCAAGCTTTACTTTATCACCAGGTAACAACTTAATATAATGCATACGCATCTTACCTGATATATGTGCAGTCACGATGTGACCATTTTCTAACTCTACACGAAACATTGCATTTGACAATGCTTCAATGATACTTCCGTCTTGCTCTATTGCTTGTTGCTTTGCCATAGTTACGCTACTGCTTTTCTGTTTTTACCAGTTTCCATCAATCCATCGTAATGTTTATTCAATAAATATGAATTAACTTGTTGCATCGTATCCATTGCAACTCCTACTAAAATAAGTAAAGAAGTTCCTCCGTAAAACAATGCCCAACCTTGTTGAATATCCATCAACTTGATTACGATAGCAGGACATACTGCGATTAAAGCTAAAAATATAGATCCTGGTAATGTAATTTGAGACATTATCTTATCTAAATAATCAGCAGTTTCAGTTCCAGGCTTGATACCAGGAATAAAACCATTGCTACGCTTTAAATCATCAGCCATTTTATTAGTAGGCACAGTGATTGCAGTATAGAAATATGTGAATATGATAATCAATAGTGCAAACACTACATTATACCATAATCCAAACATATTAGTAAATTCAGTTTTCAAGAATTGCGCTACAGCACCATCACCAAATGCTTCACCTACAACAGCAGGCACAAACATAATAGCTTGAGCAAAGATAATTGGCATTACCCCAGAAGCATTAAGCTTTAGCGGTAAAAATTGTCTTGCACCTTCTTCATAACCTCCAACAGCAGAACGTCTAGCGTATTGCACAGGCACTTGTCTAACAGCCAGTACAAGCATGATAGAAAGTAATATGATTACTAACCAAACAATTACTTCTATTAAAATCATGATGGCACCTCCATTAGAAGCATCACCTGAAAACCTTGAAGCAATTTCTTGCATAAAAGATGCTGGTAAACTAGCAATAATCCCTACCATAATAAGTAAAGAAATACCGTTACCAATACCTTTATCAGTAATCTTTTCACCTAACCACATTGCAAATACACAACCGGTAACTAAGATAACTATAGAAGATACCCAGAACATTCCTCCTCTACCAAAAACAAAAGCAGTTTCTGGAACACCTAAACTTGGTAAACTACCTAAGTAAAATGGAGCTTGAACCACACATATCACAATTGTTAACCAACGTGTAATCTGAGTGATCTTCTTTTGTCCACTAGCACCTTCTTTTTGCAATTTTTGAAGATAAGGAATAGCTATTGTCATTAATTGAACAACAATAGAAGCAGAAATATAAGGCATAATACCTAGAGCAAATACAGAAGCTTTTGATAAAGCTCCTCCTGTAAACGCGTTAATTAAGGCTAAAAAACCTCCATCATCGAATTTATCACTTAACCCTGTTAATTGACTTACATCTATACCTGGTAAAACAATTTGTGCACCAAATCTATAAGCTAATAATAAACTTAATGTGATAAGAATTTTATTTCTTAACTCTTCAATTTGCCAAACTCCTTGTATTGATTCTATAATTTTCTTCATGAAATAATCTTATAAAGTCACAACAGCACCACCAGCAGCTTCAACAGCAGCTTTTGCAGTACCTGTAAATTTGTGAACAGAAATTGTTAACTTTGCTTTTAATTCACCTCTACCTAAGATTTTTACTAAGTCGTTTTTACCAACAATTCTGTTAGCAATTAACACTTCTAAATCTACAGTATCAGTAACTTTTCCAGCATCTACCAACTCTTGTAAAGTATCCAAGTTTACACCTGCAAATTCTTTACGGTTGATGTTTGTGAAACCAAACTTAGGAACACGTCTTTGTAAAGGCATTTGACCACCTTCGAAACCAATTTTTCTAGAATATCCAGATCTTGATTTTGCACCTTTATGTCCTCTTGCTGCAGTACCACCTTTTCCAGAACCTTGACCTCTACCAAGTCTCTTAGAATTGTTTTGTACTGAACCGTCAGCTGGTTTTAAACTACTTAAATCCATCGTTATAAATGTTTTAATTAAGCTTCCGTTACAGAAACTAAATGTTGAACTTTGTTTACCATACCAACGATTGTTGGTGTAGCATCATGCTCTATGGTTTGATTCAGTTTTTTAAGACCTAGAGCAACTAATGTTCTCTTTTGTCTTTCTGGTCTACCAATAGCACTTTTTACTAATGTTACTTTAATTTTTGCCATCTTTACCTTGATTAACCTTTAAACAATTTTTCTAAAGAAATACCTCTTTGTTTTGCAACATCTTTAGCATCTCTTAATTGTAATAAAGCATCAAAAGTTGCTTTTACAACATTATGAGGGTTTGATGAACCTTGAGATTTTGATAATACATCATGTACACCAACTGCCTCAAGTACGTGACGCATAGCACCACCAGCAATTACCCCTGTACCAGGAGCTGCAGGAATAATATTTACTCTTGCTCCACCAAATTTACCTTTTTGCTCATGAGGCAAAGTTCCTTTAATTAAAGGAATACGTACTAAGTTCTTCTTAGCATCCTCAATAGCTTTAGCAATAGCGCTGGCAACATCTTTAGACTTCCCTAAACCTTGACCAACAACACCAGCTTCATCTCCAACTACAACAATAGCTGAAAAACCGAATGCTCTACCACCCTTTGTTACTTTAGTAACACGTTGCACACCAACCAAACGATCTTTTAAATCAAGACCTGTAGGTTTAACTAGTTCTGCGTTTTTATACTTTTGAAACATAATTTCTTAAAATTTTAATCCACCTTCTCTAGCTCCTTCAGCTAATGACTTGATTCTACCGTGATACAAAGCACCACCTCTATCAAAAGATATAGTAGTAACTCCTGCACTTACAGCCTTTTCAGCAACTGTTTTACCAACTAAAGTGGCGATTTCAGATTTAGTACCTTTTTCTGTACTAATTCCTTTATCTCTTGAAGAAGCTGCAACAATTGTTTTTCCAGTTACGTCATCAATTACTTGCGCGTAAATTTCTTTATTACTTCTAAAAACAGCCAATCTTGGTCTTTCAGCAGTACCAGAAACAATCTTTCTAATTCTGTTATGAATTCTTGCTCTTCTATCGTTTTTTGATAATTTCATTTGTTAATTTTTAGCTTTTTAGCAGGTCAACAAAACTCATAAAATCCAACAATCATTAAAATTTAACGTAAAAATGATTGTTGGCTTATTTATTTTGTATCGCCTTAAAAAAATATTAAGCCGATTTACCAGCTTTTCTTCTTAACACCTCTCCAACAAACTTAACACCTTTTCCTTTATAAGGTTCTGGCTTACGGTAAGAACGGATTTTAGCCGCAACTTGCCCTACTAATTGTTTGTCAGCAGACATTAATTTAATAATTGGATTTTTACCTTTATCAGATACAGTTTCAACTTTTACTTCAGGTGCAATATCCATAATAATATTATGAGAAAACCCTAAAGCTAAATCAAGTTTATTACCTTGATTACTTGCTCTATATCCAACTCCAACTAATTCCAATTCTTTAGTAAATCCTTTAGTTACACCCTCAATCATGTTAGCGATTAAAGCTCTGTACAAACCGTGCTTAGCTTTATGATCTTTAACTTCTGATGGACGCTCTAAAGTAATTACTCCTTCTTCTATCTTAACAGTGATGTCAATGATATCTTGAGTTAATTCACCCATTTTACCTTTAACAACAACTTGTCCGTCTTTTACATCAACTGTTACTCCCGCAGGAATAGCAATTGGATTTTTACCTATTCTTGACATTTCTTCTTGTCTTTAAAATTAGTAAACTGAACAAAGAACTTCTCCTCCAACATTCTCTCTACGAGCTTGTTTAACTGTCATTACTCCTTTAGAAGTAGAAACAATTGCAATACCTAAACCATTTAAGACTCTTGGTAAATCAGAAGAACTAGAATACAAACGTAATCCAGGCTTACTTACTCTTTGAATTTTTCTAATTACAGATTGCTTATTTTCATCGTATTTTAAGGCAATTTTAATTGTCCCTTGTACTGATGAATCATCAAACTTGTAACTTAAGATATAACCTTGATCAAATAAGATCTTAGTGATTTCTTTTTTAAGGTTAGATGCAGGAATCTCAACCACTCTGTGGTTAGCTCGTACTGCATTTCTAACTCTTGTTAAATAATCCGAAATTGGATCTGTATACATATGTACTTAATTTGCGGTCTTGGTTTTCGGCAGTCATTAGACTGCCGAACCTGAAACCAATTTATAAACTTTTATTACCAGCTGGCTTTTCTAACACCTGGGATTAACCCTTGGTTAGCCATTTCTCTGAATGTTACACGAGAAATACCGAACTGACGCATATAACCTTTTGGTCTTCCAGTTAATTTACATCTGTTATGTAAACGTACTGGTGATGCGTTTTTTGGCAATTTTTGCAATGCGTCATAATCTCCAGCTTCTTTTAAAGCTTTTCTTTTTGCAGCATATTTTGCAACCAATTTTTGTCTTTTGACCTCACGGGCCTTCATTGATTCTTTAGCCATAACTTAGTTCTTTTTAAAAGGTAAACCTAATTGAGTTAACAATGATTTTGCTTCTTTATCAGTTGTTGCTGAAGTTGCAAAAGTAATATTCATTCCTGAAATCTTATTAACTTTATCAATATTTATTTCTGGAAAAATAATTTGCTCAGTAACACCTAAACTATAATTACCTCTACCGTCAAATCCAGTAGCTTTAATACCACCAAAATCTCTTACACGAGGTAATGATGAAGTAACTAATCTGTCTAAGAATTCATACATTCTCTCTCCTCTTAACGTAACTTTTACACCAATTGGCATTCCTTTACGTAATTTGAAAGATGCAACATCCTTTTTAGATAATGTAGAAACAGCTTGTTGTCCTGAAATTTTAGTTACTTCTTCTAATGCATGGTCAATTAATTTCTTATCAGAAACTGCTGCACCAACACCTTTAGAGATAACAATTTTCTCTAATTTAGGCACTTGCATTACATTACTGTAACTATATTCGTCTGTAAGAGCAGTAACAATTCTGTCCTTGTACTCTTGTTTTAATCTTGAAACGTAAGCCATAACTAAATTACTTCATTAGATTTTTTAGAAATCCTTACCTTATCTTTTCCTTCTCCCTTATAACCTACTCTGGTAGTTTTACCATCTGCAGTTAATAAAGATAAGTTTGAGATTTGGATAGGCGCTTCTTTTTTTACGATTCCTCCTTGAGGATTTGCAGCATTAGGCTTAACATGTTTTGAAATCATGTTCACACCTTCAACAATCGCTTTGTTTTTTTCACGAAGAATTTTAGTGATTTTACCTTCAGAACCTTTATGGTCTCCAGCAATTACTCTAACTGTATCTCCTGATTTTATTTTTAACTTTGTCATCTTTACAAATGTATTAAAGCACTTCTGGTGCTAATGATACAATCTTCATAAATCCTTTATCACGAAGTTCTCTTGAAACTGGTCCGAAAACACGTGTACCACGCATTTCTCCAGTAGGGTTCAACAACACACATGCATTATCGTCAAAACGGATATAAGAACCATCTGGTCTTCTAATCTCTTTTTTAACTCTAATCACAACTGCTGTAGACACTTGTCCTTTTTTTACACTACCGTTTGGAGTAACATCTTTAATTGTAACAACAATTTTATCTCCAACAGAAGCGTATCTTCTTTTAGTTCCACCTAGAACACGGATAGTTAAAACTTCCTTAGCTCCGGTATTATCTGCAACCTTAAGTCTTGATTCTTGTTGTACCATTATTTTGCTCTTTCAATTATTTCTACTAATCTCCAACATTTAGATTTACTCATAGGTCGTGTTTCCATGATCTTTACAGTATCTCCAATATTACAGTCGTTTGTCTCATCGTGTGCAACATATTTCTTAGTTTTCAACACGAATTTACCGTACATAGGGTGTTTTACTTTCTTCACTTCAGAAACCACAATTGATTTCGTCATTTTGTTACTTGTAACAACTCCTATTCTTTCTTTTCTTAAATTTCTTTTTTCCATCTTTCAGTAGAATACAATTATTGTATCGCTCTTTTAGTTAGCTCTGTTGCCACTCTAGCTACTGATCTTCTTACTGCACGCAATTGTAACGGATTATCCAAAGGTTGGATAGCGTGAGCCATTTCTAGTTCAGTATAACTTTTCTTAAGTTCTCCAAGTTTTGCTTGAAGTTCAACTGTAGACAGTTCTTTTATCTCTGATTGTTTCATGATCGTCTTAAAATTTACAATTACGCTTGGTAATCTCTTGCTACAATAAACTTAGTTTTAACAGGAAGTTTCTGTGCTGCTAAGCGTAACGCTTCTTTAGCAACGTCCATTGGTACTCCACCAACTTCAAAAATTAATCTTCCCGGTCTCACAACTGCTGCCCAGTATTCAACTGAACCTTTACCTTTACCCATACGTACTTCAAGAGGTTTCTTTGTAATAGGCTTGTCTGGAAATATTTTAATCCAAAGTTGACCTTCTCTTTTCATATGACGAGTAGCAGCAATACGTGCAGCTTCTATCTGACGTGCAGTAATAAATTTAGAATCTAGTGATTTGATACCAAACATACCATTTGAAAGTTGATGCCCTCTTTCGGCATTTCCTTTCATACGGCCTTTTTGTACTTTACGATACTTTGTTCTTTTTGGCTGTAACATCTTGTTTCTTGTCTTTTAATTACTTTCTACGGCGTGGTTTATTATTACCTCCGCGTCCAGCACCTTTCCCACCAGATTGTTTCTTAGACAACCCTACTAATGGAGAAAGATCTCTTTTACCATAAACTTCACCTTTCATGATCCACACTTTCACACCTAATCTACCATAAGTAGTGTGTGACTCAACAAGTGCATAATCAATGTCAGCTCTAAATGTAGATAAAGGAATACGACCATCTTTAAAAGCCTCAGAACGCGCCATTTCAGCACCATTCAAACGACCAGAAATCTGAATCTTAATCCCTTCACAATTCATTCTCATAGCAGCTTGAATAGCCATTTTAATAGCACGCTTGTAAGAGATTCTGTTCTCTATCTGACGCGCAATACTACTACCTACTAAGAATGCATCTAATTCAGGACGCTTGATTTCAAAGATATTAATCTGTACCTCTTTACCTGTAATTTTCTTAAGCTCTTCTTTTAACTTGTCTACCTCTTGACCACCTTTTCCGATAATGATACCAGGTCTAGCAGTAGTGATAGTAACGGTTACAAGTTTAAGAGTTCTCTCGATAATTACTCTTGAAACACTAGCTTTAGATAAACGTGCGTGAATATACTTACGAATCTTATCGTCTTCGGCAAGTTTATCACCGTAGTCATTACCTCCGTACCAGTTAGACTCCCATCCTCTGATAATACCAAGGCGATTCCCGATTGGATTTGTTTTTTGTCCCATATCTATCTTAACTTTGTGTATTATTATTTGACCCTAACACTAATGTTACGTGGTTAGATCTTTTTCTAATTCTGTGTGCACGACCTTGTGGAGCTGGACGTAAGCGCTTTAACATAGCACCACCATCAACTCTAATTTCTTTTACGAATAAGTCTGCTTCCTCCAAACTAGCTTCCTCGTTTTTCGCTTGCCAATTAGCAATTGCAGAAACTAATAAAGTTTCTAAACGACGAGACGCCTCCTTTGAACTGAATTTTAAAATATGAAGCGCTTTCTCTACTTTTTCACCTCTTACTAAATCCGCTACTAAACGCATTTTTCTTGGTGAAGTAGGACAGTTGTTCAACTTTGCAAAAGCCATCTGCTTTTTCTCAGCCTTAATTCTATCGGCCATTTCTCTTTTACGAACTCCCATAGCTTCTATTTTTTACCTTTATTTTTTGCACCTGCGTGACCTCTAAAAGATCTTGTTGGTGAAAATTCTCCTAACTTATGACCTACCATGTTTTCAGTACAGAAAACAGGTACAAACTGACGACCGTTATGCACAGCGATTGTTTGCCCTACGAAATCAGGTGAAATCATTGAGGCCCTAGACCAAGTTTTGATAACTGATTTTTTACCTGATTCAATGTTTGCCTGAACTTTCTTATCCAAACTATGGTGAATAAACGGTCCTTTTTTTAATGAACGTGCCATATCTTATTATTTCTTTCTACGTTCTACAATGTACTTATTACTCGCTTTCGTTTTAGAACGGGTTCTATAACCTTTAGCAGGTATACCATTCTTAGAACGAGGGTGACCTCCAGAAGACTTACCTTCTCCACCTCCCATTGGGTGATCGACAGGGTTCATTACTACTGGTCTAACTCTTGGTCTTCTTCCTAACCATCTGCTTCTACCAGCTTTACCTGAAACAAGTAATTGGTGATCAGAATTAGAAACAACACCGATAACAGCTAAACATCCTACTAACAACATTCTAGTTTCACCAGAAGGTAATTTAATAGTAGCATATTTACCATCTCTCGCCATTAACTGAGCAAATGCACCAGCAGAACGCGCCATAACAGCACCTTGTCCTGGACGCAATTCGATACATGAGATAATAGTTCCTAAAGGAATATTAGCTAACGTCATAGCGTTTCCAACTTCCGGAGCAACACTCTCTCCAGAAACAATTTTTTGCCCAACCTGCATACCATTTTGAGCAATTACATATCTTTTTTCTCCATCTGCGTATTGTACTAACGCGATGAACGCAGTTCTATTAGGATCATACTGTATTGATAATACTTCAGCAGCATCACCAAATCGTTCTCTTTTGAAATCGATTACACGGTATCTTCTTTTATGACCTCCACCTACATGGCGCATAGTCATTTTTCCTTGACTGTTTCTACCACCAGTTCTTTTTATCGGACGAAGTAAACTCTTCTCCGGCTTATCAGTAGTTATGGCGTCAAACCCATTTACTACTCTAAAACGCTGTCCTGGCGTGATTGGTTTTAATTTTCTAACTGACATCTTTTGTCTTTAGTTACATATTAGCATAAAAGTCAATAACATCTCCTTCAGCTAACTGCACCATTGCTTTTTTATAAGCTCCGTTTTTTGCAGTTATCATTCCAGTTTTGGTATGACGATTACTTCTTTCTACTCTCACATTAATTGTACGAACTTTTTCAACAGAAACACCATAAGCAGCCTCAACTGCTTTTTTAACCTCTACCTTATTCGCATTTTTCTTTACAAGAAAAGTAAAACAGTTGTTTAACTCGCTTGTTTTTGTTGCTTTCTCTGTAATTACAGGCTTAATTAAGATACTCATGTCTCTAATTATTTACTTAAATTCGATACAACACCCTCAACAGAACCTTCAGAAATAACAACACTATCCGCATTCATAATTGCATAAGTACTTAATTCTGAGCTAGTTACAGCTTTAGAGCGTTTTAAATTACGTGACGACAAATATACATTATTATTTGATTCACCCAACACAAACAAAGACTTTTTGTCTGCTAACCCTAAAGAACTCAATAAGTTCTTAAAGTTTTTTGTGTTTGGAGCATCGAAACTTACGTCTTCTAAAACAACAACATTGTTTGTTTTAGCTTTCATACTTAATGCAGATTTTCTCGCTAAACGCTTTACATTTTTATTCAATTTGAAACCGTAGTTTCTTGGTCTTGGACCAAACATACGTCCACCACCTCTAAAAACACCAGACTTGATACTACCCGCACGAGCTGTACCAGTTCCTTTTTGTTTTTTAATTTTTCTTGTACTACCTGCAATCTCTGCTCTTTCTTTAGCTTTATGCGTTCCTTGACGTTGGTTAGCCAAGTATTGCTTTACATCTAAATAAATAGAGTGATTATGAGGCTCTACAGCAAAAACAGAATCAGAAAGCTCTACGCTTCTACCTGTCTCTTTTCCGTTGATATCTATAACTGCTACTTTCATTACTTCTCAATAGTTACATAAGAGTTAGTGTGTCCAGGAATTGCTCCTTTAACAACAATAAGGTTCTTTTCAGAAACCACTTTTAAAACTCTTAAATTTTGGACTTTAATTGTATCTCCACCCATTCTTCCTGCCATACGCATTCCTTTGAATACTCTTGCAGGGTAAGAAGCAGCACCAATAGAACCAGGAGCTCTAAGACGGTTATGCTGACCGTGAGTAGCTTGACCTACACCAGCAAACCCGTGTCTTTTTACAACACCTTGGAAACCTTTACCTTTAGAAGTCCCAGATACATCTACGAACTCACCCTCAGTAAAGTGCTCTACAGTGATAGAATCACCTAATTTATATTCTTCTTCAAATCCTTGAAATTCGACAACTTTGTACTTAGGAGAAGTTCCTGCTTTTTTAAAGTGACCGTTAGCCGCTTTAGTAGCACGTTTTTCTGCCTTGTCATCGAAACCAAGTTGAAGAGCTTCATAGCCATCAACCTCATTGGTTCTGACTTGGGTAACAACGCATGGTCCAGCTTGAATAACAGTACAAGGAATGTTTTTTCCGTTCTCGTCAAATAAGCTAGTCATACCGATTTTTTTTCCGATTAACCCAGACATAATTAATTATTAATTTAAAATTTATAAATAGGAACTCAGAACACGAAGTTCTGAGTTCATTTAACTCTAATTTAGTGTATTATCACACTTTTATTTCTACTTCTACTCCACTTGGTAACTCTAACTTCATTAACGCATCAATCGTTTTTGAAGAAGAACTATAAATGTCTAATAATCTTTTGAAAGAGCTCAATTGAAACTGCTCTCTAGATTTTTTATTTACGTGCGGAGAACGCAATACTGTAAATATTTTTTTATGAGTAGGTAAAGGAATCGGACCAACAACAACTGCTCCAGTACTCTTTACTGTTTTTACGATTTTCTCAGCAGATTTATCTACTAACATGTGATCGTAAGACTTTAATTTGATTCTAATTTTTTGACTCATTTTTCTTAAAATTAAGCGTTAGCACCTTTAGCATCAGCAATTACCTTTTCAGATATATTTGATGGTGTTTGATCATAGTGAGAAAATTCCATTGTAGATGTCGCTCTACCAGAAGATAATGTTCTTAACGATGTTACATAACCGAACATTTCTGATAAAGGCACAGTTGCTTTAACAACTTTAGATCCAGCACGGTCACCCATGTCAGAAATCTGACCTCTACGTCTATTTAAATCACCTACTATATCTCCCATGTTTTCTTCAGGAGTAAGCGCTTCTAATTTCATAATTGGCTCCATGATTACGGCTCCAGCAGCTTTTGCAGCAGCTTTATACCCTAACTTAGCAGCTAATTCGAAAGATAATGCATCCGAATCAACATCATGGAAAGAACCATCCTTTAAAGTAACTTTCATTCTGTCCATTTCGTATCCAGCTAATGGCCCATTATTCATAGCCATTCTGAATCCTTTTTCAACAGAAGGAATAAATTCCTTAGGAATACGTCCACCTTTAATCTCATCGATAAATTGTAATCCTTCACCAACGAAATCTTCATCAGCAGGCCCCATCTGGAATACGATATCAGCAAACTTACCACGTCCACCAGATTGCTTCTTATAAACCTCTCTGTGATCTGTAGTTCTTGTTAATGCTTCTTTGTACTCTACTTGTGGCTCACCTTCGTTAACCTCTACTTTGAATTCACGCTTTAAACGATCAACAATAATATCTAAGTGCAACTCTCCCATTCCTGAGATAATAGTTTGACCAGACACTTCGTCAGTTCTTACCGTAAACGTTGGATCTTCTTCAGCTAACTTACCTAAAGCCATACCTAGTTTTTCAACATCAGCTTTAGTTTTAGGCTCAACCGCGATACCAATTACTGGATCTGGGAAGTCCATAGATTCTAAAACAATTGGATGCTTTTCATCAGATAAAGTATCCCCCGTTTTAATTGATTTAAATCCTACTGCAGCCCCAATATCTCCTGCTTCGATATAATCGATAGCATTTTGCTTGTTAGCGTGCATTTGGTAGATACGTGAAATACGCTCTTTCTTACCTGAACGGTTGTTCAATACATAAGAACCAGCATCTAAACGTCCTGAATAAGATCTAAAGAATGCTAAACGTCCTACAAAAGGATCTGTAGCAATTTTAAATGCTAATGCAGCAAAAGGTTCTTTTACATCTGGCTTACGAGATAACTCCTCGTTAGTATCAGGATGTGTTCCTTTAATATCTTCCTTATCCAATGGAGAAGGTAAATAACGACATACAGCATCTAATAAGAATTGCACTCCTTTGTTTTTAAACGCAGAACCACAAATCATAGGAATGATTGACATATCCATTACAGCAGCACGAAGCGCAGCATGCACTTCTTCTTCAGTAATTGAATCTTCATCTTCCATGTATTTTTCTAAAAGATTCTCGTCATAAGCAGCAACTTCTTCAATAAGTTTACCACGTAACATTGACGCTTCTTCTTTTAATTCTTCTGGAATCTCAATAACATCAAAAGTAGCCCCTTGAGTTTCGTCATGCCATACAATTGCACGGTTTTTAACTAAATCAACGATACCTTTGAAATCTATTTCATCACCAATATTCATTACAATTGGAACCGCATTAGAACCTAACATTTCCTTAACTTGCTGACATACTGCCATAAAGTTAGCTCCTTGACGGTCCATTTTGTTTACAAATCCAATTCTTGGTACTTTATAATTATCTGCCAATCTCCAGTTAGTCTCAGATTGTGGCTCAACACCATCAACTGCACTAAATAAGAAAACTAATCCATCAAGAACTCTTAATGAACGGTTTACCTCTACTGTAAAATCAACGTGACCAGGAGTATCAATAATGTTAAAGTGGTATCCTTTTGCATCTGAAGTTGGCACGCCATTTTCAGTAGGGAATTTCCACTCACAAGTTGTAGCAGCAGAAGTAATTGTAATACCTCTTTCTTGCTCTTGCTCCATCCAGTCCATAGTAGCTGCACCATCGTGCACCTCACCAATCTTATGACTTACACCTGTATAATACAATACACGCTCAGTCGTTGTAGTTTTTCCAGCATCAATATGAGCTGCAATACCTATGTTTCTAGTATATTTTAAATCTCTAGCCATGTCTATTAAAATCTAAAGTGAGAGAATGCTTTGTTTGCTTCTGCCATTTTGTGAGTATCAACTCTCTTTTTAACAGCAGCACCTTCTTCTTTAGCCGCAGCTAAAACCTCATTTGCTAATTTTAAAGCCATAGTCTTCTCGTTTCTTTTACGAGTATAACTAATTAACCATTTCATAGCCATAGAAACTTTTCTATCCGCTCTAATTGGTCTTGGAATTTGGTATGTAGCACCACCAACTCTACGACTACGTACTTCTACGTGAGGCATAACGTTTGATAACGCTTCTTTCCAGATTTCCAAAGCTGTTTTTTCTTCGTCTGTGTTTTTTTCTTCTACGATATCCATTGCATCGTAAAAAATCTTAAAAGCAACCGACTTCTTACCATCCCACATCAAGTTGTTCACAAAACGTGTCACTAACTGATCGTTAAACCTTGGATCTGGTAAAAGTGGTCTTTTTTTAGCCTTTCTTTTTCTCATGTCTTAACATTAAAGTTTTTAAAATTACTTCTTTGGGCGTTTTGCTCCATACTTAGATCTACGTTGCGTTCTTCCTTCAACACCAGCGGTGTCTAAAGCTCCACGAACAACGTGATATCTAACTCCTGGCAAATCTTTTACCCTTCCACCTCTAACTAATACTATCGAGTGCTCCTGTAAATTGTGACCCTCTCCACCGATGTAAGCGTTCACCTCGTTACCGTTTGTTAAACGAACCCTTGCCACCTTTCTCATTGCTGAGTTAGGTTTTTTAGGCGTCGTAGTATAAACACGAGTGCAAACACCTCTACGTTGAGGACACGAATTTAAAGCAGCCGATTTACTCTTCTTAGTTATTTTGGCTCTTCCTTTTCGTACTAATTGTGAAATTGTTGGCATACTAAATTTTTACTTAAATTTCTTTTTGTTATAAAACCCTATTTTTAGGGTCTGCAAATGTATGAATAAAAATCAACTAATCAAACAGCAAGTGATTAATTTTCAGTAAGATTGAAAAACTAAACAGAAAACACAAAAAACCTAGCTAAATCTGATTAGTTTTACCACATAAAAAGAAACGATCTGAAAAACTACCTATTATTGATGAAAATTAAAATTTATCTATACCATATAATATATATACTTTTTTTAAGTACTGGTTTTTCACAAAACACATACCTAAAACTAAAAGGGCAAGACAGCATTTCTAATAAATACATCAAGAACACTAACTACATAAGTCAGTTTAAAGATCTGAAAACCCTACAACAAGAAGTTGCAAAAGCAAGACACAAACTTCAGAATCTAGGATATTTCAACAGCAACGTTACAGATATTAAAAAACTAAATGACAGTACCTATACTTCTTCAATAAAACTAAACAAGCACTATAAAAATATCAGAATAAACTATAATACTGAAGACATCTCAAAACAAGATCTTATCAACTCACTTGAACAAGACACAAAAATCAACAATACTTGTTTTACCACAACAACAATTCAACTTGAAAAAAACCTAAACAATATCATCAGATACTTAACAGAAAAAGGTCAAGTATTTAGCGATTGTAGATTAATGAATACGAAAATCACAAACAATCATGTATCTGCCGATCTAAAATTATCCACATCTGAAATAAATTACATTTCAGAAATCAAACTTAAGGGCTACGACAAATTTCCAAAGAAATACATCAGGCACTATTTAAAATTAAAAAAAGGACAACATCTAAATCTTGCTGAAATTGAAGAAAAATCAACACGATTAAACTATTTAAGATTTTCAAACGAAACCAAAAAACCAGAAATACTATTCACAAGAGACTCTTCTGTGACATACCTATACATAAATAAAAGAAAAGCAAATTCATTTGAAGGGTTTTTAGGTTTTGCGTCGGACCCAGAAACTAGCAAACTAGCAATTAACGGAAATATCGACCTAAAACTAATAAACAACCTTAATTCAGGAGAGGAACTTTACATCAAATACCAATCAACCGAAAACGAACAGAAAAAAATACACCTAAGAACCGTTATCCCATACATATTTAACACACCATTTAGCATAGAAGGTCAGTTTGATATCTTTAAAAAAGACTCAAGTTTCACAAACAACACACAAACCATAAAACTGAAATACAATTTAAGAAGAAATATAACAATAGGTACAGGCATACAATTCAACACTTCAAACTCGCTCGTTGAAAACACAAATAATATTGACTTCAAAAAAACATCTTACCTATTTAACTTCAAACATCAAGCACCAAACCACACAAACAGCATATTTACCACTAAAACTAAAACCCTACTAGAACTATCATTAACAAAAAGAAAAACAACAAAAAACAACACCAACCAGCAAAACATATTTTTATCCAGCGAATATCTTTTCCAAATTAACAGAACAAATTCTTTCTTTATGAAAAACGAAAGCAATTACCTCATAAGCAACAATGTCTTTGAAAACGAATATACATACATAGGAGGAATTAATTCTATACGCGGCTACCAAGAAAACAGCATCCCAAGCACACAATACAGTGTTATAAATACAGAATACAGAATAGAACTCAGCAACACCCTATATACGCACACAGTTATTGACTACGCCATAACACAGAATCATACCACAAAAAAACCAAACAACCTCTTAGGTTTCGGAATTGGATTCGGACTAAAATCAAACAGCAGCATTCTCCGGTTCGTGATTGCAAACAGAACGAACAAAGAAGAAAACATTAAGTTTTCAGAATCAAAAATACACCTGAGTTTGAGCACTTTATTTTAGCCTACAAGTGGTATTTATTAACATTTATTTAAAAAAAAAGTGAAATTTAACAGTGTAAAAGTTGTTTTATTAACTTTTTATTATGATTTTTGACATTGGCTAATTCAAATAAATTATAACATGAAAACAAAGTTTAATGGAATTTTAACGCTATTACTAGCGTTTGTTGTGCAACTGACGTTCGCACAAGAGAAGACAATTTCAGGTACGGTGGTAGATGAAACCAATATGCCGTTACCAGGAGCAACTGTCGTAATTAAAGGTACTACAACTGGTACTTCAACAGATTTTGATGGAAATTATTCTATCGGCGCAAATTCAGGAGATGTGCTAACGTTCTCTTATGTAGGTTATGCGGATCAAAACGCAACTGTTGGTGCTTCAAACAGCATTAACATTTCTTTAGCACCAGACAACACTCTAGAAGAGGTTGTTGTAACTGCTTTAGGTATTAAAAGAGATGAGAAAGCATTAGGATACTCTACACAGCAAATAGGTTCTGAGGAATTAGTTGCAGTAAGAGATGCTAACATTGTTAATTCATTAAGTGGTAAAATTGCTGGTATTAACGTAACAAACACTTCTGGTGCAGTAGGTGCTACGAGTAGAATCGTTATTAGAGGTATCTCTACAATTAGCGGTAACACTCAACCTTTAATTGTAGTTGATGGTGTTGTTATGGATAACTCTAGTTATGGTAGCTCAACTTCAAGTGGTGGTAACAGTACTCCAAACGGTTTAGCTGATTTAAACCAAGATGATATTGAGTCTATCAACGTATTAAAAGGTGGTGCTGCTACTTCTTTATATGGTATGAGAGGTTCTAATGGAGTTATTGTAGTTACTACAAAATCTGGAAACACAAAAAGCGATAAGTTAGGTATCGATATTTCTTCAAGCGTAAGTTTTGAAAATGTATATGTTTTACCTGATTACCAAAACTCATACGGACAAGGTGGAAGTAACAGATACTTCGAGTTTGTTGACGGTATTACTGGAGACGGTGGTGTTGATGAAAGTTGGGGTCCTGCTTTAGATGCTGGTTTAGAATTTGTACAATGGAACTCAGTAAATGGTGAAGCATTACCATGGGTATCTCAACCAGATAACGTAAAAGATTTTTACGAAACAGGTATGACGACTAATAACAATATCTCTTTTTCTAAAGCTGGTGATGGTTATTCAGGAAGAATGTCTTTAGGTTTAACTGACCAAAAAGGTATCTTATATAACACTGACTTAAGAAAATACAATGTTGGTGGTAAAATCGATTTTGATTTATCTGACAAATGGACTGCAGGAATTAGTGTGAACTACATTAAATCTGAAAGTAACAACTTACCATCTGTAGGTTATGGTGATGCTAACAACCAGATTGGACAATTAGTATGGGCTGGTCGTAACGTAGATTTTAATGCGTTAAGAGATTACAGAAATTTACCACAACTTAATGCTGCTGGTACAGACCATGCAACTCCAATAAACTGGAACTTAGCATACAACAACAACCCTTACTGGACATTAGACACAAACACAAACACGTTTGACAGAAACAGAGTTTTAGGAAATGTGTCTTTAGGATACAAATTCAATGACAAATTGAGCATTAACGCTCAAACTGGTATTGACTACTTCTCTTCTTTAGACACGTCTAAAAGAGCATTTGGTACTTATGAAACTCCTAGAGGTTCTTACAGTGAAGTACAACGTACACGTTATGAAATCAACAGTCAAGCAATACTTAGTTATAACACTGATATAGGTGAAAACTTTAAGGCTAGTCTTAACTTTGGTGGAAACAGAATGGTGAATAACTACCATAGACTTTCTATGGCTGCTCCTGAATTACAAATTCAAGGATTATACAACATCTCAAACATTAGAGATGGTGTAAATCAAGTAATCACTGCTAGACAGACTGATAGAAAAATTAACAGTTTATTCGGTTATGCTCAATTATCATATAATGATTACGCATTCCTTGATATTACAGGAAGAAATGACTGGGCATCTGTATTACCACTTAATGCAAACAGTTTCTTTTACCCTGGTGTAACTGGAAGTGTTATCCTTTCTGAAATGTTTGATTTAAAGAACGATTATTTATCTTACTTAAAAGTAAGAGGTGGATGGTCTGAAGTAGGTTCTGCTGGTCCTTTAGCTCCGTATAGTTTAGAGCCTAGCTTTCAATTTTCAACTCAACCATGGGGAAGTACTCCTGTTGCATTTTTACCAGGTGACTTATGGAACCCAAATATTAAAAATGAAACAACAACTGAAGTTGAAGTTGGTTTAGAAGCTAAGTTATTAAAAAACAGATTACGTTTTGATGTAACTTACTACGATAAAGAAACAGAGGATGTAATTATGAGAAAAGCTATTGATGGTGCATCTGGAAATTCTAACTTCTGGGATAATGCAGCAACAATTACTAACAATGGTATCGAATTAAGTTTAGGTGCTGACATTATTAAAAACGAAAACTTCAATTTAGGAGTTAACGTAAACTGGGCTAAGAACAAAAACTTAGTAAATGATATTGATGATGATCCAACAACTGACAACGGTCAAATCGTTTTAGGTGGATTATGGAATGTTGATATTGTAGCTCAAGAAGGTGAAGCTGTTGGTGCAATATACGGACCTGGTTTCTTAAGAAATGATGATGGTGACATTATCTATGAAAATGGTTTACCTCAAAGAGATGCAACCGTAAAGAAATTGGGAAACATCAATGCTGATTGGCAAGGTGGTTTAGGTTTAAACGCATCTTACAAGAACTTTAGCTTATCTACGTTATTTGACGTGAAGAAAGGTGGAGAAATTTACTCTCAAACAAACTCTTGGGGTAAATATGCAGGTGTACTTGAAGAAACTTTACAAGGTCGTGAAACAGGTGTAGTAGGTACAGGTGTTATGTCTGACGGAAACGGTGGATATGTGCCAAATGATGTAGTAGTTACTGCAAGTCAGTTTTACAAAACTACATACTCTCAAAACATTGCAGAATCTTCTGTATATGACGCATCTTTCATTAAATGGAGAGAGCTTGCTTTAACTTATAACGTGCCTTCTAAAATATTAGGTCAATCTGGTATTAACCAATTATCTTTTGGTGTATCTGTTAGAAATTTAGCAATCTTATACAAAGAAGTTCCACATATTGATCCAGAATCTGCTTTTAGTAGTTCTACAGGTCAACAAGGATTGGAATATGCACAAACACCTTCTACTAGAAGTGTTGGTTTTAACTTAAATGTTAAATTTTAAACAAAAAGGAAATGAGAAAAATAAAATATTTATTCGCCCTAGTTGCAATAGCACAAACGTTATTGATTACTAGTTGTGATAGTGATTTTGCTGAAACAAACACAAACACAAATGACCCTTCTTCAGTTGATGCTAATTTATTATTAGCTGGTACTTTAAGAAATACTGCAAATAATGTACAAAGTATATTTTTAGCTGGTGAGGCTGGTTCTTGTTGGGTACAACACTTAGGAAAGCCAGTATACAACACTAATGAAATGTACGTACCAAGACAAAACTCAATTGAGGGTCTTTGGGACGGAATGTATACTACTGTACTAAAAGAAGCAGATTTAATGCAAGATTTAGCAGTTACTGAAGGTAATGTTGCTTTAGAAGGTGTTGCTTTAGTTGTTAAAGCTTACGGATATAACGTTTTAACTGATGTATTTGGTTCTATTCCTATGTCAGAAGCTTTAAAGGCAGACGAAGGAATTATTACACCAAAGTATGATGATAGTCGTACGGAGGTATATCCTGCAATTTTAGCAATGTTAGACGAAGCTATTATGAAGTTAGATGGTGCTGGAACTATTGATGCAAGTCAAGATTTAGTTTACGGTGGAGATGCTTCAAAATGGAAAAAATTCGCAAGTTCATTAAAATTCAGAATGTTAATGAGAGGAAGCTCAGTTGAGGCTGTTGGATCTCAGTTAAATGATTTAGTATTAGCAGGTAACTTGTTTACAAGTAATGATGATTCTGCTAAAGTTACTTACTTATCTGCAGCACCAAATGCTAACCCATATTTTGAAGGGTTAATTGATGGTGGTAGAGAAACTGAATGGTGTATGGGAGAAGAATTAGTAAACTATATGTCTTCTATGGCTGATGGTAGATTAGCTGTTTACGCTCAAGAAGTTGGCGGTGATGGATCTGGAAACGGATACGTTGGAAAACCAGCTGGTATTGATGATATCGCAAACTCTTTTTATGGAGATTCTAACAATGTATCATTAATCGGTTCTAAATTTACTGAAGCTGAACAACCAGCATATTTCATGAACTATGCACAATTAAACTTTTTAATGGCGGAAGCTACTGAAAGAGGTTTATTGACTGTTGGTGATACTGCAGCTAACTATTATGCAGCAGGAATTACTGCTTCATTTGGTGAAAGTGGTGCTGATGTGAGTGGATTTGACACTTCTTACGCTGGTGGTGCTTCTGGATTAGACCAAATTGCTAAACAATCATGGGTTGCATTATTTTTACAAGGATATGAAGCATGGGCTGAATACAGAAGAACTGGTTCACCAATGTTACCTTTAGCAATTGATGCTCAAGAAAGCTCTATACCTAGTAGATTAAACTACCCATTGTCTCAGCAATCTTTGAACAATGCTAACTACACTGATGCTGTAGCTAACCAAGGAGCTGATTTATTAACAACACCATTATGGTGGACAAACTAAAAAAAAGAAACAATGAAAAATTTTAGAAACATATTTATAGCAATGGTAGGTGTACTTACCATTGCTGCTTGTGACACAGATGCTGAAACAGTAGCTGAAGTACACGATGAAGCAGGATTTTTAGTACAAGTTTCAACAACTTCAGATAGTGCTATCTTAGGAAGCCCTGAAGCTGGTGTTGCATTAGAAGACGCAGAAATAACTATTTCAACTGCACGTTTAGACATGTCTGTTGCTTTAACTTCTGGAAACTTAAATTCATTAGATAGAGTAGAAATTGTAAAGTCATACAATGGTGGGGATGAAATCATGCTTGCTGAAACTACTACACTACCTTACAACTTAGTTGTTGATGGAATTACAGATTTACTTTCTGGAACAGGAGCTTCTGAAGCTGGTTTAAGAATTGGTGATGAATTACTTATTAGAACTAAAGTTTACAAAACTGACGGATCAGTATATTACTATAATACTACAATGGGTCACGTAAGTTTAGTTGTAAACTGTGCTTCTGACTTAGCAGGTACTTATACAAACGCAGAAATTCCTGACTGTGAAGGTACAGGTGGTGATATTGCTTATGTTACAGAAGTAACACCAGGTAGATACCGTGTATCTTCTATGCCAAGATATAGTTGGACTTCTGGTAATTGTATTTTCTTTTATATGATCGATGTTTGTGGAGTATTAACTTATGATGGAGGTGCTTTAGAAGACAATGCTTATGATGGTGATGCTGGTGTTCCTGGACAAGTGAATGCTGACGGAAGTTTCAACTTTACATTCCAATTGCCAGCTGCTGGATACGGACCTGTAGAAGAAACATATGTACCTCTATAACAGATAATAAATTTTAAAAAAAAAATTATGAAAAACATATTAAAAACGATTGGAGCTGTTGCTCTTTCTAGTGTTATTCTTACTTCTTGTAATGAGGATGATCACACTGGACAATCATTAATTGACTATAGTCCTGTTACTGTATCTTTAAGTTCAACTTCAGCTACTTCATTTATGGAGAGCGCTATTGACCCTGATGATGCATCTACATTCACTGTAACTATTGATGCAACTATTCCTGAAGTACAACCTATCAACATTATGTTAGACATTGTACAAACTGGTGGTACTGCAGATTCAAATGACATTGTAATAAACTCATTCTCTATTCCTGCAGGACAAACTTCTGCTAGTGGTACTGTTGAGATTTTACAAACTGGTGATATTGAGCCAGACGAAACATTTTCATTAACTGTTGTATCTAGAGAAAATGCAATAGTTGGTGCTTATGAATTTAATGGAGAAATTGTTAATGATTATATTAATGATGTTTTAGAAATGGAACTTAACTGGGATGGTACAGTAGAATTTGAAACTGACAATTCTAGTGGACAATACGACTTCTGTGGTATGGATTTCGATGTGTTAGTATATGATCCTGTAACTTTTGCAGATTTAGGAATGTATGATGCTGCAACTGGAGCATGTCCTGAACACATTGATTTTGATTCAAGTACTCCTGACGGTGATTATTTAATGGTAGTTGACTTATATGACAACCCTTATTCTACTTTAGGTTTAAGTGCTGATGTTCCTGTAACATTACATTATTCTCAAGAGTATTTTGGAGCAGACACAAACGGTTCTATCACAACAGTATATAATACTGATGATGCGGCTGGAACTCGTGCACTTGCTACAATTACTAAAAGTGGATATACTTACACTATTACACCTTGGTAATATTTGTCAAGAATATATAATTTCAAAAACCACCTCTTACGAGGTGGTTTTTTTATGGCATAAAATCACTACATTTGCCCAGTATAAAATTAGAACATGACAACAAACGAAATTTTTGGATCAAGAGCTATCATTGAAGCAATCAACTCTGATACTGAAATAGAGAAAATCTACATTTTAAAAGATGCTGAAAATGATTTATCTAAAGAACTGTTTGCACTTATAAAAAAGGAACGTATTGCCTATCAATATGTGCCAATTCAAAAATTCAATAAATTTTCAGATAGGAATCACCAAGGTGTATTTGCAAAAATAGCACTGGTAAAAACGGTAACTATTGAAGAACTTACAGAAAACCTAATCTTAGAAGACAATCCAACATTGTTATTGTTAGATGCTGTAAATGATGTGAGAAACTTTGGTGCTATTGCTCGTACAGCATCTTGTACAGGTGTGAAGGGAATTATTATTCTAGATAAAGGTGCAGCACCAATAAGTGCAGATGCTATCAAAACTTCTGCTGGAGCTTTATTTAAAATACCAGTATGTAAAGTGAATCATTTAAAAGATGCCATTTACTTTTTACAAGGTTCAGGGTTTCAAATAGTAGCAGCTACTGAAAAAACAGATGATTTAATTTATGATGTTGACTTAAAAAAACCAACAGCTATAATCATGGGATCAGAAGAACGCGGTATAAACCCATCTACACTAAAAATTTGTGATCATAAAGCTAAGTTACCTATGGAAGGTGAAATTGCTTCACTAAACGTATCTGTAGCTTGTGGCGCGTTTTTATATGAAGCAATGCGTCAAAAATTAAGCTAATATAATAACAAAAAAGGGAGACTCTAGAGTTTCCCTTTTTTGTTATTATATATTGATCCTACACTCTACTCTTCCTCATCTGCAATAATCAAATTTCCATCTTCATCTAGAAAAGGTAAATTAGCAATAAACCTACCATTGTCATCAAAATGCTCTAAAAACAACGTTTGATGAAACGTTAAAGGTTTGACTTCGGGAGCATCTAATTCATTTTTAAAAAAGAAACTTAAAACCACACCACTGATTAAACCTGACAAATGGCCTTCCCAAGAAATTTTCTGATCAATAGGAAATACATACCAAATCATGCTTCCGTAAATAAATATTACGGTAAAAGCAATGGCTATAAGATTGTACTGCTTTGAAAAGAAACTTTTAGCAATAATAAAACTTGCCAAAACGTATATGACGCCACTCATGCCTAAATGATAGGCTGGTCTGGCAATAATCCACGTTAATAATCCCGACAACAAAACTCCTAGAATGAATATTTTAATATAATTTGATTTATAAAAAAATCGAACAATTAACATCAATACAAAAAATGATAATGTATTGTTAGTGATATGAGATAGATCAGAATGTAAAAATGGAGACGCTAAAATCCCTCCTAATGAAGATAACTTCCGTGGATAGATACTAAACTGATTAAAGTTGAATCCATAGTTTATTTCAAACATAAAGACGATCCACATTATTAAAATAATTAATAATGGAAATACAAGAATGTCGAATATCTGTTTAACTGCTTTGATAAGTTTAAAAGTACAATAAGTTTACCAAAAATGACAATCGGTAAAATTGTCAATAGTTCTCAATTTAGTATTTTTACAATATGAATGAACCATTAGCAGAACGCTTACGCCCAAAATCGTTAAAAGATTACATCAGTCAAGAACATCTGGTAGGTGCAAACGGATCTTTAACCAATCAAATAGCTCAAGGGATAATTCCATCTTTAATATTATGGGGGCCACCCGGCACAGGAAAAACAACTTTAGCAAATATTATTGCGAAAGAATCTGAGCGTCCGTTTTACAACTTAAGTGCCATAAACTCTGGTGTAAAAGACATCAGAGACGTTATTGATTCTGCTAAAAAAAACAGCGGATTATTCACCACTAAAAACCCTATTTTATTTATAGATGAGATACATCGGTTTAGTAAATCACAACAAGATTCTCTTTTAGGCGCTGTTGAGAAAGGGATTGTTACGTTGATAGGCGCAACAACTGAGAACCCAAGCTTTGAAGTGATTCCCGCTTTGTTGTCAAGGTGTCAGGTTTATGTTTTAAATCATTTCACAAAAGATGATTTATTAGCGCTTTTAAACAACGCAATTACAAATGATAAGCACTTAGCTCAAAAAAACATTACACTAACAGAAACTGACGCTTTATTACGAGTTTCTGGCGGTGATGGACGTAAATTATTAAACACATTTGAACTTATTGTCAATAATACGAACAGTGATGAAATAAACATCACAGATGAGTTAGTATTAAAATCCGTTCAGAAAAACACCATTCAGTATGATAAAACTGGTGAACAGCATTATGATATTGTATCGGCTTTTATAAAATCTATTAGAGGGAGTGACCCTAATGGAGCAGTTTATTGGCTAGCAAGAATGATTGAAGGTGGTGAAGATGTGAAGTTTATTGCGAGGCGTTTGATTATTTTGGCTAGTGAGGATATTGGTAACGCGAATCCTACTGCCTTAATTATGGCAAATAATACATTTCAAGCCGTCACAATTATAGGTTTTCCAGAATCGCGATTGATATTGAGTCAGTGTGTCGTTTATTTAGCAACCTCAGCCAAGAGTAATGCATCTTACATGGCCATAAACCAAGCTCAACAAGCTGTTAAACAATCTGGTAATTTAAGTATTCCGTTACATTTAAGAAATGCTCCTACAAAACTAATGAAGGAATTAGGTTATGGTGAAGATTACAAATACTCCCATAGTTATGCTAATAATTTTGCCGAACAAGAGTTTCTCCCTGATGATTTAAGTGGTACGAAATTTTATGACCCTGGAAATAATCCAAGAGAAAAATCTCAACGTGACTTTTTAAAAAATAGATGGAAAGATAAATATGGATATTAATTTAACAACTGTAATTTCTGTAAGCTCACACTGCCATTCTCTTCTAAAAACTCCATAATAAAGTTACCGTTTTCATCATAGTACCCTAAACCTCTTTTTGTGTTTAAATTAACGTGATAAATTCCTTGTTTTGAAGTTTTACTTAGTGTTCCAATCAATTTATCTAAATCTGTATATTTAATTTCTGCATAATATAGTGGATTTGTTTTAACAAGTGAAAATTGTGTTCCATTATACAAAAACTTTGAATTTGCATTCTTTTCAGAAGTTACAATAGGTTGATCATCTTTTATATATTCTTTTTGAACAACAACTTCTTCTTCAGGAATTGGTTGATAATTTAGACGATAACCTCTGAAAGACGATAATGCCTCTCTTAATGCTATAGTATACGATGTCTTATAACTTTTATCATTGCTATTACCCTCTTCTGTAGTAAACAAATTTTGGTTTAAACAGTTTTTAACTTCAACTGTTACACGTGTAATAAACATACCGTTATTAGGTATAATAGTTGGAGTTATGTAAGTACAGGTATTTTTCTTTAAAGCAAAAGGAAGTTCATCTGTATCCAAGTATGTTTCAAATCCTAATTGTTGGAATTTATATTTTAACAATTGGTTAATACCATATTGATTAGGTTCTTTTTGAAAATCAAACTGAGATGGCACTACAGCATATTTATAAGCGTTCATTTTTTCTTGTGCAAAAACATTACATCCAATGAATAAGATTAATAACAGTGTATATTTTTTCATAATTATAGGTAATTTATTTTCTTTAATAAATAGCTAGTTATAGAACCGCTATTAACTCTTCTAAATGGCTAACTTGATGTATATGTGTTGGCAAATCTTCCTTATGATAATTATAACAGATAGCATCTATGCCATAATTCATAGCCCCCAAAACATCAGCTTCATAACTATCCCCTATCATTAAAGATTGTTTTTTTGAGACATTTGCCATTTGTAATGCCTTTTCAAAAATGATTGGGTTTGGCTTTTTTACACCTGCCATCTCAGAATTTATGACCACATCAAAATAAGCTTCTAAATTGGTGTTTTTTAATTTACCAACTTGTACTTCAGCAAAACCATTGGTAATAATATGCAAATTGTATTTTGGTTTTAAATAATTTAAAAGTGTTAAGGCACCATCTAACAAATGAGTTTGCTGTGATAAATAATATACATATTCATCAGCAATAGTATATATAACAGCATCAGTAACTGATACGTTTATTGCCTTAAAGGAATCATATAGGCGTCTATAACGTAACGTATCTTTATCTATAGCATCTTCTCTAAACAATTTCCAAAGATCCATATTGATTTGTTTATAAGCTTCTAAAAAATATCGCATCTCAATATTGATATCTAGTTTATCAAAAATTAGCCTATACGAAATTTCAGAATTCTTATCAAAATCCCAAAGTGTATGATCCAAGTCAAAAAAAATATCTGTAATATGTTTCATTCTTCTCTATTCTATTTTGGCAGTTGCATAATCTAGTATCTCAGTATATATTTTTCGCCAGCCTTTCCAATCCTCGTGATCACTAAACGTATAATTGTGAACAACTATTGCAAATGTACCATTTACATTTTTCACCTCATCAATCAATTTAGTAATTTCATGAATTGCTTTTTTATGTTTTCTATATACAAAATCTAACACACAAAAAGGGTTTACTTTTAAAGGTGTCTGCATTTCATAATCTAAATCATAAAAATAAAAAGGCGTACATGTACCTGCTCTAAATCCTGCTTCAGACACATAACCCATGGTGTAATCTAAAGTGATTTCTAAATCAATTAAATTTCTATATACTAAAGGTAACTTCAGTTTCGAAAAAGAATTTTTAGTGTGTGTTAAAGGCACATTAAAAATAGATTCAAAACGTTGTTTTTCTGTTTTTAATATTTGCACGTCATCTAATGCCAAAAACGATCCTTTTAATCCTACTTCAAAATAATCAGCAACAGATTTTATAACCGACACAAAATGCTTATTCTGAAAACTGATATTTTTATCATATGTTGTATAATCACTTAATAAGAAAAAGAAAATCGGCCTTAAAGCTCTTTTATTATGGTTGTTAATCAACCATTTAAACGTATCGTACGGATCTTTTCGTAACTTAAACAATACTAAATATCTATTATAAACTTCTGCGAAATTAAACGTTATAAAATCACGTAAGGTCCCTCCTATTGTTCGTACAACACCTTTATACTTATATTTGTAAGCAACAGGCACATCAATTATTGGTTGCAAATGAAATGTTTTTTCAGTAAATTCAAACTCTGGATAATAATCTTGTAAAACCTTTTTGAATTCATAAGCCCAAATATCTACAACTGGTTGTTTTAAAAAATGATGTTTGTACGCTACACTCTCCTCAGGAGGAAAACGACCAAAATCATCGGCAACATAAGGTAAATACTCTTCATATCTACTTAATAAATAAAAACTAGCTGCAAAAATATCAAAAGGTAAAGCACTTTTAGTTCCAACTGAGAAAAAACATTTGGTAGTGTTCCATGGCAAAATATTTATTTCTACATCTGAAATACCTTCTTCAAATAACAAATCATTACTCTGCACAAACAACTCTTTTGCTAAAGGTTGTTTAGTATAAGACATTTTCAAACCTTGGTGGGCAATAAACTCTTCAACAACTGTTGTAATATCAACTTGAACTCCAAGAACTCGTGTGCAAATATGTTTGAATACATATTTAACCCGTGGTGTGATGTTATGTGTATATACTAATAATCCCATTATAAAATACCATCGTCAGCAAAACTGCTATATGCTTTTTCAGTTATAATCACATGATCTAGTAATTTGATATCTAATGACATTCCTGCTTTCTTTATTTTTTCTGTAATTTGCTTATCGGCGTCACTTATGTTTAAGGTTCCGGAAGGGTGATTATGACACAGTATTATTGATGTAGCACTAATTTCTAATGCCTTTTTCATTACTAATCTTACATCTACAAGAGTTCCTGTAATGCCGCCTTTACTTAACTGTTGTTGCTGAATAACTTTATTAGAATTATTCAAAAACAACACCCAGAATTCTTCGTGTTGTAACTCTCCTAATTTAGGTTGCATTAACTCAAAAACCGACTTACTTGATGTGATTATATTTAAGTTGATAGAATCATCTGAACGTCTACGACGCCCTAATTCTAAGCCAGCAACTATGCTAATTGCTTTGGCTTCTCCAATACCTTTGAATTCTTGTAATTGAGCAACTGATAGTTTCCCTAAAGCATTTAAATTATTATCTACTGAAGCTAATATACGCTTGCACAATGCTACAGCACTTTCTGTACGGTTTCCAGAACCAATCAAGATAGCTAATAACTCTGAATTAGTTAACGTTTCTTTTCCATAAGAGTTTAATTTCTCTCTTGGTCTGTCAAATTCTGACCAGTCTTTTATGGAAAAGTTGTCACTCATTCAGTTTGAAGTTTTTTAATTTTTAATAATCTGGAACGAATCCATCATTTGTAGCGCATCATTTAAATACTTAACATAATATTTTTGTTCAACACAATAGCCAATTGTAAATATTTTCCCGTCATGCTTATAGTAGTAAACCAGCCATTGATAAGTATTAGTATATCCTTTCATCACAGAATGCTCTATATAACAAACTCCATTTTTTGTTTGTTTTTTTTCTACATCTATCTTAATCTTTTTATATAGTTTTTCCCTTTTTTTATTCTTATTCTGTATAAAATCGTTAATTGATAACTTGCTTTTTTTTATACAAACTGTGAAATAATTTACAGCACTATTCTTTTCACTATGAAAGTTTTTCTTAAAGCCTATGGGTGAAAAATTTAGTAGATCATGATTATAATGTTCATACCAACCTTCTGCCATATCTATAGAAACTAACTTTTTAGTCTCCAAAACCTTTTTAGGAAATCTTTGTGCATTCAAATTATTAAATACTGTAAAAGCTATTAAGATAATTATTATTCTACCCTTCATAATGCCTTACTTATTATCTAATAATCGTTTCACCTCATCAAAGTCTAAACCACCATAATTACCAGAACTCATTAATAGCAGTACTGAATTCTCGAAATTCATATCGAATAAATGCGATTTAAACGCTTCTGGAGTTGTATACACTTTTAAGTCATGGCGTTTAAACGCATTAAATATTTGCTGTTCAGATACTTCTTCTAACTTTTTTATAGCCACTGCATTTGGTGAATAAAACACTACAGCTTCATCCGCGGCATCTAAGGCATGCGCATATTCTTTTAAGAACTCAGCATTCAAACTGCTATACGTGTGTAGTTCCAAACAGGCAATCGTTTTCCTGTTATTGTACTGTTTAGCTACTGCCGATGTTGTTGCAGAAACCTTACTTGGTGAATGTGCAAAATCTTTATAAGCCACCTTTCCTTTACTTTCAGCAATTTTCTCTAAACGCTTACTTGCTCCTTTAAATGTCGTAATGGCTTCATAAAATTCATCTTCATCAATCCCCATATGCTGACAAATCCATTTCGCACCTGCCAAGTTACTTAAGTTATGATTTCCAAACACTTCAATTGGCAATGGACCTTCTTCTGTTTCCAAATAGGTTTGACCATCTTCAATAAAATGAGCAGGAATTTGATACGGATAACGTTTCATATGCTTATCCGATTCCTCTACCACCTTTTTAACTAAGGCATCTTCTTCATTATACACCATTATGGCTGCATTCGACATGCATTTTAAAAAGGTTTCAAACTGCTCTACATAATTATCTAAGGTTGGAAACACATTGATATGATCCCAAGCTATACCACTTAACAAAGCAATATTGGGTTTGTACAAATGAAATTTCGGACGTCTATCTATTGGAGATGATAAATACTCATCGCCTTCTAAAACGATAAAATCATTCTCTTCGGTTAAATGCACCATGGTATCAAAACCGTCTAATTGCGCACCAACCATATAATCTACAGCTTTATTATGATAATTCATCACATGAAGAATCATTGACGTAATAGTCGTTTTTCCGTGAGAACCACCAATAACAACACGGGTTTTATGTTTTGATTGTTCGTATAAAAATTCAGGATACGAATATATTTTCACACCCAATTCTTGCGCTTTTAATAATTCTGGATTATCAGCTTTGGCATGCATACCCAAAACTACGGCATCCAAATCTGTCGTGATTTTATCAGCAAACCAACCGAATTCTTGTGGCAATAAACCTCTTTTCTCTAAACGAGATTTTGATGGTTCAAAAATGGTATCATCGCTTCCTGTAATTTGATATCCTTTTGTGTGTAATGCCATGGCCAAATTGTGCATTGCACTCCCACCGATAGCTATAAAATGTATGCGCATAGTTATTGTCTTATATGCGTAAAGATAGGAAATTGAATGGCGAATTTATATTTTTACTCAGGGATTTTAAAAAAAGTTATTCCGTAGATTTCATTTGTAAAATCAACACTTTTTCTTTTTGAGCATCTTTTAAATCTGGCTGCTCCTTTAATGCTTTTTGTATGTAATTATACGCATTTCTTTTATCTGATTTATAACGATAAATCTGTGCTATGCGGTAATTTGCCCAAGAGATTGGCACACCGTCTTTTTCTGAAAAATTTTTAATATACATCTGTAAATACACCAAACCTTTATCAGTTGATATGTTGTATTGCGCTGACACTTTACCAATTAAGTAGTTCAAATGATTACGCTGTAGTTTTTCAGACGCCACTTCATAATTAGATATAGCTTTTTCTGGTTGATTGTTTTTTTCATACAACCCTGATAATTTTGAATACGTATGTTCCGACCCCCCTATTGCTATTGCTTTTTTGTAATGGCATTCTGCATCTGATGGTCGGTTATTGTACTCAGCCACATAACCTAATGCTAAATGTCCGTCAACCTTGGAAAGATCAAGCAGTTCATTAGCGTAGTTTTTTGCTTTTTCTTCACTTCCACCTACAATTCTTGGCAAACTGATGTAAATTTCTACTAAAGCCCAACGCGCTTCAATATGAGTTTTATCTAAATCAGCAGCTTTATGCAAATGCTTTTTGATATCACTTACTAGTGTTAACGCTTTTAATTTATTTGAAGCTTGTGCTTTATAAGCCAACACACCGCCATATTTAAAATGATAATTAGCATTCGCATCGTGCGCTTCTACCAATGGCTCATAATATTTTAGAGCTAAGTCCCAATCTTTTGCATAGGCTGCAATATCACCTAAATACTCTCTTGCTTTTTCATGCTTTGGATTAACTGCAAGAATGTTTAAAAAATATGGTTTTGCAGCTGTCCATTCAGATTTATTATAATGCATTTCTCCTTTTTCAAAATCGGCAGATTGAGAAAACACCATTAAACACTGCAAACAGAATACAGCAAAAAACAACTTTGTAAATTTCATTATGTAAACTTACTCATAATAAATAAGTATATTAGTAAGGTCCATTTAAAATAGAATCTTCAATATGCAACAACCCATTATTTTATCCGTAGCATTTAATTGTCCTAAAGAAGTTGTTTGGAAAGCAATAACTAATGTAGACCAAATGAAACAATGGTATTTTCCTCAATTGACAGATTTTACACCAAGAGAAGGATTTGAAACTGAATTTTCAGTTGCGGTTGAAGACCGTATTTTTGTACACCAATGGAAAGTCACGGAGGTTACTCCTGTAGATAGAATAGCATACCAATGGCAATTTGGAGGACTCTCTGGTAAAGGGATTTCCACATTTCAACTTACTGAGCTTAACAACATCACTACTTTACATTTAAACTTTACTGTTCTTGAATCTTTTCCTAAAGACATTCCTGAATTTAAGAGAGAAAGTGGTGTTGAAGGATGGAATTACCTTATTAAAGAAAGTTTAAAAAATTTCTTGAGCAACATTTAACATCTTATTGGAATACTTTTTGATTACAGTATTACGATTAAACTCAACACATGAAATATTTAGCATTTATCATTTTAGCCTTTTGCGGATTACATAATGAAGAAGACCACAATTCAACTAATAACGATTGTGAAAATATCATTTTAATCGATTATGTAAACGGTAAACCTTATATGAAATATATTGAAACTTCAGAAAAGTTAGCCAAAACTTGGGTTTTTGAACTACAACATGAGTTCGGAAGCTGTATCAGGCCATCAACAGAAAAAGTTAAATTAAGAATAGAAGAAGTCAATAAATTAAATGTTAGCGCCCAAAAGTGTCTCAAACAGAAATTTGGCGATAATTGGGAAGAGAAATTTCATCAAGCAGTATTATCCAAATTAAAAAAAGAGGGAGAGTAACTTAAATTAATTAAGCTTCCAGAAAACCCTCAATTAAATTATATGGATGTATGGTAGGTGAAATATCAAAACCAAACCATTCTTGTAAATCCATATCAAAACCAATTCCGTTTAGATAGTTGTGTAATGCTAAATTCAGCCCTGTTTTATATTTTGAATGTTCTGCGCCTTTAGGATCTTCATGCCATAAATCATTTTGAGCAAAACCTTCAAAAGCAGGTCCAGTAATTTTGATATCAAATTCTTCAGGATTCACACCAATTGGACTGTGAACTGTTGTTGTAAACTGATGCCAAAACGCAGATTGAATACAATTGTTTTCAAACAACTGACGCACCACTTCTAAAGAGTCAACCGTTTCTTGATCAGTTTGTGTTGGAAAACCATACATCAAATACGCATGCACCATAATACCGTGTTGCGCAAAGGCATTAGTAACTCGTGCAACTTGACCAATATCGACTCCTTTTTTCATCTTTTTAAGCAGACGATCAGAAGCAACTTCTAAACCTCCAGTAACTGCTATACATCCCGATTTTGCTAATAATGCGCATAACTCAACATTGAATGTTTTTTCAAAGCGAATGTTTGTCCACCAAGTGACAAACACTTTCTTTTCTATTAACTTTTCAGCTAAGGCACGTAACATTTTTGGTGGCGCGGCTTCATCTACAAAATGAAATCCGGTAGTACCAGTTTCGGAAACTATCTTTTGAATTTTAGCTACTAAATCGTCAGCAGTAGTATTTTGGTAATTTCCTATATAATCTAAATTGACATCACAAAACGTGCATTGTTTCCAATAACAGCCATGAGAAATTGTGAGTTTATTCCACTTTCCATCACTCCACAAACGGTGCATCGGGTTCATGACATCTAAAAATGATAAATACTTATCATGAGGCAAACCTATATAACTTGGCGCTGGCAAATTCTTATGATGAAAAATTGTATTTGGCAAGTTGTTTTTATACACTACTCTACCCTTTTCCAAAACGTAAGTCCGCTCTAATTTATCAACAGTTATTTCATCAGATAAGAATTCAGTCAATCGTAATAACGGGCCCTCACCATCATCTAAACTTATAAAATCGACATATTTAAATACACGTGAATCTTCTAAACTCCTTAATTCAGTATTGCAATAACCACCTCCAAAAGCAACTTTTATTTTCGGATGCTTACTTTTTATATATTGCGAACAACGCAAGGCTGCAAATAAATTCCCCGGAAATGGAATAGAAAAACACACTAAATTTGGCTTGTGTTTCTTCAGCTGATCTTCTAATAGAATCAACATTTCAGATTCTATAATAGTAGGATCATATTGCAAGAATTCTTCCAAACCGTTAAAACTAGATGCAGACGTTGAAATTTGTTCTGCATAACGTGTAAAAGAGAAAAATTCATCAACGTTAGCTTGAATAAAATCACCTAGTTCTTCAACAAAAATTGTTGCAAAATGTTTGGCTTTATCTAATATTCCTAAGTTACCGAATGCCCAACTTAAATCGTCTTCTATATTTAACGCACGATGTGCTTGGGGTAAAAAGCCATGGTGTAAAATCTGGTAGGCTTTGGTTACTTCTTGATGTTGCAAATACTGAATTACAGTATCTACTTTATGAATATAATCCTCACGTTGTTGCCAAACTAGCGGATACTCATAACTGTTATGCGCATCGGCTTCTTGAAATATCTTTGTAATAAAATCAGCAGTAAACACTTCGGAAAACAGCTCAATACTTAAATCACATTGTTCAACAGATACACCTTTTTCAGTTAAAAACCCTTTCAAGTAAGCTGTTGCTGGATACGGCGTATTCAGTTGGGTAAAAGGCGGCGTTATTAAAAGTGTTTGAGTGGCCATTGTTAAGTTGTAAAAACGTAAAGATACAATTTATATATTCTGATGTTATTATTAAAAAAAAGCTCATCTGAAGTACAAATGAGCTTTTATATAGTATAATATGATTTTTAATAGTTTGCTTCAGACGGATTTAACATTCCCCACAACCTATCTTTTAAAGTCATAATGTTTTGTTGTGCTACTGATGAAATGAACATATATGGCACACCTAAGGTTTTGTCCAATTCTGCTTTCATTTCTGCTTGTAACTCATCATCCAACATGTCAGATTTTGAAATGGCTACAAAACGATCTTTATCCAACATTTCTGGATTGTATTTTTCTAATTCGTTTAATAAAATTTTATATTGCTCAACAATATCAGTAGCGTCAGCAGGAATTAAAAACAACAATGTTGAATTTCGTTCTATATGACGTAAAAAGTAATGTCCTAATCCTTTTCCTTCGGAAGCACCTTCAATAATACCAGGTATATCTGCCATTACAAACGATTGGAAATTACGATACTCTACAATACCTAGATTCGGCTTTAAAGTTGTAAACTCATAATTTGCAATCTTTGGTTTAGCAGACGTAATTACAGACAGTAAAGTTGATTTTCCAGCGTTTGGAAATCCAACCAAACCTACATCTGCCAATAACTTCATTTCTAAAGTTACATTTTTTTCTTCACCTTCTAAACCTGGCTGTGCATAACGCGGTGTTTGGTTTGTTGATGTTTTAAAGTGCCAGTTTCCACGACCACCTTTACCACCTTTACATAAAATAACCTCTTCGTTATTCTCAGTAATCTCAAACAACACCTCTTCAGTTTCAGAGTCTTTTACAACAGTTCCTAATGGTACTTCCAAGTAAATATCTGGTCCGTCAGCACCAGTACTTCTACTTTTACTTCCGTGACCACCTTGAAGTGCTTTATGATGACGCCTGAATTTAAAGTGTAATAGTGTCCAATAATTCTCATTTCCACGGATAATGATATGACCTCCACGACCACCATCACCACCATCTGGGCCACCTTTTTCAATATACTTTTCTCTATGTAAGTGCATAGATCCTTTACCTCCTTTACCGGAAGTGACGTGCAACTTTACATAATCAACAAAATTTCCTTCAGTCATAGCAATTCCCTAAAAAAGGGATGTCTTTAAATTATTGTTTCTCTTATAATGAATCTATCACAGCACTCAGACGTGTTGTAATATCATCAATTGTTCCTATTCCGTTTACAGAATGGAATTTCTTTTGTGTTGTATAAAAATCGATTAATGGAGACGTTTTTTCATTATACTCATCAAATCTGATTCTTATTTTTGAAGCATCTTGGTCATCTGCTCTTCCTGAAGTTTTTCCTCTTTCTAACAAACGCTCAATTAGTATTTCATCATCAGCTTCTAGTGCTATAGTAGCAGCAATATCCATGTCTTTATCTTCTAAAAATACATCTAAAGCTTCCGCTTGAGCTGTAGTTCTTGGGAACCCATCAAAAATAAATCCGTTAGCATCTCTGTTTTTTTCAACCTCAGCCTCTAGCATATTAATCGTAACTTGATCTGGTACCAGCTGTCCTTTTTCTATATATGATTTAGCTAACTTCCCTAATTCAGTATCGTTTTTCATGTTGAAACGAAATACATCTCCTGTTGAAATATGAATTAAATTATATTTTGTTTTTAAAAATTCAGCTTGTGTTCCTTTTCCAGCTCCTGGTTTTCCGAATAAAACGATATTAGTCATGCGTTGTGTGTTTGTTATTTGATATACTTCTGGCAAGTTTCTTCCCAAGCCATCATAGTCAAGGCCGTAACCCACTATGAATTTATCAGGAATTTCAATACCTATATAATGTATTTTTAAATCTTTATTATAAGCTTCTGGTTTATAAAAAAGTGATGCGATTCTTAAATCTTTAACCCCTTTTTCACTAAAGATGTCATAGATTTCTTCAAGAGTATTTCCAGTGTCAATAATATCTTCTAAAATCACAACTGTTCTATCTGAAACATCTTGATTTAAACCTATCAAACGTTGAATTTCTTCTGTAGAACTCACCCCTTCATAAGATGCTAGCTTCACAAAAGTTACTTCACAAGGTTTGTTGTATTTTTTAACAAAATCACTCACCACCATAAATGAGCCGTTTAAAATCCCTATAAAAACCGGAATTTCATCACCCAAGTCTTCAGAGATTTTAGACGCCATTTGTGTGATAGCCGCGTCTATTTCACTTGAAGAAATAAATGGTTTAAAATAGTTGTCATGAAGTTTAATCACCGTTCTCCTTTTTAATAAGTTGCAAAGATAACCAATTGATTACTATTTGTAATGTTTTGATTCACGATTTTGGAAGCTCATTAAATATTTAAGTGTATTTTTGCTCAAACAACACAAATTACAACACACATGAAGACCTATTTTTCTTCAGATTTTAAACTTGGTATTCTAGGCGGTGGACAACTAGGACGCATGTTACTTAGAGAAACAAACAAATTTGATATTCAAACACACGTTATTGACCCTTCTAATGAAGCACCATGTAAAGCCTATGCGCATCATTTTACACAAGGTGATTTATTAGATTTTGACACCGTTTATAACTTCGGAAAAAAAGTAGACGTGTTAACGTTTGAAATTGAAAGCGTTAATATAAAAGCCTTACAGAAATTAGAATCTGAGGGTGTTACCGTTTATCCATCAAGTAAAACATTGAGCATTATACAGAATAAAGCAACTCAAAAATTGTTTTATACTGATCATGACATTCCAACTGCACCTTTTACACGATTTGCTTTTACATCAGAAATTAATGATGCCATTTCAAACGGTGGATTAGAATTTCCATTTGTATGGAAAGCTGCACAATTTGGATATGATGGTAATGGTGTAAAAATTATTAGAGCAATTGATGATTTAATTGGCTTACCAAACACAGAATGTATTGCGGAACAAATGGTGCCTTTTAAAAATGAATTGGCCGTTATTGTAACGCGTAATCCTTCTGGAGAAATGAGAAATTACCCCGTTGTAGAAATGGAATTTCATCCAGAAGCAAATCAGGTTGAGTATGTGATTTGTCCTGCAAGAATTTCTAATGACGTGGCTCAAAAAGCGATAGACGTGGCTTTAAAAGTTTCAAAAGAAATTAATCATGTTGGCTTATTGGCTGTCGAATTATTTCAAACACAAGATGATAACATCTTAGTAAACGAAGTAGCGCCAAGACCACATAATTCGGGGCATCAATCAATTGAGGCTTCATATACATCACAATTTGAACAACACATACGTGCTATTTTAGATTTACCTTTAGGAAATCCTGACAGTAAAGCAAACGGGATTATGGTTAATTTAGTTGGTGCTGAAGGTTATACTGGAAAAGTTGTTTATGAAAACATGAATACAATTCTTGCCATGGATGGTGTCACGCCACACATCTACGGAAAAAAAGAAACCAGACCTTTTCGTAAAATGGGCCATGTGACCATCGTACATAAAGACATGAGTACCGCAAGAACAATTGCACAAAAAGTAAAAGAAACAATAAAAGTTATAAGTAACTAATACATACAAGACATGCCACAAGTAGGAATAATTATGGGAAGTACTAGTGACCTTCCAATCATGCAACAAGCTATAGACATACTAACCAGTTTTGACATTGATGTAGAAGTAGATATAGTTTCTGCACATAGAACTCCTGAAAAACTATTTGATTACAGTAAAAACGCGCATACAAGAGGCTTAAAAGTTATTATTGCTGGTGCAGGCGGTGCCGCACACCTACCTGGTATGGTCGCATCATTATCACCTTTACCAGTTATCGGCGTTCCTGTAAAATCAAGAAATTCAATTGACGGATGGGATTCTGTATTATCAATTTTACAAATGCCTGGTGGTGTTCCTGTTGCTACCGTAGCTTTAGACGGCGCTCAAAATGCAGGAATATTAGCCGCTCAAATTATTGGTGCTTCTGACAAATGTGTGTTAGACAAAGTTATCCTTTATAAAGAAGGCTTAAAACAAAAAGTTATTAAAGGCGCTGAAGAGGTAAAAAGGAGTTAGCCAAAGTTTTGAGCTAACTATAATTTAGGAATTCCACTTATTACATACCATTACTATAATGAATATTTTACTTGAAAAATTTGATTTCGCACCATTTTCAAAAATCAAAAACGACGATTTTCTACCTGCATTTCAACACGCAATTGCATTAGCAAAAGAAGAAATTGAGGCAATTACATCTAACAATGAAGCACCTGATTTTGAAAACACAATCGCAGCTTTAGATTATTCTGGAGAACAATTAGATCGTGTTTCAAGTTTATTTTTCAATTTAAATTCTGCAGAAACTAATGAAGAAATTCAAAAAATAGCACAAGAGGTTTCGCCTTTATTATCGGAATTCAGTAATGATGTTGCATTAAACACTGTTTTGTTTGAACGTGTAAGCGCTGTTTATGACAAGAAAGAACAATTAACATTAACTGCTGAACAACATACGCTTTTAGATAAAAAATATAAAGGATTCTCCAGAAACGGAGCCAACCTTCCAGATGATAAAAAAGAAACACTTAGAGCTATTGATAAAGAATTGTCTGCTTTAAAATTAACTTTCGGAGAAAATATTCTAGCAGAAACTAATGCCTATGAATTACACCTAACAGATAGTAATGATACTAAAGGTTTACCAGATGGGGCTCTAGAGGCTGCAGCTCAAGTAGCACAACAAAACAATAAAACTGGATGGATTTTCACTCTAGACTATCCAAGTTATATTCCATTCATGAAACATGCAGACTCTAGAGAACTGCGCAAAAAAATGGCAATTGCTTTTGGTGCAAAAGGGTTTCAAAACAATGCACATAACAACGAACAGAACGTCTTAAAAATTGTAAAATTACGTCACCAACGTGCGCAATTATTAGGCTATAAAACACATGCACATTTCGTATTAGAAGAGCGTATGTCTGGCACACCTGAAAAAGTAACCTCGTTTTTAAATGATTTATTAGAAAAAGCAAAACCTGTTGCTTTAAAAGAATTTAACGAGTTAGAAACGTTTGCTAAAGAACTAGACAATATTGATCGTTTGGAAAAATGGGATAGCGCCTATTATTCCGAAAAATTAAAAAATAAGTTATTCAGTTTAGATGATGAAAAACTTAAACCATACTTCAAGTTAGAAAATGTTATTGATGGCGTTTTTCAAGTTGCCAATAAATTATTTGGGTTATCTTTTAAACAAGTTACAACAATTGACACCTATCACGAAGATGTAAAAACATACGACGTAACAGATAAAAACAACAATTCTGTAGCTGTTTTTTATGCCGATTTTCACCCAAGAAAAGGAAAACGTAATGGTGCTTGGATGACATCTTTTAAAGGGCAAAAAATTAAAAATGGCGTTAATGACAGGCCACATATTTCTAATGTGTGTAACTTCACTAAACCTACAGATACAAAACCATCATTATTAACTTTTAATGAAGTCACAACTTTATTCCATGAATTTGGTCACGGACTTCACGGTATGTTGGCTAACACAACGTATCCGAGTTTATCTGGAACAAGTGTGTTTTGGGATTTCGTAGAATTACCAAGTCAGATTTTAGAAAACTGGTGTTTTGAAAAAGAGTGTTTAGACTTGTTCGCAAAACACTATGAAACGGGAGAAATCATTCCGATGGAATATGTTGAAAAAATAAAAGCATCAGCAAACTTTCAAGAAGGAATGGCAACAATGCGTCAGTTGAGCTTTGGTTTATTAGATATGTCATGGCACGGAGGTGCTTCACCAGAAACCATAACTAATGTAAAAAGCCACGAAAAAATCGCTTTTGAAAACACATCGTTATTTCCTGATGTGGCAGAAAATTGTATGAGTGTTGCGTTTTCACATATTTTTCAAGGCGGGTATTCATCTGGATATTACAGTTACAAATGGGCTGAAGTTTTAGATGCAGATGCCTTTGAAGCATTTAAAGCTCAAGGTATTTTCAATTCTGAAACCGGTCAGTTATTTGCTGAACATATTTTAAGTAAAGGTGGTACAGAGCATCCAATGACATTATACAAACGCTTTAGAGGTGCCGAACCAAAACCTGAAGCCTTATTAAAAAGAGCTGGTTTAATCTCATAAATATGAAATCAGACAACTGTTTTGAAACAGAACGATTACTCTTAAGACCAACTTCAATTGAAGATGCGTGTTTTATACTCGAACTATTAAACACACCCAAATGGATTCAGTATATTGGAGACAGAAACATACACTCTATTGAAGATGCTGAATGTTATATTCAAAAAAAATTTATTCCAAACTTTAAAAAGAATGGCGCTGGTAATTATACTATCATCAGAAAATCAGACTCTGCAAAGATTGGCTCTTGTGGTTTATATGACCGAGAAGGCGTAGATGGTATTGATCTTGGTTATGCTTTTTTACCTAAGTACGAAAAACAAGGATATGCCTTTGAAGCTGCTCTGAAAATTAAAGACATTGCTATTGCTGTTTTCAATATTAAAACAATTAGTGCAATCACTTCACAAGATAATTTAGGTTCTCAGAAATTATTAGACAAATTAGATTTTCAATACACAGAACTCGTTAAAATACCAAATGACGATGAAAATCTAATGCTATATAAATTTCACTCAGAATAATAAAGTATTTTCATTACTTTTAAAGTCACTAAACACCGATATGCCTAAACATCAATTAAACCCAAATAAATGGATTGACAGTTATGCTGATTATCTTTTCAATTACACCATAACTCGTGTTAGCGATAGTGCTATTGCAGATGACTTAGTGCAAGAAACTTTTTTTTCGGGCTTAAAATCTGCTGCTAATTTTAAAGGTGAAGCTTCTGAACGTACTTGGTTGGTTTCTATTTTAAAACGTAAAATAATTGACCACTACCGTAAAATAAACTCTAAAAAAGGAAAAGCTGAAGTTCGTATAAATTATAATGAAGAAGAATCTGAAGGTGACTGGTTAGAAGAACGTGTTGCAGACCCATATGGGAATAACGCAGAGAGCACCATTGAAAATCAGGAATTAGGATTGGCAATTCATAATTGCCTAGAAAAACTGCCACAAAAACAAGCAGAAATATTCAAAAAGAAAACGATACAAAATTTTGATACTGAAGCAATTTGTAATGAATACAACATTTCCCCGTCTAATCTTTGGGTCATTATCCATAGAGCAAGGGCAACATTAGCAGGCTGCCTAGAAGATACTTGGTTTAAATAATAACGAATACTTAAATACTAGGATTGATATAATGGAAACAAAAAAGAATAAGTTATTTATTGATTGTGACGAAGCAATGTTCATTTGCGATAAATCACAGTATAACGAATCTACGTTTTGGGAGCGTTTTCGTTTAAACATCAGGTACATTTATTGCCACATCACACGTTCTTACGTTAAGAAAAATAAAAAATTATCCGATTTAGTTTCGCATGAGAATGTCACTTGTATGAATGCTATATCAAAAACTGAACTGAAAAGTAAATTTGAAAAAGAATTAGAGAACAAGTAACAGCAACAGCCAAATTATCGGAATACCTTCAACAAAAATACTAGCATAATACTTTGATTGTTTTACAGTTGAGTTTATTAAAAAAAACAATGTAATAATAAATATTACAGGTAGCACCACTACATTTAATTCCAAGACCTCATCTTTAAAAAATTCCAAAAGAAGGAATATCAATAACAATACAGCTCCAAATAATTTCGTTTTTTGAACGCCAATTTTTTGCGGCAAAGTTCCCAAACTCAGATCGTCTACACTTAAATCCCTGATTTCAAAAGGCAAAATTAATACCACAACAAAAATTACACGTTGTACAAAAGTTATCCAAACATCATAATCAACATCTATTTTTGCATCTACAACAGGTAATATAACAGTTACTATAGCCCAAACTACACCAACCACATATATTTTCAAACCAGAAGTAGACCTTAAAGTTTTATTTCTATAAGACACTGCGTAAAAAAAAGACAACAGCGCAGGAATACATAACAACACTAATGTTTCGTAGTTCAGTTTAAAACTAAAAACACAGCAACTAATTGCACTAAAAACACTCAACAAAAATGTTGCTTTTTCTTGTAATTGTAACTCTTTAAACTTTTCTGAAATGTTTGTAAAATTCACCTTTAACACCATTGGATGAAAGACAGATAAATGTGTTTTTTCAAAATATTTTATAAAATTATATCCGAAAATGGTTCCTAAGAAAATAAAGAACCTTAAAAACACCGATGTTTTTACACCTATATCCACACATGTTATTTCAACCAATGCACTAACAGTAATTGCTACCCAAATACTGGAATTTAAAAAGAACTCAAATATTTTTAAATACAACTTCACTGTGTAAAAATAAACTTATATTTTATCAAATACATAAGTAATATAGTAATCTTCACAAAGCTGTTCATAACCTTAAAATTTGGTTGATATTTTCTCTATTATTCCATTAAACAATTACAGAATAAAGCCGTACTTTTGCCATCATTTATTTGTTAAATAACACAACGCAATACAATTAAAGATGAAAACAGATTCATTTCAATTAAGACATATTGGTCCTAGCCCAAAGGATCGTGAAACAATTTTAAAAGCAATTGGCGTAGATAGCTTAGATCAGTTAGTTTACGAAACTATCCCTGATGATATTCGTTTAAAAAATGATTTAGATTTACCAGCTGCTTTAAGTGAATACGAGTATTTAAATCACATCCAACAATTATCTGCTAAAAACAGTGTCTTTAAAACCTATATCGGTTTAGGATATCATGAGGCAATTGTACCAAGTGTTATTCAGCGTAATATTTTAGAAAACCCAGGTTGGTATACAGCTTATACACCTTATCAAGCTGAGATTGCGCAAGGACGTTTAGAAGCGTTATTAAACTACCAAACTATGGTAGTTGATTTAACCGGGATGGAGTTGGCAAATGCATCATTATTAGATGAAGGAACAGCAGCTGCCGAAGCAATGGCATTGTTATTTGATGTGCGTGAACGTGCTCAGAAGAAAGCCAATGTGTGTAAATTTTTCGTTTCTGAGGAAATTTTACCTCAAACATTATCTGTTTTACAAACTAGAGCAACTCCAATTGGTATTGAGTTAGTTGTTGGAAACCACGAAGAGTTTGACTTTTCTGAAGAATTTTTCGGTGCTATTTTACAATACCCAGGAAAACACGGACAAGTTAACGACTATAAATCATTTGTTGAAAATGCAAACGCTAATAATATAAGAGTTGCTGTTGCTGCGGATATTTTATCTTTAGTAAAATTACAAGCTCCAGGAGAATTTGGAGCTGATATTGTTGTTGGTACAACTCAACGTTTCGGAATTCCATTAGGATATGGTGGACCGCATGCTGGTTATTTTGCAACAAAAGAAAAGTACAAAAGAAGTATCCCTGGGCGTATTATCGGGGTGACTCAAGATAAAGATGGCGGACGTGCTTTACGTATGGCTTTACAAACACGTGAACAACATATTAAGCGTGAAAAAGCAACATCTAACATTTGTACCGCACAAGTATTATTAGCTGTAATGGCTGGTATGTATGCAGTATTCCATGGTAAAGAAGGCTTACAATACATCGCAAATAAAGTACACCAGTCTGCTGCTACTTTAGCAAATGCTTTAACTGACTTAGGTATTGAACAAACGAACAGTTCATTCTTTGATACAATTACTGTAAAAGTACCCGCAGACAAAATTAGACCGATTGCTGAAGCTGCGCAAATCAACTTCAACTATATTGATGCAGACACGCTTTCTATTTCTTTAAATGAGACTGTAAGTATTACTGACATTAATGCTATTCTTACAGTTTTCACTACAGCTTTAAACCTTAATACGACAACTGTAACGAAACTTACTAATATTGACTGTATTAAATCAACTTTATTAAGAGACACATCATTTTTAGACAATGATGTATTTAACACGTACCATTCAGAAACTGAAATGATGCGTTATATCAAGAGATTAGAACGTAAAGATTTATCTTTAAATCACTCTATGATTTCTTTAGGATCTTGTACAATGAAGCTGAATGCAGCTTCAGAAATGCTACCTTTAAGTAATCCGAATTGGGGGAACATTCACCCATTTGTACCTTTAGACCAAGCACAAGGTTATCAAGAAGTTTTACAAAATTTAGAGCACCAATTAAATGTGATTACTGGTTTTGCAGGAACATCTTTACAACCAAATTCTGGCGCTCAAGGTGAATTAGCAGGATTAATGGTTATTAGAGCATACCACGAATCTAGGAATGATCACAACAGAAACATCTGTTTAATTCCATCTTCTGCACATGGTACAAACCCAGCATCTGCTGTAATGGCAGGAATGAAAGTGGTTGTAACCAAAACAGATGACAAAGGAAATATTGACGTAGAAGATTTACGCGAAAAAGCAATCTTACATAAAGATAATTTATCAGCATTAATGGTGACTTATCCATCTACTCATGGTGTGTTTGAAAAAGCCATATGTGAGATTACTAAAATCATTCATGATAACGGCGGGCAAGTTTATATGGACGGTGCCAACATGAATGCACAAGTAGGATTGACAAATCCTGCGACTATTGGCGCAGATGTATGTCACTTAAATTTACATAAAACATTTGCTATACCTCACGGAGGTGGTGGACCAGGTGTTGGGCCAATTTGTGTAGCTCCACAATTAGTGCCATTCTTACCGACTAATCCAATAATAGCGACTGGTGGTGACCAAGCAATTACCGCTATTTCTGCAGCACCTTGGGGTTCAGCTTTAGCATGTTTAATTTCTTACGGTTACATTACAATGTTAGGGCCAAATGGTTTAAAGAACTCTACGATGAATGCTATCTTAAATGCAAATTACATTAAAGAACGTTTAAGTGGGCATTTCGATACATTATACACTGGTGAAATGGGGCGTGCTGCACATGAGATGATTATTGATTGTAGAGCATACAAACAAAATGGTATTGAAGCTGCAGATATCGCAAAACGACTAATGGACTATGGTTTCCATGCTCCTACAGTATCTTTCCCTGTTGCTGGAACGATTATGATAGAGCCAACTGAATCTGAAAACTTAGCTGAGTTAGATCGTTTTTGTGATGCCTTAATTTCTATCAGAAAAGAAATTGCAGAAGGCCACTACAGACAATCCTAACAATCCATTAAAAAACGCTCCACATACTCAAACTATGTTAACTGCTGATGAATGGGATTTACCATACTCAAGACAACAAGCAGCCTTTCCGTTAGATTATATTGCAGAAAATAAATTCTGGCCTACTGTACGTAGAGTAGATGACGCCTTTGGTGACAGAAACTTAATCTGTAGCTGTATCGGTATTGAAGCTTATGCCGAAGCATAACACATAGAATATCATAATTAAAGACCTCACAATTAAATACTGTTGCGAGGTCTTTTTTCATTTTATACTGCCTATAAACTATCAATATCATAAAAATTTAGCTTTATACAGTTAAACAAAGGAGTACTTCATATATATTAAGTAACTTGTACCTCAATTTTTTAGAGACGAATATGCATATTCAAAATAACCGGAACGGGATCTTATATCCCAAATGTAGTAATGAAGAACACTGATTTCAATCAACATCAGTTTTTAAATGATGATGGTTCTGCTTTCAAACAAAAAAATGACATTATCATTAAAAAGTTTAAAGCTATAACTGGTATTGAAGAAAGACGTTATGCAGAGGCAGATCAAAATACTTCTGACCTTGGTTTTTATGCTGCAGAAAAGGCTATTGCAGATTCAGGAGTTAATCCCGAAGACCTAGATTATATTATTGTTGCTAGTAATTATGGCGATGTAAAACATGGCAATATCCAATGTGACAACGTACCAAGTATGGCATCAAGAATTAAACATAGATTACGCATTGCAAACCCAAGTTGTGTAGCTTATGATTTATTATTCGGATGTCCAGGTGGGGTACAAGGAATGATACACGCTCAAGGGTTCATGAAAGCCGGAATGGGCTAAAAAATGTTTAGTTATTGGAGCAGAAACTTTATCGCGAGTAGTTGACCCCTCAGATAGAGATTCTATGATATATTCCGATGGTGCAGGTGCAACAGTATTAGAAATTTCTGATACCGAAAAAGGAATCTTAGCTCATGAAGCTGCGAGTTTTACATTTGACGAAGCTGAATACATCAACTTTGGAGAAAGCTACAACAAACGGGATGATTCAGGAACGCGTTTCATTAAAATGAGAGGACGTAAAATTTATGAATTCGCACTAACAAATGTGCCTTTAGCCATGAAATCTTGTCTTGATAAAAGCGGAGTTAACATAGAAGACTTAAAGAAAATTTTCATCCATCAAGCTAATGAGAAAATGGATGAAGCCATTATTGAACGTTTTTACAAACTTTATGATTTGGACACACCAAAAGACATTATGCCAATGTGTATAAACGAACTTGGTAATAGCTCTGTAGCAACAATCCCAACACTATACGATATCGTTTTAAAAGAACACTATAAAGGCCACAACCTAAATAAAGGTGATGTGGTTTTATTTGCAAGTGTGGGCGCTGGTATGAACATCAATGCATTTGTATACCAATATTAAATGCTATTCTTCAAATAAATATTAAAACAGATTAAGTTATTTAATGTTACTTTGTGTCGTATTTTATAACTAACTAAAAATGAATATTGCAATTATAGGTGGTGGGAACCTAGGAAAATCAATCGCTCAAGGGTTATTAGAACATAACTTTGAAGCTCGAGATATTACGGTTACACGTCAAAAAATCGAATTATTATCTGACTTAAAAGACAGAGGAGTTCAAATCAGCAATGATAATACTGAGGCAAGTCAAAATGCTCAAGTCATAATAATTGCAGTAAAACCCTATAAAATTTCGGAGGTACTTCACGAGATTAATCAGGTTATCACATCAGATAAAATTATCGTTTCTGTAGTAAGTGATTTTTCAATTGAAGACATCAAAAACAACATCAGTAGCGTCCCTTCTATAATCAGAGCAATGCCAAACACAGCAACATCTGTAAATGAATCCATGACTTGTTTAGCAAGCAATAATGCTTCACAAGAAGATATGGCATTAGTTACTAATATTTTCAACTCTTTAGGTAAAACTATAGAAATAAATGAAACCTTAATGGATGCCGCTACAGTTTTAGGCGCTTGTGGAATTGCCTATGTGTTACGTTTTATCCGAGGAATGATTCAAGGTGGTATTGAAATAGGATTTGACGCACAAACAGCAACTCAAATAGCGACTCAAACCGTAAAAGGAGCAAGCGAGTTATTGTTACAAAAAGGTAATCATCCAGAAGCGGAAATCGATAAGGTTACCACTCCAAAAGGTTGCACAATTGCAGGTTTAAATGAGATGGAACACCAAGGCTTTAGCTCCTCTTTAATTAAAGGTATTAAAACATCTTTTGATAGCATTTCTAAATAACAAAAAAAACACTGAAAGGTTCTTTAATAAATTTCGACAAAACTGATACTCAAAAAAGCTTGCTTAGA
>CBCXVT010000035.1:0-43868 GCA_965178635.1 Flavobacteriaceae bacterium | reverse complement strand
GTGTACCCATTGCATCTTCATAACTTACTGTATAACTACCGTCTGGTAAATTAGCCGTTGTTAAAGTGATGCTACCATCATTACCATCACAAGTTGTTGGGTCTGAACTGGCATTTGTTGCTAATACTGGCAATGGCGGATCTATCAATTGTACATCGACATCATCTATAGATGTACAGTTTAAATGAGTTACTGTGATATTATTATAATCACCTGCTGGTAAATTAGAAATCACACCACTATTCCCAGAAACGACCATAGTTGTAGTTTGTGGTGTTCCTGTACCATCTTCATAAGCAACCGTATAATTGCCGTCTGGTAAATTAGTTGTAGTCAATGTGATAGTTCCGTCTGTACCCGAACAGGTCGTTGGACCTGTATTCGCTGATAATGCAAGTGTTGGTAACGGTGGATCATTCAATTGAACATCTACATCTTCAATAGATGTACACCCAACATTTGTAACTGTAATATTATTATATGTTCCTGAAGCTAATCCTGATATGGTTCCTACATCACCAACAACAACCATAGTTGCAGTTTGAGCAGAAGGTGTTGCATCTTCATAATCTACCGTATAAGTTCCATCAGGTAAGTTAGACGTTGTGAGTGTTATTGTCCCATCTGTACCCAAACAAGTAGTTGGATCTGTACTTGATGTAAACGCTAATGTAGGCGTATTATCAATTGATATCAATACATTACTCACATCATCAGGACAAGGCGGTATACCTGCAACTGTATAAGTAAAAGTTGCAGTTGTTGCTCCTGCTGATGGTGTATAAATGGCAGAGTTGGGATTAAATGTCCCTCCAAAACCTGAGGTTTGTGCCCAAACACCACCCGATTGCTCACCGTTAATTAAATCTATTAAATGAATGGCATTGGCTGCAGAATCACAAATAATCAGACTTCCATCTGTCCCTGCATAAGGCATAGGGTTTACTACAATAGTTGTGGTATCTGTAAGTGTTGCACTACAACCACCTAATGATATTTGTGTTAAAGTTATTGTTTCGTCTGCTGTAACCCCTGGTACAGTTACGGTTGCGTTACCTGCTCCATCTAAAACGATAGTTTGCGCACCGTTTGTCGTTGTTGTATAACTAACAGTTGCACCAGCAGTCCCTGAAATTATAAAAACTGCGTCATCCCCAGAACAAACTGGTGTTGTGTCAGGAACCACATTTGCATTTGAATTAGCACCAATTGTTACAGTTGTAGTATTCGTTAAAACAGTATCACATCCGCTTAATGATATCTGAGTTAAGGTAATTGTTTCATCTGTTGTAATTCCTGTTACAGTTACAGTCCCGTTACCTGCTCCGTCTAAAACGATAGTTTGAGCTCCATTTGTAGTTGTTGTATAACTAACAGTTGCGCCAGCAGTTCCGCTTAATGTGAATACAGCATCATCACCAGAACACACTGGATCATTACTTGATAATGTATTTAAAACTGGATTTAAAGTAACCATAATAGTTGTGGTATCTGTAAGTGTACCACTACAACCACCTAATGATATTTGTGTTAGAGTTATTGTTTCATCTGCCGTAATTCCAGTTACAGTTACAGTTCCGTTACCTGCTCCATCTAAAACGATAGTTTGAGCTCCATTTGTCGTTGTTGTATAACTAACTGTTGCGCCTGCTGTTCCAGTAATTATAAAAACTGCATCATCACCAGAACAAATTGGTGTTGTATCTGGAACTACATTTGCTGTTGAACTTGTTCCTATTGTTACGGTTGTGGTATTTGTCAAAACAGCATCACATCCGCTTAATGATATCTGAGTTAAAGTAATAGTTTCATCTGCTGTAATTCCTGTTACAGTTACAATCCCGTTACCTGCTCCGTCTAAAACGATAGTTTGAGCTCCATTTGTAGTTGTTGTATAACTAACAGTTGCGCCAGCAGTTCCGCTTAATGTGAATACAGCATCATCACCAGAACACACTGGATCATTACTAGTTAATGTATTTAAAACTGGAGCAGAGCCAGCTGTTAATGTAACTGTTCCTAATCCACAATTTGGCACCGACAAATCAATATCTGTATAAGTACCAGCGCCTAAACCTGGTATCTGTAAAGTACCTGTTGCATCAGTTGTTGTTGTATATGACTGTGGGTTACCTAAAGGATCATTATAGGTAATTGTATAAGATGTATTTGCTAATAATAATGATATATCTATTATACCATCTGTAGCACCACATGATGTAGGATCTATACCTACCTCAAACGGGCAACAATCGGTACTACCAGTACCACCTGTCTGGTCCAATATTATATACCCTGGATCTCCGTTAAAATTTGTAATTAAAAACATGTAAAACTCACCCACTTGTGCGTTTGGTATCGTTGCTGTTTCAACGGCTGCAATACTATAACTACAATCAATTGCTGGGTTAGCAGCAAAATCTACACAAGCATCAGAAGGGTCTGGAAACGGCCCCCATAATGCAAAATCGACATCTAACCCTGTCCCTGTTCCTCCTGGGCCAGTAGTTTGTTCTATATCAATTATAATATCACCTGCAGTACCAATTTCAACAAAATACCAAGCAGGGTTTGGTGCTGAACCTAAACACGTGTTATTTACAACTTCTGCAGGTGCATCCGGTACACAATCTCCACTAGAAGAGTTTTCAAACTCTAAAGCTCCAGAATCTGCACAAAACGCACCAGACCCTCCACAAACCGAATTGGCTGGCGGCGTATTACCACCAGGAATAGGGTCTCCTCCAGCTGTTGTTGTACATGTAATGTTTGCTTCCCAACCTGCTTGATTGACACTTCCATCAGATTCAAATGTAATTGTGATACATCCTGACGGATCACTTGAAGCAATATAAGTTCCTCCAGCACAAGCACCAATATCTGGTGGACTTGTATCTCCATAAGTACCAATCACTGTTCCTCCAGTACCGGTTCCTTCATAAAAGGTTAAAAAATCCCATGGTTCTCCTTCAACAGCAAAAGAATTAAATTCAAACTGAATATAAGTTCCCGGAGTATCTGGGCAAATTGTTATTTGATGGTTTTCACTTCCACCATAGTCACCACCAACGCCTCCAGAATCTACAAATGTATTTCCGCAGGTACCCACAGAAACAGTTCCTCCAGAAGAGATGTTTATTTGTGCATTACCTATACTAAAACACAAAATTGCTATAATTAATAGTATTTTTTTCATAATGAGGTAATTAATAAGTTATTTTGATTGAGAAATTATCATGATATAATCAGATTCACCAATTCTATACATCTGTTCTTTAACTGGGTTCATCGATATATTATATTTCAAAGGATTAAACATATTAGGGTTATATGATTCGTCTCTTTGAAGGTTTGAATTGTTTTTACTATTTAAATTTAAAGTATTCGTAGATTCAAATTTTTTGCCTTTATATTCTGGCCTATACTCTACTGCAATTTGATTTTTAAAAAAATGTTTTATCAATTCATATCTTCTTGAACTGGTATCGAAAACAACCTCAGATTTATCTTGAAACACTTCAATAACACAATTTTTAATAAATTGATCTGAATGCTTTTTAGCAATAAAATTCTGCCCAAAAGACAGTGTGGTAATTAATACAAAAGGTAATACAAAAAGAGAAATAGGTGTTTTCATAATTTGGGAATTAAATTATTATTATTAATTGTTTATTTCTATGGTTTATAATAAAAACCGAAGCCTTTCATAAGTTAAACGACTGAATGTCAAAACACCCTACTATTACTTACTGTTTTTCTTTAATCTCTTTATTTTATAACATAGAAATTAGTAACATGAAGTTAGTGAATGTTTAACAGAAACAAAATATTATCGTTAACATACTATATTACCCGATTAAAGGCTAAGTGTGGTTTTATAAAAAAAATAGGGTAAAAAAAGAAAATTGAATTCAAATAATAATATATACAACTTACCGCTTTAAAGAAAAGTGAGCTTTAAATTCTTTCTCTGTCGGAGGGTTTCCTCCTTCAACATAATTAATTGTAAACCAATAATCCGAAGCTGGCATCATATGACCATTGTACGTACCATCCCAACCTGGACCATCTGGATCTAGTTGAGATAATAATTTACCATACCTGTCAAAGATATAAATTATTGAAATTGGAATTCCTTCTATTCCTATAATTTGCCATGTGTCATTTACTCCATCACCATTTGGTGTGAAGAAATGTGGGTAATCAATTACCAATACTTCTACAACTTCTGACCAACAGCCTTTTCCATCTGTAATTGTAATAATGTGTATACCTGGACTTACATTATTAAATATTCCGCTAAAACTAAATTCTCCCCCTTGAGCTTCATCTAGCGCATATAAAAATTCAGTATTAGGATTACTAGATGTTGCCATTGCTACAATCTGATGTGAGTCAGAAAATGCATTAGTTGTTACATTAGCATTAAAATTATCTGGTATCCCAGAAACATTTACAATAATACTAGCGTAATTAATACAGTTAAAGTTTGTTGGCCCAGATACTGTTACTGCATACTCTCCTCCTTGACTCACCGTATAAGATTCGTTTATAGCTCCAGGGATAGCAATACCATTCAAAGTCCATTGGTAGTCATATGCACCAGCTGGTATAACATTAGCTAATAGTACTGGTAAAGTAGCTGTTGCAATTGGTACACCATTTTGATCTACACATAACACATCATTCCCTGAAATCGTAATTTGAGGAATTGGCACATATATTTGAAACTCTACTATTACAAAACAACTAGAGCCATTCGTTTGAGGGATTACACCAGTACCATCGTTAGTTACACGCACATAAATAGTTTGTGGATTACTTGTATTTGTATAAGATTCTGGTGAAGGAATTATATTCATCTGAGAAACTGCATCGTCATAACTTGTGTAGTAAGCTGGTGAAACACCTAATTCTACACCTGGACCATTACCCGTTAATATTTGTATTTCCCAAAGTGTCAAATCAAATTCTGCAACTTGTTCTGCAATACTCCCAGAACCATCAACATTTCCATCACAGGCTTCCATTACACCATCATTTCCTAATTGCGCTATAATATCTTGATTATTTAATGGCGTTGGTAACGGATCTACATGTAACACTAGTAATGCTACTGCAGAACATCCTGTCGATTGATCTGAAATCCGCACAAATATCGGTTGTGGATTTACAGTATTCACATATGAACTTGGATTGGAAATTATATTATTTCCTGAACCAGATTCTGCATCAGATTGGTTAGTATAAAAAGTTGTTTCAACATTTAAAGCACCGCCAGTAATGACATCAATATAGTCAACTAAATTAAATTCTGTAAATCCATCTGCTACACTATCATCACACTTATGTTGTTGTGCATAATTTGCTTCTGGTAACTGATCTACATGTAGCCTTATAGGTTGAATGGACTCACAGCCTGTAATATTATCAATAACACTCGCATAAATGACTTGATCAGGTGTACTTGTATTTTGAAAACTTCCTGGATTGTTGATTAAAGTTGTTAAATCTGGATTTCCTGAAGCATCTATATCAGTATAATAGTTTACTGTATAATTTGAAACATCACCTCCATTGGCAATAATAACAGCTAATAAATCTGATATTTCATAAGACGTTAAATCAAATTCTACAAAACCATCAGTACTTCCATCATCTTCACATTGGCTATACATTAGATCACCTTGTGGTAATGCAGGTCCGTCTATTACATTAAGTTCCAGCTCTACAATCCTATAACAATCAAATGTGATTAGTTGTGCTCTTGCATACACCGTTTGATTGTATGCAACAACATTAAAATACGGACTTGCTAATTGTGCTCCAGTAAACCCTGCGTTTGCTTGTGCTAATGTTTCATAATATGTCACTGTTATATTAGGGTTTCCATTCGTAATCTCATTTAGCGTTATGGTATTATGTAACACAAAATAATAATGCCCGTCATTATCATCATCACAATTAGTTAAAGGATTAGGGATTTCTGCTTCAGTAGACATTACTGTTATTATAAAACTTGTAGTTGTAAAACATCCTGTAACATCATCTACTGCTCTTACATAAATAGTTTGTGTAGACACTGGCGGTGATGGATTAATATTTAAATATGCAGTCTCATCTACTATTGGATTGTTCCCGGAAGTAGCGTCTGCTAAAGCTTCATAAAACGTCACCGTTATTCCAGATTGATTACCTAATATATAAGGGATATTTAACGTTAAATCATGTGGCATTACACCATCTAAAACAGCATCTGTTTCACATATTGGATCCATATCCATATTATCATTAATCACTGGTGGTAACGGGTCTACCAATACAACATCTATATCTTCTAAAGAAGTACATCCTACATTTGTTACTGTTATATTACTATACATTCCCTCTGCTAAATCAACTATAGTTCCAACATCAGCAACAACAACCATTGTTGATGTTTGTGGTAATCCCACCGCATCTTCATAGTCTATTGTATAAGTTCCATCAGGTAAATTAAATACTGATAATACTATTGAACCTTCTGAACCTCCACACGTACTTGGATTTGTGGTTGATATTATTGCAATTATTGCTGGAATTGGATCCGACAACACCACATCTACATCCTCAACAGACATACAACTAAAACTTATTATGACGATGTTATTATACACACCTGATGATAAATTGGAAATGGTTCCCACATTATTAACCACATCGATTGTTGTGGTTTGTTGAATACCATTAGCATCATCATAATTTACAGTATACACACCATCAATTAAATTAGCTACTGACAATACTATACTACCATCTGTTCCGTTACACATACTAGGATCTACAACTGAAATTATTGCTATAATTGATGGAATTGGATCATTCAATTCCACATCAATATCATCTATTGATGTACAACTGATAAAAGTAACCGTAATATTATTAAACTGCCCTTCACTTAATCCTGTGATAACACCAACATTTCCTGTGACAACCATCATATTTGTTTGAGGCACTCCGAATTCGTCTTCGTAATTAATTACATGAGTACCATCTGGCAAATTAGCCGTTGATAACGTAATACTACCATCACTACCATCACAAGTAGTTGGGTCTGTAGTTGATATAATTGATATAATTGCCGGTAACGGATCTACCAAAACAGCATCTATATCTTCTATTGATGTACAACTAATAAAAGTAACAGTGATGTTATTATATGTTCCTTCAGATAAGCCAGTAATCAATCCAACATTAGCCACTACTGTAACTGTTGTGGTTTGTGGAGTTGCAGTGGCATCTTCATAATTTATAGTATACGTACCATCTGGTAAATTTGTTGTTGATAAGGTAATGCTACCATCTGTACCATCACAAATAGTCGGATTACTTGTTGCTATAATTGCAATTATTGATGGTAATGGATCTGATAATACCACATCTACATCATCTACAGATGTACAGTTGTTATACACTATAGTTATATTATTATATTCTCCTTCTAATAAACCAGTAATGACACCTACATCTCCGGTTATTATAATTGTTTCAGCTTGAGGCGCACCCATTGCGTCTTCATAACTTACTGTATAACTACCGTCTGGTAAATTTGCTGTTGTTAGCGTAATTGTACCATCACTACCATCACAAGTTGTTGGGTCTGAACTGGCATTTATTGCTAATACTGGCAATGGTGGATCAGTCAATTGTACATCAACATCATCTATAGATGTACAATTTAAATGAGTTACTGTGATATTATTATAATCACCTGCTGGTAAATTAGAAATCACACCACTATTCCCAGAAACGACCATAGTTGTAGTTTGTGGTGTTCCTGTACCATCTTCATAAGCAACCGTATAACTGCCGTCTGGTAAATTTGATGTAGTCAATGTAATACTTCCGTCTATTCCCGAACAGGTCGTTGGACCTGTATTCGCTGATAATACAAGTGTTGGTAACGGTGGATCAGTCAATTGAACATCTACATCTTCAACAGATGTACACCCAACATTTGTAACTGTAATATTATTATATGTTCCTGAAGCTAATCCTGATATGGTTCCTACATCACCAACAACAACCATAGTTGCAGTTTGAGCTGAAGGCGTTGCATCTTCATAATCTACCGTATAAGTTCCATCTGGTAAATTGGACGTTGTGAGTGTTATTGTCCCATCTGCACCCATACAAGTAGTTGGATCTGTACTTGATGTAAACGCTAATGTAGGCGTATTATCAATTGATATCAATACATTACTCACATCATCAGGACAAGGCGGTATACCTGCAACTGTATAAGTAAAAGTTGCAGTTGTTGCTCCTGCTGATGGTGTATAAATGGCAGAGTTGGGATTAAATGTCCCTCCAGAACCTGAGGTTTGTGCCCAAACACCACCAGATTGCTCACCGTTAATTAAATCTATTAAATGAATGGCATTGGCCGCGGTATCACAAATAATCAAACTTCCATCTGTACCTGCATATGGCATAGGATTTACTACAATAGTTAATGTTTCCGATAATACTGTATTACAAACTAAATCACCAGATGTTATCTGAATATCACTTAAGTCAATGGTTTGATTTCCTGTTACGGTTGGTATAGAAACTGTGCCATTTCCTGCGCCATCTAATACAATTGTCTGAGTTGATCCTCCTCCATCTAAACTATAAGTAACCGTAGCATTTGCTGTTCCAGTAATTGTAAAAACTGCTGTATCATCAGTACAAACTGGACCATTTCCTGATAAATTTATTATTTCAGGCGCAGCAATAACCACAACAGTTTCAGAGTTAGTAATTACACTATTACAACCACTAATTGCTATAGCTGAAGTTGACAAGGTGACATCTGCAGGGATTCCAGTGATGGTAACTATTCCATTTCCAAGTGCATCTAAAACCACTACAACTGGAGCACCTCCATTTATAGAATAGGTAACAGTGGCATTAGGTGTACCTACAAAAGTAAATACTGCATCTTCCCCCTCACAAACTGGACTAACTGTTGTTAAACTAGTTAAACTCGGATCAGGTGTAACTACTACTGTGGCATTATTTGTTAAAACCACACTACAACCACTAAGATTTAAACTTGTTAAACTAAGGTTAACATCTACAATTGCTCCAGTAACTGTTATCATACCATTACCAGTTGCATCCATATTTAAGGTTAATGGCGCACCTCCGTTTACTGTATAAGTTATCGTTGAATTTGGTGAACCAACAACATCAAAAATTGCATCTTGACCCACACATATCGGTCCATTTCCTATCAAACTCGACACAACTAACACAGGATCTATAATAACCATTTCTGAATTTGTCAACACTACACTACAGCCATTTAAAGAAATGTTTGATAATGTCATTGTTGTATCAACAATTATTGCTGGTAGAGTTACAACACCATTACCAGCAGCATCTAAAACAAGTGTTATTGCAGCCCCGCCGTTAATTGTATAAGTAACAGTAGCATTTGGACTACCATTAACCATGAATACTGCATCTTGTCCTGTACAGAGTGGTGAATTTGAGCTTAAGCTGCTTAATATAGGAATTGGATTTACGACTACAGTTGCAGTATTTGATAAAGTAACTGTACAACTGTTAATAGTAATGTCTATTAATGCAATAACAGTATTTCCGGTAACTCCTCCAATACTAATTGTTACATTACCTGTTGCATCAAGAGTTGCAGTTGCTGTTGCTCCTCCGTTAATTGTATAACTTACAACTGAGTTTGGCGTACCTGTTATAACGAAATCTGCATTTGCTCCTGCACATATAGGTGACGTGGTAGTTAGAGAATTTAATGAAGGTGCAGCAGCATCAATTAATACGATATCTTCTGGCGCACAAGCTGGTGTGTTTGTATCAATATTAGTATAGGTCCCTGCGGCTAGACCAGTAATCATTATCTCTCCTAAAGCATTGGTGGTTAATGTTACTGATTGTGGTGTAGGGTTATTATAAGTGATTGTATATAATGTATTTGGAGCTAATAAAGATATCTCAATAGATCCATCTGAAGCACCACAAGTAGACGGATTTGTTCCTGTAAGATAAGGACAACAGTCTGTTGATCCTGCGCCTGGATTACCAATATTAGTTTGTGATAAGGTGATATATCCAGCAGCGCCATTAAAATTTGTAATTAAAAACATATAGAATTCTCCTACTTGCGCATTTGGTATTGTAGCTGTTTCTACTGGAGCAGTACTATAACTACAATCTACAGCAGTTCCCATACAGTTATGATCTCCAGAACAGTTACCAGTTGTAAAATCTACACAGGCGGAAGGCACATCGGGGAATGGCCCCCAAAGCACATAATCAACATCCAAACCCACTCCTGTACCTCCAGGACCTGTTGTTTGCGCTATATCAATAACTATATTACCTGCTAAACCAATTTCAACAAAATACCACGCCGGATTTGGCGCCGAACCTAAACACGAATTTGTCACCACAATACTTGGCGCATCAGGCACACAATCATTATTAGAGGAATTTGGAAATTCTAAAGCCCCTGCATCAGCACAAAATGCTCCTGAACCACCACAAATGGCATTTTCCGGAAGTGTGGTTCCTCCCCCTGGAGTTGTTGTACAGGTTACAGCAGCTTCCCAACCAGATTGATTGAATGAATTATCTGATTCGAATACTATGGTTAAACAACCATTAGTTGCACTAGATGTATATTGTGTAATATCACAGGTATTATCGTCATTGATTGTTCCAAAAATTGGAGAGGAAGATGAGTCTCCATTAAAAATGACCAAAAAATCATCGAATCCTCCTTCTACATTGATAGTTGTAAAATCTAATTGGATATAATTTCCTACCGTATCTGGGCAAATAGTAATTTCATAATTTTCATTAGATGAATAATTTCCTCCCAATCCACCTGAGTCTACAAAAACATCAGAACATGTTGTTACTGTACCTCCAGTAGCAATATTTATCTGTCCTTGAACTAAAATAGCAAAGAATAATAGAAAAATTGATAGCAGTCTTTTTTTCATTATTTAGTTATATCTAAAACCTAATTCAACTTCTGTATGGTTATAATATAATCTGTCTCCCCAACACGATACATTTCATCAGAATTTGAGTTTAACGGAAACTTATATTTTAACGGATTAAAGGTTTTGGGGTTATAATTTACATCCGTTCTTAAACTTTTATTATGCTTATTATTAAGCTCTAAATCTGAAAGAAGTTTAAACTTTTTACCTCTGTACTTCGGACTATAATTTACGGTGTATTGTTTATTTAAAAACCGTGTTATCAATTGCATTCTTTTTGATTTAGTATCAAGAACTAATTGCATGTTTTTGTGCTGAAAAATCTCTATTGCAAAAGTTTCTGCTTCAGCATCAGAAAATTGATTTTTGGGTTGTTGTTGTTGTTGTTGTGAATATGAACAAGTAAACACACATAGAATAAGAACTATGGTTAAACATCGGAAATTGATATTATTGGAGAAATTACAGTTCATCACAAATATTTATTCCTGAATTTCTAAAGTGTAGAAAGCAGGTCGATTAGCAAATAGTTGAAGAACGAATGTAACTGACTGATTACCAGTGTAAATATACAACTTATTCAACTAATAACATATCTCAAAAGCTTTAAATATCACCAACTGAAAAGTTAAATTTTGAAATTCTCTATGTTTAAAAAAATATACTATTCAACGATAATTACTGAAACTCTTACAGTATAAATTTGTAAGTTTTAGTATCTTTGGCGTCTTAATCTCTACTCAAAATTTTGAGTAGCATATTAAACTACAATAACGAAACGTATTACTGTGAAAGAAATAGACGACATAGGAGATAACCATATTGGAACTTCATTTGACACACCTTTACGAGATGACGCATTTGATTTAGATGACAAATCTAAAATAGAATCTATCAAAAAAGATGTTGCAAATATTATGCAAACTCTAGGTTTAGACCTTACTGACGATAGCCTTAGTGGCACGCCAAAACGAGTAGCAAAAATGTTTGTTAAAGAAATATTTGGCGGACTACATCCTGACAACAAACCTAAAGCATCAACTTTTGACAATAAGTACAAGTACGGTGAAATGTTGGTGGAAAAGAACATCACTTTATACTCTACCTGTGAGCATCATTTATTGCCAATTGTTGGTAGAGCCCATGTCGCTTACATTTCAAAAGGAAAAGTTATTGGCTTGTCTAAAATGAACAGAATTGTTGATTATTTTGCAAAACGACCACAAGTACAAGAACGCTTGACCATTCAGGTAGTTCGTGAATTACAAAAAGCTTTAGGTACAGATGATGTGGCTTGTGTGATTGATGCCAAACACTTATGTGTTAACTCTAGAGGAATTAGAGATATTGAAAGTAGTACTGTAACGTCTGAGTTTGGTGGCGCTTTTAAAGACGATAAAGTCCGAAGAGAATTCTTAGATTATATAAAATTAGACACACAATTTTAAGTCATATTTTAACGAAATACAAACTTAAGTTGTAACACTTAAACCAATGAATACATATCACAATCAACAGATTAAAATTCAAAATACCTTAACCGGAGAAAAAGAATTGTTTAAACCTATCACTGACGGGTTTGTTGGTATGTATGTCTGCGGCCCTACCGTTTACAGTAATGTGCATTTGGGTAATGTGAGAACTTTTATGAGTTTTGACATGATTTACCGCTACTTACTACATTTAGGTTACAAAGTACGCTATGTTAGAAATATTACAGATGCTGGGCATTTAACAGATGACGATGCGGAAGATAAAATTTCTACAAAAGCACGTTTAGAAAAGTTAGAACCAATGGAAATTGTACAGAAATATACTGTAGATTTTCATGAGATTTTAAGACGTTATAACTTCTTACCTCCTAGTGTAGAACCAACTGCAACAGGACATATTGTAGAACAAATAGAAGCCATTCAAAAAATTATAGACAACGGCTTAGCTTATGTGGCTAACGGTTCTGTATATTTTGATGTGCTAAAATATAACGAAACTAATAATTACGGAATTTTATCAAAACGTGTTATTGAAGATGCTATTGAAAACACAAGAGCTTTAGATGGGCAATCTGATAAGAAAAACCCACAAGATTTTGCACTTTGGAAACGTGCAGAACCAGAGCATATTCAACGTTGGAATTCACCTTGGTCTGAAGGGTTTCCTGGCTGGCATCTGGAATGTACTGTAATGAGTACAAAATATTTAGGTGAACAATTTGATATTCACGGTGGCGGGATGGACTTAAAATTCCCACATCATGAATGTGAAATTGCACAAGCTGAAGCATGTAATCATAAAGCGCCAGTAAACTATTGGATGCACACAAACATGCTGAATTTGAACGGTAAAAAAATGTCGAAATCTACCGGAAACCACTTGTTACCACAAGAGATTTATTCTGGCGAAAACACCATTTTATCAAAAGCATTTTCACCAAGTGTGACGCGTTTTTTCAATATGCAAGCGCACTATTCAAGTATTTTAGATTTATCTAATGATGCTTTGTTAGCGTCCGAAAAAGGACATAATAGATTAATGGAAGCTATCAATCTGTTAGATAAAATCAATACAAGTGATTCATCAACGTTTGATGTTTCAGCATGGCAACAGAAATGTTATGATGCCATGAATGACGATTTCAATACACCAATTTTAATCGCTAATTTGTTTGAAGCTGTAAAATACGTTAACCAATTAAATGATCAAAAAGCAAGTATTACTGCTGATGATTTAGCGTTATTAACATCAACTCTAAACGCATTTACATTCGATATTCTAGGCTTGATGAACGAATCGGAATCTGATAATAATTCTGATAAATTATCTGGAACAATCGAGTTGTTAATCAAACTACGAGCTGAAGCAAAGGCCAATAAAGACTATGCCCTTTCAGATCAAATTAGAGATGAATTAATTGCTATTGGTGTACAACTAAAAGACGGACGAGAAGGCACAAGCTTTTCTTTAAATTAATATTAAAAAGTCAGCTTTACCGCTGACTTTTCTGTTTATGCTCAAAAAAATAGCGACATATCCATTTATACTTTTAATACGGTTTTATCAAACTGCTATATCTCCTTACACGCCTGCAGCATGCCGGTTTTCCCCTACGTGCTCAAGTTATTCCTTAGAAGCTTTACAAGTTCACGGATTATTAAAAGGGAGTTGGTTAGCCATAAAACGTATTGGAAAATGTCACCCTTGGGGCGGTTCTGGTTATGATCCTGTTCCAAAGAAAGAAACAGACTAAAAGAGATTACAAATTATAGTATATTCGTAACATGAAACTTCCATAACGAATCGTCGATATTCAAGGGGTAATGATTATGAGGAAGCTACATGTGACCATTGAAAAACAATAAATATAAACACATGAAATTAGCAATTGTCATTTTAAATTGGAACGGACAACAGCTTTTAGAGCAGTTTTTACCATCCGTGGTATCGCATTCTAAACAAGCGACTATTTACATTGCTGACAATGCTTCTACAGATAATTCTATTGATTTTATCACAACACATTATCCTGAAATTACTATCATAAAGAACAGTATAAATGGCGGCTATGCTAAAGGCTATAATGATGCATTACAACACATAAATGCAGATGTTTATTGCTTATTAAATTCTGATATTGAAGTCACAGAAAACTGGTTAACACCAATCATTTCTGAATTTCAAACGGATGATAACATTGCGGCTATTCAACCAAAAATTTTAGATTACAAAGACAAATCTAAATTTGAATACGCTGGGGCTGGAGGCGGATTTATTGACAAATATGGTTATCCATATTGTCGCGGACGTATATTCAATTCCATAGAAACCGATTTAAAGCAATATAACGACACTTTAAATATTTTCTGGGCTTCGGGCGCTTGTTTATTTGTTAAGAGTAACACGTATCATTATTTAAACGGATTCGATGAAGATTATTTTGCACATCAAGAAGAAATAGATCTATGTTGGCGCATTCAAAATTCAGGTAAACATATTAAATACGTTGGAACCTCTACAGTGTATCATGTTGGTGGCGCTACTTTAGCAACTCAACATCCAAAGAAAACATTTTTAAATTTTAGAAACTCGTTATTTAACCTGGTTAAAAACACACCTAAAAACAAAGGCTTTGGATTGATTTTCATTCGCTTATCTCTAGACGGGGTTGCTGGAATAAAATATCTTTTTGAAGGTAAACCACTACACACAATTGCAATTATTAAAGCGCATTTTAGTTTTTATGCTAATTTATTTAAAATGCTCAAAAAGAGAACTTCTGAAGCTAAAAAACAAGGTTACTTTAATACCAAAAGTATTGTTTGGGACTATTTTGTGAAAAATAAAAAAGTACATTCATAATGAATGTACTTTTTTATTATAATTAGAGTCTTTTGAAAGATACTTTTACCTTACAACAGTACCAGATAGCTGAGTTACTGGACCAGTTCCCATTGTAATTACTGTATGATTAGCTGCCATTGCAGGCACCATATGTACTAAAGGCTTTAAGGTGAATGGACTAGGACTGTTATCTGGATCTGGCTCAACAGATATTACAATTGTTTTTCCTTTTAAATCTGTTGGAAAGTTTTCACTAGCTGCCGATCCCATAACATAATCTTCTCCTGGGAATCCAGGTCCATTTCCAACAGTCCCTTTATATGGTGAAGTTGCTGCGTTAGCATCAGCCATTGCAGGATCTGTAAATGTACCTGTACTTACTGGTCCACCTGCAAAAACCGTCCAACCTTCATATTTCCATCCTGGAGCTAAAGTTGGTAAATTCAACCCTGATACTGGTGATCCTGAAGAATTATCTAAAAACCATACGCCACTTGCCTCATTTGTTGTATCATTATCTGTTGGTGTTGCTAAAATATATTTACCACTAGCATTTGAAAAGTCAGCTACTAAATCAGAATCAACTGCTGCTGAATTTCCTGAAAAATCCCCTGCTAAAATTTTTGTGTTTGAAGGTGCGGGATCAGTATCTACCGTAGGTTCAATACTCAATACAAACTTTGTTGCAGAGTTCAACTGATTAGAATTTATACTAAATTCAGTTTGTGATAAAACTCCTGATGCATTCACAGTAAACACTCCTGTAGACACAGGTGAACCATCAACAATAATCCAACCTTCGTATTTGAAATCTGCTCCTAAATTTTCTAAACCAGTAAGGTTTAAACTTAAGTCACTTGTTGACACACTATTATTATCGTCATCACTACTACAAGAAGCTGCTAATAATCCTATAGCCAAAACTCCTAAAAATTTTATTTTCTTCATCTTTATAAATGTATTTGTTTTACAATTACAAAGATATATCCTGATATCTCTTTAAAATGTTAGCTAGCTGACACTAAGCAGATTTTTTTAAAATAGTTATTGTTTTTCTATCAAAATCAACAACTTTATCATCTTTCAATTCGTTCAATATTGTATTTAAAGTAGGGCGTGATGTACCAATAAGAGACGCGATATCTTTTTGCGTATACGGATGAATTATAATATGATTTCCTGTCTTTTCACAATCATAGCCATATTCTTCACATAATTCATTTAAAAACTCTAATAAGCGTGTTTTTGCATCTTTAAACAACAAAATTTGTAACCTGCGTTCTAATTTTTTAAAACGAAATCCTAAAAACTTATATATTTTTAAACTAAAAGTCTTGTTATCACGCATTAAGTCATGCATTGTGTCCACCCCAATTGGGCAAATACTTGTTTTAGCATCTATAGATTGTGCAAATTCATTCCTGGTCACTTCACCTAAAATTGCTTTTTCACCAAACAACTCTCCTTTTGATAAAATTGTTTTAACAACTTCTTTCCCATCTTCTGCATAATACCCAATTTTCACCTTCCCTTTTTCTATAAGATAAATTTTATTAGCAGCATCTTCTTCAAAATAGATGTAATCATTTTTTGTATACTCATCAAAAGAATGACAAGATCTGTACTCTTTAAATTTATGTGGACACAGTAAATTAAATAAATTTACGTCGTCAAAGAACCATAGTGAATTCATAATATACTTATTTTAGATAGTTAGTACAATTTATGTCGATTTTTACAATGTATTCTTACAATTAATAACATAAAAAAGTCCGTTAGAAATTTCTAACGGACTTTTTTAAATTTTAATCAGTTCTAAGCGTTTTGTTTTTTAATTAAGTTTAACGCAGAACCTTCATTATACCAGTCAATCTGACCTTGGTTATAGGTATGATTAACAGTGATAAGATCTAAACTACCATCAGCATGAACAGCTTCTATAATTAAAGGTTTTCCAGGTGAAAAACTCTTTAAGCCAATAAAGTTAAATGTATCATCTTCCTGAATCAAATCATAATCAGCTTCATTAGCGAAGGTTAACCCTAACATTCCTTGTTTCTTTAAGTTGGTTTCATGAATACGCGCAAATGATTTTACAATAACCGCTGCAACTCCTAAATGACGTGGTTCCATGGCTGCATGTTCTCTTGACGACCCTTCACCGTAATTATGATCACCAACTACAATTGTATGAATCCCAGCTGCTTTATATTTACGAGCAACATCAGGCACGCCACCAAATTCACCATCTAATTGATTCTTAATAAAGTTCGTCTTTTTACCGAATGCATTTACCGCACCAATTAAACAGTTGTTTGAAATATTATCTAAGTGTCCTCTGTAACGTAACCAAGGTCCAGCCATTGAAATATGATCTGTAGTACATTTACCATGAGCTTTTATGAGTAATTTAGCACCTCTAATAGTATTCCCTAACGGTGTGAATGGTGTTAATAATTGCAAACGTTCCGAATCATCAGCAACGGCTACATTTACCGCACTACCGTCTGCCATTGGTGCTAAATACCCGTCATCTTTTACCTCGAACCCTTTTGGTGGTAATTCCCAGCCTGTAGGTTCATCTAACATCACTTCTTGTCCGTCTTTGTTGATTAATTTATCCTTCATCGGATTAAAATCTAAACGACCAGCAATGGCAATAGCAGCTGTAATTTCTGGAGATGCTACAAAAGCGTGTGTGTTCGGGTTTCCATCGGCACGTTTCGCAAAATTTCTATTAAACGAATGTACAATGCTGTTTTTTGGGGCGTTTTTAGGATCACTATAACGTGCCCATTGCCCAATACATGGTCCACAAGCATTTGTAAATATTTTAGCATCTAATTTTTCAAAGATGCCTAAAATGCCATCACGATCAGCTGTATATCGCACTTGTTCAGATCCTGGATTAATTCCTAATTCTGCTTTCATTTTTAATCCTTTGTCTAAAGCTTGTTGTGCAATTGAAGACGCTCGAGATAAATCTTCATAAGACGAATTTGTACATGAGCCTATCAACCCCCATTCTATTTGTAAAGGCCAATCATTTTTATTGGCTTTAGACGTCATGTCACTTCCAACTTTAGTAGATAAATCTGGTGTAAACGGTCCGTTTAATAACGGGCTTAATTCAGATAGGTTAATTTCTATTACTTGATCAAAATACAGTTCTGGATTGGCATACACTTCTGCATCACCAGTTAAATGTTCTTTTACGTTATTTGCGGCATCTGCAACATCGTTTCTATCGGTTGCACGTAAATAACGTTCCATAGAGTCGTCATAACCAAACGTAGACGTTGTAGCGCCTATTTCGGCTCCCATATTACAAATGGTTCCTTTACCAGTACACGACATATTTTTTGCTCCAGGACCAAAGTATTCTACTATAGCACCTGTTCCTCCTTTTACAGTAAGAATTTCAGCAACTTTTAAAATGACATCTTTTGGTGCTGTCCAACCAGATAATTTACCGGTTAGCTTCACTCCAATTAATTTAGGGAATTTTAATTCCCACGCCATACCTGCCATTACATCAACAGCATCAGCACCACCTACTCCTATAGCAACCATTCCTAATCCACCAGCATTTACTGTATGGCTATCTGTACCAATCATCATTCCTCCAGGGAAGGCATAGTTTTCAAGAACCACTTGATGAATAATTCCTGCACCTGGTTTCCAAAAACCAATGCCGTATTTATTAGACACCGATTCTAAGAAATTAAAGACTTCATTAGAATTGTTTAATGCGTATTGCAAATCTTCAGACGCTCCAACCCTTGCTTGAATTAGATGGTCACAATGTACAGTAGTTGGTACGGCAACTTTCTTTTTTCCTGCTTGCATAAATTGCAACAATGCCATTTGAGCAGTTGCATCTTGACAGGCTATTCTATCAGGAGCAAAATTTACATAATCTACACCTCTTAAGTAAGCTGTAGTTGCTTTACCATCCCAAAGGTGTGTGTATAAAATTTTCTCTGCAAGTGTTAGAGGTTTACCAGTTAATTCTCTTGCAGCAGTAATGCGCTCTTCGAATTTGCTATAAATCCCCCTAATCATATCAATATCAAAAGCCATATCTCTATTTTTTAATTTTTATTATAACTACTAATTTAGCGAAAATAATAGACAAAAGCCATCAACTTATTTATTAATATCAAACATAACTTACTGATAAACTTACCAGTAAGTTGAAATCTAAAAAAACAACTTATAACAACAAAAGCCTGAGTTTTAAAACTCAGGCTTTTTAATTTGAAATTATAATGTACTAATTACATTACTAATTGTTTTTGAGATGGCTTAAATTTTGTTAAAACAATACCCTCAACAGCAGCTTCATATTCTGCCATTGTAGGAGTTCTTCCTAATATACAAGATAAAACAACTACTGGTGTAGAAGATAATAAAGATTCTCCTTTTTTCTCTTCAGTATCTCTTACCACTCTTCCTTGGAATAAACGAGTAGATGTTGCCATTACAGTATCTCCTGCTTCAGCTTTTTCTTGGTTCCCCATACATAAACTACAACCTGGACGTTCTAAATATAACATGTTTTCATATTTCGTACGAGCCGCTGCTTTAGGTGCTGCATCATCAAATACAAAACCAGAATACTTTTCTAATACTTCCCAGTCTCCTTCTGCTTTTAATTCATCTACAATATTGTATGTAGGTGGCGCAACAACTAAAGGTGCTTTAAATACTACCTTACCTTGCTGTGCTTCTACATTTTTAAGCATTTGTGCCAATATTTGCATATCACCTTTATGAACCATACAAGATCCTACGAAACCTAAATCTACTTTTTTAGTTCCTCCGTAAAAAGATAATGGTTGAATATTATCGTGCGTATAACGCTTAGATACATCTTCATTATTTACATCTGGATCAGCAATCATCGGTTCAACAATCTTATCTAAATCGATAACAACCTCAGCATAATACTTAGCATCTGCATCTGGTTTTAACGCCGATTTAGTTCCTGTTTTTATTTCTGTAATACGGTTATTTGCCTTATCAACTAACCCTTTAAGATCTTGCTTAGGATTATCCATCCCTTTATCAATCATAATTTGAATACGATCTCTAGATATTTCTAATGATTCGATTAAAGTTTCATCTTCAGAAATACAGATAGATGCTTTTGCTTTCATCTCAGCAGTCCAATCTGTAAATGTAAATGCTTGATCAGAAGTTAAGGTACCAATATGTACTTCTATAATTTTTCCTTGGAAAACATTCTCTCCATCAAACTGTTTTAACATTTGCTCTTGAGTAGCGTGAACCACATCACGGAAATCCATAAAAGATTTCATTTCACCTTTAAAAGTAACCTTTACTGATTCTGGAATTGGCATCGTAGCCTCACCCGTAGCTAATGCTAAGGCAACTGTTCCTGAATCTGCTCCAAAAGCAACTCCTTTTGCCATACGTGTATGTGAATCTCCACCAATAATTATATCCCAATCATCAACAGCAATGTCATTTAACACCTTATGGATTACATCTGTCATTGCATGGTATTTCCCTTCAGGGTGACGCGCGGTAACTAATCCGAAGTCATTCATAAATTTCATTAACCTTGGAATGTTTGCTTTTGACTTATCATCCCAAACAGAAGCAGTATGACATCCTGACTGATAACCAGCATCAACAATTGGAGAAATTACTGTAGCAGCCATCATCTCTAATTCTTGAGAAGTCATTAACCCTGTAGTATCTTGAGAACCTACAATATTCACTTCTACTCTAACGTTAGACCCTGCATGTAATGTTTTTCCTGGAGTAGTTCCTACTGCATTTTTATTGAATATTTTTTCAACAGCAGTTAAACCTTGTCCACCTATAGAAACTTCTTTTGAAGTAGCATATACTTGAGGTACATCAATCCCTAAAACTTTACAAGCAAATGATTGTAATTTTTTACCAAAAACAACAGCATAAGAGCCTCCAGCTTTAATAAACTCCATTTTTGGAGGTGTTAAAGCAGTAGAAATATCTTTTAATTCTTTATCTCCGTTATATAATTTCTTTGTTTTTGTATTTATAGTAAGAACCGTACCTGTTGCCACAGAATATTCTTCCTTTAAAATTGCATCTCCTTCTGAGTCTACAATAGTGTTTCCTTCAGCATCTTTTTGCTTCACCCAGTTTTTTAAATCAATACCTATACCACCTGTTACTCCAACAGTAGTTAAGAAAATTGGTGCAATACCATTAGTTCCAGCAATTACCGGAGCAATATTAATAAATGGTACGTATGGGCTAGATGAAATACCAGTCCATAATGCCACGTTGTTAACACCTGACATTCTTGAAGAACCAACTCCCATTGTTCCTTTATCAGCAATTAACATTACACGCTTATTTGGGTGTTTCGCTTTTAAAGCTAATAATTCATTTTGCATGTCTTTATTATGCTCAAACATACACTGCCCGTGTAACTCACGATCTGATCTTGAATGTGCATCTGCCCCAGGTGATAATAAATCTGTTGAGATATCTCCAACACCTGCAACAAAAGTTACAATTTCTATTTCTTCATCTATTTCTGGTAACTTTGTAAAGAATTCTGCTTGTGCATAACTCTCTATCAATTCTTTTGCAATTGCATTACCTGCGTTATAAGCTTTTTCTAATTGCTCAGTATCTGCTTCATAAAGGAATACTTGTGTTTTTAAAACTTTAGCCGCTTCATTAGCAATCGCTAAATCATTTCCTAATGCTAAATCTAATAACACTTCTACAGAAGGTCCACCTTTCATGTGTGACAATTGCTCAAAAGCAAAAGTTGGTGTAATTTCTTTAACAACAGCTTCTCCTAAAATAATCTCTTTTAAAAATTTTGCTTTTACACCAGCAGCACTTGTTGTACCTGGCAAAACATTATATATAAAAAAGTTAAGAGATTCTTCTCTATGCGCGTTATCTACATCTTTTATTTGTGAAATGATGTTGTTTAATAATTCGCTTCCATCAATTGACTTAGGGTGTAATCCTTGGGCTTTTCTTTCTTCAATCTCTTTAAGATAATCTGAGTATGTATTCATAAAAGGTTATTTAATGTTTTATTAAATTATTATTTTTGGAGTCTTGCGAAATTACGGAAAATATAGAGTAATTAGAAGATAATCAGTAATTAAAGCTATTTGATTAATTATTTTTATTAAGTACATAAAATTGCCTCAGTATTTTCACATAATCACAAAAAACTGTGTGGTAAAATTGATAGATTCTTAATTGTAAAATTCTTGAAATGAAGATTTTTGATTGCTTTGTAACATAAAATTTATGCTTTTATTAATGTGGTGCAGTAATTTAAGACTTAAAATGTCTGTTTCTGTAATTCAAAATTGGTAACTCAAAAAAACGATATACCACTAATGATAGCACAAAAGTTAATCCAAAAAACACCAGTAACACAACAACTCTGTACAAAAAACTTAGACTCTCAAACTCAATAAAATGTTTCAAGGTTAACAATACAATTGAGTAATTAATGAGGTATATGGAATAAGACGTTTTACTAATGATTTCAATATATTTTTTACCAATTCCTGAATAATTTAATACCGAGAAATATGGCAATACTAATGCTAAACCAATAATAAGTCCGTTTAAATAGACAAACACATAAAACCATAAATGTGTTTGAGGCAATAGTTTAAACCAATAAACAACAACATGTAATAAGGCTAATAAAAACGTTCCCAAAACAGCAAAAATCAACTTATAATGATGCATTAATTTAAGTTTAACATGCATTAAATATGCTATTAAAAACCCCATGTAAATAGTGTCTAACCTATACACTACTACTTTTCTATATGTGGCACTCCAATCTTTATATGAGGCAATTTCAGTATTTAAATAATAATTGATTTTTAGTATGAAAAGTACTGCTATCGTAATAATAGTCCCCCATAAAAACAGCTTTGATTTATCTATATTTTTCCAAAAAGACAAGGTTATAAACAATAGAAATGGTAAAACTAAGTATGCAAACTCTTCTATTGATAAACTCCAAGCTTCTGTAAAAAAATCAGGATGTGGAGTATCGAAATTCTGCAGAAACACAAAATAACTCCCAATATTTTTTGGAAGTAGTTTCTCTAAACTGATACACAGTACAATGTTTACAACGAGTATTAAAACGTAATTTGGTAAGGTTCTTAGCCATCTACGCTTCCAAAATAATATCAAATCTGCAAACTTAACTTTGGTTTTGAGTATGGTTTTTAAAAGAATACGGCCAATTAAAAAGCCACTTAATACAAAAAATAAATCTACCCCTATTGCCCCAATAACTCTTAGTAAAGTTACTAACGAGTGTTCAGAATTAGGACATAAAATATAGGTAGCGTGGGAGATTACAACAAGACTTATTGCAATTGTTCTTAACAAATCTAATCCGAAAATTCGCTCTTTTTCTAACGATATCATAAGCAATTAGACCTTAGTTAAAATCCTAAAATAAATTTGTAATAATATCTTCTTTGGTTATCCCTTCTGCTTCTGCTTTGTAATTTTTGATAATCCTATGTCTCAATACACTTATAGCTACTGCCTTAACATTTTCAATATCTGGAGAAAATTTCCCTTGAATTGCAGCGTGCGTTTTAGCTGCTAAAATCAAATTCTGAGAAGCTCTTGGTCCAGCTCCCCAATCAATATATTGATTAACTTGTTCTGATGCATTAGTCGTATTAGGACGTGTTTTACTCACTAATTTAACTGCATACTCCACAACATTATCTGCTACTGGAATACGTCTTATTAGCTGTTGAAATGCAATGATTTCATTAGAAGACAACAATGTGTTTACGGTTACATTTGCATCAGACGTAGTGTTTTTAACCACGTTTACCTCTTCTTCAAAACTTGGATAAGTTAACTCTACAGCAAACATAAACCTATCTAACTGCGCTTCTGGCAACGGATATGTTCCTTCTTGCTCAACAGGGTTCTGTGTTGCTAACACAAAATATGGCAAATCTAATTTGTAATGGTTACCTGCAACAGTAACCGATTTTTCCTGCATAGCTTCTAGCAATGCTGCTTGTGTTTTAGGTGGTGTTCTGTTAATTTCATCTGCTAAAATGATGTTACCAAAAATTGGGCCTTTAACAAATTTAAACTCTCTATTATTATCTAATATCTCGCTTCCTAAAATATCTGAAGGCATCAAGTCTGGTGTAAATTGAATGCGTTTAAAATCTAATCCTAAAGCTTGCGCCAACGTATTTACCATTAATGTTTTTGCCAAACCAGGTACACCTACTAATAACACATGACCTCCAGAAAAAATAGCTAATAATATTTGCTCAATAACTGCATCTTGACCAACAATGACTTTAGCAATTTCTGTTTTAAGTAGTTTACATTTTTCTACTAAATTATTAATAGCGGCTACATCTGACATATTTTATATTTTAAAGACTAAAGTAATAAATATGTATAAAAAAACCCTTGAAATCAATCAAAGGTTTTTTGTACGCATTTGTATTTTTTAATTAGTTATTTCTTCAACCAATTGTTTGTATACTCACAGTCTCTATATTCTCCTGTGATTTTAATATAAGTTTCATTAATTTTTTCTTCTTGCCATTTAGCAATAGTTTCAATTTGCTTTTCCTTTAAAGCCAAGTCTTTAATCTTTAAAAAATCTTTACCATACTCTGCAATATGCTCCTCTTTCTTATCAGACACCATTAACAGCTTATAGAACGCCTTACCAGTTCTGTCATACTCTAAAATTGGATTAGACACTACTCCTTCCTCTAAGTTAATTACTTGAGAATATAATGTTGGATCCATTTTAGTTAATTCAAATGTGTGATCAAATGTTTCTGGGTTTCTTAATTTACCACCATCATACTTTGTTTCTTTTTCATCTGAAAATTCAACTGCAGCTTTTTCATAAGTGATATCCTTATCAAGGATTCTCTTTCTTAATGTATCAGCTAATTTTTTAGCTTCTTCTAAGTTTTCATTAGATACTTCAGGCATTAATAAGATGTGTCTTACATCAACTTCTTGCCCTCTAACTTGATCTACCATAATAATATGATACCCATACTCTGATGCAAATGGCTCAGAAATTTCACCTTCTTCTAAACTAAAGGCAACTTCTCGAAACTCTTTAACCATACGTGGTTTTTTACGATGTAAAGTATACTTACCTCCCGTAGACCTTGATGGCTCATCTTTAGAGTACAATACTGCTTTAGATGCAAAACTTGCTCCGTTTTCTAACACATCAGCTTTAAATTGCTTTAACCTATCAATTACTTTATCGATTTCTGATTGTGGCGTTTTAGGCTTTAAAATGATTTGAGATACTTTTAACTCAGCTCCAAAAGTTGGCCTATCATCCTCTGGTATTTTATTAAAAAACGTATATACTTCTTCTGGACTAATTTCAACATCTTCAACAATTTTTCTAGTCATCTGACCAGCTAATTTGTTTGTTTTAATCAAGTCAAATAATTCTTTTCTAAAAGCAACCTCATCATCTTTTTTATAAAACTCAAGTACTTTCTTCATATCGCCACCAACTTGAGATTTCATATAATCAATTTGTTGATTTACGGTACTTTCTACTTCATCATTAGACACGACAATACTATCTTGAATAGCATGGTGCGCATATAACTTATCTTCTAACAACTTACCCATAACGTTACATCTGGTAAAATCTGCAGTAGATACTCCTTGGCTTTTTAATTCAATAAACATTTTATCGACATCAGAATCTAAAACGATATAATCTCCAATAACGGCAGACACACCATCTATTTTCTTTTTCTCAGTTTGTGCAGAAACTAATGTTGTAAATGCTAATAAAATAGCGGTAATATTAATTGTAAATTTCAAATTCTTGATTTTGTATTGCATCTTTTCTAACATCAATCTCTAATTGCTTAATTAGTTTTAATTTTCTTTTGTTAAGAATAATTTGTTTTAACGTCTGCTCCATGTATTCTTGTGGGGCTTGTTCATTTCTTTTCAACAAATCATTAATTCGCACCAAATATAGTCTTATTGAATCTTCAAATTGTATAAAATTAGATTTTTTTAACAATTGAGAATCCATCCCATTAGCGCTAATTGGTAGTTTTTGTAATAATTGAGATTTTTTCACCCAAATTGAGTCATTCAGCATAAATGAATGGAACTGAATTGACAAGGAGTCTAACACCATTTTATCTATACTATCAAAACGTTTAAAACGTTTCTCAATATTTTTAATATCATTATGATCTTTATCTATTGTAAGGTATCTAAACTTCAATAATTCTTCATTTAACTTAAAGTTTTGTTTTGAATAACTAAACAATGTGTCAAATTCTGTTGCTGAAATAACGGTATCTAACTTTTTAACAATTAACGCATTTAAATAGGCGTTAGTATATAAGTCTAATTTATAATCTTCCGCTAATTGATCAAATTCAGAAAGTTTTTCGCTATCCAAATTTAACACCGCTCTCTGCTTCAATAATTGTTTTGTAGCCCAGTTATCTATATATTGATTTGAAAATAATATACTATCCTCTTTTGATAAATTCCCTGGATAATCATTTATAAAATCTGACTTATATAGATAGTCGTCATTTACCCTTGCAATAGTTTCTTTTTCTTCTTCTGATTTAAACAGCTGACAAGAATTAAGCGTCATAAATGCAATGACAATAAAAATGATATGTAAATTGACGCTCCTCACTATAACTTATAACGTTTCTTTTAGCTTATTAAGTACATCTTGATTAATTTCAACTTTGTATTTAGCTTTTAGCTCAACCAACCAATCTTTCTCTAATTGCAATTGATAATCGTTAATAACCTTTCCTTTTATTTCTTCGAATTCTTGCTGAGTTGGCACGACTTGCTTAATGGCATTAATAACAACAAATTGATTATTGTGTTTAAATACTTTGGAAACACCATTAGAATATGCATATGCAGTTGGAATTTCTTTATCATTCATTTGAAACATACCTTGAGAAACAACTACTTTACTTTCTTTATTTTTCAAGTCATCAATACTAGCTCCCTTTTTTAATAATTTTCTTACTTTCTTAGCTGTAGATTTGTCCTCACTAGTAGTAATTATTGCTTCTACCCTATCGTTCCAAAAATAGTTTGCCTTATTTACTTCATAGAATTTCTGTAACGCAATTGTATCTTTTTTTGATTTATTCCATATTTCCTGTTCCATCAATTCAAACAACAACAAACCTTCTCTATACTCTTGTACTATATTTCCAAATTCTGGGTATACAGTTTCTAGGTTATCATTATGGTATGCATAAATTCTTTGATTTATGTAACTCTCAAAACTTTCATCAACAACTTTAGAAATGTCATTTTTATTTCTGTATGTCTTACGCTTTGAATTTAACGATTCATAATATTCTAAATATGTAATATTCACATCTGAAAAAGAAGCAACAACATCATTACTTGTTATGTTTTCTTTATTCCAATTACCATTAAGAAAGTCTTTATTAACTACTTTAAGAATTGTTGCTTTAGCATTTGGTACAGCTACATAATTATAGCGCTTCCTTAATTTATCATGTAGTTTATCAATAACTATTCTTGATCTTGTATCTTTTTTCACTTTCTGTTCAAGAGTTATTTTCAAATCATCAAAGGATGCTATTGGGTGTTTTTTTACTAATTTAATAATGTGCCAACCATATTTTGTTTTTATAGGTTTTGAGACATCTCCGTCATTCACAAGAGAAAATGCAGCCTTTTCAAATTCTTTAGAGCTTAATTTCCCTGAACCAAATCGCGTTAATTTTCCGCCATTCCTAGCTGAATTTTTATCATCTGAAAACTGCTTTGCTAAACTTGAAAAATCTGCTCCTTCACTAATTTTTTGATGTAATTCATTAATCCTTTCTTCAGAAGAAGTTGTTAAGTTTTTATTACTATCTGCAATCATGATATGAGCCACAGTAACTTCTCCAATAGATTTTTGTTTATCTAATACATTTACAATATGAAATCCAAATTTTGTTCTGAAAGGTTGAGAAATTCCCCCAACAGGTGTATTGTACGCCATATTTTCAAACGGGTATACCATTTGAAAAGCATTAAAAAAGCCTAAAGACTCACCAAATACTGTTTTACCATTATGAACTTTCTTCATAACTTTTTCGAAGCCCTGTTTCTGAGCCATTGTTCTGAACTCTAAAAGTTCATTATAAGCCCTAATACTGTCAAGTGGAGAAGCATCCTCATCTACCCTAACCAAAATGTGATTGACATTCACTTCATTTACAGTACGATCATAAGCTTCTTTTAGTAATTTATCATTAATCTTAGAATCTGTTAAATACTTTTTTGACAATTGCCTTCTATACGATGCTAATTCATTAATATATTTTGAATCTTTATCTAAACCAAGGGCAACTGCTTCTTCTAATTTCAATTTATAATTCACATAAAGTTTTAAATACTCATCTACATCTTTTTGCTTTTCATCTTGAACTAAATCTATATTCTTATTATAGACTCTGGCAAATTCTGTATTAGTAACTTTAGTATTATTTACAGTGAATAACACCTCTTCTGTTTGAGAAAAAGCGCATGTTACAGCAAATAATGTAATGATAAATAAAACCTTTAACTTCATGATAAATTTGATTGTTAGTATTTATGGCTAACAAAAGTAATAATATATCCTCATTTTACAACTATAAAAAAAAACCGACAAATATTAAGTTTGTCGGTTTTAAATACTATTTAAAGCTATTCTATTCCCAATCTGGCATTTTAGCATTTATGAATAACTCATCTCTATTATTAGAACTCACTGCATCTACAGTTTCAATAACACTTTGTGAAACACCATCATTAGATGTATGAGTATAAATGACATGAGATTCATTTGGTGAAAATCTTGGATCTAAATCCAAGAAACCTATTGGCTTACTTTCTGATAAATCTTCAGATGTCATCAAAGTAAAATCGTACATAAATATATGCGTATCTAACTGCCTGTAATTTGAACTTTCAAAACCAGACACATCATGTGTGTATAATAGTTTATTATTATCAACAGAAAAATTTAATCCACCAGCTGCTCCATTTACTCCAGAAAGTATTGTCGTTAAAACTGTTCCGGACATATCTATAGTAAAAATAGATACTTCATAACCACTCAAATTATTTGTTTTTAATGCAATCATACTCCCATCTACAGTCCAATCACATTCTGTGATAAAGCTTCCATCTACAGTTTGGTAAATAAGGTTTAAGCCACTTCCATCTTTATTTATGACATATAATTTATCAAAATTTGTATATAGTAACTTCTCTCCATTTTCAGACCAACAAAAATCTATCTGATAAAGTTTAAAACCTGCAACAGGAATTGCATTCGTAATTTGCTGAATATCTGACCCATCCGGTTGCATAGAGAATAAATGCGTTTCTGCACCTTCACTTTTTAAGAATGCAATTAAATTATTATTCCTATTTTTACGTGGTCTCCAACTATTACTTCCTATTGGGCTTAATTGTAATTCTTCAACATCATTACCGTCAATTCCTGCGGAAAAAATCACTTCATTTCCATTAATTTTTCTTGAAAAAAGATAGCGGTGTTGAGGGTCACCAATAATTTCAAACTGACGTGTTTCACTCCAAACCTCTGGATTAACACCATCATTGGCACTTACTTGCCAAAAATACTTTACCCCGTAAGTTAAATTTTCAATCATTAATATTGGTTCAGTTATATTCTCATAAGTAATAACATCAGTATTTAAGTCGTTTCTTAATTCTACTTTATAGGTTAATACATCTTCTTCAGGATCTACAGATTCCCAAGTTAACTCAACATCTACAGGTAAATCAATTGCATTATCATCTGGAGTGAGTAACATTGGTTGTTCAGGCGGAGTATTAGTTGATGTAGACACCACCATTTCTATAATCACATTAACTTCACTTCCAGAAACTATTGTAATAGCCTCAAATGAAGCTAAAAACCCATCTTTTTCTCCTGAAACCGACTGTTCACCAGCTGAGATATTTGATATAGAAAACTCCCCATTTGCATCAGTCAATACTGCTGTATTACTTGCTACAATTTTCACTTTGACATTTTCAATTGGCTCGTTAGTGCCTTGTTCTATTACTGTTCCTTTTAAACTACCTGAACCATCACTATCTATTGTATCTTCACTACATGCGCAAAGTAGAGTTAACATCGGTATTATAAAAAGATAAATTATATATTTTTTCATTGTTAATTTGTATTAAGTTCTACTTTATTTCTATGTGTTCTTTCTGTATCTTTTTTTCAAGTTTCCGCTTTAATCGCTGTTCTTTTCTTGACATTTCTCGACCATCTTTATTTAAAGCTCTTTTAGATTTTTGCAAATAATAATTGATTCCAACTCCGAACTTCCAATAATAATCATCTCTTTTACCAGACTCTATGCCATCTAACATATCACTATAAACCTGATTGTGACCACCATATATTTTTAAACCCATTTTTTTAGAAACTAAATATTCTAACCCAATACCAAACTCAGTTTTAGGGTCCATTTCTTTAAAATAATTAGAAGCGTTTAACCCTCCTCCCGCATAAATAAAAGGTGAAAAATCATCATACGGTAATACGTTAAATTCAGCTTTTAAATCAAATGACATGAACCCATAAGTAGACCTGTAATTGTGTTTTTCTTTAGTTGCAAGATTAAATTTAGCGTAGTTCAATCCTAAATTGAAATATGGATTAAGATATCTTTTATACCCTACATTAACTGGCATTAACTCAACTTTCGGGTTTTTATAATCACCATCAAGATATGTTCCTCCACCACTCAATTCAAATGCATTTTTTGAACGTTTTTCTTTAAGTACTCTATCGTAAATTTGTCTGTTATCAGCTTCTTCTTTATCTTCTTCATAAGCAGCAATTGCCTGATTAACTTCTGATTCAGATGCAGAACTTGGCCATAAACGATCCTTTAGTCCTTCAATAACAAGAGATTCTACAGCTTTTTCTATAGCTTCAGTTACCGCCATCTGCAAAGGTTCTTTTTTGGTTATGCCAGTTTCTACCTCTAACAACCTTTTAAACTTCACATACCTAAAAAAGCTTGCGTCCAATGCTTGAAAAAGAATTGTCTTAGACACATAAATTGTCTTTAAAACCTCTCCACTTGATGTTGAAACTGCACGCAAATAAATTGTTATTCTATCTTGTCTGTATTTGGTTGAACCACCTACTCCAAAATATCGTGCTCCAAAACCACCTGTTATGATATTAGAATCATAAGACACTATACCTCCTTCTAATAAAATTCCAGCATATAATAAAGGATCTAATTCTGGAACTTCAGAATTTGTAGTTTTCCTGTATTCTTGTCGAGTAGATCGAATAATATTTCGCTCATTTAACAAATTATTCAAATTCTCTCGTTCAATTGCCTTAAACCATTTAGAATCTTCAAGAGCCTTTAATAAAATAGTTGTAGCTCCTTGTGTAATTGCCGTACTGAAACTACTTCCATTTTCAATCATTTTATATTGCCCAGTCTGATCTCTAAAGTTATATACTCCTACAACAATTTTTTCTTTTGCAGGAGGCAACTGTTTTAAGGCATCTGTATTTTGAGTTGACTCACCCAATACTGCTTTTGATACTGTTACTGGTTGGTTAAATACTGTTCCGCAAGAAACACACAAAAAAACCAGAACAAGTAAGATTACTTTGCTTAATTTTCTACACATAAAGTTTAAGGAATAATAATTTGCGTTTGTTCTCCAGTACCTATATCTAAAATATCAACTACTAATCCATCAGTAGATTGATAAACTTGAACATTTAAGCTTCCAAAATTATACACACCAGGTTCCAAACCTTCAGATGTATCAATCTGCGAATCTAACAGTGCTCTATTAATTTTATTAAGCAACTGCCTGTTCAAATCCTCTGTGAACTCTTCTAATTCTGTTTGTTCAGATGTATCCTCTTCTCTATAGAAGTTTTGTGCATCTGCAGAACTCATTAACCATTGGTAGTTAAAGGAATCACCACCAAACGCTGGATTTACCGGCTTGTAGACAAATTCTTGGGCCTGTAAACCCCAAAGAAAGCCGAATAAAAAACATAAAAATATAATCTTTATTTTTTTCATAACTTAAAACTTTAAAATATTAAAACTCATATATAAACACTGTATTACGCTATGGCAACACACTAACATTTACATCTTAAAACTAACTGTCGTATAGGTAAAACAGGAGTTTTTATTTTACATTAGTTATGATTAAAAGTAGATTTGCGGGGAGGGCTTTTATAATAAACTACATTAGAAATTTAGTACCTTACTATATAATCGTTCTTTTTCTTTCTAAAAAAATTAGTGACTTGTTTAATCGCAATGTTGGCATTTGCTTTTAAATAGTCCGTTTTGGGTTGTACAAAAAATTCATAAACTCTAACGTTTTCAATTTTTATTTCAATTTTTGTGTTTCTGCCTCTTGAAAATACCTCTTCCACTAAAACAGATCTGTTATCTGAAAAATTATGACTTAAAAACTGACTATAAAAAAGATTATAAAAATCTCTTCCTGGTTTTGTTTTTGTTTTTTCTAATACCATTCCAAATATTTCAACACCATCATCAGGTTTTTTCTTTAAGGTGATTTTATTATTTTCTAGCACTACTTTACTATTTGCTATTACTTTTCTTTCACGTCCAACAATGTCTCCATCAACATTCCTTAATAACAACAATAATATAATTCTATCGTTTTTGTTTTGTATATTTATTGCCGTATAAGCTAGCTTTCTTACATCTAAAGGATCAATTACAAATCGTCCTTCTTGTGCATTATCACTTTTATTACCTGATTTTAAGTTTTCTTTAAAAATTTTTAACTCATATGACAAGCTTTGTTTTATTTGAGATTTATTTTCTGCTTTAGCAGTGATTTCAAATACATTTTCTTTATTGACTATTTCAAGTATTGCTTTAGACTCTCTGTTCAAGTATTGAGCAGTACTAGTCATAAAACAAAACAAAACACCACTAAACATTAACTTTTTCAACATATTTTATACGTAAGCAATTATTATTTTAACACCAAAAAAAACATTAGAAGTAACAATCAATATGCATTTACTAATTGTAACTATTTATACGGATAGTTTTATAACTACCGATTTGTTTTATTTTTATTTTTTCACTGATACTATTACTTCCATTCAAATAAATACTTTGATTATCACCTTTTTGATAAACATCTACACCGTGATATCTTTTGTTTAAATGATTATAGTCTTGATAAACATTTTTATCACCTATTTGAATAATTTTTTCTTCAACCTTATTAGCAGAAATATCAATATCAACAGAGTTTTCGTTTCCAATTTGTTGCACTTCAACAGTACTTTCATTTGCTTTTATTGCTACTTTAGAAATATTATAATTCCCTAGTTGATTAATACGAACTAAATTATCAGGTATGTCTTTAACTTTTGCGGCTGTATAATCTATAAACAGTAACTTTTCCTCAACTACTGATATTTTATCATTTTTGTAATTTTGAGCAAAAGAAAATGTCCCGATAATACAACATAAAAGTATGTAGGTATAATTTTTCATTTGATTTAATTTAACACTCATTTGATTATAAAATCAAGCTCTTTTTCAAGAGCTTGATTTCTTTAAATTCTGTAAAAACTCTATTTAGTCTGAACAACATATGCTTCATTACCTCCACCAAAAGAACCCATATTTTGGGTTACAATACTGGCTTGATGTCCATCAGTTTGCATCACATCAGTTAAATTAAACAATCCTCCTTGGATAATTAATGATCCATTACTATACCCAGATTGATCAGATTTAGTTGATCCTCCAATACCAAACTGTATACTTATTGCTTGGTTGGCTTCACCACTCTGAATCTGTACAGCTGTATTCCCCAATCCACTTTGTCTAACTAAGGCTTCATTAAGTTCTCCATCTTGTGTTTGTGTTGATTTATGAGATAATCCTCTTTGGTCAGCTTCAGCGTAATTACGCCATCCACTCTGCATTTGAGTTGAAGAATTCCACTTACCATCTTGATCTGCATAAGCCCTGTTTAAGTCACCTATTTGTGTTTGAGCAGTGTCATTAGACAGCCCATCTAAATCTGCTTTTGAAGTGTTTTCTTCTCCAGCTTGCATTACATCTGATCTATTCCAATCTCCAACTTGCTTCACACAAGCTACGTTATAGTTACCACTTTGAGCAACATCAGCTTTATTATCATCTCCACATTGAAACACTTTTGCTTTATTAAAACAATCTTGTTGCGTTACAGTTACCCCGTTATCATCCCCTAATTGGTCAACATCTGACTTGTTGTGTGTATCCATTTGATCCACATCAGCATCATTATATTTACCAACTTGGTTAATATCAGAAGCGTTAAACACACCACTTTGCTTAACATTAGCAATATTACCCTTACCATACTGTGTTATGAATGAGTAATTGAGTAAATCTGACTGATCTACTTTTGCTAAATTTTTTGAAGATGTAAAAGCATGAGTTCCCATTTGAAAAATTACTGATAGGTTAGATCCTTTTTGAGTAACATCAGCAACACTGTTACTTCCTTCTTGCTCAATTTGAGAATAACTCGCTCCTCTAAACATTGCCGCATAAAAATCTGAAGGACAAAAAATTGGAGAAGTTCTAATGTACGGGCTACAACTGTCTGTTCTCCTATCTATGTCGAAACATGAATGGAAGCCATCGTTATCGTGTCCACAACCACCATCACTTGAAGAGGCCTGTGCAAATGCGAATGCAGAAAATACTGCAAAAACTAAAGTTAAAATTACTTTTTTTCATAATTAAAATATTTATTGGTTATTAAATACATCTTAAAAATGAACATGTTGTCTGAAACAATTTGTTCACAGCTCGTTTGGGGAATTCTATATTAAAAGTAAAAATCCCTTTGGGAAAAGGTATAATTATGAAATTGTGTAGTGACGGGTTAAGTCATAATTTGTGTTAAAACAAAGATTATTTTAAACACACTCAAAGATAATTACAAGCATCTGATATTCAAAATTTTAGATTATTTTTTTTTTTTTGTATTTTATAGTACTCATCATAAAATTTACCATATGAAACTATAACAGTTGTTTACCAATCTCATAAATAAAAAATCGTTTAAACCTCTTCATTTTTGTTAGTTCACTATCACAAAAAAAACTATATTTTGCGGCTTTAATTTATTACATAACAACACACAACTATTTTTATTAATTATGGCTAAAATTAAATTAGAGTACATTTGGTTAGATGGTTATAAACCAACTCAGAATTTAAGAAGTAAGACTAAAGTTGAAGATCATGACGATTTTCAAGGTACAATTGAAGAGCTAAAAAATTGGTCTTTTGACGGTTCATCTACAAAGCAAGCTTCTGGTGGGTCATCAGACTGCGTTTTAGTGCCAGTAGCTATCTATCCGGATCCTGCAAGAGTGAATGGATATTTGGTAATGACTGAAGTAATGAATGCTGATGGTACAGCACATGAATCTAATGCACGTGCTACTATTGATGATTTAGATAATGATTTCTGGTTCGGTTTTGAACAAGAATACTTCATTATGGATACCAAAACTCAATTACCATTAGGATTCCCTGTTGGTGGTTATCCAGGTCCACAAGGAATGTACTACTGCTCTGTTGGTGGGCGAAATACACACGGTAGAGACTTTGTTGAAGAACATGCTGACTTATGTATTGCTGCAGGTTTAAACTTTGAAGGTATCAATCAAGAAGTAGCTTCTGGACAATGGGAATTTCAATTGTTCGCAAAAGGTGCTCGTAAAGCTGGTGATGAAATTTGGATTGCTAGATATTTATTAGACCGTTTAACAGAACAATATGGTTATTACATTGAATACCATCCAAAACCTGTAAAAGGAGATTGGAATGGTTCTGGAATGCACGCTAATTTCTCTAACACAACTTTAAGAACATGTGGTTCTAAAGACATTTACATGCAAGTATGTGAAGCTTTCAGACCAGTGACTAAAGAACATATTGATATTTACGGAGCACATAATGATCAACGTTTAACTGGTGATCATGAAACTGCATCTATAACAGATTTCAGTTATGGTATTTCAGATAGAGGTGCTTCTATCCGTATTCCAATTTTAACTGTTGATAGTGGTTGGAAAGGATATTTAGAAGACAGAAGACCTGCTTCTAACGGAGATCCTTACAAAATAGCTTCTAGGATTATTAAAACTGTAAAACCTGTTTTGCGATAAATTAGCAAAATAATCGGTTTTTCATCATACTAAAAAAGGCTTACTTAAATTTTAAGTAAGCCTTTTTTTTATGCAATAAATCATTTTAATTAAACACAGTAACGTATACAAATGCCATATATAACCCTAACAAAACAATTCCATCTTTCCAATCTAAACGTAATTTTTTAGGTATAAATACTAATGGTAATATCAGAAATGAAATACCTAACATCCAATATAAATCATTTGTTAACAACCCTTTATCCATCACAGAAATTGGTGTTATCATTGATGTAATACCAAGCACAGCTAATATATTAAACACGTTAGATCCTATTAAATTTCCTAAAGAAATTGCTTTTTCTTTCTTCATAACAGCTATAATAGATGCTGCTAATTCTGGTATACTTGTCCCTATTGAAACTACAGTAACACCAATAATACGTTCACTAATTCCAAAATGTTGCGCCATACCTACAGCACCATTAATTAACAATTCAGAACCTCCCCAAAGCGCCACGCCTCCTAAAGCTAAAAACAAAACCACTTTATACAATGGCAAAGCTTCATCATCTTCTGGTAATTCATCAATTACAGCTTGTTTCTGAAACTTTAGTAAATACACTAAAAAAGCAATTAAAAATGTAAATAATATAACACCTTCATAAAACACAATCACCTCATCATAAGCTATAAAAACATATAGCAACACAGATGCAATCATCATCACTGGCCAATCAGTTTTATAAAAGCTTTTTTGAATATCCATTGCTCCTAAACACACTGTTATACCTAAAACCAATCCAAGATTTGCAATATTAGAACCAATAACATTACCAAGTGCTAAATCAGGAAAGCCGTCTAAAGCTGATTTTATACTTACTATTAATTCTGGCGCAGACGTTGCAAATGATACTACTGTCATACCTATTACAATCTTTGGAATTTCTAATTTTAATGACAAGCCTACAGCTGCTTTTAACAGCCAATCACCACCAAAAATCAACAATATCAACCCTGAGATCACCAATACTAAATTCATCTTCTTTTTTTTTGCGAAGATACTATAACAATTATAAAAGTCTTATGAAATTTCATTGATTATCATTAATGAAGTTTACAACTTAAACGGAATGTTAAAAATATGCTAAACAAGTTTTCTTTAACATTTACTAGCCCACATTTAGTGTATTTTTATAACAATCAATAATTTACGAGACGTATTCTCATAAACTAAAAACACATTATGAACACATCATTTTTAAAAAACGGACTACTGGCTTTTACCTTATGTACAGCTTTAATTACACCAACATTCGCTAACAATTATTCTTCTAACCTACTAATAACACAATCTGTTATTGGTGATGAAGTAACCATTACAATTGACAAAAACACAAAAGACAGTGAATTTAAATCTATTGTTAAAACTTTAAAATCTCATGACATTAATGCTAAATTCTCTAGTATTAAGCGCAATAAAGACAATGAAATAATAGCTATTAAAATTAATCTAGTTGATGATAAAGGAAACGAATCAAATACGTCATTATCTAGTAGCAACCCAATCAGTACAATTACTTTAGGCGCTAAAGACGACTCTCTTTATATTATTTCTTCAAACTCAAATAATTTTAGCTTTAACGGTACACATTCACTATCAAAACATTTTGATTTTTCTTTTGATGATGATGAACATGTTATGACTATTAATGGAAAAACATTCGATTTTGATGACATTAAAGAACAATTAAAAGACGCCTTTGTTTTTGAAAACGATGAAGATGGTAAACGTATGATTTTAAAATTAAATAATTTTGATTTCGACTTTGATGAGGATCATGACGATACGCATGAAAAACATGAGCGTAAAGAAAAAAAAGTTTGGATTAGTAAAAATAACTCTCAAAAGTTTCATTTTGTTGATGACCCAGAAATTGAAAAGTTAATTATGATTGACGGTAAGAAATCAGATTTCAAAAAACTAGATGAATTAGCTAAAAACGATAAATTACAATTTGTAGATTTTTTAAAGCCAAAGACAGCCATGAGCATCTATGGTAAAAAAGCAAAAGACGGCGCCATAATTGCAACTACTAAATAATAATTACACAAAACCAATTTAAAACTCGCTCATATTAAGCGAGTTTTTTACATTTGCGCCAAATTTATACTATTGTGGAAAAACTTTTTTTTAAAACACTTGCAAAAATAAATAAGGCTGTATTGCCTAGTTTTTCAAAGCGCAGACTTGATTTAAGCAAAGCTAGTAAATTACAATTAGCAATAATAGGTTGGCGAATTTATGTTACTAAAAGAGCTTTAGATTAACTCCTAACACTCTCAATACCCTCTTTTTTTTAATTATATAAATAGTATATTCTACTTCCTTTTTTTTGTATCTTTAGTAAAAGCTATTTTACTATGGATTCACATTCTAAACACACGAAATTACATCAAGGTTCCAATATTATTTTAGATGCTCTAAAATACGAGCTTAATAAGGAACAGATTAGCTGTATTATCAAGAACAATACAGAATCTGCAAGACTAGCAGGATTCATTGCTGGCGACAATAATAATGACCTTTTTGTTTTTGAAGAAGATTTCAATAAAGCTAAAGACATACTAGACAGTTTCTTAGCAAAAAATGTGTAAAAAGTTTCAAAAAAAGTTTCGGTAATTAAGAATATAGACTATATTTGCCCTCGCTTAACGGCCTCGTAGCATAACTGAATAGTGCACCACATTACGGCTGTGGAGGTTGAAGGTTTGAATCCTTCCGAGGTCACTTTAAAGAATTAAAATTCTTATCAAAAGCTTGTAAAATCTATGATTTTGCAAGCTTTCACTGTTTTTAGGGAATCATAGAATTTGATATGATTTCAATTTTGTTGACCACTTCGCGGTCAACAAATAGTTTCGCGGTCAACACGTGTTGACCGAATACCAAAAACACAGAGTATAGTTGGTTTGACTTTCGTCTTGAACAAGTTTAATTTAAAGACGTACAACTATGAAATCTTCAAAAACATTCTCAATCCTATTTTGGATAAACACTTCTCGTGCAAAAAACAATCAAGCAGAAATTTACGCACGAATTACTGTTGACGGAAAAAGGGTCAACATCAGCTTAAAACGCAAGGTCAACGTTGACCACTGGAATAGCTCAAAAAAACGTGTCAATGGTACAAATGCAAAAGCTAAGCAAACCAATAGCTATATGGATGAAGTTTATGCACAGCTATTCCAAATTTACCAGGATTTAAAATTCAAAGGTGAACTCATTACTGCTCAAATTATCAAAGCTCATTATACCGGAGAACATAGCGATCAAGGAAAGACACTTAGGGATATCATGACATACCACTCAAGTAAAATTGAGAATACCCTTGCCCCTGGCACGATTCGAAATTTCGGAATTACTGAAAACTACATCTTCAAATTTTTAAACACCGTAAAGAAAACACCAAACATCTATTTAAAGCAACTCAATTATGAGTTCTTAACAGATTTTGAAATATACCTATCTAATCTTCTACCAGCTGGACACCCAAAGGCATTAAGCCATAATACTATTATGAAACACATACAACGTTTTCGTAAAATCATTACCCTAGCCTATCATATGGAATGGATAGAGAAAGATCCATTTGTAAGATGGAAAATGACTTTTGAAAAAACCGACAGAGAGTTCCTTACAGACCAAGAATTAAAGTTATTAGAAGATAAAGTATTTGTATCAGACCGACTTGACCGCGTTCGCGATCTATTTGTGTTCAGTTGCTATACTGGAATTAGTTATGTAGACATTATGAACCTAACAACAAATCATATGGTAATGGGTATCGATGGTGGAAATTGGATAATGACCAAAAGGCAAAAAACAAATTCAACTATAAAAGTCCCGTTGTTACCTCAAGCTCTAGAAATTATTAATAAATATAAAGACCATCCAATGACTGCAGTTACAGAATCGTTATTACCGGTACTGAGTAACGAAAAACTAAACTGTTACTTAAAGGAAGTAGCCAATTTTGTTGGCATTCATAAAAATTTAACCTTCCACATGGCCAGACATACATTTGCTACTACGGTAACCTTGTCTAATGGTGTGCCTATAGAAACAGTCTCAAAATTATTAGGGCATTCTAAAATTGCCACCACACAAATTTACGCCCGTGTTTTGGAGCATAAAGTAAGTAATGACATGAATACGCTTAGGGAAGTTTTAAAAAATAATCAAGAGCAAAACATATTAAAAAGAACGAATTAATAGGTGTAAAATGTAAGGTTTTGTGTCATTTTGTTGCATTTCTTTTTAAAGATTAATAATTTATTAGCAACTAATTAATCTATAAAATATGCGTGAAATCACCCAAATTATGCAACCGTTTTATAATGAAATGGCTCATTTACAGAAAACTAATTTAAAAGATATTACAAATCTTAACAAAGGAATTGCAGTATCTAAAGAGTGTTTGTATAAGCTTAGACTTAAAATTAGGGATATGAATAACTTCCCTGATTCAAAGTCTGAAATACACTTTTTTAAAGCCGATAAACCTTTTGTTTTAGGCTATTTAAAGTATTTCGTCAAACTTCATGCTTACATCATGGAAAAACCTACTGCAGACATTGCTAAGCAACGTCAATTCATTCATTCACGTTTAGATAAATTGGAAGAGTGTAAAAAAAAACAATTAAATTTTTGGAATTACTATAAGCATCAAGAAGATAGTCTTGATCATATTTATTTTATCCGTGGTAATAATGATTTAGACATCGTAAACGACAGCTCTAGACATTTCTCAGATCCCGAGTTCTCTACAAGTCATGACAACCTAGTTGGTAAATTTATAGCGTATGATTTTCTCGTTAAATTTTATCATGAGGAATTATTCTTATTAAAGAAAATAGAATCTGGAAGCAGAAGGGAAGAAGTCAGTCCGGCAATATTAAACAACCTCTCATGGACCGCCTCTAAAACCGACCTCATTGAAATAATTTATGCTCTACAAGCCTCTGGAGCAATAAGAAAACGGACAGGCTGAAATCAGTAAAATGGCAAATGTGTGTAGTACACTTTTTGACATAGATTTAGGTAATGTGTATAAAACATATTCAGAAATTAAAAGCAGAGGAATCGACAAAACAAAATTCTTGGATAAATTAAAAGCGAGTTTAGAAACCCGTATGGACTATGAAGACAGCAAATAACAACAAGTAATATCCGCCATAAAATTCACCTTTAAAAATGTTAAATTTCTTCGGTAGTACCGAACAACTACCGAAGAAAACATAATAATTCCCACCAACTTTGTAAAACGAAAGTCAAATCGAAGATTCACGAACTCATTTTTATGAAAATAAGAAAACTCGTGAGCTAAATTAACTAAAAGGCTATCTAACAGAAATTCATTTCTTCCGATAGCCTTAAAAGTTATCCCAAACTTGATTTGGGACCTCATTATTAATCCTTAAAACCGTTTTACAATGGCAGCAACAATCATTACAACTGAAGATCTTTACGATTTCAAACTAGAATTATTAGAAGAACTTAAAAAGTTACTTCAAGAAAAAACGACAGTAAAAACCAAAAAATACCTCAAATCTGCTGAGGTTATGGAAATGCTAAAAGTAAGCCCTGGTACACTGCAAAATTTACGCATCAACAGAACATTACCATTTACTAAAATTGGCGGCATCATCTTGTACGATTACAGTGAAATATTAAGAATCCTACAAGAGAATAAATTCAAGAGCTAATAGCCTCATGCAAGAAATTAATTACATCAAGCACCTCAACAATGCTTTTTCTAAAAATAGAGCAAGACAATAGGCTAAACCCCTCTCATGTCAGCCTTTATATGGCTTTATTTAAATTATGGAATAGCAACCGATTTGTTGAGGTGTTTTACATTTTTCGTGATGAGGTCATGCAATGCTCTAAAATAGGCTCTAAAACAACCTATCATCGATGTATACGCGACTTAAATAATTGGAATTACATCAGTTATTTACCCTCTCACAACCCATTTAAAGGCAGTCAAATTAGGTTGACCAATTTTGGGACAAGTACTGGACAAGTAGTGGACTCACACCGTACCAATATCGGGACAAGCAGTGGACAAGCGCTGGTATCTAATATAAACATTAATAAACATATAATAAATAAAAACAAAGGGGCGCAACCTCAACATGAAAATGAAGTAATTGATTTTTTTAAAAAAGAAAAGAGCACTAAAAAAGAAGCACAAATGTTCTTCAATCATTACGAAGGCATTGATTGGAAAATTTCTGGAAAAGCAACAATCACCAATTGGAAAGCCACAGCCAGAAAATGGATCCTAAAAGCTAATGACCTAAAAACATCTAAAGCACATGACCATAATCAAGACAACCTAAAAGTATCAAAAGATAAAAACTACAGTGAACCACTTTGATTGACGTCATTCTGAACTTGATTCAGAATCGCATACAGAGAATCAAATGCAGGTAAACAAGTTTTGAATCTTTCAAGAACTAGCTGTAAATAAAATTACCGCCATAGAATATGGCTTACGGCATTAAAACCACAAGGTCTCTTTCAGAAATAAAGAGCGAAGAATCGGAATTGCGGTGCGTAGCATGACGCATGAAGATTTGAAAGCGAATGGTACGAAGTAATTTCCTAATTAGAGAATTGATTTTTTGTTTCGTTTTGCATCAAGGCAAAATGAAAAGTGATTCTAAATTTAATTGACCGCCGAACATCCAAGGCTAGACTTTTTTGTTTCTTTTTTCGGCAATGGAAAAAAGGAAAGAACATTAAAAAATACTATTATGAATCAACCCTCCCCTCACCTCATCACCGAACAAGGCATACAATACCAAATCGGAATTGTAAAATCCGATCACATTCACTACAACTTCAATCAAATACTGGTCTATTTAGAAATCAAGGGAAAACTACTCTTTGGTAAAAACTTCAAAGTTTATGAAGACGATATGCAAATCTTGTACAAATTGTGTGTGTATGTCATCAAAGATCACGCAAGTTGTGAGAGGTTCGGAATCGACCTCAACAAAGGTATTTTATTATCGGGTCCTGTGGGCTGTGGTAAAACAAGTTTAATGAAATTACTTCGTCATTTAGTACCTCACATTAAACCTTATGAAGTCATTCCAACGAGAAACATCACATTCGGATTTAATAA
>CBCXVT010000034.1:0-152227 GCA_965178635.1 Flavobacteriaceae bacterium | reverse complement strand
ACATCATATTTTTGTCCCCAACGTACCTCAAACTTTTTATTTGGATCATATTCTTCAAGTTTTATGTATGGGTAATCTTCAAATAGTTTTTCGTTATACGCAAACATTTTATCCAAAGCAACTGCATATTCCTGAGTTGAACTCAATATGTCTTTGCTGATATAATTTACATTTTCACTAAGTGATTTCCGTATTTCAATAACATATGTGTAACCCGATTCAACAACATGACTTAGTATTGTTTGAATAGATTTGCAATCTTCATCTTTAGTTTCGTTATCAACTATATTAGTTAATTCAGATGTCGTTAAATTTAAAATTACGTTCTTAAGCTCAGTTATACTTTTTTCATATTCATCTAATAAAGCACCAACTGCACCATTATTTCTATATTTTGTTTTCATTGTATCTTTATTTTTTAATTGATTATCGAGAACGTATTTGTATTTAGGGATTACGAGGGTTTAGCACTTAATTTGGTAAATAAAGCCAGCAATAATTTTTCGTAAGTAGGCGAGAAACAGCCATAAATTATACACGGTGTTGTAAAATGTTATTTCACTCTCACTTAAATTTCGTTTGTCGGTCTATTTCCAATATTAATATTCAATAACCTTGTCAATCACAAATTTTCTAGAAGCTTCTCCATCTTTTAGTTTATATTGTATTTGGCGTATGCCACCTGTTGGATTCGAATTAGTATCGTCATCATTGTATATAGGAAAACGCTGAACAAAAGTAGTTTCCATTATTGTAAATTCATCATGTCCCAAATATCCCTTATTAACCTCCTTGTTATCAAAAATTGGAGGCATATATATCTGACTCATTGATTTTCCATTATTTACTGAATAACCAATTACCTTACTATAACTGCCACTGCCTGTAGATTGAATATACACTAGCACTTCGGGGAACCCATCCGCATTTAAATCTCCAATTTCTGCATTTGTAACTAGGCCATCTATATCGTGTGTAACGGGTGACTCATCATTAGTTAGTCCAAAAGGTGTTATGGTTAATTGGTTTGTATATTCCTTTCTTACTGATGAAATGTTAAAACTAATATTCTGCCACATAAGTGCCTTTATGTATTGAGTTTTATCAATTTGAGATTGGTCTGCATTTCCTACAATCAACCTGTATTTACCTTGTAAACTGGCACCTCCGCTACAATATAGAGTCAATAGATCACTGTTCTCTTTATTTTCGGTGTATATGGAAATGTAGTCTTTTTGAAGAGAAAACACTATATCTACATTGTTTTCATAAGCTTTATACGTGTTTTCATTAACTTTAGAAGCAATGACGTTAAATGAACAGGTTGGCTTTTTTTTATCTGCACGAGAACGCACACTAATATTTAACTTATCAATCCCTCCTTTGCTAACATTTACAGCAATCCAATCGTAACCCTCGTTTCGTTTTTCGTAATCTTCAGATAAATAGGTCCCCAAATAGCTCGAGGTATGGCCATTATATAATGTACCTTGAGATATGGTATTGTTATTTTTATAAAAGGTATATTCATTTCCTTTGCTCCAAAAAACGTAACCATCTGCACTTTCGTATTTAGAACCACTTGCTGATTGAACATAATCCATTATATACGATTTATTATTAGTGATGTCTTGAAGAGAAATGCTATTTTTTACAATGTGCAGCTCAAATTTTTGTATTCCATCGTTAGAAATATAGGTAATTATCTTGTTCGATATTTCACCAACTTATTTCTTTGTGTTGTTAGAACTTTCGTTTTTGCATGCTATTGTGAAAATTAAACTGAATACTAAAATAGTAAGTGATTTAAAAATATATTTCATTTCGCTATAATTTCGATTAATAAAAATGTTTTACAACGTATTTGTGTATGATTTCGTTGCGTGTTTTAAGCAACTAATTTTGTAAATAATTACCGACCAAGAAAGTCCGCGAGGACTTTCGTAAGTAAGCAAGAAGCCAGCAATAAATTATATACGGTGTTACCTGTTGGCTTTGTTCTTTCAATCATTTAGCTAATAGTTGAATTACTGTAACTATTCCAATAAACAAAATTAAAAACAGAGACAATTTACGAAATTTAGTTTGAGGTATATAATTCAATATTTTTTTTCCTAGAAAAGAACCGAGCAATCCAATAACAAAAAGAAACGGTACATATTTTAGATCGTGCTGATGAATGTACCCATTATTATAATACACAAATGTTCGAGAAAAATCTATCATAAAATCAATAAAAGCAGAAGTTGCTATAAATACACTTTTTTCTAAATTGAATGCTGCCATAGTCAGCCCTCTTATTGCTCCTCCAGTTCCTAATAAGCCTGCAGAAAACCCTGATAAAGATCCTCCGAAGATTGCATTTTTCTTATTTGGTGCAATACTTAATTTGCTTTTAATAATAAATAATAGACTAAAAAAAATTAGAAATAATCCCAAGAATATTTCTAAAAAATCACTATTAATCATCTTTGAAAGAAAACCACCAACAATAACAAAAGCTACCGAAGGTATTCCTATATTTATTAGTAGTTTTTTATCCAAACCTTTTTTGAACAAAAATATTTTACTCAAATTACTTGATAAATGAAATATTGCAGTGAGCCCTAAAACCGATTGAAAATCAAAATAAAAATTACCTATTGGGACAAAGAAAACAGAAGAGCCAAAACCACCAACAGTACCAATTATTTCAGCAATAAGAGCTAATAATAAAAATAAATAATTGATGTTTTTCATTCCTAATCATCTATTTTTACAATTATACCTTTGATAGAACAAGAGGATTTAACTGTGTTGAATATCGTACCAAATTTCTCAATATTCTTTTTAAGTAGATTAATATTCAATTTTTGTGTCTTGACTATAAACTTTTAATACATACTCAATTTCATCCATTCGTGGAGGTTTTTCTTTGCGAATAGCATCAACAGTTATTTCAGCTTTTGAGTACTCAAAGTTCATTAACATAGAAAAACGTTCTACATTTTTAATAATACAAGCTGCAAATGAGCTTAAAAACAGTTCCGCTGGACTCGCCAAAATTTCAGATGATTCTGGGGTAATTCCAAATTGAATGTTAGATTCCTTAATATTGGTTGTGCCCTTTTCTTTTGAATTTGAAAATGATTTTATAGAATATCCCATAATTCTTTTTTTGCTTGCAGGTAACGTTGTTGTGTATGATTAGTGGCGTGTTTTAAGCACCTAATTTAGTAAATAAAAACTGAATAGAAAATCCGCGAGGATTTTCGTAAGTAGGCGAGAACCAGCCATTAATTATACACGGTGTTGGCAATCAGGCTTTTTTTTTAGAGCATTATATTTTCTTCAGTCCATTCGTCATTGTCAAAACTCGAAAATATTACTGCATCTAATTCACAAGGATAAACATTTGCTTTTAAACACAATTCTTGAATTCCGTCTGAAACAAAGTGATAATATCCTTTATCGCTCAAAGGTGATGAAGTCAAACTTACAGGAAATCCAAAATCGTTTAGCCAACTTGCAATTCTCGAATCAATCGGAAGTTCATATTTAGTCAAACCTAAAGCTTGAAGAAAATTCCTTGATTGTTTTGGTCCAAAACCTTTAAGCCAATCATTTATAAAATCCCGCTAATTCTCTTTCAGTTTCTTTGGATTGGTTGTCATTTAAGTATTCTAATTTCGTTATTAAATTCCAATTGTCAAGTTCAATTTTCTCAATATTCTCTGCAAAAAAAGCAGAAATTTTATTGATATATCTTGTTAGTCCGTTTTTCTGTAGAATTTGTTTTATTAAGGATTCTATATTCTCCGATTCATCGATTAATTCAGACGTAATTGGGAAAGGTTTTAAGCTTAAAAATTTTCCAACAACAGAATTTGGTCCCGAACGTTGTTGGGAAGTCAAAAGACACATCATTAAATTCAGAATTATGATATTCTTATTTATCTCAATGTTATTTTTTTCGACATTTCTTTCTCTCCGATTTTTCAAGAAAAAATTGTCATTTTCTTTCATAACATTCTTTACTTTTTGAATATCAGATTCGTTAATATTCCAAGATATTTTCATTTAGTTCGGGATTTTTTTCAGCTTGTTGCCAACACGGTTATAAACACAATAGTGTTTATATTACCCATGTACAGTTTCGTTAGTTCCTAAGTCTTTCATGATGTTGGCTTCAAACACTAACAAGTCTTGCCATTTTTGGTTGACTTCGGCTAGGTCATTGCCATATTGTCTGGCAAAGCCTAAAAACATGGTGTAATGGTTGGCTTCACTAACCATTAATTTTCTGTAAAAATCTGCTAGTTTTTTATCTTCCAATTCTTCAGATAACAAACGGAAACGTTCACAACTTCTAGCTTCAATTAAAGCTGCGTATAACAAGCGGTGCACCAATTGTGTGTTACGGCTACCGCCTTTAGGGAAGAATTTTAAAAGCTGTAACACATAATCATCTTTTCGGTCGCGCCCTAATACTTCACCACGTTCTAAAATTAAATCATGCACCATTTTAAAATGGCTAATTTCTTCTTTTACCAAAGCAACCATTTCTTGTACCAAATCGGTATATTCTGGAAAACTCACAATTAAAGAGATAGCGGTACTTGTTGCTTTTTGCTCGCAAAACGCATGATCAGTTAATATTTCAGAAATGTTTTTTTCAACAATATTCACCCATCGTGGGTCTGTTGGTAATTTTAATCCTAACATGATAATGGTATTAGTTTTTAATATCTAAATTAAATTCTTGTCGTAAAAATTCTATTGCAGGGTTCAGCTCTTTAAACTTTTCATAAGTATCTTGAGCAGAGAATATGTATTTCTTTTGTATTTCTTCGTTTACAGTACTTTGAATGCTAATGTCATAATTACTCAAGCGTTTACGCAAATTAGCTAACAAAGCATGTTGGGCACGTTCTAAATCAATTTTCATGGTTTCGTTTGGTAACTCAATATGTATGACGGTGCCTTCAACAACAAGCTCTTCAATGTTTAATATAGAAGCTACAATTTTCTCTCCTTTTTTATCAAGGGCATCAACATAAGCGCGCCAGTAAGCAATTAAATCTTCTTTTTTAAAATCTTCTGTAGGCAACACTTCATGTTGTACTTCTTCAGCTAATTTTGATTGAATGTGCTCTTGTTTTTTACGAACGCTTGATAAGGATAATCCCGAGACTTTTCCTTTACCAGATGTTGGTGTTTTCAGTTTTGGTAAGTCTGGTTTTTTAAACTCAGGCTTTTGAATTTTCTGAACAGGTTCATTAACTACCGGTTGTTTTACTTCAGGAGCAGTTGGTGCTACTGGAGTAGAGGTAGAAATAAAAAATGTGGCTGGGATTATAAAGTGTTTAGACTTTTTTTTTTCTCCATCAAAAGTGATAGAGGCTAATTGCATTAACGCTAATTCAACGAGCAAACGTTGATTTTTACTAGTTTTGTATTTCAGATCACAGTCATTTGCAGTTTCAATACCTTGTATTAAAAATTGCTGTGACGTTTTTTGTGATTGTTCTGAATAGTGCTGTTGTGCAGTACTACCAACTTCCAAGAGCTGAATTGTTGATGGGTTTTTACACACTAATAAATCTCTAAAGTGAGATGCTAATCCGGCTATAAAATGATGGCCATCAAATCCTTTTGATAAACAGTCGTTAAACAACAAAAGTAAGTCAGGAATTTTATTCTCTAGGATTAAATCTGTCGCTTTAAAATAAGTGTCGTAATCTAAAACGTTTAAGTTTTCAGTAACGGCTTGACGCGTTAAATTCTTTCCTGAAAAACTAACAACTCTATCAAATATAGATAAGGCATCACGCATGGCACCATCAGCCTTTTGAGCAATAATATGTAAGGCATCATCTTCAGCAGTAATATCTTGTTCTTTAGCAATATAAGCTAAGTAATTTGCTGCATCCTTAACCGTAATTCGTTTAAAGTCAAAAATTTGACAACGTGATAATATCGTTGGGATGATTTTATGCTTTTCCGTAGTTGCTAAAATGAAAATAGCATGTTTAGGCGGTTCTTCCAAAGTTTTTAAAAACGCATTAAATGCTGCTTGAGATAACATGTGTACCTCATCAATAATATACACTTTATAAGAACCTACTTGTGGTGGAATTCTAACCTGATCAATTAAGCTACGAATGTCATCAACAGAGTTGTTTGAAGCGGCATCTAATTCAAAAACATTAAATGCGAAATCTTCATTTTCATCATCATGACCTTCTTGATGGTTAATTTTTTTAGCTAAAATTCTAGCACAAGATGTTTTTCCAACACCTCTTGGCCCGCAAAATAATAGGGCTTGAGCTAAGTGATTGTTTTCAATGGCATTCAATAATGTATTGGTAATGGCTTGTTGCCCAACAACATCGGTAAATGTTTTAGGTCTGTATTTTCTTGCCGATACTACAAAGTGTTCCATTGAAAAAAATTAGCTTCACAAATATAAAAATTCAAATGTGATATTAAGCGTTAAGAATTAAGAATTTTAAGCGGAGTTATTAACATTTTAAGCTTATTTTTGTGGCGAGCAGACTACCTTATCGCTGTCCTGAAAAGGAGAGAGGAAAGTCCGGACACCATAGTACAATATAGCGGGTAACGCCCGTCCGTCGAAAGATGCGGACAAGTGCAACAGAAAGAATGTACAGGTAATGCTGTAGTGAAACCAGGTAAACTCTATGTGGTGCAACGTTATGTAAACCAATGCTTGAGGGTTGTACGCCCGATGTTGGAGGGTAAACGGTTTGATGCTACAAGTAATTGTAGTACTAGATAAATGATAAGGACTCTTTTTAAGGGCACAGAATCCGGCTTATGGTCTGCTTATTTTTTTATAATCTTATAGCTTTTCTTACGGTTATCAGTTTTTAAATGTATAAAATACATGCCGTTTTTATACTCACTCATATCAATTCTATATTTCCCTGAAATATGAGTTGCATTAAATATTTTCTTACCTAATATATTAGTAATACTAACATCATCTATTAATTCTGGTGTAATAACATATAATTTATCGGTTACTGGATTTGGATAGATGTGATAGTCAACAGCTTCTTCTTCAGGTGTATTCAATACTTGCACACTAATAATTCCAAACATTTCGTTAGGGTGTATGCTACAGTGGTATGGAAACTCGCCAACAGAATTAAAAGTATGGCTGAAGCTTTCAGAAACTCCAGTTAATTCTTTACTATCAAATATTTCTTCACTTCCTTTTAAACTAGTAACTGTATGGGTATCGGTGTCACCCCATACCCATACAACAGTTTCCCCAAGACTAATACTTAAATCGGAATTAGGGGAATTGTTTTGCCAAGCAATTTGATGAAATTGTTGGGAGAAAATAAATACACTATTGAATAATAAGATACTTAAAAATGTAATTTTTTTCATGAAAAGTTATTTTAAATAGTCTGTACATAAAGTTACAAAAAACTATTCAATATTACATTCAAAAACAGTTTATAAGGGTTTGTATATGAGGTTTTTACTTTGTTTTTGTTGAAATATTTAAAATTATTTGTGTTTTTTTTTGGATTTTATTTTTGATATTAAAAAAAAGAGTACATTTGATATAAGATACTACCCAATTTAGGGTTTTAGTTGAACATTATGAAACGTGTTTATATATCTGATGTTTTTAAGCTTAGGAAGTCAAACTTAAAAATTGCTCATTGGATGAGAGATCAGAATTTAAAGCTAACTTCCGATATTTACGATATTAAAAATATTATGAGTATTGTACAACTTAAGTTGTTTACTACTTATAAGTATAACAGTAGTGCTTTAAGAGCAAATTCCCCCATATAATTATATTCCAAAATCACTTTCTTAGATATAGAAAGCAACTCGTAATTTTTAAATATTAATTAATTTTAATTGGATTTTGCTATGAAAAAATTTGCATTTCATTTAGCGCTTCCGTGTGAAGATTTAGAAAAAACTAAAACATTTTATATTGATGTTTTAGGAGCACAATTAGGCCGAAACACCAATACTTGGTTAGATGTTAACTTATATGGTAATCAAATTACATTTACCAAATCTGGTGCTTTTGATTTTAAATTTAAAGATTACCGCTTGGGTAATGATGTTATTCCTTCATTTCACTTTGGAGTAATTGTTGATTTGGATTTATGGTCAAAGTTGTATTCTTATTTGTTTCAATCTGAATATGAAATTACTACAGAAGTCTTGTATTTTGAAAATAAAATAGGTGAACATTTGTCATTTTTCATCACAGACCCAAACGGATTTAAAGTAGAGTTTAAAAGTTTTAAAGAGCAAGATGAAATGTTTGCTACAGAAACAACTTGGGAGCGTTTTCCAGAATAACAACTAAAACAATTACTTATGGGAATTTTAGATTTATACCAATCTAGTGCACATAGAAATAATGTCGCACATTTTGCAGCAATAGTGACAATCGCTTTATCAGATGGTGAGTTAAATGAAGATGAAATGGTTTTAGTCAATCGTTTTAGAAGGAAATTAGATATTACAGAGGAGGAATATGATTTAATTATGACAGATCCGTCAAAGTATCCATTAGTTTCTTATAGCTCATATAATGACAGGTTGGAACATTTATTTGATTTGTTTAAAATTATTTATGCAGATCATAAAATTGATGAGCCTGAAAGAAAAACATTATTAAAATATGCTTTAGGATTAGGGTTTACATCTGATAAAGCAGAGTCAGTGGTTAAAAAGTCAATAAAAATATTCGAAGAAGGAATTGATTTTGATCACTATAGTTTTTTAATAGATAAAAGAAGTACAGATTAAAAATTAAGTAACAAAACGGCTATTTTGGATGTAACACTGATAGTCACATTAAAGCTAAAACACAAAGTTGTGTTTTAAGAATGTTTTTAAACAAGATGTTTAATTTTTTATTTTTCGGTTTCAAATGCATGAAGAGATTAAGCATTTGTAATATGGCTCAGAGCCATAACGAAACAATTAAGTTTTCTTCAAAATTAACACCAGCATTTTATGGCCCAGAGCAGGTTATAAGATTACGCAATATATATTTAATTTTAAGAGTTTGAGTGAATTCAATATAAGTACTGAAAGCATAGGCTTTCATTAATAATGTTGAATTTAATTTAAACAAATAATGAATACAAAATATATTGATTTAATAGATCAAACTTTTGATTTTCCTCAAAAGGAATTCACACTAAATAAACAACAACAGTTACAATTCCATGATCTTGATTTAATGGAATTAATAGAAACTTATGGTACGCCATTAAAGTTAACCTATTTGCCAAAAGTATCTGAGAACATACAATTGGCTAAACAGTGGTTTAACACAGCAATGAAGAAGCATAATTATAAAGGTAAATACCATTATTCTTATTGTACAAAAAGTTCACATTTCAAACACATTTTAGACGAGGCTCTTCTAAATGATATTCATTTAGAAACGTCATCTGCATTTGATTTAAACATTATTGATAGTTTAATTGAATCAGGAAGTATTAATACTAAAAATTACATCATCTGTAATGGGTTTAAACGTGATGAATATGTAGCAAACATTGCAAAGTTGATCAATTCTGGGTATAAAAACTGTATACCTATTATTGATAACTATGAGGAAATTGATTTGTTAACTGAACAAACTAAACGAAAATTTAAAATAGGGATTCGTATTGCTTCAGAAGAAGAACCAAAGTTTGAGTTTTACACATCTAGGCTTGGAATAGGCTATAAAAATATTTTAAGTTTTTATAGAAATGAAGTTAAGAACAATAAAAAAGTAGACTTAAAAATGTTACACTTTTTTATCAATACAGGTATAAAAGACAATGCTTACTATTGGAATGAATTGAACAAATGTTTGAAGGTATACATTGATTTGAAACGTATTTGCCCGTCTTTAGATAGTTTAAATATCGGTGGGGGGTTCCCAATTAAAACATCACTTGGCTTTAATTACGATTATGAATATATGATTGATGAAATCATCAATCAAATTAAACAAGCTTGTGATGAAGCAGAGGTAGAAGTACCACATATTTTTACTGAGTTTGGGAGTTTTACTGTAGGAGAAACAAGTGCAAATATTTATAAAGTATTGTATCAGAAAAAACAGAATGATAGAGAAAGCTGGAATATGATCGACTCTTCATTTATTACGACGTTACCAGATAGTTGGGCTATAAACAGACGTTTTATAATGCTACCTATTAACAGATGGGAAGACAATTATGAACGTGTACTGTTAGGAGGTTTAACTTGTGATAGTGATGATTATTACAATTCTGAGCAACATATCAATGCTATTTATTTACCTAAGTACCGTAAGGAGAAACCTTTGTATATCGGTTTTTTTAACACGGGAGCTTATCAAGAGAGTATAGGTGGTTATGGCGGACTGCAACACTGTTTAATTCCGCAACCAAAACATATTTTAATTAAAAAAGATGAAGATGGTCAAGTGACTACTTCTGTATTTAAAGAGAAACAAACACACAACGATTTTTTAAAGATTTTAGGTTATGAAAAATAATTATGCAGGAATCCCTGACCAATACGCAAAATTAGAAACTGCAAAAGTAGTATTAATCCCAGTACCTTATGATGGTACAAGCACATGGCAAAAAGGAGCAGATAAAGGCCCTGAGGCTTTTTTGAATGCTTCAGAAAACATGGAGTTATATGATATTGAAACTGATTCTGAGGTTTATAAAAATGGTATTTATTTAGCAGATGCAGTGCTTGAAAATGCTACACCAGAAGCTATGGTAGAGGCAGTTCATGAAACCACTAAAAAATATATAAATAAAAATAAGTTTGTAACAATATTTGGTGGTGAGCACTCTATTTCAATTGGTACTATAAGAGCATTTAATGAGTGTTTTAATAACCTAACTGTTTTACATATTGATGCGCATGCCGATTTGAGAAAAACCTATGAGGGTTCATCTTGTAATCATGCTTGTGCAGTGTATGAAGCAAGTCAAACTACAAATTTGGTGCAAGTTGGTATCAGAAGTATGGATATCTCTGAGAAAACTGTAATGCATCCTGATAAAACGTTTTTTGCTCATGATATGGCAACAAATGATTATTGGATGGAAGATGTTATTGATCAGTTGACTGGTAACGTGTTTATCACATTTGATTTAGATGCCATTGACCCTTCTTTAATGCCTTCCACTGGTACACCAGAACCAGGGGGATTATTTTGGTATGAAACCTTAGAGTTTTTAAAGAAAGTTTTTGAAGCAAAAAATGTTGTAGGGTTTGATATTGTTGAGTTGTGCCCGAATACACAGGATAAATCATCAGATTTTTTAGCTGCTAAATTGTATTATAAAATGTTAAGCTATAAGTTTTTATCTAATGATGAAATTAATGATAATGATGAGCTTGAAGTAGAAAACACATTCAGTAAAATATCAAAGTTTAGAACTGATGATGAAGAGTTTTAAAGTCATAGCATATCATTTAGGTAACCGAATTGATCTGAAGGCTTTTCGGTTATCTTCTAAGCACCAATTGTTAAAAAGAGAGCATTCTTTTTTATTGTATGAGGTAGCTGAGGAAGCATACATCTATTTGAAAGATTATGGAAGTATTGTATTTTTAAATTGTAAGGATGATCTAATATCACAGGTGTTGAATTCAGTAATGGTCAATAATGTTAGAGAAGATAGTTTGCTTACAGAAACTTACACTATAAGTTTTGGTAATACAATTGAAGTAGATTTTGATAAAATCCAAATTCATGAATTGTCAGTTGATACGGCACATATTATCATGTTGAATTTGGCACAGTCAGTTGCATTAAAATATTATCTTAATTCAGCTGCAGCTTTACATGAAAGCACTTTGATATATGCGAAACAATTAGAGGAAACAGGACATATAAAACTATCTAAAAAGCACATGCGCATTTTTATAGGTAAAACGATGAACCTAAAAAATAGTATCGCGGAAAACCTATTTATTTTCGATTCGTCAGATTTAGCCTGGTCAAATGAAAGTTTATCAAAATTAGATTATCAAATAAAAGATGAATTAGATATAGTAAATCGTCATAATGGAATACAGTATAATTTAAACGTTATAAAAGAAAATTTAGACTTATTTAAAGATATTCTACAGCATAAATATAGCAGTATGTTAGAATGGATTATAATCATTTTAATCCTATTTGAAGTTATCCAAGTGATTGTAGAAAAATTAATATAAAAAACAATGAATACACCTATTACAAATTTTATAGAAAAATACTTTTTACACTTTAATGCAGCATCAGTTGTAGATGCAGCCAAAGGTTATGATACACAATTGAATAAGGGTTCTAAGATGTTAGTGTCCTTAGCAGGTGCAATGAGTACTGCGGAAATCGGAAAGATTTTTGCAGAAATGATCCGTCAAAATAAAGTACATATTGTATCGTGTACAGGAGCAAATTTAGAGGAAGATATTATGAACTTGGTAGCGCATTCACATTACAAACGCGTTCCAAATTATAGAGATTTAACTCCGAATGATGAGTGGCAATTATTAGAGCAAGGCTTAAACCGTGTGACAGATACTTGTATTCCTGAAGAAGAAGCATTTAGAAGAATTCAAGAGCATATTGTAACCATTTGGAAAGAAGCAGAGGCTAATGGTGAACGCTATCTCCCTCATGAATACATGTACAAACTGTTATTGTCTGGCGTTTTAGAGCAATATTATGAAATAGATATTAAAGATTCTTGGATGTATGCTGCAGCTGAAAAAAACTTACCAATTATCTGTCCAGGTTGGGAAGACTCAACAATGGGTAATATTTTTGCTTCTTATGTCATGAAAGGAGAATTAAAAGCGTCTACAATGAAATCAGGAATTGAATACATGACGTTCCTTGCAGATTGGTATACAGATAATTCTGATAATGGTATTGGCTTTTTTCAAATAGGTGGAGGCATAGCAGGTGATTTTCCAATATGTGTTGTTCCAATGTTATATCAAGATATGGAACGTACAGATACGCCGTTTTGGAGTTATTTCTGCCAAATTAGTGATTCAACAACAAGTTACGGATCGTATTCTGGAGCTGTACCTAATGAAAAAATAACTTGGGGGAAATTAAATATTGATACACCTAAGTATATGATAGAATCTGACGCTACAATAGTAGCACCATTAATTTTTGCATACTTATTAAAAATGTAATATTATGAAACGAGTAATTGTAGATTATAAAAAACTGACACCAAACATCTTAAATTTACTGGTAGAAGACTACCCTTTAGGTATTGATTCAACTGATGTGATGACCTTTAAAAATAGTAAGAATGAAACAGTAGAAGCTGTAGAAGTGCGTACTGAAGATACTATTTATTTAGTGAAAGTAGGTGTAAAGCTAAATATAGCGCTACAAGAGTTTATTGATGATGATTTTGAAGTTGATGGTAATGAATCAACTATAGAATTTGATGAAGATTAATTTTAACCCCCTTTTTAGTTATGACATATATCATAATTGAAAGGGGGATTTTACTGTACCTTTATAGTTAATTAGGAACAATATATACTTAATTATGAAGTGTACTATTTTGCAGCAACTTATACTCTTATTATGGTGTACAGTTGTTAATGGCCAATCTGAAATGTCAGCTATTAAAGGAGGGAGTTATATACCCCTGTATGGTAGAGATTCCTTAAAAGTGGTTATTAAAGATTTTCAAATGGATGTGTACCCAGTTACAAATGCAGATTACTTAAATTTTGTAAAAAAATACCCCAAATGGAAACGCTCAAAAGTGATTCGATTATTTGCTGATAAAAGCTATCTTAATAAATGGCAATCAGATACTCAAATTGGAGCTTCTCAATCATTAAAAGCACCTGTAACTAATGTGTCTTGGTTTGCTGCTAATGAGTATTGTAATTGTCAAGGAAAACGTTTGCCTACCATAGATGAATGGGAATATGCTGCTATGGCAAATGAAACACAGCCTGATGCACGAACCATATCAACATATAATGAATACATTTTGTCATGGTATGAAAAACCTAAAACATTTAATAATGATATTGGTTCAACATTTAAAAATTATTGGAATATTTACGATTTACATGGCTTAGTATGGGAGTGGACATCAGATTTTAATTCGGTATTAGTTTCAGGGGAATCTCGTAAAGATGTTGATAATGATAGTAATTTATTTTGTGGTAGTGGAGCAATTGGTGCTACAGATTTAATGAATTATGCGGCATTTATGCGCTATGCCATTAGAGGAAGCGTAAAAGCTAAATATACCATGCAAAATTTAGGTTTTAGATGTGTGAAATAATAATTGATAAAATTAATTCTATGAAAATTTATAAGTTACTACTACCAGTTTTTATTGCCCTTTTAACTGTTACATCTTGTAATTCAAAAAAATCAGACTCCACCAATGATGTGTTTTATCAATGTCCAATGAAATGTGAAGGCGAAAAAACATTTAAAGAATCGGGTAGTTGTTCGGTATGTAAAATGGATTTGGAAGCTCTTGACGTTGAAGTGAAAAATAAATCAAACGAAATATCTGAAACCTCAATATTTAACTTAACTACATCATGGGCAACTGAAGAAGGGAACTCTATTCAATTGAAAGAATTGAAAGGAAAAACTTTAGTAATGGTCATGATATATACAAGCTGTAAAGCTGCATGCCCTAGGTTGGTAGCTGATATGAGAAACATTGAACGTCAAATACCAAAGGAAAACCTTAAAAATGTGCAATTTGTATTAGTAAGTATTGATCCAGAAACAGATACTCCAGAACATTTAAAACACTTTGCAATTGAGAATAAAATGGATGGTGAACAATGGACATTTTTGCAAGGTAGTGTAAATGGCGTGCGTGAGTTTGCTAATGTATTGGCAGTAAAATATAAAGAGATTTCTCCAATAGATTTTTCCCACTCAAATATAATAAGTGTTTTTAATTCAGAGGGAGAGTTAATGCATCAACAAGAAGGTTTAGGAGTTGACAATGCAGAAACAGTTTCTAAAATTATTCATGTGTCAAAATAGCATATAGACTACTTGTTTATAAAAAAAGCTCATCAAAATGATGAGCTTTTTTTGCGTTGTTTATTGATTCTTGTGCTGTATAATTATACTCTCCAATTGGTATAAATTATTTTGGTGTAGTTGTAGATCTGTAATTAAATTATCCTTTTTTTTGTTAAAAGCAAAGAATTGATTTTCAAATAGGTTTTGATAATATGTAATACCTGCATGTAAATTTTGAGCAAATTTGGTTAAATATTTTTCTTGTTTAAGAGTCATAAAATGTTTTGATTCATCAATTTTTCCTTTCAGATAATCAATATAAATACTCAATTCTTTAATAAACATATGTGGTCTGTCATCTCTACTAATAACATTCGAATTTCCGTAGATATGATTGGTCATTTCTATTAAACTCATTTTTTTAGAAAAATAGGCCAAATTCGGACCTGGGCAAGCCGAAACTCCTTGACCTTCAGATTTAGTGTCAATATTGTGCTTTATTAAAGCAGTGGTTCCTAGCCCCACACAAGTGCATGATTTTTCTGTTATTTTATTAAACTCCTTTTGATGTGCTTCTGTTGACAATTCTTTTGCGTCTAATTCTTTCAATTTTAAAAATTGATATTCTCTTGAGGCCGTGCACAAGCCAGTGTTTTTAAATTCTTTATTTAGTAATACTAATTTCCTTGGGCATGAGCTTCCAGGTCGCCCTTTTTTTAGGTTCAATTCTTTCTCTTGATCTTTGGTGTTTCCTCTTAAATTATTGAACGGTACTCCTAAAGGCGAAATATCACTTAAATAGATGTCTTCTTCTTTAGCTGTAATTAACTTCTCTAAAGTGTTATCATCAACCGTAGTTGCTTCTGGAACTAACAAAAAAGGACTTCCCCAACCAACTGAATCTACTTGATAATGCTCTAATAAAAACTGATGTTCTTCAGCAGTACCAACACCGCCTTGCGCAGTAATTTTAAACTCTAAGTTATTTGTTGGTAATTGTTTATGCTTACTTTCTAAAGTTTGTAAGAATAAATTTTGAATAGTAGTGTTGAGTTCATTACGATTGGCTTTAAATTCTGCTAAAACAGGTCCTAGTAAATACCCATCAGTTGCAAAGGCATGTCCACCACAATTTAATCCAGATTCAATTCTATATTCTGAAACCCATAAGCCTTTTTTTGCAAGAAATTTTCCTTGAATTAAAGCAGATCTGTAATCGCTAACTTTTAAAATGATTTTCTTTTTGATGTATCCATTTGCATCAGGATAAAAATCGTCAAATTGTTCCATATAGGCGTATAAGCGTGGATTCATACCAGCAGATAAAACAATAGAGGACGATAATTGGCTATTGGCATAACCTCTTAGTGCAGCATGAGCATCATTAAATTCAGTTGGAAGTTGCTCCTTATTTTGATAATTTTCTTTATCAAGCTTGGTCATAATATTAACATCAATACTCCCAATTGATAAATTATCTTTAAACCAGCTTTTAATATCTTCAGTATTTAAATAGGTTTTAGAAATGCTTTTGAATTCTTTTTTAAAACGAGAACTATCTGGTAATAAATTTAAATAATGTTTAATACCGTTACTTGTTTCAATAGTTTGTTTTTTGAATTCTTCAAATTTTTGTTCCGCTAAATTATTAATCATATTTAGGTATGATGTAATTCTTTTTGCTCTAAAATCTTCAATTTTATCTGAGATTTCTTGATACGGAATTTCGTATTTACCACAATACATTTTTCGGAGCTTTTCTAAGAGCATATCGTCTACTAATGATATTACTGAATCCATTCCGTATTTTGAAATTTTCAGTGGTGTATCAATAGTAAAACCAATGCCCATTACGGGGATGTGAAATGAATGATTTTTCATTTGTTTTGGTATTGTTTATGTTGATTAGGATAAAAAATTAGTGCTGTTTATCAGTTATATACCTACAAATATCAATCACTTAACACTATAAAATCATGACTTATGTCATATAAATATTATGCATGTAGAGCAACTAGAAGATTTATACATTATCTGTATTGTAATACCCTCCTTTGTTGTTTTTACGTTGTATAGAATGTTGTATAATTAAGTAGGCAACATTTACCATATTTCGCAGTTCACATAGGGGTGTTGTTAATGCATGTGTATTATATAAATATTCAATATCTATATAAATCTTATCTAATTCAATTAAGGCATTATTTAATTGTGTATAATTTCTAGTTATTCCAGCATAAGACCTCATTAAGTGTTGCAATGCAATTAGATGCTTTTGAATACTGATTTCACCTTGAGTTACATTTGTATAATTCCATTCAGGAATAGAAATAGATGTCTTGAATTGGTGTTGTTCAGTAAGTGTTTTATATATATTATCAGCATAAACTAGAGCTTCTAATAAAGAATTTGATGCTAATCTGTTTGCACCGTGTAAGCCAGTTCTAGTGCACTCACCACACGCATATAAATTTTGTATAGATGTCTGTCCTTTTTTATTTACTATAATTCCACCACATACATAATGTGAGGCAGGAACCACAGGAATCCAATCAGTAGCAATATTGATATTTAAACTCAAGCATTTTTCATAAATTGTAGGGAAGTGGCATTTAAACTTTTCAATGTCAAGATGAGTACAGTCTAAATAAACATTAGTAGCGCCAGTCTTTTTTAACTCAATATCAATGCTCTGAGATACAATATCTCTTGATGTCAATTCTGCTCTTGAATCATAATTTAGCATAAATCGTATGCCATTTTCATCTCTTAAATAAGCACCGAAACCTCTTACTGCCTCTGAAATTAAAAAAGATGATCCGCCTTCAAAAGTGTATAATACTGTAGGGTGAAATTGGATAAACTCCATGTCAGTAATATCTGCTTTGGCTCTGTAAGCCATGGCAATACCATCACCAGTAGCGATAATAGGATTGGTTGTATGGCCGTAAACTCTACCAATACCTCCAGAAGCAAGTAAAGTGTGTTCTGCTTTTATAGTAAGTACTTTATTGGTATGTTCATTAAGCACGTATGCGCCATAACATGATATTTGTGAGTTATCAATTTCTAAATGATGCTCTGTAATTAAGTCAATCGCAAAATGATGGTCTAATATGGTTATATTTTTTAATTGATGAGCTCTTTGTAGTAAGGCTCTTTCAATTTCATAGCCTGTAATATCTTTATGATGCACCACTCGAGATTCTGAGTGACCACCTTCCATACCTAAATCGAAATTTCCATCAGTATTTATATCGAAATTAGTTCCCCATTGTAACAGTTCTTTAAACCGCTGTGGACCGTTTTTAATAACCATATTTACTACAGATTTATCACATAAACCATCACCAGCAATTAAAGTATCTTTAATGTGGTTCTGAAATGAATCTTCTTCATGATCTAAAACTACAGCAACACCACCTTGCGCATATTTGGTGTTAGATTCATCTTCATTTGCTTTTGTGATAACTGTTACAGTTCTATCTGAAAATTTTTCAGCAATTTTTACTGCAAAAGTTAATCCTGCAACTCCAGAACCGATTACTAAATAGTTTGTTTCAATCATGTTAATTAAGACATTTCCAGCATTCGTTCTATTGGTATTAACGCTTTCTTTCTGATATGTTCAGGAACATTTATTTGTGGACTTTCATTTAACAAGCAATCGTGTAATTTTTGCATAGTATTCACTTTCATAAAAGCACACTCACTACACGCGCAAGTATTGTCTTCTTTTGCTGGAGCCGGAATTAATTCGGTATTTGGAACTTCTTGTTGCATTTTATATAAAATACCAGCTTCTGTGGCAACAATAAATTTTTGATTAGAATGTTGCTTTACATATGCAATCATACCTGCCGTAGAACCAACATAAGTAGCCGTTTTAAGTATGTGTTCTTCAGATTCAGGATGAGCAATTATGATATAATCGGGATGTGCTTTGTGTAATTCCATTAATTTATCAAAAGAAAAGGCTTCGTGTACAATGCAGCTACCATCCCAGAGTAACATATCTCTGTTAGTTTTTGAGTTGATATATTTTCCTAAATTTTTATCTGGTGCAAAAATGATAGGGACTTCTCCAGAAATACTATTAACGATTTTTAAAGCATTTGAAGAGGTGCAAACAATGTCTGATAAAGCTTTAATTTCTGCGCTACAATTTACATAAGTGATTACTGTATGGTTTGGATATAATTTCAGAAATTGTTCAAAGGCCTCTGGCGGACAGGAGTCTGCCAACGAGCAACCTGCGTTTAAATCTGGTAAAACAACTGTTTTTGTTGGGTTTAATATTTTAGCAGTTTCAGCCATAAAATGTACTCCTGCAAAAACAATGATATCAGCATCAGTTTCAGCTGCTTTTTGTGATAAGCCCAAACTATCTCCTACATAATCTGCAATATCTTGTATTTCTGAATCTTGATAATAATGCGCTAAAATGATAGCGTTTTTCTCTTTTTTTAACTGAGTAATTTTCTCTTTTAAAGTCATTTTTAATCTTATAAAATGGAACTACAAATTACAGAAGATTAAGTGTGTATAAATATGATTTTAATCATAAGAATAACAGTTTTAAGATGATTTTTATCATATGATTTATGAGTTGTCAAACCTATTTTTGTGTGTATTTCAAATTCTCATAAAATGATAAATAAACAGTTACAGAATCCGGAAAGTATAGCAATTATTGGAGGATCTAATGATATAAAAAAACCTGGAGGAAAAATTGTCAAGAATATTTTGGATGCCAAGTTTAAAGGAGAATTGAGTGTTGTTAATTTAAAAGAAAGCAATGTTCAAGGTATTAAAAGTTATTCAAGTGTGTCTGAGTTATCGAACACTGATTTAGCCATATTGGCAATTCCGGCTAAATATTGTTTAGATGCTATTAAAGCACTTGTTTTTGAAAAAGAAACAAAAGCTTTTATAATTATCTCTGCAGGCTTTGCTGAAGCTGGCGTAGAAGGCGCAAAAATTGAAGATGAAATAGTCGCTATTGTAAACAGTGTTGATGGGTGTTTGATAGGTCCTAATTGTATTGGCGTGATTAATAACAATTATAAAGGTGTTTTTACAACACCAATTCCTACATATAATAGTTCTGGGTGTGATTTGATTTCAAGTTCTGGAGCAACAGCAGTTTTTATTATGGAAGCAGGAGAAGCTCTAGGGGTAAAATTCGCAAATGTATTTTCTGTTGGTAATAGTGCACAAACTGGGGTTGAAGAAGTTTTAGAATATATGGATATGCATTATGTAGCTGGTGTTGATCCCTGTGTTAAATTGCTTTACTTAGAATCTATTACAAATCCTCAAAAATTATTAAAACACGCTACGTCATTAATTCAGAAAGGCGCAAAAATAGCGGCAATTAAAGCAGGGAGTACTAAAGAGGGTAGCAGAGCAGCAACATCACATACTGGTGCAATTGCAAGTTCTGATATGACAGTACGTGCTTTATTTAAAAAAGCAGGAATTGTGTATTGTAGTAGTAGAGAAGAGTTGTTAAGCGTTGCTTCAATATTTAATTATAAAGAATTAAAAGGAAAGAATATAGCCATAATTACACATGCAGGTGGCTCAGCAGTTATGTTATCTGATGCATTAGCTAAAGGTGGACTAAAAATACCATCTATTGAAGGGAAAGAAGCTGATAAACTAAAATCATTTCTTTACCCAGGTGCCTCTGTAAATAACCCCATAGATTTTTTAGCTACTGGTACAGCAGAACAGTTAGGGATTATTATAGATTATTGTGAACATAAGTTTGATTGCATTGATGCTATGGTAGTTGTATTTGGGAGCCCAGGCTTATTTGATGTAGAAAATGTATACAATGTTTTAAGTGTAAAACTTGATGTGTGTAAAAAGCCAATATTTCCAGTGTTACCTTCAGTTATAAATGCAAGAAAAGAAATTAAAACATTTTTAGATAAGGGTAATATTAACTTTCCTGATGAGGTTGTATTGGGTAAAGCCTTAACTCAAGTTTATAAAACACCAATGCCGATTTCTTGTATAAATGAGTTACCAATATTGGAAATAGATAAAATCAGAGCGTTAATAACAAATGCCTCAAACGGTTATTTATCTCCTGAAAAAGCCATAGAATTATTGGATTTAGCAAGTATTCCAAGAGTGGAAGAAGTTATAATATCAGATAAGAAAGTATTAGAAACAGTAATAAGTGAGATGCAATTCCCTCTTGTTATGAAAGTAGTTGGCCCTTTACATAAATCAGATGCTAATGGGGTGTTGTTAAATTTAACTTCCGTTGATGAGATTAAAAAAGGATTTGATCAACTCATGCAAATTGAAAAGGCAAATAGTGTATTGATTCAACCAATGCTTTCTGGATTAGAATTATTCATTGGCGTTAAAAAAGAATTAGGATTCAATCATACAATACTTTGTGGTTTAGGTGGAATTTATATTGAAGTGATGAATGATGTTTCTGCTGGATTAAGCCCTTTATCAAAAGTAGAAATTTCACAAATGATTAAATCATTAAAAGGATATAAATTAATTCAAGGTACACGTGGTCAAAAAGGAATTAATGAGGAAATGTTTATTGACATCATACAGCGAATTTCTGCATTAGTAGAAATTGCTCCTGAGATTACAGAGATGGATATTAATCCTTTAATAGCTAATGAAGAACAGATTACAGCCGTTGATGTAAGAATACGAATTGAAAAATAAATTAAACAATATGTCATTTAAACCAGCAAATAAAATACAAGATTTACAATATTTCGGAGAATTTGGAGGAGTAAATCCATCCATCTCAGATTCATCTACATATACTTTTTTAAAAGCAAAAACGATGTTTGATACTTTTGAAGGTAATACAGATGGTTGCTATTTATATTCAAGGCATACATCGCCTAGTAATTTGTTTTTAGCAGAAGCTCTTGCCGCTATGGAAAATACAGAAGCAGCAAATGTATCAAGTACAGGAATGGGAGCAATTACACCAACTTTACTACAGTTATGTGGCGCTGGAGATCATATTGTTTCCAGTAGAACAATCTACGGAGGAACTTATGCTTTTTTAAAAAATTTCACACCAAAATTTAATATAAATACAACATTTACTGACATCACTAAATTAGACAGTGTAGAAGCTGCTATTACAGAGACAACTAAAGTATTGTATTGTGAAACGATAAGTAATCCCTTATTGGAGGTAGCAGATATTAAAGGTTTATCAGTATTAGCAAAAAAATACAACTTAACTTTAGTTGTAGATAATACATTTTCGCCACTTTTAATTTCTCCGAAACAATTAGGGGCAGATGTTGTTATTCATAGTTTAACTAAATTTATAAACGGTTCGTCCGATACTATGGGAGGTGTTGTTTGTGGGAGTACAGAATTTATAAATTCATTAAAAAGTGTGAACGATGGCGCAAGTATGTTGTTAGGTACTTCTATGGATAGTCTCCGTTCTTCTTCAATTTTAAAGAACATGCGCACATTACATATTCGCATGAAACAGCATAGTAAAAACGCAGCATTTTTAGCAGAGCATTTTGAAAAAGATGGGTTAAAAACAGTTTACCCAGGATTAGATTCGCATCCATCTCATGAGCTATACAAAACAATGATGAATGCAGACTATGGTTTTGGTGGTATGTTAACCATAGATGTAGGATCATTAGATAATGCAAATGCGTTAATGGAATTGATGCAGGAACAAAATATTGGGTATTTGGCTGTTAGTTTAGGATTTTATAAAACATTATTTTCTGCACCAGGTACATCAACATCATCTGAAATATCTGAAAAAGAACAATTAGTGATGGGACTCTCTGATGGTTTAATTCGGTTTTCTATTGGTTTAGATGATGATATTCAGCGGACTTATATTAACATAAAAAAATGTATGATTGAGATGGGTATTTTATAAAAGAAACATATGAAAACCATTTGTTTAAGATAAAAAAGTCTTTTTTTGCTATATTTGAAATAAAAAAAGATTTTTATGCTATCTAATGCCTGTAAATATGCTATACGTTCTATTTTGTATTTAGCAATACATAATGAAGAAGGAAGGAAAATTGGTGTTAAAAAAATAGCAGAAGAACTTGAAACACCACAACCTTTTCTATCAAAACTATTGCAGCAACTTTCAAAAAGTAATTTGGTATCTTCTGCCAAAGGTCCAAATGGTGGCTTTTATTTGAGTAAAAATGATATAGAAAACTCTGTATGGGATATTATAAAATGTATTGATGGTACTAAAAAATTTGATCAATGTTTTATGGGGTTATCGTCTTGTGATGATACAAAACCTTGCCCTGTACATTTTACAGTTGCACCTTTCAAGAAGAAGATAATGAAAGATTTTAGAGATAAAAGTATTAAAACTCTAGTTTCTGAAATTGTAGAAAAAGGTAGACATATATCATTAAAAGATTACGAAGCTTAAGCTTTAAACGGGAGTTTTCAGTCTTAAATGTTTTATAAAGTTCCTCAATAGTGGAATTGTGATTATTAAAATAGAAGCTACCAAGCCAAGTCCGCAGATAAAAAAACTAATATAAATGTAATATAAAGACTCTTGCATTTCAGTAAATAATATATCTTTTGTGAAATACATCCAATGGCTTTTTTTTACTCCTACAATTAATAACGTACACCAAAACAGCAACAGACAGATATTGTATGATATGAGTCCTTTTTTTGCTAAAACCCTATAGTTTATTCCTTTTAAATTTAATTTTGAAGCTATAAAAAACAAACTTGCAAACAAGATAGAAGTGTTAATACCAATAGTTGTTCCCATTGAATGTGCTACAGTAATGTGCGTTCCATGAGTAAAAAAATTAATTGCAGGTATAGAAAATAACAATGCAAGTATGATATTTAAAAACACCCAAAAATCAGCAGTCATTAAAAACTTGTAGGCCATACTATGTATGTCTTTTTTTTCTACGTGCAATGATTGTTTCCAACTGTAAATAATGTGCGCTAATAGTATCCACTCTGTCATTGATACACCATAAGCAACATATCTAATCCACGGTTGCATAGGTATAATGTATGTATGATGTGCCCAACCAAACATTAAGTTTGTTAATCCTAAAAAATAAAAGAAAAACACTTTTTTACCTCTTGCAAAACGTTCATCTCCTTTGATTTTAGTCATCAAATAAATTGATATTCCATACACAAGCATATTCCATGAACCTACAAATGAACCATAAGACTTCCATTGTACCATAATATCCTTAATGTAATGCGCTTTAAATGATGGTATCATCCAGAAATGTGCTTCACATAAATGGTATAACATAAACACAATTCCAGTTCCCCACATCCAATAATAAACAGGCCATTGTTTTACATTCTTGTAAACTGTTTTAAAATAGTTGATACCAAACATCAACCAACCAATTAAAATAGGAAGTGTTAGAATAGGAGTGTAGGCTAAGTATTCTTTACCTTCCATTTTTCCTGTTATAAAAGAAATGTATACACCAATACCAGTAAGTAAAAATATTATAAAGTGAAGCTTAATAAGTTTATTAGAATAGATATTTAACTTTTCCACTTGAGTTAAAAAATAATAGATGCTTCCTGTGGCACAAAGAATAACCCATGATATAACCGAAGTCACGTGAAATGGACGCATTTTAGAAAACGGAATATAGTTTTTTAAAAAATCAGGAATCACATACTGTAATGCTGAAAATAACCCAAAAAGAATTCCTAAAATCAATGCTGTAATAGAAAGTGTTAAAAATAATAAAGGTGTTTTATTTTTCATGTTTGTATTTTAATTCCACCCACCCTGAGGTATTAATTTCTGCTTCGTAATTTGGGTAAATTCCAGTACTATCGATAGCTTTTAAATATGCGACGAGTGCATTTTTTTCTTCTTCTGAAAAATTAAATTTGGGCATGGTTTTCACACCACTATTTAAAAAAGCTTTTATATAATTTTCACCTTTGTTTTTTGCAGAGTAAATATTAGTTAAATCAGGGCCTAAATACCCACCTAAACCATAAGTTTGGTGGCATGACCAGCAGTTATTATTTTGCCAAAGTTCTTGTCCGTGTATAGCTTTCTGAGATAATTTCACAGGAGATTTACTTTCGTTTGAGGTATAAATGAAATAGTTATAACAACAAAAAGTTATAATTAAAATAGTCATTACCGCAATGTTTTTTTTGTATGTCATAAATTAGTTATACCTAAAATGATAACAATAAAAACGGAGCCAAATATTACGAGTAAGTTTTTCCAAAAAGGATGCGCATGTTTTAATTCCATAAATTGAAAAGCAACTCCAAAGAACTTTAATAATGATAAGCCCAAAATAACAGCTCCAATATATTTTTCTTGAATAGAAGAGCATAACACAGATAGTAATGTCAATGCAAGTAAAATGAACAATGTATTTACTGATATTTTATTCATAATTTAAAAGAGTAAATAGATGATTGGGAAAAGTAGTAACCAAATTAAATCGCACATGTGCCAAAAGGCAGCGCTTGCTTCAATATCTTCGAGAACTAACTCTTTTTTATGCTTTAAACTCAAGTAAACTGAGCTTAAAATAACAAGACCGATAATAACATGAATAACATGAAAAAGGGTAAGCATCCAATAGAAACTGAAAAAAGTATTATAGCCGATACTTAATCCAGCTTCAATTTTTGCATAATACTCTACAGATTTTAGAATCAGAAATAATGTACCAAAACATATGGTTAATAATACATATCGTTTTGCTTTTTCCCTGTTACGAGCCTTGACTTCATTTACTGAGATAGCCATAAAAAATCCACTAGTTAATAGGAAAACTGTATTTAAGACACCGTAATTGGCGTTTAAAAGTAATCTTGACTCATGAAACACATTTGGTTCTTCCAAGTTGTAATAAGCCATAGCTAACATAGCCATACAAAATGTGATCAGTTCTAGATATATAATAATCCACATTAAAATACCTCCTGGTGGATAGTAAATATTTTTTATCGTTGAGGTTATAGTTTTCATTTGCGTGTAGTTTAATTCCAGTCAAGTAAGCGTTTTTCGCCTTGTAATTTTTGAATATCAGTTATATCCTGTGACATTTCTATAACTCCTTTATAGGTTTTATGTTCATCTCTAATTGCAAAGTATCTGATATGAATAACTTGACCACAGTAGTTAAACCAAAATTCTGCTGTATTTTTAGTACCAGCTTTAAACTCTTCTAAGATGCGTAAAACCATGTCCACACTTTTTGGTGGATGGCAAAATTTCACCTCTCTACCAATAATTCCTTTACTTCTTGGGAACACTCTTTCATCACCGCGATTATAAAAAATAACTTTATCATTTTCATCTACATACGTGATGTCTATAGGTAAATGCTTCAAAAGCAAGTTAACTTGATTAGGTGTCATATAACCTTCATCATAATGTGATGTATTTTCTAAAGAAAAAGATAACTCTCGTTCAGTTGTATCTTCACTAGGATGTATGTATTTAACCTCAGCTTCTGGATATGGTTTTGGATGCTCATTTAGCATCCAACCAATCTTCGCATCACCTTCGTAGAATTCTTTCCATTCGTGCTCTGTTAGTAGATCTAAAGCATTTGGAAATAATCTGGTGTCTTCAATAACGAGTAGTCGTTTTATGCCTTCAATTAGATAAGGTAGATTCTCTATTATTTTTGAGGTGTTTTTATCAGTATTATGTTTATGTAATAAACGAATTTGATCTCTCAAATTATCATGAAAAGACCACATTCCTTGACTTGGACCATTCCATCCGTGTTTTTCTAAATAAGGAAAAAGTTGATTTTCTTTTCTTAAAAACCGTGTTTCAATGGTTGTTAATTGATTGAATATATTGTAATACTTTTGATACTCTGTAACAACATTAACATCATACAGTTCTAATAAAAGCTCTTGAATAAGCGCGCTTTCTTGGTAATATACATTTATTGGGTGCCCTTTAGGGAGTTTATCTACTATAGGTAACAATGAGTTCATTTAGGCCTGGTGTTTTATTTTTTCGTAGAGTTTTACTAATGATTGTAATAACTCTACTGGAGTAGTTAAAATTTGATAATGATTTTGCCCAAACATCTGTGGTAAATAGTACTTTGCTTGAGCTTCTATTGCTAATGCATAGGTGTTTATTTGTTGTTCGTTTAATTCTCTTAAAGCTTGTTTTACATCATTTACACCATATTTGCCTTCATACCTGTCATAATCATTTGGTTTTCCATCAGAAATAAGAATCACCCATTTATTCTTAGAGTCTCGCTTTTTTAGCAAAGCACCAGAATGCCTTAATGCTGGTCCAATTCGCGTATAACCACTAGGTTCAATAGCACCAATTTTCAATTTTGCTTTATCCCAATTATCATCAAAGTCTTTCATAGTGATGTAACTAGAATTGTTTCTGGTTTTTGAATAGAAACTATTAATTGAAAAGTCAATTTGAAATTCATTTAATATTTCTCCAAATAATATTGAGACTTGTTTTTCAACATCTATGACTCTGTTGCCAGCGGCATAGCCGTCACTTGATAAACTGCTGTCTAATAATATTAATATTGAAAGGTCTTTTTTCTTTTTACGTTTTGATAAGTAAATTTTTTCTGAAGGAGTTCGTCCAGATTTTAAATCAACAAATACATCAGTTATAGCATCTAAATCAAAATCATCTCCTTGACTCTGCCTGCGTTGCTGTTGATATTTATTATTAACAGTAGTCAACATTTTTCTTAAGCCGAGTAGGGTAGAGTGATGTTCTGAAATTGCAGTTTTATAATATTGAGCATTAGTTTTTAAGATGGTTTTTGGGTAGACTTTACAAAAGTTTTCTTTGTATTTAAATTTTGAATGATCCCACTCATTATACTTTAAATGGTATCCTTTTTCATCACGTTCTGCACTTTCTGCTACGGTGGTGTTTTCAACAAAATCTGCTTGATATACCGAATGTGCTGTATCATCTACACGTACAGTAAATTTCATGTTTAAATCTTCTAAAGCATTGGCATGATCATCAAGGTCATCATCACCGTCCATATCTCTAAAATTTCCACTAAATTCATCAGCAGTTTCTACTTTTTCAAATTGATGTTGTAATACAGCATCTTCAAGTTGTTTTTCATCTATTTGCACAGAAATAATTTCTTCAACCCCTGTTGCTTTTAAAATGGTTTTCGGTTGCTCTTGCTGTGCTGTTTTTACTTTTTCGGTAAAGTTATTAAGTTCTCCTTTAGTCTCATCTGAAGTGTTTTTCATCCATTTTCCATAAATGAACGAATAATCAGGAAGTTGATTTTTTTTAGCTGCTATGGTGTAATGTTGTAGTAATCTATCATAACATTTTTTTATAGATGGAAATTCTTCAAATAGATTGTTTAGTACAATATTTGCAGTGCTTTCAGCTTGCTCTTGAGAATCTAACAGTGTGTGTTCTTTGTTGTCATTCCAATTTAAATTATTGTTTTTTTGAATAGACAAGTAAAGTATTCTGAATACATAAAAAGACACATTTTCTTCAGGGGTCAAAAATACCTTAATTGTTGAAGGTAAAAAGAAGTTATTGTTTTTATAGCCGCCCTCACGTTCTGCATCATAAATTTCAATAGGTTCACCAGTAATGGCGCGTGCAAAAATAGTTAATCGCGGTTTTATATCACAGAGTTTGACAGCATGCGCTAAATTAGCTTCTTTTACTTTTCTACGTTGTTTAAAGTAATGCGCAAACTTTGTAAAAATGTATTCATCGGGTTCAAATTCAAACATAAGTTGTAGTTGTCATTTGCATTAATAAAGCTTGATGTTTTGCCTTTAAGGTTATATCATTAAATCACACAAGTCTTTTAAAGCTGCAATCGTTTCAATATCATCAGTTAGAGGTTCAACAATTGCAACATGCACGGCTAAACGTTTAGGTAAACCTGTGTGTATCAATTTTGCTGCATCAACTAATAATCTTGTAGATACTGTTTCGGTTAAACCGAGTTCAGTAAGGTTTCTAATTTTAGTGGCTATTGCAACTAATTTTTTAGCAATTGTTTGATCAATATTTGTTTCATTAATGAGTATTTCTGCTTCAGATGTTGGGTTAGGGTAGTCAAAAGAAATGGCTACAAAACGTTGTCTGGTAGAAGGTTTTAACTCTTTAAATCCACGTTGATATCCTGGATTAAATGAGGCAACAAGCATAAAATCTTTATGTGCTTTAACAGTTTCACCTAATTTATCAATAAATAACTCACGTCTATGATCTGTAAGTGAATGAATAGCTACAATTACATCAGGTCTTGCTTCAGCTATTTCATCTAAATATAGAATAGCTCCAGTTTTAATTGCTGTAGTTAAAGGGCCGTCTAACCAAATTGTTTCAGCACCTTTAATGATATAGCGACCAATTAAATCTGTTGATGAGGTTTCTTCATGACAACTTACGGTAATGAGTTGTTTCTCTAATTGATGGGCCATATACTCAACAAATCTAGATTTACCAGTACCGGTAGGTCCTTTTAATAAAAATGGTATTTTGTTGTTATATGATTGTTGAAAAACTTCTATTTCTCTAGCAACAGGTTTATAGTAGGGTGTTTTTGTTTTATTATTTACTAATGTGTCTATCATTGTTATGATTTAAAAAAAACAAGGCTACGAAAATATGTAGTGAAGCAATTTTCTGGGAATAGTGTTAAGAATTTTTGAGGTTCTTTACAGAATAACATATTCTATAACCCTGTTTTATTAGTATAATTTGATTTTAACAGATATCTATCAGGCAAAGTGTTATAATAAGTACTATTTCAGACTGATAGATTACATTCTTCACCCTATTAGGATGGTGTAATACCCAATCTTGAAATAGTACATAATATTAATCGTTCCTAATGTCCACTTCTAACTTCCTGAACAGTAGTAGTTTTTACGTTTGTTTTATTATTACCCCAAGCGCTATATATATAAGTCAATACATCAGCAACCTCTTCATCAGTTAAATTTTGTTTGGTCATAACACTATTATATTTAGTGCCATTCACTGTAATCTCACCAGATTTACCGTTGATGACTACACCAATAGCTCTTTTTTCATCTGCATTTAAATAATCAGATTTTGCAAGAGGAGGGAATGCGTTTGGTATACCTTGTCCGTTAGCTTGATGACAGGCAAAACATGTTTTGTTATATAAACTTTTCCCAGATGTGATTTTTTCTTCTAAAGTTTTTTCTCCTGTTGAAACAATTTTTTCTTTGCCATCATCAGGCATTGTTTGTAATGTACTTCCTTCAGGAAGATAAATTCCTTCTTGCATTACACCAGAATATAATTGTTTATCTTCTTTTCCATTAACTTTTAACATTCCTAACGCTCCTTTGTTAAATGCTCTAAATATTGAGTGATCAACTAAAATGAATGTTCCAGGAACATCAACTTTAAACTCAACAATTGCAGCACCTCCAGCAGGAATTAATGTAGTTTGTACATTTTCATTAATAGTAGAACCTCCTTCAACATGTACTTTGTCAAATATCTCTCCAATAACATGAAAAGATGATACTAAATTTGGTCCACCATTACCCATATATAAACGTACAGTTTCACCAACATTTGCAGTAATTGCATTATCACCAGTTAAAGATCCAACTTTACCATTGAATACGACATAATCTGCATCTTCATCAACGGCTTTTTTCATATCAAAAGCTTGTAATCCTGGCGCACCATTATCTCCTTTTGTATAAAAATCACCTTGCATAATGTAGTATTCTTTATCAACTTTAGGCAAACCACCTTCTGGTTCTACTAAAATTAAGTCCGTACATACCGTTTGCTATATGCATTCCTACAGGTGCAGTTGCACAGTGATATACATACAATCCAGGGTTTAATGTTTTAAAACTGAATGTTTTTTTATGACCTGGTGCAACAAAAGATGATGTTGCTCCACCTCCTGGACCTGTTACTGCATGTAAATCGATGTTATGAGGTAATTTATTATCTGGGTGATTGGATAGTGTAAACTCTACTTCATCACCTACACGGGTTCTGATAAAACTACCCGGTACTGATCCTCCGAAAGTCCAATACATGTAAGTTGTACCATCAGTCATAGTTCCTTCTTGTTCAAGAATTTCCATGTCAACAATAAGTCGTTTAGCTCTACGATCACCTACAGAAGGCGGGACATGTGGAGGCGCAGTTAACTCTGCATCCATAGTTCCTTTAATATTGATAGTTGCTGTGTCTTTTGAAGCCACAGTGTCTTCTGATTTTGTTTCTTGTTTGCAACTTACGGTTAGTGTTAACGCACCAAGCATAAGTAATAATCCAACTTTTTTCATCTGTTCTATGGTTTAATTATATGTTATTTTTAATCTTATTTACTTGGGCAGTTGTAACGTCTGTTTTGTTATTTCCCCATGAGTTGTATATGTAAGTTAATACATCTGCAACTTCACTATTGCTTATGTCTTGTTTTGTCATAACACTATTATAAGTAGTTCCGTTTACAGTAATTTCTCCTGTTTTTCCTCTTAATACAATATCAATTGCACGGTCAATATCAGCGTTTAAATAATCTGATGCCGCTAAAGGTGGAAAAGCATTAGGAATACCTGTGCCATTGGCTTGATGGCATGCAACACATGTACGTTGGTAAATTGCTTTACCCGATGCAATTTTTCCATCTAAAGTGTTTTCTGTAGATGAATTTTCAGCCACATCATTTGATTCTGTTTCTTTTGAATGTTTTGTTTTAGGAGTAGTAGGTTGTGTGTTTGTTGTTTTCTTCTCAGAGTTACCACAACTTGCTATTAAAGTTACTAAAACAAGTACTGCTATTAATTTTAATGTTTTCATAAGGTGTTAGTTTTTAAGTTCTAAGGCTTCGTCTGTTGGTTTACCATGTTTATAAAAGTCAATTATGTATAGAATAATTCCGGTAGCAAATAACGATGCACATAATATTAGCACTACAAAGTGAATGCTGATTTCATTTTGAACTTCCATAAATTCCATTTTTAATTTACGTTCAAGATATACTTGAGCCACACCCGCTACACCAAAGGCAACTGTCATCCCTAACATTCCAATATTAGATAGCCAAAACGCCATATATCCACGAGAGCTTTCATATAATTTTCTACCTGTTAGGTTAGGTAACGCGTAACTGATTATTGCTAACACAATCATAGCGTATGCTCCCCAAAATGCAAGATGTCCGTGCATTGCAGTTACTAATGTACCGTGTGTGTATAAATTAGTTTGGGGTAATGTGTGTGCGAACCCTAATAATCCTGCACCAATGAATGATACTATTGAAGCACCTAAGGTCCAATATAAAGCGAGTTTGTTAGGGTGTTTTTTCTCACCTTTTCTATACATATTCACTGCGAATAATGCCATAGCTAAGAAGGCTAATGGTTCTAATGCAGAGAAAACTCCACCTACAACTAACCAAATTTTATTTACACCTATATAATAATAATGGTGTCCAGTTCCTAGAATACCTGATAAAAAAGTTAATCCTACAATAACATATAACCATTTTTCAATAACTTCTCTATCAACACCAGTTAGTTTAATTAATAAGAAAGATAAAATACCTCCCATAATTAATTCCCAAACACCTTCTACCCATAAGTGAACAACCCACCATCTGAAGAATGAATCGGTTACTTGACTATCAAAAGGTAACATACCTGGTAGATATAATAGCGCAGCAAATAATAATCCCATTGAAAGAACTAATGCTGTGGTAGTTCTTCTTTTAGCTTTGTATAGCGTTGCTAATATCAAACCTAAAAACAAGAGCACATTTACAACAACTAAATAGTCTAATTGACGTGGTATTTCTAAAAACTTTCGTCCTTCCCACCAATTAAAATGATATCCAATAATTGCAGATACGGCAACTACTGCCAGTGATATTAGTTGTACATATGCTAATTTAACATTAATCAACTCTCTTTGTGCTTCTTCTGGGATAATATAATATGCTGCTCCCATAAACCCCGACAATAGCCATACAACAAGTAAGTTTGTGTGTACGGCTCTAGCTGTATTAAATGGTATGAATTCATGAAGGTTATCAAACCCAATTCTTGCAAACCCCATAATAAACCCATACACAATTTGTAAGGCAAAGAGTAAAATTGAAAAAGCAAAAAACCAATAGGCTACTTTTTGTGATTTATATTTCATAATTAGTTTCTTAGGTGTTAGTATTTATTATTGTTTTTTATCTTTAGCTAAAGGTGATACAACCGTATCAAATCCGTTTAAATCAATATCATCTATCCAATCAAAAAAGGCTATCAAGTCATCTGCTTCTTCATTTGTAAAACCATAAGCCACCATTTTACGACCGTTTGGTGCCCATGGAATTGGTGACATTAGTGCTGCTTTTATATATCCAACGCCACGTCTGTCAATAACCTTTGTTAATTCAGGTGCATAATAGCCACCTTCACCTAAAATTGAATGACAACCCATACAGTTGTTTTCTTCCCATAATACCTTACCTCTTATAACCTCTTCAGTTATTTTATCATGGTGAGTTTGATCTTGACTTTTACTGAAGGAAAAAATTGTCAGCCCAATAAATATTGCAAATGTGACTACTGTTCCTCCGAGGAAAAATGCTCGTGCTTGTTTTTTTGATAGCATAATCTTAATAGTTTTAGATTAAAAGATATTTTTATCTTTTATACAAAAATAATTGTTTAGTGGTTTTGTAAACATGATAATTGTCATAAAATGAAATATATCTTAAAAAAATGTTAAGAATGGTAATAACGCAATTGATGTTCTTTTTGATGGCCTAAACTAAAGCTCTTTACACGTTTTAAATAGCCTATTACTCGTGTAGCATGATCAATATTATTAGAAAAACATAAGCTACAATAATGTAGTGTTTCTTTATCTATATGTTGACATGTATTACAAATTGTTATTTTGATGTTAAAACAGAAATAATTACAACCAGCCGTTGCTGTAGCATTAATTAGTTTGATAAAACCAGCTTTGTTTTGGTGTTTCTTCAAGATCTAAATGAAGGGCAGAGCCACCATCAAAATATTTAATGCTATCATGTCCATGTAAAATGATCAAAATACATCATGAACTCAACTGTTGCTAATGCACCTGCAAATTGAGAGCTTACTGCAAATACAAGCTTGACAAACTCTCCACAAAATTTCTCTAAATGCTGAGGAGCCTGACTTTCTCCACCTAATTTTGTAAGTCCGTCAATTAAAAAAGGATACATGCTAATAGACGTACAATAAGGTTTTAATGAAGTTTCATCATGCACATAGATTTCATGATTTTCTATTTGGCGTACCTACTCATTTGCGAGTTCCTCATCAAATTCATGAGCAATTTGTCGTTTTACAAGTGTTTTTTTTCTGAATATTGATATCCTTATTTAATTCAGCTTCAAGTGTTGCTATATTTTTGGATGCTACATTAGCATTTGCGTCAACTTTAGAGCCGTCTACAGCATTGCTTGACACTATATAATCATTTATAGACTTGATTTTTTGACCGACTTGTATGTGTGTTAATTTGACCATATTGTTAGCTTTTATAAGACTTATTAAAATATTATTAACAGAAGTGTAATTTGAAGCTGGCTAAACTGTTGTAATAAAGTGTAATAGGTAGGAGGAAGAGAATGATTATCCCCCAATAGCTACCATGCTTCTATTTTTTGTATGGAGATTTGGTTCTTTTAATTTTTCTAAGGTATCCATACCTCCGCGAATTTTTAATTTTGAGAGAACTGCTTTTTGAATGATAGGTTGAATATCTTTACCATTTCTAAAAGAAGTTAATAAATCAGACTCTTCTGCAGAAAATAAACAGTTTTTAATTTGCCCATTTGCAGTTAAACGTAACCTGTTACATGAATCACAAAAAGGGTTTGTAACAGAACTAATTATGGCAAAAGTACCTTTATAATCATTTATTCGATAGTTTTTTGAAGTATCATTTTTAGCATCTTGTAAACGAAGTACACTGTTTGATTTAAATTCAGAATTTACAGTATCAAGAATTTCTTGAAGTGATACCATTTTTTTTAAATCCCATTTATTGCCATCAAATGGCATAAACTCAATAAACCGAATTGTTATAGGTAATACTTTAGTTAATTTAATAAAATCAATAATTTCGTTGTCATTGAAGTCTTTAATAAGTACAACGTTTAATTTAATATTAAATCCGTTTTTAACTAAAAGTAAAATATTATTGTAAACTTTTTCAAAATAGTTTCTTCGTGTAATTTCTTGAAATTTCTCAGCATTTAAAGAATCTAAACTAACATTGATATTATGAATACCACATTCTTTAAAGGTGTCTATAAACCGATCTACAGAAACGGCATTGGTAGTTATAGCCAATTCAGCAGGAAGAGTAGCTAGTTGTTTTAAAATAGCAGCTGCATCTTTCCTAACTAATGGTTCCCCACCAGTTAAACGAATTTTAGTAACTCCATTATCAACAAATGTTTTTGCTATAGCAAATAATTCATCAGCTGTCATGATATGTGATTTTGGAGAAAGAGATGCTCCATCAGACGGCATACAATAGGTGCAACGTAAATTACAGCGTTCAGTTAAAGAAATTCTTAAGTAACTGTGGTCTCTACCAAATTGATCGGTTAATATGTTTTTAGAAGCATTCATTAGTCGTGTCTAGCGCCTTTTAAAATTCTGAAAATATGTAAAATAGAAGGAAATATAGCATCCATTGATTCTCTTGCGCCATTTGTTGATCCAGGTAAAGCTAACACTAAAGAGTCTTTTAAAGTACCAGCTATACTTCTTGAAAGCATTGCATATGGTGTACGTTCTTGTCCGTAACTACGTATGGCTTCTTCAATACCAGGAATGGTTCTGTTTAATATGGGCAATAACGCTTCTGGAGTTACATCTCTTTTTGATAAACCAGTTCCTCCAGTATAAATAATTAAATCTATGCCTTGTTCTTGATAAAATGTTGCTTTATTTTGAATAATATCTTTTTCATCAGGAATGATGATGTAATCAGAAATAACAACATCACTTTCTTCTAATTTTTTAATAATAGCTTTTCCTGCTTTATCTTCTTTTTGACCAGCAGAAATAGTATCTGAACATACAATAACAGCAGCAGTAAGATCCTTCCTGAATTTATCTTTAAAATCAGATTTACCGCCTTTTTTGTGTAAGAGTTTTATATGATGAATTTCAACACCCTTATCAATAGGTTTTAACATATCATATATATTTAATGCAACAACACTTGCTCCGTGCATGGCTTCAACCTCAACACCAGTTTTATAAATAGTTTTTATGGTACACAATACAGTAATTTCTAAACCGTTAATGTCATATTCAATTCCTGTATATTCAATAGGTAGCGGATGACAGTCTGCCAAGATTAAAGGTGTATTTTTAACGCCTAACAACCCACATGCTTTACTCATAGCAAACACATCACCTTTAGGTACGGTATTGTTTTTAATTGCAGCTATAGTTTCTGGTTTACTGACCTTAATTACAGCTTGAGCTGTTGCAACTCTTAATGTGTTAATTTTATGTGTGATATCTACCATTTTGTATGATCTGATGATTTTTTAATAAGTTTAACTATTTACTTTCCATTGGTGAGAAGCATCTTCAAAGACTTCTTTTCCGAAGATTGGTACATGAGCTTTTATCTCATTTACAATGTATTCTATTGCTGGGAAAACTTCTTTTCTTCGTTTTGACGATACAAATACAAATAAGCAAATTTCGCCAGCTTTTACATTACCCAAACTATGGTAAATGTGCATGCAAGTCAGATCAAACTTTTCAAAAGCAGCTTCTCTAATCTCATGAAATTTTTCATTTGCCATATCTTCATATGCAGTATATTCAATTGAGGCAACTATTTTATTGTCAATTTCATCTGCGCGAACTTGACCTAAAAAGATGTTATGTGCACCAATAGTTGTTTTTGATTGATGCTTTGCTATAGAGTTTGCAATAAATTCAGAAGATATAGCACCGTCTTTAAAAACGTTTTTTATGTTATGTGTTTTCATATTTTTTTATTTTGATATTAACCTCCTGCAAAAGGTGGTAATAAAGCAATTTCAGGGTTAGAAATTGTAGCGTCTGTTGTAACTAATGTCTGATTTTGTGCTACTTGAAAGTTTTTTTCTTTTAAAGTTGGGTATTTATTAAAAAGAGCATTCAGCAACTCAGAAACAGTCGTTTGTGTAAACTCTATTGTTTCTTCTTGACACTGAGTAACTTCGGTGAGCATTCCAAAATATTTAATGTTCAAGTTCATTGATTAATGTATTTAGTTCTAATTGTGTATTGATATTTGCGGTGTGTTTTTCTAAAGGCTGTTCTAATAATATTATCTTCGATTTTAGGTTTTCAATTAATACTTTCAATCGTCTTTCTCCCGTATTTAACAGTTCTAAGCATTTGTGTATGCAATCTTTTTTATAGAGTGCAATTAATGGCATTTGCTTATTTTTGCTTTCTATTAGAGTGACATCAACCTCAGCTGTGTTTTGTTGAATTAATTCTTCTAAAACAATGTGATCAATCATAGGTATATCACAGCTTAAAACAATATTATTATTTGTTTTTGAATGGTATAAACCGGTATATATACCAGCTATTGGCCCTGAGTTTTTAATTAAATCTTCAACTCGTTTTAAGTTGAAACTATCATATTTATAATCATTACTCACAATAATAATATCATCTACTAACGGACTTAATGCATCTATGCTGTGTTGGATAAATGTTTTTCCATTAAAAGAAAGAAAGCCTTTATCTGTACCCATTCGAGAGCTTTTTCCTCCAGCGAGAATAATACCTGTTATGTGCTTTTTTTGTGTCATTAAGTTAAAATCAATTTTACTGATGCTATAATTAAAACAAATGCCAACATGTTTTTGAGAATCTTGTTATTAAATTTTTGACTTCCTAAATAAGCGCCAAAAAACCCGCCAATTAAAGCAATTGCAACCAACATTATTGATTGTGATGTTAAAGTTACTCCTGTGCTTAGTTGACCAGCCAAGCCTGCTGCAGAATTAACCCAAATAAACAAAGCAGAAACAGCAGCGGCTTCTTTCATTTTTCCCCAGTGAAGTAATAAAATTATTGGGCTTAATATAATACCGCCACCAATACCTATTAAACCAGAGAAAAAACCAATAATACCACCAACTATAACTCCTTGCCAAATTTTAATTTGTTTTTATTTTTTGGTTCTCTTTCCCGAAAACATTTAATAGTTTCAGAATTGCAAAAATTAATAAAACACCTAATACTTTTTTATAAAGAGAAGCGTCAATAGTTATTAAGCCACCTAAAAATGCCATTGGTATTGATGCTGCTGCAAAAGACAAAAATAATTTCTTGTTAAAATAACCTTGGTTGTAATAATGATAAAAAGCTATAGCAGCAACAAATAAATTTAAAAGTAGGGCAGTAGGTTTCATTATTTCTGATGAAAAAGAAAACAATGCCATTAATGCTAAATAGCCACTTGCACCACCATGTCCAACACTTGCGTATAAAAAAGCCACAACCGGTAAGATTGCTAAAAATGGCCATATGTTTATAAGCTCAGTGATCATATACTATCAATCTTGTATATTTGTTTGTCTAAATAATCCCAACAATTATTGTTGATGTCTTCAAAGGCGGTAATTAGTGTTTTACCATATGTTGTTAATTGAGCGCCTCCACCGTTTTTTCCTCCAATACTTGTTGTGACTACAGGATGTTTAGCGGTTTTTGTTTACAGCATCAATTAAAGTCCAAGCTTTTTTATATGACATGTTTAAATTTTTAGCCGCCTTAGATAACGAACCAGTAGATTCAATAGCTTTAAGTAAACGAACTCTTCCTTCGCCTAATAGCACATTGTCATCTAATTCAATCCAAATTCGACTTTTAATTTTATAATTCATTATTGATTAATTTGGTAAAAGAATTACTTGAACATCGTCATTAACTTCTATTTTGTTGTGTTCTTCTGGTAAATAAACTAGAGCATTTGCTAGAGCAAAAGTTTGAAGCATAGCTGAACTTTGTCCTTCCAAAATAGAAACAGAATTATCAGAAAAAATAGCCTTTAAAAATTGAGCGCGATTCCCTTTTTTATCGAAAGTTGATAAGGATTTCGCTATTGTACCTTTAAGATGAATTTTTGCATGTCCTGATATTTTCTGTAAAGCAGGATATACATAAATGTAAAAGCAACTTAAAGCAGCTGCAGGGTTACCAGGTAAAGCAAAAATCGCAGTATTTTCTTTTTTTCCAAAATATAGTGGTTTTCCTGGTTTTTGTTTTACTTTATAAAATATCTCGTTTACTTTGAGTTCATTTAAAGCTTTACCCACAAAATCATAATCTCCTACAGAGATACCTCCTGTAATTATGACAATATCATTTGAATTTATAGAGTTGTCTAATAACTTTTTTGTTGCTGAATAATCATCGTTAACGTATTGTATGTTAATATTTGAGCAGCCTATGTTTTTTAATGCTGCTGCTAACATCATAGAGTTACTTTCAAATATTTTTCCGTATTCTAATGGTTGCCCAGGAATTGTCAATTCATTACCAGTGACTATAAGTGATATTTTAGGTTGCTTATAAACATCAACGTCAGTAATTCCAAGTGATGCTAAAAAGCCAATTGCTGCAGGTGTGATTTTGGTTCCTTTTTTTAAAGCAATTCCTCCTTTTTTTACTTGTTCCCCTTTTGGACGAATATTATCATTTTTTACAACAATATTTTGAAGTTCTAGAGAACCATTTTTTGTGATTGTTTTTTCTTGCATTACAACAGCATTTGCTGTTTCAGGTACTGGCGCGCCAGTAAAAATGCGTATTGCTTCACCATTTTTTAATATGGGGTTATGTCCATCACCTGCTTTTACTTCATCAATAATAGTATATACAGAAGTATTACATAAGTTAAGTGCATAACCATCCATTGCAGACTGTTGAAAAGGAGGCATATTTATTGGTGAAATAATGTCTTTTGATAACACACAATTTAGTGATGCATCTAACTTTACGCTGATATATTTTTGCTCAAGTATGTTTTTTTCAACTAATTGTAACGCTGTTTCTACACCTATCATTGTTATGTGATTTTCTAAAAGGATTTTCAATCCGTTATGTATTTACAAATATAACGCAATTATTCTTGTTGGTTTTATGATATAAATCATGCTAAATTATTTAGACCTAATTTAAATAAAACACATATGATAAATGTCATCTAATTTTGAGGAAAAAAATGAGTAATTTACAGTATCAAGAAAATCAGTAATATATGGCAATCATAAGTTATTTAGCTCATCCACACGAAGGAAAAAAAGAGGAGCTGATAAAAGCATTGAAAGAGATAAATCAGTGTGACGTTATACCTGCAGAAAACAAAGACATATTAGTAGTTGTTACAGATACGGAAACAGATGAAGATGAAAAAAAAATAAAAATGAAAATTGAAAATATTGAGAGTTTAAAATTACTAGCAATGGTTTCAGGATTTAATACACCTAAAAATTAATACTGTATGTATACTTCTTTAAGTAATAGACGTAGTTTTATTAAAAAAATGGCAGTGCTATCAGCAATGACTGCTGCGGCAACTATGTTTCCAGGAATAATATTTGCTGAAGAACAAGAAAAGAATCTACCGAAAGGAGGTGATCTAGATTGGAAAAAATCACCTTGTCGTTTTTGCGGTGTTGGGTGTGGTATTTTAGTTGGGGTTGAAAACGGAAAGGCTGTTGCTGTAAAAGGTGACCCTAACTCTTCTGTAAATAAAGGACTTCTTTGTGTAAAAGGATACCACCAAACTATGTGTATTCAATCTAGTGATAGATTAACGCACGCTTTGGTTAAAAAGAATGGAACATATGTCAAAACTCCAATAAATGAAGCTTTAGATTTAGTTGCAAATAAAATGAAAGAAACCATTGAAAAACATGGTAAAGATTCGGTAGCAATGTATACTTCAGGGCAATCAACAATTCCTGAAGGTTATGTAGCTTCTAAATTTATGAAAGGTGCCATTGGTACAAATAATTTAGATTGTAATGCTCGTTTATGCATGGCTAGTGCAGTTGCAGGGTTCTTAACTACTTTTGGGGCAGATGAACCAATGGGATGTTATGAGGATTTTGACCATGCAGACTACTATGTAACATGGGGGAATAATATGGCAGAAATGCATCCAGTATTATTCTCAAGAATGTTAGAACAAAAAAATAATAGAGGAGCTAAGATTATTGATTTTGCAACAAGGACAACTCGTTCAAGTATGGCTTCAAATAGATCAATTTTATTTGAACCTCAAACTGATTTAGCTGTAGGAAATGCTATATGTTATGAGATAATTAATAATGGTTGGGTTAATAAGTCTTTTGTCGAGAAATACTGTAACTTTAGTAAGGGGCTTACTAATATGGGTTATGGTCTTGAAGATAGATACAAATTTAAAGACAAGCCTGAAAAAATAAATTTCGAAGAATACAAGGCCTTTTTGGAAGATTATACTCCAGAAAAAGTCGCAAAATATTCTAAAGTATCTGTAAAAGATATTAAGTATTTGGCTTCAATTTTTGGTGATCCAAATAAAAAAGTAATGTCTCTATGGTGTATGGGGGTTAACCAACATACAAGAGGTACATGGATGAATAATATTATTTATAACATACACTTGTTAACTGGTAAAATTTCTCAACCAGGTAATGGACCATTTTCTTTAACAGGACAACCATCTGCATGCGGGACAGCTCGTGAAGTAGGAACATTTACACATAAATTACCAAAAGGTGTAGTAATGAATCCTAAACATAGGGCTAAGGCTGCAAAAATTTGGAAAGTTCCTGTGGAAAGAATTCCTTCAAAACCAACATATCATGCTACTGAAATGTTTAGAGCAGTTGATAGGGGGGATATTAAGTTTATATGGACTCAAGTTGTGAACCCATTAGTATCATTGCCTAGAACGAGTAGATTCCGTCCAGGAATGGAAAAAGAATCTTGTTTTGTTGTAGTTTCTGATGTGTTTCCAACCCCAACTTCTGATGTAGCAGATGTGATTTTACCAGCATCATGGCATATTGAAAAATCAGGATTGTATGGTAACTCAGAAAGAAGAACTCAACATTGGGATAAAATGGTGGAAGGACCTGGGGAAACCACTCCTGATGCTTGGATGACAATTGAAGTGGCTAAACGTATGGGGTATGGAGATTTATTCCCTTATTCAGAAGAAAACCACGTTGAAGAAATTTATAATGAATATCGTCAATTTCATGCAGGTAAGAAGCATGAAATGGCACCGTTAGAAGTATTAAAGAAACAATCTGGAGCAATATGGCCTTATGTTGACGGTAAATCTACGCAATGGCGTTTTAACTCTAAATATGACCCTGCTTGTTCAAATGATGAAGAGTTTCATTTTTATGGGAAGCCTGATGGAAAAGCTGTTATTTGGCAACGTCCATATGAACCAGCACCAGAAGTTCCGGATAAGGAATACCCATTTTGGTTAAATACTGGTCGTGTAATAGAACATTGGCATACAGGATCTATGACTCGTAGAATACCTGTACTACACAAAGCAATGCCACATGCCTATGCTGAATTTCATCCAGCAGATGCAAAAGCGTTAGGAATTAGAAATGGAGAAAAAATAAAAGTAACATCACGAAGGGGTTCTTGTGTATTGCCAGCTTCTATAAATGAAAGAGGTTTGCCAACTAAAGGGCAAGTTTTTGTTCCGTTTTTTGATGAAAACATGTTAATTAACGATGTTACGTTAGATGCTTTTTGTCCAATTTCAAAAGAACCGGATTATAAAAAATGTGCTGTTAAAGTAGAAAAGGCTTAATTCATGAAAAGACTAGGAATTATATCATTATTCGTTATTTTATTCGCAGCTTTTATCGCTATTTGGAACTTTAGTTACAAATCTGGTTTAGAAGAAGCGTATATATCTACGGAAAAAACGAGCTCGATTTCTCTGATTCCTTCAGAGAAAGGTGTGTTTCAACGATCTGAATATGCATTGGAGTATGCAAAAATGCCAGTTGATGAAAATCATCAAAGGACATTAAATACTTATTATGATAATAGAGCCTATCACGGAGCCCCGCCAAGTATTCCGCATCCTGTAAAGGATGAACGAAATATGGGAGAAAACAGTTGTTTAAAATGTCATCATAATGGTGGGTTTACAGAAAAGTTTTAATGCATATGCTCCTGTAACGCCACATCCTGAATTGGTAAACTGTAGACAGTGTCATGTAGTAGAAAAAACAGATGGTTTATTTAAAGGATTTACATATAATGAAGTTATTGCTCCAAAAACTGGAGTTAATAACGCTTTAAATGGAAGCCCACCTGTTATACCACATCAAATACAATTACATGAAAACTGCTTATCTTGTCACGCTGGGCCAAGTGCTCCAAAAGAGATTAGAGTGTCACATCCAGAGCGTATAAACTGTAGGCAATGTCATGTTCTTAATAATAAGGAAACTACAGATATAGGAGTGTTTAAAAGAGCTAAATAAGATTATAAAATATGTATAAGAAAATAAACATATCAATATATATACTTTTTTTAATGTTAACGCTTACTTCATGTAAGCATCATGAAGAAGAGTATCACGGTGTAATTGATAAGATTGAAGCAAAAAGTAGAGATTATCATGGAACAACTATTACTTCTGATAAATATATAGACCATGTAAAAACAATTGAAATTACTGAAGGTGAACATACATTTTTAATACCTGAGCGAAAAAGTCAAATTAAGTCATACGCTTGTACTGAGTGTCATTCAAAATCGTTAAGTGAATTACAACAAAACAATACTGGTAAAAGAGCACATTGGGATATTAATTTAGTTCATGCTAATGAAAATACAATGAATTGCTTGACGTGTCATAATGGTGATGATATGGATAACTTAAAAAGTTTAACAAATAATAAAATAGATTTCAACAAAAGTTATAATCTATGTAATCAATGCCATACTAAACAATTTGAAGATTGGAAAGGTGGTGCGCATGGTAAACGTATTGGAAGTTGGGCGCCACCAAGGGCATCAATGACATGTGTAAATTGTCATAATCCTCATAAACCCCATATTGCCTCAAAATGGCCAGTAAGATATAACACCCAAAAAGTAAAAGAAAGACAATAGACACCTGTCAAAGGTGAAAATTCACAATATATGAGTAGTAACAGTAAAAAATGGTTTACTCTAAACCTTAATAGTAAGCATAAACAACAATCAACTTCAGGCTCTTGTGGTTGTGGAAAAACATCTGGAGGATGTAATTCTGAACAACCAAAAGAAGAATTAAATGAACAGGAGTTCTTTAAAAATGCTGTAAATGCTTCTATTGGTGAAGAGCGTCATAAAGATGGATTTGAGCAAGTTTTTGATGTAAAAATGGATCGTAGATCTGCGTTTAAGAAATTAACAGCAAGCTTATTAATTGGAGCAGGAGCTGTATCATCTTGTACAAGTGTTGTGTCTAGTGATGACTCAAAAGAAAAAGCACAAATTGATTGGGAAGAACAGTTTAAAGGAAACTATAAACTGATGACAGATGATGAGAAAAGTGCTACTGTAGATAGATTGGTACGTTCATACCAACTACGAACAGGTAAAAATATTAGCATGTCTTCTAAAAATGCAGAAGAAGATGTTCTTTTTGGGTATGCTTTCAATATTTCTAAATGTCAAGGTTATATGGACTGTGTGAATGCATGTGTTGAGGAGAATAACCAAGATAGAGATTCACAAATGCAATACATTCGTATTCATGAAATGAAAGACGGTAAAGGTTTTAATTTTAATGAGGCAGATGATAATTATTACCATGAAGTTCCGGCAGAAGGTCACTTTTATATGGGAACTCAATGTTTTCATTGTGATAATCCACCATGTGTAGAGGTGTGTCCGGTACAAGCAACTTGGAAAGAAGAAGATGGTTTGGTTGTCGTTGATTATGACTGGTGTGTTGGTTGTCGTTACTGTATGGCTGCATGTCCTTACGATGGAAGACGATTTAACTGGAAAAAACCAGAAGTTCCTGAAGAAGAAGTGAATAAAAATCAACATTATTTAGGAAACCGTATGCGTAAAAAAGGGGTCATGGAAAAATGTACTTTCTGTGTGCAACGTTCTAGAGAAGGTAAAAACCCAGCTTGTGTGGAGGCATGCCCAACTGGAGCAAGAATCTTTGGAAACTTACTAGATCCTGAAAGCACAATTCGTTGGGTATTAGAAAATAAAAAAGTGTTTAGATTAAAGGAAGATTTAGGTACTGAGCCTAAATTCTGGTACTTTATGGATTAAATTAATACATCAATTTATATTTAAATAAACTATGTTTAAAGTTTTTGGAAGTTTAATAAAAGATAGTCTTGACGCCATAACTCATGGCTCAAGAAAATATCATATATGGATGGCTGTGCTAACTTTTATCATGTTAGTAGGTATGTATTGCTATTCAATACAAATAGAAGAAGGATTAAGTGTGACAGGAATGACAGACCGTGTGAGTTGGGGATTATACATCTCAAACTTCACTTTTTTGGTTGGTGTTGCTGCTGCTGCTGTAATGCTTGTAATGCCTACATATGTTTTAAAAGATATTGATTTTAAGCAAGCTGTTCTTATTGGAGAAGGATTAGCTGTTGCTGCATTAATTATGTGTTTGGCTTTTGTAGTGGCAGATATGGGAGGACCATCTGTACTTTGGCATATGTTGCCTGGTATAGGGGTGTTTAACTTTCCTAACTCTATGTTAACTTGGGATGTTATTGCGTTGAATGGATATTTGTTAATAAATATAACTATTCCAATGTATATTTTATTCAGGCATTATCAAGGAAAAGAAGCGAAATCAAAAGTGTATATTCCTGGTGCATTTTTATCTGTATTTTGGGCTGTAGGAATACACTTAGTAACAGCATTTTTATATCAAGGATTACAAGCAAAGCCTTTTTGGAATAACGCCTTGTTAGGACCACGATTTTTAGCTTCTGCTTTTGCTGCAGGACCAGCGTTGATAATTTTAGTATTAGCGATAATTAGAACACATACACCTTTTAAAATAGAAGATAAAACAATTAAGAAAATTGCAATGGTAGTTACTGTTGCTGCTCAAATAAACTTAATTATGTTAGTTTCTGAATTGTTTAAAGAGTTTTACGCACCTACACACCATAGTGAAAGTGCATATTATTTATTCTTCGGATTACATGGTAAAAATGCTTTAATGCCTTGGATATGGACAGCCATACCATTGAATGTATTGGCTACAGTTTTATTGACATTTCATAAATTAAGAAATAATTTTAAAATCTTATTTTTCGCTTGCTTCATTTTGTTTGTGGCAATATGGATTGAAAAAGGTTTTGGATTGATTGTTCCAGGATTTATACCAGGTGCTTATGGTAAAATAGCTGAATATACACCTACTGGAATAGAAATAGGAGTGACTCTGGGTATTTGGGCTATGGGAGCATTCGTCTTTACTATTTTAGCTCGAACAGCTATCGGAATAGAAATTGGAAAATTAAGATATAAGAAAAAGTAAATAACTAACCATTATTTAAAAGGAAAGGATTGCTGTAATTAAATTATATAGCAATCCTTTTTGTTTTAATGTGCATTGAGTTATTATTTCCGCTTTAATTGTAAGATAAATAACCTAACCATACTTAATAACAATATGATGCTTGCTCCAGCTAAATAATGATAATAGTTAGTGTTTAGGTTTAGTTCTAACCAAACTACTGTCCCTTTATAGAATAATAAAGCTTCAGTAAGTAAAAAACCAATGGTATATAAAGTTATTGTAACTTTAGTGACCTTAATTAATTTAAAATGACTTAACAAACTAAGTAATCCGATACTAACAACACCTAAAAATACCCAATGGATATAACCGATAACTAAATCGACATTGTAGCTAATACTCGATGAGAAATAAGGAAAACAACCGAGTAATTGCATGATTAATTTGATTAAGAAAAAAACAATAAATAGGTTAAGTAAATATTGATTTGACTCTAATTTTATGTCATTCAATTTCTTTATAAATATAATAAAGGCTATTAACTGTAATATACTCCCGATACCTGCAATACCATTTATAGATATACTTGGTGACATCCATAAAATTGAAATTAAAAAAGTAGCTACTACTCCAGTATTAAATAACCAATATATTATTGAAAACTCTATTTTTGAGAATACGATATTTTGTTGTTCTAGTATTCTTGTAAATAATCCTAATAGAGCAACTAAAAACCAGCCATTATATTGAAAATGTAAATAGAAGTATATGGCGTTTTTATATAAAGAAGATCCTTGACCAAGTGTAGACATGATTGCTCCTAAAGTCCATGGACCAATACTGGAGATTATCATATACCATAGCGCAATCTTAATAAGTTTATACGAATAGGTTTGTTTTAATTCTGTAGGAGTGTATTTAAATACTAGCCATGCAAATAGGTAAGATGCAATTAGGAACAAAGTTGAGAATAGTATTGAAAAGAAAGCATAGCCAATAAATGGAAAGGACAATAACATTCCTATAATTGTGACTTGAGTAAATATAAAGATGTTTTTGAAGTGCCTATGTATTTGTGACTTACGTAAGTATAATAAATAAATGAGTGTAGTAAGTGCAGTGTAAACCCAGCCTAATAAAGCAACGTGAGAGTGTGTATGAACAAGAAACTTATAATTTGCAGAGATTTGTATAATAGGGAATAATCTCATGACAACACCTAAAATAGCAATAATCAAAAAATATATTAATGCGAGTGTACTGTAATTTTTTAATTGATTCATGTTACTTTATAAAACTAAAATATATGAAATAAAAATGAGTCACCTTATAAAAAGATGACTCATTAAGAGTGTTAAAAAAATATTTATTTAGTTAAACTTTGTTCTAAAACGATAGCTTTAGGGTGTAAAATATTGTTCTCTAAATGTATATGTTGGTGTAAATTTTGTTCAAACTCTTCAAGCTTAGAATATAATGCTTTAAATGTATTACATGCACCATCTGGTGTTGTGTAATTACTTGTTAAAGCTGCAATTTTCCTCAATACTTCCCCTGCATTTTCATGTTCATGCTCCATTATAGTAATTGGGTTACTTACCGTACCAAAGGCTGGTGGAGTAGTAGTTTCTTGATTTCTTTTTGCAGCAACAATTTTTTTAATATATGGGAACAGTATTTGTTCTTCTTTTTGCATGTGTGCGACTAATTCATTGGCAACCTCATGAAATAGTGTATTAACCTCTAATAAAAAGTCATAATGATGTCCATGCACTTTAGCAACTTTATTTGCGTATTGAGAAAGTATCAGTACACTTTCACTTACATAGCTATGATGTGTAGACACGATATGGTCAATTAGAGAGTCTAACTCCCAATTATCAAAATCAAGAGATTTATCAGTAGGTGCATCCATGGTAGATAGATCATTCATTAGTATATCTACACTAACATTATTTTTATCGCAAGCTTTTTCAATTGAAATACCACCTCCGCAGCAGAAATCAATTCCGTGTTTTTTAAACACATGTGCAGTTTTTATGTTTTTAGTAACTATTGATGCTACTGTATTGTCTTTTGTAATTGTCATAGTATCTGTATTGTGATAGTTAAGTTAACTATCGATCTTGTTTATTACTTTGGAGTACTTTTGAATAGCGTTGGTTTAATAACTAACATCACCCAACCTAAGTTATTAGTTGCTCCAGAATTATTTCCGTTTGGTAAAGCTTCCATACCTTCAGCAGCAAAAAAGTGAGAATATCCTGCTTTTAACATCACATTTTTTTGCAGTTTATGAGCATAAACAAAATCTAGCTCGTTACCTAATTGGTTATCTATATTACTACGTTTTGCCGCAGCAGAAAAATTATGAATACCTACGTACAAACTAGATTTCTCATTAAATTTAAATTTTGTCTTTAAATATACATCTAATAATCCTACGTTGTTACCATGGTTACCTACATAGAAGTAATCCATTAACCCGTTAAATTTGTGATTAGTTCCATAAAGGGGCATGAACGCATTGTTTTCTCCGTTAGAAGGGGCTCCGGTTTCATTACCACTAATAAGTTCGGCACCTAAACCAGTATTTATTTTTTGTGTTACATTATAAGCTGCATCTAAACTCACTAAGTAAGCATTCAAATCGTTATCAGCTCTATCTTTTCCAAATTGATAATACAAATTAGAAGTTAGGCTTAACTTATTAGTTTTATAATTAAGGTGAGAACCGGCCATTTGACTAAATCGTGTTTCGTTTTTATCTGAATCAATTAAATCAATATGCTGTAAGCCATTATTTAGTAATAAAAAACTGGCTTTTAATTTAGACCAATCTTTATGTAACCATACATATTGTATAGTTTTATAATTATTTGCTACTGCAGCGTTCTCATCTCCATAAACACTATTGATAGGCTCATATTTATCTTGGTTATAAGCCACTGCAAAATCTAATTTAAAAGTGTTGTTTCTGTATTTTAATAAGGCAACATCATGACTTCTAGCTTGTTGCACCCAATTAACACTTCCGAAAATTCGTTGGTCATCTAAGTTTATCTCTTGTCGTCCAACTTTTAAAAAGAATTTAGGGTTTAATGTTAATTCTGCCCATGCTTCGTGTAAATTTGTACCTAAATTGTCGGCAGTATTTAAAGTAGGGACATCTCCCCAAACGCGGACATCTTGTAAGCTAAACCTTACTTTTAATTTTTCACTAGAGTAATTTGTGTTCAATTGTGTGCGTTGAGATACAAATACAGTAGGATCATTACCATCGGTATGTAATGATTTAAAACCGTGTCTGTACTCAGCTCGAGGCCTTAATTCTAAATCGACATCTATTTGTGAAAAGACATTTTGTGATAGTATAGCAACAAATGCTAATAACGCTATTTTAGTGTACTTCATAATACTTATATAAAAATTAGTACTACAAAGTTCTAGATATTAGCCTTACTTACAAATGACTTTTATCATATTAAAAACTGATAAACCCTAGTGTAAATGTGTTGTAAAAGAAGTATTGTATTAAAACCCTTCAGAGATATTTCGCAACTTCTGTGCATCAACTATTTGTATGTTTTTACCTTTTAAATTGATGAGTTTTTCTTTTTTAAATTCAGATAATAATCGAATAGCAGATTCTGTAGCTGTACCAATAATACTAGATATTTCCTCTCTACTTAATTGCACATCAATATAACCATCTTCAGTAACGTCAAATGTTTCTTGTAAAAACAATAAGGTGTCTGCTAAACGTTCACGAACATTTTTTTGAGCCATTTTTGAAAGCGTCATGTTAGCGTCTTTTAAATCAGTACATGCTGTTTTCATCATGTCCATCATAAACTTTGGGTTTTTTTCTAAAGCATCAAAAATGTCAGCTTTCGGAATAAAACAGGCATTCATATTATCTAGAGCAGTAACAGTTAATGTTACAGGTTCATTAACAATAACCGAACGGTAGCCCAAAACATCACCACCTTTTACAAAACGAACTATTTGCTCTTTACCATTACTGTTTAATTTGGATAATTTACATTTCCCAGATTTCACACAAAAAACACCGTTTATTGTTGACCCTTCGGTAAATACAACTTGTCCTTTTTTGAAATTCATTTCTGTTTTTGAGTCAGAAATACAAGTCAGCTCTTCAGTTGTTAAAGATTTAAAGCTGTTAAAATGTCTAATAATGCATTGGTGGCACTTTCCCATACGTAGTAATGATATGGTGCAAAGGTATGTAAATATGATAAATATCATTGTATATTTGGCGTGTTCTGTAGAAATTTGTAATCGGTAAAAATAAGATATGAATAAAGAGCTATGCTTTCATTGTGGCGACACAAATTCAGTATACGTTCATTTTGATGATAAGTTGTTTTGTTGTAATGGTTGTAAAACTGTTTATGAAATTTTGCATCAAAGTGAACTTACAAAATATTATGATTTAGAACACACTCCGGGGAAATCTCCTGAAGTTTTAACAAGTACTTATGATTATTTAGCTAACGAATCAATTGTTAAAAGTTTAATTGATTTTGATGACGAGGCCATTCAAATTGTAACATTATACATTCCCCATATTCATTGCAGTTCATGTATTTGGGTTCTTGAAAATCTTAATAAATTGAATAATAATATTGTTACGTCTCTAGTTAATTTTTCAAAGAAAACAGTTAGGGTTACCTACAAAAAGGATGCTGTTAGTTTACAAGAAGTAGTCGTATTGCTGAGTAGTATCGGGTATGATCCCTACGTTAGTTTAGAAGATTCAAAAAAGACATCAACTAAAAAAGATTACTCATTATTATTTAAACTAGTAACCGCCGGTTTTGCGTTTGGAAACGTGATGTTTCTGTCATTTCCAGAATATTTTGAATTAAATGAATATTGGCTAGATTTATATAAACCATTCTTTCGTCAAATAATGTTGGTGTTTTCTTTACCAGTAGTTTTTTACGCAGCACAAGATTATTTTGTATCAGCATATAGAGGGTTAAAGCATAAAATATTAAATATTGATGTGCCTATTGCATTAGGAATATTGGTGTTATTTACTAGAAGTGTTTATGAAATACTAACACATACTGGGCAAGGTTTTTTAGATAGTTTATGTGGATTAGTATTCTTTTTGTTGTTAGGGAAGTTCTTTCAACAAAAGACCTATAATTTTTTATCTTTTGAACGCGATTATAAATCCTATTTCCCAATTGCTGTAACAAAATTATACAATGGAGAAGAAGTTGCTATACCAGTTCATGAAGTTATAAAAGGGGATAAACTATTAATTAGAAATGAAGAATTATTACCCGTTGATGCCGTTTTAATAAAAGGTGAAGGCCGTATAGATTATAGTTTTGTAACTGGTGAAGCACAACCTGTAAAAAAAGTTTCTGGTGAAGCGCTATTTGCAGGAGGAAAACAAACAAGCGGTGTCATTGAAGTAGAGGTCACAAAGTCAATGTCACAAAGCTATTTAACACAATTGTGGAGTAATGATGTGTTTGCAACTAATAAACAAGACAAGCTAGAAACGATTACTGATAGTATTAGTAAGTACTTTACAACAGTTATTTTGTTAATTACAGTTTTCACTGCATTATACTGGTTTATAGTTGATAAAAGTGTTGTAATTAATGCTGTTACGGCGGTATTAATTGTTGCATGCCCTTGTGCTTTAGCACTATCAGCGCCATTTACTTTAGGTAATGTGTTGCGTTTATTAGGTAAACGAAAATTGTATTTAAAGAACACAATGGTTATTGAATCGCTTTCAAAAATTACGACTGTTGTCTTTGATAAAACCGGAACACTAACTCAAAGAGATGATAATGATATTATTTATTCAGGTAAAGTATTATCAGATAAAAATATTAATGCTATACAATCTATTATTAGAGCTTCAAATCATCCGTTAAGTAGGTTGTTGTATGAGTTTTTAAAGAGTACGGAAGTCTCTATACTTAATGTCAATAATTTTAAGGAAATTACGGGTCAAGGTATTGAAGGTGAGGTTGATGGTGTATATTATAAAATTGGTTCAGCATCTTTTGTTAATGCTCGTAATTCAAATGCTAATGAAACAAACGTTTATATAGCAATAGATAATCAGGTTTGTGGTAAATATCAATTCAAAAATAAGTACCGATCAAGTGTGTTTTCGGTATTTGAAAAATTGTCAAAAAAATATAAATTAGTCATACTTTCTGGAGATAATTCAGGGGAGAAAGATTATTTAGAAAAAGAATTACCTAAAGGAGTAGAGTTTCTTTTTCAACAAAAACCATCTGACAAATTAAATTTTATTAAAGAACTTCAAAAAGAAGGAGAGCAGGTTTTAATGGTTGGTGATGGGTTAAATGACTCAGGAGCTTTAGCACAAAGTGATGTTGGAGTAGTGGTTGCTGAAAATGTAAATGTATTTTCACCAGCATGTGATGCTATTATTGATGCCTTAAAATTTAAGAATATTCCATCTATGTTAACGGTTTCCAAAAAAGCAAAGCATTTAGTCATAGCAAGTTTTGTATTATCTTTTTTATACAATATTGTAGGATTATCATTTGCGGTAACAGGAAATTTATCGCCGATTATTGCAGCTATTTTAATGCCATTGAGTTCAATAACAGTTGTGGTATTTGTTACTATAGTTTCAAATGTTAGTGTGCGAAAATATCTGAGATGATTTATATTGAATTCTTTTTAAAGATATGATAAATATCATATTTTTGAAATTCTAATAACAATACTTTTGTTTTTAGGTAAAAATTAAGATATGGGAGTGATATATATTCTAATCACCATAAGTATTATTGTTGCGGTTTTATTTTTTATAGCATTTGTTATTGCTGTAAAAAGTGGTCAGTATGATGATTCATACACGCCATCAGTACGTATGCTTTTTGATGATGAATTAGTAGTTGAATCCCCTAAAAAAAACAAATCATAACTTTATGGAACTACAGCAATTTTACTATGACAACAAAATTGTAAAGAATTTTATCTACGCTACCATTCTTTGGGGCTTAGTAGGTATGAGTGTTGGACTATTACTAGCACTAATGTTTATTTTTCCAAATTTAACAGATGGTGTATCCTGGTTAAGTTTTGGACGATTAAGACCCTTACACACAAATGCAGTAATCTTCGCATTTGTAGGTAACGCAATTTTTGCTGGGGTTTATTACTCTTTACAACGTTTGTTAAAAGCCAGAATGGCAAGTGACTTTTTAAGTAAGCTTAACTTCTGGGGTTGGCAAGCAATTATTGTTGCGGCAGCTATTACATTACCATTAGGATATACGTCTAGTAAAGAGTATGCAGAACTTGAATGGCCTATTGATATTGCTATTGCCTTAGTGTGGTTAGCTTTTGGAGCTAATATGATTTGGACTATCTTAAAAAGGAGGGAACGTCACTTGTATGTCGCTATTTGGTTTTACTTAGGAACGTTTGTAACTGTTACAGTATTACACGTGTTTAATAGTTTAGAGTTACCAGTATCATTTTTAAAGAGTTATTCAGTGTATGCTGGAGTACAAGATGCTTTAGTACAATGGTGGTACGGGCACAATGCCGTTGCCTTTTTCTTAACAACACCGTTTTTAGGGCTGATGTATTATTTTGTGCCTAAAGCAGCAGATAGACCAGTATATTCATACCGTTTATCAATTGTACACTTCTGGTCATTAATATTCATTTACATTTGGGCAGGACCACATCACTTATTATATACTGCATTACCAGAATGGGCACAAAACTTAGGGGTTGCTTTTTCAATTATGTTATTAGCGCCTTCATGGGGTGGTATGATAAACGGATTATTGACATTAAGAGGTGCTTGGGATAAAGTACGTGTTGATCCGGTGTTAAAATTTATGGTAGTAGCCATTACTGGTTATGGTATGGCAACCTTTGAAGGACCAATGTTATCTTTAAAAAATGTAAATGCCATAGCACACTTTACAGATTGGATTATTGCACACGTTCATGTAGGGGCTTTAGCTTGGAACGGATTCTTAGCATTTGGTATGATCTATTGGTTAGTACCAAGAATGTTTAAAACAACTTTACATTCTTTAAAGCTTGCAAATACGCACTTTTGGTTAGGAACATTAGGTATCATCTTATATGCTTTACCTATGTACGTAGCTGGGTTTGTTCAGGCAGAAATGTGGAAACAATTTGCCCCAGAAGGAACTCTAGTTTACAGTTTTGTTGATACAATTGTAGAAATCATGCCAATGTATTGGATGCGTGCTATTGGAGGTTCTTTATATATATTAGGAGCTTTTGTAATGTTATTTAATATCATTAAAACAGTTAAATCAGGAGAAAAAGTTACTGATGAATTAGCTGAAGCACCTGAATTACAAAAATTAGGGAAAGGACGTTTACGTGGTGAAACATTCCATGTATGGTTAGAGCGTAAACCAGTACAATTATCAATTTTAGCAACAGTAGCCATACTTATTGGTGGGGTTATTCAAATTGTACCAACAATAATGGTAGATTCTAATATTCCAACTATTAGTAGTGTAAAACCTTATACGCCATTAGAATTGGAAGGTAGAGATATTTACATTAGAGAAGGCTGTGTATCATGTCACTCACAAATGGTTAGGCCTTTCCGTTCTGAAGTAGAGCGATATGGTGAATATTCTAAAGCAGGGGAATTCGTCTATGACCATCCATTTTTATGGGGATCTAAGCGTACAGGACCAGATTTGCATCGTGAAGGAGGTTTAAAATCAAACGTATGGCATTTCAATCATATGTATGATCCACAAGCAATTGAAGAAAAATCATTGATGCCAAGATACCCATGGATAATATCTAATAAACAAGATTACTCTAAAACAGCAGATAAAATGGAAGCTATGGTAACTCTAGGAGTGCCGTATACAGAAGCTGAAATTCAAAATGTTGATGCAACTATAGAACAACAAGCAAAAACTATTGCTGATGATTTATTACTGAATGATGATATTAATGCATCATTTAAAGAAGAGGCATCTGAAAAAGGTAACGAGTTTATTCCGTTAAAAGACAGAGAAATTATTGCTTTAATTGGGTATTTACAACGATTAGGTACTGATATTAAAGTAAAAGAAACTGTACAAAACTAAAAACAAAGACTATGTTAAAGTTTATAAAACATCATATGGAAACGATTGACGGTATAGAAATATACCCAATCATGTCACTACTTATCTTTTTTGCATTTTTTATCGCCTTATTTTGGTGGGTTATTAAATCAAAAAGTTCATATATCAATAAAGTCAGTCAGTTACCATTAGATAATTAAATAAAACAGTAAATTATGAAAAGATATTTCCCACTTCATGTCAGAGTGCCATTAATATTCTTTGGTTCTGCTGGAATTTTAGAATATTTTATTGACTCAGGAGATCAACCAGCATTTATAAAATTCCCTGAAATAACATTATTATTAGGTTTAATTTTATTTATCATAATCGTTTTTGAAACATGTTATGCAGCAATAAATAATATGATGTTGCGTATGATGTCTGAAGAAGAAAGACAAGCAAAAATTGAAGCTACCGTAAATAAACCATCTTGGTTAGCAAAGTTTTTGAAAAATGCAACCAATGCAACACCGATTGATCAGGAAGAAGAAATTGTACTGAATCATAACTATGATGGTATTAAAGAACTTGATAATGCTTTACCGCCATGGTGGGTATGGGGATTTTATGCAACTATTGTTTTTGCAGTAGTATACATGGCTAAATACCATGTGTTTGATGGAGATTCTCAAATTCAAGAATTTGAAAATGAAATGGAATTGGCAAGACTTGAAATAGAAGAGTATAAAAAAACAGCTAAAGATTTAGTAGATTATACCACAGTTGTAGCTTTAACTGAAGCAGCAGATATAGAGGCAGGAAAAGTAGTTTTTGTGCAAAATTGTGCTGTTTGTCATAAACCAGATGGTGGTGGAAGTATTGGTCCAAATTTGACTGATGAACACTGGGTGCTTGGTGGTGGAATCAATAATATCTTTAAAACTATTTCACAAGGAGGTAGACCTGCAAAAGGAATGGAAGCTTGGTCTAAAAAAGGATTAAAGCCTTCTGAAATTCAGCAAGTAGCTTCATATATATTAACATTAGAAGGTACAAATCCTGCTGGTGCAAAAGCTCCTGAAGGAGAAATTTGGGTTGCTAATTAATTTAGGAATACGAGTTAATACATAAAAAACATCAATTAAGTTAAATAAATTAGATGTCAGATCAAGGAAAAGAAGTGTTTAGAGATTCTATCGGTACTATTACTGATGAAGGAAAACGAAACTGGGTGTATCCCAAGAAACCTTCCGGTAGATTTTATAAATACAGAACACAAATTAGTTGGTTGTTGTTATTGTGTTTGCTTTCTTTTCCTTTTTTAAAAATTAACGGTAATCAGTTTTTACTATTCAATGTTATAGATAGGAAATTCAATATTTTTGGTTTCCCATTTTGGCCACAAGATTTTCATTTGTTAGTAATGGCAATGATTATTGGGGTGTTATTCATCGTATTATTTACAGTTATTTTCGGACGGATTTTTTGTGGGTGGATTTGCCCTCAAACTATTTTTATGGAAATGGTATTCAGAAAAATAGAATACGCTATAGAAGGTGATAGAGGAGCTCAAATAAGGTTAGATAAACAAAAGTGGACTTCTGAAAAAATAAGAAAGCGTCTATTAAAATGGACTATATTTTATATCATTTCATTTGTAATAGCTAATGTGTTTTTAGCTTATTTCATTGGTAGTGATGTATTAATAGACTACATCTTCTATGAACCTTTATCACATATTGGTACTTTGATTGCATTATTGATTTTTACAACAGTATTTTTCTTTGTGTTCTCATGGTTTAGAGAACAAGTATGTATAATAGCATGTCCTTATGGGAGGCTACAAGGTGTTTTACTTGATAATAAAACAATCAATATTGCTTATGATTATGTAAGAGGTGAACGTACAGAAGGCCGCTCTAAGTTTAAAAAGAATGAAGATCGTGATGCTTTAGGTAAAGGTGATTGTATAGACTGTAATCAATGTGTTCAGGTATGCCCAACAGGTATTGATATCAGAAACGGAACGCAGTTAGAATGTGTAAACTGTACCGCTTGTATTGATGCTTGTGATTTTATGATGGAAAAAGTCAATTTACCAAAAGGCTTAATTCGTTATGACTCTGAAGATAATATTAGTAAAGGTGAGCAAACTATTTTTACAACACGAAATAAGGCGTATTCAGCAGTATTGATATTACTGTTAGCTGTTATGAGTGTGATGTTATTTCTTAGAAATGACGTTGAGGCAAGTTTATTAAAGCTTCCAGGACAGTTGTATGAAAAGAAAGCTAATAACATTATTAGTAACGTGTTTACCTATAAATTGGTTAATAAAACCAGTGAAGATATTTCTAATTTAGAATTTAAATTATTGTCTCATGACGGTGTTATAAATGTTGTTGGTATTTCAGAAATACACCTTGAAGCGCAAGCTTTATCAACAGGAACGTTATTTGTTGAAATCCCAAAATCTGAGCTAACAAAAGATCGTGAGAAAATTAAGGTTGGTATATTTAGTAATGGTAAGAGAATAGAAACAACCTCTACAAACTTTTTAGGACCACGACGATTTAGATAAAAAATAGACTTATGAAAATTAACTGGGGAACATCAATTGTTATTGCTATAGCAGCATTTATGGCGTTTATTTTATTTTTTGTCATCAAAATGTCTACAAATTCTGAATACGATCATGATTTAGTAGTTGATGACTATTATAAAAATGAATTGGCATTTCAGAGTGAGATTAATAAAGAAAAAAACTTACAGTTATTAAGTGAGTCTATTAAAGTTGACATTACAGAAAAAGGGATATTCGTGGTATTTCCCAAAGAATTACCCTCTGATAAAATTGAAGGAAAAATGTTCCTATATAGGCCATCAAACAAGAAATTGGATCTAGAAATTCCTTTATTGGTTTCTTCCAACATCTTATTTTTACCGAAAAAAGATCTTGTTGATGGTCGCTGGAACATTGCTATTGACTTTACCTGTGATGGTATAGCTTACTTGTATAAACAAGATGTGTTATTGTAAATGCTTTATGCAGGATTCATATTAGGGCTTTTAGGAAGTTTACATTGTATAGGCATGTGTGGGCCAATAGCCATGATTTTACCTTTGAGTAAAACAAATGCTACAAAAAAACATATTCAAATACTATTATATCATTTCGGAAGAATTATCACTTATAGCCTTTTAGGGGCTTTATTTGGTTTGGTTGGTAAAGGCCTTTTTTTATCTGGATTACAGCAAAATCTATCAATTATTATCGGAATTGTGATGATTGTTTTAGTGGTATTTCCTAGAATAAGTCATAGAATAACGTTAAGATTTTCGCCATTTACACGCTTGTTAAATAAGTTGAAGCTAAACTTAGGGTTGTATCTTAAAAAAGAATCCTATTACTCAATTTTCATGATTGGGTTTCTAAATGGTTTTCTACCATGTGGGATGGTTTATATTGCTTTGGTTGGTGCTGTTGCAATGACAAGTAGTATAAATTCTGCACTGTATATGAGTTTATATGGTCTAGGAACTGTTCCGCTATTAAGTGTTTTACTATATATAAAAGATGCCTTTTCATCAAGATTTAGGAATCGTTTGCAAAAAGCTATTCCAGTATTTGTAGTTATTCTTGGGGCATTGTTTATTTTTAGAGGCTTAGGTTTAGGAATCCCATACATTTCTCCTGAAAATAGCAGTTTATTTCTATCATCAAACCCGATATATTGCCATTAGTTTGGACTGATTATTATCAGTAGTTTTACTAATATATATCATGTGTTAATTCTTATTTTTTTCCGAACTTTATAGTAGAGAAAATATAGATGTCTTCTCTTTAATACATTTATCAACAAGCCTTTATGAGGTATAAAAAAAGCCCAGTATGAAAAAGAGAGTTCCAGTTTCAAAGATCATGACCAGTAATTTAGTGTTGTTGAATTTAACAGATACATTAGAAAAGGCTGAAGGATTATTCAAAAAGCATAACATTAGACATATTCCAGTTGTAAATAATAATAAAATAGAAGGAATGCTGAGTTATACTGATTTATTACGAATTAGTTTTGCAGATGCAACTTATGAGGAGGAAGATCATGTAGATACTATTGTATACAACATGTTTACGCTAAAGCAAGTTATGGTTAAAACAGTAACTTCTGTTAACGTAACAGATACGATTTATGATGTGGCTAAAATTTTAGCAAAAGAAAATTTTCATGCTTTACCTGTAGAAGAAAACGGTAAGTTAGTTGGTATTGTTACAACTACTGATTTAATTACATACTTGTTAGAGCAGTATTAATACTAAAAATATAATTAATTAAAAAAGCCCTAAGAATTGTTAGGGCTTTTTTATGGGTGTTATTAAATTATATAGTCATTGAAAATAATTTGGTTGAAGGTTTATTGCGTTGTAAATGAGCGTCAAAAGCCATACATATATTTCTTACATACGCTCTGGCTTTTTCAGGAACTTCTAAAGTGTTTTGAGTAATAATAACTAATCCATCATCTTCCATTTCCTTAAGTAAGTTTAAATAGTCTTGTAAACCTTTAAACTGAAGTTCTGGTGTTTCCCATGAAGTTTTAAAATGACACATAATATTCAAAATGTGTTTACGAATTATTAAATCTTCATCACTTAATTCATGTCCTCTAAAAACAGGTATAATATTAGCATTTACCTGTTGCTGGTATTCCTTAACCGTTTTTGCATTTTGTGCAAAGGCATACCATGAATCACTTATGGCAGACATGCCTAAACCTATCATTAATTGTGTTTTATTGGCTGTATAGCCCATAAAGTTTCTATGAAGTGTTTTGGTTTTTGTTGCTTCATAAAGTGTATCTGTACCCAAAGCAAAATGATCCATACCTATTTCTATATAACCAGCTTCTTCTAGCCAACGTTTACCTTGCTCATACAATTCTCTTTTTTCATTTTCTTGTGGTAGATCATTTTCGTTAAATCCACGTTGACCAACACCTTTAATCCATGGCACATGGGCATAACTGTAAAACGCAATACGATCTGGTTTTAAATCATTAGTTATAGCGATAGTATTTTTTACTTTCTCTAAAGTTTGAAAAGGTAATCCGAAAATTAAATCATGACTGATTGAAGTGTAACCAATTTCTCTTGCCCAATCTGTTACATTTTTAACATTTTCTAAGGGTTGAATCCTATGAATTGCTTTTTGTACTGTTGCATCATAATCTTGTACACCAAAGCTAACACGAGTAAAACCTAAATCATATAAATCTTGTAGCTGTTCTTTAGTAGTGTTATTTGGATGCCCTTCAAAACTAAATTCATGATTATCATGTTTATCAGCAGATTTAAAAATGCCGTTAATTAATCGTTTTAAGTTTTTACTTGAAAAGAAAGTAGGTGTACCACCTCCTAAATGTATTTCTTTAATAATTGGACGTTCTAAAAGGACATTTAAATACAATTGCCATTCTTTTATGACTGTATCTATATAATCATCTTCAACTTCATGACGCTTTGTAATGTGTTTATGACACGCACAGAATGTACATAAACTTTCACAAAATGGCAAATGTATATATAAGCTAATACCTTCAGATTGATTGCTTTCAGCAAAAGAATGTTGAAATGTTTTTATCCAATTTTCACGAGTGATTCCTTCTTTATTCCAATATGGAACAGTAGGGTAGCTAGTGTAACGAGGACCAGGAACATTGTATTTTTGAACTAAAGATTGCATATACTAATTTTATCTGACTGTAAAATTAAGAGTAGTAGTTGAGTTAAATTATGATAATTATCAGTTAACAGATGTGTTAATTCTTTTATTTTTGTTATAAAATATAGACAGATGTCAAAGGATTCGCATAAGCTAGAATTAAGCAACGAGGAAATGAAACAATTAGGATATCAAGCAATTGATGCTATTGTGGATCATTTTGATACTCAAAACGATAAGACTCCTGTTTCAATAGCTTCTCGTGCAGAAATGGATCATTTGTTTTTAGAAACTGCACCAGAAAACCCTACCAATGCAAATGAGATATTAAATTTTGTGTTAGGGGAAGTTTTACCAAATAGTAATATTGTAACTCATCCAAAATCTTATTCTTTTGTGCCTGGACCAAGTAATTACGTAAGTGTAATAGGTGATATTTTAGCAACCGGATTTAATGTGTTTGCTGGAGGTTGGGTAGGCTCACCAGCAGCAGCAGAATTAGAAATTGTAACGATGAATTGGTTATTAAAGCTATTCAAGTTTCCTGCTAAAAAAGGTGGAGGTATTTTTACTAGTGGCGGTTCTATGGCTAATTTAACGGCTTTAGTTACTGCTAGAAGGCAAAGTTGTGGTGATGATTTTTCAAAAGCCATTATTTACATGTCAGATCAAGCACATTCGTCTAATATTAAAGCTATAAGGGTACTTGGTTTCAAAAAAGAGCAAATCCGAATTATTCCGACAGATTTAGAGTTTAAAATGGCAATTAACAAATTAAAAAATGCAATTGCTAAAGATAAATTAGAAGGTTTATTTCCGTTTTGTATCATTGCTTCTGCAGGTACAACTAATACCGGTACTGTAGATCCGTTAAACGCTATTGCAGCAATTTGTAAAAAAGAACATATATGGTTTCATATAGATGGTGCTTACGGTGGTGCAGCAATTTTATCTCAGTTTGGTAAAAAAGCATTATCTGGAATTGAAAAAGCAGATTCTCTTACTATAGATCCTCATAAATGGATGTTTCAGCCATATGAAATGGGCTGTTTGTTAGTAAGAAATCATAAATGGCTAAGCGAAACATTTAGTGAGAAACCTGAGTATTTAAGAGATATTGAAGGAAATGCTTCTGAGATTAATTTTTATGATCATGGTATTCAGTTAACAAGACGTTTTAGAGCTTTAAAACTATATATGTCTGTTAAAACTTTTGGTTTATCAGCATTCAGAAAAGCGATTGATTATAACATTACTTTAGCAGAACAGGTAGAAAATAAACTTAGAGAAAGTGCAAATTGGGAAGTAATATCTCCTGCAACACTTGCGGTTATCAACTTCAGATACCATCCTATTAATTCTAATTTAACCGAAAAGCAGATTGATCAATTAAATCAATATATATCTGAGGGTGTAGTAAAGTCTAAAGAAGCATTATTGGTAACAACAATACTTCAAAACCAAGTGGTGTTACGCATGTGTTTGATTAATCCACGAACTACACTTCAAGATATTCAGGATACTTTACTGCAATGTGAGCAACTTGCTAATGATTATTTTAAAAGATCTTAAACGTAATTAAAGATTACTCTTCTTCAGAAGTATCTGTATCAGGATGTTCGAAAAAACTAAACACACAGCCTCCATATTTTTTAGAATGACTAAAATACTCTAAGTGTGATAAATTAGTATGGCTTGAATGTTCAATTATTAAATAACCATTTTCAGCTAAAATCTTATTTTTAAAAACTAGAGTAGAGATGTTTGCAAATTTCTCATCACTAAAATCATATGGGGGGTCTGCAAAAATTATATTAGCCTCAATTTTTACTTTTTCTAAGAATTTGAATACATCGCTTTTAATAATGCTAATGTTGAAGTCAAATTCTTTAGCTGTTTTTTTAATAAATGCAGTACAACCATAATCGGCATCTACTGCTGTAATAGTTTCACAACCTCTAGAAGCAAACTCATAACTGATGTTTCCGGTGCCTGAAAATAAATCTAACAAAGAGATTTCATCCAGGTAAAAATGGTTGTTTAAGATATTAAATAACGATTCTTTAGCTAAATCTGTAGTTGGGCGAACAGGCAACTTTTTTGGTGCTGTTATACGTCTGCCTTTATATTTTCCTGATATAATTCTCATTAAAACGAATTTAGTAAGCTAAAGTGATTATAGCCGTATTTAGGTTTTTGTTCAGGGTCTCTAATTACAAACTTTGTGTTTCTGCTCCCGAATGAAATATTTCTGATGTATTGATATGCTACACTATACACTTCATCTTCTAAACCGATATTTCCTAAGAATATAAAATCTATCGTTTCAGTATCTAGTTGCAATTGTTCGATTGTAAATAATACATAATAGATGAAATCTTCTGTAGAACTGTACTCAAATGAATTATAGAGATTTAAATTTCCTTCTTTTATATAAACTAATTCAAATGAATTAGTAGTCACATTACAGTATAGTTTTGTCGCAGAATTTTGTGTTTGTTGGAACAAGTTTTTAAGTAATATAGTAGAAGAGTGGTGGTATTCAAAACTTCCGAATTGCTCAAAGAAAAAATTATTTATATTCACAAAAGGGGCATAAACTGACACAATTTCTTTTGATATGATTTCATCAGTAGCAATAAAATCAGATTCAAAAATTTTAGTATTGAATTTTAAATAATCAATTAAATTATCTTCGTTATACAGTCCTTTTGGTACAAACGTACAAATATTGTTATGATGAATTAAATTAACCTTTTTAAACTCTTCATGTAGTAGAGGAGTGTTGTTAAATGCATCTCTAACTAACTTTTCTAATTCAATAGGGTTTTTCTGCGTATCAAACTTTTCTTCTTTTAAAAGTAGAATTGTGTTTTCTGTTACATCTAACACACAAAAAGAAAGTCCATTCAAGCTAACTTGAACGGACAATACTTTATTTGATAATATGTTTATGCGATTAGTTCTCGTCATATTTTCTTGGCCAGTTACCATTTGTGCTAATCTCTGTCATTGAACCTACGCTCAAGTCAGCTCCGTTAACACCGTCTACGGCAACAGTTTCTACTTCTTCAGCAATTAAGTATGCAGGTTCTCCAGCAAGAATAATTTTCTTTGCTACTTTAGCTTCAAACACAGGTAATTTTGAATTCCCTTTTTCTACCATACCAGCTTTTAAATCAAACTTAGCATCTGTATCAGGAACATTCATCATAGTTTTATAACGAGTAGAATTTTTAAAGATTGAATCTTTAACTGATGCAGTTCCGATAGTATCAATGATTACGATATCTTTCATCATCTCAACACCACCAAATTGCTTTGTCAATTCAACATCAATTATAGTAGAATCTCTACGTTGTGTTAAGGTATAATGAGCAGTATCTATAAACTTTACTAATGCATTCCAATCACCACTATATTTACCAGTTACAGTTTTATGAGCAATTTCTGCATCTCTAATATCTCTTAAGTTTTCAATAACTTTTGCGTAACGTACTTCTTTAGTTTTTTTGAATTCAATTGGTTCCATTATTGAATCATATAGTGCTTTACCAACTACGATTGCTAATACCCAAAATAAAATTGTGAAAATGAATTTTTTATTTTGTGGTACAAATTTATCAATCAACTTCACTATTACAAAAACAGCTACTAAGGTTAAAACAATTAAAAGTATTGTAATCATTATTTATAAGGTTTAATTAATGGTTGTACGCAAATTTACATTTTTTTTTCATTCAGTAAAGTAATAAAAGAAAAAATACTGTCTATCTTTGAAATTCAATATTACTACCCTAATCTATCAGATGACGACTACTGAATTTCATAACTTATTAATAGAAAAGTTTCCTTTTGACTTAACAATAAAACAAGATGTTGTTTTACAACGTTTGTCTTCTTTTATTTTTGATACAAATGATGATAAATTATTTGTTTTAAAAGGGTATGCTGGGACAGGGAAAACGACTCTAATAAGTACATTAGTTAACAATTTATGGCACGCTCATAAAAGTGCAGTGTTATTAGCACCAACTGGTAGAGCAGCAAAAGTCATATCAAAATACGCCAAACGTGAAGCTTTAACGATTCATAAGAAGATTTATTTTCCAAAGAAACAGAATGGAGGTGGTGTAAGTTTTGTATTACAACCAAATAAACATAAAAACACTGTGTTTATTGTAGATGAAGCATCGATGATTTCTGACATTACAGCAGACTCTAAACTTTTTGACAATGGTTCATTATTAGACGATTTATTGCAATACGTCTATGCTGGACATAAATGTAAATTGGTGTTTATTGGTGACACAGCACAATTGCCACCAGTAAAGTTAGATGTGAGTCCTGCTTTAGACGAACATAAATTGGCTTTAAATTACAATAAAGATATTGATTGTATTGAGTTAGATGAAGTTGTACGTCAAGCAGAAGGTTCTGGAATTTTAAGTAATGCAACTTTATTACGAGAGCAGTTAGCGTCTAATTTTTTTGATACGTTTCAATTTAATTTAGGCAATTTTACAGATATAGTACGTTTGCAAGATGGGTATGATATTCAAAACGCTATTGATACTGCGTATTCATCAGACGGAAAAGAAGACACCGCAATTATTGTACGCTCTAATAAACGCGCTAATATTTATAATCAGCAAATCAGGAGTAGAATTTTATATCAGGAAAGTGATTTGAATGCTGGAGATTATTTGATGACTGTAAAGAATAATTACTTCTGGATAAAAGAAAATAGTGAAGCTGGATTTATTGCTAATGGTGACATTATTGAGGTTTTAGAAATATTTTCGTTTAAAGAATTGTACGGATTTCGTTTTGCTGAAGTAAAAGTACGAATGGTAGATTATCCGAATATGCAGCCCTTTGAAACTGTATTGCTTTTAGATACAATTTCTGCAGAATCACCTGCGTTGTCTTATGAAGACAGTAATCGTTTGTATCAAGAAGTACAGAAAGATTATGAAAGCGAAACGTCTAAGTATAAAAAGTTTATGAAAATAAAGCAGAATAAATATTTTAATGCTTTACAAGTAAAGTTCTCTTATGCAATTACCTGTCATAAATCGCAAGGTGGACAATGGAAAACAGTGTTTGTTGAGCAACCTTATTTGCCCAATGGTGTTTCAAAAGATTACATGAGATGGTTATACACTGCAATCACAAGAGCTGAAGAAAAATTGTATTTAATAGGCTTTGGGAATGATTTTTTTACTGAGGAGTATTAATTATGTATATTTCCATAAATAAATAATACTATGTTGGAAGTTTCAGAAACACTAATAAGTGTTTTTTTAGGAGTAGGTTTAGCTGCATCTGTTGGTTTTAGGGTGTTTTTACCTTTATTTATACTGAGTTTATCAGCTTATTTTGGTGTCTTACCGTTAAATGAAAGTTGGCAATGGGTTGGTAGTATGTCTGCATTAATCACTTTAGGGCTTGCCACAATATTAGAAATTGGTGCATATTACATACCTGTATTTGATAATTTGTTAGACACGATTGCAGTGCCGCTTGCAGCCATAGCGGGTACAGCAGTTGTGGTAAGTACTGCAGCTAATTTGGATCCTGTTGTAACTTGGTCTCTAGCAATTATAGCTGGTGGTGGTACAGCTACAGCAATTAAAGGAAGTTCAGCTGCAACGCGAGCAACTTCAACAACAACTACTGCGGGTTTAGCAAATCCTATAGTCTCTACAGTTGAAACAGGCTCAGCAACGGCATTATCAATTGCAGCAATATTCTTACCTATTTTAGCAATTGTTTTAGTGGTTTTGATATTAGTGGGTGTATTTTTCTTTTTCAAAAAAATAAGATCAACTTTTAAAACAAAAGTGAATGAAGAAAATTAGCTCAGTAGAAGAATATATTGAAGAACATTCTAAATGGAGTGAGTTGTTAGTTCAGCTTAGAGCCATTTTATTAAAAACTCCACTAGAAGAATCTATCAAGTGGAATAGCCCTGTTTATGCACTTAATGGAAAAAATGTTATTGGGTTGGGAGCGTTTAAAAACCACGCTGGTATTTGGTTTTTTCAAGGCGTATTTTTAGAAGATAAAGCTAATAGGCTAGTCAACGCACAAGAAGGAAAAACGAAGGCATTACGACAATGGCGCTTTAATTCTAATGACATAAATGATGTTTTATTGTTAGAATCGTATATTTTTGAAGCTATAGAAAATCAAAAATTAGGTAAAGGAGTAAAAGTTGAACGAAAGAAAGATGTGGTTTTACCTGAATTACTAGTAAACGAATTCATTAATAACATAGAATTTAAATCAGCATTTGAAAAGTTAACGCCAGGTAAACAACGCGAATATGCTGGTTATATAGCTGAAGCAAAACGAGAAACAACTCAACTGAAACGTTTAGAGAAAATTATTCCAATGATTTATGAAGGCAAAGGTTTACATGATAAATATAAAAACTGTTAACTATGAATTTTAATAAATTATACGCCTTATGTTGTGGTATAAGTGCACTAACAATTTTCGCAACATATATTTTTGTGTACTATGAAGCTTTAGATAAGTTCACCAACACATTACAGTACACAGTTATTGTTATTTCAATATTAGGATTTATAGCTTCATTGTATATTTTAGTTACAAAAGCGAAAGAATTATTTGGTAAGGATTACAGATATACGACTATTATATTGATATTAATATCTCTATTAGCAATGTGGTATAATCAATATTTGTTCATTAGAATATAAAAGAAAAGGATTTAATTATGAAGATAATTGCAATGATACCTGCGCGTTATGAAGCGTCTCGCTTTCCAGGGAAACTAATGAAGGATTTAGCAGGGAAATCAGTAATCGTACAAACTTATCAAAACGCAGTAGCTACTGGTTTATTTGACGATGTATATGTTGTGACTGATTCTGAACTTATTTTTAAAGAAATAGAAACCAACGGAGGGAAAGCTATTATGAGTATAGCTGAGCATGAATGTGGGAGTGATCGCATTGCTGAAGCTGTTGTTGGTATTGATTGTGATATTGTAGTAAATGTACAAGGCGATGAGCCAAATGTGCATAAAGCTGCTTTAACCAACTTGTTAGCAGTTTTTAAAAACGATGAAGCAAAAGACATTGATTTAGCGTCAATAATGCATGAAATCACAGATAAAGAAGAAATAAACAACACAAATAGTGTAAAAGTTATAGTTGATACCAATAACTTCGCACTATATTTTTCACGCTCTCCAATTCCATTTCCTAGAGATGATAGTAATGCTAAATATTACAAACATCAAGGAATTTACGCCTTTAGAAAAGCTGCAATATTAGAGTTTACACAAATGCCAATGGAATATCTAGAGGCAAGTGAAAAGATAGAGTGTTTGCGTTATTTGGCTTATAATAAAACGATAAAAATGGTAGAAACAACACATGTTTCTATTGGTATTGATACACCGGAAGATTTAGAAAAAGCTAATAAAGAATTTAATTTATAATAAAAATGGTGTAGAGTTTGTTATTTTTCTAATATAATAAGCTCGTTTATACGATTTGTTTTAAGACTATCAACATTACTAAACTGAGAGGTCAATAAGCTTTTTAATTGATCGTTTCTATCCAATTCTTTTCTTGAAGTACAAATTGAGTTAAGCAAACATAACCCTCTTTTAGTAAGTAGTTTGTGAATTGAATCCCATAGTTTTTTATCAAACAATTCATTTGGCATTTGAGTATCATTAAAAATGTCAATAATAATTAAATCGTACTTATTTTTTGTAGTTGTGATATATTCAAATGCATCAGCTGTAATTAACTCTAAGTTTGATGTTTTGTTAAGTTGAAAGTAGGTGTTTGCTAAGTGAATTACATCAGCATCTATTTCTACCCCCGTAATTTTTGTATTGAGTTTAAAGTCGCTTCGTAAAGTTTGAATAACACTTCCTCCAGCAACACCTAATACTAAAATGGAGTCTAATTGTTCTAATTTATGTTTGCCAATAAATGATAACCCTTTTTTTAAAACCTGTTGTAAACTCCCATAACTGTAATTAGCATTTTCTGAATCAATAACTAGTTTACCGTTAACTAAAGTAACTTCCAAAGAACCAGAACGTTCGGAAGAGATAGTTTCAACATTAATAGGGTAAATAAAACTAAAAAACTGTTTGAGTAAATTCATAGAGATTGAATAGCAATTCAAAAATACCTTTTATAATTATAAAATGCCGTAGCTTTGTACAGAAATAAAAAGGCAACTAGAAAATGTATAAATTTATCTACTTTACACTTTTAAAATGGAAGATTGTTGGAGAGTTTCCAAAAGATCTTAAAAAATATATCATCATCGCTGCACCTCACACGCACTGGTATGATTTTCCTATGGGTTTATTCTTAAGAAAAATAACAAATACAACTATTAATTTCGTAGCAAAAAAAGAGTTATTTACTTGGCCTTTAGGATGGTATTTGAAGAAAGTAGGCGGGTACTCAATAGATAGAACTAATGGGCAAAACACAGTTGAAGCTTACGCCGAATTGTTTAATAAAACTGATGAGTTTAGGTTAAATATAGCCCCAGAAGGTACGCGTAAAAAGGTAGATAAATGGAAAACAGGGTTTTACTATATCGCAAAAACAGCTAATGTTCCTATTGTAATGGTCGCTTTTGACTTTGGAAAAAAACAACATAAAATATCAAAACCATTTTATCCTACAGAAGATAAAGACGCTGATTTTAAATACATGCATAGTTTTTTTGAAGGAGTTGTAGGAAAAGTTCCTGAATACTCTTAATCAAGACTTGTAAACTCTTTAATAGCCTGGTTTGGTTCAATAATATTATAGCCTTTCCAAAACTCAGCATTATAATTAGAAAAGTATTTGACATCTACTTTTTTAACTTCTTTTAATGCTTTATATACAGATTCATTAACGTTATCTGAATTGAAAACTATCAATTCTCTTTTATTAGTATCTATGATATTGAACTTCATTTGAAGCTTTAGTTCATTTTGTTTTCTGCGCCCTTTAACATGTTTATTTTTTTCAATAACTGTTAATGGGCGATCTAATTTAAAGGAATTGCCATTTTCATGACTGATGTATTTTAGAGAGTATTTCTGTTGCTCACCTTTACTGAATATCATCGTTCCTTTAAAAATCATATGATTGACATTAACACCTAACATATTGAACTTCTTATCATAAATTGCGTCAGAGTTTTGATAATCAAGTCTTAAAATAGCAAAGTCTTCTGTGTTTACATATAGTTTTCCTTTAATGTCAGCAAAATTTCCTGGAGTGAATGAAATGACGTAAGCAAATTGATCTTCTATATAAACGTAATCTTCTAATTTAAAATCATATCTATTTGATTTTTCAATAACGTTTATAGGTGAATCGTCTTCAAAAAACACCCTTTTTAATAAATTATTTATATTTCCTTTTCTCGAGTTAAAGTAATTGTTTTGTTCATAATCATCTTGAATTTTATCGCTATTTTCTGATGTGTTTACAATAGAGTCGACACTTACTTTTGTGCCAAATAATCCAGATTTAATTTTTAAGTAGGAATCCTTTTTAACATTGTCATTTAATACTTGCATAAATTTTTCTTGCAAGCCTTCAAAGGATACTTCTTGAGACTTGTTATATAACTTTGAGGTTTTTATGATAGACAGCTTATGCTTTCTTGAAAATTGCTTAATGTATAAATCACCCAATGTTTCATTATGATAAGAAGTTCGCTTAGGAATACTACTCATCATGCTATCTATAAGTCCTTTTGTAACTTCTTTAATACTCGACTTTTTAAAATCAAAATTTAATTTTCTATAATATTGATTAAACGACTCTCTCATGAAGAATCTGTTTTTAGTATATGATCTGTTGTAATTTTTTGAGATGTTTTCTTCTACACGATCAATGATATCTTCAACATCTAATTCTTCATCGGTTAAATAAACGCTTGATAACTCTAAGGCTTCAGGTTTTAAAACAATTATAGTATCTGTAACTTTTTGTGCAGAAATAGTTTTTGAAGCATAACCAATAGAGGAGAAGTGAATAGAATCTTTTACCGAATTATTTTCAGGAAATATGATATTAAAATCACCTTCTTCATTACTTATTGCACCGTTATTCGCCCCATATTTAATAGTTACATATGGTATTGGCGCTTTAGTTTCCTCATCTATAATTTTACCAGACACATCTTGTGCTTGGGTTGTGAAGTTTGATAAGATTATGAATGTAAAAACTAATGTTAGTTTATGGAACATGTGTAAGTTGATTTAATTTGTAGTTCAAATTCAATGTTTATTCAGCATTAAAACAAATTTGTAATTCAATTTTATGAGAGTTTTATGATGAAAAACAAAATGTTGTGATTTTTTAACACATACTTATACTGGTTTAGTAATTAAAAACTGATTAATTTCTTCAATAGTTTCAGGTTTTACGAGTCTTCCGTTTATCAAACAAACACCAGTTACTAAAGCAGATAAAGCAACTTTACCACATGCCAAATTGATTATAGTTTGTTTAAAAACAAGTTTTAAATGCCCATCTTTATAGGTTTCAACTACTACCTTAAATTGATCTCTACTTTTTAATGATTTTTTAAAATCCATAGAGATGTTTTTTACAACTAAAATAACGCCACGTTCAGTTAAATCAGCGAAATCAATACCGTGAAAATGTAAATACTCATGACGTGCGTGTTCTAAATAGTTTTGATATACTGAGTTGTTTACTATCCCTTGCATGTCAAGCTCATAATCTCTAACAGTGAATTCTACAGAAAATTCATTCATAATTAAATAAAGGTATTTTTAAATTAGAAATTCTAATTTACATATTCTCTTTTAAATAATCTATAAAAGGTTCTGTTTAAAAAGAAATATTTCGTGTAATTGGTTCTTCTAATGAAATGAAGGTTTCAGTACGTGTGACGTCTTTTATTTTTTTAATTTTTCCGTTTAATACCTTCATTAAGTGATCATTGTCTTTGGTGTATAGTTTTACAAACAAACCGTATTCACCAGTTGTATAGTGTGCTTCCACAACTTCATCGATTCGTTTCAACTTCTCAATGATTTCTGTGTATTGACTATTCTTATCTAAAAACACACCTACAAAAGCGCAAGTGTTATATCCTAATTTTTTTTCATCTAGCCTTAAAGTAAATTCTTTAATAATACCACTACGTTTAATTTTTCCAATGCGTTGGTGAATTGCTGCACTTGTAACACCAAGGAAACTAGCGATATCTACGACTTTAATTCGGGCGTCTTTTATCAGATGTTTTAGTATTTTTCTGTCCGTGCTATCTAAAATAAAGTTCATTGTTAAATAAATTAAGTTTAATTAATGTAAATGTATGATATTTTCATTTTAAGTTTAAAAAAAAAAGCAAAATACATTAAGGCTTAATGTTTTATTACTAAAAATAACATTTATGCGCTTTTGTTAAATAGATTTGTAGAATAATAATAACATTTATAATTATGAAAACATTTAAAAGAAGTTTAGAAACAGAGCGATTAATTACTTATTCAAAGCAAGTATTTGAAATTGAATTACAAGAACGATTGAATTTAACAAAAGTGACTGCGCCACTTTTTGTTTCTGAAAATTCTGGCCTAAACGATAATTTAAATGGAATTGAAAAGCCTGTGTCGTTTAAGCTTGGAGGACAATCTCATGAAATTGTGCACTCATTAGCAAAGTGGAAGCGATGGTATTTAGGGCAATTAGATGCTCAAACTGGTGAAGGTATTGTTACTGATATGAAAGCGATTAGAGCCGATGAAGAGCTGTCACCAATTCATTCACATTTAGTTGATCAATGGGATTGGGAGAAAGTAATAACTAAGGAAGATAGAACATTAGATACTTTAATAGCTCATGGTACAGCAGTTTATGAGTCATTAAAAGCTACAGACATCAAAGTGTCCCAAAAAATGGACTTAGAGTCAAAATTACCAACTGAACTTAAAATTATGCATACTGAAGATCTGTATAAAGAATATCCGAAATTATCATCTAAAGACCGTGAACATGCAATAACTAAAACATATGGAGCAGTTTTACTTATTGGTATTGGGGATAAATTATCTTGTGGTGAAGTTCATGACTTTAGAGCACCAGATTATGATGATTGGACTACAAAAGATGTTTTTGGAAAGCCTGGTATGAATGCAGATATATTAGTTTGGGATGAAACTCGTAAAATGAGTTTAGAAATCAGTTCAATGGGAGTTCGGGTAGATGAGAAAGCTCTAGCTCACCAATTAAAAATTACAGGACAAGATAAAAGAAAGGAGTTGCCATTTCATGAAGCATTGTTAAAAGGTGAATTACCATATACAATAGGAGGTGGAATAGGTCAAAGTAGAGTTGTAATGTTTGTTAATAAAACCTCAGAAATTTCAACTGTACAACCTATCTTTGACACCTATTAAACACACACAACAATATTATAATGACACTTGATCAATTACAATCAAAATTAGAAATTTATAAAGGACAAAAATTAGAATTAGATATGTCTAGGGGTAAGCCAAGTGCTGATCAATTAGATCTATCTAACGACATGTTAAATACAGTTACTGCTGAAGATTATAAAACGATTGCCGCTCAAGATACTCGTAATTACGGAGGGTTAGACGGTATACCAGAAGCAAAAGAATTATTTAAAGACTTTCTTGAAGTGTCATCTGTTAAAGAAGTAGTGATAGGAGGTAATGCATCATTGACAATTATGCATGATATTATTTCAAGAGCAATAACCCATGGGGTTTCTGATAGTGGACAACCTTGGGGAAAACAAGATATTAAGTTTCTTTGTCCGTCTCCAGGTTATGATCGTCATTTCAGTATTTGTGAACATTTTGGAATAGAAATGATTACTATTAACTGTAATGATGATGGTCCTGATATGGATATGATTGAACAATTAGTTGCTAATGATGAGTCCGTAAAAGGAATTTGGATGGTGCCAAAATACAGTAATCCTACGGGATTAAGTTGTTCAGATACTGTTGTAGATAGATTAAGTACTATGCTAACAGCTGCAAAAGACTTTAGAATATTTTGGGATAATGCGTATACTGTACATCACCTTTCTGATGACCATGATAAATTGAAAAATATATTAGAAACTTGTAAAAGGGCAGGAAATGAAAACCGACCTTTTATATTTGGTTCTACATCAAAAATAACATTTGCAGGAGCTGGAGTTGGTGCAGTAGGTGGAAGCGTTGAAAATATGGATTGGTATAGAAGCCATTTGTTTTTTTCAAGTATTGGTCCAGATAAAATTAATCAAGTAAGGCATACACGTTTTTTTAAATCGATTGATGCTGTTAATTTGCATATGAAAAAGCATGCTGAATTATTAAAACCTCGTTTTGACAGAACATTAGAGATTCTTAATGAGGAATTAGGCGATACTAATTTAGCAAATTGGACTAAACCAAAAGGCGGTTATTTTATCAGTTTAAATGTGTTAACTGGTTCGGCGAAAAGAGTAGTAGAATTAGCAGCTGAAGCTGGTGTTAAGCTAACTAGTGCAGGTGCTACTTTTCCATATAAAAATGACCCTAACGATAGTAATATTCGTTTAGCACCTTCATGTCCGTCATTAGAGGAGATAGATATGGCGATGCATATTGTTTGTTTGGCTGTAAAAATTGCAACTAAAGAACAAGAAATTTGTCTTGCGCTATAGGTTAAGTTTGTTTATAATAAAAGGGTGATAATTTCCACCAAATTATCACCCTTTTATTATAGATATATTCTAGATGTTAATGTTTGAAAATCCACAGAATCTAGTAGGCTGATAACTTTATGAGCCAAAATATTTTCAGCTTTTATTCTGGTAACAGGTTTGCATACAAGTTCTAAGACACCTTGTTTTTCTGAAAAAACATTATCAGCAGAAAAACTCATGTAAACATCCCATTTATTGCCGTGAACAACCATGAGGTTCATTGAGGTTACCCCGCATTTTTTCACTACATTTTCAACAAACTTAGGTAATGACTCGTAGTCACTATCAACAAATAAGTCAATAATGATATTTTTAACTGCGGTATTATCTATTTTAATGTAATCAGAAATGATTTGATTATAAGCTGACATGATTCTTAATGAACTATCTGGTTAAACTTATAACGTGCTTTTTCTATATACTAATATTGGTTATTATAAAGATACAATAAATTTTTATTTCCATATAATTAGTGAGATGTACATAACTAATATTGATGATATTTTAATTTAAATATTTTTCACAAAGTCTAAAAACACTTTTTTATGCAATTCTAAATCAATATTAGGAGACAGTGCTACACGAGCAATATAATCCTTATCGTCTTCTTTGGTTGTACCTTGAGTAGATGTTGCTGGGATAGTCCAATAACAGCCTTTTAACTGCCCGTAACTGACACAATATTTACTTTCATCTGGAATTTCAGTAATCATTAAGTTAATCAACTTCAAATTTAGAGCTCTTTTATAAGATTCTCTTTCTTCACTTGTATCTCCTTTTGTGGGTAGGTCTAATGAAAAAACTGACGGCGTAAATCCTTGTTCAGCTAACTCTTCCGAAACAAAATTGATTTTTGCACCTGGTAAAACTTCAGTTATGAAGTTGACAAATTCACGCGTATTTTTATATGCATCTCGAATACGTTGATTCATTGAAGGCAATTGCTTTGCTAATATTTCGTATTGAAGATTGGTAGCTTCATTATCACAAAGGTTAAGATGTAATTCAATTTTTTCAATTATTGCCTCCGCTTTTTTGTTTGCGATACAATATCCGGCTGTACATTTTCCTCCGCTAGGAAATTTTGAACCACTTGCAAATGAAATTGTACTTACTGTGGATAGGATTTCGTTATCACCCAAAAAGTGAACGTTAGGGCAAAAGGTTTGATCTAAAATAAAAACAGGAGCAATGGCAGTATTACCTGTTGCTGTTTTACGTGTTTGACTTAATACGTTCTCTAGCTTAATAAGGTTTGGAACTTCTACACGAGGATTAGTTGGTATTTCAGCAATTATATATGGTATTGCATCTTCATTAGCAATTTTGGTTAAAACCGTGTCAATACTTTTAACCATATCATTACCACCATCTACTGGTAAATCTACTACATCTACATTATCAAGGCAAGCAGCAACTCGTCTTGCTTGATCATTTGTACCACCATAGCAGTTCGGAGGCACAACAATTTTAATAGCTTTCCCTTTATGTTTTTCAACGGCATCATGAACTAATCCCATTAAGATTGCATATTGTATAGATAGTCCGCTTGAAGCAATTAATGGTTTCGTATTTACATCTGTCACTTTTTGAATTGAACTGATGACACTTGTTTTGTCTGAATCAATATCTGAATTATTAAAATTAATTGATTGATTTAACAATAGTTGTAACACAGATAGGGTATTGGCTGGTGTCATAGCGATAGTTTCTCGTCTTCTTACGTGTTGAATTTCTGAGATATAATTTTCACTTTCTACATTATTAACCAACAAAATACTTCCAAAATTAGGATTGATATTGATATGGAAATCAACGTTTGATGACAGATTAAAATCACAAATATTATCCTGTTGAGAAATATAAATGGTACTGCCATTAAAATCCGGAATGTCTTTTCTGTCATCAACAGATTTTAAGTCGAACTTATAATTATAAATGGTCTTTAAAGTTTCAAAGTCAAAACATTCTGGTAACTCATTGGTATAAACAATTTGTGTGTTTACATTGTCTAATAAATTTTTTCTTAAAACTGCTAATACAGGAGCAGTTTGAGATGAGAAACTGATAACACTTTCATGTTTAGTATTGTATTGTTTTGCAATTACCCATTCTAAAACACATGATAATGGATGACCTAATCTGATGTAATCAAAAGCCGTTGGCAATTCTTTTAGAGTTGCAGCGTCATAATTATTGTTATTGTATAATATTTCAAATTGTTCAAGAAATTGATATTTCGCCAACTTTTCATCATAAATATCTAGACGATGTGTCGTTAGATTTAACCAATCAGTTGGCATATTTTCTAAAACCTTTTTTATATAGTTGAGTGTTTTGCTATTTTCCATAAGTTTCACCTTTAGTAGGTTAGTCGTACATTTATTTTAAATACATCATATTTAAAATAAAATCCCCCAATAGAACAAAGGGGGATTGTTAAGTAATATTATAAGTGATTATTAAGCCATTGTATGATATACATTCTGTACATCATCATCTTCTTCAATCTTCTCTAGTAATTTATCAACATCTGCTTGTTGTTCTTCAGTTAATTCTTTTGTAACTTGAGGAATACGCTCAAAACCTGAAGATAGTATTTCCATTTCACGAGATTCTAGCTCTTTTTGAATGCTTCCGAAGCTGTTAAACGGCGCATAAAACAATACTGATTTTGTAGGTTCAGCATCATTTTCATCTGGTTCTTCAGCAAAGATTTCTTCTACACCAAAATCAATAAACTCTAATTCTAGCTCTTCTAAGTCATAACCAGTATCTTTAATTTTAAAGTTACATTGGTGATCAAACATAAATTCTACAGATCCTTGTGTCCCTAAGCTTCCGTTACATTTATTAAAATAACTTCTAATATTAGCGACAGATCTGTTGTTGTTGTCAGTTGCCGTTTCTACAATTACAGCGATACCATGAGGCGCATAACCTTCAAATAGTACTTCTTTATAATCACCAGTATCCTTATCAGAAGCTTTTTTAATAGCACGTTCAACATTGTCTTTTGGCATATTAACAGATTTTGCATTCTGTATAACTGCTCTTAAACGTGAATTACTATCAGGGTCAGGGCCACCTTCTTTAACCGCCATAACGATGTCTTTACCAATACGTGTAAAGGCTTTAGACATTGCTGACCAACGTTTCATTTTTCGTGCTTTCCTGAATTCAAATGCTCTTCCCATTTTATGTGTTTTTTATGCTATTCTATATTTATTTTTTGTAAAAAGGTAATTTTACCACAGTTGCAGGAATTTGTTTTTTACGTATTTGAATGTAAATTTTACTTCCAACACTCTTTAAGTCATTTGGCACATACCCTAACCCGATACCTTTACCTAATGATGGCGACATTGTACCCGAAGTTACAATACCTATTTTTTGCCCTATTTCATCAACAATATCATAATCTTGACGCGGAATTCCTCTTTCATCTAATTCAAATGCTACCAATTTGCGTTCCGTACCATTTTCTTTTTGTGATTTAAACAATTCAGAATTGGTAAATTCTTTATTGAATTTTGTAATCCATCCTAAACCTGCTTCAATAGGAGAAGTGGTGTCATTAATATCATTTCCGTATAAACAGTATCCCATTTCTAAACGTAATGTATCTCTCGCAGCTAAACCTATTGGTTTAATACCAAAAGCTTCACCAGCTTTAAAAACATTTGTCCAAATAGTTTCAGCTACTTCATTTTTAAAATAAATTTCAAAACCACCAGAACCAGTATAGCCAGTAGCAGAAACAATAACATCATCTACACCAGCAAACTTCCCTATTTGAAAGGTGTAATATTTCATATTCATGACATCAATATCTGTTAATGATTGCATTGCTTCAGCAGCTTTTGGTCCTTGAATAGCTAATAATGAATAGTCATCACTATTGTTTTCCATGATAACATCTAAATCATTATGCTGAGAAATCCAGTTCCAATCCTTCTCAATATTAGACGCATTTACCACTAACATATATTCTTCTTCAGCAATTTTATAAATGATTAAATCATCTACAATACCACCATCATTATTTGGCATACAAGAATATTGTGCTTGTCCAACTACAATTTTAGAGGTGTCATTAGTTCCTATTTTTTGTATTAGTGCTAGAGCACTAGGTCCTTTTAAATGAAATTCTCCCATGTGAGACACATCAAACACGCCAACACCAGTTCTTACAACTTCATGTTCTATATTAACTCCTTCATATTGTACTGGCATATTATAACCTGCAAAAGGGACCATTTTAGCTCCTAAAGTTTCATGAATATGTGATAGCGCTGTATTTTTCATCTGTAATTTCTCTAAAAAAATTTATAAGCGCTAATTTATTTAAAAACTAGCGAACCACAAATAATATTTAGAGATATAAATTTGTCATTTTGTATTCTCGGTAACTTGAACTATCTGCTGTATAGTAAAAAGAATAAAATGACCGTCTAAACCTTTTCAATTTGATATATTTGATATCTCACAGGAAAATAATCACTAATAAGATAACAAATGAAAATACTAACAGCAGAAGAGCTTTATAAAGCACACCATGATACTATAGAAAAGCAACAAATATCCGAATTAGAGTTAATTGAACGTGCTGGTTTACAAGTGTTCAATTGGATTCACAGGCGTATGCAAGGTTCTCAAGTAAAAATTCATTTGTTTAACGGAATAGGTAATAATGGTGCTGTGGGCTTGTCATTGGCAAGACATTTATTGATTAATGGCTATAATATTGATAATTACGTTGTTAATTTTAGTAAAAAAAGAACATCCGCTTTTTTAGCTAATTATGATAAAATAAAAGAGTTAAAATCTTGGCCTATTCTAATTAATGAGTCTGATGAATTTCCTAAAGAAATTGGAGCAGATGATATAATTATTGATGCAATTTTTGGTATTGGTTTAAATAAGGATACGGGTAATCTTGTGAATAATTTGTTTGCGTATTTGAATACGTCTAAAACTTTCAAGTTGGCAATTGACATTCCGTCTGGTTTACACGCCAATAAAGCAGTAGATTTAAATCATGTTTTAAAAGTAAATTACACCTTAACATTTCAAAGCCCTAAATTAGTATTCTTTTTACCTGAAACTACTGTTTTTACGGAGCAATGGGAGGTTTTAGATATCGGTTTAGATCAAGGTTCTTTACAGGCTACATCTGCTCCACAATTAATCAGTAAACATGAAGTGTTGCCATTGTATCAAATGCGAGAAAAGTTTAGCAATAAGTTTTCTTACGGTCACGCATTAATGATTGGCGGAAGTTTTGGTAAAATAGGATCAGTACTTTTATCTAGTCAAGCTGCGCTAAAAACTGGTTGTGGTTTAATTTCTGCATATGTTCCAAATTGTGGTGTTTCTATCTTGCAAAGTGCTTTTCCAGAAGCTATGGTTCAAGTTGGTGAAGGCGTAAAATCACTTACAGGTATTAAGCCTAAAGGTCAATTTGATGCTGTAGGTATAGGAATGGGAATGGGAACCGATAAAGAAACAGTAGTTGGGTTTACATCGTTTATAAAAGAAAACACATTACCGTTAGTTATTGACGCTGATGGAATAAATATCCTTTCTGAACATACAGAGTTATTAACTCTAATGACTAAACAAACTGTTTTAACACCACATAAAAAGGAGTTAGAACGTTTAATTGGCACTTGGAAAAACGATTTCGAAATGTTAGAGAAAGTGAAATTGTTTTCAACTAAATATGACTGTATTGTGGTAATTAAAGATGCAGTAACAATAACTGCATACAAAGAGGAACAGTTTGTTAACACATCTGGAAATCCAGCATTAGCAACTGCGGGTTCAGGAGATGTGTTAAGCGGAATGATTACAAGTTTAATAGCTCAAGGCTATAATAATTTACATGCCGCTATAGTAGCTGTGTATTTACATGGTAGAACAGCTGATGTTGCAGTTGATGCTACTGGTTACCAATCATTTATTGCTAGCGACAGTGTTAATAACATTGGGAATGCATATCTTGATATGTTTAAACAACCTGAGCCACCTATTGCAGAAGGAGCTCAATAAACTACTTATTACTAAATAGAAAAGCCGCCTAAATGATATTTAGGCGGCTTTTCTATTATGCTGTTTTCTAAGTTTATTTACCTGACAGGTATTTTTTATCTATATAGAACGTTCCAAATGGTATTACTGACGCTGCAAACACAATTAATAATGTTTTTGGCTTCCAGTCTAATTCAAACTTTGTCATTATAGCAAACAATACATATGCTACAAAGAGTAAGCCGTGAGCCATACCTACATGTTTTACATATTCAGGATCTCCTAAAATATACTTTATTGGCATTGCTATAAATAATAATACCAATAACGAGATTCCTTCTAATAAGCTGATTCCTCTAAAAATTTTGATCATAATATGTGTTTAGTTTACCATGTTAAATATAGCAATACCATAAATAGCAAATCGTATAAAACGTAGTGATCCGTATAAAAGTACGCCTTTTAATGGAAATTTAATCATTCCGGCGGCCATACATGTTATTGAAAATGGTATTGGTAATAATGCACCAACAATAATTAAAAAACCTCCCCATTTACTGGTGTTTTTTAAATTCTTAGCCATTTTAACCTCTAAATAGTTTTTTACCGATTCTATTTTTAAAGCCGCTTTTCCTAAAAAGAACGATACAATACCTCCTATGTAAGATAACGTTGCTAATAAAGCTAAATTAAAAACAGGATTACTGGTTTTTTTAGACCAAGCAATAAATATTTCTGGCGGAATTAAACCTAATAATGATTCTGAAGTAAAAAATGTAATTAATATTCCTGTAGGAGAAAATATTTCTGTGATGCTTTGTAAAGCATCATTAATATTATATACGTACTTATTAAATAGTATTAATGCTGTAACAACAATCAAAACTGGTAAGATTGCTTTTTTTAAACTATTCCCTATAAACGTGTAAAACCCTGTGTATGAGTAATACTGATGCAGTAATTTTGCTCTTGATTTTTTCTGAACTCTTTGGGCTGATTTCATGTTAAAAATTACAATTGGTTAATATTAGGGGGTAGCGAATATAGAAATCAAATCCTTATTCACCAAATAAAATGACCCCCATGTAGTGAAACTCTTAAAATTTGAAGTGTAACGTAGTGCTACTATTATTCAAACATATAATAATATCTAAAATTGATGTTTGATTTTTATCTAAATGCTATATATTTGATTAAAATTTATAAAAGAGATAATTACATATATATATGAAACTTTTAAACGGTAAAACAGTTATAATTACTGGAGCAAGTAGAGGTATTGGAAATGAAATAGCAAGAACTTTTGCTAAAAACGGTTCGAATGTTGCATTTACATATAGTTCATCTGAAGCACCAGCTTTAGCTTTAGAACAAGAATTGAAAGATTTAGGAGTGCATGCTAAAGCCTATAAATCTAACGCTGCTAACTTTCAAGAATCACAAGATTTAGTTGCTGAAATTACTAAAGAATTTGATAGTATAGATGTGTTAATCAATAATGCAGGAATTACAAAAGACAACTTGTTAATGCGTATTTCTGAGGAAGATTTTGATAAGGTGATTGAAGTCAACTTAAAATCAGTTTTTAACATGACAAAAGCTGTGCAACGCACCATGTTAAAACAACGCAAAGGTTCTATTATTAACATGAGCTCTGTAGTTGGTGTAAAAGGAAATGCTGGTCAAACAAATTATGCAGCTTCAAAAGCAGGTATTATCGGATTCACCAAATCTGTAGCTTTAGAGTTAGGATCACGTAACATTCGTTGTAATGCTATTGCTCCTGGGTTTATTGAAACTGAAATGACAGAAAAACTCAACCCAGAAGCTGTTCAAGGATGGAGAGATGCCATTCCGTTAAAAAGAGGAGGTACTCCAGAAGATGTTGCAAATGTATGTGTATTCTTAGCAAGTGATATGAGTGCTTATGTTACTGGACAAGTACTAAACGTTGATGGAGGAATGTTGACTTAATAGATGTCAACTACTGATATACTATATCTGATTGTAATTGTAATTTTCGCGTTGGGAATTGCTGCATATCAGTATTTTTATAAAGCAAAAACAACTTTTAAAAAACGAGTTGTTTTTGCTTTTTTACGTTTTTCAAGTTTATTTTTGTTGGGATTATTATTCTTAAACCCAACATTCAAACAAGTTGCAATAACTCAAGAAAAACCACATTTAATTGTCGCAGTTGATAATTCAAAATCCGTATCAATTTTAAAGGAAGATGTCAACACAAATAACTTCGTTAAAAACATACAAAATTCAAAGTTAACAGATAAGTTTACAGTTGAATATTTAACCTTTGGTACTGATGTAAATCAGTTGAAAGACTCTTTGAGATTTAACGAATTACAAACTAATATTTCAAAGGTATTTCCAACGTTAAATGACATTTATGAGAGTAAACAAACACCAACAGTTTTGGTGTCTGATGGTAACCAAACTTTCGGTCAGGATTATGTACTTTCTTCTCTAACATATAAACAACCAATATATCCTGTTATTATTGGTGATACGATTTTAAAAGAGGATCTGAAAATAACAAATATCCACCTTAATAAATACACGTTTTTAAAGAATAAATTTCCTGTAGAAATAACTTTAAGTTACATTGGTCAACAATCTGTTAAAAAGGAGTTTACTGTTTTTGAAAATAAGAATAAAGTGTATTCAAAAACAGTTGCGTTTTCTAAAGATATTACTACTCAGGTTTTACAATTTAATTTACCAGCATTACGTATCGGGAAACAAAACTACACAGCAAATATAACACCAATTTTAGGCGAAGAAAACACAGTAAATAATAATAGAAATTTCTCTGTTGATGTTATTGATGAACGTACAAATATTCTATTAGTTTCAGACATTTCACACCCGGATATTGGAGCGTATAAAAAAGCGATTGAAACACATCAGCAACGAAAAGTTTCAGTGGTAAAATCGTCTGATAGTTTTGATATAAACGACTATCAATTAGTTATCCTTTTTCAACCAACGAGTCAGTTTAAATCTGTTTTAAAAAACATAGAATTATTAGAGAAAAACCATTTAATTATTTCAGGATTACATACAGATTGGGCATTCATTAATAGTCAGAAATCGATATATAAAAGAAACGTAAGTGATCAGAATCAAGATTTTACAGGAAGATTAAACTTAGGTTTTACTTTGTTTCAGCAAGGCAATATTCAATTAAATACCTTTCCGCCTATAGAAGATACATATGGGGCATTAGAGTTTAATACTAATGCAAATGTATTATTACAGCAAGATATCAATGGAATTGAAACAGAAGAGCCACTATTAACATTTTTTGAAAACGGAAATAGGCGAGAAGCATTATTTTTAGGTGAAGGTATTTGGCGTTGGCGCGCTCAGAGTTATCTAAACACACAATCATTTGAAGCGTTTGATGAGTTTATCGGAAAAACTATTCAATACTTAGCTTCTAACACTAAAAAAGAACGCTTAGCTATTACTATTGATGATGAATTTCTATTAGGAGAAGCAGAAATTTATGCTCAATACGTAGATAAAAACTATGTTGTAGATCCAAATGCAACACTTTTATGCCAACTCACACATCAAGAAACGAATACAATTTACAACTACAATTTCGTGTTTAATAATAATGGTTATAAACTCAATTTGAGTAATTTACCTTCAGGGTCATACTCATATAAAGTCAATGTAAAAGACAATAAATTGAGTAAAACAGGGCATTTCGTAATTAATAGTTTCGATATTGAAGCACAATTCATCAATCCAGATGTAACAAAACTATCACAATTAGCTACTAATAGTCAACGTAAATTATATACAACTACTGAAAGTAAGCAGTTGATAAATGATTTAATGACAGATGAACAATTTAAACCAATTCAGAAGCAAACAATAAGTCAATTGCCATTAATAAATTGGAAATACTTACTAGCTATATTGTTACTATTACTTACTTTTGAATGGTTATTAAGAAAATATAACGGATTATTATAAATTTAAAATAGATAGATGGATAAATTACCAAAATTAGGATTGCCAATAATTTTTTTAGCTGTAATAGGAATAATTTTATTATTTAAAACTGCTGTAACAATTGATGGTGGAGAAGCAGGAGTAATGTTTAAACGTTTCTCTGGTGGTATTGATACTAAACAAACTTATGGAGAAGGATTTCATATTGTTGCCCCATGGAATGATATGATTATTTACAAAGTACGTCAGCAATCAGTGGCTGATAAAATGAGTGTATTATCTGTAAATGGTTTAGAAGTAGATGTTGATGGAACAGTTTGGTTTCAACCTATAAAAAGTAAATTAGGATTCTTGCATCAAGAGAAAGGTAAAGATTATGTGCAGAGTATTTTAGCACCCGCAATTAGTGCAGCTGCACGAAGTGTTGTAGGGCGTTATACTCCTGAACAATTATACTCTAGTAAACGTGATGTGATTCAAAAAGAGATTTTAGAAGAAGTTCGAAAAGAAGTAAAGGATCAATACATTCAAGTTAACAGAGTTTTGGTTCAAGACGTGTCATTACCTCCAAAAATTAAGGAAGCAATTGAGCGTAAGTTAAAGCAAGAACAAGAATCTTTAGAGTATAAGTTTAGATTAGAAAAGGCTCAAAAAGAAGCTGAAAGACAGCGTATTGATGCTGAAGGTAAAGCAGCAGCAAACAAGATATTAAGCGCTTCTATTACTGATAAAATTTTACAAGAAAAAGGAATTGAAGCAACTATAAAGTTGTCGGAATCACCAAATAGTAAAGTAATTGTTATTGGCAGCGGAAAAAGCGGTATGCCTATCATTTTAGGTAATCAATAAGTTTAAAAATACACATTAAAAAAAGGCTACCAATACTGATAGCCTTTTTTTATGATAAGAATTTAGATTTCAATTCTGGAGTTGGGATTCTACATTGTTGCTGCTTGCCGTACCATTTGTATCTGTTTCTAGCCACGATGTCATAAAAGAAATCTCGAATTTTGGCTGGTACAATATTAAATATCAGCACTGTTTTCCATAAGCCTGAAAATCTACTTATTATTTTTAAAGCCGCAGTAGACTTTATATAATAAGCTTCTTCAGGACAATATAATATGATAGAATCTAAGTTATCTGGAGCAATTCCTATATACTCTTGCAGTTCTTTCCCTAAAGCAGATTGAAGTGCTAAAAACCGAAATTCATCTTTTGTATCTTTATCAATCACATAATTGATAGATGAATTACAAAGGTTGCATACACCATCAAAGAGTATTATTTTTTTATGTTTAGGTAATTTGTCTAACATTATTTCATGCGTTGTACAAGTTCTAATTGCTCTAATTTACACTCAGAAGTAAAGAAACCGTAATTTACAAAAGCTTTTTTCTTTTCAATTTTTTCTAACTCACCAACTGCTTTTCCATCAATTAAACGAACTCTATCACCTACTTTTAAGAGGTGTTTTATCTTAGGAGCTTGTAATGCAGCTTTTTTCTTTTCTTCGTTTTTTTTCACGCGAATAACAGCAACTTTCTCTTCAACTTCTTTTTTTACAACAGCTGCTTTTTTCTTTTTTACAACCTTTTCTTTTTTTGTGAGTTTAACACGTTTTGAGTTTTCAACCTCAATAAGTTTTAAAAACTCAGCTATAAGTTGTTTTTTTTGACGGTTGTTAAAATAATTTTCAGCTAACTTATCTATTCGTTCACCGATTGATATTATTTTCTGATTAGTATCATACAGTTGTTGGTAGCTTTCAAGTTTTTCTTGAATTCGAATATTTGTTTTTTCAAGCTTTTCAGTTTCAAATCTTTTTTTAGCTTCTTCACTAGATAAGGTTTTAGTTGTCTTTTCTAATTTAGAACGTTCTTTTTGAAGTTTAGCAATGGTTTTGTCAAAACGTACTTTCCCACGCTCAATTTTCTTTTGTGCTTTGTTAATTAAGTTGTAAGGAATTCCATTTTTTTGCGCCACTTCAAATGTAAATGAGCTCCCTGGCTGTCCTAGTGCTAATTGATAGGTGGGTTCTAATGTTCTGTTATCAAACATCATGTTTGCGTTTGTCATTTCTGGGAGTTCATCAGCTAGTATTTTTAAATTCGCATAATGGGTCGTAATAACTCCAAATGCTTCACGTTTATAAAACACTTCTAAAAAAGACTCTGCTAAAGCACCTCCTAATTCGGGATCAGAACCAGTACCAAATTCATCAATTAAAAAAAGTGTTTTGTCATTACACTTTTTTAAAAACCGATTCATGTTTTTTAAGCGGTAGCTATAGGTTGATAAATGATTTTCTATAGATTGGTTGTCGCCTATATCTGTTAGAATTCTATCAAATAAGCACATTTTACTGCGTTCGTGTACAGGAATTAATATTCCGGATTGTAGCATTACTTGTAACAAACCAATAGTTTTTAATGTGATACTTTTTCCCCCTGCATTTGGTCCAGAAATCACAATAATTCGGTTGTTTATATCTAACTCAATAGTTTGAGAAAATGTTTTTGTGCCTTTTGTTTTATTTGTTAAATAGAGTAGAGGGTGGAATGCATCTCTAATATACAATTCTCTTTTAGTAACAATTTCAGGTAGAATTGCATTGAGTTCCTTAGCGTAATTTGCCTTTGCTGCAATGACATCAATTAAAGTTAAGTAGGTTTGATAATGTTCTAGTAAAGGTTGATAATCACGAATAAACGCTGTTAAATTTTTAAGTATTTTTACAACTTCTTCGCGCTCTTTGTACTGTAGTTCTTGCAACTCACGTGTTAATTGTAAAGTGCCTTGTGGTTCAATATATGCAATGCTCCCTGTTTTAGAGTTTCCTAAAAGAGACCCTTTTACTTTTTTTCTGTGCATAGCTGTAACTGCTAATACACGTCGGTTATCAATTACGGTTTCTTTTATGTCATCTAAAAAGCCTAAAGTATTAAAATGAGATAATGCTGCTATAAAGCTTTGATTTATACGTCCTTGTATGCCTTTTAGTTGGCGTCTGATGATCCCCAATTCCATTGAAGCATCATCCTTAATTTCTCCAAAACGATTAATAACTGTATTAATGGCATCAGGTATAACTTTGGTGTAGGTTATTTGAGACGATTCTGCGTGATTTTTTGGATAGTATTCAGAAAAATTTTCAAAAAACTTAATAAGATTATTAGAGGCTTCGGCAATGGTTTTTATTTTCCTAAAGCTTTCTATTTCTAAAAAATAATTGTCAATAGATAAGCGTTTAATTTCCTCAGATATCGATTCAAAATAATGGCTAGGCACCACGTTTTCGTTTTCAAAAGAAGCTAGGTATTCATTTGTTTGAGCCAATGACTTTTTTAAGTCATCCTCATTAGTAAATGGGCAAACCTGGTTAATAGCAATTTTACCCAATTCTGTTGTTGTATATGCTTCAATTTGAGTTAAAACTGTTTGAAACTCTAAATCTTGTAATGTTTTTGTAGTGATAGATATCATCCAATAAAATTAATATGCAAAAATAAATTAAAAAACTTATTTATATGTAGGTAGGGTAATTTATGTTTATAAACGTTTAATAAATGTAGCAATCACAAGGATGTATATTATGGCAATTAGCCATATATTTGTGACATAAAATAATATAAAAATAGAATTATCTATGAATTTAATTTTAAAAAAGAACTCACAATTATTAATATATAGTTTAGTATTTGTGTTTTTTGTAACTTCATCTTTTGCGCAGCAAAAAGGAAAATTTACCTATCAAGGGAAACACATTAATCTCCCTCCTGGAGCTAAGTTTATTCCTAAACAATTTAAGTATATTGATTATAGTGAAAAGCTTAATAGTATTGGTAATTGTACTTTAAAAAAAGATTTTATGTCTGATTTTTCAAATGAAGATATGCATAAGCTTAAGACCAAATACCAAAAAGATTATGCTTATTATCAAGAAGCGTTAGCGTATTTTGAAAAGTTATCAGACAAAGTAAACAAGACCTTTACAGTTAGAGAGCTCTGGTATATTTATATTTATGATCAAGAATTAAAAAATAAACTACTACATTTTTAATCGTTATGAAAACTAAAAATATATTTCTATATGTATTGCTACTAGTTGGTAGTTTTACTTTTGGACAAACCTATACAATGGGTACTGATACAGGGACAATTACCACCTGTTCAGGAACATTTTATGATTCTGGAGGGCCGAACTCGTTATATGGTCCTAATGAAAATAATGTCATAACATTCTGTCCTGACTTGGCAACAAACCCGGGGTCTGTAATTTCTGTAGAGTTTACCACCATTGACATACAAGATGAAGGAGCTGGAGGAGCATGTATAGATGCATTAACTGCATATCATGGAAATTCAACAGCAGCACCAAACAACCAATCTTATTGCGGGCAGCCAGGTCCTTTTACAATTCAATCAATCAGTCCAGACGGGTGTATCACATTTGAATTTGTTTCAGATAATACCTCACAAAAAATAGGTTGGGTAGCTGAAATAAATTGTTATGTACCATGTACACCGCCAGTTGCAGCGTTAGTAGATGATTCTACATTAGATATTTGCTCAACAAACTCATTAAACCCAGGTAACACAACAGTATCATTTGATGCTTCACCATCTTCTACAGTTGTTGGTACAACATTAGCTTCTTACGAATGGGTGTGGGGAGATGGAACAATTGAAACAACAACCACTCCTACAAATACACATACTTACCCAGGTGAAGGTGTGTATCAAATGAGTCTAGCTGTACGAAGTGACGATACAAATGATGATCCATTAGGGTGTTTAAGTCCGCCTGTAACAAAAGTAATTAGAGTGATTCCTGCACCAAGTTATAACGGTTCTGGTGGTATTGAAGTTGGCTCAGGAAACCCAGCAGCAATTACTTTAGATGTAGATTGTGGTGATAATGTAGATTTAGTAGGTATAGTAACTTCTCAAACAAGTGTTCAAAGCACTCCATTAATAAGTGGTCCTCCAGTAAACTTACCAGATGGACTAGGTCAGGTATTTAACTCGCCATTAGATTATTCAGGATTATTCCCTGCAGGTCAAACAATAACGCCTGGGTGTTATCCTACATTAAACTTTGATATAGAACATTCATACTCTGGAGATTTAACTATTGATTTAGTAGCACCTAGTGGAGAAATAGTGCGTGTATACAATCAAGAGGGGAATGGAATTCACTTTGGTACATGTGCAAACTCTAGTGATGATGGAGTTCCAGGGTGTACAGGTTCATATTCTGTTGCTGATTCTGGAGGTGTAAACTGGGGAGCAGCAAATATCCCAGCATCAGATGCTGATATTGTAAATTGCCCACCAATATATAGTGGAACTTGTGAGGGTGGTAATTATTATGATGCCACTTTATATAATTCAACAAATTCTTTTAATGTTCTTGATGGAGCACAAATGAACGGTGTTTGGACGCTTAGAATTACGGATAATTTAAATATTGATGATGGTGTATTGACGAGTTGGAGTTTAGACTTTCCTCCTTCATGTTATGGAGCTTTAGAATATGTTACACCAGATCTTTCAGCTTCAAACGGAGGAACTCCTAGTGGTGTATGGGAGCATACAGGAACTGGGCCAGTTGTACCTGTTTTTGGCTCACAAACAGTAACTAGTACAGCGGTATCTAATCCAGGTCCTGATCCTTGTCCAGCTGGGCAAAACTGTGATGGAAGTCAAATTACGAATACGATCACTGTTGGTCCATTTGATACTCCAAGTGAAACTTATGTGTATAGCTTTTTAGTAACTGATGAATTCGGCTGTCAATACCAACAGGATGTTACTATTAATGTTCTAGATAACTGTACTGAATGTACATTAAATTTGAGTTCAGCTACTGGTACCGATTCACAAAATATTTGTGATGGTGATAGTATTGTTGATATTACATATTTATCAGGTAATGAGGTTGGTGATGTTACTTTAGCTTCTGGAGCTTTTCCAGCAGGAGTAACAGGTTCTTATGATGCAACTACAAGTACTTATACTATTACAGGTACACCTACGGCTACAGGTACATTTAATTATGAACTTACTACGCTAGCGTGTTTAAATAGTGAGGTTGCTACCGTGCAAGGAACTATTATAGTTACAGATGTTCCTGTAGCAAATGCATTGTCAGATTTACGATTGTGTGATTCAGATGGTACAGTAGATACATTTACTGAATTTGATTTTACAGGGCAAACAACAGCTGTGTTAAATGGTCAAACAGGAATGACAGTAACGTATCATACAGATCCATTAGATATTTCAGGCGGAACAAGTTTAATTACTTTAGGCGCAGGAAACACGTATACAAATGCAAGTAATCCTCAAGTAATTCATGCTGTTGTAACAAATGATGCAAACACATCATGTATTGCAACAACAACGTTTACTTTAAGTACAGATGTAGTACCAATAGCTAATGCACCTGCAACACCAACAATGCGTTTATGTGATGTAGGAAATGATGGTACAGAGTTGTATGATTTAGTAACTGAATTTGAGTCAGAAGTACTAGGTACACCTGCACCAGCAAATACAGTGGTTACGTATTATGATTCTAATGGAGTATTAATTCCTAATCCAAATGCATACCCAGGAACGTTAGCTTCTGAAGTGTTAACTATTTCAGTAGATAATACAGATGCTGCAAGCACATGTTCGCCTGCAACAACAACTGTTACAATCTTTTTAGACGTTGTACCTGTAGCAAATGCATTGTCAGATTTACGATTGTGTGATTCAGATGGTACAGTAGATACATTTACTGAATTTGATTTTACAGGGCAAACAACAGCTGTGTTAAACGGTCAAACAGGAATGACAGTAACGTATCATACAGATCCATTAGATATTTCAGGCGGAACAAGTTTAATTACTTTAGGCGCAGGAAACACGTATACAAATACAAGTAATCCTCAAGTAATTCATGCTGTTGTAACAAATGATGCAAACACATCTTGTATTGCAACAACAACGTTTACTTTAAGTACAGATGTAGCACCAATAGCTAATGCACCTGCAACACCAACAATGCGTTTATGTGATGTAGGAAATGATGGTACAGAGTTGTATGATTTAGTAACTGAATTTGAGTCAGAAGTACTAGGTACACCTGCACCAGCAAATACAGTGGTTACGTATTATGATTCTAATGGAGTATTAATTCCTAATCCAAATGCATACCCAGGAACGTTAGCTTCTGAAGTGTTAACTATTTCAGTAGATAATACAGATGCTGCAAGCACATGTTCGCCTGCAACAACAACTGTTACAATCTTTTTAGACGTTGTACCTGTAGCAAATGCATTGTCAGATTTACGATTGTGTGATTCAGATGGTACAGTAGATACATTTACTGAATTTGATTTTACAGGGCAAACAACAGCTGTGTTAAACGGTCAAACAGGAATGACAGTAACGTATCATACAGATCCATTAGATATTTCAGGCGGAACAAGTTTAATTACTTTAGGCGCAGGAAACACGTATACAAATACAAGTAATCCTCAAGTAATTCATGCTGTTGTAACAAATGATGCAAACACATCTTGTATTGCAACAACAACGTTTACTTTAAGTACAGATGTAGCACCAATAGCTAATGCACCTGCAACACCAACAATGCGTTTATGTGATGTAGGAAATGATGGTACAGAGTTGTATGATTTAGTAACTGAATTTGAGTCAGAAGTACTAGGTACACCTGCACCAGCAAATACAGTGGTTACGTATTATGATTCTAATGGAGTATTAATTCCTAATCCAAATGCATACCCAGGAACGTTAGCTTCTGAAGTGTTAACTATTTCAGTAGATAATACAGATGCTGCAAGCACATGTTCGCCTGCAACAACAACTGTTACAATCTTTTTAGACGTTGTACCTGTAGCAAATGCATTGTCAGATTTACGATTGTGTGATTCAGATGGTACAGTAGATACATTTACTGAATTTGATTTTACAGGGCAAACAACAGCTGTGTTAAACGGTCAAACAGGAATGACAGTAACGTATCATACAGATCCATTAGATATTTCAGGCGGAACAAGTTTAATTACTTTAGGCGCAGGAAACACGTATACAAATACAAGTAATCCTCAAGTAATTCATGCTGTTGTAACAAATGATGCAAACACATCTTGTATTGCAACAACAACGTTTACTTTAAGTACAGATGTAGCACCAATAGCTAATGCACCTGCAACACCAACAATGCGTTTATGTGATGTAGGAAATGATGGTACAGAGTTGTATGATTTAGTAACTGAATTTGAGTCAGAAGTACTAGGTACACCTGCACCAGCAAATACAGTGGTTACGTATTATGATTCTAATGGAGTATTAATTCCTAATCCAAATGCATACCCAGGAACGTTAGCTTCTGAAGTGTTAACTATTTCAGTAGATAATACAGATGCTGCAAGCACATGTTCGCCTGCAACAACAACTGTTACAATCTTTTTAGATGTTATACCTGTAGCAACACAACCAAATGAATTGAGACAGTGTGACGTTGCTCCATTTAATGAAGAGGAATTTGATTTAACAGTTCAAAATGAAGCCATATTAGGCGGACCAGGAGGTTTAGACCCTAACTTACATACAATAAGTTATTATACAATTGACCCTGTAACAAATGCACAAATAGCTATTGCTAACCCTAATGCTTATGTTTTTGATTCAGTAGCGGCATCACAAGAAGTATTTGCTACTTTGGTAAGTGATGTAAATACAAACTGTTCTACTACTACAAGCTTCTTTATCTTTAAAGACTCTATTTATACAACAGCTGCCGCTCAAGATGATTTAAATCTTGAAGCCTGTGATGATAATTCACCTGGAGATTTACAAGAAGAATTTAATTTAGATGCTTTAATCGATGATATTTTAGGTCAAGGAGTAACTACAGCAGATGCAACAGTATCATTTTACGCTACTCAAGCAGATGCTGATGCAGGAAGTCCAACACTAACAAATACTGCTAACTTTGTTTCAGGTGATACTACAATATATTATGTGATTACAAATAATATTAACACAACGTGTTCTAGCGCTGGAGAGTTTACTCTTACGGTACATCCGCTACCAACACTTCCTGTAGATTTAGACCCATATAGAGAGTGTGATTCTGATACAAACACATCTGATGGTATAACAGTTTTTGATAGTTTTGATGAACAAACCGAGTTAATTATTAATGGTAATAACTATGCCGTTACATACCACTTAACATATGCAGATGCGCAAAACAATACCAATGAAATTACTAATGGATATGTAAATAACGGATCTCCATTTACTCAAACCATAGGAGTAAGAATCAGAGACTTGGTAACCAACTGTATTAACACTACAACTTTAGATTTAGAAGTTGTTGTTGCTCCGCAATCATACCCATTTACAAATCCAATAACCTTTTGTGATGATGACAATGATGGGTTCGGTTATTTTGATTTGAATTCGGTAGTTGCAGACATGACAGGAAATACTCCTGGAGTGGACGTTACATTTTATGAAACTCTTCTTCTGGCAGAACAAGGTCTTGACCCTATTGACACTAGTGTACTGTATCAAAATATTGATACGGGTAACCCTGGTCACCAAACTGTTTACGCTGTGTTATCACTAAACGGATTGGAATGTAACACCTTTGTAGAGGTTAATCTAGAAGTTTTAGACAGTCCAGAATTACCAGACAGTGATTTTGTGTACGCTCTATGTGAAGACGATGGTAGTACTGATGGTTATGTTGCCTTTGATTTATTAGGATACGCACATAATGATTTAGGTATTGACCCTACTTTAGATATCAATTTCTTTGAAGGTTTAGACGCCTCTAATACGCCAATTAACCAAATAGGAAATGAAACATCTTATACCAACATAACAACACCTGATCAGGTTATTTACATGACGGTATCTAATGCCAATACCGATAGTAACGGTAATGCGTGTACTACTGTAAGAGCTATTACACTACATGTATCATTATTACCAGATGTAGATAACCCTTATAGAATAACCGAGTGTGATGATGACTTCTATGACGATATGGATGGTATCTATCCGTTTGACCTAGAGGCGCATGTTGACTTTATTACAGGTGGTATTACAGGACTTGAAATTGATTTTTATGAAGATATGGCAGATGCCAATGCTGGTTCAGGACCAAGTTTAATTACTAACACAGCTGCCTATTTAAATACAACTTCAGGAGTACAAAACATTTTTGCAAGAGTGTATGACCCTTCAACAGGTTGTGACATAGTCGTTACAGTAACACTTAAAGTAGAACCTAACCCAACACCTTTAAGAGATGAATTTATCATCACTCAATTAGGGAATGAAGGGGTTATGGAAGAGTGTGATGGTAACGTTGATGGCTCAGGAGCTATTGAAGAGCAAGTAGCTGAATTTGACTTAACACTTTGGGAAACACAACTATTAACAGGTGATGGACAAGGTGTAGAATCAGGAGTTTCTGCAGCATATTACACAAGTTATGATGACGCTGACGGCGGTGATCAAGCTAACGCTATCGCAAATCCAGAAGCCTATACAAACACGAGTAACCCACAAACAATTTATGTGCGTGTTACTAATGACGGAACTGGAATAACACCAGCAACCGACGGTTCAGGATGTTATACAATTGTTCAATTTGATATTTTTGTGCCAGTACCTGACGTGTCAATAACTGGAACTGCTGTACTGTGTGTTGACGACAATGGCGTGCCATTATCTGACGCTACATTACCAGTTCTACAAGCAAACCCAAGTACAGGAGGTTATGAGTATCAATGGTCATTAAATGATGTAATCATTCCAGGAGCAACTAACAACACTTATACTGTTACACAAGCTGGAACATATACCGTTGCTGTTTCAGGACCTACAGATTTTGATTGTGTTAATTACGCAACAACTACAATTGAAGCGTCAGGAATGCCATCTGGATATAATGCTAATGTTACAACATCTGCTTTTGCTGATAACCATCAGATACAAGCTAGTGCAACATCAAGCATACCAGGTATCGTATTTTATTACACTCTAGACCTAGACACCACTACAGGTGAAGGTGTAGAAACTAATATGACAGGTTTATTTACAGATGTAGCGCCAGGATACCATACCGTAACAATTACAGATGGTAGAGGATGTTGGTCTGATACTGTAGGAATAACAGTAATCGATTACCCACATTTCTTCACACCTAACGGTGATGGTGTAAATGACACATGGAAAATTATAGGGCAAGAAGGAATTCCTATCTCAATAATTTACATCTTTGACAGATACGGAAAGTTACTTTCACAACTAGACCCTGACGGTGCTGGTTGGGACGGTACTTACAACGGTCATGCAATGCCTGCTGGAGATTACTGGTTTACAATTCAATATCTAGAAGGTGAAATCACACCAACTGAAAAAGAATTTAAAGCACACTTCTCTATTAAAAGATAATAACTAATACCTTTAGTAAAAAAAAGCCACTCAATTTGAGTGGCTTTTTTTATAGTATATTTGAGCTATGAAAATAAATATTACTAATAGTTGGGAGGCAAGATTGAATGATGAGTTTCAAAAGCTGTACTTTAAGCAGATGTCAGAATTTGTAAGTAAGGCCTATAAAACATCAGTATGTTACCCAAGTGCAAACGATGTTTTTTCGGCATTTAATTATTGTGATTTTGAAGCTGTTAAGGTTGTCATATTAGGTCAAGATCCATATCACGGAAGAGGGCAAGCAAATGGCCTATGTTTTTCTGTACAAGATGGTGTAAAACATCCTCCGTCATTAGTAAATATTTTGAAAGAATTAAGTGCTAATTACGGCACGTTATATCCAGCTACGGGTAATTTAGAAGCTTGGGCTAAACAAGGTGTACTTTTATTAAACGCTACGTTAACTGTAGAAGAGTCAAAAGCAGGAAGCCATCAGAAAAAGGGATGGGAAATTTTTACGGATGCTGTAATTAAGTTAATTTCTGACAAAAAAAAAAGATGTTGTGTTTTTATTATGGGGCGGTTTTGCAAAGAAAAAAGCAACACTAATTGATTCTTCAAAGCATTGCATTTTAACATCAGGTCACCCGTCACCTTTGAGTGCTAATAGAGGTTTGTGGTTTGGAAATGAACATTTTTTAAAAACGAATATGTTTTTAAAACAAAAAGATATTTCAGAAATAGATTTGGAATTTATAATTCAAAAACAAGTTCATTATATGCAGCCTTATGCGGTATAATATCTAATTCCAATAATTTGTTTTGTATATTATCTATTGTTTGTTTACTAATGTTCTCTTGTGACCATTCAGTTAAATCTAACCATTCTTGAACATCTTCAAGTTTTTGAGCATACCTGTTAGAAATCATTGTATCAATACTCGGAATAGCTTTAAATTCACTTGTCGTTTCATTAATGGTTGCTAAAACAGATTTTATAATGCCTGGTTCGTTTTCTAATAATTCATTTCTTACAGCAATTACAAAGCAAGGCCAAGGTGTGGGGCAGTGGTCTAAAATTCTAAAAGTACCATCATCAACATATGGTTTGGTTGTGAATTTTTCCCACATAAAATAGTCGCCAATACCATTTGGTAAACCTAAAACTGCACCATCTAAATTTTTAATAACTTCAAACTCTAAATCTGTTTCAGTGTCCCAATTATTTTTTTGAGCATTGACATAGGCCATTAAATGTGATCCTGAACCATAACGGCTAATTGCGGCTTTTTTCCCTTTTAGGTCTTCAATAGTTTTATAAGTTGAGTTTTTAGCGACATGTATACCCCATATTAGCGGAGTTTGAGTATAGATTTGTACAATTTTACAATCGTTACCATTGATAATATCACGAATTATTCCTTCAGTAAGAATAACCGCCATATCAATTTCTTTATTTCTTAATGCTTTACACATTTGTCCGGTACCACCAAAGTAATCATGCCAACGTAAATTTATGCCATTTTGATGATATGATTTATCACGTAAAGTAAGATACCATGGGAGGTTAAAATGTTCAGGGACTCCTCCAATTTTTAGTTCTTTCATACCTTATGAAACAATTTTTTCTAAGGTAAAAGTAATTAATTTGTCAACAAGTCGAGAAGGGTCATTTGAAAATTCACCAGTAGCTCGATTGGCTAAAATAGCATTTAAGGACACCGCTTTATGTCCTAATAACTTTGCCATACCGTAAATACCCGCAGTTTCCATTTCTAAATTTGTGATTGCTTGATTGTTGTATGTAAAATTTGCTAATTTATCATTCAATGATTTATCAGAAATAGCTAAACGCAATACACGAGATTGTGGACCATAAAACCCAACATTTGTTGCTGTGAAACCAGATATTATAGTGTCTGACTTAAATTTAGCACCTAAAGTTTCATCATAAGAAACGACATATGGTGTAGATTTATCAGAAGCCCAACTGGTCTGTTTTACAAAAGCATCTGAAATTGTTTTTTCTAAAACATGATCGCTTTCATAAAAGTGCATTAAACTATCAAAACCAATTGCTTTTTCAGAAATTAAAAATGAATCAATAGGAATAGAATTCTGTAAAGTACCAGAGGTTCCAATTCTAATAATATCTAAAGATGTATGTGTATCTTTAATTGTTCTAGTTTCAAAATCGATATTTACTAATGCATCTAATTCATTAAAAACAATATCAATATTATCAGTACCAATACCTGTTGATATAACTGTTATGCGTTTGCCTTTGTAAACACCTGTTACCGTTTTAAATTCACGTTTTTGCTTGGTAACTTCAATAGTGTCAAAATGTTTAGTGACACTTGAAACTCTATCAGGATCACCAACTGTGATAACAGTTGACGCTAAATCTTTTGGAAGTAGGTTGAGATGGTATATACTACCGTCTGTATTGATAATTAATTCTGAAGCTGCAATTTCCATTAAATATATATGTATGCTGCAAAAATAACTATAATTTTAATAATTTACCATCAATTTCATTGTATAAGTAATTGTATTTTAAAGTTCCTCCTAAATAGGATTGATCACTTTTTATGGAGTGGTAGTAGTTTTGTTGCTTTTGTTGCACATCATAGCCTAAATCATTTAATAACGTAGGAGAAAAGCTTTTAAATAACCTTTTTAATCTATTTAATTTGTGTTCAAACTGTATGTCTCCAAAACCATAAAATCTTTGGTTTTTAAGGAGTTCTATAGTCAACTCTTTTTTAGAACTAAATTCTTTTTCTGCAACCGTAGTTAGAATAGTGTTTTCAATATCATTCAAACCGTTTTTAATTGTAGGGAAACGTTTTAAATGTGTTTTTATAGCTTCATGAATAAATGTGAATGCAGTTGAAGTAGGTGGAGTTATATTTTGTAATTGTAATGGTGACTCTGCACAATATAATTGCCAAATATAATCGGCATACTCTATATCATCTACATTTAATTCGGTTCTGTTTTTATATGATGCTAGTAATTGTTTATTGTTTAAATCACTAATAGCTAATAGAATACTTGAATCCTTTTTGCTTTCTGGGCAAACTAGACTAATAGTGGCATTTGGCTTGTGTTTTTTTAACCATGAAATAACAGCTATCATGTTGATTTGGCAGAATAAATCATATTCAAACCATAATACAATTTCTTGTTGTGATTTATGCTGACATAAGTTCCGAAATTCCTTTAAAGTATTGTCAATAAAGTGTTTTTTTGTAATGTTATAATTTTTAGAGAAAAAGTCAAACCTTGATTTCCAAAACGATTCAGAGCCAACATCAGAAGTAGTCTTACCTTCGCATAACATTTCTCGCCATGTGACTATATCTCCTTCGATTTTTATATTATGAAGTAATTGAGTGGTGCAGTCACCGTTGGTAATATGTAGTTGCTTGAATTTCATAATTTCAGATTTGGGTTATTATAAAGTTAAGCATATCTTTTCAATAATAATATAATTTGTTGTTAACAAAAGACTGTAATGTTGTGAAAAACAACTATATAATTTGTATTATACAACAAAACGGGGAAATTTCTAATATTGAAACCTCCCCGTTATATTAAGTTTTTTTTAATAAATTTTAACCACCAACACGTTTTACTTTAAAACCTTTAGCAATAAGCATATCCATAATTTTATCGCGGTAATCACCTTGTATAATTATAGTATCATCTTTAAAGCTTCCTCCAACACTCAATTTCTGTTTTAATTCTTTAGCTAACAGTTTAAAATCTGAAGTAGCACCAGTATAACCATCAATTATAGTGATTGGTTTTCCTTTTCGTTTTTCGTACTTACATAATAAAGGTTCGTCTTGTAACCAAACATTAGATTTATCCTTGATAACCTCTTCAGATTCTTGATGTTCAGGAAATAAGTTTTTTAGTTGATCTTTTAAATCCATTTATGATTATTTCTTTATCAATCCTAATTCAATCAAACGTTCATTCAAAAAATCACCTGCTGTGATATCATCAAATCCTTTCGGGTTGTCTTCTGTAATACAGTTGTCTAAACAATTTAATGGCATCTCACTAACTGGATGCATGAAAAATGGGATAGAGTAGCGCGATGTACCCCAAAGCTCTTTAGGCGGGTTCACAACACGGTGAATCGTTGATTTTAATCTGTTATTTGAATGCCTAGATAACATATCACCAACATTAATAACCAATTCATCTGGCGCTGCCATGGCATCTATCCATTCACCAGCATGGTTTTGAACTTGTAATCCTTTACCTTGAGCACCCATTAACAATGTAATTAAGTTGATGTCACCATGAGCTGCTGCACGTACTGCATTTTTTGGTTCTTCAGTAATCGGTGGGTAGTGGATAGGTCTTAAAATACTATTTCCGTTTTTGATGTAGTTATCAAAATAGAACTCATCTAAATCTAAAAACAAAGCTAATGCGCGTAACACATAAACCCCTGTTTTCTCTAACATTTTATAAGTCTGTTTACCAACTGTATTAAAATCTGCTAATTCATTAACAGTGACGTTTGCAGGGTATTCTGCTTCTAAAGCCGGATTATCTTCTACATATTGGCCAAAATGCCAAAACTCTTTTAAATCACCTTCCTTTTTACCTTTTGCAGATTCTTTACCAAAAGATATGTAACCGCGTTGCCCGCCAATTCCCTCAATTTCATAAGACCGTTTAGTTTCTGTTGGTAAGTCAAAAAAGTTTTTAATTTCCCCATAAAGGTTATCAACTAAAGTGTCATCAAGAAAATGTCCTTTTAGCGCTACAAAGCCAATATCTTCATAGGCTTTTCCGATTTCATTGATAAATTTTTGTTTTCTATTTTCATCTCCTGATAAAAAATCAGCCAGATTTACACTTGGTATATTTTGCATTTTTTCGATCTTTCTAAATAGTTAATAACTTTTTTTAAGTAAATCACTTTATAGGTCAAAAGTATGAAAAAACAACGGTTTAAAGTGTAGTATTGGTAGTGAGAGTTATTAACAAATTGAAAAAACACAAATATTTTTTTTCTTACTGCAATAATTTTACCACATTTGATATATAAAGATTAACCTATGACCACCACAATTACCGAAAAAACACCTATCACTTTTGATAGGAAAACATTATCAGATACTGAGTTATTAAATTTATACAAGGCCATGCTAAAGCCTCGTATGATTGAAGAAAAAATGCTCATATTATTACGACAAGGAAAAATATCTAAATGGTTCTCTGGCATAGGTCAAGAAGCTATTTCTGTTGGTGTAACTTCAGTTTTACAAAAAAACGAATACATTTTACCAATGCATCGTAATTTGGGTGTATTTACAACAAGAGAAATTCCGTTATACCGTTTATTCTCACAATGGCAAGGAAAAGCTAATGGGTTCACAAAAGGTCGTGACAGAAGCTTTCACTTTGGTACTCAGGAATTTAATATTGTAGGAATGATATCACATTTGGGGCCACAATTTGGTCTAGCAGATGGTATTGCTCTTGGGAATTTATTAAAAAATAATAAGCAAGTCTGTGCCGTGTTTACAGGGGATGGAGGAACTAGTGAAGGTGATATTCATGAAGCTTTAAATGTGGCGTCTGTATGGAGTTTACCAGTGTTATTCTGTATTGAAAATAACGGTTATGGATTATCTACACCTGTGAGTGAGCAATTTAATTGTGAGCATTTAGCAGATAGAGGACAAGGATATGGGATGGAATCTCACATCATTGACGGTAATAACATCCTTGAAGTCTATACTAAAGTACAAGCTTTAGTAGAAGATATGCGTGTCAATCCACGTCCTGTTTTATTAGAATTTAAAACATTTAGAATGCGTGGTCATGAAGAGGCTAGTGGTACAAAATATGTACCTCAAGACTTGATGGATGCTTGGGCGTTAAAAGATCCAATTGAAAATTTTAAAACATTTTTAGAATCTGAAGGTGTATTAAATGACACTATAAATGACACTTTAAAAGAAGAATTTAAACAAGAAATTAATGAGCATTTAAAGCTAGCTTCTGATGAAGAAGCAATCACAGTTAGTTTAAGTAACGAGTTAGATGATGTGTTTCAAGATTTTGATTACAAGCATGTTGAAAAAAATTCTGGATTAAATAATATCCGTTTAGTAGATGCTGTTTCAGAAGGATTAAAACAATCTATGGAACGCCATGATGATTTGGTTATTATGGGGCAAGATGTTGCTGAATACGGTGGGGTTTTTAAAATAACGGATGGTTTTGTAGAGGCTTTTGGAAAAGAGCGTGTGCGTAATACTCCAATATGTGAGTCGGCTATTATATCTGCAGCTTATGGCTTGTCAGTTAGCGGAATCAAATCAGTTATGGAAATGCAATTTGCTGATTTTGTCTCTTCAGGATTCAATCCAATCGTTAATTTATTAGCGAAATCACATTATAGATGGGGACAAAATGCCGATGTTGTAGTACGCATGCCTTGTGGTGCAGGTGTTGGTGCTGGGCCATTTCATTCGCAAACTAACGAAGCGTGGTTTACCACAGTTCCTGGTTTAAAGGTAGTTTATCCTGCGTTTCCAGCAGATGCTAAAGGTTTGTTAGCAACAGCTATTAATGATCCTAATCCGGTATTATTTTTTGAGCATAAAGCTTTATATAGAAGTGTCTATCAGGATGTTCCAATGGATTATTATACTTTACCATTAGGTAAAGCAAGTATATTAAAAGAAGGTTCTGATATTAGTATTATTACATTTGGAGCTGGAGTACATTGGGCTTTAGAAACTTTAGAAAACAATCCTGACATTTCAGCAGATTTGATTGATTTAAGATCGTTAGCGCCATTAGATAAAGACGCTATTTTTGATTCTGTTCGTAAAACAGGAAAAGCAATCATCTTACAAGAAGATAATGAGTTTGGTGGTTTTGGTAGTGATTTATCAGCTTTAATTATGGAAAACTGTTTTGAAGATTTAGATGGTCCTGTAAAACGTGTATCAAGTTTAGAAACGCCTATTCCGTTTTTACCAGCTCTTGAAAAGCAATACTTAGCTAAAGAACGCTTTGAAGACGAATTAAAACAATTGCTTGCTTATTAGGTAGTTATTGAAATAGATTATCAAAAAGCAGCAAATATGCTGCTTTTTTTGTAACTTATGTATTCATTTTATATTTGTAATTATGGATGATAAGTCTTTATTTTTAGCTGCGTTTTGGGGATGGTTTATTATTATTTTCTGCGTTATACTTGTATTTAACCCTAAAAGAACATCACAATTAATAAAGAACCTGGTGCATGAAAAGCACTTAGTTTTACCTGGAATACTCACAATAGTTTTAGGGTTAGTATCTGTATTATTACATAATGTATGGGAACTTAATTGGCAACTCATTATTACTGTATTTGGATGGAGTACCCTTCTAAAAGGGATACATCTATTGGCTTTTCCAAAAAATACATTAAAGCTTATTGATACGCTAAACTACAAATGGCTGCCAGTGATTTTTGGTATAATGCTACTATTAAGTTTGATATTAATAAACCAAGTGTATCAGGTAGTACCGTATTAAAACTCTCTACACAAAGTTTAAATACAGATGAATGTCACCCCAATGTTTTGGTAATTCAGCAGAAATACAATGATGTTTTTTAGTAAACGGATGAGTAAATTGTAGCTCTTTTGCGTGTAAAAATAACTTATCTATTTGAAACTCTGAAGCAAACATTCTATTATGATACCGATCTCCGTATTTTGGATCACCTAGTAACGGATGACTAATCTTATTTAAATGAATGCGTAATTGATGTAAACGTCCTGTTTTAGGTGTTAGTTCTATAATACTATACCTTGAATTATCATAAGGGTGTACTGCAATTGCAGATTCAGCGATTTTAAGGCGTTTAAAGTAGGTGAGTGCCTCTTTATGTGTGTTGGCGTCTCTACCTTTAACAGGACTGTCTATTTTTCCCGATTCAGGTGTATGGCCGCGTACTAAGCCTAAATATGTTTTTTGAATTTGATTGGTTAAGAATAAGTTTTGAAAAGCAGTAACGTTATGTTTGTCTTTTGCACATAAAATAATGCCTGAAGTTTTTCTGTCTAAACGATGTATAGGGTAAACTTGCGATTGAAATTGGTCGAATAACATCTCTACTAAAGTTGTTTCGTTTGATTGATTTCTCGCCATATGAGAGTGGTGTACCAACACATTATTAGGCTTATTAACAGCTATCAAATAGTCATCTTCAAAACAAATCTCTAACATTTTACCTTAAACGTTTTAAAAGTAAAAATATGAGTACTGAAAAACTACCGCATAGTGCAAAACCAATAAACATTGGCAGGGCTGTAGTTTCTACAAAACTACCGATAAAAGTTCCTAATGGTACAGAAAACAAAGTTGCAATAAATCCTGTGATAGCAGCACCGATACCTGCTATATGACCAATAGGTTGCATCATTAAAGCTCTTAAATTACCAAAGATAAACCCTAAACAGAAAAATTGTAACCCGAAAAATGTTAATAGAATTTCTAATGATGGATTTTCTGTATTGTAGAATATGGCGACATATAAAATAGATATTAACGCAAATGTTATCAATGCCCATTTTAACAAGCGTTCCATACCAAATTTCATCACTAACTGTCCGTTAAAAAAAGTAGATCCGCCTACTGTTAAAGCGAGAGACGCAAATATGTAAGGGAACTCATCAACCAAACCATATTGTAATTGAAATACTTGTTGTGAGGCACTTAAATACACCATAAAAGATCCCGTAATTAAAGCTGATATAGCTGTGCAAGCAACAGTTTGTTTATAACTAAAGACATCTTTAATGCCGTTTAAAAATACTTTCCCTGTAAACGGAATGCGTTTATCTTTTGCTAATGTTTCTGGTTGCCTCATCGCTAACCAAACCCAAATACAAACTATAAAAATTAGCTGTACATAAAATATAGCTTTCCATGAATAGTGATTAGCTATGAGCTGTCCTAAAGCAGGAGCAACTGTAGGAACAATTATAAAGATTACAGTTACGAAAGACATTATTTTTGCCATGTAATTGCCTTCATAAGAGTCACGAATCATTGAGGTGCTAATGGTTCGCGGTGCTGATAATCCAATGCCTTGTAGTATTCGTCCTGCTACCATCATTTCAAGAGATTCTGAACATACGCAAATAACGCTTGCTATACAAAACACAACAAACCCAATATATATAATTCTTTTTCTTCCATAAGTGTCAGACATAGGACCGAACACTAATTGCCCGATTCCTAAGCCTAAGAATATCATGGTGATTAACAACTGCCCGTCACTAGGTTTTGTAAATCCAATATCTAAACCTATCTGATTTAAAGCGGGTAATAGGGCATCAATCGATAATGCAACCATTGCCATTAATGAGGCCATTAGGGCAATAAATTCTAATTGAGACGTCTGTTTGTGTTGCATGCTGCAAATGTAGGTCTTAATAGTAAGTTGAAAAGCTATTCTTTATGTTTTAATCAAAATTATTAAAATCAAATTCTGATATTGCGTATTTTGACATTATTTTTACAAATGGATTCATTAACACAAATCGTTTTAGGGGCAGCAGTAGGTGAGGCCATACTTGGTAGAAAAATAGGCAATAAAGCAATGTTGTATGGCGCTATTGCTGGAACTATTCCTGATTTAGATGTATTGTCTTCGCATGTTGTTGATACAGTTAGTGCATTAGAAATTCATCGTGGGTTTACGCATTCTATTGTATTTTCTATACTCATGGGGCTAGGTTTGGGCTGGTTAGTTTCTAAGTATGACAGAAATGCTACTCAAAAGGAATGGTCTTGGTTGTTTTTTATGTGTTTAGTGACTCATACATTATTAGACGCACATACTTCTTGGGGCACTCAGTTGTTTTGGCCACTTGATTTAAGATTAGCTTATAAAAACATATTTGTTATAGACCCATTATACACCATACCATTTATGGTATTTTTAATATGGGCGATGTGTTTACCTAAGAATTTACAGAAACGCCGCCGACTTAATACTATTGGCTTACTTATAAGTAGTGGTTATATGGTAGTTACTATTGGCTTAAAAGGGTTAAGCTATCAAAAATTTGAAGATGCTTTAGAAGAACAGCAGATTACTTTTATTGAATTAGAAACCAAACCAAGTCCGTTAAACACTATTTTATGGACTGCTAATATAGAACTGAAAGATTCGTATTTAATTGGGGATTATTCTTTTTTTGATACCAAGCCTATCGATTTTAAATTGTATCCTAAAAACCATTATTTATCAGCGCATTTAACATCTCATGATAAATTGAAACGTCTTATTCAAATTTCAGAAGGTTGGTATACGATAACCGAAAAAGAAGGTAAACTTTATTTTAATGACCTCCGTTTTGGATTAATAGATACGAGTGATAAACAGCATGAGCAGTTTGTATTTAGCTATTTGCTTTCAGATGAGGATGATAAATTAACAGTTACAGAAGTGCCTAAACAAGTTACAGATGGCAAACAACTTCTGTTTAAATTGTGGGATAGAATTAAAGGGAATTAGGCTCTTTATCTTTTGATACAGAAGTTAAATTAAAAATGAATATGCTTTAAACAGAAAGTATTTCTTTTAGTTTTAAATCTAACCGTAATAAAGCGTTGTTCGGATCTGACCCAAAAATAGATTGCCGTACTTTATCATCTTTATCCAATAGAATCCAATGTGGTGTTCCGCCTGCTCCAAAGGTTTTAAATGTTGTAGCTGGAGGCACATCTCTATAATAAGGAAATCGAATAAAAAATTCTTCTTTAGCTTGTTTTAACTCATCATCAGAATATATTTTTCCTTCAAATCTCGTGTGAATGCCTTTAATATGTATGGATGTTTTCTCATAAACCAATTTATTAGCATAGGGGATAGCACGTCCTTTACAACCAGGACACCCCATATAAAAGAATAAAATTAGTATAGGTTTTCCTTTAAGACTTTCTAAAGTAGGGATAGCATCTCCAAAAATGGATTGCAATGCCCATTCTATTTGAGTATTATCTTTATCTGTTGAAGTCATTTTAAGTTAGTTTAAGGTTTTAAAAAAAGCAATAGCGGCATCTGGATTTAAATGAAAATCACTAAACACCACATTATTGTGTTTATCAATTAAAATAAACCAAGGTGTACCATTAGTTTTGTAACTCGTCATGATTGTAGATTGCGATTTACCATCAATATCAGCATCATGTCCGAAAGGAATATTTAACTTGTATTTCTTTTGGGTCTCTACTATTTTATCAAATGTGTTTTCTTGATATCCTTCAAAAACAGTTTGAATAGCAAAAATGGCAAAATTAGCATTTCCTTCTAAAGCATCTACTATTTTCTTTAAATCTGGTAACCCCTTACTATGACAACCTGAGCACCAATATTGAAAGCAAAACACAATTTTAAATTTACCTTTAAAGGTTGATAATTTTATAGGAGTTGTTTTATTACCATCAGTATCAATCCAGGTATTGACTGTAAATTCGGGAGCTTTAAAAAGCTCTTTTTCAGGTTGATTTGACATATAACCTCCTCTTTAAATGAATAATTAATATTGAAGTGTTTTATAGTCGGTAAATCATTGAATTACTTACATTTTAGAAAGGTTTTGTTTTCTAGTAAAAAAAGTGCTTACAGATATATATATTCTTCTGTAAGCAGTCATTGTACTCTATAACGTAACTAGAAATTTAATATGCCATTTCTACAATTTTTTCAACATCATTAGGCGTTAGATTTTTATGTTCACCTAAAGCAACCCAATTACGCTCTGTAAAACGCTTTGAGATTAGTTCAGCAGTTCCTTTATACTCCTTTGTATATTCTGAAAGTCTGGTAGCAATTCCTAGGCTATTAAAAAACGCTTCAGTTTTTGCGATACCGGCTTTTGCTTTTTCTTCTAAAGTACCATCAGTAATTTGCCATACACGTTCAGCATACTGTGCTAACTTCTCTTTTTTAGTGTCAAAATTATAGGTGTAATGGCTCGGTGCAATAATCGCTAAAGTTCTTGCATGATCAATTCCGAATAAGGCAGTTAACTCATGACCAATAGCGTGTACTGACCAATCAGTAGGCACTCCTTTTTGTATCAACCCGTTTAGTGCCATTGTACAGCTCCACATAAAATTAGAGGCAGCAGTGTGATTTGTAGGGTCTTTTAATATCTGCGGTGCAACTTCAATTAAGGTTTGCAAGATACTTTCCGAAAAACGATCTTGTAATATTGCTCCAGCAGGGTAGGTCATGTATTGTTCTAACACATGGTTGAATGCATCTGTTAATCCGTTTACTAATTGACGCTCTGGAATAGATTGAATAACTTGAGGATCTAATATTGAAAACTGTGGAAATAAACCAGGACCACCCATACCTAACTTTTCTTTAGTTTCTGCACGTGTAATTACAGCGCCAGAGTTCATTTCAGACCCTGTTGCTGGTAAAGTTAATACTGTACCAAAAGGTATTCCTATTTCAGTTCTGATATTTTTAGATAAAATATCCCAAGGTATACCACCATCATATAAAGCAGCAGATGATAAAAATTTAGTACCATCAATTACAGAACCACCACCAACAGCAAGTAAATACGTAATGTTTTCTTCTTTAATAACTTGTAAAGCTTTAACTAAAACAGCATACTCTGGGTTTGCAGGAATACCTCCAAACTCAACAACTTCAAAAGTATTTAAAGCTGTTATGACTTGTTCATAAATACCATTCTTTTTAATACTTCCGCCTCCATAAAGCAATAATACTTTTGCGTTTGCAGGAATCTCTGTGGTTAATTTTTCTATTGTGTTTTTACCAAAAATGATTTTGGTGGGGTTTTTAAATTCAAAATTATTCATACTTCAAACCTTTTTAATTAATCAATTACAGTCACTAAATCTTCTGTACTTTTTCTAACTTTTACCAAGTTTACTAACCAGTCTTTATCAGTATCTCTATAACCTAAAGGTAATAATACAGCACTTCTTAGTCCTTTTTCTTTTAATCCTAAAATCTGATCTACAGCTACTGGGTCAAATCCTTCTACGGGTGTTGCGTCAACCTCTTCATAAGCAGCTGCAATAATTGATTGCGAAAATGCGATATACGCTTGTTTGGCTGCATGATTGAAATTTTCTTCTGCTGGTTTATTAGGGTATGCACTTAATAACATCTGACGGTAGTTTTCCCAGCCTTCGTTTTTAAAACCACGAATTTCATTAGTTAAATCGAACATTTTATTAATACGTTCTTCTGTATAAGTGTCCCAAGCGGCAAAAACGAGTAGGTGAGAGCAGTCTGTAATTACAGATTGGTTCCAAGCTACTGGTTTAATTTGTTCTTTAACATCTTTATTTGTGATGACCATAATTTCAAATGGTTGTAAACCACTTGAAGTAGGTGCTAATCTTGCGGCCTCGATGATTTTGTCAACTTTTTCTTGAGGAACAGATTTTCCATTCATTGCTTTTGCAGCGTATCTCCAGTTTAATTTGTCTAATAATTCCATGTAATTCTAATTTATTTGTAATTCTTTTTATACTTTAATACTATTCCAAGCCGCTTGATAAGCATCATTTAAATGTGTTTCATTTAATTGAAAGTCGCCACGTTGTTGTATGGTCATTAAAAATGATAATGGCGCAACTGTATAGGCATATAATAAATACGGTGATATTTGCTTTATAATTCCTTTTTGTTGACCGCGTTCCCAAAGATCGAGTAGAGGTTGTAAGTGTTTCAACCCTTGTTGTCTACTTAATTCGTCTACCATAGGTGTGCTGTCACATTGTGTTAAGAACATAGCATTTTTACAATCGTTTAATTTAAATTTCGCAATACGCTTCCAGATTATTTCAAAGCCTTTTTCTACAGTCATATTTTCATTATAGGTAGCAAAAGCATATTTTGTGTATTCTTCTTTTACTTCTATATAGGTCTGATTTACTAAATCTTGTTTACTTTCAAAATAAAGATAAATTGTTGCTGGAGACACATTTGCCATTTTTGCAATTTTTGACATTGCTGTTGCATGGAAACCACTATTATTTACTAACTCTATCGTTGCGTTTACAAGCGCGTTACGTTTATCAATACTTTTTTGAAGTTTTGCCATGTTATATAATTGAGAGAACAAAAATACAATAAAAATGAATGTTCATTCTTTTTTTTAACAAAAGATTATAATTGTTGAAAAATACAAGTATGTTTCTTAATATTGATTTCTAATACAAATAACAACACATGAATAAGATAGCACTATTGACATTACCATTATTACTGTTCAATATTTTATTAAACGGCATTAAAACACAAAAAATTATGCAAGAATCGAAAAATTTATATCAAATACCAATAAATAGCCTAGCTGGCGAAACTATAGATTTAAGCACTTTTAAAGGCAAGAAAATACTAATAGTGAACACAGCTTCAGAATGCGGATTCACAGGGCAATATGAAGCTTTGCAAGAATTATATAATACATATAAAAATAATCTTGTTGTAATTGGTGTGCCATGTAATCAGTTTGGTGGACAAGAACCAGGAACTGCAAGAGACATTCAATCGTTTTGTAAACTTAATTATGGAGTCACCTTTTTAATGACCGAGAAAGTAGATGTAAAAGGGGATAAGCAACATCCATTGTATGCTTGGTTGACTCAAAAAGAACAAAATGGAGTGAAAAGTTCTGTAGTAAAATGGAATTTTCAGAAGTATTTAATAGATGAGAACGGCCAATTAATTGATTATTTTTATTCGATGACTAAACCAGATAGTTCAAAAATCACTAATTATTTAAAATAGTTTGGAGCACAAGTATTTGTGTTTTTTAAATACTTAATACATTCTTAAACTAAAAAAAGCTCAGCCATTACAGCTGAGCTTTTTTAGTTTAACATAAATGTTAGCATTAAAACTGTACATTTAGAATATCTCCAGTTAGTTGAAGTAATTCTAATTCTATAAGTTTAGCATCATATTGAGCGTTGTTTACGGCATTTTGAGTATTCAATAAGTTAATTTGAGCTTGACGAAACTCTATTGAGCTAACTTGTCCCAACTTGTAACGCTCTTGAGTTCTATCAAAGTTGTTCTGACTAGTTGTTTCATTTTGTTTCTGAGCTTCAAGAACAAATAAATTATTCTGATATAATTCAAAAGTATTTTTAACGTCGTTCTCAATTAAATCAAGCTGTTGTTGTTGAACTATTTGTTGATTATCTAAAGCTATCTTAGCATTTGCAACACGTGTTTTAGATGATCCACCATCAAAAATATTCCAGCTTAAATTAATGCCTGCATTTAGGCCTAAAGAATTTGTTTCTGCAGTAAATGACGTCGAAGGGTTAATGTTTTTATTCCAACCATAAGAACTTGATAGGTTAATAGTAGGTAAAAATCCTGCTTTATTGACTTGAATATTAAATTCACTTATTGCAATATTCGATTGATTCTGTTTTAGAAGTACGTTGTTTTCTTTAGCCTTTATTATCAACTCATCATAAGAAAATAAACTATTGAAAACGACATCTGTTTCTACATCATAGTTGTCGTTTTTCTGAATTCCCAATACAATATTTAGGTTACGTTTAGAATTAGAAAACTGTTGGTTAGCATTGATCAAATTGATACTATCATTATTAACATCTACTTGGGCATTTAATAACTCTAACTTAGTAGTTTGACCATAGTCGTATTGGTATTCAGCTCTTTTTAAGCGTTGCTTTGAAATGTTTAATGTTTTCTGTAAGTTTTTTGTAGTTTCTGATAGTCTGGCTATTTGAAAATAACTATTAAACAATTGCAAATACATGTCTTCAATAGTTTCTCTAGCCTGTAATTCAGATAGATTATAAGACTCTTTTAATTGTTTGTAATTATACCTTCTACCCAAACCATCAAAAATAGTGTAGTTTACATTTATAGAGGCATTGAAAGATTTTGTTTCTGCACCATTAACCTTAGTAATATTACCAGTTTGACTTTCAATTTCTTGATTTTGATTGCTATAGCTCGCACCAGCATTTGTTGTTACTGTTGGTAGGTGCCTAGAATTATAAATGCTAGAATTATTTTTAGCAACTTCAGTATTATTAGTTGCTATTTTAACACCATAATTATTCTCTAAAGCTATTTGTAAAGCTTCTTTTTTTGTTAAAATCTCTTGAGCACTTACTTGAAATGTTACTAATACAAGTAAACTTAATGCTGTATTTTTAATGTAAATCATCATTCTCATAATTTGATTCTATAATAGCGCGTTCAACTTCTTCATTTGTTACTTTTTGACCAGTTAGCATCCATTTTATAAATACCTTAATAGAGTTTGAAACAGATAATAATAAAGGCAACATAACAAGTGTAAGAATGGTTGCAATACCAATTCCGTATGAAATTGAAACTGCCATTGGTTTTAAAAATTGTGCTTGTCTGCTTCCCTCTAATAATAATGGTGCCAAACCTGCAATAGTTGTTAATGAGGTTAAAAAGATAGCTCTAAAACGTGATTTTCCGGCTTGAATAAGTGCTTCGTTATAGGGCATGCCTTCTTTGAGATAGGTATTAAATTTACCTATTAGTACAAGGCCATCATTAACCATAATTCCTATTAATGCAATAATACCTAACCATGATAAAATGTTAATTGGAAAGCCGTGAATATAATGTCCTAAGGCCACACCAATTAAACTAAACGGAATCATGATCATTAATAATAATGGCTGACTGTAAGTTCTAAATGTAAAGGCAATTACAATGTATATAAGGATTAAGATAATTGGACCAACCAGTTTAACTGAGTCAATTGTTTTTGATGCCTCTCTATTTTGACCTTCATGCAGGGCTGATACTGTTGGGTATTTAGATGTAATTTCAGGCATAATTCTGGCTTTGATATCGTCTAAAACATCTGTTGCACTATCATCAATAGATTTCAGATCTGCTGTGACTTGAATTTCACGTTTTCCTTCAAGGTGATTTATAGCAACATCACCACGTTCAATTTTATAAGTAGCAATTTCAGAAAATGGGACTTTACTACCGGTAGAGGTATTGATCCACATATCATCTAAATCTTTTATTGATGACCTATCTTCCTTACTGTAACGTACCCAAACTCTAATTTCATCTTGTCCACGTTGAAAACGTTGTGCTTGAAATCCAAAGAATCCAGAACGTACTTGACTCATGACTGATTGTAAGTTCAGTCCTAAAATATAAGCTTTATCCTTTAGTTGAATTTGGATTTCTTTAATTCCTGCAGGATCGTTATCTGAAATATCTTTTAATATAGAACTCGCATTTAATTCGGCCTTCAACTCTTCTTTAGCAGCTTTTAACTCCGTTACATTATTCCCTAATAATGACACAGCAACTGGACTACCACCAAAATTACCACCAGAACCAAACGTTAAACTTTCAACACCGTATATTTTACCAGACAAATCACGTATTTTATTCGTGACTTCTTGTGAGGTTAAATCGCCTCTTAATTCACCAGGTAATAAATTAACGGTTAATGTTGCGTTAGATGTTCCTGGACCAATACGCTTTATGATGTTTTGAACAATAGGTTCATTATTAAATTGTGTTTTATCGTATTGGCTATTTACAATCCATACGTTGTCTTCAATACTAGAAATAATTGAATCAGTTAATTTTTCATTTGTTCCTTGTGGCATTTTCAGGTTTATAGACACGCGATCACTAGCAATTCTCGGAAAGAATGATGTTCCTACAATACCTCCACCAATTGCTCCAATACTGAAGATGAATAATGCAATAGGTATGGCAAACCCTAGAAATTTGTGTTTTAGAAAGAAACTTAAAAAGGGCACATAAAATGTATCTCTGAACTTTGCTAATAATTTATCTGATCCTTGATTTAATTTTTCAAAGAATGCATCAAATTTGTTTTGTTTCCCAACTTTTTTCTGTAACGCTTTTGAATGCGCAATATGAGCAGGTAGTATTATTAATGCTTCAATCATTGAAACCAATAGAGTCAAAGTAACGACCATGGAGACTTCTCCGAAAAACTCACCAATTCGTCCATCTAAAAAGAAGAATGTTGCAAAGGCAATCATTGTGGTTAACAATGCTGACACAACAGGAGGTAGGACTTCAATAGTTCCGTCAATTGCTGCTCTAACAGGCGATTTTCCTTGTTCATAATGGTGGTAAATATTTTCTCCAATTACAATACCATCATCAACCAAAATACCGATAACGATTATCATTCCGAAAAGGGACAAGACGTTTATGGTAACTCCCATTTGTGCAGCAAGTATAAACATACCAAAAAACGATACCGGAATACCCATAGCTACCCAAAAAGCTAATCTTGCGTTTAAAAAAACGGCTAAAAACAAGAGAACAAGTAACACACCAACTATTGCATTTTCAACTAATAAATTTGTTCTTTGAGTTAAGGTGATAGAGGAATCACTTGATACATTTAATTGAACATTATCATATTGCTGATTGAATTTATCAATATATGTTTTAACATTTTCAGCACTTGCAATTAAATCCTCATTATTGGTATTACTAACACTAATGTTGATTGATTTTTTACCATTGTAATATACTCTATCTGGGTTTTCTGACCATGTGTCTTTTACATCAGCAACATCTTTTAACCTGATGATGTTACCATTTGGTTCTGCTCTAACTATGATGTTATAAAGTTCATCACCATAATAAGCTCTATTTCTCGCTCTAATGAGAAAATCTTCTTCACTGGTTTTAATATTTCCACCAGTAATTAAAATATTAGTTTTACTTACAGCATTTGCAACATCTTGAAATGTAAGGTTATAAGCTCTTAAATCATTTTCACGTACAGATATTGCAATTTCTTGATCAGGAAATCCAGAAATAGATACTTGAGAAATACCATCGATACCACGCAATTCATTTTCAACTTCTCGAGCATATTGTTTTAATGTCGTCAGAGGAATATTATCTCCACTAAGGGTAAAACTGATTGTTTGTCTAGTTGTTTCAACTTTAGCGATAACAGGTGGTTCCATACCGCTAGGGAAGGAGGGCACACGATCAACAGCGTTTTTAACATCTGCTAAAACAACATCTATATTTTTCCCTTTTATGGTTTCTACACTAATTGAAGCTGAATTTTCTTGTGATACAGAGGTCACACGCTCAACTCCAACAATACCTTTTAAATTGTCTTCAATTTTTAATACCACGCCTTCTTCCATCTCAGCAGGTGAAGCACCAGGGTATACCAAACTAATATTAATTAGTTTAGATTCTGTTAATGGGAAAAAGGATGATTTTATTGACTTTGCGCCAATTGTTCCGAATATGATAAATGCGAATATTAATACATTTACAGCAACAGGAAACTTTATAAAGTAACTTATAACTTTTTTCATAGTCTATTTCTTGTCTTCATATATTTTTACCAGCATTCCTTGATAGGCACCTGGAGTTGGTTTAGAAAGCATTAATGTCCCATTCTCTATACCTTTAACGATAACTTTATCATCCGAAAAATAGACTGGATTTACATCTATAATATCTAAAACGGAATCTCTAACCACATATAATTGCTTGTCATTAACCAATAGTTTCCTAGAAATCTCAATAGCATTTTGTTCACTTCTAGCCTCTAAATTAGCCTCTAGATAAGTGCCTTCTTTTAAATCTTTGTGAGAAACTTCTATAAACGCTTTTATAGTTTGCGAAGTAGCATCTACTTTACCGTTTATCCTTACAACTTTACCAGTATACGAGTTTGTTTTTTCAAGGTTATTTAACTGAACGGTATTGCCAACCTTTAATAAATTTGCAAACTCTGCATTAATAGATACTTCCATTTCATAACTGCTTGGATCTATAAATTCACCTAATTTTTGTCCTACACGCACTAGAGATCCTGGAGTTACCAATGCTTCAGTTAAGATACCATTATAAGGTGCTCTTAAATTGTATTTGCCTAATTTAACTTCAAGATTTTTAACGTTGTAATAGGCTGTAGTGATACCTCTACCTGAAATAAAATAATTTCCTTTATCGGTACTCATTACAGGTAGTTTTGATGTTGTTTTATTGATCTTAAAACTAGTCAGGTAGTTTTGCCACTTTTGAAACTCATCTGGATAATCTAAACGAATATCTGGCATGATAGCAGTGATGCTATTATAGAAATTACTTTTTTGAGATTGTAAGTTTGCATAGAATTCATCACTATTAATCTTAATGATGTTTTCCCCTTTAACATAAGCTGCTCCAGGCTTAAACTCTTTGTTAGATGGTTTTAACACCCCTTGAACTTCAGCAAACAACTCTATTTTATATTTTGCAGTTAGATTACCACTTGCAGTAATTATTATAGGGATTTCTTTATTGTTTACGTCATTTACAAAAACTGTTTTCACAATTTTATCAAACTTAGGTTTTGGCTTTTTCTTATTATTTATTAAGTATTGTGCAAGTAATATTGCGCCAACTAATACTATAATACCAAATATAATAGATAGTGCTTTTCTCATTTTTTAATTAGTTATATAGATTCTATTTTAGAGTTTAAATTATGCTGGATTTTTTTTAATGTCGTAATCATTTGTTCTTTTTCCTGATCAGAAATACCATGTTCAATAGTCTTCATTACATTTTTTAAGATTGGTTTTATTTTTTGGAATGTGTCTTTACCTAATTGTGTTAAATACACATGTTTTATTCGTTTGTCAACAGTACTCTGATGACGTGTTATGTAACAATTCCTTTCCATGTTTGAAAGCAACCTGGTTAACGAAGACTTATTTCTTAAAGTTAAAAAAGCCAATTCGTTTTGATTTATGCCATCTTGATCATGCAAAATTTTTAAAACAACTACCTGTTCCTTAGTTAGGTTTAAATTATTTGTATTTAGAGACTCTTGTAAAAAGTAATCTTTCAATTTAACAGTCTTTCCAAGCCATGGTGCTAGTGCTGATTCAAAATCTATTTTATTTTCATCTTTTAACATCTGTCAAAAGTAAGTATAATTTCAATAGTTGCATGTGCAACTATTGAAATTTAAAGAAAATTTAACACATGGTATATTAAAGAGAAGAGGTCATAGTAAATAGTAATCTGTGTAAGATTAATTTTTTAACTTTAATTGAATTAAGCCGAGGGTATTTAATAATCTAATTATTATATAAGTAACATCAATCTCATGCCATTTCACTCCAAAATTAGCTCTACTAGCGTTTTTATGATGGTTGTTATGATAACCTTCACCCATCATTAAAAAATCAAAATGGAATAAATTTTTACTGGTGTTATTCATCTTAAAATTGACGTAACCACAAATATGACCAAACCAATTAATGATTACTCCGTGTATAGGAGCCATTAAAAAAGCTATTGGTAGTAATAACCATTGCCATAATGAAGTGGTGAAAAAAGCAAAAAATAGAATGTATAATACAATCCAAAATACACGAGATAGTCGAGAACTGGCAAACAAATCAAAACTTTTCCATTGTGGAACATTTTTAGTGAAACGTTCATCAACAGCAATAAGTTGCTTATTAATACTTTGGTAAATTGTTTTTGTTTTCCACATCATAGCAAATAAATTTGCATCATAAGATGGTGAGTGTGGATCTTTTTCAGTGTCAGTATAAGCATGATGCATACGATGCATAATTCCGTACCCATATGCACTTAAATAACTAGAACCTTGAAAAACCCAAGTTAAAACAAAAGTGATACGCTCCATGGTTTTGGACATGGTAAACACTTGATGAGCCGCATAACGATGCAAAAAGAATGATTGAAAAAATAAACTTCCGTACCAAAGCACTAAAATAAAAATAACTATTACCATCTTTTTTTTCAGCAAAGGTAATTTGATACATCAAGCGAAACAATGAACCTAAATCAATAAATTAATTTTATAAACGTTTTCTAATTCTACTTAATGCTTGTGCTGTAACGCCAATATATGAACTGATGTATTTTAACGGAATAACTTTGATAAGCTCCGGACGTTCTTTAAATAGTTTCATATAACGCTCTTCAGCAGTGAGGTTTAGTAAGTTTTGTTCCCGTTTAGATTTTAGTAAGAAGAGTCGTTCAGCTGTTAGTCTACCAATAAGATTTCCTATTTGAGTTGTTTTGTATACTTCTTGTAAATCGCTATATGTAATACTTAAAATAGTAGTTTCTGTAAGCGCTTGCAATTGGTATGCTGAAGGTTTTTGTGTAAGAAAAGAATCATAAGCACTAATAAATTGGTTTTTAAAACTAAAACCGAAGGTTATTTCTTTCTCAGGGTTTTCTTTTGGAATGAATAATCGAACAACACCTGCTTCAATGAAAGAAATATGGTTTTCGATTTCATTTACCCCTAAAAAGATTGTTTTCTTTTTAATTGTTCGTCTATGTAATTTAGATATAAAAAATTCCCAATCTTCATTAGAAATTGTAGCTATTTGATCTAAGTAAACTTTTATCTGTTCCAAGATTCTCACATATGTATTAATCCTGCGAAGTTAATAATAAGAATTGGTTTAAAGCTAGTATATTACTAGTGTATTCAAATTGTTATTTATAATAAAACTTCAAGATTAGCAATGCTTAGAAACGGTGTTATATTTTTAAACGGCCTTTTTATTTAGTTCTGATAATTTAATAAAATGGTAGGATATTTATAAATTATCATTAAAATTATAATAATTATATCCATATTATAAATGAAAAAACAGTATTTTGGTTGAAAACTAACAAAAAAGCAAATAAATGGAAAACACAATTAAAATTAAAAACGAGTATAACACTTTAGATACACTTCAAGAGTTTTTAAAAAGCAATTCTAATTTTGAAGCTTCTAAAGAGTATGACATTTGGGAGCATAGAACAGATGCTAATGGACAAATGGAGCAATGTATAGTACTTAAAAAAAGTAATATGCACGCTGTAAAAGCTTATTTTACAGATAATAATACAGTTAAAGTTAATCATATCATACCAAATAAAATAATGCAAGCTTATTTTGGTAAAAGTGTAAAAGCTCGTCGAAATATTCTTGAAATTATTACAGGTGCCATTACACAAGCTGTATTGGCTACACCACAAAAAAAAGCTTTTGAAGAAATGGAGCAAGAGTTCCATAAAATTTCTGCTTAATGAATAAAGCACTATTAATAGTGCTTTTGTTATTAACCCAGTTTTCATTTTCTCAGGAAGAAAACTGGGTTAAAACCAAAGGCGAAATCACTGAAATTACTTTGCACAGTGGGTAAAAGGCTAAGAAGTTCTGCAATTATTAAATTTAATTTAGACAATGGCAAAGAACAATTTGGTTCAGCTGAACTATTTAGAATTCCTTTTATAGGAAATATGCATGAAGTAGGAGATAAAATTACAATTCATTATAACAGTAATAATCCAGTTCTATTAGAAACTGTAGTTGGAAATGTAATATCTCGTTACGGAATGTATTTATTAATAATTTTAGGAATTGTATTTTCTATAAAACCTTTTTTAAAAAGAAGGTCGAAATTTAGTTCATAAAATATATATGATCTATTAATTGGTGAATGGAATTGACTATAACAGTTTTTCAATTATCATTATGATTTCTATCTCAAATATTACTATTTACTCAGTTTTGTGTTCTTTTTGTTACTCCTGCATTTGTAGCATTTATTCATAATGTATTAGACTAAACAATTATGTTATTTAGAAAAACAATAAATAAATTAAGTCTCCTTATTGTAATAATGTTATTTTTTTCCTGTTCAGATAGCAACATTTACTATGATGCAGACTGGAAAAATACTACAAAAGAGAATGCGGTTTATTATAGAAAATCATATAGGGTAGCAAAAGGAATTTGGCCCATAAATGACTATTATATAAGTGGCGAAAAACAATTTAAAGGACAAGCAATTGATAGCATAGCTACAATATTAGAAGGTGATGCAACTTGGTATTTTAAAACGGGAAAAGTCCAAAGTAAACTGCGTTTTAAAAATGGTGAAATTATAGGAGAATATATCGTAAAGAATAATGCAATAGGCTCAGAAAAAACTGGGTGGAATGAGGAAGATTTAGTTTATTCTGAATTATATAATGCCGCTAATGTGGCCAATGCTAGCGATGGTCGTAGTACAAATACTTATGAACATTATTATACAAACACATCATTAATTGCAAGTCAACACACAAGCAATGTTGGGTATGCTAATAAGCATTCATTCACACTTTATTTTAATAAAGTAGGGGATACTATTGGTCGTCTATACTACAATGAGAAATCTGATAAATGGAACGGTAAAGAAGTAGTTTTTTATGAGTTTGAACAAAGAGGAAGAAATGATTTCAACTCTGTAAAAGTAATACATACCTATGATAAAGGGCAAATAACCCACACAGAATATTACAATAAGCAAGAAAAGTTAGTAGCACAAATTTTGTTAAAGGACAATAAAGCTTTTGATGGAACTACTTTCAAAGAAGTGTGCGGATTTCAAAAATAAAACACTTTAAAAACGGTAGTTTACAAAAAGAAATCACCTTTAAAGAAGGTAAGCAAATTGCAGAATTAGATTTTGTCAATGAGCTTCCATACAATGGAACATTACATAAATGTAGTGGTTTTACAACCTATGCTGATGGAAAACAACACGGTTTAACATTAGAGTATTTTGATGATAATGGTACTATAGAAACTAAATTCAATTATAATAACGGTTATAAACATGGTAACTATGTTATTTATGAAAGCCCATCAGTTGTTTTAGAAAAAGGGTCATATAAAAACGGGGTACAAACAAAAACTGTTATTTATTACCATAATGGGAACTTTTCTGCAGACGAACCTGACAACCATTATTCTTTAAAAGCAAATGTAAAATCGAAAAACGGTAAACCATATATTACTAAATTTGAGCAATTCAATACAAAAAACAATGAGTTACTTAAAACATTTGAATTTGAAAAAAATGATACCGACCAATTTAATTATTTAAACAATGGTTTTCACGCTGTCTATTTAGAAGATATAAATAATGATGGTTTTAATGACTTAAGTGTAAACTACAACCAATATTACAGGTGATTTATCAACAAACACGTATTATCTATTTAATGATGAAACTAATAAGTATGAGCATATTGCAGAATTAGACGAAGCTAAGACAGTGAAAATTAATTCTCCAAAAAAAGCAATAACTGTTTCATTTGGAGACGATTTTGAAGATAGAGAAACTCGTATAACATATTCATTTAAAAACCGAAAGTTGATTAAAAATTTAGAACTTGAAACGCTTTATAACCAAGAAACTGATGAAATAATAACTACACAAGTATATCCAGTACAAGTAGATAAATACCCATTATTAGCAAATAATTTACCATACCTAACTTTTGTACAGCAACACTCAAAACAACCTGTAATAAACACTCAACAAACCATCACCTTAAAAAATGAACCATTTACAATTACGTTACCTGGTTTGAGTAATGGTAACCCTGCATTTGAGGTTAAGATTATTGCTAGTTATAATGAAAGTATTTTAGAAGAAGTTCCGATAAGTGAAATAAATAGGTCAATTTTAAGTAACTCAAATACATTTGCTGTAGGAATTAACAGCTCTGTTTTAATTATTGATGATAGCGGCCATAATATGTTATATTATGATATTAATAAAGAGGGTAATTTAAAACCAATTAAAAAAATTAATGATCAGTTATCTGTTTTTCAAGCTAAAAATTAATAAAATGCATAACGGGGATAGAGAAATAACTCTCTCCGAAATAGATAAGCCCATTTATATGGTTATTTACATCAATAAAAATGATAACCAAAAAATTGATGAAAATGAAATCTATTATTTAACCATTTATTTTAAGTAAAATGGGAGTATTAATAGCCTTTATATTAGTTATAATAATTGGTGTAATCTTTTGGTTACTTTTTAAAATTTTGAAATGGGCTCTTAAAAAAAGAGAACGAATTGTTGTTATAATAGTATCGTCAATTTGTATTGTTTTTGGGACACTACTTTATCAGCAGTATTTTGTAAAAATGGAATTTATTCAATCTGAAGTATACCCTAATTTATACATAGTTAAAAACCCGTCAGAAGATATGAATACAGTTAATAAAGCGATTAGAGAGAAAGTAATACAACTGATAAACCAACAAGTAACAAAAGACATACAATCATATCCAGCTTTTAGTTTTTATAAATATAATAAAGGTGATTGGGGAGAGAACGGTACAGCTTATTTTATAAAGCATAAAGAAAGACGAGATGGTATGACAGCTGAATTGTTAGAGTATTATCCAGAATGTTTACTTGCTGAATTTACAGTGCAGCCATGTGAAAAAAATAACGCTTATTTTTATGGGAAATTAGAATATTACCATGAAGATAAGCGTATTAAAACAGATACGTTATTAAACTCCTGTAACAAATGAAAAAGTTATCAATATTAATTTTTATGATATTAATTTCTTGTGTAAAAAAGACACAAGAAAAAACAGAAACTATTATAAAACCAAAAGAAGTTATTGAAGTAAAAACACCTGCTCATAAAATAGAAAACTCTATTAACTTTAAGGATGTTATTAATAGCACTAAAACTAGACCAATACCAATAAAAGAAACTACAAATTTTGATAGCTTTATAGAAGAAGGAGATTATAATAACGTAGAGGTACAAGCTTTAAAATTAATAGAGGTATATCCTAATTTATATAAACAGGGTTATAATTACAGAGCTATAGCTTCTTATAAAATAAATTATTCTAGTGATTTTTATACTATTGTAGTAACAACTCTTAAAGGGGATCATGAAATGGAAACGGTATTGATTACTTATAGTTTAATTGGTAATATCATCAATTATAAAGTTGTTTCTTATGATGAGATAGCGGAAGGAATATTTAAAATTGAATCAAAAATAGAACAAGATAAGTTGACCATTACAAGTATTGCTGATCTAGAAGAAAAGAGCGAAACGATAGAAGTGTTTACAATAAAATCCAATGGAAAAATAGAACCTGAAGCTTCAAAAAATAACCTTGTGAGTGATGTAATTCAACAACTCAAATTAGATCCATTAAAAGTTAACCATGATTTTGTAACAACTAAAGTTCAACCTCATAATCCAGATGAGACAATTGTTGTAATACCAGAAATAGTAGGGGAGTATGACGACAATGGATTTGAATTAAATAGTTATATTCTATTAGTTGATAGTAATACAAATAAAATTACTCATAAATATTTTGAGAGTTCGAAAACAAACGGATGGGAGTCAGACGCAATAATGCTCTCAGAAATTACTATTGATACGGCACCCTATCAACTTAATGAAAATACAAGAGCATTTGGAATTGTAGTATATCATTACGGTATGTCTAGACCAAATCCATACGGTAATAAAACAATATCACTATTTGTAAAGTCTACAAATGGTATAAAGCGAGTTTTACGACATTATGATGTCATGAATAATTATGGTGAGTGGGATACAAATTGTGCGGGAGAGTTTAAAGATGTTAAAAACACACTCATAATCTCTAGAAAAGCAACAAATGGATATTTTGATATTATAGTTAAGAGTAAGATTACAGAAAGTGAAGCATATGTAGATGAAAATGGAGATTGTGATTCTAAAGATAAAATTACTGCTGAAACAAATTGGTTGAAATTTAATGGAGAATCCTATAACAATGCAATCTGTAAGTTTACACCATTAGAGCTATATATTGATCATTCTAATGTAGATATTGCAGATATACGAAATAAGCCAAACGGAGAAGTGCTATTAAATATTGATAAACAAGGAGAATACACTGTAACTGTTAGCGAAGTGAGTGAAGACTGGTTAAAAGTTACTAAATTAGTGGAAGTAGATGCTGGTGTCATTAAAATACCAAACGGATATGGGTGGATTCATAATTCTGTTATTGGTGCATCAATTACTAAAGATATTACTGTATTTGATAATCCTAATACAAATGAAGCTATTAGTGCTATTAAGAAAGAAACGCGCGTTAAAATAATCAATATTTGTTCTGATTGGGTAAGAATAGAACGAGGAAGTACTATAGGTTGGGTAGAGTCAGAATGGTTGTGCGGAAACCCAGTTACAACCTGCCCTTAAAGTGATATAGAATGAAAAAAACTGTATCCATAGTACTAGCTCTAATACTCGTTATAGGAATTGCAATACATATTTTTGATCAACAATGTGTTTTAGAGACACATAAAAGTCCTGATGGTAAATATGAAATAGTAATAAAAAGTAATCGTAGTTTTTTTGAGTCTACCATGCCAGGAGATGGAGGGAAAAGCACACCAGTTAACGTTATTTTAAAAGATGTTAATGGCAAGATAATTGGGGAAAGCAGTCACAATAGTAATTGTAACACTCTTTGGTTTAGCATTTATATAGAATGGGACTTGAAAAACAATCAAGTTTGGTATGCAAAAAGCAAAACTATCAACTTAATAACCGGTAAGGTAGAATGTTAAATCTATAAAATATTAATGATTACACAACAGAACATACTGACTGTCATTTACATTACAATCGCTTTGTTACTAAATGCATGTAGTACGTTATGTCATACACAAAAAATGAATGCTTACTTTAATAAAGAGCTTGTTGCAAGAGTAGCAACTATTTGTGAAGAAACACCAGACAATAATCCTTGTGCAGGTAGTGAGATATTTTTAGTCCTTATGTTTGACAAACAAGAAGTTCAAGTGTATGAAAAAGAACTATCTACCTGTGGTAAAGCATCTGTTAACGAAATAGGAGTTTATAAATGGACATTATTACCTAATAAAGAACTAAAAATAGATTTTATCTCTGAACAAATAAAACACACATATGCAGAGTATTTGTTTTTAGAACTTCGAGATAAACAACTTGTAGGACGTATAACACATTTGAATGGTAAAGTTATAGAGTATAGCTTTCAAGAGAAAACTAAATAATCAAAAATGAAATATATTTATCTTTTAATATTGATTATTTTAAACTCTTGCAGTCAAAATGTAAACAAGGAAAGTGTAAAACTTAAAATTTCAAACGCAACTTCAGAAATAGATCAAGATATAGCATTTAGAGATACAATTGCAATTGATTATAGTAAACACGAGAAACTTCTAACCGTTTTAAAACTACTTCCAGAATCAACAATGAGCAGTTGGGAGTGGAGTAAAAGTGATCGGGAGAAAACTGTAAAATGTATAGAACAAAACAATTTTATAATAGATTCTACTAAATGGTATCATAATATTAACTATATAAAACCTAATGCTATGAGTATTCAGGTAGTTGATGGGCTGTGGACATTATCGTTATATGAATTTAATAAAAATCATTATTTTATTGTGACTAATGATATCGTGGGTGATGGTAATGATGTACAAACATTTAATTTCATAAATAATGAAATTGTACCTTTAAAAATGATCAATTGGTTTGATGGTGCCGGATATAAATTGTTAAAACAGAACGACGTAAATGAGTGTCATCAAGTAATAGAAGATAATTTTCTAAGCTTCAACTATGATTTTAGTCATAAAAGTGAGATTAAAATATCATCTTGGCTAACTCAAAACGATTCAGAAGGTTGTTTAAAAGGCAACACAATAAAATATAAACTTAATAAACAAACTAAGACTTTTGATGTTGTTGATATATACTGGAAAAAAAACACTGAATTTTAATTACACACTATGCAAATAATTATCAAAATGAAATATATCAGCATTCTATTCATCTTTTTAGTTTTTTACAGTTGCGATGTCACTACATCTTCAAAATCAAGCATAACAAGCTTATCTAACATTAAGGCTAGTATCACTATTCAAGACGGAACCAAGAAGAATAGCCTAAATTTTGTAGAAGTAAAATTATTTGACGGTAAAAAACAATTGACAAATGAAAATATAAAAATTCTATTAAACAATACTCCACTAGAATTATATGTGCGAACAGGTAATTATTATGATAAGCATTCATATTATGGAACGAATGATTTATCAAGAAAGGATTCCTATTATTTTGAAATCATCTTACCAGATAGTACAAGGTCACCTATAGCATTTATAAAACCATACAAGGCCTATGCAGACGTTAAATTTAATATGCCAGAATACATCCCTTTAAATGATGATATCATTATTAGTTGGGAAGGTTTAACTACTCCACACACAATTGAAATTATTAAAGGCACTGTAGTTAAAAAGAAAAGAGCCGCAAATATTACAGAAAATGGATTTTCAGGAAAACAAATTGATACTCTTCATATAAAAAGAGGGGAGTATGTTATACCAAAATCTTATTTCAAAGATTCATTAACTCTGGTAAAATTCTTAAATATTAAATTAAGTAGAAAAGAAACAGGCTTGATCAATACAAAATTATTACCTGATAGTGAAATAGTATACTGTTATAAAGCCGAGAAAACGATATCTTATCATGATTAAAGCATTGATAACAATTATGTCAGACGGTGAGTATGATAACACAAAGTGTTTTTACTTGAATTATTTATAGATTGAATAAGAAAATTAATAAGAGAAAATAATGATTACAATAAAATTAGCTAAGGAAGCTGACATAGAGGTTTTAGCTCTTTTAGGTCGAATAACATGGGCAGAATCTCATAGTCAATATATAGATGATAAAAACGATCAATTAAAATACCTAGACAGTAGTTTTTCAATTCCTAAAACGAAACAGGATTTCAACGATTCTAAACAACTCTATTATATTATTTATGTAGATGATTTTCCTGTTGGATATGCAAAATTAGTACTAAATGCAGTAAACGAATTTGTCACATTACAAAACACTTGTAAATTAGAACGAATTTACATTCTTAATGATTTTATTCCTTTAAAAGTCGGGCAACAACTACTAACTTTTGTTCAAGAAAAAGCTAAAGAATTACAATTGGATACCATGTGGCTTTCTGTTTATATTAAAAATAATAGAGCTATCAGGTTTTATGAAAAAAATGATTTTAAAAACCTTGGTGATTTAAATTTTATAGTCAATGGAAAATCATATAAAAACATTGTGTTTTCTAAAAACTTATAGAATTAGAGTGTTCAAAATTGAATCACCTATAATCCACGAAAATTGAATATTTAAAACTTTAATGATCAAAGTAAATCGAGCGCCTTTGGCGAGCGACTATTTTACATAATGGCAAATTATAGCTTTCGAATATTTAATAATGTGCAGGTCGTAAAATGGCTATTACATAATTACTGTCGATATAAGTCTAGCGACATGATATCTGTAATTATGTAAAATACTATTGTATTCGCCATTTTACTCATACTAACATTTGTACTATAATTTATATTATGTAAAATAGAATATATTACTAACTACTCTAATTGTATGTTTCTAAATAAAAATGATTATTATTAGATTTGTATATACCTATGAATAAAAAACAAGATAACATAAAATTACGATACCAAGGTTATCTAAACACATTTCCATTATGGGATACTTTACCTTTGTTGGGCTTAAAGCAAATACAATTAGATGAATTTATAAAAACTGTATATAAACAAGTTAATGATAAAAAATACAGATTAGGGCATTTAGTTGAACAATTTGTATTCCATGATTTAGAACAAAGATCAGATGTATCACTACTCTCTAAGAACGTTCAAATTAAAAGGGAAAAGCAGACTATTGGTGAGTTGGATTGTATCTTAAAAAAGGGTAATGAAGTAATCCATCTAGAAATCATTTATAAATTCTATTTATACGATGAATCTGTAGGCTATTCAGAATTAGAACATTGGATTGGTCCTAATAGAAAAGATAGTTTTATAGAAAAAATAACAAAACTTAAGAACAAACAATTACCTCTACTTTACAAACCAGAAACTCAAATATTACTTGATGAGTTGAATCTTAAAACGTCAAATATTGAGCAACAAGTACTGTTTAAAGCACAATTATTTGTACCCTATCTATTACTTAAAACACCCTTAAGGTTCGTTAATAATAACTGTATTTTAGGGTATTACATAAACTTTAAGGACATAGACACCATAAGGACTAATCAGTTTTACATTCCTCAAAAATTAGATTGGTTATCTCAACCACATATTGAGGTTGATTGGTTAAATTTTGATGAAGCACAACAAATAATTTTAAATTTTATTAGTCAAGAAAAATCACCCCTTTGTTGGATTAAATCTTCTGATGGTACATTGCAGAAACTATTTATAGTGTGGTGGTAATTGTTTATAACTCAAACAACTTCCCTTCTACTACAAATTGTTGTATTTTTGATGTATTACCACCTATTACCACCTAAATTTAAAGTTTAATAAGAATTACTTAATAGGTTTTTTATCAGTAAATTACACATGAAGTTAAATATTACGAATACATTTATAAAATCTTTACCGTCTGATCCAATTTTAGAAAATTCTAGACGTCAAGTTTCTGGTGCTTGTTATTCATTTGTAACACCTAAACTGACAAAAAAACCTGAATTAATTCACACATCAGATGTGTTAGCTTCTGAATTAGGATTAACCAAAAGTGATTTGAAATCGGAACAATTTCTAAAGGTATTTACAGGTAATTCAGTTTTACAAGATACAACGCCCTATGCCATGTGTTACGGCGGGCATCAATTTGGGAATTGGGCTGGTCAATTAGGTGACGGTCGCGCTATTAATTTAACTGAGGTAGTACATAACAATAAAAACTGGGTATTACAATTAAAAGGTGCTGGAGAAACACCATATTCAAGAACAGCAGATGGTTTAGCTGTTTTACGTTCTTCTGTACGGGAATACTTATGTAGTGAAGCTATGTTTCATTTGGGTGTACCCACTACCCGCGCCTTATCTTTAGCCTTAACTGGTGATGATGTATTAAGAGATGTATTATATGATGGACATCCAGAATATGAGAAAGGGGCAATTGTTTGCCGGGTATCCCCGACCTTTTTACGTTTTGGAAGTTATGAAATTCATACCTCTAGAAAAGATTACAACACGCTACAAACTCTTGTAAACTATACGATAAAACACCATTTTCCTGAAATTACAACTCTTGATAAGTCTGGCTATTTACAATTTTTTAAAGAAGTTACCCAGCAAACTTTAGATATGATCATCAATTGGCAACGTGTTGGTTTTGTTCACGGTGTGATGAATACTGATAATATGTCAATTCTTGGTTTAACCATAGATTACGGGCCTTACGGTTGGTTGGAAGGTTTTGATTTTGATTGGACTCCAAACACCACAGATAAGCAACACAAACGTTATCGATTTGGAAACCAACCAAATATTGGCTTATGGAACTTACTCCAATTAGCTAATGCATTATATCCTTTAGTTGAAGATGCCAAAGCTTTAGAAGCTATTTTAAATGATTATAATCAGAATTTTCATCTCGAATATCAAAAAATGATGAATTCAAAACTAGGTTTAACAACAGTTATTGATGACGACAAGAGTTTAATTAAAGATTTAGAAGCCAACTTACATTTGTCAGAAACTGATATGACTATTTTCTTTAGAAACCTTTCAAATTTTAAAAAAGACATTGAACTTACTGACGATAATATCTTTTTAGAGCTTATAAGAGACTCTTTTTACAATCCAGAGGAAATAACAGGACAAGTATTAGAGCGCTGGAAATCGTGGCTTATACGTTATGCTAAACGTCTGAATGAAGACTCTTTAAGTGATCAAGATCGAAAACTAGCTATGAATAAGGTAAACCCAAAATATGTGTTGCGAAATTATATGTCGCAACTTGCTATTGATGCAGCTGATAAAGGCGATTATAGTTTAATTAATGAGCTATACACTTTGCTCAAAAATCCTTATGACGAACAACCTCAATATAACAAATGGTTTACAAAACGTCCAGAATGGGCGCGTCATAAAGTAGGTTGTTCTATGTTATCGTGTAGTTCCTAGATTTATCGTTTCTTCTTTTTCTTCACTACAGCTGCTTCTACTACAGGTTTCTGTTGTGAACTGATGTAATTTGCTAATATTTTATCTACTAACTCCTCTTTAGTTAAATGATGAAACACCGTTTTTACTTTATCTTTTAACGCAGGTGACACATCACGATTTGGTTTTGTCTTAAATATTTTTTTAGCCCATAATACTGTGTTGTTTTCTTCAACAGAAACCGCATCTGGTTTTTGGTATTCAGAAAATTGAATTCCTAATTCCTCTTCAAACTCAGGTATGTCTTGAATTTCTTCTTCTTGAATTACAGAAAGTGATAATCCGTTACTACCTGCTCTAGCAGTTCTACCACTTCTATGTACATAAGCTTCATAAGTATCAGGTAAATGATAATTAACAACAAATGCGATATCCTTAACGTCAATACCACGCGCTGCTAAATCGGTAGCAACTAGGATATTAATATGACCTTCACGAAATTGTCCCATGATGCGATCACGAATTCCTTGTGACAAACTTCCATGTAGAGCTCCTGAAGAAAATCTATTAATAGCTAAGTTTTTTGCTAACTTATTTACTGCAGCTTTTGTTTTACAAAAAATAATACCTTGTTTACCTTCATGTGTAGATAAAAAGTGCATTAAAACTTCTAATTTTTCAATTGGTTTTACAACTACAAACTTATGATCAATTGCATTGTTTCCAACAGAAGTCATGTCAGCACTCACTTGAGTAACATGTTTCGACATGTAATTTTGAATCAATTGCTTAATCGTTCCTGGTAAAGTTGCTGAAAACAAAAGAGTTCTTTTGTTTTTTGGCATCACAGCTACAATTTTATCTAAGCCTTCTTTTAATGAGGTGACCATTTCGTCAGCTTCATCTAAAACTAAGCAGTTAACTGTTTTAAGATTTACAGCATCACGCTGAATCAAATCAATCAAACGTCCTGGTGTAGCTACAATAACTTGTGCTCCAGATGCTAATCGTTCTATTTGTGGTTTGATAGGTACTCCTCCACAAACTGAGGCAATAGATATTTCAGGAAGATGTGTAGCATAAGACTCTAAATTAGTAAAAATCTGTTGTCCTAATTCTCTAGTTGGCGCTAATATCACAGCCTGAACAGTTGTATTATCGCTATCAATTTTCTGTAATAAAGGTAATCCGAAAGCTGCAGTTTTACCTGTCCCAGTTTTTGCCAAACCAACTACATCATCCGTCTGATTTAAAATTACAGGAATTACTTTTTCTTGAATTTCAGTTGGTGTATTGATGTTGTTCTCTGATAAGCTTTTTAATAAATGCTTTGAAAGACCTAATTCTGAAAATGATATTGACATATTATGTACTTATTTCTAATGTAATATTTAACTATAAAAAAATCCTATTTAATAAAATAGGATTTTAAATCAGTTCTATAACTAGTAGAACTTATATTTTCTTTACTCTAACGGCGTTCATTCCTTTCATACCTTTTTCAAGTTCGTAAGAAACTTTGTCGTTTTCTTTAATTTCGTCTATTAATCCACTTACGTGAACAAAATATTTCTCTTGAGTTTTACTGTCAATAATAAACCCGAATCCTTTTGAATCGTCAAAGAAAGATACTTTTCCTTCGTTTCCGAAACCAGCATCATCATCTTCACCAGCAACTTTTTTAGGAATGTAGATATCGATACTTTCTAAATCAATCTCTTCCTTCTTTTTAGTCGGGTCTGGTGGAGTGTCTGTTAACTGTCCAAACTCATCAACATAAACTAACATATCTTCAAGACTAGTAGGCTTTACTGCATTTGCCTTGCGCTCAGCTTTTTTCTTTTCTTTTTCTTCACGTTTTTTTAAACGTTTTTTTTCTTTTTCTATCTTATTAAAAGTCTGTTGCGATTTTGCCATTAGTTTATCTTAAAATTGTTTTTACGTTAAAAATGAATATAAATTAGTCATATTCTGTAATTTATACAGCGTATAACTACTGCAAAGATACGCTTTCAAATTTAATTTTGTTAAAAACTGTTAAACAATTTATGATTACTTAACTTTAAATAAGTCATATAATGTTACAAATTCAACGCAAAGACCATGAAATTCTCTTCTTTAGAATTGGAAGTACTTCTGTAACAAACCATTTATTTTTGGCCTGCCAGATATTGTTTCTTGGTGATGGATGTGGCAACACAAAATACTCTGGCAAGTACTTTTTGTAATTCTTTACAGTGTCAGTTAATGTTCTTTCGGCTTCCTTTTTTAAATAATAATCTTGAGCATACTTTCCTATTAATAGTACCAACTCTGCATTTTCTATTTTAGATAATAATTGATGATGCCATAAGGGTGCGCATTCTTTTCGAGGCGGTAAATCGCCAGATTTACCTTTACCAGGATAGCAAAACCCCATTGGAATAATAGCCACTTTTTCAGGGTTATAGAAATCCTCATTGCTAATTCCCATCCAAGCTCTTAAATTCTCACCACTTTTATCATTCCACGGAATTCCTGTTTTATGAACGATACTACCTGGTGCTTGACCGATTATAATGATTTTACTTTTTTTACTAGCTGAAACTATAGGATTAGGTCCAAGTTCTAAGAACTCAGAACATAGTGTACATTTTTTAATATCAAGAAGTAATTTTTTCATCATATTGATATTTTCTATCAAACAATTTATGTTCCCTTATAAATATAGTAAAATTCTGTATTTTGCATCTTCTTAATTCAAAAAACACATAACTCCAGTGAAAGTCTGTATTGCCGAAAAACCAAGTGTAGCACGTGAAATTGCTATAGTATTAGGCGCCAACACAAAACGTGATGGCTACTATGAAGGTAATGGTTATTTGGTAACATATACATTCGGACATTTATGCACTCTTTTTGAACCTAACGATTATAAACCACATTGGAAAAGCTGGGATTTAAACAATCTCCCAATGCTTCCTGAAAAGTTTAAAACAAAAGTGGTTGCTAATGAAGGTATTCAAAAACAATTCAATATTGTAAAGAGTTTATTTGATAAAGCTACAGTGGTCATAAATTGTGGGGATGCTGGTCAAGAAGGAGAATTAATTCAGCGTTGGGTCATTGCACAAGCTAATTATAAAGGCCCTATGCAACGGTTGTGGATATCGTCTTTAACCACTGAAGCTATCAAAGAAGGTTTTGAAAACTTAAAACCCTCCGAAGATTATGATAACTTGTATTATGCTGGTTTTTCTAGAGCAATTGGTGATTGGCTATTAGGTATGAATGCTACACGGCTTTACACTGTAAAACATGGCGGCTATAAACAAGTATTGTCTGTTGGACGTGTACAAACACCAACATTAGCCATGGTTGTAGAGCGTTTTAAACACATTGAACAGTTCACCCCTCAACCTTATTGGGAGTTGCAAACTTTGTATAGAGAGACCGTTTTTAATTGTGAAGAAGGTCGATTTTTAAAACAATCTGAAGGGGAATTATTTGCAGATAAAGTGAAAAATGATGAATTTGAAGTTACTTCAATAACTAAAAAATCAGGTAAAGAGTATGCGCCTAAACTCTTTGATTTAACGGGATTACAGGTTTATTGTAATACAAAGTTTGGGTTCTCCGCCGATGAAACGCTCAAAATTGTTCAGAAATTATACGAACAAAAAGTAGTGACTTATCCAAGAGTTGATACCACTTTTTTACCCAATGATGTGTACCCAAAAGTCCCTGAAATACTAAAGAGATTGACTCAATATAGTCACTTAACCACGCATCTATTATCTCAAAAAATAAAGAAATCATCAAAGGTTTTTAATGATAAAAAAGTAACCGATCACCACGCTATCATACCAACTGGGGTTGAAATTAACTTACAATACAACCAACAACAGGTATATGATATTATCACAAAACGTTTTATTGCCGTGTTTTATGATGAATGTACGGTATTGAACACACAAGTGATTGGAAAAGTGTCAACGGTAACATTTAAAACAACCGGTAAGCAGGTTATTAAAAAAGGATGGCGTGTCGTTTTTGAAACCCCAGATGATGTAACTAAACCCGAAACAGGATTATTACCAAATTTTATTGAAGGAGAAAAAGGCCCACACTCCCCTTCTTTTTTACAAAAAGAAACCAAACCTCCTAAGCATTACACAGAAGCGACGTTATTAAGAGCTATGGAAACCGCTGGGAAACAAGTTGACGATGATGATTTAAGAGAATTGATGAAGGAAAATGGAATTGGTAGACCTTCAACACGTGCTAATATTATTGAGACTTTATTTAGACGACAGTATATTGTTAGAAATAAAAAGCAGGTTTTACCTACTACAACAGGTATTCAGTTGATTGATACCATTCAAAATAAACTATTGAAATCTGCGGAAATGACTGGTTTGTGGGAAAAACAATTGAAAGAAATTGAAAAAGGCACATACAATGCTGGCGCGTTTATCAAGAATATGAAGGTGATGGTAGACCAATTGGTTTATGATGTTCGTTCTGAACAAACAAGGGCAAATATCTCTCATGCCGATACTAATAATACAAAAAAGAAGACATCTACAAAGACTCAAAAGATTTCAATTACAGATCAAGAATGCCCAAAATGTCAGCAAGGACAATTGTTAAAAGGCAAATCTGCATATGGGTGTAGCGCTTATAAAACAGGATGTGATTTAAAAATTCCATTTAAATTTATGGATAAGAAAATTTCTGACAAACAGTTAATTCGTTTGCTTACTAAAGGCTCAACAGTTAATTTGAAAGGTTTTAAAACAGATACTGATACAACTGAGGGCGTATTAAAATTTAATAGTAACTACACTATTGTATTAGAAGAAAAGCAACTAAAAACTACTGATTTCTCTAGTTGTCCGAAATGTGAAAAAGGAACCATCTTAAAAGGAAAAACAGCCTATGGATGTAGTAACTATGCTACAGGTTGTGACTTTAAATATTTATTTGAAAACGTTAAAATAAAAGCAGGACAATCACCATTAACTAAAGAACTCGTCTATACTATTTTACATGGAAAACATTAATCAAATACCACACAAACATTACGCTATTTGTAAGCCTTATGGTTTTTTAAGCCAGTTTGTAACTAACGAGCAAAAAAAGAAAAAGCATCATAAGCTATTGGGTGAATTGTCAGATTTTCCTGAAGGTACTATGGCAATTGGTCGCTTAGATAGAGATTCTGAAGGCTTACTACTTTTGACTACAGATGGCAAAAAGAGTTATTTTATACTTAGTAGTAAAGTTGAGAAAGAATACTATGCGCAAGTAGATGGGTTGATTACTGAAGATGCACTTCAACACTTACGAGAAGGAGTTACTATTACAGTTGATAACTCACCTTATTTAACCAAACCTTGTAAAGTAAAATTATTAGATAAAGACGCCTTGCAATTGCCTGTTCGTGCAAAAAAAATTAGAGATGATCGTCATGGCCCAACAACTTGGGTATCAATAACATTAAAAGAAGGTAAATTCAGGCAAGTTCGTAAAATGACTGCTGCGGCTGGTTTTCCAACTCTGCGTTTAGTCCGTTACCGTATTGGTAATATATATTTGGGCCATATGCAAGCAGGTGAAGTGATTGAATTAGATGAAAATTTTGAAGTCTGAGTCTGAATTACGTCTAAAAATCAAGTAATTTTGAAGTCATTAAACTCTTAGAATGCAAGTAACTGATTATCAATCACAATTATTACCAACACTAAAACAATATTTCGGATATGATAGTTTTAGAGCAGAACAACAAAGCATTATTGAATCTGTATTATCAAAAAAAGATAATTTAGTTATCATGCCTACTGGTGGTGGAAAATCGATTTGTTTTCAATTACCCGCACTATTGTTTAAAGGAGTTACCCTTGTGGTATCGCCATTGATTGCTTTAATGAAAGATCAAGTAGATGGCTTAAAAGCAAACGGAATTGCAGCTGCATATTTTAATAGCAGTCAAACTCCTGATGAACATCAAGATATATTTGAGGCTATTCATCATTCTAAAATCAAATTACTATACGTTGCACCAGAGAGTTTATCACAACTCGAACATGTTGTGAATGAACAATACATCAGTTGTATTGCTATTGATGAAGCGCATTGTATTTCATCATGGGGACATGATTTCAGACCATCATATCAGCAATTAGGGTTCTTAAAAGCCAAACTACCAAACACACCAATTATAGCGTTAACGGCTACTGCAGATAAAGCCACACGTGAAGATATTATCAATCAATTGCGTATTCCACATGCGGAACAATCCATTTCATCTTTTGATAGAAAAAATATTGAATTAGAAGTGCGTCCTGCAAATGATCGGGTGTCTCAAATTATAAAGTTTATAAGAAGCAAACCTAACGAAGCAGGAATTGTGTATTGTTTGAGTCGAAAATCCACAGAGCAGTTAGCTGAAAAATTACAGTTAAACGGCATCAAAGCAACAACATATCACGCCGGATTGCCTTTTGAAAAACGTAATAAAGCACAAGAAGACTTTATCTTTGATAAGACCCAGGTAGTTTGTGCCACTGTAGCTTTTGGAATGGGAATTGACAAATCTAACGTACGTTGGGTGATTCATTACAACATGCCAAAAAACATTGAGGGTTATTATCAAGAAATTGGACGTTCAGGTAGAGATGGTTTACCAGCCTATGCCCTATTGTTTCATAGTTATGCTGATGTGATTCAGTTACGAAAATTTGCTGAAGGCACAACAAATTTTGATGTTCAGGTTGCCAAACTAGATCGCATGAAACAGTTTTCTGAAGCCACCACATGCCGACGAAAAATACTATTGAGTTATTTTGGCGAATTGTTATCGAAAAATTGCGGAAATTGTGATGTGTGTAAAAATCCACCTGAATTATTTAACGGAACAATTATCGCTCAAAAAGCCTTATCAACTATTACACGATTACGTGAATCTGAAGCTACTGGTACTGTAATTGATGTTTTGAGAGGCGCAAGGAACGCCGCTATTGTAGATAAGAAATATGATACCATTAAAACACATGGTATCGGGAAAGACATTTCATGGCAAGATTGGCAACATTATATTATACAACTTATTAATCAAGGGTTTTGTGAAATAGCCTTTCATAAAAACAATGCGTTAAGACTGACTGAGTTTTCAAAGAAAGTCTTGTTTGAAAATGAACTTTTAGAGTTAACTAAACCGGTTATCCATACTAAAAAAGAAACTAAAAAGAAATCCGTTAAAAAACCTATATCTCATACATTATTTGAGCGTTTACGTTTATTACGTCAGCAAATTGCTTTAGAAGAAAATATACCAGCATATTTAGTATTTAATGATGCAACTCTAAAAGAGATTGAGCGAGAGCGCCCAATGTCTGATGAAGAATTTTTAAGTATTAGTGGGGTTGGTCAGCGCAAATTAGAAGTGTACGGTACAGTATTCATCAATGAAGTGAAAGCATTTATAGCGTCTAAAAAAGTGACTAAGAAGAAATCTGACACACATCGTGTGACATATGAGTTGTATAAAGAAGGCTTAAGTATTGATGAGATAGCTGAACAACGACAATTAAAATCGACAACTATATATTCGCATATTGCCAAGTTATGGAGCGAAGGCAAAACTATTGATATCTACGACTTTATAAGTAAAAGCGAAGTAAATTCTGTTAAAATAGCAAAACAAGAATTACAATCACCAGATGGATTAAAACCCTATTTTGAACATTTTAATGAACAACTAGATTATTTTAAAATCAGGTTGGCTTTAAGTATTATCGCAAAAGAAGATTAATTAAATGAAAAAGGCTGTCATTAACGACAGCCTTTTAAAAAAAACACATATTACTTACTTGTTTTCTTTAAAGATTTAAGAATATAAGTTTCTTCTTCCTCATCTAACTCTTCATCATAAGTTGTTGAAATTTCGTAACTAATTTCAAATTTTTGTCCTACATGTTTATCAGACTTTAAGTCGAAGTTTTTCAAAATTTCATCTGAGACTTCACTAAATGGAATTACTAATTCAGACTCATCATCTTCACCTGATATGCTAAAACTATACATGTCATGTTCAAAACCATCGTAAATTGCTACTGTTGTTATAACTTCCTGATTAACTGTCATGAATGAGAATAAAGATATACTCATTACACTTAAAAATAATATCAATTTTGTTTTCATTTCTTATACTATTTTAATTTAAAATAAAGGTTGACTTCAGAATTTTGCCACCTCAAGTCTGAAAAGCTTTTAGTAAATCATCTACAAGAGTTTACGTGTGGTATTATATATGTAATATTTAATATCACTCAATTAAATAGAAACCTTTTGTTTTGATTTAAACTTCAGCTTTTTTTCAATAGACTCCATCATAATATTTGCGATATCTAAACCTGTTGCACCTTCAATACCTTCAAGTCCAGGAGAAGAATTTACTTCTAGTAACAATGGTCCTTTATTTGAACGTATTATATCAACACCAGCAACTGGAAGATCTAAAATTTTAGCCGCTTTAATTGCTAGTTTTCGCTCCTCTGTAGTAATCTTTATTGTTGAAGCTGTTCCACCTTGGTGAATATTTGCTCTAAACTCCCCTTTCTCAGCTTGTCTTTGCATAGATGCCACTACCTTACCGTTTACAACGAAGCATCTTATATCTTGCCCATTCGCTTCTTTTATAAACTCTTGCACTAAAATATTAGTTTTCACACTTTTAAACGCATTGATAACACTTTCTGCAGCCTTAGTTGTTTCTGCCAAAACAACACCTTTACCTTGAGTACTCTCCAAAAGCTTAATGATTAGTGGCGCACCATTTACCATCTTCACTAAATCTTTAGTATCTAAAGGTGAATTTGCAAACCCCGTAATTGGAATATGAATATCATTTTTAGCAAATAATTGTGTAGCCAATAGTTTATCTCTGGATTGTGTAATAGCATCTGCTGAGTTCAAACAGTATGTTCCCATAGCATCAAATTGTCTCAATAATGCACAGGCATAAAATGTGACTGATGGTTTAATACGTGGAATAATAGCATCAAAATCATCAACAATATTTCCGCCTCTATAACGTATTTGAGGCTCTTTTGCATCAAACTTCATGTAAGCCTGCTCAACATTTAAAAACACCATTTCATGGCCTCTTGCACGTCCAGCCTCCATCAAACGTTTATTACTAAATAATAGAGGGTTACTCGCTAGTAAAGCTATTTTTAAGCCTGTTTTCTCTTTTTTATAAGCTGCATACTTACGATCTAGTTCTTCTGGTGTAATTTCTGGTAGAAGATTAGTAACAGATGGATTAACCAAAAAGCGATTTTGTAAGGCTTCTCTACCAATCAACATTCTAAACTCCATAGAATCTCTATTGGCTAATGTTAATTCTATTTCAAAAGAATCACTACCCATAGTAGTTAGAGTTTTAACAACAATACGTTCTTCTGAAATACCCATAGAACTTTTAACCGTTCTCTTGGCATAGATTTTTGCTTCGCATTTTATTGTTATACTTCTGTTTTCTTGAAGTGGATTAACTTCAAAACTCACCCATTCCTCTGTGTCCTTATAAAACGGTTTTATGTTATTTGCTTGTATTGAAGATGTTTTTGCTCCAGAATCTACACGTGCTTTTATTGCAGGTATCCCAAAGTTTTCAAATGAACACCACTCTTCGCTTCCAATTATTTTAAAATTTTCCAATGTTTTTATTTTTTATTTTATAATTCAATATCTATATGCTTTTAAACAGATTTTTCCCTTTCTAAATATACTACTCTCAAACTAAAATGTTATACTTTTCTAGGATTGATTATTTACAAGATGTAAAAGTGAAATTTTCATTTATATCTGAAAACTAATTTTCTTCACAATTCTTTTTGACACCTCACCACTATGTTTAATATAATTTTTTTAATAATTCAAATGCGGAATATAAAAATAGTAGATTAGTTAAAGCTATTTTGCTCCAACAGATAGAATGTAGTTTTAGTTTCAGAAGTCAGCCTGACAATTCGGTTTCTTATTCCTAAGACAGTTTTCGGAGTAGACTTCTTTATCCTCCTAAACCCGAATCTAAAAAAAGATTTCATTTTAGTTTTTGGCAATGCGTTCATATGTTGAACTCACTATATGAGCAAACATACTAATAAAAATGGTTTGAAAATTAATTTTATTATTATTTTAAAATTAAATATTTTAAATAAGCCAAAACATATTCTACAACACTAATCATCAATACCTTAAATGTTAAAAAACGTTAAAACAGTACTTTGTTTTGCATAGTACTGTAACAAAAATGTTTTCTTGGCGTCTATTAGGTATAATAACAATTTAAATCAATCATTATGGCAACGAAAAGAAACACACAAATCACGCACAAATTAAGTAACAGCACTGCAAATCTTTGGAATGCAAAAAGACGATATAGATAACTATTAAAAAATCAAAATTATGAGAACATTAGAGCAAATACCCGTAGGAATGAGTCGTATTACACGAAAACGAGGTAATATTAAAACAGCAGAAACATATTATTATACAGCAAACTATGATGTACTATTTTAGCATTGAAACTAAACTTTATAATTTCGTGCAACTACCTAAAACCAAATGAGGTCTACAGTTCAAAAAACTATAGACCTCATTTTATATATTCAAAAACTATATTACTACTTTTTATCGGTAGGCTTCTCCCCTTTTTTAGGCATTGGTCCGCGTAAATGAATCACTAATCCGTTTAAAAAATTACGTAAAATTTGATCACCACATTCCATATATTTCGGGTGGTCTTCTTTTCTGAAAAAAGCACCTAATTCACTTTTAGTCACTTTAAAATCAACAAGACCACAGATATCAACAATATCAGTATCTCTTAATTTATGTGCGACACGTAACTTTTTTAAAATATCGTTATTTGTTAATCCCATCTTTATAAATTTTCTTCTTTAAACTTAATTCCTAATGTCTTTTGTATTTGAATAAGACGTTCTAATTCTACTGGTAAAATAAATGCTATAGAAATTCCTTTTTTTCCTGCTCTTGCAGTTCTACCACTTCTGTGTGTGTAATATTCCAACTGATCTGGTAATTGGTGATGAATTACATATTCTAAATCATTCACATCTATCCCTCTTGCAGATACATCTGTAGAAATTAGTACCTGAACAGTTTCATTTTTAAAAGCACGCATCACTTTATCACGGTCTTTTTGAGTCATATCACCTTCCAAAGCGCCAACTGAGAAGCCTTCATCAGCTAATTCTTTTGTTAAGGCTTGAGTTCCTAATTTCGTTTTACAAAAAATAATCCCTCTACCCTGGCCTTTTGTAACTAAAAACTCAATAATATCAGCTGTTTTCTGACGTACAGTTGTTTTTATATACTGATGCGAGATGTTCGCATTCACTATTCCACTTTCATTAACAGCAATTTTAATAGCATCATCAGACATGTATGTTTTAATGATACGTTTGATTCCTTCTGGCATTGTTGCTGAAAACAGCCATGTGTTTTTAGTAGTTCCAGTATGTGTCAATATGGCGTCTAATTCTTTTTTAAACCCCATACTCAACATTTCATCAGCCTCGTCTAAAACCACAGTCTTTACATTTGAAAGATCAACAGTACCACGTTTTATCAAGTCTAATAACCTTCCAGGTGTGGCAATAATGACATGAGTTGTGCGCTCTAAATTCTTTAGTTGCTTGTCTATTTTTTCACCACCAAATACTGCTTCTAAAAAAATTCTATCATCAGAATATTTCGTGAACTTAAATAATTGCTTTTTAATTTGCTGTACCAACTCTCTTGTTGGTGATAAAATTAAAGCTTGTACAACAGGTTTATCTGCATCTATTTGATGTAATACTGGCAAGCCAAAAGCAGCTGTTTTACCAGTTCCTGTCTGAGCTAATCCTATAAAATCTTTTTTAGATTTTAGTAAAACCGGAATAGCTTTTTCTTGTATTTCAGTTGGAGTGGTAATTTTTAATTCTTTCAAAGATTTTACAAAATCCTTCTTAACTCCTAAGTGTGTAAATGTTGACATGTTATTTTCTGTTCTGAAGCTGCAAATGTACGTTTATTTCATAAGAGTACTCTATATATAAATCTCTTAAATAGTTTCAGATTAACTCTAATATGGTATTTTTGCTTTCAAATTTAATCAGTTATGAAAAATTTAAAGCATTTATTATTCGATTACCTTATAAACAAAGGTTTTGAAGAAAATTTAGCCACTTACATTAATATGTTTGCTTTATTGATTGCTTTGCTTATTTTAATATTTCTTATTGATTATATATCACGTAAAATCCTAATTGTATTTTTTACACAATTTGCGACTCAATCAAAAACAAATTTTGATGATATTTTAATTAGTAATAAGGCACCAAGAAATTTAGCCCATATAATCCCTTTGCTTGTTGCTTTAGAGTTTAACCCATATATATTTTCTGACTTTACTTATACCCAAAACATGATAAGCAAAGGTTTACAAGTTTTTGGAATTGTTTTAACATTATGGATTGTTAGAAGTGTATTAAAATCTTTAAAAGATTACTTTAAAACCTTACCTCGATTAAAAGACAAGCCAATTGACAGTTATATTCAAGTGTTTATGATTTTTGCATGGTCAATTGGTATTCTCTCAGTTTTAGCAATAGTTACTGAAATATCATTTATAGAGTTTATAACTACAATTGGTGCAGGTTCCGCAATAATCATATTAATTTTTAGAGATACAATTTTAGGTTTTGTTGCTAGTATTCAAGTGTCAATAAACGATATGGTTCGTATTGGAGATTGGATAACTTTTGAAAAATATGGTGCAGATGGTGATGTTATTGAGATTAATCTATCAACAGTAAAGGTTCAAAACTTCGATAAAACAATTACCACAATACCTACTTATGCCTTAATATCTGATTCGTTTAAAAACTGGCGTGGTATGACAAATTCTGATGGACGCCGTATTAAACGCTCTTTAATTATTAAATTAGATAGCATATCATACTTAACTTCAAATCAATTAGATAGTTTAAAAAAAATAGAGCTGATTTCTGCATATATGAATAGTCAACAAGATAAAATAGACAGCTATAACTCAAGTAACGACATTGACAAATCATTATTATTAAACGGAAGGAACTTGACTAATATTGGTGTGTTTAGAAAGTATATTGAAACCTATTTAAAAAATCATTCTGCTATAAATGAAGACATGATGATTATGGCTAGACAATTGGCTCCAACAACTCAAGGAATACCTTTAGAAATTTATGCCTTTAGTTCTGACAAACGTTGGGAAAACTACGAGTATATTATGGCGGATATATTTGACCACTTAATCGCTGCAGTTCCCTATTTTGACTTAGAGTTGTTTGAATTACCAAATAGCAGCAGTTTTAAAAACAATTAGTCTTAATTTAAATCTTTTGGTTTATAAACTCTTACAGTACTTGGTGGGTATTCTTCTAAATATTTTTCTGGTCTGATAGGTCTTTTCTGAAAGTCACCTCCGCAATTAGGACAAACTTCATGAAATGTGTTTGTAGTACAATCAATACAAAACGTACACTCAAACGTACATATCATAGCTTCTGGCGAGCCGTTTGGTAGATCTTTATTACAGTGCTCACAATTTGGACGTATTTCTAACATGCTAAGTAAAGTTATTCTTTTATAATGACCAATGACCCTTTACCTCTAGTAAATAAGTTCCACATTTCTGACTGTATAACTGTTCCGTCTTCTTCTACCACAATAAAATGTCCGGTGTTTGGAGAAGCAGAACCTACATTTAAAGCTATGATATCTATTCTATTCAACCCTGGCTCTAAATCAAGGTTTATACCTATAAAATGTCCTGTTAAATACCAATTTCTTTTAACAACAACATCATTTACTATAATTTGTACATAATCACCATCTACACTTCCAAAATCTCTACATTGAAAGCCTATATAGCTACTTTTAGTTTTAAAATCGCCTAAATATTGGTCGTATTTTGCAGTTTCTTCATGTTTACTATCATTCCAACGTTTTTCCAGTTCCTCTCCTGCATCTAATAAATCTGTTGTGGTTTCAATACTAAATGATATTGGGTCTTCTAAGGGGTTCTTTAAATCCACTATTGGCGTATCATTACCTTTAGTCTCAAGTTTATATGAGGGTTGCTTGATAGGTTCATCATCAGAAGGTAATATAATACCACTATTAATGTTATTATCTAAAATCTGTGCTGTTCCGAAAAAAGAGCATAAAAATGTAAATATAAAAAGTATGTATAATTTCATATGTATTAACCTAGATTGTAAAATTACTTATTTTGAAACAAATACAATGCCATTTAACAGTTCATTAAAATATTGACGTTTCTTCATTAGAATTAAACAGTTCGTGACTATTATCAAGGTGAATTATTTTCTTCAATCCAAACTTCACTTCTTTTCGTCTCCAAAAGCTGCTATTAGGATGATACACCTGATATTCAGTTGCTATTAACTTGGATAGTTTTCTTGAAATTAGGGTTTTATAGGTTCGTGTACTTGCATTGATATAATAATCAAACTTACGATAGCCTAAAAACTCTTCAAACTCTTTGTTGTATTTTAAATCAAACCAACCATACAACCAGAAATCAAGTTTTGTTTTTTCTTTTATATTTCTACGGAATAAATAATGTAATGAACTCTGAAACGGCACAGGATTGTATAAAGTAACTTCATATGCCGTAGTTTCATCTGAAGTAATCTGTGTCATTAATTTATGAAATGTCAACTTAAATTGCTCAAAAATGCCTTCTAAAGGTTTTAATGCTTTAAAATTATCGTCATAATTAAATTCATTATGATGTGGTGACTCTAACACAAAAAGTACCTTTTTATAGTTTAAATTGTCTTTCCTTTTAAAATGAACTTGTGTACCATGAATACAGAACGTCCAATTCTTCACTAAATGTTCTTGTCTGAAAAACTTACTCTTCACCACTAAAAAAGCGTCTTCTACAATAAAAAAAACGCTCATCAATTTTTGATTCATCAATATAACTCGCTTCTTGTTCAGTTATGCTCGTTATACGCTGTCCTTTTCTATTGTATACTGGGCTGTTTTTTATGATTTTCATAGAGTAATTTTAATACCTTGATTCATTAATCAACAAATATAAACTTCGCTATTCATAATAACTTGCTTATGTAGATAAATAATAATTTCACATAAGCTTAACAACTGTTAGTTACTGAAAATCAACATAATATGGTTTCGTTATTAACCACAAAATATAGGTTTGTTACAACAAATTTGAATACCCAACGTATTTACAACATATTTTTGGGGCATATAAAATTACTGTAACCTACTTAAAAGCAACAATTTACAGATTTAAAAAACTCCCATGAAATCTACTTTACACTTATTACTATTGCTTGTAATGCAATTTAGTTTTTCACAAACTTCAACAGTAAATTACACAGCATCAAATCAAAACTTTGCAAACCCTGAACGTGGTTTGTATCATCATACAGAAACATCATCAAGTAATTATTCATCACTATCAGTTAATCAATTAGAAAATTGGAGAACAAACGAAAATGTCACTTTAATTTTGAGAATATTTTATTTAGATGGCTTCATCAATTCATCAATTTCAAACTCATATTTAAATAATATGCAATCGGACTTTGATGCTATGAGACAAGCTGGAATAAAGTGTGTGATACGTTTTGCATACTCAAATAATACTAATGGTGCTTATGATGCTTCAAAAGCACAGATGTTATCTCACATCAATCAATTAACACCATATTTAACACATAATTCTGATGTTATTTCAGTAGTACAAGCCGGATTTATTGGTGTTTGGGGAGAATGGTATTACACAGATCATTTTGGCATGGCACCAAATAGCACTGATTATAACAACAGAAAAGAAATTGTTGAAGCATTATTAAATGCTTTACCAAATGATAGAATGGTGCAATTACGTACACCAGCATTTAAACGTAATATGTATGATACATCACCTATAAATGGTATTACTACAATTGATAATACAACTTCAATTAACCGACTTGGACACCATAACGACTGCTTTTTAGCTTCAGCTACTGATTTTGGAACGTATAACAATGTGAATGTTGAGTATCCTTATCTTGAGCAAGAAACAAGGTTTACAGCTATGGGAGGAGAAACTTGTGCTCAAAACGAACCAAGATCAAACTGTTCTACAGCTGTGGATGAAATGGAACAATTTCACTGGTCTTATTTAAATATAGACTACCATCCAAACGTTATTAGTGGTTTTGATAATAATGGGTGTTTAGAAACTATTAAAAATCGATTAGGTTACCGTTTTGAATTAACTGACGGACAGTTTCCTACTACTGTAACAAATACTATGGAAATTAATATCAATTTACATAATAAAGGATTTGCTGCATTATATAACCCAAGAACTGCTTATGTAGTTTTAAGACATGCTGTTACAAATGATGAATACAGTATTGCTTTAAATACCGATCCAAGAACTTGGGAGGCTTCAACAAGTGTTATTAATGTAACAGAAACATTAGTGTTACCTGTAGATATTGTTGATGGAGATTATGAACTATTCTTACATATGCCTGATGCAGATTATTCATTAAGTGATAGACCTGAATATGCTGTTAGACTTGCTAACGCAAATTTATGGGAAAGTAACACTGGCTATAATGATTTAAAAGCTACAGTGACGGTTTCAAGCGAAATTTTAGCTGTTGAAGACAATGGTATAGATACATTACAATTTAAAGTATACCCTAACCCAGCTTCTGATACTATTACAGTTGAATTAGATAATGTTTCTGATTATACAATTTCATTATATAACACTATTGGTCAGCGCGTAAAAACAAATCCGTTAGCTACTTCAACACAAACGTTACGTATGGATACTAAACATTTAGATAATGGTGTTTATATTTTAAAAATTGATAATGGTAGCAATGATATTTCAAAGAAAATTGTTGTAAGTCATTAAAGTCTATTATAAACAAACAGATAAAATGGGTCAGTAAATTGACCCATTTTCTATTTTAGGAAATATTGTAACCCAAAATTAAATTGGTTGGAATAATATTCTGATTGAATATAGTATTCTGCAGAAGTTTGGAACACATAATATTTTAAAAATCGAATTGATAATCTACCATTAAATCTTGTAAAATAATCAGAGTAATCATCACTAAAATGAGCAGCATCAGCAGTAAAAAACACCTTTGTTAAATCTTGATTTCCAAATTGTCCGCCAATACCTCCTCCTCCATACAGACGGTTACCAATTACCCAATACGGATATCCACTTGGTTGATTAACAGAACCAGATGAATAACTGCTTTCCAAAAAAGGTTGAAACTTGAGTCGCGGTTTTTTTAGTAAGTTATATTGTAACTTACCTGTTAAAGACATACTAGAAACGTTATCTGTATAATAGTTACCTTCCGCATAACCAACAATTGCAAAGGCTTTGTTTAAACTAGTTTTCATAGTAAAGTCCAAGTTTGTTTCTGTAAATCCCCATGTTGTAGGCTACACCATTTTTAACTGGATGTATATTGTATTGTAATGATGCAAATGACTTATTCTTAGACAGGTTCACTCCTGCTCCAAATTGATAAAAAATATTATCCCCTTTATCCTTTTCTAATCTGGCTTCAGACCAATATTGTAATTTTTTATAAGATAATGGATTATTGATTTTATATTGCAAACCAAACAACTCCTTATCTACATTATCTGTATCTATAATTGGCGTGTTTAAAGCATAAATATCACTATTAGTAAATGATATGCTATGTGTAAACTTTTTCTTGTCTTTAAGAGCAAATGTACTCATTCTTTCAAACGACGTATTCTTAGATCTGTCACTAGCAATATCGCCACTAAACACTATTGAATTTGCGTTTTTTAAACGAATATCTTCGATTAAACTATCTTTTACAGCTTTATTAAATAACTTTGGATGCTTGTCAATAAGTTCTTTTTGTAAGTTTGAAGACAGGTATTTAATGTCATTATTCAACATTTTTTTCAGAGGTGCTTTAGCTGGATAACTGTCAGAAATACCAACAGACACAATCCAAGCGTTTTTTATATCACCTAATGAATGATGTATATAGGCCATAGCAGCTTTAGCCTTATCATCTTCTGGGTGCAATTGTATATGTGCTTTATAAACAGAGTATAGATTGTCATAATCTTCCAAAGTATAGAGCCAATCTAATTTAATTGCAATATCAATTTTATTGGTATAATTGGCCCAATTATAAGCCCGTTCCAAATCACCCTTTTCATAATAATACCAAGCAATATCATCCGCAATATCATTATAAGTTTCTGATGGCGTAATAGCTTTTAATAACTGATCTGTATTTTCGGTTTTCTGCCATAAAATATGTTTTATATAATTGTTCTGTGCTTCCGATCCTCCTTTCAAGTTAGCTATTTTTCCCAAGTACAACTCTATACGTTTTGAATTACCTTCAGAATTATAATACTTAATATAGCTTTCTAGTAGTTCTATATTATTGGGATCTAATTTAATTTGTTCTAACAACCAATATTCTTTGACTTGCTCACCCGGGTACCAAGATATTTTTGATAACTCATCTGAATATCTTGCAGTTTCTAATGTTTTATGGTTTGTATAAAAGCTATCTAATTTTTTCCAGACATCTTGTTTTTTTATTTAACCAGGCATTCATTCGCGCATAATTATTCCATGCGGCAGTATCTATAGTTTTTTTAGAAAACATTTGCTCGTGAAGTTGCTCCAAACTTTTTATTAAAACCAATTCTTCATCAACCTCAATTTCTTTAGTTAACATATCTTCATTAGAGGCTAATAATTCATTTGAATATGTGTTATAATCATTATAAATATGAGTATATAAATTCATTGAGTTATCAATTATCTTTTTAAAATTTGGGAGTTTTAAAGATGGATTGTTAGTTTCAACATTAACTAAAAAGCCATCCAAAATTGGTGTCATATAATATGTAATATCGTTATCTGTTAAATACGTTTTTAATTGAGGTATGTTTTTAGTACTGATATACACAAACCAATAATGCTTTTTTAAACTACTAACACCTTTCTTTTTAACTGTATAATGGTTATTGCTATGTTGATGATAATAATCTGCAGCACGCCATTTATTAATACGTGGGGCTCCATTCTGGGCGCTTATATATCTACTTAAAGGATAAGTGTTTTTATGCTGAACTAATAATTTTTTAAACCTTGGATACAGGCCTTCACTACCATCTTTAGAAATATGCCACCCGTAACCATTTACATTTCTAAATCCATAATTACCTGTTGTTTCCTTATTACTCACATCTTTAATTTGAAACACATCATCAGGATGCACAAAATGCGACCAAATACCTGTAAATAGATATGTTGATTCCTTTACTAAAATCTCTTGATTGTTAAAAGCATATTCCGAAGTTATTCTTGGATAATCAAATAGCTTATTGTTATACGGGTCAACATCAAACTCTCTACCTTCACCAACTGTAACATCACCAAAGTAACTGCTACATATATATTTAATACTTGGCATGGCCTGTTGTAACTTTGATAAACCAGTACTATCAATAATGTTAGATGGTGGGATATAAGATTTCGGCAATTCACCATAAGCTTCTACCCGCCATTTTTTCTTAACAGTGTTTAGAGCTGTTGAAATATAATCGATGTTTTTCCAATCTGATGTAGTTAATGACACATGATTAAAACCGTGAAACCCTAGCTCATGCTTGTTTTTCAATACTGATTTAGTAAAATAATCACTTAAACTCTGAGTAGAATTATTAAGCTTGTTTCTCTCCCATTCTGTGAATATAAATGGTGGTGTTACCTTTGTGTTATAATCAAACGTAATTGTTGTTGTGTAATTAACACCAAATTCTTTAGCTAATTTTTGCATATCTGGCCACCACACTTTATCAACAAAATCTGCCATTGTTAGCCCCATTTCTGTAGCAATTGGCTCTTTCATAATTTTGTAAACTGGTGATGGAAAGTCATCTAAATAAATAGTACTCACATTTGCTATTGGATATGGCACTCCTTCTAAAGCAGGTAAATACATTGCGAATACTAAACCTCTAATAGGCTTGTCAATCATTAATCCAGTGTTAAAAAAAACAACTCTACCATTGCCAATTTTGTGTTCTAGAACTACACCATAATTTTCAACGTTTATTGCTGTGATTAATGGGGTTACTTCCTTTTTAAAACTTTCTAATTTATAGCCATAATGCTTGTGTGAAGGATTTACACTTAACCCTTTTATATTTGGTAATAACGGTGATATAAACTTAAACCCATAAGCCAAATTATCATCTTGATATGAAGCATCCAACTTAAAGCCATAAAAATAACTGAACCGTTTATCACTAACTACAGATGAAAATAACAGTGTACCTCCATTAGCTACAAAATCTAATAATTTTTGAACCGCTTGATCATTTAAAGCACTTGGATTATGAATATTTATAACTCTAACACTTTGTGAAATTTTAAAGTTTGGTGAATTCCAATGCAATATATTTGATGTTCTAAACGGTATCTTAGTATAATCACATATTTTTTTTACATGTTTACTTTGACGTATGCTATAAGTATTTTTGTAATCTACCACATACTCAACAAGTTGTGCTTCTTCTAAATAATGCTTAGAAGCATTTAAAGGGATATTTTCAGATAAATTTTTATTTACTGTTATAGTATTAAAGTTCTTAAAGAAATTTTCTTTGTATGTGTTATTATCTGCACAACTTACACATAAAACTACAGCAATTAACACCACTCTTATTTTTATTTTTGATTGAACAAATTTCATCATAATGTTAATTTTAAGTGTTAACGGCTTTTTAAAATAAGATCTACTAATTTACTAGATTTTGGAGAGTTTACAATTTCTAATACCTCAATATGTTCTGACTCATAAATTTTTGAAATTGCACGTCCTCTGTTACATAATTCATTTAAAAGTTTATCAGATTTTATAAACTCATCAGATAATGAATCTGTCTTTATCTTTTTTTTAAAATAAAGGACCGTTTGTGGTAATATATACTCTGGGTGTTTTTTTAGAATTTCTTCATCACTCTTATGTAAATGATATATTGAATCTTTATTTAAATATGACGTATTGAAATCATCATAATTAATAAAAAAATGTTTGTGTATGCTTAGTATTTGTGTGTTACTTGAGTTTACAACGGCATAAGTATATGGTAAAAAATCTGCAGCAATTTTATCATAAATCATTAGGAGTTCTTTTGGATAGTCTGATGTTTTTGACATTAATACAACTGATTGTTGCTGTGAAAACATAAAACATCCGAATATTAAAAGTAATAATGCACTTGATAATATGTACTTATAAATAATTACCTGTGCCTTAATAATGTACAGTATAAACTTTGATATAATTATTATGTTTACACCTATGACTAATGGTGTAATGA
>CBCXVT010000033.1:0-20663 GCA_965178635.1 Flavobacteriaceae bacterium | reverse complement strand
TGTATTGGATTAGTATACGGATTAACAAACTTTGGAATTTCTTGATGTTTGTTGAATTGTATAAAAAAAAATGAGGTGCCTCTAATCTTTGTGCCTCTATTCATTGCGGCTCGAATACTTCCTTCAGAGTGTCCAGTTTTTCTCTCAGTCTCTAGTAAACTTTCATAAGAGGAGATTAATCTTCCGTTAAGGTCATATTGACCAATCGGTAAGCCGTTATTATCAATAACGTATGGCTCAATTTTATCCTGTTGTTTTTTTGTTTTAAAGCACCACTGAAAACCACCTGCAGATTTAGTGAAACTATTTAAATTTTGACCAATTGCATTTGGCACTATTCCAATGGAGTCACTCGCAGCGTTTAAACTTTTATATTCTCTTAAAAAATTACCCTCAAGGTCATATTGTAAAATAGCGGTTTTTCTTGCATTATTTGCTGCAACTCTTGCTTCAGCTACGGCTCTTGATGATGGTATGTATCTTTTTTGTTCAGAATTTGTCATGCCAGCCATAGCCCAGAAAGCAAGTCCTAATTTTTTGTTTTTTGGGAATGCTCTATGAAGAAGCCAATGACAAATAAAATGTTCTCGGGCAGTGAGATAAACTAAATTAGAATCTTGATTAACATTAACTAGATTATCTTCATTCAATAATTTTTCACCAAAAATACATTTTGGAACTACATGATGTAATTCTAAATATCCGTTCCGTTTTTTACTTTTCGAATTATTTACAATATTAAAATATACATTAAGGTAGTTCAAAATACAATTGTGTTATATTTTCTCAAATATAATAAATAAAAAACCCTCACATTTCTGCAAGGGTTTGGTATAGGGAGTTATTAAAGGTCAAGTTAAGTTAATTACTTGGTTGCATTTATTATCTCAGACATACTATACGTGCCTGTTGTTGTACCATCTGTATAGTACTTAGACTGTTTAAATCTAATCTTTTCTATAGTCTTAGTTTTTAGTGGGCTATTAGCCTTAATACTAAAGAGAGATGATGCTCCATCTGAACAGTCTATGTCAGCCAAATCTTCGCTTAGTTTAAGCTTTGTCCCATCAGTAAATATAAACATTACATAGTTGTCACTTGCCCCAGCACATCCAAGATCAGAAGTACATTTCATCTTTATATATTCAAATTCATTTAACCGTAGTGCAGAAACTTTTAGTGTACCTACATTTGTTTCAGCTACATTATAATAATTTGTAAATTTTTTTGTGTCTCCTGTGAAGTCATCTACCTCATCCTTCCAAAGCTTTTGAGCATTGACCTGAGAGCCAAATGCCATTACCAGTAATAATAATAATGTTTTTTTCATAATGTAAATTGTTTAATGTTTTGAACAAATTTAATTGTTTTTTAATTGATTGATAAAAATATTAAATAAAATACGTGTAAACACCAAAAATTACACGACATTACATTGTCGCATATTTTTTTGTTGGAAAACTACAAAAATTACCTCATTGCATCTAAGAATGCTTTATTGAGTGCATCTGTATCTATCTCTCTGGTTTTGTTAATGTACTTAAGAAAGCTACTCTCAGTTTTGTGACCTGTTACACTTTGAATGAGCTGTTGGTTTATCTTACCATAGAAGTTAGTGGCGAATGACCTACGACCTATGTGAGAAGTTATAAGTTCCCATTTGGGTTTAGTTATAACCTTAGACATACGTCCCCCGATATTCTTATTTCTTCCTTTGCATAGTTCATTGATATCAGCTAATTTACATACTTCTTTGATGAGGTCATTATAGCGGTTGTAGTTATGATGTTGTTTAGTACTAAAGAGAGGAGGGAAGCTCCCTTTGTGCTTATCTAAAATAGCCTGGACTTGTGGCAATATAGGTATCACTACATTAGCCCCAGTCTTTACTTGCTTGAGTCTTATTGTATTACTCTTTATATGAATATTGTCTTTGGTTAGTTTAAACAAAGATGCTGACCTTTGACCTATGTAGCAGGATACAACTAACCAATCTCTCGCCATATCCAAAGCACTATCTTTTATATTTAGAGCGATGATGTCATCTATCTCAGAAGATGTCAGAAAGACACTTAAAGTGGGCTGTACACGAATGTTCTTAGTCAAATTCTTAACTTGATTGTGAATAATCTCTCCTCTCTGCTCTGCATACAAGCAAACCGCCTTTAATCTACCTAGTTGACCTTTCAAAGTTGATTCGGGATATCCTTGCTCTCTGCAGTACTTTATGAAGGCGTCTTTAAAATTCCCATCAATGTCAATTACTTGTAATTCCCTTCCAATATGCTTCTGATATTTAAGCATAAAAGAGGCATTAACTCTATAAGCTTTCTGTGTGTTTTTAGCTAACGTACTATCACTTTCAAGAAGTGCATCATAGTATTCTAAAAGGTTTAGTTTTACAATCTCCTCGGGAGGTCTAAACGCCTGTTTAAGCCACTTAGAATCAACTTGAGCTTCATCAGTTATTAGAGATCTTATCCGAAGCTCAAGAAGTTGCATTTCATTCTGCACCTTATCGAGTGCTTTGTTCTTTTCTTTAATGAGAAGTTTCTGCTCTTGATTGTCTTTGGCAGACATTTTATGCTTAATGACCTTTGACCTTTTTAACCTATCTTTGTCTATGTAAAGATTAGTTCTTGCTTTTGCATCAACAGATAGCTCCCTGTATCTAATCCAGATTGGTGCTATTTGTTTGATTGATTGAGTAAAGAAAGTAATTGCCATATTTGGAGTATTGATGTTATCCAAATATACAATCTATTTTTAAACTAGTCCGAGATTAGTCCACAGATATTACATGTTATTACATGAAATTAGATGTTAATACGCGTAATTATAGAAGAGGTAAAATCCTTTTAGGTACTATAAATGCTAGTATAAATTAAAATATATACGCAAAACACCTTTATTATTGAGATTGTTGAAAACTTGTAAGAAACTTGTTTTTCTAATTTACTCATGTATTTTAACTATATGATTTGTAACTACTTACGCTAACACTCTAGTTGATTTAGTCCACAATCAATCCCTTGTATAAGCTCAAGTTTAATACTAAAATGTTGAAAAAATTGTTGGTAACAACCCCAAAAACAACACAAATATACCATTTACATATCGTATCTTAAGTATAGTGGAAAACCAAAACGAACATATCTTTCTAAAGAAACCTGAAGTGGCTGAACTACTCAGATGCTCTATTGGAACTGTTGACAATCTCATTAAACAAGGAAAGATTCATACCTATGGATTTAATCGCAGAGTAATATTTAAAAAACAGGAAATTATAGATTCGTTAATAAGGCGATAATCAATAATTGATTTGTATTAGACATCCCCTAGTTAAGTTTGCAGGGGTGTTTTTTTTAATCAAAGTTTTTTAATACCACTTTGTTTTTTTGATTATATTTAAATAATAATCTAATTTATGTCTGGAACATCACTTTTTATATTATTTCTTTTAATTGTTGGCTTTATTCTTTTTACCCGTCGTTTTGTTCCTAAACTCTGGAATGCCGAAATAGGACACCATATAGTTGAATCAATAAATATAAATGAATTTAAGAAAAACCCCCTTTCTTATTTGCCAGATGGCTTTTTCGATACCACAATAGCAAAAAGTAAATGTGATAATTGCAACACAATTACGGAACAAGATCTACATTTAAAAAAAGCGTATTTATATTTTGAAGACACAGACACTACTTTTGTATCCGGGTGGACAAGCAATACATTTATAACGAAAACTAAATATTCCTACCTTAAAACACCAAAAAAATATTATATATGCTCAGATTGTAGCGACATTGCTATTTATAACAATTATGAACCTCAAATTAGAATATTAAATAATGAATTAAAAAAGATGTCAATTTACCAAAGAGGTGCCAATGAAGGAGGTTTTTGCGCTGCAAGTTATGACAGTTTAACACGCTTAATAGGAGAACTTCCTTGGTAGTAAAAATTAATGCCTACAGAATGAAAAACTTCAATAACTCTCAATAGCAGTTGCCCTTACTATTAATTTAGTAGGGGTTTATCTTTTTAAAAAATGTATGTTTAATCTTAACAAAAATCTATTATGGAAAAATTTGAAAAGGATTTACTTTCAAAAAAAATCGGCATTACAGGAAATGAGACAATTGAAGAACTTGCTATGAAAGTAAATGAAGTTGATTTAATGGAGCATAAGATAGGTGTGTGTGTATTAATAGTCACTCATCTTGAGTTGTTAAATGGTTGTAATCCTGGAGCATTCTCATATAAGATAGCGCTATCAAAAGAATTTCCACCAAGAAGTCCAGACCATATTGCTACAAGTCTGAACAAGCAAAAAGAGTATATGGAAGTTCAAAGATGGGAAATCAGAGAAGTTGATATTGAAGCGTTTTTATTCTTCTTGAAAAAAATAGATGAAAGTTGTTTTGTGGAATTAGTAAAGCGTTATGAAGAAATAACGAAAAAATTAGATAGAAAAAAAACGTTAACTCAAGTGGGTAACTTTGCTATAATTATAGCTGTAATAATACTTCTTTATAATCTCGTAAAGGTTTACTAACTGTAATTCTTAAACATCTCTCTATAACCCTTACTATTAATTTAGTAGGGGTTTTTTATTACCCATCTTTTACCCATCTTTTGACCACCCTAAAAGCTTGTTAACCCCTATAGATATTGTAGTCTTTAAAAAATTGTCCTTTTTGACCACCCTAGTCAATTCTTGTGTTATCTCTGGTGAGTTTTCTAAAAATGGAGGCAGGGTAGTCAATAATGCTTTAACTTATAATAATATATTATATAATACTAATATATATAGTACTTAACAGAGGTTTTAGAAAATTTTGCCCCTGGTCAAAAGATGGTCAAAACCTAGCCAAAACGTGGTCAAAAGTGGTCAACTTCAAAAAAAAAAGTTAAAGCAGATTACAGATATATAAACACTGATTAAACATCTAAGCCTGAATGCGTTTTAGTTTTTTAAAACAATCAGTAATGTTCAACATGTTGATAAAAATGTAGAAACAATAAAAGGCTTTTTTCGTTTATATAGTAGAGGGATTTAACTTTTAACTAATACCAGAAGCATGAAAAAAGAGCAATTAAAAAAAGGCAATGAAATTTTAAAGAAAATCGAGAGAGTAGAAACCGAGCATTTCAAATTTCGTAATGATATGGGTTTCGGCAAAGTGTTACCAGAGGGTATAAAAATATCCGCTAGTACAAATCTTTGGAGCCAAACAGAAATAACAGACGAAATATTAATTGCCGTAATTCTCAAAGAAGTAGATAATCGTTTTTTAGGTAAAATATCAGAGTTAAAGGCAAAATTTAAAAATATATGATAGCATTAATAACACTAATAATAATAGTAATAATATGAACGTAAAAAACTTGCAAAGAGTGGTTTCTATATCTAAAGATTTAGACCATGCAAACAAACAAATTAAAAACCTAGACAGTTTAGACGATGCAAGGATCTGGACGTTAAACTCAGCAAACGACCGCTCGATATCTGTAATAATAACAGAGAGAGAAAAAAAACAGATAAAAGAGGGTTTAACTAAGTCTTATAACGCTGTTATAGATGGTTACAATAATGAATTAAAAGAGCTGTAAGGATATGAATAAAAAATCAAATATAGGCTTAAGAGTAACAAAGAGCTTTAAAGCTAATTTAGAAATGAGCGCTAAAAAAGAGGGTTTAACTGTGGCACAATACACAAGGCGCAAACTACTCAAAAACGAGGTTGAGACGATTAATGGCTTAGTATTACATTACGATGCAATTAGTTTGGCAAAGGATACAGTTGTTTACTTATTAGATTACAAAGGTCAAAAGGTAAAGCCAGCCGATGCCGACTACATACTCAAAGACGGCAAAGCAATATCAGTAAGCTGTGGGAGGGTTTTAAATCCAAACGTAAAAATGACAGATGCTGAGCTGAGCCAAAAGATACTATTTACTGAAAATTTAAAATCTGTAAAAAATACACTAGAGCAGGTGTTTTTAAATTTAGGTATTGAGAGCATAAATAATCGCTCAAAGGAGTTTAAAGCGACTGTAACACTACAGAAAAATAAAGCTTCAAAAGGGAGTGTAATAGAACAGGTTTTGGCGTTATCTAAAACGCTCGAATTAATGACTGACAGACCAAGTAGAAACGTAAGCGATGTAATTAGAAAAATCAAAAAAAATGGCTAGACGATATTCAATATTAAACAAGTTGGCACAGAGCAAACTAAATAAAAATAAAACGTCTTTAAACAATGCTCAAAAGTCCAACATTCCAAAACCTAAAAATAAATAGTATGGGATTTCAGAAAGGAAATAAATTGGGAGGTCGTACCCCTGGAGCTTTAGGTAAAAGTAACAAGGCTACAAAGCAGGCTTTTTTATACTTATTAAACAATAATCTTTCTAGGCTCCAAGATGATCTAGACAAATTGGAGCCTCGTGACAGATTAAAAATAATGTTAGAGCTTGCTAATTATGTAATACCAAAGTTGCGCTCTGTTGAGAGTGCTATAGAGGTTAAACAAGCAGTAATACCAAATATAAATTTCACAAGTATAGGGGCGTAAAATCAGGGGTAGTAGTTTTTGTATGTTTTAATTTACTTTTTTCGGTACTACCCCTTTTAGCCTTTTTTTATTGTATAAACAACACTTTGTAGTTTTATTATAAATCTTTATTTGTTGTTAATCAGCTATTTGTGAAATATAGAATGTATTTATAGTCCTTAAAACGTCCAATTGTTGATAAAAACGAAATAACCCACATCCAAAAAAACAGAAAATAAAACTCTAAAACATTATCTTAAATAGGAAGGTAAAATGTTAGTACCTAAATCTAACTATAAATTAAATACTCTTTAAAAATGCTAGGCTATCAACAGGCAAAGAATATTATGTCTCTGGGAGACTTTAATGTTATCAACTTGAATAATAATAAGCAAGCTATAAGAAGCTGGAAGCAGTATCAAACTGAACCTGTAACTAGTTTAGGAGAATCTGAAGCTTATGGATTGGTTTGTGGTTATAGTGATATTGAAGTTATAGATGTTGACCTAAAAATACTTTGTAAGGATGTTAAAAGTCCAACACATGAGGAGCTTGTTAATATAGATGCCAAATGGAAACAAATACTAACCCAACTCAAACAGTCTATATATAAGTTTGATGACAAAGTTATGATTGTTAAGACTAAGAATTTGGGTTACCATATAATTTATAGAGCAAAGAATATTGAAGGTAATCTTAAGCTAGCTAAAAACAAGGGCAACAAAGCATTAATAGAGACTAGAGGTAAAGGTGGTTATGTAGTTATGTATAACGACTTTGTGGCTAGAGATTATACAAAGTTAAGGTATATACTGAATAATGATAGAAACGCCTTAATAGAAGCCTGTAGGCGCTTTAACGAGGCTATGGATACTCCTGTAAAAGAGTCTAAACAAAAGAAAAATAAAAGAGAAGTAATTAAAGGAGAAATTCTACCTATTGATGATTTTAAGGCTAGGGTAAGTATGTTAGATTTATTAGCCTCTAATGGTTGGGAAATACTTAATGAAGATGCTGAAGGAAGAACTAGGGTGTTAAGACCAGGTAACCCTACATCAGACACAAGTGGTAATGTTTTTCAAGATGGAAATCTATACTTGTATACTAATTCAACAGCGTTTGACTCAGAAACATCATACAATGTTTTCGATGTCTATCGAATACTCGAGCATAACGGAGATCTAAAGAGTGCAGTTAAAAGTATCTCTTCACAGGGTTATGGCACTAAACCTACAATAGTTGAATCTGAGAGAACAACCAACTCTTTTCCTATTGATGTTTTACCACAAATACCTCGTGAATACTTTGAGTCACTTAATAAGGCTCAGGGCATGAATATTGATTTTATGGCAACCACGTTCTTAACTGAAGTTTCAGGCTTGTTAGGCAATTCTAAAAGGCTTGAGATTGAATATGGGAGAACTGTCCAAATGAACATGTATAGCGCTAATGTAGGTAAATCAGGAGATGGTAAGACACCTGCGAGTAACTACGCATCAAAACCTTTCAAGTCTAGGGATAATGTTGAAGTTGAAACATATAAGAATGCAATTAAGAAACATGACTATAAATCTGATTTGCCTAAGCCTTTAAATAAATCATATATGATTAATGATGTAACTCCAGAAATGAGGCTTATTAAATTACAAGCTATACATAGGGGTATACATCAAAGCGTTGACGAGTTAGCTACAATATTTGAGCAAGGCAAAAAAGAAGATACTTCATCAGTTTTATTATCTGCATGGAGTAACGAAAACTTGAAGCAAGAGAGAGCCTCAGAAAAAATAAAAGATAGATTTGTTGTAAAAGCTGGATTTTGCATATCTGGAGGTATACAACCTGAAGTTTTGTATAAAAACTATGATGATGGTAAAGCTAATGGTTTAATGGCTAGATTCTTATTTGCATTTCCAGAGCCTAAAATTGTATTAAGAACTATATCTAGAAAGGCTAGGAGAGAGGCAATGGTAAATGGTAACCTATACGATAACTATGTTGGTAAGTTGTTTGATGACAAAGGCATTAAGTTTTTTAGTTGGAAGTATGATAGTGATGGAAGGTTGATTAATAAACCAACCCACGTTTATACAGAAGAGGCTGAAGAGTACTTTATGGAGCTTACAAACAAGTTTAAGCTATATGGCAGTAAACCCAGCACTAATTCTTCAATGATTGCTGTATTGTCTAAGATGGAAGATTATAGAGCAAAATTCTCCTTATTGCTACATATATTGCATGGAGAGAATGACACAGAGGTGGGTGTTAAGTATGTAAAGATGGCTCAAAAGCTATGTGATTACTATTTGCATTGTCATAATAAATTGTTTTCGGATAAGAGCGCAAAGGCAAACCTCAAAGATATTGCTAATGATAAAAGATTGAATAGAACTGAGAAAGTCTTGAAGGCTCAAGAATTAGGTTTTTCAATAAAGCAGACTTCTGAAGCTTTGGGAGTATCTCACAGTACTGTTAAAAACGAGCGTAAAAAAGGCAGTTGAGGTCTACTTGTGGACTATAAAGAGGGTAATTGAATTATAAAACCTTGTTTACTAATGTTTTATAATGATAATTTAAACAATGTTTAGTTGTTTAACGACTTTAGAACTACCTATTTTTAGTATTAAACACATATTATTTAAATTTCCATTTAAAACCATATGCTGTTTTCTTTCTACCATTAATACAGGCAGATATATTTGATTGAGAGCCAGATACCGCTCTTGCAGCTTCTCCAACACTTATATACTCTTCGATTATAACTTCCGATGTTTTATCTAGTTTTAGAACTATTTTTGAAATATTGTTTGATGTTTTAACAGTTGTTTTTGAAGGTATTTTACCATCTATAATGTATGCATATTGGTATTTATTGGAATAATTACGTATACCTCTAGCTACGGCACTTATGTTTGGTTGAGAATCATTTACTGAGCGGGCAGCTTCACTAGCACTTTTAAAAACCTGTATAAATTTCCCACTCAAGTCATATTGTGCAATAGGCTTAGAATGAAGCTTCACCTTTGCTTTCTCAATTGAAATAACAGGTAAGTTATTTTTGTAATTAGAAAGGTATTTCCACATATAACCATAAGCTGTTTTTCTTTTTCCTTTACACGCTGATGAAATTCCTCCAGTATTTTTATTTAAATATTTTGCAGCCTCAGTAACACTTTGGAATTTATTAATAAAATATTTCCCGTCAGCACTTATTTGAACTATAGGAATCGAAAAGGCATGTATTGGATTAGTATACGGATTAACAAACTTTGGAATTTCTTGATGTTTGTTGAATTGTATAAAAAAAAATGAGGTGCCTCTAATCTTTGTGCCTCTATTCATTGCGGCTCGAATACTTCCTTCAGAGTGTCCAGTTTTTCTCTCAGTCTCTAGTAAACTTTCATAAGAGGAGATTAATCTTCCGTTAAGGTCATATTGACCAATCGGTAAGCCGTTATTATCAATAACGTATGGCTCAATTTTATCCTGTTGTTTTTTTGTTTTAAAGCACCACTGAAAACCACCTGCAGATTTAGTGAAACTATTTAAATTTTGACCAATTGCATTTGGCACTATTCCAATGGAGTCACTCGCAGCGTTTAAACTTTTATATTCTCTTAAAAAATTACCCTCAAGGTCATATTGTAAAATAGCGGTTTTTCTTGCATTATTTGCTGCAACTCTTGCTTCAGCTACGGCTCTTGATGATGGTATGTATCTTTTTTGTTCAGAATTTGTCATGCCAGCCATAGCCCAGAAAGCAAGTCCTAATTTTTTGTTTTTTGGGAATGCTCTATGAAGAAGCCAATGACAAATAAAATGTTCTCGGGCAGTGAGATAAACTAAATTAGAATCTTGATTAACATTAACTAGATTATCTTCATTCAATAATTTTTCACCAAAAATACATTTTGGAACTACATGATGTAATTCTAAATATCCGTTCCGTTTTTTACTTTTCGAATTATTTACAATATTAAAATATACATTAAGGTAGTTCAAAATACAATTGTGTTATATTTTCTCAAATATAATAAATAAAAAACCCTCACATTTCTGCAAGGGTTTGGTATAGGGAGTTATTAAAGGTCAAGTTAAGTTAATTACTTGGTTGCATTTATTATCTCAGACATACTATACGTGCCTGTTGTTGTACCATCTGTATAGTACTTAGACTGTTTAAATCTAATCTTTTCTATAGTCTTAGTTTTTAGTGGGCTATTAGCCTTAATACTAAAGAGAGATGATGCTCCATCTGAACAGTCTATGTCAGCCAAATCTTCGCTTAGTTTAAGCTTTGTCCCATCAGTAAATATAAACATTACATAGTTGTCACTTGCCCCAGCACATCCAAGATCAGAAGTACATTTCATCTTTATATATTCAAATTCATTTAACCGTAGTGCAGAAACTTTTAGTGTACCTACATTTGTTTCAGCTACATTATAATAATTTGTAAATTTTTTTGTGTCTCCTGTGAAGTCATCTACCTCATCCTTCCAAAGCTTTTGAGCATTGACCTGAGAGCCAAATGCCATTACCAGTAATAATAATAATGTTTTTTTCATAATGTAAATTGTTTAATGTTTTGAACAAATTTAATTGTTTTTTAATTGATTGATAAAAATATTAAATAAAATACGTGTAAACACCAAAAATTACACGACATTACATTGTCGCATATTTTTTTGTTGGAAAACTACAAAAATTACCTCATTGCATCTAAGAATGCTTTATTGAGTGCATCTGTATCTATCTCTCTGGTTTTGTTAATGTACTTAAGAAAGCTACTCTCAGTTTTGTGACCTGTTACACTTTGAATGAGCTGTTGGTTTATCTTACCATAGAAGTTAGTGGCGAATGACCTACGACCTATGTGAGAAGTTATAAGTTCCCATTTGGGTTTAGTTATAACCTTAGACATACGTCCCCCGATATTCTTATTTCTTCCTTTGCATAGTTCATTGATATCAGCTAATTTACATACTTCTTTGATGAGGTCATTATAGCGGTTGTAGTTATGATGTTGTTTAGTACTAAAGAGAGGAGGGAAGCTCCCTTTGTGCTTATCTAAAATAGCCTGGACTTGTGGCAATATAGGTATCACTACATTAGCCCCAGTCTTTACTTGCTTGAGTCTTATTGTATTACTCTTTATATGAATATTGTCTTTGGTTAGTTTAAACAAAGATGCTGACCTTTGACCTATGTAGCAGGATACAACTAACCAATCTCTCGCCATATCCAAAGCACTATCTTTTATATTTAGAGCGATGATGTCATCTATCTCAGAAGATGTCAGAAAGACACTTAAAGTGGGCTGTACACGAATGTTCTTAGTCAAATTCTTAACTTGATTGTGAATAATCTCTCCTCTCTGCTCTGCATACAAGCAAACCGCCTTTAATCTACCTAGTTGACCTTTCAAAGTTGATTCGGGATATCCTTGCTCTCTGCAGTACTTTATGAAGGCGTCTTTAAAATTCCCATCAATGTCAATTACTTGTAATTCCCTTCCAATATGCTTCTGATATTTAAGCATAAAAGAGGCATTAACTCTATAAGCTTTCTGTGTGTTTTTAGCTAACGTACTATCACTTTCAAGAAGTGCATCATAGTATTCTAAAAGGTTTAGTTTTACAATCTCCTCGGGAGGTCTAAACGCCTGTTTAAGCCACTTAGAATCAACTTGAGCTTCATCAGTTATTAGAGATCTTATCCGAAGCTCAAGAAGTTGCATTTCATTCTGCACCTTATCGAGTGCTTTGTTCTTTTCTTTAATGAGAAGTTTCTGCTCTTGATTGTCTTTGGCAGACATTTTATGCTTAATGACCTTTGACCTTTTTAACCTATCTTTGTCTATGTAAAGATTAGTTCTTGCTTTTGCATCAACAGATAGCTCCCTGTATCTAATCCAGATTGGTGCTATTTGTTTGATTGATTGAGTAAAGAAAGTAATTGCCATATTTGGAGTATTGATGTTATCCAAATATACAATCTATTTTTAAACTAGTCCGAGATTAGTCCACAGATATTACATGTTATTACATGAAATTAGATGTTAATACGCGTAATTATAGAAGAGGTAAAATCCTTTTAGGTACTATAAATGCTAGTATAAATTAAAATATATACGCAAAACACCTTTATTATTGAGATTGTTGAAAACTTGTAAGAAACTTGTTTTTCTAATTTACTCATGTATTTTAACTATATGATTTGTAACTACTTACGCTAACACTCTAGTTGATTTAGTCCACAATCAATCCCTTGTATAAGCTCAAGTTTAATACTAAAATGTTGAAAAAATTGTTGGTAACAACCCCAAAAACAACACAAATATACCATTTACATATCGTATCTTAAGTATAGTGGAAAACCAAAACGAACATATCTTTCTAAAGAAACCTGAAGTGGCTGAACTACTCAGATGCTCTATTGGAACTGTTGACAATCTCATTAAACAAGGAAAGATTCATACCTATGGATTTAATCGCAGAGTAATATTTAAAAAACAGGAAATTATAGATTCGTTAATAAGGCGATAATCAATAATTGATTTGTATTAGACATCCCCTAGTTAAGTTTGCAGGGGTGTTTTTTTTAATCAAAGTTTTTTAATACCACTTTGTTTTTTTGATTATATTTAAATAATAATCTAATTTATGTCTGGAACATCACTTTTTATATTATTTCTTTTAATTGTTGGCTTTATTCTTTTTACCCGTCGTTTTGTTCCTAAACTCTGGAATGCCGAAATAGGACACCATATAGTTGAATCAATAAATATAAATGAATTTAAGAAAAACCCCCTTTCTTATTTGCCAGATGGCTTTTTCGATACCACAATAGCAAAAAGTAAATGTGATAATTGCAACACAATTACGGAACAAGATCTACATTTAAAAAAAGCGTATTTATATTTTGAAGACACAGACACTACTTTTGTATCCGGGTGGACAAGCAATACATTTATAACGAAAACTAAATATTCCTACCTTAAAACACCAAAAAAATATTATATATGCTCAGATTGTAGCGACATTGCTATTTATAACAATTATGAACCTCAAATTAGAATATTAAATAATGAATTAAAAAAGATGTCAATTTACCAAAGAGGTGCCAATGAAGGAGGTTTTTGCGCTGCAAGTTATGACAGTTTAACACGCTTAATAGGAGAACTTCCTTGGTAGTAAAAATTAATGCCTACAGAATGAAAAACTTCAATAACTCTCAATAGCAGTTGCCCTTACTATTAATTTAGTAGGGGTTTATCTTTTTAAAAAATGTATGTTTAATCTTAACAAAAATCTATTATGGAAAAATTTGAAAAGGATTTACTTTCAAAAAAAATCGGCATTACAGGAAATGAGACAATTGAAGAACTTGCTATGAAAGTAAATGAAGTTGATTTAATGGAGCATAAGATAGGTGTGTGTGTATTAATAGTCACTCATCTTGAGTTGTTAAATGGTTGTAATCCTGGAGCATTCTCATATAAGATAGCGCTATCAAAAGAATTTCCACCAAGAAGTCCAGACCATATTGCTACAAGTCTGAACAAGCAAAAAGAGTATATGGAAGTTCAAAGATGGGAAATCAGAGAAGTTGATATTGAAGCGTTTTTATTCTTCTTGAAAAAAATAGATGAAAGTTGTTTTGTGGAATTAGTAAAGCGTTATGAAGAAATAACGAAAAAATTAGATAGAAAAAAAACGTTAACTCAAGTGGGTAACTTTGCTATAATTATAGCTGTAATAATACTTCTTTATAATCTCGTAAAGGTTTACTAACTGTAATTCTTAAACATCTCTCTATAACCCTTACTATTAATTTAGTAGGGGTTTTTTATTACCCATCTTTTACCCATCTTTTGACCACCCTAAAAGCTTGTTAACCCCTATAGATATTGTAGTCTTTAAAAAATTGTCCTTTTTGACCACCCTAGTCAATTCTTGTGTTATCTCTGGTGAGTTTTCTAAAAATGGAGGCAGGGTAGTCAATAATGCTTTAACTTATAATAATATATTATATAATACTAATATATATAGTACTTAACAGAGGTTTTAGAAAATTTTGCCCCTGGTCAAAAGATGGTCAAAACCTAGCCAAAACGTGGTCAAAAGTGGTCAACTTCAAAAAAAAAGTTAAAGCAGATTACAGATATATAAACACTGATTAAACATCTAAGCCTGAATGCGTTTTAGTTTTTTAAAACAATCAGTAATGTTCAACATGTTGATAAAAATGTAGAAACAATAAAAGGCTTTTTTCGTTTATATAGTAGAGGGATTTAACTTTTAACTAATACCAGAAGCATGAAAAAAGAGCAATTAAAAAAAGGCAATGAAATTTTAAAGAAAATCGAGAGAGTAGAAACCGAGCATTTCAAATTTCGTAATGATATGGGTTTCGGCAAAGTGTTACCAGAGGGTATAAAAATATCCGCTAGTACAAATCTTTGGAGCCAAACAGAAATAACAGACGAAATATTAATTGCCGTAATTCTCAAAGAAGTAGATAATCGTTTTTTAGGTAAAATATCAGAGTTAAAGGCAAAATTTAAAAATATATGATAGCATTAATAACACTAATAATAATAGTAATAATATGAACGTAAAAAACTTGCAAAGAGTGGTTTCTATATCTAAAGATTTAGACCATGCAAACAAACAAATTAAAAACCTAGACAGTTTAGACGATGCAAGGATCTGGACGTTAAACTCAGCAAACGACCGCTCGATATCTGTAATAATAACAGAGAGAGAAAAAAAACAGATAAAAGAGGGTTTAACTAAGTCTTATAACGCTGTTATAGATGGTTACAATAATGAATTAAAAGAGCTGTAAGGATATGAATAAAAAATCAAATATAGGCTTAAGAGTAACAAAGAGCTTTAAAGCTAATTTAGAAATGAGCGCTAAAAAAGAGGGTTTAACTGTGGCACAATACACAAGGCGCAAACTACTCAAAAACGAGGTTGAGACGATTAATGGCTTAGTATTACATTACGATGCAATTAGTTTGGCAAAGGATACAGTTGTTTACTTATTAGATTACAAAGGTCAAAAGGTAAAGCCAGCCGATGCCGACTACATACTCAAAGACGGCAAAGCAATATCAGTAAGCTGTGGGAGGGTTTTAAATCCAAACGTAAAAATGACAGATGCTGAGCTGAGCCAAAAGATACTATTTACTGAAAATTTAAAATCTGTAAAAAATACACTAGAGCAGGTGTTTTTAAATTTAGGTATTGAGAGCATAAATAATCGCTCAAAGGAGTTTAAAGCGACTGTAACACTACAGAAAAATAAAGCTTCAAAAGGGAGTGTAATAGAACAGGTTTTGGCGTTATCTAAAACGCTCGAATTAATGACTGACAGACCAAGTAGAAACGTAAGCGATGTAATTAGAAAAATCAAAAAAAATGGCTAGACGATATTCAATATTAAACAAGTTGGCACAGAGCAAACTAAATAAAAATAAAACGTCTTTAAACAATGCTCAAAAGTCCAACATTCCAAAACCTAAAAATAAATAGTATGGGATTTCAGAAAGGAAATAAATTGGGAGGTCGTACCCCTGGAGCTTTAGGTAAAAGTAACAAGGCTACAAAGCAGGCTTTTTTATACTTATTAAACAATAATCTTTCTAGGCTCCAAGATGATCTAGACAAATTGGAGCCTCGTGACAGATTAAAAATAATGTTAGAGCTTGCTAATTATGTAATACCAAAGTTGCGCTCTGTTGAGAGTGCTATAGAGGTTAAACAAGCAGTAATACCAAATATAAATTTCACAAGTATAGGGGCGTAAAATCAGGGGTAGTAGTTTTTGTATGTTTTAATTTACTTTTTTCGGTACTACCCCTTTTAGCCTTTTTTTATTGTATAAACAACACTTTGTAGTTTTATTATAAATCTTTATTTGTTGTTAATCAGCTATTTGTGAAATATAGAATGTATTTATAGTCCTTAAAACGTCCAATTGTTGATAAAAACGAAATAACCCACATCCAAAAAAACAGAAAATAAAACTCTAAAACATTATCTTAAATAGGAAGGTAAAATGTTAGTACCTAAATCTAACTATAAATTAAATACTCTTTAAAAATGCTAGGCTATCAACAGGCAAAGAATATTATGTCTCTGGGAGACTTTAATGTTATCAACTTGAATAATAATAAGCAAGCTATAAGAAGCTGGAAGCAGTATCAAACTGAACCTGTAACTAGTTTAGGAGAATCTGAAGCTTATGGATTGGTTTGTGGTTATAGTGATATTGAAGTTATAGATGTTGACCTAAAAATACTTTGTAAGGATGTTAAAAGTCCAACACATGAGGAGCTTGTTAATATAGATGCCAAATGGAAACAAATACTAACCCAACTCAAACAGTCTATATATAAGTTTGATGACAAAGTTATGATTGTTAAGACTAAGAATTTGGGTTACCATATAATTTATAGAGCAAAGAATATTGAAGGTAATCTTAAGCTAGCTAAAAACAAGGGCAACAAAGCATTAATAGAGACTAGAGGTAAAGGTGGTTATGTAGTTATGTATAACGACTTTGTGGCTAGAGATTATACAAAGTTAAGGTATATACTGAATAATGATAGAAACGCCTTAATAGAAGCCTGTAGGCGCTTTAACGAGGCTATGGATACTCCTGTAAAAGAGTCTAAACAAAAGAAAAATAAAAGAGAAGTAATTAAAGGAGAAATTCTACCTATTGATGATTTTAAGGCTAGGGTAAGTATGTTAGATTTATTAGCCTCTAATGGTTGGGAAATACTTAATGAAGATGCTGAAGGAAGAACTAGGGTGTTAAGACCAGGTAACCCTACATCAGACACAAGTGGTAATGTTTTTCAAGATGGAAATCTATACTTGTATACTAATTCAACAGCGTTTGACTCAGAAACATCATACAATGTTTTCGATGTCTATCGAATACTCGAGCATAACGGAGATCTAAAGAGTGCAGTTAAAAGTATCTCTTCACAGGGTTATGGCACTAAACCTACAATAGTTGAATCTGAGAGAACAACCAACTCTTTTCCTATTGATGTTTTACCACAAATACCTCGTGAATACTTTGAGTCACTTAATAAGGCTCAGGGCATGAATATTGATTTTATGGCAACCACGTTCTTAACTGAAGTTTCAGGCTTGTTAGGCAATTCTAAAAGGCTTGAGATTGAATATGGGAGAACTGTCCAAATGAACATGTATAGCGCTAATGTAGGTAAATCAGGAGATGGTAAGACACCTGCGAGTAACTACGCATCAAAACCTTTCAAGTCTAGGGATAATGTTGAAGTTGAAACATATAAGAATGCAATTAAGAAACATGACTATAAATCTGATTTGCCTAAGCCTTTAAATAAATCATATATGATTAATGATGTAACTCCAGAAATGAGGCTTATTAAATTACAAGCTATACATAGGGGTATACATCAAAGCGTTGACGAGTTAGCTACAATATTTGAGCAAGGCAAAAAAGAAGATACTTCATCAGTTTTATTATCTGCATGGAGTAACGAAAACTTGAAGCAAGAGAGAGCCTCAGAAAAAATAAAAGATAGATTTGTTGTAAAAGCTGGATTTTGCATATCTGGAGGTATACAACCTGAAGTTTTGTATAAAAACTATGATGATGGTAAAGCTAATGGTTTAATGGCTAGATTCTTATTTGCATTTCCAGAGCCTAAAATTGTATTAAGAACTATATCTAGAAAGGCTAGGAGAGAGGCAATGGTAAATGGTAACCTATACGATAACTATGTTGGTAAGTTGTTTGATGACAAAGGCATTAAGTTTTTTAGTTGGAAGTATGATAGTGATGGAAGGTTGATTAATAAACCAACCCACGTTTATACAGAAGAGGCTGAAGAGTACTTTATGGAGCTTACAAACAAGTTTAAGCTATATGGCAGTAAACCCAGCACTAATTCTTCAATGATTGCTGTATTGTCTAAGATGGAAGATTATAGAGCAAAATTCTCCTTATTGCTACATATATTGCATGGAGAGAATGACACAGAGGTGGGTGTTAAGTATGTAAAGATGGCTCAAAAGCTATGTGATTACTATTTGCATTGTCATAATAAATTGTTTTCGGATAAGAGCGCAAAGGCAAACCTCAAAGATATTGCTAATGATAAAAGATTGAATAGAACTGAGAAAGTCTTGAAGGCTCAAGAATTAGGTTTTTCAATAAAGCAGACTTCTGAAGCTTTGGGAGTATCTCACAGTACTGTTAAAAACGAGCGTAAAAAAGGCAGTTGAGGTCTACTTGTGGACTATAAAGAGGGTAATTGAATTATAAAACCTTGTTTACTAATGTTTTATAATGATAATTTAAACAATGTTTAGTTGTTTAACGACTTTAGAACTACCTATTTTTAGTATTAAACACATATTATTTAAATTTCCATTTAAAACCATATGCTGTTTTCTTTCTACCATTAATACAGGCAGATATATTTGATTGAGAGCCAGATACCGCTCTTGCAGCTTCTCCAACACTTATATACTCTTCGATTATAACTTCCGATGTTTTATCTAGTTTTAGAACTATTTTTGAAATATTGTTTGATGTTTTAACAGTTGTTTTTGAAGGTATTTTACCATCTATAATGTATGCATATTGGTATTTATTGGAATAATTACGTATACCTCTAGCTACGGCACTTATGTTTGGTTGAGAATCATTTACTGAGCGGGCAGCTTCACTAGCACTTTTAAAAACCTGTATAAATTTCCCACTCAAGTCATATTGTGCAATAGGCTTAGAATGAAGCTTCACCTTTGCTTTCTCAATTGAAATAACAGGTAAGTTATTTTTGTAATTAGAAAGGTATTTCCACATATAACCATAAGCTGTTTTTCTTTTTCCTTTACACGCTGATGAAATTCCTCCAGTATTTTTATTTAAATATTTTGCAGCCTCAGTAACACTTTGGAATTTATTAATAAAATATTTCCCGTCAGCACTTATTTGAACTATAGGAATCGAAAAGGCATGTATTGGATTAGTATACGGATTAACAAACTTTGGAATTTCTTGATGTTTGTTGAATTGTATAAAAAAAAATGAGGTGCCTCTAATCTTTGTGCCTCTATTCATTGCGGCTCGAATACTTCCTTCAGAGTGTCCAGTTTTTCTCTCAGTCTCTAGTAAACTTTCATAAGAGGAGATTAATCTTCCGTTAAGGTCATATTGACCAATCGGTAAGCCGTTATTATCAATAACGTATGGCTCAATTTTATCCTGTTGTTTTTTTGTTTTAAAGCACCACTGAAAACCACCTGCAGATTTAGTGAAACTATTTAAATTTTGACCAATTGCATTTGGCACTATTCCAATGGAGTCACTCGCAGCGTTTAAACTTTTATATTCTCTTAAAAAATTACCCTCAAGGTCATATTGTAAAATAGCGGTTTTTCTTGCATTATTTGCTGCAACTCTTGCTTCAGCTACGGCTCTTGATGATGGTATGTATCTTTTTTGTTCAGAATTTGTCATGCCAGCCATAGCCCAGAAAGCAAGTCCTAATTTTTTGTTTTTTGGGAATGCTCTATGAAGAAGCCAATGACAAATAAAATGTTCTCGGGCAGTGAGATAAACTAAATTAGAATCTTGATTAACATTAACTAGATTATCTTCATTCAATAATTTTTCACCAAAAATACATTTTGGAACTACATGATGTAATTCTAAATATCCGTTCCGTTTTTTACTTTTCGAATTATTTACAATATTAAAATATACATTAAGGTAGTTCAAAATACAATTGTGTTATATTTTCTCAAATATAATAAATAAAAAACCCTCACATTTCTGCAAGGGTTTGGTATAGGGAGTTATTAAAGGTCAAGTTAAGTTAATTACTTGGTTGCATTTATTATCTCAGACATACTATACGTGCCTGTTGTTGTACCATCTGTATAGTACTTAGACTGTTTAAATCTAATCTTTTCTATAGTCTTAGTTTTTAGTGGGCTATTAGCCTTAATACTAAAGAGAGATGATGCTCCATCTGAACAGTCTATGTCAGCCAAATCTTCGCTTAGTTTAAGCTTTGTCCC
>CBCXVT010000032.1:0-23949 GCA_965178635.1 Flavobacteriaceae bacterium | reverse complement strand
GAGTTGTTATCAAAAATAAAGGATCATTTTAGAGCAAAACTTCGTGTAGCACCTGTTATTGAATTCCATGATTCTAAAGATATAAATAGACTTAGATTCCCGAAAATGAGTCGAAAACCAGTTGACTTTATTGATAAAAGAGTATAATTTAAAATGAACTAAATTAGTTTTGTGAGTTATTAAAAGTATTTGGTTCATATGGTTTTAAATTAATTTTAGACCAATACTTAGAAAACTCCAAATATCCATTTACTGTTGAAGTATCTGCTTCTAAAACCGTAATCTTATTGTTTGACAACTGTCTAACTCTAATACCAATGCCGTTGTTTAGAGTTATGTGATTCGGTTTAGTGACCCAAGAATTACAATTATTTTTATCTTCTTTTGGTAAATTTTCATAATCAATTTCCGCAGTATAATTGTTGAAAATTGTGTATTCGTAACCATTAGTTGTAAACGACAAATTAGATATTGTGTAACGCGGTGATGTTGCTGAATGGTCTTCACAATAAAAACTAAAATTAGTTGAAGAATCATTTATTGGCGAAGTGTATTCAAAATCAATTTTTTGAGAATTTCCATATTTATAGGAATAGTACTTTTCATTTTCATCAACAGCAATAGTCACACGTTTGTTTTTACCTTTTATTTTAAAAGAATACACTAAATTTTCATTACTATTTAATAATAAATTTGGTTTGTCACTAGCTATTGTTTTTAAAGCGATAGGTAATTTGTTACTGTTGTGTAATGACTTAAAAACTAATTTACTATCAATTGTTACATTGTCAAGATACGTGTTTACTTTCTGTGTAAACGGACTTGAAACCCATTGGTAATCTTTATTTATAAAACAGAAATGATGTTTTGTAGAAACTACATAAGAACGGTCTTCAATTGACATTAATAAATCTTCATGACCATCATTATTTACATCGTCTAATTCTATATTCAAATTTAAATGATGTGTATTATAATCTCTGTCCCAAAATTCACTAATGTGATTAACATCATTTTCTCTAAACGGAAGGTTCATGAGTTTCTCTAGCCCATTATGAGTAGTAGCATATTTGTAGTAAGGAGTAGTGTAATTTAAGTCGTTATTTAAATCAAACGGAAATACGTAATATTCAACATTGTCTTTTATAATTGTTGAAAAAAGTCTAGTTGCAAACTCTTTACTTGAGTGATATTCTAAATATATATTAACCTCTATCTGGCCAAGTGTTTTAGATTCAGTTTTTTGACTATGAATTTTACGTTCTAACTTTTTCTGTTCTGGTGTGTGGTTAACGTTTAAAAAATAACCTTCATTAGCTAATATATAACGTTCTGATTTATGCAGCTTATAAACCATTTTGTTATTCGAATCATCCATAGCATATGAATTTACAAATATACCATTTGTAGTAAATTCTGGTTCAGTAATCGTAAAACTCTCAACATAATCACCAGAAGCAATTTTTAACAAGCCTTTAAATTCTCCTGATAAGTCATAATTAACTAAATAGGTGATGTATTCATTTTCATATTGATATTTTACAACTATTGAATGAAAGTTAGGATCCAAATCTACTGTACCCATTACAGTTTTTAAAGAACTAGGCTTCTTATGATGTTTTTGTGCATATTTATTAGGGTACGGAGCAATTTTAAACAGTTGCAGTTTTTCATAAACAGTTTTACTTATCATTAAAGAATTGTCTTTGTTGATAAAGTCAAACACATTTTTGTTTAATGAATCATATAGTTTTTTAATGAACTGTTCTGAGGTATTAAATCTTTGAATTTCTTTTTGGTTGACATCTTTAGAGATAAACAATGGTTTAATACTGTTTAACTTTGTTAATGAAATTTGTCCTTCTGTAGAAGAGATAATATCAACTAGTTTGTTAGTGTTATTTGGGGCAACTATAATTCGTTCACCCGGAACTAACCATTTTGAAGAGGTATTATTTATTTGTGTTGATTCTTTGGTAGTTACATATTTTAAAAGTGTTTTCTGTACAAAAGAAAATGGTTGATTAATTATTGGTTGAAACTGATGAAATGGTTTTATTGTTAAATAAAGTGTTTTATCTTTTTTTGTGATAATAACATTGTTTTTTCCACCATAATAATCTGCAATAATTTTTCCATCAACAAATTGACAGTTTTGAAAACCACGATCCTCAAAACCATCTAAATAAGAGTTGTATTGAATAGTTAAATCATTTAAAATACCTGGTTTGGAAATATTTAAAGATTCTCTCCCTTGGCTAAATTGCCAAATACCCATATAGTCCCAAATTGTATTCTGGGCAGTAAGACTAAAAAATGATAAAAGAAGTAGGAGGGTGAGCTTTGGAAAATATTTCATTATAAAACTAATTTATACTAATTAGTAAGGTATGAAAATTCTTAATACTACTCTTTGAATTTGTTTAAAAAAGTATTAGTTATTTAAGTTTGAAACTGTTGTAAATATAGGTTGCATCACTTAAATGCGTGTCATAAATTTCGGATAAGGTATTGTACTTAAATTTACAGAATTTTTGTTCAACCTGAAAATACATGTCAAACACTCTATATTTTTTAGCTCCCCAGCGGTAGTTATATTCATGAATATATACTTTGCCAAATCGATTTTCTTGAGTTGCAATTAATTCAGAATTTATATTTAATGAATTCTTCATCTTATTGATACGAGATAAGGGAAATTCTTTAAAGTTTATATGTTTTTCTTTTTTTAAAATTCTAAATCCTGCGAAGGTATGCCTTACATTTCTATCTTTTTCTTATTGGAGTATAACTTATTTGATTATGGTTTATAAAAGCTCTCCAGTTATTAGGTGCATCAACAATATAATTTTGTTGGATTTTTAAATTTACAATTTCAGCTTCTCTTTTAGCTTTGTAATTACAGCCAATAAAAGTTATGCATAGTAATACGAGAGCTATTATTCTTAAGTATAATCTCATAGTTATTTAATGATGACATGTTTAATAACAGCGGTACTGTCACAATTTTCAACTAAAAACTCATATGATTTTTGCAAATAAGTTGATTCAATAATATAGGTTTTACACGATTTCAATTTTGTGTTAGATTTTGAGAAGTCGACATTACCATTGGTGTATGCATCGGTAATAGCAGCAGTATCTAAGGCTTTAGTATTTACTAATTGTTGTACTGCCGGATCAAAAGCGCGTTTTTTAAGACGAATATCCTTTAAAATTCTGCAATTTGGTAAATAACAAAACGTTGTTTTTTTCTTATCCCAAACAAAAAATACGACAATACTTCCTAAAACAATACCAACTAAGTAGTATCCAAAACGTTGAATAAAATTCATGTAATTAAAAAAATGTGATTGATTATAATATCAAAAGATTAATAAGTTTGCATCATTATATGGCAATCCAAACCAATCAGAAACTGATTTACTGGTTAAAACGCCGTGGTAAAAGTACAACCCATTTTTCAAACCTCTATCAAAACGGATAGCATTTTCTATACCACCATCATCTGCAATTTTTAAAAGGTAAGGTGTGAAGATATTACTAATGGCGTGAGACGCTGTTCTTGAGTATCTTGAGGGAATGTTAGGTATGCAAAAATGTATGACATCATGTTTTATAAATGTGGGATGATCATGAGTGGTAACCTCAGAAGTTTCAAAACAACCTCCCATATCGATACTTACATCTAGTATTACAGCACCAGGTTTCATTTGTTCAACCATTTCTTCAGAAACTAATATCGGTGAACGGTTTTTCCCTCTAACTGCACCAATAGCAATATCACATCTTCTCAAGGCTTTTAGCAATGTTTTAGGTTGCAAGGTTGATGTATATACTGGTCTTCCTAATGCTGCTTGTATACATCTTAATTTTGTTAATGAGTTGTCAAATATTTTCACATTAGCACCTAAACCTATAGCAGAACGTGCTGCAAACTCCCCAACTGTTCCTGCGCCAATTATTACGACTTCTGTAGGTGGTACACCACTGATGTTTCCTAAAAGTAATCCATTTCCTTCATTTGTATTCGCTAGTAATTCTGAGGCAACTAAAACAGATGCAGTTCCAGCAATTTCACTTAGAGCTCTGACTGCTGGGAATGTTCCTGCTTCATCTTTTATAAATTCAAAAGCTAAGGCAGTAATGCGTTTTGTGGCTAGTTTTTCAAAGTATTTTTTACTTTGAGTTTTAATCTGTAGCGCAGATATTAATAGTGTTTGAGGATTTATTAATTCAATTTCTTCTATAGAAGGTGGTTCAACTTTTAAGATGATTGGACAAGAAAAGACCTTTTTTACATCGTTAGTGACTTCTGCTCCAGCTTCACTATAATCAACATCTGTAAACCCAGAAGCTTTTCCAGCATTAGATTCGATTAAAATGCGATGTCCATGAGTAACTAATGCGCCAACCGCATCAGGAGTTAAGCAGATTCGCTTTTCTTGATAAGAGGTTTCTTTAGGAATACCAATAAACAAATCTCCTTTTTTATGTAGTAATTCTAAAGTTTCTTCTTGTGGTAGTAGTTGTTGTTTAGAAAAAGGTGTGGTTGCTTTACTCATTTTAATTAGTTGGTTTAAACTAAATTACAACTATTTTTTTAGCAATTGCGTTTTAAGTTATAATTTCTAGTGTTCTACTACCATCAACGTTTTCATTGAGCTGTATTGTTACAGCATCTTCAGGAATGATATTAGGAATTTTCTCAGGCCACTCAACTAAACTCCATGCGTTTTGATAGAAGTAGTCTTCAATGCCAATATCGTAAACTTCTTCTTCACTATTAATTCTGTAAAAATCAAAATGAAATACTTTTGAATCTTGTCCTTGATATTCATTAACTAACGAAAATGTTGGGCTAGAAGTGACATCAGTAACACCTAATAACGCAGCTATTTCTTTTATTAAAGTTGTTTTGCCAACGCCCATATCTCCATAAAACAATAGTGTTTTACTGTTGACATTATCTATTACATTTTGTGCAATTGATTGAAGTTTGTCTAATTGATACGTAAATTTCATTGAATGTTATAATGGAGTTATTTAGGGTCTAAAACTACAAACGGGATAATCATTTCTTCTAGTGATACACCACCATGTTGATAGGTGTTTTTAAAATAACTGACGTAATGGTTGTAGTTATTCGGGTATGCAAAAAACATATCACCTTTTGCAAAAATAAATGAACTACTCATGTTTATACTTGGTAAATGTATCGTTTTTGGGTTTTTAGCCGCCAATACATCTTTATCATTATAGGTTAAACTCTTACCTGTTTTATAGCGTAAATTTAAACTTGTGCGTTTATCTCCAATTACTTTTGAAGGAGAATTAACATTTATTGTTCCATGGTCAGTTGTTATGATTAACTTCATATTAAGGTCATGTGCCTGAGTAATGATATCTAGTAGCGGAGAATTTTTAAACCAACTCTGAGTCAAAGATCTGTACGCCTTATCGTCAGAGGCTAATTCTTTTATCACCTCCATATCAGTTTTTGAATGAGACAACATATCTACGAAATTATAAACCACTACAGTTAAGTCGTTTGAAGCGCATGACTTAAAGTTGTTTGCTAGCTTTTTTCCAGCATTTAAATTGGTGATTTTAAAATAATCATGTTTAATATCTAAACGTAAACGTTGAATTTGGGCTTTTAGAAAATCATTTTCATGCATGTTTTTTCCGCCTTCATCAGTGTCATTTTTCCAAAAATCTGGGTGTTGTTTTTCCATATCAGAAGGCATCAATCCGGAAAAAATAGCATTTCTCGCATACTGGGTTGCGGTAGGTAAAATACTGCAAAATGGTTTTTCAGATACCTTTTTGTAATAAGTGGCAACACTTGGTTCAAAAGCTTTCCATTGGTCATACCTCAAATTATCAACAACAACCAATAGGGTAGGTTGTTCGCTTAATTCTGGAACAATCCATTCTTTAAACAAGTTGTGTGACATCAAAGGGGCTTCTTCTTTGTTTTTAAACCATTCTGGATAGTTATTGTCAATGAATTTACAGAATGCGTTATTGGCTTCGCTTTTTTGAGAAATAAGTATTTCTTGCATTCCAGAATCTTCAATAGTTTCTAGTTCAAGCTCCCAGTAAATTAACTTTTGATATAACTCTGCCCATTCATCCCAAGAATTTATCATGGCTAAATTCATAGAAATTTTCCTGAATTCTTGTTGATAGTTAGACATGGTTTTTTCAGAGATCAACCTTGAAAAATCTAAGTTCTTTTTAATACTGTGTAATATCTGATTAGGATTAACAGGCTTAATGAGGTAATCAGCAATTTTAGAACCGATGGCTTCCTCCATTAAGTGCTCTTCTTCACTTTTAGTAATCATGACTACAGGGATATGTGCTTTGCGCTCTTTTATTTCAGATAATGTTTCCAAGCCAGTTAAACCAGGCATATTTTCATCTAAAAAAATGATATCAAAATTTTGGGTTTCAATAATTTCTAGTGCTTCAGCACCGCTAAAACAGGTGGTCACTTCACAGTTTTTCTTTTCTAAAAAAATCACATGAGGTTTTAATAAGTCTATTTCGTCGTCTACCCAAAGAATCTTGATGTTATTCATATAAAATAAAAATTATTCAACAGTTAAAATACTAAACAAATTATTAAGTTTGTCAGTACAAGTGTCAAAAACCATAGCTTTTGAATTCAAACAACAAACTTAAGATATTAAACGACCCAATTTACGGTTTTATTACAATTCCTAACGAACTTATTTTTGATGTTATTCAACATAAGTATTTTCAACGCTTAAGACGTGTGTCACAAATGGGGTTGACATACTTGGTTTATCCTGGGGCACATCATACCAGATTTCATCATGCTTTAGGTTGTATGCATTTGATGAATAATGCGATAAAAGTATTACAGTTTAAAAAAGTTGTCATTTCTGATGAGGAAAGTACAGCGCTATTATTGGCTATTTTATTGCATGATATTGGGCACGGACCATTTTCTCATGCTATGGAGCATAGTATTGTTGAAGGAATTACTCATGAAGAAATTTCTTTAAAGTTTATGAATCAGTTGAATTCTGAATTTGACGGGAAATTATCTTTAGCTATTGAAATATTTAAAGGGGCTTATAAACGTAAGTTTTTCAATCAACTGATAAGCAGTCAATTAGATATGGATAGGGCTGATTATTTGAAAAGGGATAGTTTTTATACAGGTGTAGCAGAAGGAAATATCAACTCAGAACGATTGATTACCATGTTAAATGTTGTTGATAATGAATTGGTTATTGAGGATAAAGGAATATATTCTGTAGAGAAGTTTTTATTAGCAAGACGCTTGATGTATTGGCAAGTCTACTTGCATAAAACCAGTTTAGTGGCAGAAAGCTTATTGGTACGAGTTTTAAAACGTGCAAAGGAATTAGTGGAAAATGGTGTTAAAGTAGAGGCCAGCAAACCTTTCAGTTATTTCTTACAACATAAAATAGACGCCTCTAATTTTGAACAAGAAACGTTAGATATATTTTCAAAATTAGATGACTATGATATTGTTGCAGCAATGAAATCATGGATAGATCATGATGACGTTGTTTTATCGAATTTATCAAGCATGATTATTAATAGAAATTTACTCAAAGTTAAGTTGACAAAAGAAGAGGTTTCTGCTGACAAGTTTCAAAAACTACAACAAAAGACAAAAGATAAATATGGCTTGTCAGATCATGAGGTCAATTACTTTGTGTACAAGTCAACAGTATCAAATCAAGCATATGACAGTGCTAAAGAAGGTATAAAGATACTTTCTAAAAAAGGTAAGGTAATTGAGGCTACAGAAGCCTCAGACCATTTGAATTTAAGAGTTTTATCAAAGCCTGTTAAAAAATACTTTGTATGTTACCCGAAAGAGCTATAACAATTTTTTATATTTGCGGATAATGGAGTTTACAGCAGAACAAATAGCAGGTATCTTAGAAGGTGAAATTCAAGGTAACCCTGAAGCTAAAGTATCAAAATTAGCAAAAATAGAAGAAGGTGAAAATGGTGCGCTAACATTTTTAGCCAATCCAAAATACACCCCACACATATACACAACAAAAGCAACTATAACAATAGTTAATAAAGATTTTGAACCAGAAAATGAGATATCTACTACTCTAATTAAAGTAGATGATGCTTATAAGTCGTTCTCAAAATTATTAGCATATTACAATGAAGTAAAGAATAATAAAGTAGGGATTGAATCACCAAGTTTTATTGCAGATTCTTCAAAACATGGTGATAATGTGTATTTAGGAGCATTCTCATATGTTGGAGAAAATGTAACTATTGGGCATAATGTGAAAATATATCCACACGCTTATATTGGAGACAACACAACAATAGGTGATAATACTACGGTGTTTTCCGGAGCTAAATTATATTCAGAAACTGTAATAGGGAATAATTGTACTATTAATAGTGGTGCAATTATTGGCGCTGATGGTTTTGGGTATGCACCAGATGAAAATGGTGAGTTTCAAAAAGTTCCACAAATTGGAAATGTTATTTTAGAAGATAATGTTGATATTGGTGCTGCTGCCACAATTGATCGCGCAACCTTAGGGTCTACCATTATTAGAAAAGGTGTTAAAATTGACAACCAAGTTCAAGTAGCACACAATGTTGAAATTGATCAGCATACCGTAATTGCTGCGCAAACAGGAATTGCAGGGTCTACCAAAATTGGTAAATACTGTATGTTTGGCGGGCAAGTTGGAGTTGCTGGGCACTTAACAATAGGGAGTCAAGTAAAAGTACAGGCGCAAGCTGGAATTGGACATCGTGTAAAGGATGGAGAGAAATTGTATGGTTCGCCTGCAATAGATTATAGCAACTATGTAAAATCATATGTGCATTTTAAAAACTTACCTAAACTTGTAAGTCAGTTAAACAAATTAGAAAAAAAAATTAACAACAATGAGTAATACTGTTGTAAAACAAAGAACATTGCAAAATGAAATCTCTCTTACAGGAGTAGGACTTCATACAGGTAAAGATGTGACCATCACATTTAAACCAGCACCAGAAAATCATGGTTATGCGTTTCAAAGAGTTGATTTAGATGATGCACCAATTATTCCTGCAAAGGCAGAATATGTAGCAGATACTCAACGCAGTACTAATATCGATTTTAAAGGTGTTCAGATAAATACGTCTGAGCACGTATTAGCAGCATTAGTTGGTTTAGGGGTTGACAACTGTTTAATTGCAATGGATTCTCCAGAGCCGCCAATTATGGATGGATCGTCTAAGTACTTTGTTGAAGCTATTGAAAAAGCTGGGATTTTAGAACAAGATGCTGAGATTGAAGAATACATTGTTAAAGAAGTGATTTCTTATCTTGATGAAGAATCAGGTTGTGAAATTACTGTGATTCCTTCAAATGAATACCAGGTTACCACGATGGTAGATTACGGTACAGAAGTTTTAGGAACACAGAATGCAAGCTTAAAAAGCATATCAGATTTTAAAGCAGAAATTTCAGATTCAAGAACATTTAGTTTTTTACATGAAATAGAAGCCTTATTAGATCATGGATTGATAAAAGGTGGCGATTTAAACAATGCTATTGTGTATGTAGATAAGGAAATTTCCGAAGCTACAATGGAAAAGTTAAGAAAAGCATTTGATAAAGACGCGGTATCAGTAAAACCAAATGGAATTTTAGACAACTTAACATTACACCATCCAAATGAAGCTGCACGTCATAAATTACTTGATGTTATTGGTGATTTAGCATTAATAGGAACTCGTATAAGAGGGAAAGTTATAGCGACTAAGCCTGGTCATTTTGTAAACACTCAGTTTGCTAAAAAAATGGCGCAAATCATTAAAAAGGAAAAACGTAATAAAGTACCTACTTATGATTTACACCAAGCTCCATTAATGGATGTTGAGAAAATTATGAGTATGCTACCTCACAGGCCGCCATTCTTATTAGTCGATAAAATTATAGAATTGACAGATAGCGGAGTAGTTGGTGTGAAAAATGTGACTATGAATGAGCCATTCTTTGTTGGTCATTTTCCAGGGGCACCAGTAATGCCTGGAGTATTACAAATAGAAGCAATGGCACAAACAGGAGGGATTTTAATTTTAAGTACTGTTCCTGATCCTGAAAACTATTTGACATATTTCATGAAAATTGACAATGTTAAATTTAAACAGAAAGTATTACCAGGTGACACATTAATATTTAAATGTGATTTAATATCGCCTATAAGAAGAGGAATCTGTCATATGCAAGCCTATGCTTACGCCAACGGAAAGGTTGTTGCAGAAGCTGAATTAATGGCGCAAATAGCTAAAAAAAAGTAATATGAATCAACCATTAGCATACGTACATCCTGGAGCAAAAATTGCAAAGAATGTAGTTATAGAACCATTTACAACAATTCATAATAATGTAACTATTGGTGAAGGAACCTGGATTGGTTCTAACGTCACTATTATGGAGGGTGCACGAATTGGTAAAAACTGTAATATTTTTCCGGGGGCAGTAATTTCTGCAGCACCTCAAGACTTGAAATATAATGATGAAGATACAACAGTTGAAATAGGTGATAATGTTACAATTCGCGAATGTGTAACTATCAACCGTGGAACTTCTGACAAGATGAAAACTGTTGTTGGAAACAATTGTTTGATTATGGCATATTGCCATATTGCTCACGATTGTTTCGTTGGTGATAATTGTATCTTTTCAAACAATACTACTTTAGCTGGGCATATCACAGTAGGTGATAATGTTGTTTTAGCAGGTATGGTAGCTGTACATCAGTTTTGCTCAATTGGTAATCATGCCTTTGTAACTGGTGGTACTTTAGTAAGAAAAGATGTACCTCCATTTGTAAAAGCAGCAAGAGAGCCTATTTCTTATGTAGGAATCAATTCAGTTGGTCTACGTAGAAGAGGTTATGAAATAGAAAAAATTAGAGAAATCCAAAATATATATAGAATATTATACCAAGGGAAACATAATAATACCCAGGCTGCTGCTGTTATTGAAGCAGAAATGGAAGCTTCAAGTGAGCGTGATGAAATTTTAATGTTTATTAAAAATTCAAAACGAGGTATAATGAAAGGATATTTTAAATCAAATTAAAAAAAGAGAATTATGGCAACTACTTCAGATATTAGAAACGGATTATGTATCAGATATAACAATGATATATACAAAATCATAGAATTTTTACATGTAAAGCCTGGTAAAGGGCCAGCTTTTGTACGTACTAAATTAAAAAGTGTGACATCAGGAAAAGTTATCGACAATACATTTCCATCAGGAAGAAAATTAGATGATGTTCGTGTAGAAACTAAAAAATTCCAATTTTTATATCCTGAGGGAGATACATTTCATTTCATGAATGTTGAAGATTACAATCAAATCACATTAGAAAAGAAAACATTAGATGCACCTGGATTGTTAAAAGAAGGAGAGGTTGTAACGGTATTAATTAACGCGGAGGATGAAATGCCTTTATCTGTTGATATGCCTGCTACAGTAATTTTAGAGGTTACACATACTGAACCAGGTGTAAAAGGGAATACTGCAACTAACGCAACAAAACCAGCAACTGTTGAATCAGGCGCAATTGTAAACGTGCCTTTATTTATTAATGAAGGTGATAAGATTAAAGTAGAAACAGAAAAAGGAACTTACAAAGAAAGAGTTAAGGAGTAATGAAGTTTCCTCAAGCACATACTTTAGCGCAAATTGCTACAATTATAAATACGCCATATGTTGGTGCGGATGATTTCCCTATTTTAGGAATCAATGAAATTCATGTGGTAACATCTGGAGATATTGTTTTTGTAGATCATCCTAAATATTATGATGCAGCATTAAATTCTGCTGCTACAGTTGTGTTAATTAATAAAGAAGTGGAGTGTCCAGAAGGGAAAGCATTGTTAATTTCAGATGATCCATTTAGAGATTTTAACAAGTTAGCAAGTTATTTTAAACCTTTTGAATCGGCACATAAAAACATTGCAGATTCTGCTAAAATAGGAAAAGATACCATTATCCAACCCAACGTTTTTATTGGTAACAATGTAACAATAGGTGATAATTGTTTAATCCATTCTAACGTATCTCTTTATGATGATACCGTTATTGGCAACAACGTTACCATACATTCAGGTACAGTTTTAGGTGCTGATGCATTTTATTACAAAAACAGACCAGAATTTAGAGACAAACTCATTTCTAGTGGAAATGTGGTTATTGAAGATAATGTAGATATTGGTGCCCTGTGTACTATTGATCGTGGGGTTTCAGCCTCAACAACAATTGGTGCAGGTTCAAAATTAGATAATCAAGTTCAAATTGGTCACGATACCATTGTTGGAAAGAAATGTTTATTTGCATCTCAAGTAGGAGTTGCAGGTTGTGTTGTTGTTGAGGATGAAGTTATTCTTTGGGGACAAGTAGGTGTAAAAAGCGGTATCACTATAGCTAAAGGCACTGAAATTTTTGCACAATCAGGATTAGGGCATTCTACTGATGAGAATAAAAAGTATTTTGGTTCTCCAGCAATAGAAGCAAGGGAGCGTTTCAAAGAAATGGCTTATATTAGAAAACTACCAGAATTAATAAAGAAATTGAAATAAGAATATTATGAATCCAAAAGAACTAGTAAAATCGTTTTATGAATCTGATTTCTATAAAGATCAGGATGTTTTAAAAACTTATTTACATCCTGAAAGTGAAGTTTTATGGAGTAGTAGTGATGGGTTTGTAAACTTAAAATACAATGATATTATTAATCATGGTAAAAATGTTTCTGAATCATATAAATCTTTAAGAACAGAAATTAGTCATTTAATAGCAGAAGGTAATATAGTTTCAGTACGATATACCTATTATGTAGTTGCGTTTGATAATCCAGAGGAAGAAATTTGTTTGGCACATTTCATTTCTATATGGGAATTAAAAGACAACTTGTTGTATAAGTGCCATGAAATGAGTCAAATGGCAGATGAAATTGCTATTGATAATGACGCGTATCTTGCTATGAAAATTTCAGAATAAATAACGGCAGTTTAATAAGAAAAAATTACATTTGTAATAATTATAAAAAATAAAAAAAATGAGTGTTTTAGTAAATAAAGATTCAAAAATTATAGTTCAAGGTTTCACAGGTAGTGAAGGAACATTCCATGCAGGTCAAATGATCGATTATGGAACAAATGTTGTTGGTGGTGTAACTCCAGGTAAAGGAGGACAAGAGCACTTAGGTAAACCAGTTTTCAATACTGTTCAAGAAGCAGTTGAAAAAGTTGGAGCTGACACAACTATTATTTTTGTACCACCTGCTTTTGCTGCAGATGCTATTATGGAAGCTACAGATGCTGGTATTAAAGTAATTATTACAATTACTGAAGGTATCCCAGTTGCTGATATGATCAAAGCTAATGCTTATGTTAAAGCTAGTAACGCTCGTTTAATTGGACCTAACTGTCCAGGAGTTATTACTCCGGGTGAAGCAAAAGTTGGTATTATGCCAGGATTTGTTTTCAAAAAAGGTAATGTAGGTATTGTATCAAAATCTGGTACATTAACTTATGAAGCAGCTGATCAAGTTGTAAGAGAAGGTTTAGGAATTACTACTGCTATTGGTATTGGTGGAGATCCAATCATTGGAACTACGACTAAAGAAGCTGTTGAATTATTAATTAATGATCCAGAAACAGAAGCTGTTGTTATGATTGGTGAAATTGGAGGTCAGTTAGAAGCTGATGCTGCAAACTGGTATAAAGCAAGTGGAAGTAAAAAACCTGTAGTTGGTTTTATTGCTGGTGAAACTGCTCCTGCTGGACGTACAATGGGACATGCTGGTGCAATTGTTGGTGGTTCTGATGATACAGCACAGGCTAAGAAAGCGATTATGAGAGATTGTGGAATACACGTTGTAAACTCACCTGCTGAAATTGGCGCTAAAGTTGCTGAAGTATTAGGCGTTACTGCTTAATTTAAAAGATATAATTTATTAAAACGCTATCATATTTTTGATAGCGTTTTTTTTATGCTTAATTATTAAATGAAAAGGTGAAATTATAATAAGTAGAATAATAGTTTATAAAAAGCCATCAAGAAATTGATGGCTTTTTATGTTCAAACCATTTATTATAAATTAAGTATATTTGAAAGAATTCAAATCAATTTAACCTTAAACCTATGAACAAAAATTACCTGTTATTAGTTTTTTTAGTTTCATCATTGGCATTTTCACAAGACAAATGGCAAAACATGATGCAAGATAGATCTGCTAATTTTTACGACATTCAAGCTGACTTCAACTTGTATTATAATGCAATAATGAAGAACACGAACAAAATACCTAAAGGCTCTGGTATTAAGCAATTTAAACGTTGGGAATATTACTGGCAATCAAGAGTTGATGAAAACGGAAATTTTCCACAAGCAGGACATGTTCAACGTGAAGTTAAACGTTACAACTCTACTGCGCAAAGTAAGATTTCAAAAACCTATGATCCAGGTACCGGTACTTGGGAAATTGTTGGGCCTATAGCCTTAGCAAGCAATGGAACAGGTCAGCCTAATGGAAACGGACGAACTACATGTATAGCTTTTCACCCAACTGATTCAAATACTATGTTTATTGGAGCGCCATCTGGGGGTGTTTGGAAAACGACTGATAACGGTGCAACTTGGGCAGAATTCTCAGGTGGCTTAACAAGATTAGGAGTGTCTAGCATTGTTATAGACCCAAATAATCCTACAACAATGTATATTGGTACTGGTGATCGTGATGGGGGTGATGCACCTGGTTATGGGGTTTGGAGAAGTACAGATGGAGGTATCTCATGGAGCGCTCGTAATGCCGGGATGGGCAATAGAACTGTTTATGAGGTTATTATGGATCCTACAAATTCAAATGTATTAATTGCGGCTACAAATAATAGTAGAATATATAGATCTACAGATGCAGGTGCAACATGGACTTATACTAGTTCAGTGTCTTCTTGTAAAGATATCGCTTTTCACCCTACAAATTCAAATATCATATACGCAACAGGATCATCTGTGAATCGTTCTACAGATAATGGTGTCACATTTACACAAATTAATTCTGGAACACCAACAGGTGTACAACGTATAGCTTTAGCAGTATCAGCTGATGAACCAAACTGGGTGTATTTACTTGCTGGTGATGGTTCTGGATTGGATGGTATTTATAGATCAACAGATAGTGGTGCAAATTTTACAACAAGAACAACAACACCGAATATTTTAGGATACGCAACAACAGGTGGTACAGGAAGTCAAGCCTGGTATGATTTGGTTATAGCTGCAGACCCAACAGATGCTGATGTTATATATACCGGAGGTGTTAATATCTGGAAATCTATTGATGGTGGTACTACTATGACAATTTCAGCACATTGGACTGGTTCTGGTGCAGATGATGTACATGCAGATCACCACGCATTAGACTTTTCTCCTCATAATAATAATTTATATAATGGTAATGATGGTGGAGTGTATTATACGTCAGATAACGGAGCTGTTTGGACTGATATAAGTAGTGGATTAGCAATTGCTCAGGTTTATAAAATTGGTGTTTCTCAAACTGAAGCTGAGTTAGTAATTAACGGATATCAAGATAATGGTACTGCAATTAGTAGGGGGTCAGGTTTTATAACCGAAATAGGTGGAGATGGAATGGAGTGTATTATTGATCCTACAGATGCTAACTATATGTATGGCGCTTTGTATTATGGAGATATTAGGAGATCTACTAATAATGGATTAAACTTTTCTACAATCGCAGAAGACGGTTTAAATGGAATTAATGAAAGTGGTGCTTGGGTTACTCCTTATACTTTAGATCCAAACACTCCAGCAAGAATGTTTGCTGGGTATGATAATGTTTGGCGTTCTGATGATGTAAAAACTCCAGCTGTAAATGCAATTGTTTGGACTAAAATATCGGCATTTACAGGTACAAATAATATGGTTGACATAGCAGTTGCACCTTCAAATAGTAATGTTGTTTATGCGTCAAGAAGTACAGGTCAGTTTTACAGATCTGATAATGCGCTTTCTGGTGCTCCAACATGGACTACTTTAAGCGGAAGTTTGCCATCTGGATCAACACCAAAAGATATTGAAATTGACCCAACAAATTCAGCACATTTATTTATTTATTGCTTTAGGTAATGATATTTATGAGTCTAATGATAGTGGTGCGTCTTGGGCAAATACTTCAGGGTCTTTGCCTAACATTTCTTTAAATACTATAGTTATTGATCGCACGAGTACTGTAGATGCGATGTATGTTGGTATGGATGTAGGTGTGTATTATAAAGATAATAATATGGCAGATTGGATAGCATACTCTTCTGGTTTACCAAACTTAGAGGTAACTGAATTGGAAATTCAATATGCAACAGAGGTGTGTGAAAATCAATTGTTTGGTGCTACATACGGACAAGGTTTATGGAAAAGTGATTTGAAAGATCCAGGTAATATTGCTCCTGTAGCATGTTTTGAAGCAGAATCTACAAACGGTTGTTTAGGAAGTAGTTTCATAATTAACGACTTTTCTGCTTTTGCTCCAACAGGTTGGACTTGGACTATTATGCCTGCTACTTTTAATTATGTTGGAGGAACAAATGCGAATTCTCAAAATATAGAAGTAGAATTTACTGCAGCGGGTATGTATACGGTTGAGTTAACTACAACTAATGCTACTGGAAACGATACAGAAAATAAAGCTTCATATATAAATGTTGAGAATGCAGTTTTAGCATCAACTTTAAACGATGATTTTGAAGGAGAAGCTTTATGTAGTACAGCAACTGATTGTGCTACTACAGTTTGTGCTCTTTCTGGAGTATGGACTAACTTAACAAACGGAACTGATGATAATATTGATTGGCGTGTTGATGATGGTGGTACACCGTCTGGGGGAACAGGTCCAAGTGTTGATTATAACCCAGGAACAGCTACAGGAAATTATTTATATTTAGAAGCTTCTGGTGGATGTACTGCTCAAACAGCAATTTTAGAAACCTCATGTATTAGCTTAGATGTTAATTATGATTTTGAATTGGGTTATCATATGGAAGGTACAGCAATGGGAAGTTTACATGTAGATTTATATTCTTCTGGGACTTGGACTAATGACATTGTTACACCTATTTCAGGAAACCAAGGAAGTAATTGGAATCTTTTAACATTGGATTTATCGCCATATACTGGTGATGTTATTAAGTTACGTGTTAGAGGAGTTACGGGTAGTGGTTTTGAATCTGATCTTGCAATAGATGATATTAAGTTTAATGAGCAAACACCATTAAATGTTGACGACACAGTTCTTGAAGCTTCAGGAGTTGCAATTTTTCCTAATCCAGCTGATAATTTCTTTAATATAGTTAATCCAGAACGCTTACAATTAAATGAAGTTTTAATTTATGATTTAGCGGGACGATTAATTAATAAAATAGAATTAACAGATGCTGAAGAGTCTGAAAAAATCAATATTTCAAAATTAGATAAAGCAGTGTATCTAATACATATTAAAGGAGAAGAAGGTGAATTAATTAAAAAATTAATTAAGGAATAACTTTTTTAAATCTTTATAAAAAGCTAGTAACTCTCTTTTGTTACTAGCTTTTTTTTATACGTGTATAATTCAATATTTAATTCCCTATTTTTGCGGTATATCTATAATTTCATCATGATACAATTACCAAAAATCACCACAAAAGTTATTTCTATAAAGCTGCGTCCTAAAGCTGAACGTATGGCAAAGAAAAGACATCCTTGGGTGTTTAATGATAGTATTGTGAAAATTAACAATGAAGGAAATTCTGGAGATGTAGTTGTTGTTTATGACAATAAAAAAAATAAGTTTCTGGCTTGCGGATTATATGATCCACATTCTCCAATTAGAATCAAATTATTACAATTTTTAAAACCAGTTACTTTAAATGATGAGTTTTTCAAAAGTAGAATTGCAACTGCATTTGAAAAAAGAGAAGTACTCTTAGCAACTGATACTAACAGTTACCGCTTCCTATTTGGTGAAGCAGACGGTTTTCCAGGTTTTATTGCAGATGTATATGCTAATGTATTGGTTATTAAAATTTACTCAGCAATATGGTTTCCTTATTTAGAGTCTATTATTTCAAACTTATTAAATTATAGTAATTGTGATACTGTTGTTTTAAGAATGAGTAGAAATGTTCAAAAACTTAAAAACACCTATGGACTGCAAGACGGACAAGTTATTCACGGGGTATTAGATGACAATGTGGTAGTTTTTAAAGAACACGGTGTAAACTTTTCTGCTAATGTTATTTATGGTCATAAAACAGGTTATTTTTTAGACCATCGCGCTAATAGAAAACGTGTAGGTGAATTGTCTGAAAATAAAAAAGTATTAGATGTCTTTTCATATGCAGGAGGATTTTCTGTACATGCTTTAGCAAATGGAGCTACAGAAGTTACTAGTTTAGATATCAGTGCTCAGGCACTTGAAATGGCTGTTAAAAATGGTAAATTAAACACATATTCTGGTACTCATAAAACCATAACAGATGATGCCTTTGTTGGCTTGGCTCAATTGTATAAAGAAAAACAAACATTTGATGTTGTTGTGATTGATCCGCCATCATTTGCAAAAAGTAGCAAAGAAATAGATCGCGCAAAACATAGTTATTCTCGTTTAGCAAGATTAGGAGCAAGATTAGTGTCTAAAAATGGATTACTAGTGTTAGCATCATGTTCTTCACGTATAATTGCAGAAGATTTCTTTGATATTTGTGAGGCTGAAATCCAAAACTCTTCTCGAAAATTTGAAATCATTGACAAAACATTTCATGATTCTGATCACCCAAAAATAGAAGGGTTTCCAGAAGGAGCCTATTTAAAATGTGGGTATTACCAATTGGATTAAATGCATTTAGGTAAATTTAAAGCTAAATGTTTGTTAATGTGATTTATAGGTGTTAACTTTAAGTCAGTTATTTATTACCCTAGTTACACCTTCCTCAATAAAAACTTTAGTCTATTAGACAAACATTGTATTGTATGCATTTAAACAATGTTTATATACAATACCCAAAAAAACATTTATTTTATTTAATGAGGTTTACTCAATTTTCTATGTAGAAAAAGAGGTACTCCAATTTATTTCTCTATTCGACTTTACGACTAGAGTTTATTATTACAGTGTAATAGAAATAAATTATATGGGTTTGAATAATACTAAAGTACTAATGATTTTTGAGGGCACATATCCTTATAACGGTGGAGGAGTGTCTACTTGGTCACATATGTTGTGTAACAAGGTACAACATGTAGACTTTACGTTATATTCTATCAACGCAAATTTTGAAACGACTTATAAATATGACTTGAGCAGTTCTGTAAAAGATGTGATACAGGTGCCATTATGGGCACCTTATGAGCCATATGATTATATAAATTATGGTAAAGCATATTATAAAATAATCAACAGAAAAGAACGCACTAAAAATAAAGCAATACGCAATAGTTTTATTCCGTTATTTAAAAGTTTAATCCAAAATTTCTATCAAGAAGACACAAAAGTATCTTCAATAAATGAAACAATTCATCAAATGTGGTTGTTTTTCCAAACACATGATTATAAACAAACAATGAAAAGTAAAATTGTTTGGGATACCTTTTGTAATCAAGTTACTGAATTGCTTTATGAAACTAAAGAAGACACTTCAATTTATGATTTAACAATAGGAATGAGATGGATATACCGGTTTTTAATTCCATTATCAATTGATATACCTAAAACAGATATTGCTCATATGACATTATCTGGTTTTCCAATAATACCAGCATTAATAGCAAAATATAAATACAATGCAAAAATTGTGACTTCTGAACATGGGGTATTCATCAGGGAGCGCTTATTAGCAATTAACAGTTCAAACTATTCTTTCTTTCTGAAGAAAATATTGATAAAATTTTCTGAAAGCATCACAAAACTAGCTTACTATTGTTCAGATAGGATTTTATCGGTTAATAAGTTCAATATGAAATGGGAGAAAATGTATGGAGCTCAAGAACATAAAATAGGGGTGATATATAATGGTATAGACCATGAGTTATTTACACCAAAAAGTAAACCAGCACATTTAATTGGCGTGCCTACAGTGGTTGCTGCTGCAAGAATATTTGATTTGAAGGATATCTGCACCATGATAAGAACCTGTGATGTGGTTAGAAGAGTTATCCCAAATGTTAAGTTCCTGATTTATGGTGATAATAAGGCAGTACCAGAATATACTGCTGAATGTGAAGCATTAATTTCAGAGTTAAACATTAAGGATAATTTTGTATTAGCTGGTTATCACAATAAGCCACATGAATTATTCTGTGAAGGTGATGTATCAATTCTAACATCAATTTCGGAAGGTTTTCCATATACTGTACTTGAGTCCATGAGTTGTGGAGTGCCTGTAGTTGCAACAGATGTTGGTGGTGTTTCTGAAGCGTTAGATGACAGCTGTGGTTTTATCTGTAAACCTAAAGATCATATGGCTTTAGGTAATAGTGTGATTCAGTTATTACAAAATGAAGAATTACGTTTAAATAAAGGAGCTAACGCCAGACAAAGAGTTATAGATAATTTTACTATTAACACTTTTATTAACCAATATGAACAAGAATATTCAACATTAAATGATAGTAAACAAAATAATGAGATTATTGCCCACAATGTCCTAAATCTATATAAAACTGAAGTTAAAGAAGCTTCATAATTGAACTTATCAATACTTATAGCTGCATAAAGTTGTGTAGTATAATTAATTGATATGAATTTACATCAACAAAATAAAAAAGAACTATTGGCTTTTGTGAAACACAAAATAGGAGCGCCTGTAAATTGTCATGTAGTTATGGCAACTATAGAATCTATGGGAGTTAGAGATAAAGATATTTTTTCTGATTATGGTATGAATTCATTAAAAGATTTAGCTACTGAAGTTTTCTTAAAGTTAAGTGCCTCTAATCACATACCAGTAAACAATCAAAAATCATCTGTATCTATACCTGTTTCGGGGTATTTAAGAATTAAAGCAAAGTTATTTGCTATTTATTACCCTTTAGGTTTACTACATTTTATACCTGTTTTAGTTCAGCTCATCGCAATTGTGTTATTCGGATATTCACTTTGGACTTATGTAGGATTTAATCAACTTCAATCTACAGCTGTTGTTTTAGGTGTTATAACTGGAATGGTTATATCTGGAGGTTTTGTTCAGGTTATTGGAAGACAAGCTTCATTCTATTGGAATTATAAGAATTACACACTCATGAATAAAACAGTAAATTACTTAGTAAGAATTGGTATTCAGAGTATTTTAATTGTATTCGCTCTAATTTTTATAGCAAACTACTTTATTAATTTTTATCCATATAGTGTAATATTAATCATATTCATATACGCATTATTAATTGGTGCATTACTTTTAATTCTTGCGCCCATGCATACAATTAAACAACGTTGGGTAGTATCTGTAGCAGTAGGTTTAGGGACTTTGTTTGCATTGGGGCTAAAAGAGTTTACAAACATTAGTATTTATATGACCCATTGGGCTGGAATTGTGTCTTCTATTATAATTTCTAAAATTTATTTACTTTATTTTTTTAATAAGCATTTAACTTCAAAACCATCTGAGGATAATGTTTTACGAGTACAACAGATTATTTACCATAATTACCAATATTTTTTTTACGGGATATTAGTTTATGTCTTCATTTTTATAGACAGAATTTTAGCGTGGTCTTCAGAAATTAATAGGGCAATTCCCTATACTATTTACTATGAGAAAGATTATGAAATTGGTATGGATTTAGCCATACTGGTTTTCTTACTACTTACAGGAGTATTAGAATACAGTATTGCTTCATTTTCGAAATTCTTAGATATCAGCCAGAAACTTACAAACTATGCAAAACCTAAAGGTTTTGGAAGAAAGTTGCTTAAACTTTATTGGCAACATATTGCTATGCTTATCGGAACTACTGTATTAATATTCATTTTAATCTATTTAATAATTACAAGTAGTTGGGGTTATGAAGCACAGTTTAATGAAACATTAAATAGTTTAAGTATTCATGTATGTATTATTGGTGGATTAGGTTATTTTTTTCTTGCCTGGGGAATGTTAAACTCACTATACATGTTCACATTAAATCAACCTAAAACCGCTATTAAAGCGCTTGTAATTGCTATAGTTGTAAACTTGATAGTTGGTATGTTTATGAGTAGAGTATTTGCTTATGAATTTAGTGTTATTGGAATGCTAGTAGGCGGATTAACATTTTTTGCATTAACATTAAATGACTGTTTGAATTATTATAAAAACTTAGATTATTATTATTATGCTGCTTATTAAATACATTACCATAATATTTTCTTTCCTTTTTACAACGGCAATATTTGCGACATGTAAGAATGATATTCTCATTTGTTATGGTAAACTAAATCCGAAAGATATTTCGGGTTATAAATATGTTATTCTTGAATCTGAACATTATTCAAAAGCAGATGTGGCAATATTAAAACAGCATAATAAATTAGTGCTTTGTTATATCAGTTTGGGGGAAGTAAATAAGCAAGCAAAATCTTTCCCATATTTTAAAGATTTGGTTACTGATAAAAATGAATTATGGAACAGTTATTACTTGAATTTAAAATCATCAGATACCAAATTAGTTTTAAAGAATATCATAGCAGTTCAATTAGAGAAGGGGTTTGATGGCTTGTTTTTAGATAATATAGATAATTATGGAAGCTTTGGCAAACAATATGCTCAGAGATTTGATTTAGTAGAGTTTTTAAGAGAGATAAGAGAATTATATCCGTCATTGTATTTTATGCAAAACGCAGGATTGCAATTAATAGAAAGTACTTCAAGTCTAATTAACGCAATTGCATTTGAATCTGTAGCAAGTGATTATGACTTTAAAGATAGTAGTTATAAGTTAAGGAAAGCTAAAGCTTTTAAGAGTTATATAGACTCTTTAAAACTGTTAGAACAAAACTATAAACTGCCCATAATCTTAATTGAATATGCAGATGATTATTCATTATACAAACGTATAAAGTCACGAATAAAGCATACCAGATGGTCCTATTTTATTGGGAAAATTGACTTACAAACTAAAACTAATTATTCAAATTAATAAGAAATGTATGCATCAACATCAATAGCTATTGGAATTTTGCGATTAGCATTGCTATGGCTATTTCTGTTTTATTGCCATAAAAGAAGTGTAAGGCATGTTTATGACTTAGATATCATAAACTTTATTGTTTCAAGATGGTTTAAATACGGAAGTGTTACAGTGTTAATCATTTTTGCATTAGTTGCTTTTAATTGTTATGATGTTTTCAATATCATCTTAATACTGTCTTTTTATATACTTTTTGACACCTATCAATTTAGAGGAGTTAAGCACATTTATAAAAACTTAGCATCAAAAGTAAAAAAAGCGTTGTTGTTTGTCTTGAAATATATTGAATTAAAAAAACCTTTGAAGTTTTGGTTGCGTATCAGTAGTAAAAAATCAGAGAAAAAAATAGCACTAAAAAGTAGTCTTGCATTAAGTGTAATTAGTGTATTGATTTTTGTGTTCAGATCCTCATTACTAAAGTATGATAAGTACCTACTAACTGAATTATGGTTGGAAGACTTGAGAAAAATAATTAGTTATAACTATCATGATGCATTTCAAAACTTAGCTATTGTTGAAGGAGAATATCTATTAATTAATTTTTATAGCAAGTTAGTGTCTATAAACCCTGAAGCAGCGTTAGCAGCTTTTGGTATTTTACAGTCTATAAGCTTAACAATAATAATTATCTGGGCTATTAATAAAATTGGTCAAATAGGGTATGTAAT
>CBCXVT010000031.1:0-30071 GCA_965178635.1 Flavobacteriaceae bacterium | reverse complement strand
GTTTTTATAATGTTTTGAAAGCGTTAGCATTTCCTTTAATGCATCAGTTGTATTTTCGCCAAAAGCTTCAATATATTCAGTAGGGCCAACGTAGCCAATACTTGTTTTTCCGTTTGAAAAAGGAATGACCCAAAGCCAAACTTTTTCTTCAATAATGTCAAAGGTTATTATTGTGCCTTCTTCACCGTCAGGTCTTTTGATGTCTTCTACATGTGTGAATATAGATGAGTTTTTTGGAATTGTTGATGGTTTTTCTAGGTCTAAAATTCTGGGTAAAACTCTGCCAAAGCCACTAGAGTCAATTATAAATTTTGCGTCAATAGTTTTGATGTTGCCATCTTTGTCTTTTACTGTCGTTGTAGAGATGTTTTTGTTAAAACTAACATTGGTGACCTGAGTTTCAAATTCTAAATCAACACCATTCTTTATGATTTCTTGAGCAAGAGTATTATCAAAATCTGCTCTTGGCACCTGCCATGTCCAGTCCCAACCTTCGGTAAATTTTTTACTAAAATCGAAATTACAAACGTCATTATTTCTAATAAATCTTGCACCACGCTTTTTTTCGAAATTCATCTTCTTTAAGCAGTCTAATAATCCAGCTTCTTCAAAATGATCCATACATCTTGGTATAAGGCTTTCTCCGATTACAAACCTTGGAAATAATGATTTTTCAACCACTTTTATATTGATACCGTTATTATGTAAATATGAAGCAGCAATACATCCTGACGGGCCTGCGCCAATAATTAATACATCAACATATTCTTTATTCATATTTATATAGGTTTTTTTTGTAGTAAAAAATTAAATTTGCATCAAAGTTAACTAAATTTTCTCCATTTTTTTAGAGAATATAACCTTAATATTCATCAATGAAAGTAGTCATAAAAGAAGACCTTGATTTAAAGGATTTTTATAAAATTATATTTAATGAAAATAAAGTTGAACTCGATGCTAAGTTTTTAGAAAGAGTTGAAAAAAGTTTTGATTTTCTAAAAGAATTTTCTGCAAATAAGGTAATATATGGAGTTAACACTGGTTTTGGGCCAATGGCTCAATATAAAAATTGATGAAAAAGACACAATTTCAACTTCAATATAATTTAATTAGAAGTCATTCTTCAGGAACTAGTAATCCTTTAACTGCTAAATATGTTAAAGCAGCGATGCTAGCAAGATTAAATACGTTAGGGTTGGGTAACTCGGGTATTCATCCCTCAGTAGTTAAGTTAATGTGTGAACTATTAAACCTTGACGTTACACCATTAATTTATGAGCATGGTGGCGTTGGTGCAAGTGGTGATTTAGTTCAATTAGCACATTTAGCCTTAGTGTTAATTGGTGAAGGAGAGGTGTTTTATAAAGGGGAGAGAAGAACGACAGAAGATGTCTTTAATGAGTTAGGTTTGTCTCCAATAAAAGTGAAATTGCGTGAAGGTCCTTGGTTTTAATGAACGGTACTTTCGGTAATGACGGGTATTGGGATTGTCAACACAATTTATTCTAAACGATTGTTAAATTGGTCAATAAAATGCTCTTCAGCAATTAATGAAATTGTTGAAGCTTATGATGATCATTTGTCTGTTGAGTTAAATACATCTAAAAAACATCATGGACAAATTGAAGTAGCTCGTTTAATGCGTGAGCATTTATCTGATAGTTACTTTTGGTTAGAAAAAAGAGATGAGCATTTATATTCGGGTACAAATACTGAGAAAGTTTTTCAAAGAAAAAAGTTTCAAGAGTACTATTTCTTTAAGATGTGTTTCCACAGATATTAGGACCGGTATATGACACTGTTGAAAATGTGTCAAAAATACTAATTGAAGAGGTGAACTCGGCTAATGACAATCCTATTATTGATGTTGAAAAACAACACGTGTATCATGGAGGAAATTTTCATGGTGATTATATTTCGTTAGAAATGGATAAGTTAAAACTGGTAGTTGCAAAGCTATCTATGTTAGCTGAAAGACAATTGAACTATTTATTAAATTCAAAATTAAATGATAAATTAACGCCTTTTGTTAACCTAGGTAAACTTGGGTTGAATTTTGGGATGCAGGGAGCTCAATTTACTGCGACATCAACAACAGCAGAAAATCAAAATGTTTGTCAAACCCTATGTATGTTTCATAGTATTCCTAATAATAATGACAATCAAGATATTGTTAGTATGGGAACCAACTCAGCTTTGATTACAAAAAAAGTTATCGAAAATACATTTGAGGTATTAGCAATAGAAATCATTACAATAGTTCAAGCAATTGAATTGTTAGGTTTTTCGGGTAAAGTTTCTTCGTCAACGAAAAAAACTTTATGATGAAAATTAGAGCGATAGTGCCTCCCTTTAAAGAGGATTTGATAATGTACCCTTTTATTAATGAGGTAAAAGATTATTTAATAAATTCAGAAGATTAACACTTATGAAACATGCATTTTTATTATTTGTAATATTCTTTGCGTTTACAATTAACGCACAAGAATTAGCGTTAGCTAATAAAGACGGAAAAATTTGGATATATCTCAAAAACTGGAGAATGGTCAATTCCACCAAGTTTTAATAAAGCAAAAAGTTTTTTCGGGTGATTATGCAATCGCCTTTAAAAGGTAAGAAGGTTGGTTTTTTATTGACAGAAAATGGGAGTTGGGTTATTGAGCCAACTTATGATAAGGCGAAAGATTTTGATTCTGGGCTTGCTGTTGTAATGAAATCTAAAAGATGGTTTTATGTAAATATAAATGGAGAAGAGGTTTTAACAGATATTGTAACAGATAAAATTTATGATTTTAACCATGGTATAGCTTTTGTCAAAAAAGAGAAGGTTTTAAATTGGGTTAATAGATGTTAGTGGTAACGAAATTATAGCTCCTAAGTATATCAAAATAATGAAGTTTGTTAACGGTTATGCGAAAGTCAATGAAAACGGTAAAGTGGGGGATTAATTGATACAAAAAGGGACAGTATTTTGTAAAACCTACATATGATGGTATTAGTAAATGTTTTATGGAGGAAAATATTACAGCAAAAAAAGGAGAAATTAATGGATTGATAATTTCTGGCGAATTTAAAGCAATTGATGGAGCTCAGAAAAATATGGGATTTCTCTAGAAATAATGGACATCACCTATGTGAAAAAAAAAATGATAAAGTAGGTTTTATTAATTCAAATGGAGATTGGATTGTTGAGCCAATTTATGATAAAGTTAAAAAGTTTTTAAAAAACGGTTTTAGCTCCTGTGTGTAAAGAGAAAAAATGGGGGTATATTAATAAAACCGGAACAGTTATTATCCCATTGCAGTATAGAGATGCTGAGTTGTTTAGTAATGATGGGTTAGCACCTGTAAAATCTGAAAAACTATGGGGTTTTATAAATAGTGAAGGAAAGGAAGTGATCGCTCAAAAATATATCATCACCACTGGTGGTTTAAGTCTTTTTAAAAAGAATGTTGAAAAAAGGATTTTATTAATGGTTTTAGCAAGAGTCAAAACATAAAAAAACATGGGGCTTTATTAATACAAAACGGTGGAAATTATTGAATAATACTTGGTTTTGTTAATTTAGAAGATTTTAAATAATGAAATGTGCATTAATTACAGGAGGGTCTAGAGGTATTGGTCGTGCTATTTGTGACAAAATATCACAAGATTCAGATTATCATATATTAATTAATTATAATTCTAACGAGACTGCTGCTAAGGAAACATTGGCTATTGTTAATGCTAATGGAAATACTGGGGAACTATTGCCTTTTAATGTTTGCTGATGCAGGTGCTGTAAACAACGGCATTAGATACATGGGCAGAGAATAACCCTAATGCTGTGGTTGAAGTGATTGTTAATAATGCAGGAATTACAAGAGACGGATTGTTTTATGTGGATGCCGTCAGAAGATTGGCATGATGTTATTAACACCTCGTTAAATGGTTTTTTTTAATGTTACTAATAATTTTAATACAAAAAAATTATTACGTAACAAATATGGTAGAATAATAAAACCTTGTATCTGTTTCTGGTGTTAAGGGAACTGCAGGTCAGACTAATTATTTCTGCTGCTAAAGGAGCTGTAGTTTGCTGCAACGAAAGCTTTAGCTCAAGAAGTCGCAAAACGAAAAATTACTGTAAATGCAGTTGCTCCAGGGTTTATAAAATCTGATATGACAGCTGATTTAGATGAGAAAGAATTAAAAAGAATGATTCCCGCAAACCGATTCGGAGAGGCTGAAGAGGTTGCTGACTTGGTTTCATTTCTAGCTTCTAAAAAGGCGTCCATATATTACTGGAGAAATTATTAATATAAACGGAGGGATATATTCATAAGTGGATAATAGAGTAGTTATAACAGGTATGGGAATTTACTCTTGTATAGGTGAAAACTTACAAGAGGTAAAAGAATCATTATACAATGGGAAATCCGGTATTGTGTTTCAGGAAGAACGTAAAGAGTTTGGGTACCGTTCTGGTTTAACTGGTGCTGTGAAAATTCCAAACCTTAAAAAAGAGTTGTCAAGACGTCAACGTATATCAATGGATGATGAATCGTTGTTCGCATATGTTGCTACTAAAGAAGCATTGTTGAATGCTGGTTTAGATGATGAATTTTTAGATAAAAACGAAGTAGGTATACTTTATGGTAATGATAGTACAGCTAAAGCTGTAGTAGAATCTATAGATATTGTCAAAGAAAAAAAAGATACAACTTTAGTTGGTTCAGGTGGAATATTTAAGGCTATGAACTCTACTGTTACTATGAATTTGTCTACAATATTTAAGCTTAAAGGTGTTAATTTTACCATAAGTGCTGCTTGTGCTAGTGGTTCACACTCTTTAGGTGTTGGTTATATGATGATAAAAAATGGGTTGCAAGACACTGTTATCTGTGGAGGGGCTCAGGAAATTAATTTATATGCTACTGCTAGTTTTGATGGCTTAGGTGTGTTTTCAACTAAAGAGGATAATCCAACTCAAGCGTCAAAACCATTTGATGTGTCAAGAGATGGTTTAATTCCTAGTGGTGGCGCAGCAACATTGATATTAGAAAGTTATGAATCTGCAGTTAAAAAGAGGTGCGCCAATTTTAGCAGAATTAGTAGGCTATGGCTTTTCGTCAAATGGAGGGCATATTTCTACGCCTAATGTTGAAGGCCCGTCAAGAGCAATGCGTAAAGCCTTGAAACAAGCTGGAGTTCAGCCTGGAGAAGTTGACTATGTTAATGCTCATGCAACATCTACACCATTAGGAGATGCAAATGAAGCAAAAGCAATTTTTGAAGTGTTTGGAGATAATGGACCATCGGTTAGTTCTACAAAATCGATGACAGGCCATGAATGTTGGATGGCAGGAGCTAGTGAAGTTATTTATTCATTACTTATGATGCAACACTCTTTTGTTGCTCCAAATATTAATTTAACTGAACCAGATGAAGATGCTGCAAAGTTAAATTTAGTGAAGACTACAGAAAATAAAAAAATAGATGTATTTTTGTCAAACTCATTCGGATTTGGAGGGACAAATTCTGCGTTAGTGATTAAAAAACATAAAGAATAAAACATGGGGATAGAAGAAATTATAGAAAAAACGAATCTTATTTTTGTTGATGAATTTGAAGTTGATGAAGACGAATTGTCTTCAGATGCAATTTTGCGTGATGCTTTAGAGTTGGATAGCTTAGATTATGTAGATTTAGTTGTTGCTATAGAGTCTTGTTTTTCAGTAAAACTAGTTGCGGAAGACTTTAAAACAGTTGATACTCTTCAAAGTTTTTATGACTTGTTAGCTAAAAAAATTAATGGCTAAATGGACAGGTAAATCCAAAGGAACCCCCTTAGGATACCAAATTTTTATATTTTTTATAAAAAACATTGGTGTTAGGTTTGCATACGTAATTCTTGCCTTTGTAGCCTTTTATTATTTAATATTCTCTAAAGAAGGTAGAGAATCTGGAATGTTGTATTTCCTCAAACGTCTAGGATATTCAAAACTTATAAGTATTATTAAGGTTTACAAAAACAACTTTGTTTTTGGTCAAACAATCATTGATAAATACGCAATTCAATTAGGGCAAAGAGATCAATTTACCTATGAGTTTGATGGTGTAGAGATTCTGTGTCAATTATTGGAAGAAAAAAAAGGAGGAATTTTAATTAGTGCACATGTTGGTAATTTTGAAATTGCTGAATTCTTTTTAAGTGAAATTGATGAATTTTCACAAATAAACTTAGTGACCACTGATAGTGAGCATAAAGCAATAAAAAGTCAGTTTGAAGCAATTTCTGCAAAATCTAATGTCAAGTTTATTATTATTAAAGATGATATGTCGCACATATTTAATATTAATACTGCCTTAAGTAATAATGAGTTAATTTGTTTTACAGGAGATCGTTATTTTGAAGGGACAAAAACACTTACAGCAAATCTTTTAGGAGCACCTGCAGAATTTCCAGCTGGACCATTTTTAATAGGCTCACGTCTTAAAGTGCCTGTTGTGTTCGTATATGTAATGAAAGAAACTTCTAGGCATTACCATTTATACACAAGAAAAGCAGAGTTTAAAAACCGGGATGCAAACGATTTATTGAACCAGTATACAAAAAGTGTTAGTTGGATTCTAAATAAATATCCATATCAATGGTTTAATTACTTTGATTTTTGGGGAGAAAAAACAAAAAAGTGAAAAAAGTATTAGTTGTTTATTATTCGCAATCGGGCCAATTATCCGAGATTGTTAAAAACATTTGTGAGCCATTAGAGGAAACAGATGTTTTAATTACGTATTACAGGATTGAAATGGAAGAAGAGTTCCCTTTTCCGTGGACAAAGTCAGAGTTTTTTGATGTATTTCCTGAATCATTCTTGCAAGAGCCTAAAAAAACTAAGCCAATACCTCAAGAAGTATTGAATACTGAATATGATTTGGTAATTCTTGGTCATCAAGTATGGTATTTAAGTCCTTCAATCCCAATTAATTCTTTTCTGAAGCTTCCAGAAGCTAAAATGATATTAGCAGATACACCAGTTGTAACTGTAATAGGATGCAGGAATATGTGGGTAATGGCTCAAGAAAAGGTAAAGTTATTATTACAGGATTGTAATGCTAAACTTGTTGGAAATATTGTTTTAGTTGATAGGCATATTAATCATATAAGTGTTATTACTATCGTGCAATGGATGTTTACTGGTGTTAAAAAAAGATTTTTAGGGATATTTCCTAAACCAGGAGTTTCTCAAAAAGATATTGATGAATCTAGTAAGTTCGGGCATGACATACTTGAAAGCCTTCGATTAAATAATTACGATAATTTGCAAGCTAATCTTTTGAAAAAGAAAGCTGTAGTAGTAAAGCCTTTTTTGGTGTTAGCTGACTCTAGAGCAAATATTTTATTTGGAAAATGGGCGAATTTAATCAAATCAAAAGGTGGCTCAAGAAGTAAAGAAAGAGCTGTATGGTTAAAAATGTTTAATTATTATTTATTATTTGCAATTTGGGTTATTGCACCTATTGTTTTTATCCTATTTTTGTTAACTTACCTACCTTTCTTAAGTAAGATTAATAAGGAGAAAAAATACTATTCATCAATTGATTTAAAGTAACATATGAGCAGCTTATCAAAAGTGTTTATTAATAGAGTTTCGAAGTTTTTACCAAATGCATCTGTGTCTAATGATGAAATGGAGAATTTTTTAGGTATGATAGGGGGTATTCCTTCTAAAGCTAGACGGATTGTCCTAAGAAATAACGGGATTAAAGAGCGTTATTATGCTTTAGATAAAGCAGGTAATGTTACTCATTCTAATACTGAACTTTCAAAGCTAGCAATTGACAATCTTTTTGATGATTCATTTACAAAAAATGATGTTGAGCTGTTATCATGTGGTACTTCTACTCCAGATCAATTACTACCTTCACACGCGGCAATGGTACATGGGGAAATGGCAAATAGAAATATGGAGCTAAATTCATCTTCAGGAGTTTGTTGTGCAGGTATGAATTCACTAAAGTATGGTTACATGTCAGTAATGACTGGGAATACTAAAAATGCTATATGTACTGGTTCAGAGAGAGTTTCTACATGGATGCTTGCTGATAAGTTTGATAAGGAGTTAGATAATAACAGCTCAATAGAAGAACAGCCAATAATTGCATTTAAAAAAGATTTTTTACGTTGGATGCTATCTGATGGAGCAGGAGCTGTGTTATTAGAAAATAAACCAAATTCTGATGGTTTGTCTTTACAGGTAGACTGGATGGAGTCATACTCTTATGCTCATGAAATGGAGACATGTATGTATGCTGGAGGGGAAAAGTTAGATGGCGGAAATATTAAACCATGGAGTGATTATAAAACAAGCGATTGGTTAAAAGAGTCAATTTTTTCATTAAAACAAGATGTGAAAATATTAGATAAACATATTTTGAATAAAGGCGTTGAAAGTTTAAAATCTGCATTAGATAAAAACAAAAAAGACAGTTCAGATATTGATTATTTTTTACCACATATTTCATCTTACTATTTTGAAAAAAAATTAAAAGAGATGATGGCTGAAGCTGGTTTATTAATTCCAGAAAGCAGTTGGTTTACAAACCTAAATAAAGTTGGTAATGTAGGTTCAGCATCAATTTATTTAATGTTGGAAGAGTTATTCAATTCAGGGGTTCTTAAAAAAGGGCAGAAAATTGTATTGTCAGTACCAGAAAGTGGTAGGTTTTCATTTGCTTACGCTCATTTAACTGTTTGCTAAATGAATTTACTTGAACATAAAATAACAGAGATAGGTAATTTAATTCCACAAAAGGAGCCATTTGTAATGGTAGATGCATTGGAGTGTTTTACAGAAAATGAAGTTATTTCAACATTAACAATTACGTCAGATAATATTTTTTGTGAAAATAATTTATTTACAGAGCCAGGTTTGATAGAGAATATGGCGCAAACAGTTGCCCTACACACAGGATATGATTTCTTTAGAAAAAATGCGCAGGCACCTACTGGATATATTGGGTCTGTTAAAAAAGCAATTATAAATCATCTACCACAATTAGGCGAAATAATAACTACAAAAGCAACTATTTTACATGAGTTTATGGGAGTTACAATGGTGTCAATAAAAGTGGTGAATTCTAATGAAGAGGAGTTAGCCTCTGCTGAAATGAAAACTGTAATTGCTAGCTAATGATAGATCTTGATGCTATAGAGATTAGTGATTTTTTACCTCATAGAGCACCTTTTTTAATGGTAGAAAAAGTAATTGCGCTTTCTGAGGAATATGTTACAACATCATTTACAATTCTAGAAGATAATATACTTGTAAATGAGAATATATTTTCTGAAGTAGGTTTAATAGAAAATGCTGCTCAAACTTGCTCAGCTATTGTAGGGAAAAGTTATTTTGAGGAAGATGATATTAAAGGGCAAGGAACTAGTTTAATAGGTTTTATTAGTGCAATAAAAAAAATTGAAGTTTTTGAGTGCCCGACTGTTAATACAAAAATTATTACTAAAGCAGCTTTAAAATCTAGGTTTGATACAGATGCATATAGTATATGTACTCTAGAATGTATAACTTATATTTCTGAAAAAAAAATAGCAACTTTTGAAATGAACTTATTCATACAAGAAGTAAATAAGTAAGTATGAAGAAAAATAATGTACCTCAGGATGATAGTTCTTTAAAGTCTAAAGATTTTAAAGAATTATGTTATGCAGTAAATGAAGCTGGAGAATATGTTACCGCAAAAAGCTCAGGTTGGGACCCGAAAACGATAGCCTTAGATAATGCATTACAAGATATAAATGAAAGAGTTGCACATGCAAAGTCAAAAGTAATGGCTAAAGAATTAAGCCCTATAGCTTATTATATGGAGCTTCATAAAATGGACCTAACAATATTATCTAGTTATGTTGGCTTATGGAGATGGCGAGTTAAACGTCATTTTAAGCCAAAATATTTTAATAAGTTATCAAGTAAAATTTTACAAAAATATGCTGATGTTTTTGAAATATCAATTGAAGAGCTAAAAAACATAGATTATGAAAATTGATTTTACACATCACCAATCAGCGCACTGTGAAAACGGTGTTGTTTCAAACTTGATGAAATATAATGGGTTTGAAGTGAGTGAACCTATGGTTTTTGGTATAGGATCAGGTTTATTGTTTTGTTATATCCCGTTTTTAAAAGTAAATCACGCACCTGCCATAAGTTATAGGTCAATGCCAGGTACAATATTCAATCGCTTTGCTAAACGTGTTGGAATAAAAATTAAAAGAGAAAAGTTTAAAAATAGAAAACAAGCTCAGGCGCGTTTAGATGAGAATTTAAAAAATAATAATCCAGTAGGATTACAAGTTGGTGTTTATAATTTATCTTATTTTCCTGATGAATATCGATTTCATTTTAATGCACATAACTTAGTCGTTTATGGGAAAGAAAATAGCACCTATCTAATTAGTGATCCTGTAATGGAAAATGTCACAACTCTTACTGCTAAGGAACTTGAAAAAGTTCGTTTTGCGAAAGGTGCATTGGCTCCTAAAGGGCACATCTATTACCCAATAAATTTTCCAAAAGATATCTCACTAGAAAAAGCCATTATTAAAGGTATAAAACAAACCTGTAATGATATGTTAGCACCCATTCCAATAGTTGGTGTTAAAGGAATTAAGACTGTTGCTAAACTAATACGTAAATGGCCAAAAACCAAAGGGACTAAAGTTGCCAACCATTATTTAGGACAAATTGTTAGAATGCAAGAAGAAATAGGTACAGGAGGTGGAGGTTTTAGGTATATTTACGCAGCATTTTTACAAGAGTCAGGTAAACTATTGAATAATGATAAACTTTTAGAATTATCAAAAGAAATGACTCTTATTGGTGATTTGTGGCGTGATTTTGCAGTGGATGCTTCACGTATTTATAAGAATAGAAGTAATAAAACCGATGGCTATAATACTATAGCGATGCAATTAGAGCATATTGCAGACTTGGAAAAAGAATTATTTAAAGCTTTAAAGGAAGCTATTTAATATGATTGAAATTCAACAATTATCAAAACGCTATATCGGTGCTGAAACTTATTCAGTATCAAATTTAGATTTATCTATTGTTGAAGGGGAAATTTTTGGATTATTAGGTCCGAATGGTGCAGGAAAAACAACATTAATTTCAATGTTGTGTTCTCTAATAAAACCTACATCGGGGCATTTTACCATAGATAACTTAACCTTTAAGACGCATAAAAATCAACTGAAAAAAACTATTGGGATTGTTCCTCAAGAGTACGCGTTATATAACTCTTTAACTGCGTTTGAAAACCTAATGTACTTTGGAAGTATGTATGGTTTAAAAGGGCATCAGTTAAAAAAACAAATTCAAGAAGCACTTGAGAAATTAGGGCTTGATAAGTTTTCACATAAAAAAATAGATACCTTTTCTGGGGGTATGAAACGCCGAGTAAATCTTATTGCAAGTATCTTACATAACCCCAAAGTGTTATTTTTAGATGAACCTACTGTTGGAGTAGATGTGCAATCTAAAAACGTCATCATTCAACATTTAAAAGAATTAAATGATAAGGGTACTACAATAGTCTATACATCTCATCATTTAAATGAAGCTGAGCAGTTTTGTTCAAGAGTTGCCATAATTGATCATGGCGAAATCATTACCCAAGGAACTCCTAAAGAATTAATTGACACACACAGTGATGCAAATAATTTGGAAGATGTATTTATTACACTAACTGGTAAAGCATTAAGAGATCATGCATAAACTATGGGCATCTACATATAAAGAATTGTTATTACTGATACGTGATTTCGGCGGATTAGTAATATTGTTTGTGATGCCATTAGTATTGATTATTACCATTACATTAATACAAGACAGTACATTTAAAGCTGTAAATGATTCAAAAATCCCAATTCTTTTGGTAGATTATGATAAAGGAGAGATTTCTAAAACTATTTTTGAAGACTTGAAAGCTTCAAATTCATTTGAAATCATTTCAAATGATAACGAAAATGAGGCGCAAAATTTAGTTTTTAAAGGAGCTTATCAATTAGCAATTGTTATCCCTAAAGATTTATCTTCTGATTTGGAAAAAAAGATCAATCAAAATGTAGAAGGTATTTTATCAAAATTCGGAGTAGAAGAAGAGAATGTTGTAAAAGAAAAATTTACCAAAAAGGAAGTCAAATTATTTTTTGACCCAGCAACTCAACAAACATTTAAAAGCTCTGTGAAAAACGGTATAGATAAGATGATTTCAAAAATTGAAACTGCATCTATTTATAAAGCATTTCAAGAACAAATTTCTGATGATAAATCTGAGGTCGTTTTTGATACTGAAAGTTTTATATCGTTTAAAGAAATAACACCACATCAAGGCCAGAAAGAAATTGTGCCAAATTCTGTACAACACAATGTACCAGCATGGACACTCTTTGCTATCTTTTTTATAATCGTACCATTATCTATTAATATCGTTAAAGAAAAAAGTCAAGGAACTTTTGTAAGGTTAAGAACAAACCCTGTTTCATATGCCACTGTACTTGGGGGTAAAACAATCGTTTATTTAATGGTCTGTATGTTACAATTTGTTTTTATGCTATTAATTGGAGTATACTTATTCCCTAAACTTGGTCTACCTGTATTAGATATTTCAGGAAGGATACCTTTATTATTTATTGTCACCTTTTTTTCAGGGTTAGCCGCTATTGGCTTAGGGCTTTTGTTGGGCACTATTGCAAAAACTCAAGAACAGTCAGCACCATTTGGAGCAACATTTGTTGTAATTCTAGCAGCAATGGGCGGAGTTTGGGTACCAGTTTTTGTAATGCCAAAAATAATGCAAACACTATCAAATATCTCTCCAATGAATTGGGGACTTAATGCATACTATGATGTGTTTTTAAGACAGTCTAGTTTTATAGAGATAATCCCTGAAATTACATTGCTATTGATGTTTTTTATTATAACAACCTTAACCGCTATTTTTTATAATGAGAAGAAAAACGCAGTATAGTAAAAATACTAAAGAAGTTAGTTTCATTAGTGATGTAAGAGTACGTTTCACAGAAACTGACCCATTAGGTATAGTTTGGCATGGTAACTATATTCAATATTTTGAAGATGGAAGAGAAGCCTTTGGAAGAGAACACGGTATATCTTATCTTGATCAAAAGGAGCAAGGTTTTACGACCCCAATTATAAAGTCAAGTTGTGAGCATAAAGCACCATTACGTTATGGTGATATAGCAACTATAAAAACTTTTTATCTAGACTGTCCAGCAGCAAAAATGATTTTCAGATATGAAATATATAACCAAGAAAGTCAATTAGTGTGTACTGGTGAAACAGTACAGGTATTTGTTGAAGAGCAAGGCGAATTATCATTAACTATTCCTTCATTTTTTATGAATTGGAAACAAAAAGTAGGATTGTTAGATGAATAAAGTATATCTATCATATAACAATATAATATCTTCATTAGGTTTTTCAAGTGAACAGGTTATTGATAATATTCATAATCAAGTATCAGGGGTGTCATTAATTGATGATAAAAAATTGTTTTCCAAACCATTTTATTCATCTTTAATTGATACTGATAAGTTAGAAACAGAATTTTCAGTTTTCGAATCAAAGATTAAGTATACTAGGTTAGAACAAATGATGATTACATCATTATCTAATTCAATTAAGAAATCCGGATTAAATATATCAGATAGAGTAGGTTTAATTATTGCTACTACAAAAGGCAATATAGATGTTTTAGATGCCAATAGTAGTTTCTCAAAAGAGCGCGCGTATTTAAATGAGTTAGGAAATCAGGTTGGTAGTTTTTTTGGATTTAAGAATGAGCCTATTGTTGTTTCTAATGCTTGTGTTTCCGGTATATTAGCTATTGCAGTTGCAAAACGATATATTTCTCAAGGAGTTTATGATCATATGTTTGTTGTTGGAGGTGATGTAGTTACTGAGTTTATACTTTCAGGCTTTAATTCTTTTCAAGCAATGAGTGATGAAATATGTAGGCCATATTGTAAAACAAGAAAAGGTATAAATATTGGAGAAGTAGCAGCTAGTGTGTTGATTACATCTGATAAAAACTATTTAAATAACGATTCAGTAGAGGTTTTAGGAGAAGGGTCTTGTAATGATGCGAATCATATTTCTGGGCCATCAAGAACAGGAGAAGGTTTATTCCGAAGTATAAAATCAGCACTAAAACAAGCACAATTGTCTTCTATAGAGATTGATTACATTTCTGCCCACGGAACAGCCACTAACTATAATGATGAAATGGAGGCGATAGCTTTTAATAGGCATAATTTAAACACAGTACCTTTAAATAGTTTAAAAGGCTATTTTGGTCATACTTTAGGTGCTTCAGGTTTATTAGAAACTATTGTAGGTATGCATTCACTAAAAAATAACACATTATATAGTTCTCTAGGTTTTCAAGAATTAGGAGTTTCAGAACCTATTAATGTCATACAAAAAACAACACCAAAACAATTGAATGTGTTCTTAAAAACGGCTTCTGGTTTTGGAGGCTGTAATACAGCAATTTTATTTAAAAAAGTATAAAATAATATATAAATATGTCAAATCAACCAACCAAAGCAATAGATGCAATTCAAGAAGCTCAAAAAATTGCTTTAGGGCCTTTCTTATTTCAAGCAGTCGTTTCTTTAAGGAAATTAGGTGTCTTCGATTTGATTTTCTCAAGAAGAAAAAAAGGTGGTATTTCTATAAAAGAAATTGCATCAGAGTTATCTATAAGCGAATATGGTGTCGGCGTATTATTAGAAATTGCAGAGAGTTCAGATGTAGTTGTGAAAAATGAAATTGGAGCTTTCGAGTTAACAAAAACCGGCTATTTTTTAACATACAATGAAACGGTTAATGTCAACTTAAACTTTACTAATGAAGTTTGTTATGAAGGTTTATTTCATTTACCAGAAGCCATAAAAACAGGTAAGCCATCTGGACTTAAAGTATTAGGTGGTTGGGATACAATATACGAAGGGTTATCTCAGTTAACACCAGAAGTTCAACAAGCATGGTTTGAGTTTGATCATCATTATTCAGATGGTGTATTTCAAGAAGCGTTACAGACGGTATTTAAAAGTAACCCAAAATTGATTTTTGACGTTGGAGCAAATACTGGAAAATTTGCTGTTGCTGCTTGTGGAGTTTCTGAAGATGTAAACGTGAAAATGGTTGATTTGCCTGGTCAATTAAAAAAAGCTTTGGCAAACGTTAAAAATAATGGCTTTGACAATCGTGTTACAAGCCATGAAGTAGATTGGCTGTCTGACAATCCAAGTATCCCAGAAGGAGCAGAGTTAATTTGGATGAGCCAGTTTTTAGATTGTTTTTCTAAAGAAGAAATTATAAAAATCCTGTCTACATGTGTGGCTTCAATGAGTGATGATACTGAATTGTTAATTATGGAAACTTATACAGACAGGCAAAAGTTTGATAATGCTAAGTTTATTTTAGAAGCCACATCACTATATTTTACTGTTATGGCAAATGGTAATAGCAAAATGTATGCAGCAACCGATATGATTGAATTGGTAGATAAAGCTGGCTTAACAATAAAAGAAGATATTAATGTGGGAGAATACCACACAATTTTTATTTGTAAGAAAAATAATGTCTGATACGCATCACATAAAATCATATATTCATATAAAGAACAATACTGTTTCTTTAAACGGTAATGTTGTGTATTCTGATAATGAACCAGATTTCAAGTCATTTATTAAGGCTGCTTATAAAGCTACAGAAACTAAGTATTCGAAATTTTTTAAAATGGATAACTTAAGTAAGTTGGCATTTTTAGCGAGTGATATTTTATTGGTTAATGAAGAGTTATCTAGTGATGAAGAGCATAATATCGCTATAGTATTCTCAAATAAATCATCAAGTTTAGACACTGATAGGAAACATCAAGAGTCTATTCAATATAAAAATGATTATTATCCTAGTCCAGCAGTTTTTGTATATACATTACCGAATATATGTATTGGGGAAATAAGTATTAAACATAAACTCTATTCAGAAAATAGTTTTTTTATCTTTGACAGCTTTAATGCAGAACACTTAAGAATTTATACTAATAGTTTAGTACAAACAGGAAAAGCTGATATGGTGCTTTGTGGATGGGTAGACTATGATGAAGATTCATATGAAGCATTTATATATTTAGTGTCACAAGATGGTAAATTGAATCATAATACAAATAAAATAATAACTTTATACAATACATAAAATGGAAGCTTTAAAACAAGAATTAAAAGAAAACATCATTGAACAATTAAACTTAGAGGATGTTTCAGTTGAAGAAATAGGGGATAATGATCCGTTATTTGGTGATGGGTTAGGATTAGATTCAATAGATGCTTTGGAGCTAATTGTTATGTTAGATAAAGATTATGGCATTAAATTAACAGATCCAAAAGAAGGAAAAGCAATATTTGAATCTGTTGAAGTTATGGCTAGTTATATAACGGCAAATAGAACAAAATAATAGTTTATGAGTAAAGGAGTAGCCATTACTGGGATGGGGATTATTTCTGCAATAGGAAATACGATTTCCGAAAATTATACATCGCTTATTGAAGGTAGAAAAGGAATTTCAAAAATTTCAAAAATTGATACTATTCATAAAGATGATATAATGGTTGGTGAAATTGACTTTACGAATAAAGAGCTTGAACAACAATTAGGTCTACCAGAACATAATAATTATTCAAGAACTGCTTTATTAGGACTTGTTGCAGCTAAACAAGCAGTTACTCAAGCTGGTATTACAGATATGAGTCAATATAAAACCGGTTTGATATCTTCAACTAGCGTTGGAGGTATGGATATGACTGAGAAGTATTATTATGATTATCTTGAAAATGAGGCTGCTAGAAAGTATATTGACGGGCATCATGCTGGAGATTCTACGCAAAAAATAGCAGAACAATTAGGTATTAAACAAAGTTTAGTTACAACAATAAGTACAGCCTGTTCATCTGCGGCAAATGCAATTATGATGGGTGCTAGACTTATAAAATCTGGTGAACTTGATAGAGTTATTGTAGGTGGTAAAGACTGTTTATCAAAATTTACCATTAATGGCTTTAAAACTTTGATGATTCTATCAGATACTTACAATACACCATTTGATGAAAACAGAAAAGGTTTGAATTTAGGAGAAGCTGCAGCATATTTAGTTTTAGAGTCTGACGAAGTTGTTAGTAAAGAGAATAAAGAAGTTCTGGCTTATGTAAAAGGATATGGTAATGCCAATGATGCTTATCATCAAACCGCTTCTTCAGAAAACGGTGATGGTGCTACTTTAGCAATGCAACAAGCTTTAAAAGTTGCTGGTTTAGATTCTAAAGATATCGACTATATAAATGCACATGGTACTGCTACAGGAAATAATGATTTATCTGAAGGTAGAGCAATTCAAAGGGTTTTTGGTGAGACTGTCCCAGATTTTAGCTCTACAAAAGCATATACTGGCCATACACTAGCGGCAGCTGGAGCTATTGAAGCTGTGTATGCAGTATTAGCAATGCAAAACGATGTAGTTTATCCAAATTTGAATTTTAAAACTCAAATGAAGGAATTTTCTATTACACCACAAACAACTCTTAAAGAGAAACAAATAAATACGGTATTATCAAATTCATTAGGATTTGGCGGAAATTGTTCAACACTTATTTTTTCAAAAACGCAATAATGAATAAAGTTTACATAAATAGTATTGCCTCAATATCTGCTCAACGAACATTTGATAATACAGAGTTCCTAAATGATGTCATATTACATACTGAAACAGTGTTGCCAGTAGTGAATCCTAATTATAAAGACTTTATTCCTGCTGCTGCTGCAAGACGTATGGCTAAAGGTATAAAAATGGGAGTTGTGGCTTCAAAACTAGCTTTAGATGAAGCTGGGTTGAATAATGTGGATGCTATAATTACAGGTACAGGAATGGGGTGTGTAAGAGATTCTGAAAAATTTGTAAGTGCAATTATTGACAATAATGAACAGTATTTAACACCAACATCTTTTATTCAATCTACTCATAATACAGTAGGTGGCCAAATTGCATTAGGTATTAACTGTAAAGGTTATAACTTCACTTATGTACACTCAAGTACATCATTTGAATCTGCATTATTAGATGCTAAGTTAATGTTAGCTTGTGATGAAGCAACATCAATTTTGGTTGGTGGAGTTGATGAACTAGGTGAACACACAATAAAAATTCATCGTTTAATAAATCATATAAAACAAGCACCAGTACAATCGAATAATTTACTACAATCAAATACTGAGGGCGCTATTTTTAGTGAAGGCGCAAACTTTTTTGTTTTAAGCAATGAAAAGATACATACATCTTATGCTGAGGTAATAGCAGTAAAAACATATAATACTGTTACTGATAGTATTTCTACATTAATAACAGATTTCCTTCAGCAACATAATGTAACCGAAGATTTAATAGACGTATTGGTTTTGGGTAATAATGGCGACGTGAATTATGACCATGCTTATAATGATTTGAGTTTTGGAATGTTTTCTAAAACTCAGCAGGTATATTATAAACACCTATGTGGTGAGTTTAACACTGCATCATCTTTTGGTGTCTGGTTGGCTTCAAAAATTATCAAAACTCAGAATATTCCTGATTGCGTAAGGTTAAACCATGTTACAAATAATAATTTTGAATATGTACTTCTTTACAATCAATATAGAGGAGAGAACCATAGTTTAACGCTATTACGTAAATGCTAAAATTTAAAACAGTAAATTATATTTCAGCTGCTATATTACTTGTTTTCATTTTTATGAAAATACCAACTGTATATTGGTTTATGTTGTTAATATTATGGATTGTGATTACTGTTATTGGATCATTTCATATAAAATGGAATTATCATGTAGAATCGCTAAACTATAATAACTATACTAAAGATAATTATGTAGCCATAACATTTGATGATGGCCCTAATGAAGAATTTACACCTTTAGTATTAAGATTACTAAAAAAATATAATGTTAAGGCTACGTTTTTTTGTGTTGGCGAACGCGTAAAACAACACCCGAAAGTACTTAAAATGATTGTTGATGAAGGCCATGTTGTTGGTAACCATACATATACACATCATGAAAAGTTTGGTTTTTTTAAAACAGAACAAGTCACATCAGAATTACGTCAAACAAATGCGATAATTCAAGAAGTTACAGGCAATGAGGTAAAATTATTCAGACCCCCTTTTGGCGTTACAAATCCAAGAATAAAGAAAGCGATAACTAAAGTAGGTTTACAATCAATAGGGTGGAGTATTCGCTCATTAGATACAACATCCAAACCTACTGATTCAATTGTAAAATCTATTCAGAAGACTTTAAAAAATGGAGATGTGGTTTTACTACATGATACAAGTAATAAGTCCATTGAAGTTTTGGAACAGTTATTGGTGTTTATGAATGAAAAACAATTAGAGTCAGTTTCAATACCAACTTTATTTAATATAGAAGCTTATGCGTAATATTTCATGCTTATTGTTATTATTTTCTTGTTTACTATTGCATAGTCAGACTAAAATGTCTCTTCAGGAAACTGTTGAGTTAAAGAAAAAAGTAAAATTACTATCTGAGCAAACTAAAACGATTAGTAGTGACTTCACGCAATATAAACATCTTGATTTTTTATCAAATGAAATTGTAACTAAAGGTAATTTGGTGTTTAAAGCTCCAGATCTAGTGAAGTGGGAGTATGTAGAACCATTTAAATATTCAGTCATTTTTAAAAATGAGAGTTTATTCGTTGATGATGATGGCGAAAAGAGTGACATTAACTTAAGTTCTAGTAAACTATTTAAACAGCTCAATCATTTAATAATAAATAGCGTTAAAGGAGATATGTTTAACGATAAAGAATTTAAAATAGACTATCTTAAATTAAGTGAAAACTTTGATATTCATTTCAAACCTCTAAATAGTAAAATTGAAAAATACATTAAGGAATTTGTAATATTATTTTCTTCTAAAGGTGAGGTTTTACAAATTAAAATGATTGAACCTACTGATGATTTTACAAAAATTGTATTTAAGAATAGAGTAATAAATAAACCAGTATCTGATGCGGTATTTAATCATTAGTATTTTTTTTATTGCAGTTAGCTGTACATCTTATGTTAAGAAAAAAAAATATGACAATTCTCAGAGTACCACTACAAGCATTACAAACCCATACTTTTCAGATGTAAGTATAGACTATGTGTATAAGGCTAAAATAAAAGTGTACTCAAAAAGTTTTAGCGGTATATTTATAGTAAAGAAGCTAGGCAAACATAACCATAGAGTTGTATTTACAACGGAGATGGGAAGTAAAATTTTTGATTTTTCGTTTTACAATGATGAATTTAAAGTAAATTATGTTTTAGAAGAACTCAATAAAAAGATTCTTTTAAATATTTTAGAAAAAGATTTTAGAGTTTTAGTTCGTGAAAGTGAATTCGTTATCGGTGAGTTTGAAAAAATGAACAGTTCATTGTACAAAACACAAATCCTTAATAACACTTACTATTACGAGTTTAGAGATGGTAATAACTTAACGGGTATTTATAGAGTGAGTAACAGCAAGGAAAAAGTTCAATTCTTATTCTCAGACATTCATGAGGTCACTGCAAAAAATATTCAGATATTGCATAAAAATATAAAATTAGATATAATTTTAAAATCAATTAATTAATGTTATTAAAAGGGTTTTATACAATAAAGACAATAAGTACGATTGATAGCAAAACGACAGCTACAATTACTATTAACAAAAACCATGAGGTTTTTAAGGGTCATTTTCCAGGTAATCCTGTAACGCCAGGAGTTTGCATGATGCAAATTATAAAAGAGATAACGGAATCTGTAGTTGAAAAAAAACTATTTATGACGTCTTCAAGTAATGTGAAATTTATGGCAATTATTAATCCAGAAATAAACCCAGATTTGGAATTAACTATAGATTTGAAGTCAACAGATGACGGTTATAAAATAAAAAATGTATCAAAGTTTCATGATACGGTAGCTCTTAAATTATCTGCTACATATAAAATTGTATAATTAAGGCTCTACATGAAATTAATAGCGATTTATTTAATATTTATTACGTTTGGTTTACAGTCAATAAGTCTTGAAGCTGTGAGGTCTGATTTTAGAACTGCAGCAAAAGACAACGCTAAAGTTTCTCAATTTAATAACGCATTAAAACATATTAATGAAAACGATATGGTTGAGTTAATTGCGTATAAAGGTGCTGGAATTACATTAAAAAGTAGACTTTCAAAGAAAATAAAAGATAAAAGAGCATTTTTCATTAAAGGAGTAAATTTTATTGAATTAGCAATTGATAAAGAACCAGATAATATTGAATTACGTTTTATTCGTTTGGGTATTCAGGAAAATACACCGAAATTACTAAAGTATAAAACAAATATTGCAGAAGATAAATCTTTCATATTAGCTAATTATAATGCTATTAGATCTAAAAGCTTAAAGAAACACATTAAGTTTTTTGTTCAACAATCTGATGTATTTAATGCAGAAGAAAAATTGTTAATACATTAAATTTCCAGTTCAATAAAAAACACTAAAAAAGTGCATATCACTGATATTACTAAAAAGCTTAAAGAATTAAAATGCTGTGTGTTAATACCAACATACAACAATGAACGTACACTTAGTAGAGTTATTAATGGTGCTTTAGAATATACAGATCAGCTTATTATAATTAATGATGGTTCTACAGATAGTACTAAGGGAATTTTGACTTCGTATTTTGATATAGAACAAATTCATTTTTCTGATAATAAGGGTAAAGGTGTTGCCTTACAAGAAGGATTAAAAAAAGCCAATCAACTTGGATATGACTATGCAATAACAATAGATTCTGACGGTCAGCATTATCCGGAAGATATTGAAGTTTTTGTTAAAGAAATAGAATTATCTCCAGGGAGTTTATTGATTGGCGATAGAAACATGACTCAAAGCGGTATTCCTAAAAAGAGTAGTTTTGGAAATAATTTTTCTAATTTTTGGTTTACATTCGAAACTGGAGTTAAACTTACAGATACTCAATCAGGTTATAGATTATATCCTTTAAAGCCACTAGCTAATTTACGCTATTATACAAATAAATTTGAGTTTGAAATTGAAATTATTGTTCGAGCATCTTGGAAAGGTATAAAAGTAAAAAATGTCCCTATTCAAGTTTTGTATGATGAATCTGAACGAGTGTCACACTTTAGACCATTTAAAGATTTTACAAGAATAAGTGTTTTAAATACTGTACTAGTCCTTATTTCATTAATATATATTAAACCTAGAGATTTTTTTAGAAGTTTAAAAAAAAAAGGATTTAAGCGTTTTTTTGTAGAGAATTTACTTCAGAATTCAGATTCGAATGAGAAGAAAGCTATTTCTATTGCCTTAGGTGTTTTTATTGGTATTGCGCCATTTTGGGGATTTCAGACCGTCTTAGTTCTGTTTTTAGCAGTGGCTCTCAAGCTCAATAAAATGATTGCATTTGCCTTCTCGAATATTAGTATTCCAATTTTTATACCACTAATAATTTATGGGAGTATACACTTAGGAGCTTTCATGTTAAGTGAACGTCCTGCAATAACTACACTTAATGATATTAACATAAATACTATTGATGTAAATTCACACTTAACTCAGTATCTTTTAGGAAGTTTTTCTTTAGCGTTTTTATTAGCTTTGCTTTTTGGGCTTTTAGGATATGTTTTCTGTAGTCTTTTTAGTAATAATAGAAAATAGTGGAGCGTTTTTTTTATCACATATATAAGCTTATAAAAGCTAATAAAGCTCTTGCTTTAAGTACTATTATAGTATTTTTAGTAGGTTTAATTGTAGTGTCTTCAAAATTAAAATTTGAGGAAGATATAACTAAACTAATACCTGCTAATAAAAAGGCAATTGTATTAAACAAGGTGTTAGACCAAGTAGATTTTTCTGATAAAATAATTGTCCACCTAAAGGCAGAACCAAATGAAGGTAATGTTGATTTAACTGAAATTGCTGAAAATTTAAAGGCAGAATTAGGCGAAACATGCCAAGCGTACATTTCTGAAATTCAGGGAGTTGTTAGCGATAGTGATTTAGAAGAAACCCTAGACTTTGTATATAAAAATTTACCTTTATTCTTAACTACAGAGGATTACAAAATAATAGAGCATAAAGTAAGTCCTAGTGAAGTTGCAAAAAAAACTGCCGAGAATTTTAAATCTTTAATTTCACCTTCTGGTTTTGTAACTAGGAACTCCATTTTAAAAGACCCATTCGGAATTACATTTTTAGGATTAGAAAAGCTAAAAAGCCTACAAGTTGGAGATGACTTTACAATCGAAAATGGTTTTGTAGTTACTAAAGATAAAAAGGATCTGTTGCTGTTTATTAAGCCTAAGCTTGAGCCGAATGAAACAGATAAGAACACAATGTTTGTGGCACAATTAAATGCAATTAAATCAAGTATAAATAATAAATTTCATAACAAAGCGTCGTTAAACTATTATGGTGCTACATTAATAGCTGTCGCTAATGCAAATCAAATTAAACAAGATATTCAGCTTACAGTTACCATAGCAATATCTATTTTATTGGTAATTCTTATAATCTTTTACAGACGATTGAGTATTCCAATAATTTTATTCATTCCTACATTATTTGGAGCATTATTAGCTATATCAACCTTATTTATATTCAGAGGTACTATTTCTGCAATTTCAATTGGTATAGGATCAGTGTTATTAGGTATTACATTAGATTTTTCATTACATATTCTTACACACTACAGAAGTAATTTAAATGTTAAAGAGTTATATAATGATGTAACTAGACCAATAGTTATGAGTAGTATAACTACTGCCATGGCTTTTTTATGTTTACTTTTTATCAAGTCTAGGGCTTTACAAGATTTAGGTGTTTTTGCGGCAGTAAGTGTTTTAGGGTCATCATTTTTCGCTTTAATTGTGATACCACATTTATATAAAGAGAAAAAAAATAAAGTTTCTAAAACCAATTTCATTGATAATATTGCTCGTTATTCCTTTAGTAAAAGCAAAGCCCTAATAAGTCTTTGTGTTGTTCTTTCTTTGATTGCGGCATTCACATATTCTAAAGTGCTTTTTGATAAAGATATTTCAAAAATGAATTATCAAACTGAAGATCTATTATTGGAAGAGAAAGCTTTAGACAATTTACTTAATACAACATCAAAATCCCTTTATCTAGTTGGGTATTCGAATAGTATTGATAAGGCTTTGCAAGAAAATGATACAATTTATAATTTATTAAAAAAATTAAAAAAAACTAATAAAATTATAAGTTTTAGTTCATCTGCAAGTGTAGTTTTAGGGAAAGAAAAGCAACACGGTAAAATTAAGCAATGGCAAAAATTTTGGTCTAAGAATAAAAAGGATAGTGTTAGGTTTTTATTAATGAAAGAAGGGGAGATATTTGGATTTAAACCCTCAACTTTTCAAGCGTTTTATAATAAAGTAAACACAAAGAATGATTTTGTTTCCTTAGATGAATACTCCAAAGTTCATGCATTTAATGTTAAAGAGTTTATATCTGGCTCTGATGATTTCTATACGGTTTTATCATCTTTAAAAGTAACAAAGGAAAATGCAAATGAGATAAAGAAGTTATTTTCTGAAAATAAGAATGTGGTTGTTATTGACAGACAAGCAATGAATGAAACATTTTTAAGCACATTTAAAGATAATTTTAATTCGCTATTAGGGTATTCTTTTTTTGCGGTAATTCTAGTGCTTTTTGTTTTTTTTAGACGTCTTGAACTAGTTGTAATTACAATTATCCCAATTGTTTTGACCTGGGTAGTTACACTAGGTGTTATGGGCGTTTTTGGAATCTCGTTTAATATATTTAATATAATTATTTCAACATTTATATTTGGTTTAGGTGTTGATTATGCCATATTCATGACAAATGGTTTAATAAAAGAATATGAAACAGGCAATTTGCATTTGAGCATATATAGAACATCAATAATTTTATCTGTTATTACAACAATTTTGGGGGTCGGAGTACTTATTTTTGCAAAACATCCAGCGCTGTATTCAATAGCATTAGTGAGTTTAATAGGTATACTAACGGCATTATTAATGACCTTTGTTATTCAACCAATTATTTTTAGAGGGTTAATAACCAATAGAGCAAAGAATGGACTTGCTCCTTTAGAGTTTAGAAAGACATTTCATTCAATTATTTCTTTCACTTTTTATGGAGTTGGAGGTATGTTATTGTCATTGTTTGCAATTACAATATTAAAAGCATTACCAATTAATAAAAAAGTTAAATTTAGATGGTTACATAAAGCTATGGCAAAGTTAGCTACATCTGTTCTGTATTCTAATCCGTTTGTAAATAAAAAGGTGTATTTAAATAACGAATCATTTGAGAAACAAGCAATAATTATAGCTAACCACACGTCTTTTTTAGATACTTTGGCTATTGCCTTGGTTACACCAAAAGTTATATTTTTAGTTAATGATTGGGTATATAAATCTCCAATATTTGGGCAATTAGCTAAGGTAACGGGCTACTATCCAGTTTCTAGTGGTGTTGACGGAAGTTTAGAACATTTGAAAGAAAAAATTAAACAAGGTTATTCATTAGTAGTATTTCCTGAAGGGAAAAGAATGTTTTCAAACAAAATTGGTAGGTTTCACAAAGGCGCATTCTTACTTGCTCAAGAGCTTAATTTAGATATTCTACCACTATATATTCATGGAAATTCTGAAGTATTACCAAAAGGAGATTTTATCATTTATGATGGAGCAATCTCAGTGAAATTGGGTGATAGGGTAAATATGAACGATGCTGAGCTAACAGGAGCTATAAAAGAAAAAACGAAAACAATTAGTGCAAAATTTAAAAAAGAGTTTCAAAGCTTTCGTGAAGTAATGGAATCTGATACTTACTTTAAAAAATTGGTATTAAGTAATTTTACATATAAATCTTCATCCATAATATCGGCAGTAAAACTCGACTTGAAACATAATATTGAAACTTATGCTAGAGTTTCAAAACATATAGCTTTAGATGCAAAATTACTCCATGTTTCAAATGATTATGGTCAACTAGATTTACTTTTAAATTATTACAGTAATTCACGTAAAATGTATGCTTACATCTCTGACGAATCTAAACGAAATGTCGCAAAAAATAACTTTATCGGAAAAGATAGAAGTATAACTTATTTAAATGTGTTACAATTACCTTCTAAAGTTGATACTTTAATTGTGTCTACAAAAATGACGATTACAGAATTAGATTTAGAAAATATATCAACAGTTGTAGTTTTAAACAATTCTCTTGAAATAAATGTAATTTTAAAACAAAACTATACGGTTAGTTTTCAGGATAGTGAAATAATAATTTTATCAAATAATAACTAAATAATGAAAGAGAATACCTCAGACGTTGTAATAATAGGTAGTGGGTTAGGAGGTCTTGTTTCAGCTTTAATCTTTGCTAAAGAAGGTTATAAAGTTTGTGTTTTAGAGAAAAATAATCAGTTTGGTGGTAATTTACAGACTTTTGTTAGGGATAAAAGTATTTTTGATACTGGTGTCCATTATATTGGCGGATTAGCTGAAGGTGAAAATTTGCATCAATATTTTAAATACTTAGGCATCATGGATGACCTGAAGCTAAAACGTATGGATGTCGATAAATACGATTTGATTAGTTTTGAAGGAGATGAAGTTAATTATCCGCATGCACAAGGATATGATAATTTTATAGCGCAATTATCTGTACTATTTCCAGATGAGAAAAAAGCTATTGAAATTTATTGTGATAAAATTAAAGATACCTGTAACAGTTTTCCTTTATATAATTTAGAAATTGGTGATGCCTATTATGGCGAAACAGACTTATTATCTTTAAAAGTTAAAGATTATATAGAAAGTATTACTGACAATGAGAAGTTAAGAGCAGTTTTAGTTGGGTCAAATTTTTTATATGCAGGTGAAGATAACACCCCATTTTACGTGCATGCCTTGTCAATTAACTCATATATTCAAAGCTCATGGCGTTGTATTAATGGGGGAAGTCAGATTTCAAAATTGTTGATAAAACAAATAAGAAACTTAGGAGGACAGGTATTAAAGTATAAAGAGGTTATTGGATTCGGTTTTGAAGATCGAAAATTAATTTCTGCTAAAACAAAGGACGGTAATGAGTATTTTGGAAAACAATTCATATCTAATATTGAGCCAAAGTATACTTTAAAAATGATTGGCGAAAACAGAATGCGTAAAGCCTATACTAAACGTATTGAAAACATAAAAAGTGTTATTTCTGCATTTAGTGTTTATTTTGTATTTAAGCCTGAAACCTTTAAATACATAAATAATAACCATTATCATTTTAAAAATGTTAATAGAGTTTGGGATGCTCAGGACTATACTGAAACATCTTGGCCAGAAGGGTATATGCTATCAGTAGGAGCTAAAAAAAATCAAACTGAATGGGCAGAGAATATGACTTTTATAACGTATATGCGCTATGACGATGTTAAAGAGTGGGAGGATACTTTTAATACTGTAGCAGAAAATGATGAACGTGGGAATGCTTATGAAGAATTTAAGAACAGAAAAATAGAAACCACTATAAAGGAAATAGAAAAAAAGTTCCCAAACTTCAGGTCCTGTATTAAATCGGTACATTCATCAACGCCATTATCATATAGAGATTATATAGGGGTTAATGAAGGGTCAATGTATGGTTATGTAAAAGATGCTGATAGCCCGATGACTTCGTTTTTATCACCAAGAACGAAATTAAAAAATTTATTTTTTACTGGACAAAGTATTAATATGCACGGCTTGTTAGGAGTAACAATTAGTGCAGTATTGACATGTTCTGAAATGTTAGGAAGAGACTATTTAGTAGAGAAAATAAATAAAGAACTTACTGAGGTTAATGCTAAATAATAACATCATAAAGTTTCTTACGATCCTGTTGTTTACAACAGTGCTAACTTCTTGTGGAGTATCAAAATCATTACACCATAAACCAGTTACAGAAGGCTATAATAACGTGCTTGCTGAACGAATTATACATTCAGATTCATTATTTACAATTGATAATAATATATTAAAATTATCTAACCATGGGCATTGGCAATTGTTAGTAGAAGGTGATCCATTAGAAAGAGGATTAATAACTGGAAGTTTAACACAGGAGTTATTACAATACCAAGATAAAGTGTTTTTGGATAAAGTTACAGAAATTGTACCTTCAAAGTTTAAACAACGTCTTCTTAGAGGTTTTTTAAAGTGGTTTAACAGAAAATTATACTTAAATGTAAAAGAAGAGTATAAAACTGAAATATATGGTGTATCTAGATATGCGTCAGACACCTATAATTATATTGCACCAAAATATTTGCGTAGCCTCTATTTACATGGAGCACATGATATTGGTCACGCTTTACAAGATTTAGCATTAGTTGGTTGCTCATCTTTTGCAGCATGGGGAAATAAAACTACAGACGGAAATTTAATTTTAGGACGAAATTTCGATTTCTATGCTGGAGATGATTTTGCGAAGAATAAACTAATATCCTTTGTTAAGCCAGATAATGGTATTCCATTTGCTTCTGTGTCTTGGGGCGGGATGATTGGAGTTGTATCTGCAATGAATTTAAACGGGTTAACTGTTACCTTAAATGCTGGGAAATCTGATATGCCATTAGTGGCTAAAACACCAATCTCTTTATTAGCGCGTGAAATTATCCAATATGCTTCTACAATCGAAGAAGCAATAAATATTGCGAAAACTAGAAATGTTTTTGTAGCTGAATCAATTATGGTTGGTAGCGCAACAGATAATAAAGCGGTTTTAATTGAAGTGTCTCCAAATAAATTTGGAGTTTATGATGTAGCAAACACAAATCAATTAATATGTTCTAACCATTTTCAAAGTGAAGCCTATAAAGAAGATGAAAACAATATGAAACATATTTTAGAGAGTCATTCAAAATACAGATATGATAAAATGAGTCAATTAATTGATTCCACAGCAGTAATAACACCGCAGGTAGCAGTAAATATTTTAAGAAATAAAAATGGACTACAAAATAAACCAATTGGTTTTGGGAATGAAAAGGCTTTAAATCAGCTTTTAGCACATCATGGTGTAGTGTTTAAGCCTTCAGAACGTCAAATGTGGGTGTCTTCTAATCCATATCAATTAGGCGAATTTGTCGCCTATGATTTGGATGATGTTTTTAATGGTAACTTTACTAAAAACACACGTTTTGAAAATGAAGAATTGACCATTTGTTCAGATTCGTTTTTAGAATCTCAAGAATTTATAGATTATGAAATCTATAGAATCAAGGATAGAGAAATTGATGAATTATTGGTTAATAAAAACTCAATAATGCATACAGAAATATTGGAGAAATATATTTCTTTAAATCCAAATATATGGAGTGTGTACTTTAAAGTGGGAAAATATTATTATCAAAAAAAAATGTACACCAAGGCTATGTTATACTTTCAAGCTGCTCTCGATAAAGAAGTGACAACAGTTCCTGATAATGAAATGATTAAAAAGTATTTAAATAAATGTCAAAACAAAATTAATTAACTTATGATGATTCCAGATATAGAAAAAGTATCACAAGATGAAATTAAAGAGTTTCAGAATAGTAAATTAATTGAATTACTCAAATACTTAAATGAGAATTCTCCGTTTTATAAGAGAAAATTTAAATCGGAAAATATTGATATATCTACAATTACTAAGATTTCTGATTTACAGAAACTATCATTAACAACTAAAGATGATTTACAGCAGTTTAATGATGATTTTATATGTGTAGAACGAAATCAAATTATTGATTATGTTACCACATCTGGAACTTTAGGAAAACCAGTAACTTTTGCATTAACAGATAAAGATCTTGACAGATTAGCTTACAATGAAGC
>CBCXVT010000030.1:0-336115 GCA_965178635.1 Flavobacteriaceae bacterium | reverse complement strand
TAGAGCAGGTAGCAAAGGAACTGCATATTCATTGTGTTCTGCAGATGAGAAAACTTACGTAACTGCTATTCAAAAAACCATTGACAAGATTATTCCTATTGAAGATGAACACCCGTTTCCTTTAGATCCTAAAGCAAAACCGCAAGTTCATAAAAAGCAAGGAAGTAAATATAAAAAGAGTAGAAAGTCTGAGAGTTCTAAAAAGAAAAAGAAACGTTGGTATTAAATACTGATTACTCAAAAGCACATTCCGTTTAGTATGCAGAAAAAAGGAAATCTGTTAGAAATTGCACAGCTATTTTTCAAATTAGGCTGTATTTCATTTGGTGGTCCGGCAGCACATATTGCGATGATGGAAGATGAAGTCGTCCATAAACGGCAATGGTTTAGTCAAGAACACTTTCTAGATTTAATTGGTGCTACAAACTTAATTCCTGGTCCAAATTCTACGGAAATGACTATGCATTGTGGTTATGAACGTGGTGGATGGAAAGGTCTATTTATTGCTGGAGCATGCTTTATTACACCAGCAATTTTAATTACAATGGTATTTGCTTGGCTGTACCAAACTTACGGGCAATTACCAGAAGTTGAACCGTTTATTTACGGTATCAAACCTGCAGTTATTGCTTTAATTATAATGGCAGGCAATCGGTTAGCTAAAAAAGCAGTAAAAACTACAGAACTAGTTGTTTTAGGAATATTAACTCTTATTTCCTGTTTATGTGGTTTAAATGAAATAGGCGCTTTATTTGGTTGTGGACTCATTGGAATATTACTGTATTATCTCAAGGAAAAACAAAACACACTACACACATTTATACCATTGCTTCTGATTCAAATAAGTAATCCTGTAAAAATGGGAAGCCTTAAAATACTATTAACGTTTTTAAAATTGGTGCTATTCTATACGGGAGTGGTTATGTATTATTTGCTTTTCTTGATACTGAACTCGTAGCAAATGGTTGGCTGTCAAGACAAGAACTGATAGACGCAGTTGCTGTAGGACAGTTCACCCCTGGACCAGTATTATCAACAGCAACATTTATTGGTTGGCAAATGAATGGGCTATCTGGAGGTTTAGCAGCTACATTAGGTATCTTTTTACCCTCGTTTTTATTTGTATTAGTACTCAATCCAATAATCCCACGAATGCGGAAATCAAAAGTTATTAGTGCTTTTTTAAATGCCGTAAATGTAGCAGCCGTTGCTTTAATATTTGCAGTCTGCTTCGATATGTGTAAAGACACTTTAATGGATTGGAGAACAGTACTTATTGCCATAATAAGCCTGGCAGGTGTGTTTGTGTTTAAAAAACTAAATAGTGCATTTATCGTTTTCGGAGGCGCATTAATCGGATATGTGTTAACTTTAGTGTAATATGAAAGTAGCCAGTGTAAAAGACATAAAAATAGAACTCAAACAACGCTCAAATGACGAGTTAATAGAATTGTGTTTACAATTATCTAAGTTCAAAAAAGAAAACAAAGAGCTATTCACCTATTTGTTATTTGAATCAGATCATGAAGATCATTATATTGATACTGTAAAACTTGAAATTGACGAGCAATTTGAACTCATCAATACTAAAACCTATTACTTTATTAAAAAGAGTGTTCGTAAAATTTTAAGAAACATTAAAAAGTATATTCGCTATTCAAAAAACAAAGAAACTGAAATCACTTTACTCCTATATTTCTGTGAAAAACTTAGCGAATTAACCCCCTCTATTAAACGCAATACTGTTCTATTAAACATCTATAAACGAGAATTAGAATCTATTAAAAAGAAAACACTCGCATTACATGAAGATTTGCAGTATGATTATAATATTTCGATAAATAGGTTGAGTATCTAATTTTTGGCACTACATTTGTAATGAATACAATAATTAATAATTTAATACACAAACAATGAGTAAAGGAACAGTAAAATTCTTCAACGACACTAAAGGTTTCGGATTTATTACAGAAGAAGGTTCAAACAAAGAGTATTTTGTACACGTTACAGGATTAGTAGATGAAATTCGCGAAGGAGACGAAGTTGAATTCGATTTAGAAGAAGGTAAAAAAGGAATGAACGCAGTAAATGTAAGCGTTTTATAAACATATCATTTTCAAAACAAAAAGCCCAATCAATATTGATTGGGCTTTTTTTATGTTTTATACTTATTTCTTATTTCTACCACTTTTACGAAGCATATACAAGTATAAATGCTCTACTTTATCTCTTGCCCATGGTGTACGTCTTAAAAATTTTAAGCTTGATTTTACAGAAGGATTGTCATTAAAACAACGGATATTTATTTGTGTGCCTAAATGATCCCAACCATAATATTCTACCAACTCTTCAACAATAGTTGCTAGTTTCACACCATGTAATGGATTATTTTTTTGTTGCTCCATATCAATTTAATCTCTACGCGGACGTCTTGATTTATTTTTATTTGCACCACCTCCGCTAGTTCGTCTTCTATTTGAATTACTATTTGACGATCCTCTACCAGAATTACCACCTCTTGAAGATTTCTTTTGAGCCTTTCCTTTTATTGGTGTGCTCTCTAAATCTTCTTTACTTGGCTCATAACCTTCAATTGAAGATGTTGGCATTTTCTCTCCTAAAAGCTTTTCAATACTTTTTAAATATTCTCTTTCTTCTCCACAAACTAATGATAATGCTTCACCACTCGCTCCTGCTCTACCTGTTCTACCAATACGGTGTACGTAGTCTTCAGGAACGTTTGGCAGTTCAAAATTAATAACATGTGGCAATAACGGAATATCTAATCCACGAGCAGCAATATCTGTTGCAACCAAGACTCTAACCTTATTGGTTTTAAATCCTTCTAAAGCTTTTGTTCTGGCATTCTGACTTTTATTACCATGAATAGCTGCGGCAGTAATGCCTTTTTTATTCATTTTTTCAGTCAATCTGTTTGCACCATGTTTAGTACGTGTAAACACTAAAACTTGTTTCCATTTACCGTCGGCAATCAGTTTAATAATTAATTCTGTTTTCTTACCCTTATCAACACGATAAACTTTTTGAACAACTTTTTCTGCCGTTGTATTTTCCGGAGCCGCTTCAACAGCTACTGGATTTCTTAAAATACTACTTGCAAACGATTTAATTTCTTTTGAAAAAGTAGCTGAGAACAATAATGTTTGTCGCTCTTTTGGCACAAGATCTAATACCTTTTTAATATCTCTTAAGAATCCCATATCTAACATACGGTCAGCTTCATCTAATACTAAAAACTCTATTTTACCTAATGATAAAGCACCTTGACTTTGTAAATCTAATAATCTACCTGGTGTTGCTACCAATACATCTACACCATCTCTTAAGGCTCTAATTTGAGGTTTTTGATTTACACCACCGAAAATTACCATCGATTTGATGTCCAAATACTCACTATATTCCCTTACATTATCATATACTTGTGCTGCTAATTCACGTGTTGGTGTTAGAATTAGTGCTCTAATTGGGCGTCTCTTCCATTTGTTATTAGCCACTAAATTATGTAACATTGGTAAGGTAAACCCTGCAGTTTTACCTGTTCCAGTTTGTGCAGATGCTAATACATCTTTGCCGTCTAAAATTAATGGGATTGCTTTTTGCTGAATTGGTGAAGGCTCAGTATACCCTTTCTTTTCAACAGCTTTTACTAATGCTGTTGATAATCCTAAAGATTCAAATGTCATATGTTATTTTTAAGTAAGCCTTTTCGGCTTTTATGTTATTCTGACATTGTAATCTGTCAGTGATTTTAACTTGTAACACAAATATGATGTTACATTTTGTAGCCGCAAATATACATTGATTTTTTGGCATAGTCCATTCTTTATAGAATTCATAAAAAAAGATTGCAGAACTGTTGTACTTATTATATCTTAGATATATGACAGAAGTAGAAATTGAACAAGAAAATGCAGCAATTGCTAGCGAATATAGAAATCTTTTAAAAATCAGTTATCAATCCTTATCTGATAACGATAAAAAGTTGATTCGATTAGCATTTAACACTGCAGTAGATGCCCATAAAGACCAACGTAGAAAAAGTGGTGAAGCTTATATATTTCACCCTATTGCAGTTGCTAAAATTGTAGCTGCTGAAATTGGTTTAGATGCAACTTCAATTGCAGCTGCATTACTACATGATGTTGTTGAGGATACCGATTTCAATTTAAATGATATGGAACGTCTCTTTGGAGAAACCGTAGCAAGGATTGTAGATGGTTTGACTAAAATATCAAAATTACAGAGTGAAGCTGATGTTTCATTACAAGCTGAAAACTTCAGAAAAATGTTACTGACTTTACATGATGATGTGCGCGTAATCATTATCAAAATAGCAGACCGTTTACATAACATGCAGACCATGGGGTCAATGCCTGGATATAAACAAGTGAAAATTGCTTCTGAAACCTTATACATTTATGCGCCTCTTGCCCACAGAATGGGACTTTACAACATAAAAACGGAGTTGGAAGACTTAAGTTTAAAATATACAGAACCTGAAGTTTACAATAGTATTCTTGAAAAAACAATAGAATCTAAAGAAGAACAAAACCAGTATATAAATACTTTTAATGATTCAATAAAAGATAGTTTACTTAACCAAGATATTGATTTCCAAATTAAAGGACGTCCAAAATCGGTGTTTTCTATCCGAAAAAAAATGCTCAAACAGAACGTGACTTTTGAAGAAGTGTATGATAAGTTTGCTGTACGAATCATCTATAAATGCGACCAAGAACAAGAAAAATTTATTGCGTGGAAAATATACTCTATTGTAACTGATCATTACCGTCCGAACCCTGTACGTTTGCGTGATTGGATTTCCAGTCCGAAATCTACAGGATATGAAGCTCTACATATTACTGTAATGGGTCCAAAGGGACGCTGGGTAGAAGTTCAAATTCGCTCAGAACGCATGAATGAAATTGCAGAAAAAGGCTATGCAGCACATTACAAATACAAACAAGGTGCTGATGATGAAGGTGGCTTAGATGAATGGTTAGTAAAACTACAAGAAGCTTTAGAAAACCAGGAAACCAATGCTGTTGACTTTATTGAACAATTCAAATTAAATTTATATGCCAAAGAGATTTTTGTATTCACACCAAAAGGCGATTTAAAATCATTACCTAAAGGTGCGACTTCATTAGATTTTGCTTTTAGCATACACACACAAATAGGCTATAAAACTAGAGGCACAAAGGTTAACGGAAAATTAGTACCTTTAAGTCATGTGCTAAAAAGTGGCGATCAAGTAGAAGTCATAACCTCTGAAAACACAAAGCCAAGTGCCAACTGGTTAGAATATGTTACTACAGCTAGAGCAAAATCTAAAATTAAATCGTCTCTAAAAGAAGAAAAGAAACGAATTGCAGCAGATGGAAAAGAGTTACTTGCTAGAAAACTAAAACAATTAAAGATTACTTTAAACGAAAGAAGTGTTAATGAATTGGTGTCGTTTTTTGAATTAAAAACCAGCTTAGATCTGTTTTATAGAGCTGGATTGGGTAATATTGATAATAAGAAATTAAAAGATTTTGCTGCAGAACGCAATAATGCATTCATCAGTTTCTTTAAAAAACGTACCAGAAAGAAAAGCAGCCAAGAGGAACTCAATAAAGAGGAAATTACACACAAGTATGATTTATTAGTATTTGGTAAGGAAGAAGAAAAACTCAACTATAAACTATCTAGTTGTTGTAACCCCATTCCTGGTGATCAAGTATATGGTTTTGTAACAGTTAGTGAAGGCATTAAAGTGCATAAAAACAATTGTCCAAATTCAGTGAGTATGCAGGCCAATTATGCCTATAGAATTATCAAAGCAAAATGGATAGACTCATCGCAACAAGAATATTTTGCAGATTTAGTGATTACAGGAATTGATCAATTAGGTTTAGTGAACAATTTAACCATGGTCATTTCTAATAATATGAATGTTAATATTAAAAAAATTAGTTTTGAAACTGATGATGGTATTTTTACTGGTCATATTACAGTATCAGTTAAAAACAAAAAAACTATTGACAAACTCATCAATAACATTCAAAAGATAAACGGTATTGATCGAGTAAAAAGAATATAAACAACTCTTTTTTAGACAACTACCACTAAAAAAACTACGCGTTTTATTGTTAATAACCTTGTATTATTTAATCAAAAAGAATTGGTTGGTAATGCCATAATTAATTGTAAATTTGTGCGTTCCAATTTTTAAAATTAATGGAGGAAAAAGACAGTAATCAAGAAATCGTTAAAACGGTATTTACAAGCTATTTGGAAGAAAATGGCCATCGTAAAACACCTGAACGATACGCAATTTTAAATGAAATTTACAGTAGTAATGACCATTTTGATATTGAATCATTGTACATCATGATGAAAATGAAAAAATATCGTGTGAGTAGAGCTACACTATACAACACCATTGAATTGCTTCTAAATTGCGGTTTGGTTAGAAAACATCAGTTTGGTGACAACCAAGCACATTACGAGAAATCTTATTTTGATAAAAACCATGATCATGTTATTCTAACTGATACCGGTGAGGTATTAGAATTTTGTGATCCAAGAATTCAATCTATCAAACAAACAATTGAAGAGGTGTTTGACATTGAAATTCACAACCATTCCTTATATTTTTACGGAACAAAAAAAACTAAATAACAACACACTAAACAACACACAATGGCAGTAGATTTACTACTAGGTTTACAATGGGGAGACGAAGGAAAAGGTAAAATTGTTGACGTTCTTACAGCAGATTATGACATTATTGCTCGTTTTCAAGGAGGACCAAATGCAGGACATACTTTAGAGTTTGATGGCATCAAACACGTTTTAAGAACTATTCCATCAGGAATATTTCACAAAAAATCAATTAATGTAATTGGTAACGGAGTCGTTATTGATCCTGTGGTTTTTGTTCAAGAATTAGAAGGTTTAGATAAATTTGATATTGATTACAAATCAAAATTAATTATCTCACGTAAAGCACACGTTATTTTACCAACGCACCGTTTACTTGATGCGGCTTCTGAAGCTTCAAAAGGTAAAGCCAAAATCGGTTCTACGTTAAAAGGTATTGGTCCAACTTATATGGATAAAACTGGTAGAAACGGAATTAGAATTGGTGATTTAGAGTTATCTGACTGGAAAGAAAAATACAGAAGTCTTGCTAACAAACATGAAGCTATGATTAGCTTTTATAATGTTGATGTGCAATATGACTTAGCAGAAATGGAGGCAGAGTTTTTTGCAGCCGTTGAAAAATTAAAAGAATTACAATTTATTGATAGTGAAGAGTATTTAAACCAAGCTTTAAAAGCTGGTAAAACTATTCTTGCAGAAGGTGCTCAAGGATCTTTATTAGATATTGATTTTGGAACTTATCCATTTGTAACATCTTCTAACACTACTGCTTCCGGAGCTTGTACAGGTTTAGGAATTGCTCCTAACAAGATCAAAGAAGTTTACGGAATATTCAAAGCCTATACTACTCGTGTTGGTTCTGGACCATTCCCAACTGAATTATTTGATGATACAGGTTTAGAAATGGCTAAAGTTGGTCGTGAATTTGGTGCTGTTACTGGTCGTCCAAGACGTTGTGGGTGGTTAGATTTAGTCGCTTTAAAATATGCTTGTCAAGTTAACGGAGTAACTCAGTTAATGATGATGAAAGGTGATGTACTTTCTGGGTTTGACGGTTTAGAAGTATGTACAGCATACAACTATAAAGGTGAAACAATCACACATTTACCATATAATATTGAACCAGAAAATATCACTCCGATATATACAAAGTTCCCATGTTGGAAAGAAGATTTAACTAAAATGACTGAAACAAGTCAGTTCCCTAAAGAATTGAACGAGTACATCGCATTTTTAGAAAAAGAATTAGAAATTCCTATCAAAATTGTTTCTGTAGGACCAGACAGAACTCAAACAATACACAGATAAGAAACACTTGTTTCTATAGATCATATTAAAAAACGCTTCTCATTTGAGAGGCGTTTTTTGTATTCGTCTACTCTATTCTATTATCTTTGACAATAATTATTAATTCAAAGTTTATATGAATACTGAATCATTTTTATTGCGTGAAAATCCAATATTTGAAATTAAAATTAATGATGATCATTTCGAAATTAAAAATGATGAAGATATAAATGATAATGCAATTTATGAATACCAAAATATTAATTCATTTAATTTACAAAAGAGACATATAAATTGGTTAATAACGCTCCTAAGTTACATTGTTGACTTTATAGGTTTCGGAGTTGGAAATACGTATGAAGAGAAAAATCTTTTGAAATTTCATTATAAAAAAAATCAAATAAGAATTCTATTGTCAAAATGTGACATAAAAAATGCCGAATTAGCTTCCCAAATCATAAAATCTAAACTCAACTAGATTATAATGATTATCCTAGAAAAACATATTGTTCCAGAAGGTGACTACCATATTCGCATACAAGAATATGCAGGCACTGTATTTGAAAAATTACAAAGTAGAAGCGCTGTAAAAAAATGTATCGTTAAAAAATGTATTCTTATAAATGGCACGACAGCAGCAACAAGTGATTGGATTAAAGCCGGACAATGCATTGAATTAATTGCTCCAGATACCAATCCGAAAAAAGTGTTTCAATTAGATTTAGAGGTTATTTATGAAGATGATTATTTTGCTGCAATAAACAAACCCGCAGGATTTCCTACAAACGGAAACTATTACAAAACCATTGAAAACGCATTACCATACAATTTGAAATCATCAACATTAACCGATGCTTTAAATTTCCCAAAACCCGTACATCGATTGGATAATCCTACTAGTGGTATTTTATTAATTGCAAAAACAAAGTCGACACAACTGCACTTACATAAGCAGTTTGAAACTAAAAAAATTCAAAAGGAATATCACGCCATTGTTGTTGGAAAGTTACCAAAGTCAGGAATCATTAACACGGATATAAATTCTCAATCTGCTCTAACAGAATACGCAACGGTTTCACAAATAAACGCTTTACAAAACGAATATCTAACATTGGTGAAATTAGCGCCTAAAACTGGAAGAACGCATCAATTACGTATTCATCTTTCTGAACTAGGGTTTCCTATTGTGGGCGACAAACTCTATGCCCCTAAAAACGTGATGATGCACAAAGGCTTATTTTTAGCAGCAACAGCTGTTAGTTTATCTCATCCAATTACTAAAGAATTTACGACACTGACAATACCATTGCCTAAGAAGTTTGAGAGCTATTTAAATAGAGAAGAAAAACGGTATTTGAAACATAAAAATTAATATCTTTATAAAAAACACGAGACATGCTATTAACTTCAGGATTGTTTATTCTTATTGGGGTTCTTATAAAGAATTTCAAACTTTATAATTTAATAGCTGGCTATAACACAATGCCTGAAGAAAAGAAAGCAACATATCATATTGAAAAAATAGCTTCCTTATTCAGGAATGTCTTTTTCACCATGGCATTTATAATTATTATAGGTTATGTTTTAACAAAACTTACAGAAGACAAAACTTTTGAAAATGTTGCCTTCTACACCGCTATGATAATCGGAGTACCATATTTGCTTATTAAATCGAATTCAAAATCTTATAAATTATAAGTTAACTTCAAATTGGCATTTTATTTGAAAGACAATACTTAAACACAATCTCATGAAAAGACTACTAATACTTATCGGATTAATCATCAGTACAATTGCAACTGCTCAAGATTTCATTGCTCAAGATATTACAGTTAGTAACTATGTAGAAGGTACATTATTAATACCATACAGTAAAACTTCTACTGTTGCGATAATTATTCCTGGTTCTGGACCAAATGACAGAGATGGGAATCAGAACTTCATGAAAAACAATTCATTAAAGTATTTAGCTGAAGATTTAACAAGTGAAAGGTATAGCTACATTTAGATATGACAAACGCGCCTTAACCATGCTTAAAAAAGGAGCAAACGAAAAACAAATCAAACAAGTCACTTTCGATGATTTTGTAGAAGACGCAAAAAAAGTAGTAAACTATTTAAAAACTACAAAACACTATTCAAACATTTACATCATCGGTCATAGTCAAGGATCATTAGTTGGTATGTTGGCAGCAAATGAACATGTTAACGGATTTGTTTCTATTTCAGGCCCTGGTAAATCAATAGATCAAGTTATCTTAGAACAAATTGGGATGATGGGCGCAAATGATTTGGTAGAAAGTGCCAAAACAACTTTTGAGATTTTAAAGTCAGGTAAAACAGATAAAAAATTCAACCCCGGTTTAGCTAATATTTTTAATTTAGATGTACAACCATTTATCAGAAGTTGGATGGCCTATTCCCCTGCTGAGGAATTAGGAAAGTTAACGATCCCTGTTCTAATCATTAATGGTGATAATGATATTCAAGTTACACCTAAAGATGCTCAATTACTAAAAGACGGCAAGCAGTCTGCCGAGCTATTGATAGTTAAAAACATGAATCATGTGTTAAAAACTGTTGAAAGTAAAGACACTCAAGAAAATGTAAAAACATATAACATGCCACAATTAAAAAACGCCACAGAATTAGCAAAGGCTATCAGTGCATTTATAAAATAATTACAGAAAAACATATATTTATCAAGCAGCTCATTGAGCTGCTTTTTATTTTTGTATTTTGCAATCACTAAAAAAACTAATTAAATGAATAACGAACCAATTTTTACAAATGACACAATCGTATTTGGAGTATTAATGCTCTCTTTAGGATTCATTTTTTATACAGAATCAAAAGAATCTGGCTTCTGGAAAAAGTTTTATAAAATAGTTCCTGGGCTATTTATGGCTTATATGATTCCAGCTGTGTTTACAACATTAGGTGTCATAGCTCCTGAATGGGAAACGACAGATGCTGCTGGAAAAGTGACTGAACACCATTCTAATTTATATTATGTATCAAGTCGGTTTTTATTACCTGCTGCATTGGTATTAATGACTTTAAGTATTGACTTAAAAGCAGTTTTTAATTTAGGGTGGCGTGCATTAGTTATGTTTTTTACAGGAACTGTTGGTATTGTAATTGGTGGACCAATTGCCATATTAATCATTTCAATGATTTCACCTGAAACTGTTGGTGGTGCTGGACCAGATGCAGTTTGGAGAGGACTATCTACATTAGCAGGTAGCTGGATTGGTGGAGGTGCCAACCAAACCGCAATGCTTGAGATTTACGGTTACAACCAAAAGTTATACGGAGGAATGGTGTTTGTTGATATTGTTGTAGCAAACTTATGGATGGCCATACTATTAATTGGTATTGGAAAATCTAAAAAAATAGATAAATGGTTGAATGCAGACACATCTTCAATTGAAGAATTAAAAGAAAAGATGTCGACATTTACTGAAAGTGTAAAACGAAATCCATCAGTTACTGACATGATGATTATGGCGGCTATTGCCTTCGGAACGGTGAGTTTTGCACATTTCGGTTCAGGGTATTTAAGTAGCTTTTTTAGCGATTTTGTAGCAAGCATAGAAAACGCCACAACTAGAAATATTTTCACCTTTTTAGGTTCAAGCTTCTTCTGGATGATTTCACTATCAACTATTGTAGCTGTATTATTATCGTTTACAAAGGCAAAGAATTATGAAGGTGCTGGAGCTAGTAAATTTGGTAGTGTATTCATTTATATTTTAGTTGCTTCAATTGGTATGAAAATGGATCTAACCATGATTATGGACAATACAGGTTTAATTGCTGTAGGACTAATCTGGATGACAATACACGCTGTACTTTTAATTCTTATTGCCAAATTGATTAAAGCACCATACTTCTTTTTAGCTGTTGGAAGTCAAGCAAACGTTGGTGGAGCAGCTTCTGCTCCTATTGTTGCCTCGGCATTTCATCCATCATTAGCAACTGTTGGTGTATTGTTAGCAGTTTTAGGTTATGCTATAGGAACTATTGCAGCAATTGCATGTACAATATTAATGGAAATAGTTGCTGTTTCTCCATAAATTAATTGTCACAAAACTTAAAGAGTTGCATATTTGTATCCAATAACAAACCATCAAAAATTAAAGTCTATATAATGAAAAACTTACTCTATATTTTAGCTATTACAATAGTATTTGTCTCTTGTAAAAAAGAAAACGAAATGCATATTGAAGCAACAATTACCGGCCTTAAAAAAGGAACTGTTTATTTACAGAAAATTGTTGACAGCTCATTAGTAGATCTAGACTCCATTGTTATTGATGGTCAAGAAACTTTTTCATTATCTACACTAGTAGACTCTCCTGAGTTATTTTATATTTATGTAGACAAGATTGATGGTGTAGAATATAATGATCGTATCACTTTTTTTGGTGAAAAAGGTGATTTAAAATTAAACACGCACTTAGAAAAAATAAATTCAGAAGTTGTAATTACTGGTAGTAAAAACCATAGAATTTACACCGAATACCAAAATGCTTTAAAAGATGTTAATAGGAAATTGGCGCAAGCAAATTTAGGGTTCATTCAAGCACAATTGAAAAATGATGAAGATGAAATCATTGCATATGACAAAAAAGTAACTGCTTTAACTCGTGCTAAATATCTAAGAGCCATTCAATTTGCATTAACTCATAAAAGAACATCCGTTGCAGCATATATTGGCTCTAGAGAAATTGAAGAAGCAAATGTTACTTATTTAGATTCTATTTATAATGGGCTATCTAAAAAAGCAAAAGCGACCATTTACGGAAAGGAACTAGACCAATTGATTAAAGAACGTAAAAAAGGATAATCACAATACATATTCACATCATAAAAAAAGAGGAGCATTTTGCTCCTCTTTTTTTATGATGTAACTTAACCTTCTAAGTCAATGGCTTTATTAACAATGGCATCTGGCAGAGCTTTTTTAGCTTTAGCACCTAATTTTTTAATTTTCTCTACTGAAGTTATAAGGTTACCTTTACCTTCAAACAATTTATTCATAGCTGTAGAATAATTATTCTTAGCCCTATCCATATCTTTACCAACCGCTGTTAAATCAGTCATTAAGCCATGAAACTTATCATATAGAGCACCGGCTTGACGCGCAATTTCAATAGCATTTTTCTGTTGCTTTTCATTATTCCACATCGTATCTATAGTACGTAATGTGGCTAACAATGTTGCAGGAGTAACTATAACAATATTCTTTTCAAATGCTTTATTATACAATGAGTTGTCTTCATTTAAAGCCACAGCAAACGCCGGTTCAATAGGTATAAATAGCAATACAAAATCTGGGCTATCAATTTTATATAAATCATGATAATTCTTATCCCCCAATTGTTCTACATGGCGTTTAATAGAGTTAACATGCTCTTTTAAATACTGCTGTTGCAATGTATCATCTTCTTCATTTACAAAACGTTCGTAATGTGTTAATGACACTTTTGAGTCAACAATCATTTTTTTGTTATCAGGCAAATTAATAACAACATCTGGCAGCACTCTACTACCATCTTCAGTTACAAAACTCTGCTGCACAAAATACTCTCTATCTTTCTCTAACCCTGATTTTTCAAGAACACGTTCTAAGACCAATTCTCCCCAATTTCCTTGCAATTTACTGTCACCTTTTAGGGCTTTAGTTAAGTTGATGGCTTCTTTACTCATTTGTAAATTCAAGTCTTTCAAACCTAAAATTTGCTCTTTCAAACTCGCATGTTGACCAATACTTTCTTTATGCGTATCCTCAACTTTCTTCTCGAAATGCTGAATTTTCTCTTGTAACGGATTTAAAATTCCTTTGATGTTTTCTCTATTTAATTCTGTGAATTTATTAGCCTTTTCATCAAGAATTTTATTTGCTAGGTTTTCAAACTCTTTAGAAAATTTTTCTTGCAACTGATTAACCTCTTCTTTTTGTGTGTCATTCTGAGTCTTTAAATTTTCAAATTCAGAAGTCAATTTTGTCAGTTCAATGGTCACGGAATCTTTTTGTTTTCTAATCAATTCTTTCTCTTGATCAGATTTAAAGACTTGTTCTTTTAATCCATTTAATTGTAATTGAAAGCCTTCATCTAGTTTTTTATATTCTAATTCAGCTGAGTTCTTAGTATCAATAATTTGTTTTTCAAGTAAATTATTACGTTCATTAACACCACTTAATTCTGATGTGCTTTGAAGTTTTGTAATATGTTTTCCGATTAAAAAACCAACAAGACCGAATAAGATACTTGCAATTAAAATGATAATAGTTTCTGACATGATGTATATTCTGATATATTATTAGGTAAAGATAATTCGATTTTACTTAGTAAACTTAGAAGGATTATTTTATTTTAAATGCACTACTTACCGCATCAAAAAAAACCAAGTCTTCAGGAAACAAATCGTCAAAAGCGTTTTGTGCTATTAACTCTTTTGGTGTTCCGAATTGAGTTCCTGATTCTTTCATAACTAAAATTTTATCACAAAGTGATAAGGTAACATTAATTTCATGAGTAGAAAACAGAATTGTTTTTTGAGTTGTTGTAGCTAAATGTTGTAAGAGTTTTAACACAGAGACTTTATGGTACAAATCGAGATGTGTTGTTGGTTCATCTAAAACAATAATATCTGTATCCTGAGCAAGAGCACGTGCCAACATAACTTTTTGTAGTTGACCATCACTCAACTCGAAACAATTTTTATGTGCTAAATCCGGAATTTTAATTGCATCAATAGCTTGCTCTGTTTTTATTATATCTTCTTCTGAAAGACTACCTAACCAATTGGTATATGGTTGTCTTCCTAAAGCAATTAACTCCTGAACAGATAAATTAGTTTGCGATACGTTTTCAGTTAAAACCACACTCAGCATTTTTGCTAAATCTATATTTGATATTGTTTTTAAATCAACGTCATTGACAAAGATATTACCACTTAATGGTTTATGTGATTTAGTTAACGTCTTTAATAATGTGGATTTACCAATACCATTTGCCCCAATCAAACCAATTAACTCCCCTTTTTGCAATTCAAAATTGATGTTTTCAGCAACAATCGTTTTCTTTTGCTTTGTTTGGTAACCAATAGATAAATTATCAGCCTTAAGAACACTATATTTTTTTAAGTTCTGCTCCATTACACAAACAATTTCTTTTTTCTAACTAGCAACCAAATGACTACTGGCGCACCAAATAGTGAAGTAACTGCATTAATAGGCAATGTTAGCTCACTCATTGGCAATTGAGAAATACTATCACATACCAATAATAATATACTTCCTGACAGCATTACTGCAGGCACTAACACTTTATGATTAGATGTATTAAAAAACAATTTGGTTAAATGCGGAACTGCCAAACCAACAAACGCAATTGGTCCCACAAAAGCTGTTATACTTCCTGCTAATAAACTTGTAGACACAATAACAATTAATCGAGCCCTCTTGATATTCACTCCTAGGCTTCTTGCGTATTGATCACCTAATAACAATGAATTCAAAGTTTTTATAGAAACAACAGCCAAAAATAAACCTGTCAAAGTAATTACTGATAATATTATCAATTCATCTGTAGCCAGATTTCCCAAACTACCAAAACTCCAAAACACATAACGCTGTAATTGTTCTGCTGTAGAGAAATAAGACAGTACACTTACAATAGCTGCAGTGACACTCGCAAACATTAATCCGATAATTAAAATAGCCATAGTATCTTTTACTCTGATACTCATTAAAACAACGGCGAGTAACACCAAGAAGCTCCCAACACTTGATGCTAAAACAATACTCCATTTTGACAATAATAAACTAGCAAAACCAACTCCAAAAAAAGAAGAGCCTAAAATAATTATTGCAACTCCTAAACTTGCTCCTGAACTCAGTCCTAAAACATAAGGTCCTGCCAATGGGTTTCTAAACAAGGTCTGCATCAACAAACCTGCAGTTCCTAAACCTGACCCTACCAAAATTGCTGTAATGGCTTTTGGTATTCTATAATTTAATAAAATATGTCGCCATGAAGATTTTACTGAAGGGTCATCACATAAAATTGAGATAATAGCATCAATCGGTATACTAATAGAGCCCAGACTAATATTAATAAATAGCAGTGCAATTAGCAATACTAAGAGTATGATAAAAGTTGGTGAATTTGATGTTATGGATTTCAATTAAAACTTATTTATGCGTAAAAATACAAATTAATAGTGGTATCAATCCCAATCAATAAAGCAATAATTTTCATGCTGTACTTTCTTAAACTCAGGAAGATTTATTGAGTTCTTAAACAACGGGCAATCAACAACCAAAGTATGGTATTCACCATTCTCCCCACAACAGTCAACCCCTAAATTCTCAAGTTCATCAAGTAACTCTAAATTAATTTCTCGCCCTAAAAAAGATTTCCCTAACATTGTATTACATGATACAATTACAGCTTTAATCCCAGCATTTATCATATCTATGACTAACTGCTTACGTTGACCTTGCCATAAAGGTAAATAAGCTTTCAAGTTAGCAGCCTTGCATACTTTTTCTTCCCAGGCTTTATGAGACTCAATGTCGATATCACCAAAAACTGCTGTATTTAAATTGTATTCTGAAGTTAACTTTTGTAGTGTTTCAATAAACATTACTTCATACTCTGCCCATGTTGCTTGACATGTTGCCAAGGGAACACCTATAGATGCAGCTTGCTGTTGCAATACTACTAACGGAATACCATGAGATCTTGAAATCTTTCCGTTTTCATTCATCATGTTTAACAAAACTTGAACTTGCCCTCCTTCTTCAATAGCTTTTATTAAAGCGTAGCAACTATCTTTTCCACCACTCCAAGAACTTAATATTCTCATTTTAATTGGCTGTAAAAAACTAATTTATGATTGGGCACCAACTCTGGATGAAAAACAGATATCAAATCTTTTAAAATTAAATCTGGACGGTTTGGTCCTAATTCATAAAATAACAAGCCACCCGTTTCTCCAGTTGCATTAGCTATGAACGTATTACCTTTTTCAAAAGCTTCAAATTGTTTATAGTGAACGTTTCTATCATTCAGTTGATTTTTAGAAGTTTCAGTTCCTAAAGTAATCCAATAATCTGCTTGTTGCGCTTTTTCTAAAACACTTTCTATATTTAAAGAAATACTTCCAGAACCTTTAGAGTCTTTCCATAAATAATCACCTCCGGCATCTGTAATAAACTGAGCCGCCCAAGAATTTCCGTAAGGCACATGCCAAATATCTTTAAACATTGAGCCTGCTAATACTGTTGGCTTTTTCTCAATACTTGTTGCAATATCTTTGGCCATGTTGTATTCAGATTCAATCTTTTTAAAAATATCATCTGCTAATTTTTCTTTTTGAAATAAGCATCCAAAAAACTTAATCCATTCAGTTCTACCTAAAATATTCTTTTCTATCCACGCTGCATTATACAGTACTGGAATACCTGCATTTTGAATGGTTCTGAACGTTTTGTTATTACCATTTATAGCAAACCCGATGACTGCATCAGGCTCCATATCTAATAACAACTCAGTATTTATACTTTCGTTTTCACCAAGCTCAACTACTTTTTGTTCTTTTATTAATTGCCTGGTTTTAGGAGATGAAATATATTTTGTATTTGGGAACCCTACTAATTTATGTTCTTCCCCAAGCGCCTCTAGCAACGGAATATGTGTAGTAGAAGTCACCACAATTTTTTCTAGAGGCACGTGTACTAAAGCATCATACTTTATGTTTTTAGGAACTTTAACGCCCTTTTCTAATAACACATACTTAAACTGTTTTTCAGCATTTGGCCATGGACTATTCAATTGCACAACACTGTAGCCTTCAAATTTATCTATTGTAAAACCTGTTGCATATTTTAACTTTATATGAGTTGATGTTTTCGAATCTGTTTTAAGGACTGTTTTTGGTGTTTCTTTACACGACACAAAACACAATAAAAACAATACTAATACTGATATAAACTTCTTCATAATTATTATTTAGGAATTAAATCGCAGAAATGGAAGCCCATTTCTTTAGTGCTAGGTGTACTTGAAAAACATGCATCTTCTTTACTTTTTGGCGCATCGTAAGTTCTGTATATTTTTTCCCCAATATCAAATTTTATTGGGTTTTTAAATATTGGCCCATCAAAAACAAATGTGTGAAATTCGCCGTTTTCACCACAAGGATCAACATTTTTAGGCAATTCTTTTAAGAAATCTTTAGTGATGATTTCGCCTACAAATTCTTTTCCTAAAAGCTCTCCTTTTGTACACACTAAAATAGTTTTGAATCCTAAATCGATAAACTCGTGCACTAGTTCTCTAGTGTTTCTTTTCCATAGTGGAAAATGTGCTTTTATACCAACATTAGCCAATTGCTGTTCTCTATATGCTTTTAAATCTTCTAAAAAAATATCTCCAAAAATACTGTGATCTATGCCTTTTGATTTTAAATCGGTATTCAGATTTGTAAGCAACTCATTATATTCTGCCATTGTTGGCTTCTCTGGTAAACGCAACTCTTGTAAAGCTAATCCTAACTCTGCTACTTGCTGATGCAATAACTCCGAACGTACACCGTGCATAGATATTCTATCAAACTCATCATTAACAGAAGTCAATAGCGTTTCAATACTATACTCTTTATTCTGTTGAATGTAATGCAATGCCAAAGCACTATCCTTACCTCCACTCCAATTAAAAACTGCTTTTTTCAAGATATTATTTTTTATGAGTTATTTACAACTCAAAACTACTGCATTTATATTAAATATCTCTTCTAGTTTTTAAATACTATCATTTTTATTATCCAAATACTCTTACGCTAACCCTTATCATTATTGACTTTATAAAGTATTTTAAATTATTTGATGTTTATTAACTTTTTTTGTTGTTATATTTGTAACCATAATACAACCGTTCATTATTTATTAGATGTTATCAAGAAAGGCTGAGGGAATAGACCCATTGAAGCCTTAGCAACCCTTTACTTTGTAAAGAAGGTGCTACATTCTACCTGGCGTAAGCTTGGGGTAGATAACAAAAGACTCTTTTTTTAATTACTTATAAAAGAGTATCCACTCAATTTTTTCTTGTTAATAACCCATATCTACTTATAGTAGATAAAAATGTTTGTATGCTTTACATTCATTAAAGTTATTTAGCTGATTCAGCTATATCATCTACACATTATTGAATAGTTATAATTTTTAGACTTATGAAAATTTACACTATTACCCAAAAGAGAAGTCAGTATATCTATACATATATGATGCTATTGTCAATGATTTGATATTACCTAAACATGAGTTTCCTTAGTAATATCAAAACATATAAAAGGGCAAAACAACATCATTTATTAAAACATATAGATTTAAAACATTGGATTTAAAACATTTAACTATTTCGGATTTCACTACCGAAAACGGAACCACGTACTCCTCTATTATTTTATCATACCAAATATTTGGTTTAGAGATAGGTAAAGCACCAGTTGTATTAGTTAACCATAGTTTAACTGGCAATAGTAATGCAAGTGGTAAAGATGGTTGGTGGAAGTCAATTATTGGACATCAAAAACTTATCAATACTAATACATATTCAGTAATCGCTTTTAATATCCCTGGAAACGGTGCTAATAATTTTCATCTAGAATCTTACTCAGACTTTACAGTTAGAGATGTCTCTAGACTTTTTAAAATTGGGTTAAACCGCTTAAAAATAACCAAACTTTATGCAGCAATTGGCGGTTCAATTGGTGGAGGTATTGCTTGGGAATTAGCCGCTTTACATCCTAATTTCATAGACAACTTAATTCCAATAGCTACAGATTGGAAATCAACAGACTGGATTATAGCGAATACCAAAGTTCAAGAGTTAATACTAACTAATTCGAAAAATCCGGTTCATGATGCTAGAGTTCATGCCATGAATTTGTACAGAACACCAGAATCGTATCGCATAAAATTCAACAGAAATCGAAATAGTTCTACAAATACTACAGAAGTTGAAAGCTGGCTATTACATCATGGCAATAAGTTACAAAAACGTTTTTCGGTAAATTCTTACAAACTTGTTAATCACTTGTTAGGCACAATAGATATTACAAGAGGTAGAGAGAGTTTTTTAGAAGTCGCATCTGCAATTCGATCTAACATTTATATGATTGGTATTAATAGCGACATGTTTTTTACCGCTAAAGAAAATATAGAAAGTTTTTTAAGCTTGTCAAAAGTAAAAAGTAATGTGCATTATGGCGAAATACAATCTGTTCACGGGCATGACGCCTTCCTAATTGAATATGAACAGTTAGAAGTTTTACTGCAACATATTTTTAAATCAAACACATTGGTTGAACAACCATAAAAAAAAGAATTAACATGAAAATTATAAAATTCGGAGGAAAATCATTAGCAAATGGTAAAGGTATTAATACTGTATTAAATATCATTTCTGAAAAATCAAAAAGTAATGATAAGATTATTATCATTGTTTCAGCAAGAGGAAACACAACAAACCAATTGGAAGCCCTTTTAGAATTAGCAAAGTCAAAACAAGACTTTAGAGCAAACTTTGAAGCATTCAAAAAAGAGCAATTGCTCCCATTTTACAACATCAATTTTGAAGATGATTTTTCAAAATTATATACCCTTTTTAGAGGTGTTCAATACCTAGGAGATTACAGCAGTAAAATAAGAGATGAGGTTTTAGCTTATGGCGAGCTTCTATCTGTTAAAACAATAACGGCATTATTAGCAAAACAAGGTATAGAAGCAAGTGCTGTTGATTCAAGAGCACTTGTAAAAACCAATAGTAACTTTGGAGATGCTATTACTTTAGAAAAAGAAACTCAGTTAAATATTGAAAGCTTTTTTAAGGCATCTACAAAAAACAATATTCACATTGTCTCTGGTTTTATCGCGGCTAATTTGGAAGGTGAAACAACCACATTAGGAAGAAATGGCAGTAACTACACTGCATCGTTATTTGCAAATTACCTAAATGCTCAAGAAGTAGAGAGTTACACGCATGTAAACGGAATTTTTACAGCTAACCCAGATTTAGTAACAGATGCAAAAAAAATTGAGCAGTTATCATATAGTGAAGCTAATGAATTAGCCAATTTTGGAGCAAATATACTACATGCTAAAACAATTTTACCTCTTATAGAGAAACATATCCCATTACGCATATTAAACACATTTAACACCACTGACAAGGGTACATTAATTAGTAAACATAGCACATCAAAAGGCATCAAATCCATCTCGGTATTAGATGATGTTGCCTTATTAAGCTTTGAAGGTAGAGGCTTATTAGGTAAACCAGGAATAGACGCGAGAATATTTAATGCTTTAGGAAAAAATAATATTAGTGTAAGCATTATTTCTCAAGGATCTTCCGAAAGAGGTATAGGTTTAGTTATTAATGCTCAGAAAGCAACGGAAGCATTAATAGCATTAGAAAAAGAATTTGAAACAGATTTATATAAAAAAGATGTTAATAAAATAACCATAATAGATGAGGTGGCTGTATTATCTATCATTGGACAAGAACTGAATGAATTTAACAAACCTTTCAATGCTTTAATTAAAAATAAAATTACGCCACTACTTTTCAATAACACCATAACAGGAAAGAATGTGAGTTTAGTAGTTAAAAAAGATCAACTAAACAAAGCTATTAATGTTATTCATGGTCAAGTGTTTGGTATTGCTAAAAAAATTAATATTGCCATTTTTGGAAAAGGATTAGTTGGTAGTGCATTAATTAATCAAATACTAATCAATTCAAAATCAGTTTTAAAACGCAGACAGGTACAGTTAAATATTATTGCAATAGCTAATTCCAAAAAGTTAGTATTAAATAAAGATGGTGTTTCTAAAAATTGGGAGCACGAATTAGAGGCTGATGGTATTGAAAACTACAACTTAAAACATCTTTTTGATTATGCAAAAGAACATCATCTTGAAAACTTAATTGCTGTTGACAACACAGCTAATTCTGATTTTGTTAACAATTACATTCCGCTAATTGAAGAAGGTTTTGATCTTGTATCTTCTAATAAAATCGCAAATACAATCTCTAATGAGTTTTACCAAACACTTAGGCAAGAACTAAACAGAAATTGTAAATCATATTTATACGAAACTAATGTTGGCGCAGGATTACCACTTATAGATACGATAAAACTTTTACATGATTCTGGTGAGAACATTACTAAAATTAGAGGCGTTTTTTCTGGTTCATTAAGTTATTTATTCAACAACTTTTCTTCAGAAGATAAAACCTTCAGTGATATTCTTAAAGAAGCAATCTCAAAAGGGTTTACTGAGCCAGACCCTAGAGAAGATTTGTGTGGAAACGATGTAGCAAGAAAGTTATTGATTTTAGCCAGAGAATTAGATTTACATAATGAACTATCGGACGTAAATGTAGAAAACTTGATTCCAAAAGAGTTTAGGTATATCTCAAACACAGAGTTTTTAAATTCCTTAAATAGCTTAGATGATCATTTTAAAACTGTAAAAGCAACACAAAAAGAAAATCATGTATTAAGATATATAGGTGAATTATCTGGTGATTTGTCAAAAGATAAGGGAGCATTAAATGTTAAATTAGTCTCAGTACCAATCAACTCACCATTAGGAGGCTTAAAAGGGTCAGATGCTATTTTTGAAATTTATACTGAGTCCTATGGAGAGCAACCAATTGTTATTCAGGGCGCAGGTGCAGGAGCAGAAGTAACTGCAAGAGGTGTATTTGGAGACATACTAAGATTAATAAAAAACATATAAAAATGGCATCACAGAACTTTCAAACAGCGGCAATACGTACGCAAACAAATAGAACACAATTTAGCGAACACTCTACACCACTCTATCTAACATCAAGTTTTGTTTTTGATGATGCTGAGGATATGAGAGCTTCTTTTTCTGAAGAAAAGGAAAAAAACCTATACAGTAGGTTTTCTAACCCAAACACAACAGAGTTTATTGAAAAAGTTACAGCTATGGAAGGAGCAGAATCTGGTTACGCTTTTGCAACAGGAATGGCAGCTATATTTTCTACTTTTGGGGCATTATTATCCTCAGGTGACCATATTATTTCTGCAAGGTCTGTATTCGGTTCGACCCATACTTTATTCACAAAATATTTACCTAAATGGCAAATTACCACCAGTTATTTTGATATTAATAAACCTGAAAATATCGAAGCTTTAATCACATCTAATACAAAAATTCTATATGTTGAATCGCCTACCAACCCAGCTATTGACATCATTGATTTGAGCTATTTAGGAACAATTGCTAAAAAACATAATATCATATTGATTGTAGATAATTGTTTTGCTACTCCATATATTCAAAATCCAATAGAACACGGTGCTAGCTTAGTAATTCATTCCGCCACGAAATTAATGGATGGTCAAGGACGTGTTTTAGGAGGCATTGTGGTTGGAAACTCAGAATTAATTAGAGATATTTATTTATTTGCAAGAAACACTGGTCCAGCCATGTCTCCCTTCAATGCTTGGGTGCTTTCAAAAAGTTTAGAAACTTTACCAATTAGATTAGAGAAACATTGCGAAAATGCATTAGAAGTCGCCAAATTTTTAGAAAAATCTCCAAAAGTAAACTGGGTTAAATATCCATTTTTAAAATCCCATCCTCAATATGATGTCGCTAAAAAACAAATGAAACTAGGAGGTTCAATTGTAGCTTTTGAAATTAAAGGAGGGATTGATTCTGGTAGAAAATTTTTAAACGCTTTAAACATGTGCTCTTTATCTGCTAATTTAGGAGACACAAGAACCATTGTAACACACCCAGCTTCTACAACTCATAGTAAACTGAATATTGAAGATCGATTAGAGGTTAGTATTACAGATGGCTTAGTTCGTGTATCAGTTGGCCTAGAAAACATTAAAGATATTATTGATGATTTATCTCAAGCATTAAGTAAGTAAGCTAGATTTTTTTATATTAGCAATATGCTTTCTAAAAAGACTAAATACGGATTAAAAGCGCTAGCATATATTGCCAGGCAACAAGATAATACGCCTGTACAAATTGCTACGATATCAAAAAGCGAAAATATATCTCATAAGTTTTTAGAAAGCATATTACTCTCTCTTAGAAAAGCTGGTTTTCTTGGTTCTAAAAAAGGAAAAGGTGGTGGTTATTATTTGCTTAAGGATCCTTCCGAAATTATAATGACTGATGTTATTAGAATTCTAGAAGGCCCTATAGCCATGTTACCTTGTGTCAGCTTAAATTACTATGAAAAATGTGATGATTGCCCTGATGAGAATGCGTGTAGTGTTCATAAACTTATGATTCAAGTTAGGGACAATACTTTGAATGTGTTACGCAATAACACATTAGCAGACCTTAACACATAATATTCATTTTTATTTTTTAAAAGACCGTTAAATTTCTTGTATGTAAATTAAAAGTATTTACATTTGCATCATTACCCTACTAAACCGATAGGGTTTATATAAATTATAGAAAAATGATTTTAGACTTAGTATTTAATATACGTAATCAAGATAAGGAAGAGATTAAAAGAAGTCTTTTAAAAACTATAAGCTGGAGGCTTATTGGAACAATAGACACAATATTTATATCATGGATAATAACTGGTACATTAACATTAGCCTTTTCAATAGGAGCAATTGAATTAGTATCAAAAATGCTTTTATATTTTTTTCATGAACGACTATGGAATACAATAGAATGGGGAAAACAAAAATAATTACCAAAAAAAAAATCAAATGGAAAATAGACAAGAAATATTACATAAATACAATACCGAATTTGCTCAAAAATCCCCTTTTGAAATTATTTCATGGGTATTAAGTTTTGCTAACAAACCTGTAGTAACAACTAATTTCAGGCCTTATGAAGCTACAATATTACATGCCACAACAAATGTTTTAAACGATATTACTGTTATTTGGTGTGATACAGGATATAATACGCCCAATACTTACAAACATGCCGATAAGTTAATTTCAAAATTAGAGCTAAACGTTAGTTTATACGTACCAAAACAAACCTCAGCATATAGAGATGCTCTAATGGGTATACCAACTATTGATGATCCATTTCATCAATTATTTACGGAGCAAGTGAAACTTGAACCATTTAAAAGAGCAATGGATGAGCACAAACCAGATGTATGGTTTACAAATTTAAGAAAAGGACAAACAGCATTGAGAGACAGCTTAGACATATTTAGTTTTTCAAAAGATGGTATTTTAAAAGTTAGCCCTTTCTATCATTGGACAGATGAAGAATTGGATCAATATTTAAACGATTATAACCTTCCTAATGAATTAAAATATTATGACCCCACAAAAGCATTAGCAAATAGAGAATGTGGTTTACATTCTTAAAATAAAACAGTAAAATGAAAAGTACAGCACATATAAATCCATTAGAAAACGAAGCCATTTATATTATTAGAGAAGTGGCAGCACAATTTGAAAAACCTGTATTGCTATTTTCTGGAGGAAAAGACTCTATAACATTAGTCAGGTTAGCACAAAAAGCATTTCATCCAGCAAAAATCCCGTTTCCTTTAATGCATATAGATACTGGGCACAACTTCCCAGAAACAATAGAGTTTCGAGATAAACTAGTAAAGGAGTTAGGACTAGAATTAATTGTTAGAAATGTTCAAGACAGCATTGATAAAGGAAAAGTAAAAGAGGAATCTGGTAAGTATTCAAGTAGAAACACACTACAAACCACTACCCTTTTAGATGCCATTGAAGAGTTCAAATTTGATGCCTGTATTGGTGGTGCCAGACGTGATGAAGAAAAAGCTAGAGCAAAAGAGCGAATTTTTTCTGTTCGAGATGACTTTGGACAATGGGATGAAAAAAACCAGCGACCAGAATTATTTGATATGCTTAACGGCAATATAGAACATGGACAAAACGTACGTATATTTCCTATTTCAAATTGGACAGAGTTAGATGTTTGGAGCTATATTGAACGTGAGAACTTAGAAATTCCATCAATATATTTTTCGCACAAACGTCAAACATTTTTAAGAGATGGAATGATTTGGACTGCCTCTGAGCATGTGTACCGTGAAGACTATGAACACATTGAAGAGCGTATTGTACGCTTTAGGACTGTAGGTGACATGAGTTGTACAGCAGCAGTAAACTCTCATGCAAAAACGATTAGTGAAGTGGTTGCAGAAATTAGAGCATCAACACTATCTGAACGTGGAGCAAGAATTGATGATAAACGCTCGGAAGCCGCTATGGAAAAAAGAAAACAACAAGGGTATTTTTAAAATAGAAAAAGCCAATAACAACAAATTATGGAAGTATTAAAAATAGCAACAGCTGGTAGTGTTGATGACGGTAAAAGCACCTTGATTGGTAGAATTCTTTATGACACAAAATCATTAACTAGTGATAAACTAGACGCAATTGAAAAAACAAGCAAACAAAAAGGCTATGATTACTTAGATTTTTCATTAGCTACTGATGGTTTAGTTGCAGAAAGAGAACAAGGCATTACCATTGATGTTGCACATATATATTTTTCGACAGAAACTAAAAGTTATATTATAGCTGACACTCCCGGTCATGTTGAATACACACGAAACATGGTTACAGGGGCATCTACCTCTCAAGCAGCAATTATACTAATTGACGCAAGAAAAGGAGTCATTGAACAAACCAATCGTCATTTTTTCATCAATAACTTATTACGTATTAAAAATGTAATAGTTGCAGTTAATAAAATGGATTTAGTAGAATTTTCTGAAGAAAAATACAATACTATCAAATCTGATTTTGAAAAACTAATTAATAAAAGAGGCTATAAAGAGCAACAAATTACATTCATTCCTGTTAGCGCATTACAAGGTGATAATGTAGTTTATAAATCTGAAAACACACCTTGGTACAAGGGGCAAACACTATTAAGTCATCTTGAAAATTTAAACACAACTGACATCTATAATCAAGGTACACCAAGATTCCCTGTGCAATATGTTGTTAGGCCAAAAACAGAAGAGTATCATGATTTTAGAGGCTATGCAGGAAAAGTTTATGGTGGTGAATTGAACGTAGGTGATGATGTTGTGGTTTTACCATCACAAACAAAATCGAAAATTAAAGACATCTATTTTTATGACACCAAATTTCAAACTGCAGCAAGACGTTCATCTGTCACTATTACTTTAGAACATGACATTAATGTTAGCAGGGGTGATATGATTGTAAAAACAAATGATTTACCCAAAATTGATAAACAGTTAACGGCAACAATTTGTTGGATGGATAGCAAACAATTGACTACTCAAAGCAAATACATTATTCAACACGGTGTAAATAAAGTACTCGCAAAAGTTGATGAAATTCATCATAAAATTAACCCTGACTATTCTGGTATTAATACCGATGTTTCAGGTTTAAGTATGAACGATTTAGCCTCTGTCTCGTTTAAACTAAATAAACCAATGTATTATGACTCTTTTGAAAACCACAGAACAAATGGTGCTTTTATTTTAATTGACTCACAATCAAATAACACCGTTGGTGCTGGCTTTATAAAGTAATAACATTAAGAAATAATTATATGAATTGTACAATTTCAAATAACAGATTACAAACAATGATGATGGGGTGTATGCACATACTTCATAAATACATAAGGACATTTTTTTAATTAAGTTGGTTACTAAAAAGTCCTTTTGACAAATGTCATTAGGGCTTTTTTTTATACTAAAAACAACCAAAACAACATGCAAAGTTTTAGATCAGAAATAGAAAATCCATTAGTAGAAAAAGACATCTTAGAATTAGAACGTAAAATTCGTTTATTTAAAGAAGGAAAAATAGATGAAGAACGTTTTAGGAGTCTTCGTCTAGCGAGAGGAGTGTACGGACAACGTCAATTCGGAGTTCAAATGATACGCATCAAGTTACCTTTTGGAAGAGTTACATCTGAACAGCTTCATCGAATAGCTGATGTTTCCGATGAATATTCAAGAGGGCGTTTACACATAACCACACGTCAAGATATTCAAATACATCATGTAAGCTTAGACAGAACTCCGGAGTTATGGGCAGAGTTAGAAAAAAATGATATCACATTACGTGAGGCTTGTGGTAATGCTGTAAGGAATATTACCGCCTCAGAAACTGCTGGGATTGATATACATGAAGTATTTGACGTATCTCCATATGTAGATGCTACATTTAAGTTTTTCTTACGTAACCCGATCTGTCAAGAAATGGGACGAAAATTTAAAATGTCTTTCTCTGGTACAGATGATGATTCTGCAATCAGTTTTATTCATGACATAGGTTTTATTGCCAAGACTAAACGTGTTAACGATAAAACCATCAGAGGTTTTAAAGTTCTACTTGCTGGTGGTTTAGGATCACAACCACGTCATGCAGATGTTGCTTATGAGTTTTTAGATGCAGATAAAATAATTCCTTTTATTGAAGGTGTATTACGTGTTTTTGATAGGTATGGTGAACGTGTTAAACGTGCAAAAGCCAGATTAAAATTCTTAGTAAAAGATTTCGGCTTAGAACAGTTTTTAAACTTAGTTGAAGAAGAACAAAAAGCATTGGCCTATAAAACATATCTAATTAATACAGATGCGTTTGATAATGCCATTGAGGTAAACAACAGTGTTGTTCCTACAGTTGATATTAAAAATCAAGACGCATTTGAATTATGGAAATCCTTAAATGTTATAAAACAAAAACAAGATGGATTATATGCTATTGGAATAAAAGTATTTCTAGGAGATTTCTATACAGACAAAGCACGATTATTAGCCAATTTAATTAAAACATACGCCAACAATGAACTCAGATTAACCTTACGTCAGGATATTCTAATTCGACATGTAAGAGAAGATTTGTTACCCTTCTTTTATGTTGAATTAGAAAAATTAGGTTTTACAGAATTGGGGTATAACAGTACGCAAGACATTACAGCTTGTCCAGGTACGGATACTTGTAATTTAGGAATTTCAAGCAGTACAGGGATTGCATCAGTTTTAGAAAAAGTATTGAAAGATGAATACCCAAAGTACGTAAACAATAAAGATGTAGCTATAAAAATTAGTGGTTGTATGAATGCATGTGGACAGCATAATATGGCTCATATTGGTTTTCAAGGCATGTCAGTAAAAGTGGGTGCTTTATTAGCACCAGCAGTACAAATATTATTAGGTGGTGGTGTATTAGGAAATGGTGAGGGACGCTTTGCAGATAAGGTTATAAAAATACCAAGTAAAAGAGGTCCGGAAGCATTAAGGCATATCTTAAATGATTTTGAGAATAATGTTCTAGAAAACGAATCATTCATAAATTACTATGATCGCTTAGGAAAAATATACTTCTATGATTTATTAAAGCCATTAGCCGATTTAACCAATTTAGAAAATGATGATTTTATTGATTGGGGACATGATAATAAATACATTAAAGCTATTGGTGTTGGAGAATGTGCAGGCGTTGTTATCGACTTAGTTTCAACATTATTATTTGAGAGTGAAGAAAAATTAGCTAATGCTGAAGAATCATTAGTACAAAAACAATGGTCAGATAGCATATACTATTCGTATACAGCCTTAATAAATACTGCTAAAGCCTTATTAACATCTAAAGAAATAAAAACAAATACACAATCTGGTATTGTTAAATTATTTGATGAACATTTTGTTGCAACTAAAGCTATTGAACTTACAGAAACTTTTGCAGAATTAGTATTACAATTAAAACAAAACGAACCATCTGAAGAATTTGCAAAAAACTACTTGACACAAGCAAAAGAGTTCTACTCAAAAGCAGATGTATTTAGGTTAAAAGAAGTTAAGCATGAAAACTAATATACATCCAAAATTAACCGTAGTTGGTGCAGGACCTGGTGATTCAGATTTAATCACTTTAAAAACTATAAAAGCATTAAAAAACGCAGATGTAGTTTTATATGACGCTTTAGTAAATATTGATTTGCTGGATTATACAAAAGCTAATACTGAGCATATTTTTGTTGGTAAGCGTAGAGGCTGTTACAAATACCATCAAGACCAAATAAACGAGCTGATTGTAAGTAGAGCAAAATCTAATGGACATGTTGTACGCTTAAAAGGTGGTGACCCGTTTATTTTCGGACGCGGTGCAGAAGAGATGGAATATGCGGCTAGTTATGGTTTAGAAACTGCAGTAGTACCAGGTATATCATCGTCATTAGCGGTACCAGCTTATCAGAATATCCCTTTAACAAAACGTGGGAGTTCAGAAAGTTTTTGGGTCATTACAGGGACAACAAAACAGCATAAACTTTCTGAAGATGTCGCTTTAGCTGCAAAATCAAATGCAACTGTAGTAATTTTAATGGGGATGGCTAAACTACCTGAAATAGTAAATCTGTTTCAGGCACAAGGAAAAAACAAATTACCAGTAGCAATTATTCAAGATGGTACAACTAAAAAAGAAAAAATAGGAATTGGTACTGTTGATACAATAGAAGAGGTTGTATCTAAAAACCAACTCTCTAACCCAGCAATAATTGTTTTAGGTGAAGTTGTTTCGCACAGAGAACAAGTTACGTCTTTACAGAATGAATTGCACAAAACAGTACTTGCGTCATGCTAATAAAATCACAAAACGAATTGTATCCAATCTTCTTAAAAGTTCATCAGTTACAGGTGTTGATTATTGGAGGCGGAAATGTTGCTTTAGAAAAATTAAGTTTTTTATTAAAATCTAGCCCTAATGCAAAAGTTACACTCTTGGCTAAAGAATTTAATGATGAACTATTAGCATTGGCAAAAGAATATCATGTTAATATTCAATATGGATCTTATGATTGTTTTTTCTTACAAAACAAACACTTGGTTATTGGAGCTACAAACAATTCCGTTGTTAATAGAACCATTCAACGTGAAGCTAAGGCAAGAAACATCTTGGTAAATATTGCAGACACACCTGAGTTATGTGACTTCTATTTGGGAGGCATAGTTACTAAAGGACATGTAAAAATAGCCATCTCTACAAACGGAAAATCACCAACTATGGCAAAACGATTACGACAATTGTTTGAAGAGGTCATCCCTGAGGATATAAATGCATTAGCAGAAAATTTGAATAGTTATAGACAAACTCTCAAACTAAATTTTAAAGAAAAAGTTACCCACTTAAATCAATTAACAAAAAGCTTAATAACAGACTAAAATGATTAAAACAGATATACTAATAATTGGTGCAGGACCAGTAGGAATGTTCACCGTATTTGAAGCAGGCTTATTAAAATTACGTTGTCATCTTATTGATGCATCACCTCAACCAGGTGGTCAATGCTCAGAGATTTACCCCAAAAAACCTATATATGATATCCCAGCGTATCCAGAAGTTTTAGCCGGTGATTTGATAGATAATTTATCAGCACAAATAAAACCTTTTGAACCAGGATACACTCTTGGTGAACGTGCAGAAACCATAGAAAAACAAGACGATGGGTCATTTATTGTTACAACTAGTAAAGGCACGAAACACAATGCGCCTGTTGTATTCATTGCTGGGGGGCTCGGTTCATTTGAACCTAGAAAACCACCTATAGATAATATAGCTAGTTTTGAAGACAATGGTATTGAATATATCATTAGAGACCCAGAACTTTATCGCAATAAAAAAGTTGTGATTTCTGGTGGTGGAGATTCTGCGTTAGATTGGTCAATATTTTTAGCAGATGTAGCTTCAGAAGTTACTTTAGTGCATAGGCGAAATGATTTTAGAGGCGCTTTAGATTCTGTTGAAAAAGTAGCTGAACTGGCTAAAATTGGTAAAATAAATTTAGTTACTGAAGCTGAAGTTAAAGAAATACATGGTGACGACAGCTTAAAAAGTGTTACCATAAAACATAAAACTGAAGGTGATTTAATCAAAGAAACTGATCATTTTATTCCCTTATTTGGTTTATCACCAAAATTAGGACCAATTGCAGATTGGGGGTTAGAAATTGAAAAGAATGCCATTAAAGTTAATAATAGTTTAGATTATAGCACAAATATTCCTGGTGTATACGCTATTGGAGATGTGAACACCTATCCTGGGAAATTAAAATTGATTTTATGTGGATTTCATGAAGCAACAATAGCCGTACAGTATGCTTATAAACTAATTAACCCTGACAAAAAATATGTTATGAAGTATACTACGGTTGGAGGCGTTGAAGGGTTTGATGGTTCTAAAAAAGTTGCAAAAAAATCAGAAGTTATCAAAATCAATCAAGAGCTTAATATTCCAGTTTTAGAAAATTAATTCAAAAAATGTCAGACATAACCATACACATCACAGACCGTAACGGAGAAACACATCAAGTAGAGGCTCCAACTGATATGACTATGAATTTAATGGAAGTCATTAAAGGATTTGAACTTGTACCTGAAGGAACCATTGGTACCTGCGGCGGTATGGCCATGTGTGCATCTTGTCAGTGCTATGTCACTTCGGAACATGAGTTACCTGAAATGGAATATGATGAAGAAGCTATGCTTGCAGAAGCCTTCAATGTAGAAGATAATTCTCGCCTAGGATGCCAATTAAATATAACTCAAGAACTAAATGGCTTAGAGGTAACTCTAGCGCCTGAAGACATATAACATTATGGATGTACAGTTTGATAACAAAACTCAGAAAAGCACATATAATATCCGTTTAAAAGACAGTATTGCATTATTTACCAAAAACTTATTCTATACACTATTTGATGAACAACACATACGAGAAGCAGAGTTAATAAAACTAAAAGAACAATTTTTAGAACTCACTGCTCTACTTTCAATTGAATATGGAGAATATATTTGGTCAAAATATATTGCTCAATTGGCAATTACACGAATTCGGTTAGATTTAGATGCATTGGCCGCTTATAAAAAAGATCCCGCAGCAAAAAGTTTAAATGAAATTTATTTAGCATACCCAGGGTTTCATGCCATTGGAGTTTATAGGCTAAGTAGAGAATTACACCTATTAAATGTACCTATTATACCTCGGATGATGAGCGAATATGCACACGGAATTACAGGCACAGATATACACCCTGGTGCAGATATTGGTGATTCATTTTTTATAGATCATGCAACTGGTATTGTTATTGGTGAAACAACAATTATCGGAAATAATGTAACCATTTTTCAAGGAGTCACATTAGGAGGAATTCAAGTAAATAAAAATTTAGGTAACACTAAACGGCATCCTACTATTGAAGACCATGTAACTATTTATGCTAATGCTACAATATTAGGTGGAGATATTACTATTGGTGCAAACAGCACCATTGGCGCTAATGTTTGGATTACAAAATCCATCAAAAAAAACTCAATTGTAACCTACCAATCTGAAATAAACATAAAATCTAAAAAATGATACAATCTAAAAAAATAACTGATCAAATAGGAAACACTCCCTTAGTAGAAGTTTCTAATATTCTAACTAAAAAAGGTGTGCGTTTGTTTTTAAAACTGGAAGGTAATAACCCTGGAGGTAGTGTAAAAGACCGTGCTGCTTTTAACATGATTAATGAAGCTTTACTTAGAGGTGACATCAAAAAAGGAGATACTTTAATTGAAGCTACAAGCGGAAATACCGGAATAGCATTAGCATTTATTGCTCAAATACTGGGTTTAAAAATGATTTTAGTAATGCCTGAGAATTCAACTGAAGAACGTGTTAAAACCATGCGTGCATATGGGGCTAAAGTAATTTTAACAACTTCGGATGTGGGTATTGAAGGCGCAAGAGATTATGCAATAGCCCAACAAAAAGAAGAAGGCTATGTGATGCTTAATCAATTTGCAAACAACGACAATTGGAAAGCGCATTATAAAACCACTGGTCCTGAAATATGGAAAGATACAAATCATCAAATCACGCATTTCGTTTCTGCTATGGGAACAACAGGGACAATTATGGGTGTATCTACATACTTAAAAGAACAAAATAAAAACATTACAATTGTTGGTGTACAACCAGAAGAAGGGTCTAAGATTCCTGGTATCAGAAAATGGCCGTTAGAATATTTACCACAAATTTTTGATAAAACAAAAGTCAATCAAGTAATTGAGGTTAGTGAAAAAGAAGCAAAAATCATGACACAAAAGTTAGCAAAAACAGAAGGCATATTCGCTGGCATGAGTAGCGGTGGCGCTGTTGCAAGTGCTATAAAACTAGCAAACACATTAGATAATGGAATAATTGTAACTGTAATTTGCGACCGAGGAGACAGATACCTTTCTTCTCCCCTTTTTCAATAAACAAAAATTTATTTTTAAAAAAAAGTTGCAATTAGTAACAAAATAAACTGTTACTTTGCACCATATAAGTTCATTACCATATTTAATTGTTATCAAGAAAGGCGGAGGGATTAGACCCTATGAAGCCTTGGCAACCCTTTATTTTTATAAAGAAGGTGCTACATTCTACCACATGTTTTTTCATGGGATAGATAACACAGAGTTTTTTTTATTTAACTCCCACTCACTTTTTCGATAACTTTTATTTAGCAACCCCATTGGGTTAGTCTTTTTGTTGTTTTAATTTTTAAACTAACAACAGAAAAACTTTTGCAAAAAAATGAACTCATTTTTATAATTAACTATAAAACTATGAGTACAATTTACAAAGAGTTAGAAAAAAGAATATTAGTCTTAGATGGTGCCATGGGTACTATGTTACAGGCTTATAAATTTTCCGAAAATGATTTTAGAGGGGAACGTTTTAAAGACTATCCTATTCCTCTACAAGGGAATAACGATTTACTATCAATTACCCAACCTAAAGCTATCAAAGAAGTTCATACGAAATATTTTGAAGCTGGGGCAGATATTATAGAAACAAATACATTTTCTGGCACTACCATCGCTATGGCAGACTACCAGATGGAAGAGTATGTGTATGAACTAAACTTTCAATCAGCTAAAATAGCTAAAGAAGTCGCAAACAACTTTACACAATTAACTCCAGAAAAACCCAGGTTTGTTGCTGGATCTATTGGTCCAACAAATCGTACTACAAGCATGTCTCCAGATGTCAATGATCCAGGATATAGAGCTATAACTTTTAATGAGTTACGTATTGCTTATAAACAACAAACGGAAGCCTTATTAGATGGTGGTGTAGATTTGTTATTAGTGGAAACAGTATTTGACACCTTAAATGCTAAAGCTGCATTATTTGCTATTGAAGAAGTAAAGGAAGAACGTCAAGTCGATATTCCAATTATGTTGAGCGGTACAATTACTGATGCTAGTGGCCGAACACTATCTGGTCAAACAGCTGAAGCTTTTCTAATATCAGTATCACACATACCGTTACTTTCTATTGGTTTTAATTGTGCTTTAGGTGCCAATTTACTCCAACCACATTTAGAAGCTATAGCACCAAAAACAGACTTTGCAATTTCTGCACATCCAAATGCTGGATTACCAAATGCCTTTGGAGAATATGACGAAACTCCAGAAGAAATGGCTGAACAAATTGAAGACTATTTAAAAAAAGACCTTATCAATATTATTGGTGGTTGCTGTGGTACTACACCAAAACATATTAATGCAATAGTTCATTTGGCTGCCAAGTATCAACCGCGTGCTATCGGTTCAACCGCTATTGAGAATTAAATGTATTAGAATATGAAAAATCAGAAATACCTTAAGCTCTCCGGACTAGAGCCATTAGTTTTAAACAAAGATTGCAACTTCATTAATGTTGGAGAGCGTACAAATGTTGCAGGATCTCGAAAGTTTTTACGTCTTATAAAAGATGAAAACTTTGATGACGCATTAGCTATTGCAAGACATCAAGTAGATGGTGGTGCACAAATAATCGACATTAATATGGACGACGGACTAATTGATGGAAAAGAAGCAATGGTTAGATTCTTAAACTTAATTGCAGCTGAGCCAGATATCTGTAGAGTCCCAATTATGATTGACAGTTCAAAATGGGATATTTTAGAAGCCGGACTACAAGTTGTACAAGGAAAATGTGTAGTAAACTCTATTTCTTTAAAAGAAGGTGAGGACAAATTTATTTGGGAAGCCACACAAATAAAGCGCTATGGGGCTGCAGTAATCGTTATGGCTTTTGATGAAATTGGCCAAGCAGATAATTACGATCGTCGAATTGAAATAGCAGAAAGATCCTATAGAATTTTGGTAGATAAAGTAGGTTTCGCATCTGAGGACATCATCTTTGATTTAAACATTTTTCCTGTGGCAACGGGTATGGATGAACACCGTAAAAACGCTATCGATTTTATAGAAGCTACTCGTTGGGTACGTCAAAATTTACCAAATGTAAATGTTAGTGGAGGTGTTAGTAATGTGTCTTTTTCATTTAGAGGAAACAATACGGTTCGTGAAGCTATGCATTCTGTGTTTTTATATTATGCCATTAAAGCTGGTATGAATATAGGTATTGTTAACCCTGCCATGTTAGAAGTTTATGATGACATTCCTAAAGAGTTATTAGAACATGTTGAAGATGTTATTCTAGACAGAAGAGCTGATGCTACAGAACGGTTGCTTGAATTTGCAGAAACAGTAAAAGGAAAGCAAAAAGAAGATAACACTACGGCATTAGAATGGCGTAATTTACCATTGCAAGAACGCATTACTCATGCTTTAGTTAAAGGGATTGACACCTTTATAATTGAAGACTCAGAAGAAGCACGTCAATTAGCCAACAAACCAATTGAGGTTATTGAAGGCCATTTGATGATAGGAATGAACGTTGTTGGTGATTTGTTCGGTGCGGGAAAAATGTTCTTACCACAAGTAGTTAAATCTGCTCGTGTCATGAAAAAAGCTGTTGCCTATTTGAATCCGTTTATTGAAGCAGAAAAAGGAGAAAAACAGCAAGCCTTAGGAAAAGTACTTATGGCAACTGTAAAAGGGGATGTACATGATATTGGCAAAAATATTGTGAGTGTAGTTTTGGGCTGTAATAACTATGAAATAGTTGATTTGGGCGTAATGGTGCCCCCTGAAAAGATAATAGAAACTGCCAAAAAGGAAAATGTAGATATTATTGGTTTATCAGGTTTAATAACGCCTTCTTTAGATGAAATGGTCTATTTAGCCAAAGAAATGGAACGTCAAAATTTCTCAGTACCATTATTAATTGGAGGCGCAACAACATCTAAAGCACATACAGCAGTTAAAATTGATCCTATCTATAAAAATGCTGTTGTACACGTCAATGATGCATCTAGAGCTGTAACAGTGGTTGGTGATTTATTAAATAAAAAAACTGCACATGCATACACCAATAAATTGAAAAAGGATTATGATGAATTTAGAGAGCAGTTTTTAAAAAGAGGGAAAACTAAATCATATATCACTATAAATGAAGCAAGAGAACGAAAATATACAATCGATTGGAATGCAACAGAAATAAGTAAACCTAATGAACTCGGAGTTCAAACACTTGAACAATTAAGTTTAAAAGAATTGTTACCGTTTATAGATTGGCGACCATTTTTTATATCGTGGGATTTACATGGGAAGTTTCCTGAAATCCTTACCGATGACATTGTTGGTGAGCAAGCAACTCAATTATATGAAGATGCTCAAGTCATATTGCAACAGATAATTAAAAACCAATCGCTTAAAGCAAAAGCTGTATTCGGATTATTTGAAGCCAACGCTATAAATGATGACGATATTTCAATACAGAAAAAAGGGAAAGAAATTGCAGTGTTCAGAACCTTACGACAGCAATTAAAAAAGAGAGAAGGCATTACAAATAATGCTTTGGCAGATTTTATCGCGCCAAAGTCCGCCAATATTAAAGATTATATGGGGTCTTTTTGTGTCGCAATATTTGGAGCAGATCAATTAGCTAATTCTTATAAAGAAAACGAGGATGACTATAATGCTATAATGGTTCAGGCATTAGCTGATCGTTTTGCAGAAGCCTTTGCTGAATATTTACACAAACAAATACGAACAAAACATTGGGGCTACTCAAAAAATGAGCTATTAACTAATGATGATTTAATAAAAGAAGCCTATAGAGGAATTCGTCCAGCTCCGGGATATCCAGCATGTCCAGATCATTTAGAGAAAGAAACAATTTGGGACTTGCTAAATGTTGAACAAAAAATTGGGGTTACGCTTACTGAAAATTTGGCCATGTGGCCTGCCGCAGCAGTATCGGGGTATTACTTTGGAAACCCAGAAGCAAAATATTTTGGTTTGGGCAAAATAACCGATGACCAAGTAAGTGATTACGCCAATAGAAAAGGAATAACAAAAGAAAAAGCTAGAAAATGGCTACACCCAAATCTAGCCGAATAAAAAGACCAATGAAAGTAACTGAACATATAGAACAAGCAAAAGGAAAAACACTATTTTCCTTTGAAATTGTCCCACCGCAAAAAGGGCAAAACATTCAAGAACTCTATAACAACATAGACCCTTTAATGGAATTCAACCCGCCTTTTATAGATGTAACCACATCTAGAGAAGAGTATGTATATCTACCTAAAGAAAATGGGTTATTAGATAGGAAAATAACACGTATGCGTCCAGGTACTGTTGGTATTTGCGCCTCTTTAAAACACAAATATAATGTAGATGCAATACCACATGTACTCTGCGGAGGCTTTTCTAAAGAAGAAACTGAATATCTTTTAGTTGATTGTCATTATTTAGGTTTAGATAATGTGATGGCACTACGTGGCGATGCCAGAAAAGATGAGCAGTACTTTAAAGCTGTTAACGGAGGGAATACTTATGCTTCAGATTTGGTGAAACAAATAAACGAATTAAATCAAGGAAAATATTTACACGAAATTATAGAAACACCCTATAAATCTGATTTCTGTGTAGGTGTAGCTGGCTACCCAGAAAAACATTTAGAATCTCCTAGCCTAGATAGTGATTTACGTAGATTAAAAGAAAAAGTAGATGCTGGTGCTGATTATATTGTAACTCAAATGTTCTTTGACAATCAAAAATATTTTGATTTTGTAACTAAAGCTAGAGAATTCGGAATTACGACACCTATTATCCCAGGTATAAAACCAATAGCTATAGAGCGTCATTTACAGATATTACCTCAAGTTTTTCGGTTAGATTTACCTGACACACTTGTTAATGAAATAGAAAAATGTAAAAACAATAAAGAGATTCGTCAAGTTGGTATTGACTGGGCAGTTAATCAAAGTAAAGAACTAATTAATGCTGGTGTACCAGTTGTTCATTATTATTCAATGGGCAAAAGTGATAATATTAAAAAAATAGCCAGTGAAGTATTTTAAATCTCATTGGTTTAAACTATAAAATAACGTACATTCGCGCCGAATTTGGTTTTAAAATTGAAAAACTTCGATTTTAATTAGAGGGAATTAGGTGAAAATCCTAAACTGTACCCGCAACTGTAAGCTTTAACTCTTTTTGAGTTATTTGTTACTCTTTCAAAACCACTGTCTAATTTATCTGACGGGAAGGTCGTAACACTAAGCAAGTCAGGAGACCTACCATTTTCTGTACAATGTTTAAACTTCCGGGAATAGAAGTGTGAACGTGACTGTACCCAATTATTATTAAAGTAAAATTTTTACAATGAACAAAAGAGTGCTTAGCCTTTTAGGTATGGCTTTCTTAGCTTACACGTCGTATGCTCAAGAAAAAACACAAGACAGTACAGCTGTTGAACAATTAGAAACTGTTGTGCTAGACACAAAGTTTAAATTAGACAGAGAAAAGTCTGGTAAAGTAATTTACAAAATTTCACAAGACGATTTAACGAAAGTTAAAGGTCAGAGTTTAGCTCAGACAATCAGTACTGTTTCTGGTATTGAAATTACTGGTGCTAAAAGTAATGCTGGTTCTGTATTAGGATACAGAGTTAGAGGAGGAAACAGTGGAAAAGTTGTTATTTTAATTGATGGTATTCAAGTGAATGACCCTTCAAATATTAATTCAGAGTTTGATTTACGCTCTTTAGATGTTAATAACATTGAAAGTCTTGAAATCATTAAAGGTGGTGTGAGTACATTATATGGTACTGGTGCATCTACAGGTGTAATTAACATTACTACAAAGAAAGCTACTGATAAAAATGTAGATGCTTCTGTATTTATGAGTATGGGAAGTAACAGATCTGTAGTTACGGATAAATACAAATTAAACACAGCTACTGTTGGCGCAAACATTAACGGTACAGTGAACAAGTTAAATTATTTTGCTGCTGTTTCTACGGAGAACACGAAAGGAATGTCTGCAAAAAGATCAGACGATGATGCCGTAAAATTTGAAGACGACCCATACACAAGAGAAAATGCAAGTTTGCGTTTAGGGTACAAATTTTCTGATGCTTTCAACGTTGGAACTTTTGTGAACTATAACCAGTTTGACAATCAGTTTGATAATTCTTTTGGGGCGCCAGATGGTTTCAATGAAGCTAGTTCAGAAAATGTGCAATTTGGATTAACATCTCAATACACATATAATAAAGGAAGTGTTGTTTTAAATTCTTCTATCGCAAAAACAGATAGAGAAAGTGGTAACGCAACTTCAGAAAGCACTTACGCAAGTAATTCTATAGTTATTGATTTATACAACAAATACAAATTTAACAAAAATATTTGGGCTGTAGTTGGTGTAAACTTTCAACAACAAGAAGCAACACAAGCAAGAACACCATACGGAAGTAGTACATTAGTTACAGCTTATGAAAAAGATGACACAAGAATTAACCTTGTTGACCCGTATGCTAACTTAACATATTTTACTGATTTTGGATTAACTGTAAATGCAGGTGTTCGTATGAATAACCACACCAATTACGGGAGTCATTTTGTATATAGTGTGAATCCTTCTTATAACTTTAAAGCTACTGAAAAATTAGACACTAAAGTTTTTATAACAGGAAGTACTGCTTTTATCGCTCCTACAATTTACCAACAATATTCTCCAGATTATGGATTTGAAGACTTAGAAGCTCAAGAAAGTATCAATGGTGAATTAGGTTTTGAATTAAACTACAATAAAAAATACCGTTTTAGCGCAGTTGCTTTCCATAGAGAAGATCAAAATAAAATTGAATTTCAAAACATTTACGATCCAGTTTCTGGATGGTGGATTGGAGGAGTATACTACAACTTAGATACTGATAATGTAAAAACTCAAGGTGTAGAATTAGAATCTGCTTTAAAGTTGACAAAGTCTTTAAACCTTACAGCAAATTATACGTTTACTCAATTTGAAGAAGATGCGTTAAGCTTAAATGTGCCTACGCATAAAGCCAATGCTAACATTGCATACACTTTAAAAGAGGACACTAATTTATCTTTAACATATCAATTTGTTGATGATAGATTTATTTATGGTGGTGGTAGACTTGATGCTTATAGCATTACTAGCTTTTTTGTAAGTCATCAATTGACTGACAATTTAGAATTAAACGGATCTTTATTCAACATTTTTGATGAAGATTATACTGAAACTGCAGCTTCTTCTACTTTAGGAAGAAATTACAAATTAGGTTTACGATTAAAATTTTAAGTGTTATAATTTTTCAGTTAATGTTAGGAAAGGCTACTGTAATGGTAGCCTTTCTTTTTTATTTAAAATAGCTTACATTTACAGTTCATAAACACATTAGGCACTACTGTTTTATCAACATAAAATTCATTTAATGAATAACATTTTATACACGTTTTTATTCGTATTTATAATCACATCTTGCACAAAGGATGAAGGCGTCAATTTTCAGCCAGACACGTTTTATTTACACACAACAAATACTGTTGTTAACGAAACAGATGGTAGCTTGGACATTACGTTTAATACATCTAAAAATTATAGCTCAGATTTAAACATCAATTTTACTGTAACGGGTACTGCTGATAACACCATAGATTACACGCTTTCATCAACAAACGCAACTATTCTAGCTGGCGAATCAGAAACAACTCTAACTATTAATTTAATTGATGACACTTTAATTGAAGATCAGGAAGATATCATCATCACTGTTACAGACACATCAAATTCAGAGTTATATATAGATGGTTCAGACACTATAACTATTACCATAATTGATAATGAAAGTATTGCTTATCAAAATGGTATTATCATTAGCAATCAAGGTAATCCAACTGGAACTGTCACGTATATCAGTAATGATTTTAGTGCAATTGAACAACAAGTTTACAATACTGTAAATAGTGAAAGTGCTGGTGATGGTTTACAATCAATCGGTTTTAATAACGATAAGGCATACTTGATTGCAAGTGCAAATGATAAAATTACTGTAGTTGACAGAAACTCCTTTTTTAAAGAAACTGATATTACAACTGGTTTAGATCATCCACGTTATTTTGCAGCATCTGGAACAACGGGCTATGTTACAAATTGGGGAGACCCTATGGTAACTACTGATGATTTTATTGCGGTAATTGATTTAGAGACAAATACAGTTACATCAAGTATTTCTGTTGATGAAAAACCAAATCACATAATTTCTAAAAACGGAAATATATATATTACGCATAATGGTAATACACCGAATCTAACCATTATTGACGCATCTGACAATAGTGTTAATACCATAACTTTAAACGGTGTAATTATTACTGATTTAGCTTTTGACAACACCAATTCCCTTTGGATATTAAGTGAAGGTGATGCAGTATTGGGCGGTAAATTAATAAAATTCAACACCTCAGATGAATCTACAGTTGAACTAGATTTTGCAACTGGGGAACACCCACAAAATTTAAGCTACAATGACGGCAGTTTATATTACGCCTTAAATGGTAATATATATACACTATTGCAAACAGATACTGCATTACCTACAACGTCTATTATTTCAACTCCAGTTTACAGACTTGCAGTAAATAATGGTAAAGCTTATGTGACAAATGATCCAGATTCAGTATCTAATGGAACTTTAAAAGTTTTCGATTTAACAGATAATTCTGAGTTACAATCTATACCTACAGGTATTATCCCAGGAGGGATTTATTTCAATTAATGTATTCTCACCACAATATTAAAAGCCTTTCATATGAGAGGCTTTTTTTATTTTAAATAAAAAAATTATCTTTTATTGTTACAAATTAGAAATACAGTCGTCTTAATTATAAGAGCTAACTAAAACACAATGAATCAAACCGCGTTTTTAAATTTGGTATTACCTTTTAAGGATAAGTTATACCGCATGGCAAAACGTTTGTTAGTATCCAATGAAGAAGCTGAAGATGCTACTCAGGAAATACTTTTGAAATTATGGACCAATAAAACAAAAATAAGTTCATATAAAAATGCAGAAGCATTTGCAATGACAATGACTAAAAACTATTGCTTTGACAGATTAAAATCAAAACAAGCACAGAACTTAAGAATTGTTCATAGCAATTATCAAGATGATTCTACACAATTACAAAAACAAGTAGAGCATCAAGACAGTTTAGATTGGGTAGCCAAGCTAATGCAAAAATTACCAGCTCAACAACGTATGGTAATGCAATTAAGAGATATTGAACACTATGAGTTTTCTGACATTGCTAAAGTTTTAGACATGAAAGAAACCGCAGTGAGAGTAACGCTCTCTAGAGCTAGAAAAACAATAAGAGAACAACTGACACAAAAACACAACTATGGCATTAAATAACATAGATCGTTTAGTACAAAAATATTTAGAAGCTGAAACTTCTATTGTTGAAGAACAAGAGTTACAACGCTATTTTTCATCGTCAAATGTGGCGCCACATTTAGAAGAATATAAAGCTTTGTTTCAATATTTTTCAACAGCAAAAAATGAAACAACAAACGTAACAGTCACATTAAAACCTAGAAAAAACTATTTAAAATGGGGATCTGTAGCAGCAAGTATCATTTTTGCACTTGGTTTTTTTACTGTCAATAGTATACAAACCAATAAAGAACAAGAAGAAGCTTTATTAGCCTATTATCAAACTAAAGAAGCTTTAAATCTTATATCAAACCAATTTAATACTGGAACATCAAAAATCAATTATTTAAAAACATTTGAAACATCTAAACAACAAATTTTCAAATCAAATCATTAATCACAATCAATAAAAATTAAAACAATGAAAAAAGTAATCTTAATTATAGCAATGGCAATTTTGCCAATGATATCACAAGCACAAAGCTATTTTGACTCTTTAGAAGATCAAGATGATATCACATCAGTAATCGTAAACGCAAATATGTTCAATTTAATGAGCAAAATTGATGTTAGCACTGACGATCCTGAAGCACAAGAGTATCTTGATTTAATTAAAGATATCACTAGTTTAAAAGTATTTGTTTCTAAAGAAGGTACATCTACCACTAAAATGAAAAGTATGCTTAATCAATACCTTAAAAAGTCGAATTTACAAGAGTTGATGCGTATTAAAGATGGTGATAACAATGTGAAATTCTTTATGAAAGAAGGAAGCAACCCAAACCGAGTTAGCGAATTATTAATGTTTGTTCAAGGGGCAGAACTGGAATTAGAAGGCAAAAAGGCAGAAACGGTTTTATTAACCTTAACTGGAGATTTCGACTTGAATAAAGTGTCTAAACTAACTAAGGAAATGAATATTCCTGGTGGGGAACATTTAAAGAAAGTAAAAAAGAAATAAGTCAATATTATACGCTCTATCTGCAGTATAGATAGAGCGTTAATCATAAACATCAATCAAAATGAAATCAATCAAATCAATTCTATCTATTTGCATAGTTGCTCTTCTATTATTTAGTTGTAACAACAAACCATCTCTACAAAAATATTATGTAGAAAATCAAGAAAATCAAAATTTCATGGTGGTAGATATTCCAACTAGTATTTTAAACATCAAAGTAGATTCTCTTTCTGAAAAGCAACAAAAGGCCTATAAATCAATAGAGAAATTAAATTTTTTAGGCTTTAAAAAGACTGAAGATAATGTTACTATTTATCAGACTGAAAAAGAAAAAGTAGCACAGATTCTTAATAATGATACTTACAAAACATTGATTAAGTATGGTGGAAAAAATCAAGGTGCTGTAGTGAAGTATTTAGGAAATGATGACGCTATTGATGAAGTTATCATTTTTGGAGCTGATAATACGCAAGGTTTTGGTATTGTTAGAGTAATCGGGAATGATATGAATCCGTCACAAGTATTAGATTTAATAGAAGTAGTTAAAAAATCAAAACCAAATAAAGACACTTTTAAAGAGATTGCTAATTTCTTTTAAGAAGATTTATTGATATATTAAAAAAGGCAGCTTATAGCTGCCTTTTTTAGTTTTTATTCCAATTTGAATACCCTCCTTTTAAATCATATATCTCTTTAAATCCAAGTTCTGAAAGCATCTGTGTTGTTTTCCCACTTCTGCCGCCGCTTTTACAATACACAGCTATAGGTTTTTTTTTATCAAGTTTACTTAGTTGCTCTTTAAAATCGTCATCAAAATAGTTAATTAACTTAGCATTTCTAATAACACCACCCTCCCACTCATCTGGAGTTCTGACATCTACTAATTGAACATTCTCTTCTGAAATTTTCTTCTCAAAAGTAACTGGGTCTAAAACTGTTATTTTAGGATTCGTTTCTTGAACACAAGATAACAACAGACATACAAATGCAAAAACACAACTTTTCATACTAACAATTTATTTCAGATACTACTTTACCATCCCATTCAGAAAAACCACCAACTAAACTATATGCTGATTTTACTTCACACATCAAGCTCAATACGGCACATGCTTCAGCACTTCTTGCACCAGATTGGCAATACACATAAAAACTCTGTGTTTTGTCTAATAGATTAATTCTATCAAGAAACAACTGTGGTTGTTTCACATCAATATTTATCGCATTAGGTATTGCCCCTTCAGAAAACTCATCAAAAGTCCTAACATCTAAGATTATTGCGTTTTCGTCCTTCGCTACAAACTCTTTCCATTCATTCACGTTTAAATCTGCCATAAGTCAACCTTTTAATTAAGATTCAAATTTAAGGGTTCCAATTTAAAATTGCAAACCTATTTTTTTTCGTAAAAAGCAAAAAAAAACACCAATCATAAGATTAGTGTTTTTTGAGCCGATGAGAGGACTCGAACCTCCGACCTGCTGATTACAAATCAGCTGCTCTAGCCAGCTGAGCTACATCGGCATTGCGAGTGCAAATATAACTTTGATTTTCATATTTGCAAACACTTTTAAGTTTTTTTTACAACTTATTTATTTTGTCAATCAAAGCGCGACCCTTTGTTTCTATTGACTTCTTTAAGTTTGAAAAGTGAACTTTCTTATTATCAACACCTTTGGCGTTAATTTGCTCCATTACTTCATCAAAAGCAACAATTGCTTCATCAATAATTGCTTCAGAAGACGTTGCATCTTTTTCTGGATTTGCTAATTGCCAAACGTAAACTACTTCTATAATATCTCCAAAAACGAAGTTTACATCTTTCTTTAAATTCTTAATACTTGCCATAATTCTATTTTTTAAGCTGCTGCAAAAGTAATCATTAACCTGTTAGGGTTATATAAAAACTTCTAAAAGTTTTACATTTTCTGTAATTATATCAAATTGCTTTAATGAAGCAGGAATTAAAATGGTTTCTCCAAATTTAATTGTCTCTTCAAATTCATAACCATTTAAGGTTGCACCTCCTTCAATACACATATAAATTACAAATGAATCCTTATCCTTGTTATTAATTTCCTGACTTGATGTAATATGTAAATAGTTTGTAGTAAAGTAATTGCAAGAGACTAATGGGTTAGATTTGTTTTCTACTTTATCATACACCATTTTTTCTCCTTTAAAACCGAAATTGATAGCTTCTAAAGCCTCGCGTTTATGTAAGGTTCTTGATTTTCCATCAGCTTGTTTCCTATCCCAATCATATACTCGATAAGTAATATCTGAAGTTTGTTGAATCTCTGCCAACATTACTCCTTTACCTATTGCGTGAATGGTACCTGTAGGAATAAAAAATGTATCCCCTTCATTAACTTTCACCTCATTTAAAATACTAGGTAATGTTTTCTCTTTTAAGTGTTTTTGGTAATCTGAGGGTGTAATACCGTTATTAAACCCAAGAATCAATCGCGATGACTCTTCTGCTTGCATGATGTACCACATCTCAGTTTTACCATAAGAATTGTGACGTTTTCTAGCTAAAATATCATTAGGGTGTAACTGTACTGATAAATCTGTTTTGGCATCAATAAACTTAATAAGAAGAGGGAAATTATTTTTAAAGGTTTTATAAACAGCATTACCCACCAACTCTTCTTTATACTTTTTTATTAATTCTTTTAATGTTTTACCATTAAACTCACCATTTACAACAATAGACTCGTTATTTTTAACAGAAGATATTTCCCAGCTTTCACCTATATCTTCTTGTAGAGAATCCTTCCCTAAAACAGTATTTAGTTTTGTACCTCCCCATATTTTTTCTTTAAGAATTGGCGCGAATTTTATTGGATACCAGTTGACCATAGATTATGCTGTGTAGGTTACGAAGTTTCTTGGAGTTTCATACAAAGTAACTTCTAATTTTAAATGTTTTGGAAATTCATGTCTTAATATATCCCATATATAAATGACTATATTTTCAGCTGTCGGGTTAATTTCTTTGAAATAAGGCACGTCCAAATTCAAATTTTTATGATCCAGATTTTTTTCAATCTTATCATAAATTAGGTCTTTTAAAAGTTTCATGTCATAAACATAACCAGTTTCTGAATCGATTTCTCCAGTTAAACTTACAATAAGTTCATAGTTATGTCCATGATAATTTGGATTATTACACAACCCAAAAACCTCTTTGTTTTTAGCATCAGACCATTTATTATTATGCAACCTGTGAGCCGCATTAAAGTGTGCTTTTCTACTTACAGTTACAGCCATTACTCTTGATTTAAAAAGTTATAAAACTTATCGAAAATAATTTTAAACCATTCAGTATATAATTCTGGACGTTCAACCACATCAAGTTTTACCGCATCTATGGCCATCCATTTCCATCCACCAACTTCATCTTTATTAGGCTTTGGAGTTCCTTTATATGTACCAACTAAAATATGATCTAACTCATGTTCAGTTAATCCATTATCAAATGGTGCTTTATATATAAATGATGTTGTTTCTTTTAGTTCAGTCACAAAGCCCATTTCTTCAAACAACCGACGTTTTCCTGCTGCTAAGTTACTTTCACCATCACGTTGATGACTACAACAAGTATTTGTCCACAATCCTGGAGAGTGGTATTTATCCAAAGCGCGTTGTTGCAACATTAACTCATTTTTGTCATTAAATACAAATACTGAAAATGCACGATGCAACAAAGCCTTTTCATGAGCTTCCATTTTAGGCATTAACCCAATTTGCACATCGTTTTCATCAACTAAAATTACTTGTTCTTCCGCCATATTGACAAAAATATGAAAAATATTAGCATTTCGATTTTATCACATCAATAAAAATAAACTTTTATAAATACTGAAACAAACGCACTGAAATAATTACATTTGCACACGCAAAACATACTGCTACAAATGAGTTTACAAGACGAAATTTCAAAAAGAAGAACCTTTGGTATTATATCCCATCCAGATGCTGGTAAAACAACATTGACAGAAAAACTCCTTCTTTTTGGTGGAGCTATTCAAGAAGCTGGTGCTGTAAAATCTAATAAAGTTAAAAAAGGAGCTACTTCAGATTTTATGGAAATTGAACGTCAACGTGGAATTTCTGTAGCAACTTCAGTTTTAGCATTTATTTATAGAGATAAGAAAATAAACATTTTAGACACTCCTGGTCACAAGGATTTTGCCGAAGACACCTTTAGAACTTTAACCGCTGTAGATAGTGTTATAGTTGTTATAGATGTGGCAAAAGGAGTTGAAGAACAAACTGAAAAGCTTGTTGAAGTTTGTAGAATGCGTAATATTCCTATGATTGTTTTCATCAACAAAATGGATAGAGAAGGTAAAGATGCTTTTGATCTTTTAGATGAAGTAGAACAAAAATTAGGTTTGCGCGTAACACCATTAAGTTTCCCTATTGGAATGGGATATAGCTTTAAAGGAATTTATAATCTTTGGGAAAAGAACATTAACTTATTCTCTGAAGAGAGTAAACAACATATTACAGATACAATTTCGTTTGAAGATGTCAATCATCCAGACTTAGAAAGTCACATTGGAGAAACAGCTGCTGAAACTTTACGTGAAGAATTAGAGTTGGTTCATGAAGTCTATCCAAAATTTAATCAAGAAGAATATTTAAATGGAGACTTACAGCCAGTCTTTTTTGGTTCCGCATTAAATAACTTTGGAGTAAGAGAACTATTAGATTGTTTTGTTGACATTGCTCCAGATCCAAGACCTAAAACATCTGATACAAGAGAGGTAAAACCTGACGAAAATAAATTTACCGGATTCGTATTTAAAATTCATGCCAACATGGATCCTAAACACAGGGATCGTCTGGCATTTATTAAAATCGTCTCAGGTATGTTTAAACGTAATACTCAGTATTTACATGTAAGAAATAGTAAAAAAGTAAAATTCTCTAGCCCTAATGCCTTTTTTGCTGATAAAAAAGAAATTGTAGACATTTCATACCCAGGTGATATTGTTGGAGTTCACGATACTGGAAACTTTAAAATTGGTGATACATTAACTGAAGGGGAAATAATGAATTACAAAGGGGTTCCGAGTTTTTCTCCTGAACACTTTAGATACATAAACAATGCTGATCCTTTAAAATCTAAACAATTATACAAAGGTATTGACCAATTAATGGATGAAGGAGTTGCTCAGTTATTTACTTTAGAAATGAACGGACGTAAAGTAATCGGTACTGTTGGTGCATTGCAATATGAAGTTATTCAATACCGTTTAGAACATGAATACGGTGCTAAATGTACTTATGAAAATTTAAATGTGCATAAAGCATGTTGGGTAGAGCCAGAAGATGCAAGTAATGATGAGTACAAAGAGTTTAAACGTGTGAAGCAAAAATTTCTTGCGAAAGATAAAAGTGGTCAATTAGTGTTTTTAGCAGATTCAATGTTCTCTTTACAAATGACACAACAAAAATATCCATCTGTAAAACTACATTTCACAAGTGAGTTTTAAAAGATAAAATCATATTAGTTAAAAGGGCTACATTTATAAATGTAGCCCTTTTTTAATTAACATATTTGACAAAAAAAACCCGCAAATATAATTTGCGGGTTTTTTTATTATGCTTCACCAGTTGGCCCAAAATTCATTGGGATTGGTGGTTGTTCGAAATCTTTAATTTCACCATGAGCACTTTCAAATCGATTGACATTATCAGCTAAAGCTTTTAATAATCGTTTTGCATGTTGTGGTGTCAATATAATTCTTGACTTCACTTTACTCTTTGGCACACCTGGCATGATGCTTACAAAATCTACAACAAACTCAGAAGCAGAGTGGTTAATGATCGCTAAATTGGAATAAATCCCTTGCGCTACATCAGCATCTAATTCTATATTTATTTGCTGTCCTTTTTGATTGTTATTATCAGCCATTATTAACTAAGGTTTTCTTCAACGTTTGTCATTTGTTCATATTCTTCCTTAGATCCTACGATAATTTTTTCGTAGTTTCTCATACCTGTTCCGGCAGGAATTCTATGTCCAACAATTACATTTTCTTTCAATCCTTCTAAGGTATCAATCTTACCTGCTACTGCAGCTTCATTTAATACTTTAGTAGTTTCCTGGAATGATGCAGCAGAAATGAACGACTTCGTTTGAAGTGATGCTCTTGTAATACCTTGTAAGATTGGCGTTGCTGTTGCTGGCACTGCTTCTCTAGCTACTACTAAAGCTTTGTCATTTCTTCTTAAGTTAGAGTTTTCATCTCTTAATTGTCTTGCAGTAACAATTTGTCCTGCTTTCAATTCTTCAGAATCTCCTGCTTCTTCTACAACTTTCATACCGTAGATAGCGTCGTTCTCTCTGATGAAATCAGATTTATGAATCAATTGGTTCTCTAAGAAAATAGTATCTCCAGAGTCATTGATTTGAACCTTACGCATCATTTGTCTAACAACAACCTCAAAGTGCTTGTCGTTAATTTTTACTCCTTGTAAACGGTATACTTCTTGTACTTCGTTTACTAAGTATTGTTGTACAGCTGAAGGTCCTTTTATTGCTAAAATATCTTTCGGTGTAATTGATCCATCAGATAAAGCCATACCAGCTTTTACAAAATCATTTTCCTGAACTAAGATTTGGTTAGCTAACTTAACTAAGTATTTCTTAACCTCTCCTAATTTAGACTCAACGATAATCTCACGGTTACCACGCTTGATTTTTCCGAATGATACAACTCCATCAATTTCAGAAACAACCGCTGGGTTAGATGGGTTACGTGCTTCAAACAATTCAGTAATACGAGGTAAACCTCCTGTAATATCTCCTGCTTTAGATGATTTACGTGGAATTTTAACTAATGTTTTACCAGCTTGAATTTTATCACCATCATCAATCATCAAGTGTGCTCCAACTGGTAAGTTGTAAGAACGTAACACTTCATCACCTTTTCCTAAAATAATTAAGGTAGGAATGATTTTCTTATTTCTTGATTCAGAAATTACTTTCTCTTGGTAACCAGTTTGTTCATCAACTTCAACTTGGTAAGTAACACCTTGCTCAATGTTTTCGAACTTGATTTTTCCTGAGAATTCAGAAACGATTCCACCGTTAAATGGATCCCACTGACAAATAACTTCGTCTTTCTTTACAGCTTGTTTATCAGCTACATAAATATACGCTCCGTAAGGGATGTTATTTGTTGCTAATACAATACCAGTATTTTTATCTACTAATTTTACTTCAGCAGTACGAGAGATTACGATATCAACTACGTTTCCTTCGTTGTCTTCTCCTTTTACTGTACGTAATTCTTCTATTTCAGCAACTCCGTCAAACTTCGCTTTTAAGCTATTTTCTTCAGAAATGTTTCCTGCCGTACCTCCAAGGTGGAATGTACGTAATGTTAACTGTGTACCAGGTTCTCCAATAGATTGTGCTGCCACAACTCCTACTGCTTCACCACGCTGAACCATTTTACCTGTTGCTAAGTTACGTCCGTAACATTTAGCACAAATACCTTTTGTAGCCTCACAAGTTAATGCAGATCTTACAGCAACATGATCAATTGGTGCTTCATTAATTACATCTACTAATGCTTCTGTAATTTGATTACCATTTTCAACAATTACTTCTCCAGTTGCAGGGTTAATAACATCATGTAAAGCAATACGACCTAAAATACGATCACCTAAAGGCTCAACAATTTCTTCGTTTTTCTTTAATGCTGTTACATCTAACCCTCTTAATGTACCACAATCAACAGAGTTGACGATAACATCTTGAGAAACATCTACTAAACGACGTGTTAAGTAACCTGCATCGGCAGTTTTTAATGCCGTATCGGCAAGACCCTTACGAGCACCGTGTGTAGAAATAAAGTATTCAAGAATTGAAAGACCTTCCTTAAAGTTAGAAAGAATCGGGTTTTCAATAATTGCTCCAGATCCATCTGCAGATTTTTTAGGTTTCGCCATTAATCCACGCATACCTGTTAACTGACGGATTTGTTCCTTAGAACCCCTCGCCCCAGAGTCAAGCATCATGTATACTGAGTTAAACCCTTGCTGATCTTCAGAGATATTCTTCATAGAAAGCTCTGTTAAAGCAGCATTTGTAGATGTCCAGATATCAATAACTTGGTTATAACGTTCGTTGTTTGTTATAAGTCCCATGTTATAGTTACCCATAATTCCATCAACTTGAGCGTTTGCATCAGCAACCATCTTAGTTTTTTCTTCTGGAATAATGATATCACCTAATGAGAATGATAATCCACCTTTAAAAGCAAATCCATAACCCATGTCCTTAATTCTATCTAAGAAATCAGCAGTTTCAGGAACGCTTGTCTTTTTAAGAATACCGTGGATAATATCTCTTAAAGCTTTTTTAGTTAAAACTTCATTGATATATCCTGCAGCTTCAGGAACAACTTCATTAAATAATACTCTACCTACAGTAGTATCGATAATTTTATAAACTAACTCACCATTTTCGTTAAGATCTTTCGTTCTTACTTTAATAGAGGCGTTAATATTTGCTCTTTTTTCATTGTAAGCAATAGTAACTTCTTCTGGCGAATAGAATGTTAATCCTTCTCCTTTTACTTCTAATTCTGGAGTAGATTTACGCAACTTCGTCATATAATATAATCCAAGTACCATATCCTGAGAAGGTACAGTAACTGGTTGTCCGTTAGCCGGGTTTAATATATTATGAGACGCTAACATTAACATTTGAGCTTCCAAAATTGCTTCTGGACCTAAAGGTAAATGTACTGCCATCTGATCCCCATCAAAATCGGCGTTAAATGCCGTACATACTAATGGGTGTAATTGAATTGCTTTTCCTTCAATTAATTTAGGCTGAAAAGCTTGTATACCTAAACGGTGAAGCGTAGGTGCACGGTTCAATAATACTGGATGTCCTTTGATTACATTTTCTAAGATATCCCATACTACTGGTTCTTTTCTGTCTATAATTTTCTTAGCAGATTTTACAGTTTTAACAATTCCTCTTTCAATTAATTTTCTAACAACAAAAGGCTTGTATAATTCTGCTGCCATGTTCTTTGGCAATCCACATTCGTATAAACGTAATGTTGGTCCAACAACAATTACAGAACGCGCTGAATAATCAACACGCTTTCCTAACAAGTTTTGACGGAAACGTCCTTGTTTACCTTTTAATGAATCAGATAATGATTTTAAAGGTCTGTTAGATTCTGTTTTTACTGCTGATGATTTACGTGTGTTATCAAATAAAGAATCTACAGATTCTTGTAACATACGTTTCTCATTACGCAAGATTACTTCAGGAGCTTTTATCTCTACCAAACGCTTTAAACGGTTGTTACGGATAATTACTCTACGGTAAAGATCATTTAAATCTGAAGTTGCGAAACGTCCACCATCTAAAGGCACTAAAGGTCTTAATTCTGGCGGAATAATTGGCACAACCTTCATGATCATCCATTCCGGTAAGTTCTCTCTATTCTTGTTAGCATCACGTAAAGATTCAACTACTTGTAATCTTTTTAATGCTTCAGTTTTACGTTGTTTAGATGTTTCGTTGTTTGCTTTATGACGTAATTCATAAGACAATTCATCTAAATTGATACGTCTTAACAACTCAATTAAACACTCAGCTCCCATTTTAGCGATAAACTTGTTTGGATCTGAATCATCTAAATATTGATTGTCTTGTGGTAACTCTTCGGCGATATTTAAATATTCTTCTTCAGTTAAGAAGTCCATTTTTTTAAGCTCTTCACCTTCAGCGTTTTTAGCGATACCTGCTTGAATTACTACATAACGTTCGTAGTAAATGATCATATCTAATTTCTTAGATGGTAATCCTAATAAGTATCCTATTTTGTTTGGTAATGAACGGAAATACCAAATGTGCGCAACAGGTACAACTAAATTGATGTGCCCGATACGATCACGACGTACTTTCTTTTCAGTTACTTCTACACCACATCTATCACATACAATTCCTCTATAACGGATACGTTTGTACTTACCACAAGCACATTCGTAATCTTTTACAGGCCCAAAGATACGCTCACAGAATAATCCGTCACGTTCTGGTTTGTGTGTACGATAGTTTATAGTTTCCGGTTTTAAAACCTCTCCTTTTGACTCAGCCAAAATTGACTCAGGAGAAGCTAAACCGATAGAGATTTTATTAAATCTCTTTTGTGTATTTTTATCTTGTTTTCTTGCCATAATATGATGCAATAAAATTTTAAAAATAATCTTTTTTAAATAGCGAAACCGCTTACTACTACTCTTCTAATCTAATATCCAAACTTAACCCTTTCAATTCATGCATCAATACATTGAATGATTCAGGTAATCCTGGTTCTGGCATAGCTTCACCCTTAACGATTGCTTCGTAAGTTTTAGCTCTTCCTATTACATCATCAGATTTAACAGTTAAGATTTCTCTAAGTGTACTAGATGCACCATATGCCTCTAATGCCCAAACTTCCATCTCTCCAAAACGTTGTCCTCCAAACTGCGCTTTACCACCTAATGGTTGTTGCGTAATTAATGAGTATGGTCCGATAGAACGCGCGTGCATCTTATCATCTACCATGTGACCTAGTTTTAACATGTAGATAATACCTACAGTTGCAGCTTGATCAAAACGTTCTCCTGTTCCTCCATCATATAAATGTGTATGACCAAATCTTGGCACTCCTGCCTCATCAGTAATTTCATTTATCTGATCTAAAGTAGCTCCATCAAAGATTGGTGTGGCATATTTCTTACCTAAATTCTGACCTGCCCATCCAAGAACAGTTTCATAAATCTGACCAATGTTCATACGAGAAGGTACCCCTAATGGATTCAATACGATATCAACTGGTGTTCCGTCTTCTAAGAAAGGCATGTCTTCTTGACGTACAATACGTGCAACAATACCTTTATTTCCGTGACGTCCCGCCATCTTATCTCCTACTTTAAGTTTACGTTTTTTAGCAACGTAAATTTTAGCAAGTTTGATAATTCCTGCTGGTAATTCATCACCAACAGCAATTGTAAACTTCTCTCTTCTTAAAGCACCTTGAAGATCATTTACTTTAATTTTATAGTTGTGTAACAAGTCTTTCACTAAAGCGTTTGACGCTTTATCTGTTGTCCAAGTTCCACTTACTAAATGCGCGTAATCATCAACAGAGTTTAACATTTTTTGAGAGAACTTTTTACCTTTTGGTAATACTTCTTCTCCTAAATCATTAAATACGCCTTGAGCCGTTTTACCGTTTACAATTGTGAATAATTTTTCGACTAAAACTGATTTTAATTCCTCAAATTTAGTTTCGTATTTTAATTCTACAGCTGTTAACTCTTCTTTATCTTGATTACGTCTACGCTTATCTTTAACTAAACGTGCAAATAATTTTTTATTAATTACTACACCGTGTAATGATGCAGATGCCTTTAATGAGGCATCTTTTACATCTCCAGCTTTATCACCAAAAATGGCACGCAATAATTTTTCTTCTGGTGTTGGATCTGATTCTCCTTTTGGTGTTATTTTACCAATAAGAATATCTCCAGGATTAACTTCCGCACCAATACGAATCATTCCGTTTTCATCTAAGTCTTTAGTAGCCTCTTCAGAAACGTTAGGAATGTCATTAGTTAACTCTTCGTTACCTAATTTTGTATCCCTAACATCTAATGAATACTCATCAATATGAATAGACGTAAAGATATCTTCACGAACTACTTTTTCAGAAATTACAATCGCATCCTCAAAGTTATACCCCTTCCAAGGCATAAAGGCTACTTTCATATTTCTACCTAAAGCTAATTCTCCTTGTTGTGTAGCATAACCTTCACAAAGTACTTGTCCTGCTTCAACCCTGTCTCCAATTTTAACAATTGGTTTTAAGTTAATAGACGTTCCTTGATTGGTTTTTCTAAACTTGATTAAGTTGTAAGATTTCTCATCAGTATCAAAACTAACTAATGCTTCTTCATCAGTTCTATCGTACTGAATTGTAATCATGTTAGCATCTACATATTGTACTGTACCAGCACCTTCTGCGTTAATTAATACTCTAGAGTCTTTTGCAACTTGCCTTTCTAATCCAGTTCCTACAATTGGAGATTCTGGACGTAATAATGGTACTGCCTGACGCATCATGTTAGACCCCATCAATGCACGGTTGGCATCATCATGTTCTAAGAACGGAATTAATGATGCTGAAATAGATGCAATTTGATTTGGAGAAACATCAGCATAATGTACATCTGCAGGTGTAACTACAGGGAAATCACCTTCCATTCGGGCAATTACCTTTTCATCTGTTAACTTTCCATTTGGTTCTACAGGATTATTTGCCTGAGCAATTTTCATTCCTTCTTCTTCCTCTGCACTTAAGTATTGAGGTGTAGTTTCTAAATCAACAACACCATCAACAACCTTACGGTAAGGTGTTTCTAAGAATCCTAATGAGTTAACTTTTGCATAAACAGCTAATGAAGAAATCAAACCAATGTTTGGTCCTTCTGGTGTTTCAATCGGACATAAACGTCCGTAATGTGTATAGTGAACATCACGCACCTCGAATCCTGCTCTTTCACGAGACAGTCCTCCAGGTCCTAATGCTGATAATCTACGTTTGTGCGTGATCTCTCCTAATGGATTTGTTTGATCCATAAATTGAGACAATTGGTTTGTTCCAAAAAATGAGTTAATAACTGAAGATAATGTCTTCGCGTTAATTAAGTCAATCGGTGTAAACACCTCATTATCACGAACGTTCATACGCTCACGGATAGTACGAGCCATACGAGATAAACCAACTCCGAACTGCTGAGATAATTGCTCCCCAACTGTTCTTACACGTCTGTTAGATAAGTGATCAATATCATCAATTTCTGCTTTTGAGTTAATCAACTCAATTAAGTATTTGATAATTGTGATAATATCTAACTTAGTTAAAACTCGCTTATCCATATCGATATCAAGTCCTAACTTCTTATTCATTCTATAACGACCTACTTCACCTAAGTTGTAACGTTGGTCTGAGAAGAATAATTTATCAATAATACCTCTTGCCGTCTCTTCATCTGGCGGTTCAGCATTACGTAATTGTCTGTAGATGTGCTCTACAGCTTCTTTTTCAGAGTTTGTTGGATCTTTCTGTAATGTATTATGAATAATAGCATATTGTCCAGATTGTCCATCCTCTTTATGTAATAAAATAGTTTTTACTTCCGCTTCTAAAATCTCTTCGATGTTTTCTTTATCAAGAGTTGTATCACGATCTAATACTATTTCATTTCTTTCAATAGATACTACTTCACCAGTATCCTCATCAACGAAATCTTCATGCCAAGTATTTAAAACACGGGCAGCTAATTTACGTCCAATATATTTTTTAAGACCAGACTTACTAACTTTTACTTCATCAGCTAAGTCAAATAATTCTAGAATATCTTTATCTCTTTCAAAACCTATAGCTCTAAAAAGAGTTGTAACAGGTAACTTCTTCTTTCTATCAATGTACGCGTACATTACTTGATTGATATCCGTAGCAAATTCTATCCAAGATCCTTTAAAAGGAATTACTCTTGCAGAATATAACTTGGTACCATTAGCATGAAAAGATTGTCCAAAGAAAACCCCTGGAGATCTGTGTAGTTGAGACACAATTACACGTTCTGCACCGTTAATACAAAATGTACCACTTGGTGTCATATAAGGTATTGTACCTAAATAAACATCTTGTACAATAGTTTCGAAATCTTCGTGTTCAGGATCTGTACAATACAGCTTTAACCTTGCTTTTAAAGGAACACAATAAGTTAATCCTCTTTCAATACATTCTTGAAGAGAATAACGTGGTGGATCTACAAAATAATCAAGGAATTCTAATACAAACTGATTTCTGGTATCTGTTATAGGAAAATTTTCCATGAACGTGTTATACAAACCTTCATCTCCTCTTTCGTCAGATTTTGTTTCCAATTGGAAAAAATCTTGGAATGATTTGATTTGAATATCTAGAAAATCTGGATAGTCAGGTCTGTTTAGCACAGATGAAAAATTCAATCTTTCGTTTGGCGTTGCTAACATCAATATTTAGAAATTACATTAAAAAAATAATTCAAAAAAAGCGTACTTTTTATATACGCAAAATGGTTTAGGCCTATGGGAGACATTCCCAAGACCTAAACCTTTTATGCTAAAGAGTAAAGATTACTTTAACTCAACTTCAGCTCCTGCTTCTTCTAAAGATGCTTTTAATGCTTCAGCTTCGTCTTTAGAGATACCTTCCTTTAATGGAGCAGGTGCGCTATCAACGATTCCTTTTGCTTCTTTTAATCCTAAACCAGTTAATTCTTTAACTAATTTTACTACTGCAAGTTTAGAACCTCCAGCTGCTTTTAAGATTACATCAAATTCAGTTTGCTCTTCAGCACCACCATCAGCAGCACCTCCACCAGCAGCAACAGCTACAGCTGCAGCAGCAGGCTCAATACCGTACTCGTCTTTTAATATGTCAGCTAATTCGTTAACTTCTTTTACTGTTAAGTTTACTAATTGCTCTGCGAAATCTTTTAAATCTGCCATTTTCTATCGTTTTAAAATGTTGTAATTAAATTATATTTGTTATTAAGTGCGTACTCGCTAAATTGCCTATTTATCAGACAATGTTTTAAGAATTCCTGCAATTGTACCTCCACTTGATTTAAGTGCAGATATAACGTTTTTAGCAGGTGATTGTAATAATCCAACGATTTCTCCAATCAATTCTTCTTTAGACTTGATGTCTACTAATGCATCTAATTGGTCATCTCCAATAAACACAGATTCCTCAACATAAGCACCTTTTAATAAAGGCATCTTAGCTTTTTTACGGAATGCTTTGATTACTTTAGCAGGACCATTTCCTGTTTCAGAAAACATTAATGATGAATTTCCTTTCAATACTGAAGGAAGATCACCAAAATCTTTATCAGAAGCTTCCATTGCTTTTGTTAACAATGTATTTTTAATAACTGCTAAAGATACGTTTGCCTTAAAACAAGCTCTTCTTAAATTTGAAGTTTCCTCCGCATTTAAACCTGTTAAATCAGCAACATAAATGTTTGCGTTATCAGCTAACTGAGCAGTTAAGTCTTCTATTATTTGTGATTTTTCTTCTCTGTTCATAATATAAAGTTTTTAACTACTAATTAAAGAGAAGTCTCTTTTGAAGATATAGCTATAGATGGACTCATAGTACTTGACATAAACATAGATTTTACGTAAGTTCCTTTTGCCGCAACTGGCTTAAGCTTCATTAGTGTTTGAATTAATTCGTTTGCGTTTTCTTCAATTTTCTTAGCATCAAAAGATACTTTTCCTATTGAAGCATGCACGATACCAGTTTTATCAACTTTAAAGTCAATCTTACCAGCCTTTACTTCAGTTACCGCCTTAGCGATATCCATAGTAACCGTACCTGTTTTTGGGTTAGGCATTAAACCTCGAGGACCTAACACACGTCCTAAAGGACCTAATTTACCCATTACTGAAGGCATAGTGATGATTACATCAACATCTGTCCATCCAGATTTAATTTTATCTAAGTACTCCTGTAAACCTACATAATCAGCACCAGCTTCTTTAGCCTCTGCTTCTTTATCTGGAGTAACTAATGCTAAAACTTTAACATCTTTACCTGTACCGTGTGGTAAAGTAACTACACCTCTAACCATTTGGTTAGCTTTACGAGGATCAACACCTAATCTTACTGCTAAATCTACTGAAGCATCAAAATTTGCGTTTGTGATATCCTTTACTAAAGCAGATGCTTCTGAAACAGAATATAATCTATTCTTTTCAACCTTCGCTTGTGCTTCTTTTTGCTTTTTTGTTAATCTTGCCATCTTTAAAATACTTTTAGATTAATTAGGAGCATCTCCTCCAGAAACAGTTAATCCCATAGAACGTGCTGTACCAGCTACCATTCTCATTGCCGACTCAATTGTAAATGCATTTAAATCTACCATTTTGTCTTCAGCAATTGTTTTAACTTGATCCCAAGAAACATTAGCTACTTTTTTTCTGTTTGGCTCTCCTGAACCTTTTTTAATTTTTGCTGCTTCCAACAATTGAACTGCTGCAGGTGGTGTTTTGATTACAAATTCAAATGATTTGTCTTTGTAAACAGAAATTGCAACTGGAAGTACTTTACCTTGTTTATCCTGTGTACGAGCATTAAACTGCTTACAGAATTCCATGATATTTACACCAGCAGCACCTAGAGCGGGTCCAACCGGTGGCGACGGATTCGCTGCACCTCCCCTAACTTGTAGCTTAACTACTTTACTTAACTCTTTTGCCATTGTTTAAATTTTAATTGTCTTTACTATTATGAAGCATAAAGACGTTTTGATAATAATATATTAATGTAACAATATTATACTTTTTCAACTTGCATAAAACTCAACTCTAATGGTGTTTTTCTTCCGAAAATCTTAACCATCACTTCAAGTTTACGCTTCTCATCATTCACATTTTCAATAGTACCGTTAAACCCATTAAATGGCCCGTCGATAACTTTGATTGTTTCCCCAACAGAATATGGGATATGCACACTATCAGCCTGAACAGCTAACTCATCTACCTTACCTAACATTCTATTTACTTCAGACTTTCTTAACGGCACAGGATCTCCCCCTTTTACCTCTCCAAGAAAACCAATAACTCCATTTATAGATCTAATAACATGAGGAACCTCACCTACTAAACTAGCTTTCACCATGATGTAACCAGAAAAGTAAACGCGTTCTTTATTAATCTTTTTACCATTACGAATTTGAACAACTTTTTCAGTAGGCACTAAAACCTCCTCAACAAACTCTTCTAACCCTAGTCTAGAAATTTCAGTTTCGATATAATCTTTAACCTTATTTTCTTTACCACTAATAGCTCTAACTACATACCAATTCATAACTCTACTTATTTAAAATTAGTTCATCAATCCAAAGTACGCATCAACTAGTTTTGAAAAAACCGTATCAACACCCCAGATAGCTAGAGAAAAAAGAATAGAAAAAACAGCTACTAAAACAGTTAACTTTTGTGCATTAGGCAACGTTGGCCAAGTCACATTATTTTTCAATTCTCCAAAAGATTCTTTTATATAACTCATTATCTATTGTAATTAGATTTGCACGGGATGAGAGACTCGAACTCACGACACCTGGTTTTGGAGACCAGTGCTCTACCAACTGAGCTAATCCCGTATTTAGAAAGATGCCTCGAAAAAATCGAGACATCTTACCTTATTTATTTATAATCTTAGAAATTAATCTAAAATTTCAGTAACCTGACCTGCACCTACAGTTCTACCACCTTCACGGATAGCGAAACGTAAACCTAAGTTTAATGCAATTGGTTGGATTAAATCAACTGTAATAGTTAAGTTATCACCAGGCATTACCATTTCAACTCCTTCAGGTAAGTTAATGTTTCCTGTTACATCAGTTGTACGCACGTAAAACTGTGGACGGTAGTTGTTATGGAATGGAGTATGACGCCCACCTTCTTCTTTTTTAAGAACATATACCTCCGCTTTAAATTTAGCGTGTGGCGTTACAGATCCTGGCTTAGTAATAACCATTCCTCTTTTAATATCTTCTTTTGCAATACCTCTTAATAAGATTCCTGCGTTATCTCCAGCCTCACCTCTATCTAAGATTTGACGGAACATTTCGATACCTGTAATAGTAGATGTTAACTTTTCAGCACCCATACCAATAATATCAACAGGATCTCCAGTGTTAGCAATTCCAGTTTCGATACGTCCAGTTGCTACTGTACCACGACCTGTAATTGAGAACACATCTTCAATTGGCATTAAGAAATCTTTATCAACCTCTCTTAATGGCTCCTCGATCCAAGAATCACAAGCATCCATTAATTCCATAATCTTTTCAGACCATTTAGCATCTCCATTTAAACCTCCTAAAGCAGATCCTGCTATAACTGGTCCATTATCACCATCATAGTCATAGAAAGAAAGCAAATCTCTTACTTCCATCTCAACTAACTCTAATAATTCTTCATCATCTACTAAATCAACCTTATTCATGAAAACAACAATTCTTGGAATACCAACTTGTTTTCCTAATAAGATGTGCTCTCTAGTTTGAGGCATAGGTCCATCTGTAGCAGCAACTACTAAGATTGCACCATCCATTTGAGCAGCACCAGTAACCATGTTCTTTACGTAATCCGCGTGACCTGGACAGTCAACGTGAGCGTAGTGACGATTAGCAGTTGAATACTCAACGTGAGAAGTATTAATTGTAATTCCTCTTTCTTTTTCTTCTGGTGCGTTATCGATTTGATCGAAATCTTTCACCTCTGAAAGTCCTGCAGCAGCTAAAACAGTAGTAATAGCAGCAGTTAATGTAGTTTTACCGTGATCAACGTGACCAATTGTACCAATGTTTAAATGTGGTTTCGAGCGGTCAAAAGTTCCTTTAGCCATGATTATTAATTTTAATTCTTAGTTATTATATTTAGTGTTAATTCAATACATTTCTATTACACCAACTCAATGAGCCAATGACGGGATTTGAACCCGTGACCTCATCCCTACCAAGGATGCGCTCTACCATCTGAGCTACACCGGCCTAACCCCTTCCAACCTTATAGTTAGAAAAAACTAGATCTCGATTTCCGGTTAAGGATTTCAAGATTTGAGCGAGAGACCAGGTTCGAACTGGCGACATTCAGCTTGGAAGGCTGACGCTCTACCAGCTGAGCTACTCTCGCGAATTTAAAACCTTTCTTCAATATTCAAAAGTTGAAGCTTGACGTACCAAGTACTCAGTTTTAAAAATCGTATTCTCGTTTTCACGAAAATTCTGGTGGGGAGAGCAGGATTCGAACCTGCGAAGTCGAAAGACAGCGGAGTTACAGTCCGCCCCGTTTGGCCGCTCTGGAATCTCCCCAGTTTTTATTTCAATATTCAAAGAACTTACTCTTTTTATTGAGCCGATGAGAGGACTCGAACCTCCGACCTGCTGATTACAAATCAGCTGCTCTAGCCAGCTGAGCTACATCGGCTTTTATAAAAAAATAAAAAGCCCGCTATTTCTAGCGGACTGCAAATGTATGTAATAATTCTTTTTTACAAAACTATTTTTAACTTTTTTTCACTAAGCATGTGCTCTTAATTTTTCTTTTCGTTTTTTCAACAACCTTTCTAATGACTGTGTTGCCAAATCCGCTCCTTCTTCAAAACTTTTACATTGTTTTTTTACCATAAAAGAATCTCCTGGGACGGTCAATTTTGCCTCAAAAATTTTATTATCTTTTTCACTTTTATTTTCAACCTTTAAATATATATCTGCACAAATCACTTTATCAAAAAACTGATCCAACTTATCCATCTTCATTTGAACAAAATCTATTAATTTCTGATCTGCAACAAAATTTACTGACTGCGTGTTTACTTTCATACTGTTTAAGTTTTAAAAATGAGTATTAGGTTTTATTATTACGCGGATGAGAATTTTGATACACTTCTTTTAACTTCGACACACTGTTATGTACGTAAACTTGTGTAGCCGCAAGACTTGTATGACCAAGTAATTCTTTAACCGCATTTAAATCTGCTCCTTCGTTTAATAAATGGGTTGCGAATGTATGGCGTAATACATGCGGACTCTTTTTCAACTTAGAAGAAGCCATACTAAAATACAAATTAATTATCCGATACACAAGTGAATCATAAACTTTAGCCCCCTTACTTGTTAAAAACAAATTTAACACTCCATCATCAACTACAACACCTTCTCTAACATCCAGATAATCAAGAATCCTATCCTCCAAAGAAGCTATTAAAGGTATAATCCGCTCTTTATTTCTCTTTCCCAACACTTTAACAGTACCGCTATTCAAATCTATATCAGACACCTTTAAACCAATCAACTCCGCTTTACGCATTCCTGTTGCGTAAAATAACTCAATCATCAAACGGTCACGTTTACCTTCAAATGTATCCTCAAATTCCAATTGACTTAAAACATCACTCATTTCTTTACCAGAAAACGGTACTTGAACTTTTTTAGACACCTTTAGCGCTTTATGCTTTAATAAAGGGGAGACTTGTATGTGTCCTGTTTTCAACAAGAACTTATAGTAACTTTTTAACGACGCCACCTTCCTATTAACAGTTCTATTCCCGACACCATTTTCTAACAATCGAACAATCCAACTTCTTATTTGTGAATAATTACAATCTTGTATTAAATGAGAATCATAGGTAGTCGAGCAGAAATCCGAAAATACTTGTAAGTCTTTTGTGTACGCTGTAACCGTATGAGGAGAATATTTTTTTTCTAACGAAAGGTAATTGACATACACTAAAAATTGGGACATAAAAAAAACCGTTTAATATCAAAGATACTAAACGGTTTTAAAATATTCTTAGTGAGACTAGATTTCTTCTTGATCTCTTAATCCTTGAATGTACTGAGCTTTTTTCATTTTAGCTCTGTTCTCGATAGAAGGTTTAGCGAAATATCTTCTTTCTCTAAGTGATTTCTTCGTTCCGGTACGATCAAATTTTCTCTTGTAGCGCTTTAAAGCCCTATCAATGTTTTCTCCGTCTTTAATTGGTATAATTAACATAAGTCTTAACCTCCCTTCTTTTAGCGTTCAGGCTGCAAAAGTAATTATTAATTACTAATTAACTAGCAATAAGTAATAATTATTTTATTCACCTCTTATTTATCTACTACAACAGATTATGTTGCAGGTTTGTACTCCTTCTTATCAATTACCAGTTTAGCAATAATCTCTTTTAAGATTTCAGATGTTCCACCACCAATTGGCCCTAAACGACTATCTCTTAATAAACGTGCCATAGGATACTCTTCCATATAACCGTAACCACCTAACAATTGTAAACATTCATAAATAACCTCATCAGCCATTTTTGTTGATGCTAATTTAGACATTGTTGCTTCCTTAACCACATACTCACCACCATCAAGACGTTTTGCAATAGAATAATTAAATTCTTTACACACTTCCATTTGTGTAGCAGCATCTGCAATTTTATGACGCAATACCTGGAAACTATTTATAGTTTTTCCAAACGCCGTACGTTCAGACATATATTGTACTGCATAATCAATTGCATACTCAGCTCTAGCATGCGCGTTAATTGCCATAATTAAACGCTCTAAAGCAAAGTGCTGCATGATGTATGGAAACCCTTGATTTTCCTCACCCATCAAATTAGATGCTGGAATCGTTACATTATCGAATGCGATTTCAGCAGTATCCGAAGCCCTCCATCCTAACTTATCTAATTTTGTAGCCGAAATACCTGGCGTATCTCTGTCCATCACAAAAATACTCATTCCTTTACCACCTAATTCTGGTGATGTTTTAGCAGCAACAACTAAATAGTCAGAATACACTCCGTTTGTAATAAATGTTTTTGACCCATTAATTACGTAAGTATCTCCTTTTTTTACAGCAGTAGTTCGCATACCCGCAACATCAGAACCACCAAATGGCTCAGTGATACACAAACATCCAATCTTATCACCCAAAGCACTTGGCTCTAAATATTTCTTTTTAATCTCGTGATCACCTTCTTTATTTAAGTGTGTCATGGCCAAGTAAGCATGCGCCCACATATTTGCAGCAAATCCGCTTGAGTTGATTTTCTGAAGCTCTTCTAAAAGAATTACAGTGTAAAATAAATCTAAACCTAACCCTCCGTATTCTTCTGGAGTTGCTAAACCAAAATATCCCATATCACCAAACTTCTTCCAAATAAAGCGTTCAACAGTTCCTGTTTCTTCCCATTTATCTATATGAGGGACAACCTCTTTCTTTAAAAAATCCTGAAGACTTTCTCTAAAAAGCTGATGTTCTTCTGTAAAATACCTCTTATCCATTATGTTGTGTTTTAATTTAAAGTCAAATATAATTTTATACGTTCTAGTTTCTTTAAAGGAAAGTTATGCACGTATTTCAATTCGTCTAAACTTTTAAACCCTTCTCTCAGCACACGCTCATCCACTATATTATTAGCCAGATAATCATTTATATACACCAAAGATGATAACTCTTGAACGGTCGCTAAATTAATGTTAATTTTTTTAATATTAGGACTAGTTTTCAATTGAAATTTTTGTTGCACTTTTTCTATATCCAATTCTGACAGCTTATAGACATCTTTTAGCTGTTCCATAGAAATAAACCCGCCCAACTCTTTTCTAAAGCTTACTATTCTGTATGCTAATTTATATTCTAACTCCGTGGCCTTATGAATATCTATTGCTTCTGCTTTATTGATATCTTTTTGATATAAATTTGCTGTGACTCGTTTTTTAGATCCTTTTGTTACCCAATCCGGAAATTTAAACTTAGGCTCTAATATTTTCAACAAGGAGTCTGAAACTTTTGTGACTTTCTGAAATTCTTTAGCCGAATTGACATATTTATTTAATTTCCTAAACTCCTGTAAACGATCTATTTCCTCAACCGACATCCCTAACACATAGCCTTTATAATCTGTTATAAAATTTGGATTGTACGGATGAATCTCATATTTATGAGATTGTTCAACCAAAGCTAAACTATCAACTTCATTTTGAAATACTATCATTTGTTGAATTTCAACTTCTGAGTAAACCTCATCAGAAGAAAAATCGACAAAGAAATACACACATTGCAAACCTACAATTAATAGCAACAATGCAAAAATCCCACGACGTTGTTGTTTTGTAAACACGAAGTGGGATTTAATATATTTCATTTTAATACTTTTTATTTCATTGAAGCAATTTTAGCTTTATACACTTTAAGCTCTTCACGAACTTTAGGTGATAATAAAACCAACCCAATTATATTTGGGAAAACCATTGCGAAAATCATAGCATCTGAAAAGTCTATTACTGCCCCTAAACTAATTGAAGCTCCTAAGACAACAAATAATAGAAACAATACTTTATAAACGATATCCATTGTTTTTCCTTTTCCAAATAAAAATTTCCAAGCTTGTAAACCATAGTATGACCATGACAACATTGTAGAGATAGCAAATAAAACAACCGCTATAGTTAACACCCATGAGAATCCTGGTATTGCAGAATCAAAGGCTTTAGTCGTTAATTCCACACCTTGAATTCCAGTCTCTCCATATTGAAAAAATCCACCACTAACATTTGTAATAATAATCACTAAAGCAGTCATTGTACAAATTACAACCGTATCAATAAACGGCTCTAATAATGCAACAATACCTTCCGAAGCAGGATACTTTGTTTTTACAGCAGAATGCGCAATTGCAGAAGATCCAACACCTGCTTCATTTGAAAATGCCGCTCTTTGAAAACCTACAATCAACACTCCTAAGACACCACCTAAAGCCGCATCAGGATTAAATGCTCCATCATATATCATTCCGAATGCTTCAGGCACAAGGTCATAATTCATTGCTAAAATAATCAATGCAGCTCCTACATAAGTAGCAGCCATAAACGGAACCACTTTTTCAGTTACCGAACCAATTCTTTTAATCCCACCTATAATCACAACCCCAACAATAGCAGCCATAATAATACCGAATATTAATCCTGCAGCACCGTTTTCTATTCCAAAACGCTCTACTAATTGTGCAGCAGCTTGATTAGCCTGAAACATGTTCCCTCCACCGAAAGAACCTCCAACACACATAATTGCGAAGAATACAGCCAACACTTTTCCAAGTTTTGCCATACCCCTTTCTGCTAATCCAGTTTTCAAATAATACATTGGTCCACCATGTACAGTACCATCTTCCATCACTTCTCTATACTTCACTCCCAAAGTACATTCTACAAATTTAGTAGCCATACCTAACAACCCTGCAAGAATCATCCAAAATGTAGCTCCTGGCCCACCAACAGCAACAGCAACAGCAACACCAGCTATATTACCTAGACCTACAGTTGCAGATAAAGCAGCAGTTAATGCCTGAAAATGAGTTACCTCACCTTCCGCACTCTCTACACCAATTGTTTCAAAGATATCTCCACCAGGTGTTGAATCTCCCTCAGCTCTATCAACTGTATGATGATCAATTTTATCATAATCTCCTTTAACAACCTTTATAGCTGTACCAATTAAAGTGAAATTTGCAAACTTGAAATAAACCGTAAAAAATATAGCTCCTAGAACTAGTACTATTAATACGAAAGGGACTGAATGCTCTCCAAAAGAAATTGGATAGAATATCATTCCTCCAACTGCATCAGCTATTGGTCTAAAAAAAGCGTCTATCTTTTGGTCAATTGTTTGTGCTTCTTCCGAAGCATCTTGAGCAAAAGTTAACAACGGTAATATTGTGAAAAATAATGACAGAAAAGCTTTCTTCATTGTATTGGTTTTTATTGATTAAATTATTTTCAGTTTTATTTTGGTGCAGCAATATGGCAAAAAAATAACGGATAATGAAATTTTTGCTGTTAAAAGCACACAGAATATTATAAGTCAAACATCTTATTCAATGCTGCTATTTGCTCTGACCTCCCTAATACAATTAATTTTGATTTTGGCCTTAAAACGGTATCTGCCTCAGGGTTAATTATATACTCTCTTTCAGGAGTTTTATATCCAATAATACTACAACCGGTTTTGTTCCTAAAATCTAAGTCTTTAATCGTTTGTGGTGTTTCACTAGTTGTTATAGCTTCAATCGCGACTTCTTCTACGTTTACTTTTTTATCATCTATAATTGACAAGTTATCTAGAAACTCAACCAGATCAGGCATAACAACCAAAGACGCCATATGATCTCCACCTATTTTATCTGGCATAATCACATTATTTGCTCCAGCTAATTTCAATTTTTTATAAGAGGTTTCCTGTGATGCTCTACTTATAATATTAATGGCTTTATTGATTTGCCTTGCAGATAATACAACAAACAAATTGTCAGCATCATTAGGTAGCGCAACAATTATACTATGAGCTTTATCTATTCCCGCTTCCATCAACACATCATCTTCATTTGCATTTCCATGAACAAATAAAACATCTTCATCAAATCTCTCAATAAGGCCTTTATTCTTTTCAACAACAACATATGGTTTACCATAGATTCCTAACTTCTGAGCAGCTTGTTTACCATTTCTACCAAAACCACAAATAATTATATGATCAGAGAGCTTACTGATTTCTTTTTTCATCTTCCTGTTTTTAAATTGTTCAAATGAATTTCTATTTACTAAATATTCGGTAATTACCGAAATAGAATACGCTACAGTAATTGCTGACGCAGATATGAGTCCTACGGTAAATAATTTTCCTGATTCATCTAATGGCACAACCTCGGCAAAGCCAACAGTAGAAATTGTAATTACCGTCATATACAACGCATCTACCCAGCTATACTCAACAATATAACGATAACCACAAACCCCAATACACAATACACTTATGATTAAGATTATAGCAATCCGAAATTTCGATTTGAATAAATTTAGCATACTTATAAGTCAAAAACTGAACTACGTTTGGTGTATACCAAATCTTTTAATTTTAGTAAAAAAGCTGTCGTTAAATAAATCGCAAAAGACACACCCAAGGTAGCAAAAGTGAGATATATAAAGAATAACCGCACATTTTTTGCACGCATCCCCAATCGATCTGCTAATCGTGAAGACACAGCAAACCCGTGTTTTTCAAAGAAATATTTTACATTATTTATCAACTCCATTTAATTTGCAAATTAGTCATTTTATGATTGATACAATAATTTATTTCCTATTTCACAATGCAAACATTTCTGTTTATCACAAAACCTAGTTTTCATTTCAATAAGGGCTTGAGAATCTGCCGCAGATTTTACTGATATTTTCAATTGTTCAAACCTCTTAATTACTGTATTCTGTTCTGGTTGTAATGAATTATATAATTTAAACAGCGATTCAAAATTATCTACACCTTGGCTTCTTGCATACATAAATTTTAAGGGGATGATAACATTTAAAATTAACAAATTGACAAAACTCTTACTAATAGACTTCTTTCGTTTAATTGACACTTTCCCGAACGTATAATGTGTATCCCAATAATCAGAAGCAGATACTACAAATATTTCTCTTAACTCTGTGATTGATTGCTTTTCAATTACTTTTGAAAATAAATTCTGATGCGTCTTATACAGTACTGCAAATTGAGATAAACGTAAAGTCGGGAAACCTGCTGGACGCATTCTGAAAAACTGAAGTTTCACTAAACTATCATTTAATTGGTATTTCTGTTTTAAATAATTGAATTCTGTTTTCAGTTTTTGATAATACGCATCTTCAATATCATTATTTAACAAATTTGCTTGTCCGAACAAGAGTGCTTCTATATTTATTAAGCTTGAACATTCTTTTTTAAACTTTGAGAACGAGATATTTCTTGCCAATTGTAAAAACTGTTCGAAATTTAATTTTAATCCAAAATTTTCTGCGAGAGTCAAAAACAATACTGCCTCCCAATCATTATTTAATTCGGTTAATCTCTTTTGAAATACTAACGCTTTTCGCTCCAAACGTTTTACTAGTAGTTTTTCTTTCCAAAATGTCATGGTAAGTTCGTCAATCTTATGAATTTGATTTTCACAGTTGATCCAATTCTTTTTTTCTAATAGACTTGTATAGTTCAGTAACAGATTTTCATCAACATAGTTTTTTAAAACTAAGGTTTGTAATTGATTATTATGTTTATCAAAAACTGCAACATCGTCTTCCCAAACCACATGTAAAATCACATTTTCATAGGCTGAATCATCTTGATGTTGATGCACAAACCAATCGGACGATTTTAAATGCAACTCTACTGTCCCTACCCATAATTGACCATCAATCCGTAGTTTTGAATTGTAAAAATCTGGCCCAGAATCAGTATTGTACCCTCCAACAGACAGCACATATACTTCATCAGCAGAAACCGTAGTTAAAGTATTTGCAGAGAATTTTTGATATTGCCAGATGTAATGTAGAAAATCTTCTTGCATCTTTCTAAGTTACAAAATTCTGCGCTATTTTTTAGATAAACAAAAACGCCTGTATCATTCTTTGATACAGGCGTTTTTGTTTATAAGGAGTCAATTTTTAATCCAAATACCCCATTTCTTTCATCCAATCGTTATTGTACATTTTACCAACATACCTACTTCCGTGATCATGGAATAACACCACCACCACATCATCTTTAGTAAACTTATCTTTTAACTGTAATAGTCCTTTTGCAGCCGCTCCAGCAGAATTACCTAAAAACATTCCTTCTTCTTTAGCTAATTTTTGAGTATATACCGCAGCATCCTTATCTGTTACTTTTGTGAACCCATCTATAATATCAAAATCCACATTCTTTGGTAGGATATCTTCTCCTATTCCTTCAGTAACGTATGGGTAAATTTCGTTCTCATCAAAAATACCAGTTTCATGATACTTTTTAAATACTGAACCATATGTGTCTATTCCCCAAATTTTAATATTCGGATTTTGTTCTTTTAAATATTTCCCAACACCAGAAATAGTACCACCAGTACCTACACCAACTACAAAATGTGTAATCTTACCATCAGTTTGTTCCCATATTTCTGGGCCAGTACTTTCATAATGCGCCTTTGCATTACTTGGATTATCATATTGGTTAACATACCAAGAATTAGGTGTTTCTTCTCCTAGACGCTTAGATACAGAATAATACGAACGTGGATCTGTTGGCTCAACATCTGTAGGGCATACCACAACCTCAGCACCATGCGCTCTTAAGATATCACACTTTTCTTTTGATTGTTTATCCGAAATCACAAAAATACATTTGTAACCTTTAATAATAGCTGCTAATGCCAAGCCCATACCTGTATTTCCAGATGTACCTTCTATTATTGTTCCACCTGGTTTTAAACGACCATCTGCTTCTGCATCTTCAATCATTTTCAATCCCATTCTATCTTTAGTAGAATGTCCTGGGTTGAAGGTTTCGTATTTACCTAAAACCAAACATGGCAATTCGGATGTGATTTTATTTAATTTTACTAATGGTGTATTCCCAATAGTTTCTAAGATATTTTCTGCGTATTTCATTTGTTGAATTCTTGGCAGCAAAGTTAAGGAGACTTTGAAAATTCCAACCACTTAATCTCAATAATCACTTAATCTCAATAATTACATATTTTATCAACGATATTATTAATAAATACAATTACTTATTAACAATTTAGCGTTTTATCATGTTTTTTATTACATTTATCTCATTGAAAATAACCCCAAAAAACTATTTATTATGAAAAAACTACTTACAATTATTGCATTTGTTTCAATCTGTGCAAATGCTCAAGAATTCTTCACAGTTCAAAATGGTGATCTTTACGGAATGATTAACGACAAGGGTGTTGAGATTATCTCACCAAAATACCATTATTTAGGAAATTTTGATGAAATGAAATCCGGATGGGCTAAAGTTGGTTACGAAGGACTGTTCGGGTTTGTTGATAAAACAGGAAAAGAACTTGTTGAAGTGAAGTATCAATTTATTGGTAATTATGGCGAATTTTATGCAGATTGGGCACAAGTAAAATACAACGGTAAATACGGTTTTATTGACAAACGAGGAAAAGAAGTGGTAGAACCTATATTCGAAAAAATAAGTGCGTTTGGAGAAATTCACGATGATTGGGCTTTAGTTCAAGAAAACTCATTTTACGGATTTATCGACAAGACTGGTAATAAGGTCTTAGAAACTAAATTTGAGAAAATAGATAAGTTTGATGATTATAAAAAAGGTTGGGCTTTGGTGCTTACAGATGCGAAATATGGTTTTATTGACCGTAGTGGTAATTTAATTGTGCAACCAAAATATTCAGAAATATCTCATTTTGATGACATCAAAAAAGGTTGGGCAATGATCACTGTTAATGGCGAAAAATACGGTTTTATAGATCGAGATGGGAAAGAAATTATTCCTCCAGTGTATGATAGCGTTGAACCGTTTAGAAAACAAAAATCAAATGTAGCTAAAAACTAACCGATAGCATATGTTTATGCAAGGTCTAAAAATGATTATTTATCGTTTTTAGACCTTTTTTATTTTAAAACAAAAATGATTAGAAAAACATTTAAGAAACTTTAGACTTCTCTTTTTTTTATTCAAACCTGATCGCTTTTACAGGTGATATTTTAGTAATTATTTGCGAGGGAATCAACAGTAACAAAAAGCAAATCACAAAGGTTCCAATATTTAACCAAAGTATATACCACATGTTCATATACACTGGCACTTCAGTTACATAATAATTAGCGGGATCTAAAGGAAATAATCCAAAATACTTTTGAATAAACAACAAACTCAAACCAATTAAGTTCCCCCAAAACAACCCAACTAAAACAATATATGATGCGTTGTATAAAAATATCTTTCTAACACTCCAATTGTTCCCGCCCATTGCCTTTAACAAACCTATCAATTTAGTTTTTTCTAAGATCAACACCAACAACATAACACTCATATTAATCACTGAAATTAGTATCATAACGCCAATAATGATATAAATATTAAAGTCGAATATTTTTATCCATTCAAAAATGGTGTAATACTTATCTTTTATTGAGGTTACTTTTAAAAATGAGTCTGTATTTTGATATATTTCTTTAGCCTTGATGTCTAATTGATTAAAATCTTCCAGAAAAACCTCAAACCCTCCAATCTCAATATAATCATTTTCAGTATTTTTTCGCCATTTATTCATGCGCTGGATATGCCTAATATCTGCTACTAAAATAGTTTTATCAAAATCTTGAAATCCAGAATTGTAAATTCCCACGATTTTAAATTTTCGGGTATTAGGTAATTTTTCTAAATCTTCTTTCGTAAAATGCGTAACTACAGTTGCTCCTAGTTCAAAACCAAGTCTATTGGCAAGATATTCAGAAATCAACACTTCAGAGTTTTCTCTTTTACCACTTACATTTGGCAACCTACCAGACACTAAAAACTCTTCAAAATAACGCCAGTTATAATCTTGATTAACCCCTTTTAAATTTATGCCTTCAAAATCAGTTTCTGTACGGATAATTCCTGCTTTATTAGCAACAGGTTGTATATATTTCACACCGCTTACAGATTTGAAATTCGGATAAAATTCTTGATCTAACGCTATCGGTTTAGCAGATACATCAGATGTATTATTATCGTATTTAGAAATAATTACATGTCCGTTAAAAGCGGCTACTTTTTCTTGAATTTTTTCCTGTAGCCCTATTCCGGCCGCTACAGCTATCAACATCATAATCATCCCCAACGCAATTGCAAGCACTGCAATTTTTATTATTGGTGAGGATACACTACTTTTATACTGTTTGGCAGCGATGATTCGTTTTGCTATAAATAATTCAAAATTCAATACGTAATAGTCTTTTAATGAATTTCAAAAATACATTTTTAATCGCTTTAGCCTTTCTTTTTTCTTTAGGAAGTTGTCAATCTCAAAAAAAAGAAGTCACTGAAAAATCTAGTTTCACTGAAAAAACTAAAGATTTACCAATAGTTGTTGGCGCAAATCAATTAGAAAACTATTTACCTGTATTAAAAGGAAAACGTATTGGTATAGTTGCCAATCAAACTAGTGTTGTATTTAAAAATGATGGATTTACACACCTTGTTGACTCGTTAAATACTTTAGATGTTGATATCAAAAAGGTATTTGCTCCTGAACACGGTTTTAGAGGAAAAGCTGATGCTGGTGAACATATTGAAAATGGCAAAGATGCTAAAACCGGAATAGACATCATATCAATTTATGGCAAAAACAAGAAACCATCAAATGAGCAAGTGGCTAATTTAGACCTCGTTATTTTTGATATTCAAGATGTTGGGGCGCGTTTTTACACCTACATTTCTTCTCTACATTATGTAATGGAAGCTTGTGCTGAAAATAACATTTCAATACTGATTTTAGACAGACCAAACCCAAACGGACATTATATTGACGGCCCTATTTTAGAGACCGAGCACAAAAGTTTTGTCGGCATGCATCCAATACCTGTGGTTCATGGGATGACCATTGGTGAGTATGCACAAATGATTAACGGTGAAAAATGGCTGAACAATGGGATTCAGTGCCAGTTAAATATTATTAAATGTAAAAATTACTCTAAAGTCAAAACATATTCATTACCAATAAAGCCATCACCAAACTTACCGAATGACGTCGCTATAAACTTATATCCTAGTTTATGCTTTTTTGAAGGTACAAATATTAGTGCTGGTAGAGGTACAGAACAACAATTTCAAATATTTGGCTCTCCATTTCTAAACAAAACAGAGTTTACTTTTACTCCAAAACCTAATGAAGGCGCCAAATACCCTAAGCTTGAAAACATGGTTTGTTTTGGTACTGACTTATCAAATCACCAAACTTTAAATCAGCTAAACTTAAGTTGGTTGATTCAAGCGTATAACGAGTCGTCTCATAATTCCGATGTTAAATTTTGGAATAGCTTTTTCACCAAACTTGCTGGCACAACACAGTTACAAGAACAAATTATTAACAAAAAAACCGAGCAAGAGATTAGGGCTACTTGGCAAAAGGGATTACAAAAATATGATGAAATGAGGCAACCCTATTTATTGTATTAAGGTTTTTAATCGGTTGGGGTAATCAGTAATTATACCATCTACTCCAAAATCCATAACCTTTTCCATACTAGAATTTTCATTAACCGTCCATGCATTAATTAGAAACCCGTTACTTTTATAATGTGACACCACATTTTTAGATAACAACTTAAAATAAACACCTAATATTTCTGGCTCAAATTCTAACGCTTTTAACTTATCTTCAATTGATTCTTCCCTATTAATAAGTAGAGATATTTTTTGTGAAGGCTTCTGTTTATTAATTTCATTCAAGACAGCGACATCAAATGATTTTAAAACTACACGATTATAAATTGAATGCGCATCTAATATTTTAAAAATTGCCTTCACATATTCTGAAGGTTTTGGGTAAAACTGTCCATAAAGTTCAGCATCACTTTTTATTTCAATAACATATTCTATTTGGGAAGTTGCAGCTAATGCATCGCAAGTAGCAATAGTTTCAGATAATAACGGTTTATAAGCAGCAATAGATTTCTGTTCTGGAAATTTAGGATTCATTTTTAATCCACAATCAAATTGTTTGATATCTTCATAAGACATCTGATATAAATTAAACTGCTGATCTTCTAACTCAATGAGTTCTTCTCCATTTGGCTTCAAACAAGTTAGCATTGACATAAAAGGTTCATGAGACACCACAATTTTTCCGTCACCGGTCATGACTATATCTAACTCAATAGCATCAACACCAAACGTAATGGCTTCAGTAAACCCAACTAAAGTGTTTTCAGGATACACCCCTCTATAACCGCGATGACCAATTATTTTCATAACTCAGAAAAATACAACTAATGCGTTACTAAGTTACGAATTTTAATCATTCGGCTAACGCACTTTTATATTGGTTTTCATCTTCTCAACAATATGATATACCGCTGGACACACCTCTACATTATTTAAGGTCAAGTCTAAGATAGTTTGAAATTTTCGTCTGTTAGTGTGTGGGTATTCACTACAGGCTTTAGGGCGAACATCATAGATCATACAGTAATTATCTTCTGCTAAAAATGTACAAGGTGACGATTTTAACACATGAAAATTATCTTCATCTACACGTAAATACTGTGAGATGAACTGATGTTCTTTCATTTTAAAATGCTTAGAAATTCTGTTGATATCCTTATCCGTGAATATCGGACTCGTCGTTTTACAACAATTCGCACAGGTTAAACAATCTGTTTCTTCAAATTGCTCGTCATGCAATTCTTGCATGGTATAATCTAAATTTTTAGGCGGATGCTTTTTTAGTTTTTTAAAAAACTTTTTGTTTTCTATATGCGTATCTTTGGCCAACTTTGGAAGCTCCTCTAAAAAATCTTTCATTGCAATTCTATATTTAATAGCTCTTAACTGAGCACAAAGATACGACTATGACAGATATTTTAGGTCACGCCTTGTTAGATTACTACAACAATAACTATACAGAAGATATTATTACAGAGTCTACAATTTCTGAAGCTGATGAAATGCCTTTACCCTACTTGTTCAGAACCTATAAAGAAATGCCACAATTAGAACAAAAAGCTTTACAGTTAGCTAAAGGCAAGGTTTTAGATGTGGGTTGTGGCGCAGGAAGTCATAGTTTATATCTTCAAAATGTTAAAAAACTAGATGTGACTGCTATTGATATTTCTAAAGGTGCGGCAGAAGTGACTGCCTTACGTGGTGTAAATAATACGGAATGCAAGAACTTATTTGATGTTTCTGAAAAATACGACACCATTTTATTGTTAATGAATGGTATTGGCTTATGCGGAAAACTAGAACGCATTAATGTATTCTTACAACATTTGAAAAACCTTTTAGCTACAGACGGACAAATATTATTAGACTCATCTGATATTTCTTACATGTTTGACCAAGATGATGAAGGCGGTTTTTGGGTAAACCCTGACGAATATTATGGTGAAGTAGAATTTACTATGAGTTACAAAGGCGAAACCTCAACTGCTTTTGATTGGCTGTATCTTGATTTTAACACTTTACAAAATGCCTGTCATGCCAACGGCTTAGATTGTGAATTAGTTTTAGAAGGTGAGCATTTTGATTTTTTAGCAAGGATAAAAAAAGTGACAGCGTAATAACTTTTATTTTACCCCCTTATTCTTTACTGTTGTTACTCTTTACTCTATTTAAACCTTCTGCCTATCATTTCTAAAGCATCTTCCACAGTGCCTTCAATTAACAATGTTTTTTTTAATTCAAGTTTTGTGTCATGTGGACCAACAGTGTATAATGGAATGTTTTTAAATTTCCCTTTTCTTAACTTTTCAAATTGCTCCTTCAACTTACGTTCAGATTCATTTCTTGGATCTAGAAATTTATAACCAATCGAAATTTCGTCAATTGATTTTTCGTCAAAATGATATTTATTTGAAATTACTGATGGGTTCTTAAAAAGTAACCTCCACTCCTTCTCATAACTCCAATTATCTAACTTTAAGATGAATTGATAATATTTGGCGAAGTTTGAATTTATTGAAATTGAATTAGGGCATTTTGAGTAAATTACTTTTTTAAGCTTTATTAATTCAGTATTAATTTCTCTAAGAAATTCAGGCTTAAATTTGAGACAAAATCCTCTATATGAATTAGCATAATGACTCCACAATAGTGGCTCTAAACCATCTTCTGAAAAAGAAGTGATTCCTATTTCCGAAATATTATTCAAGGATTCTATATAATTCCAATCCTTTATTTTTCGCTGTTTTTCTAAAATAAGATTTCTATTACAATCAAATGGGTCATTAAAATCTTTTGGATTACTTAAATAAATGTAGTTGTTTTCAAGCCCGTCAAGACTATATTCTGTTAAGGAAAAATATTTATATAAACTTTTGAAACTATCATTTTGAGTGAGACCATTTAATTTTACATCCCAATCATCATTGTCAAATAAAATTTCAGTTTCAGAATCTATTTTAAAGTTTTCCATTTATAGCTTTTAAAAAATCAATACTATTAAAAACATTATGGAATATTCATATACTTATGCGTTTGTAAAGACATTTTCCATTTCGGGTTTGCCATTACATAATCAACCATTAAAGGTATCATTTCATCTTTTTTACTCCATTCAGGTTGAATAAATAAAATACAATCTTTCCCAACTCTTGCCGCTTGCTCTTCAGCAAACTTAAAATCGTTCTTGTTGTAAATAATTACTTTCAATTCATGAGCAGCGTTACAAACTTCTTGTGTAGGTAGTTTTGTCTTTTTAGGAGATAAACAAATCCAATCCCATTCTCCAGATAATTTATAAGCTCCAGAAGTTTCAATATGCGTTTTTGCACCTCGTAATTTCAAGGCTAAAGTCAGCGGATTCATATCCCACATTAACGGCTCTCCTCCAGTTACTACAACCGTATCAGAATGTTTTGTAGCGCTTTTTGCTATATCAGATGTCAATGTTGGCGGGTGCAAATTAGCATCCCAACTTTCCTTTACATCGCACCAATGGCAACCAACATCACAACCACCAATTCTTATAAAATAAGCGGCAGTTCCTTTGTAAAATCCTTCTCCTTGAATGGTGTAAAACTCTTCCATTAACGGAAGCATTTCTCCTTTATCTACTAATTCTTGAGTTTCTTTCTGCATATCTGCTGCAAAGATACATTTTAACACGTAAAATTCTTTATTTTTTAAATCTTTCAATTTTTTAATTGGATGTAGTTATTGTATTTTTATCGAAATTATACTTGACTTAAATGAGTACTACAGAAGAATTCTTTAACCACATTAATACTGGCTACACTACTAAAGGTGATTTTATCACACTTGGATCTGCAATGCTAGAAGGCGAAACACTAACTAACGCCTTTGTAAAGCTGCCTTTAAAAACATTAAATAGACACGGTTTAATTGCCGGTGCAACTGGAACAGGAAAAACCAAATCATTACAAGTTCTTGCAGAGAACTTATCTGAAAAAGGAATTCCGGTGTTATTAATGGACATGAAAGGTGATTTGAGTGGTTTAGCACAACCAAGCCCTGGTCATGCAAAAATTGATGAACGTCATGCAAAAATTGGCTTGCCATTTAACGCGTCTAAGTTTCCTGTAGAAATATTAACCTTATCTGAACAAGGTGGTGTGCGCATGCGTGCAACGGTTTCTGAATTTGGACCTGTACTTTTATCACGTATTTTAGATTTAACAAATACGCAATCTGGTATTGTGTCCGTAGTTTTTAAATATTGTGATGACCATCAATTAGGGTTATTGGATTTAAAAGACTTCAAGAAAGTCTTGCAATTTGCAACAGGTGAAGGAAAAGAAGAGTTCCAAGAAGAATACGGACGCATCTCAACTGCTTCAACTGGCGCTATTCTTAGAAAAATTATAGAAATAGAACAACAAGGTGGTGATTTGTTTTTTGGGGAAAAATCTTTTGACGTCAACGATTTAACTAGAATTGACGGTACTGGAAAAGGATACATTAATATTTTACGCTTAACAGACATTCAAGACAAACCAAAATTGTTTTCGACTTTCATGCTGAGTTTATTAGCCGAGATCTATGAAACATTTCCAGAACAAGGTGACGCTGACCAACCAGAATTAGTATTATTTATTGATGAAGCACATTTGATATTCAAGAATGCTTCAAAAGCCTTATTAGAACAACTGGAAAGTATTGTTAAATTAATACGTTCAAAAGGCGTTGGAATATACTTTGTCACTCAAAACCCGACTGACGTTCCTGAAGGTGTTTTGAGTCAGTTAGGACTGAAAATACAACATGCACTCAGGGCTTTTACCGCAAAAGATAGGAAAGCAATAAAATTAACAGCGCAAAACTATCCTGATACAGATTTTTATGACACCACAGAAATGTTAACATCTTTAGGAATTGGTGAAGCGTTAATTTCTGCCCTAGATGAAAAAGGGCGCCCAACGCCTTTGGCTGCAACATTATTACGTGCACCAATGAGCAGAATGGACGTGCTTACTAACAGTGAATTATCTGACTTAATTGACAATTCTAGTTTAGTTAAAAAATACGAAGAAAACATTGATAGGGAAAGTGCTTACGAAATTTTAGAAGATAAAATAAAAGCTTCTGAAGAACAGAAAGAGCGTGAGGAAATCAGAGAAGAAAAAGAAAAGAATAACAGACGTAGTACTTCAAGAAGAAGCACACGTCAAAATCCATTAGTAAAAGTATTAACCAGCGCTACCTTTATTAGAAGCGCTTTGGGAATTTTAAAGAAATTTTTATAAACACACCTACACATGAAAAAAGTACTATTGATTGCATTAGCAAGTTTCACGTTTTTACAATGTTCAAAAGATCAAGATCGATTTTTAATTCAAAAAGATCAGATTGGGGTTTTAAAAAGAGAATTTAACATCAAACAAATCGATTCTGTTTTTGCGAATGACTCTGTTGTAAGACACACTGCTGGAGATGGTTTTATTGGCAGAAGTACAGACATAGAAATTTACGAAAAAGGAGGTGCTCATTTATTATCATTAACACCTTCTGAAGCTGGTGATGCTGCCAAAACAACAATTATCACCATTAGAGACGCCCGTTTTAAAACAGCTAAAAACATCAGTACTAAGAGCACTTTTAAAGATTTTAAAGACAACTACGAGGTGTCAAAAATTGACCGCATTTTGAACAATATCAATGTAGAATTTAAAAATGAAGATTTTTACATCACCATTTCAGTAGATCAATTACCAAGTCAGTATAAATTTGATTACACCACTACTATTGATGTGGCAAGTATTCCAGATGATGCTAAAATAAAAGACATGCGTTTGGATTGGTTTTAAATTACCCATCAAATAAAAATTAAGGAATCAACTATTCTTCCGACTTAGTAAAAAACACTAAAATTATGAAGAGCTATTTGATTCCTTTTTTATGCTTTTTAACTTTTGTAGCATTTAGCAATTCAGCTAACTCACAACGGTTAACTTCTAAAAAATTAGAGACCGCTTATTTTGCAAGTGGTTGTTTTTGGTGTGCAGAAGCTATTTTCGAAAGTGTTAATGGTGTTGAAGAAGTTATTAGTGGTTACTCTGGTGGTCACTCACAGAACCCAACTTACGAGAGCAGCAATACAGGACGAACTGGTCATGCAGAAGCCATCAAGGTTTATTACAATCCTAAAACTGTAAGTTTTGACACTTTAGTAGATGTGTATTTTGGATCACAAAACCCAACACAATTTAACGGACAAGGTCCAGATAAAGGATCTCAGTACCGTTCAATAGCTTTTTATAAAAATTCAGCAGAAAAAAACGTAATAACTAAAAAGAAATCTGCGCTATCAAAAAAACTGAACACACCAATTGCAGCTGAAGTAAAACCTTTTGATAAATTCTGGAAAGCAGAAGCATATCATCAAAATTATGAGCGTTTACACCCGAACAACTCTTACATAAAAGCTATTTCAACCCCAAGACTAAACAGGTTTAAAAAGAAGTTTCCAAAACTTTTAAAAGCTTCAATCAATATTCACTAAATACAATTGTAAACTCACTTCCTTTTTCACTACTATCAACAGATACTTCTCCATTTAATTGTCGTGAAAAAGAACTAATTAAACGTTGCCCTAGAGAATTTGGTTCAGAATTTAAAGAGTCTACATCAAACCCTTTACCATTGTCTTTTACTTTTAATTCAAATCTGTTATTATCAAGTACTATTAATGATATAAACAACTGTCCTTTATTTGATGTAAAAGCGTGCTTTAGAACGTTTATTACTAATTCCGTAATTAATAACCCTACATATAAAATAGTATCATTACTAAGCTTTAGACAATCACTAACTTTAATTTTATATTCAATATCTAAATCAGATTTTATTTTAAATAAATCTTCTAATAGCTCACTTATATAAGATTCCATATCTAATATTTCAAAATTGTCTGACTGATATATTTTCTCATGCAATTTAGCCATGGTAATAATTCTTCGCTCAACTTTTTTAAGTGTATTGAGTGAGTTCTCATCTTGGGCTGCCCTATATTGCATATGCACCATGCTATTGACCATCTGTAAGTTATTTTTCACTCTATGATGAATCTCTTTTAATAAATTTGTTTTAGTTACATTTTGAGCTTCAATTATTTCATATTGTTTCTGAAGTTTTTCGCTTTTCTCACTTATATTTTTATTTACAGCTTCATTGAATTTTATATACTGAAACACAATCATATAGGTTATTATCAATATAAACCCTGTATCAATTGCCCCAGAAATATGATCAACCATCTCGTAGTTTTTCATATTTACGCCGTCATTCTTCACAACAACATACAAACTGTACAGAATGTTTATGGCACCATAAAATACTGCTATTAAACGCCATTTTTTTCCTAATATGAATAATGCTAGTAATGATAAAGCAACAACCCATAAGTTGTTAGTCATATATGGGTCGCCATAAAAACAAATAAAAAACGGTGTTGGTAACCAGTTTGCTAATATGAATATTACCGATACCAAGTTCACCTTAGCTTCCTTCTTTAATAAACACAATAAACCTGTATTTACTATTAATGCATATATATAAAACCCTATTAACTCTCCTTCTGAAAAAACCGCTGAAAAAACAATTGATATTACCTGCATAATAACGAACACAGCTAACACATTAGAAATTAACTTCAACTTATGTTTATAGAATATATCATCTGTTTCCTCTTTTGAAAAAACTGTATATTTTAATTGGGATATGATTTTAGAAAAATTCATCTGTTTTAAATATACAACATTAATATTTAAAGAGTTATAACCTCATCTAAGACTCTGATACTATATATAGAATTTTTAGTATATTTGTGAAACACTGTTTCAATTATTAAAACAATAGTAATGTCAACACCATTTCATGCCAATTTAGACTTTGCAAAAAGCTTAGACAAAAACGATAAAATAAGTCATCTGCGTAATGAATTTCATATTCCTAAAGATAAAGACGGAAATGATTGGATTTACATGTGCGGAAATTCATTAGGATTACAACCAAAATCAACCAAAAAATACATCAATCAAGAATTAGAAGATTGGGCAAATTTTGGTGTAGAAGGACACTTTGAAGCTAAAAACCCATGGATGCCGTATCATGAATTCTTAACAGAATCAATGGCCAAGATTGTTGGCGCAAAACCAATTGAAGTGGTAACTATGAATACCTTAACAACAAACTTACATTTGTTGATGGTATCATTTTATCAACCTACAAAAACAAAATTTAAGATTGTAATCGAATCTGACGCATTTCCATCAGATCGTTATGCTGTTGAATCACAATTGCGTTTTCATGGGTTTGACCCAAAAGAAGGTGTGATAGAATGGGCGCCTCGTGAAGGAGAAGAGTTATTACGTATGGAAGATTTAGAGACAATCCTTAATGAACAATGTGATGAAATTGCTTTGTTACTTATTGGCGGTGTAAACTATTATACAGGGCAATATTTAGACATTAAAAAAATAGCTGAATTGGGGCATGCAAAAGATTGTATGGTTGGTATAGATTTAGCACATGGTGCTGGAAACGTTTCTCCAGAGTTACATGATTCAGGTGTGGATTTTGCAGCATGGTGTACGTATAAATATTTAAATTCTGGCCCAGGAAGTTTAGCTGGATTGTTTGTTCATGAAAAACATGCACACGACAAAGCGTTAAATAAATTTTCAGGTTGGTGGAGTCATAACAAAAGTACGCGTTTTAACATGCGTCAAGAATTAGATGTCATTCCCGGAGCAGAAGGTTATCAATTAAGTAACCCTCCAATTCTATCTATGGCTGCTATTAAAGCATCTTTGGATATGTTTACGAAAGTTGGGATGACAGCTTTAAGAGAAAAATCTGAACAGTTAACTGGATATTTTGAATTCTTAATCAATCAGATTGATACAGATCGTATCCGAATTATCACACCAACAAACCCTAAAGAAAGAGGTTGTCAATTGTCTATTCAAGTAAAAAATGCTGATAAAAATCTACATAAAAAACTCACCGAAAATAACATCATTACAGATTGGCGTGAACCTGATGTGATTAGATGCGCACCAGTACCTATGTACAATTCTTTTGAAGACGTGTTTAGAATGGTTGAGAAACTTAAAACATTACTGTAATGGCTACACAAGAAAACATTTTAATCATTGGCGCAGGATTATGCGGATCATTATTAGCACTGCGTTTAGCACAACGTGGTTTTAAAGTTGATTTATACGAAAGTAGACCAGATTTAAGAACTACTGATATTTCTGCTGGTCGATCTATCAACTTAGCTTTATCAGACAGAGGGCTTAAAGCAATGCGCTTAGTTGGTATTGAAGACAAAGTCACACCTTTATGTATTCCTATGTATGGCCGTTTAATACATGATATTGAAGGCAACACCTTCAGTTCAAGTTATTCTGGTAGAGATAATGAATATATCAACTCGATTTCTAGAGGTGGTTTGAATGCCGTATTGTTAGATGAAGCTGAGCAACATGAAAATGTCACCATTCACTTTAATAAAAAATGTACCCATGTCAATTTAGACGAAAATACAGCACGCTTTAAATGCTACCTAACAAATGAAGTAATTGAACGTAATGCTGATGTTATTTTCGGAACAGATGGCGCAGGATCTGCTTTGCGTAAAAGCTATTATTTAGAGAAGAAATTTTTGTTCAGTTATACACAAGATTATTTAACTCACGGCTATAAAGAATTAGAGATTCCTGCAGATAAAATTGGAAATCATCAAATAAGTAAAGGGCATTTACATATTTGGCCACGCGGACAATATATGCTGATTGCCTTACCAAATTTAGATGGCAGCTTTACTGTAACTCTATTTTTATCTTATGATGAAGGCGAGTATAATTTCAATAATTTAACCACAATTGAAAAAGTAACTGAGTTTTTTGAAACACAATTTCCAGATGCTTTAAAATTAATCCCAGATTTAGATAAAGAGTTTTTTGGTAATCCTACCGGTGCATTAGGAACAGTAAAATGTAGTCCATGGCAACATAAAGGTCAAACGCTATTAATGGGTGATGCTGCCCATGCCATAGTACCATTTTATGGCCAAGGTATGAATGCATCGTTTGAAGATGTTGTAGTGTTTGATACTATTTTAGACAATCACATTGGTAACTGGAACAGTACCTTCAAAGCTTATGAAAAAGCAAGAAAAGAAGATACAGATGCCATTGCAGATTTAGCAATTGATAACTATTATGAAATGAGAGATCATGTTGCAAACCCAATTTTCAAAGAAAAACGAGTTTTAGAAATGCGTTTGGAAAAAACATTTCCTACAGAATATTTTTCTAAGTATTCAATGGTAACTTTCAATGAGAATATAAATTATGCCAAAGCCATGAAAATTGGTCGCGCACAAGATAAGGTTTTATTAAACATGATTACTGACAAGGATATTTTAACTGATCATGATATGACAGAAGCCGAATTAAAAAGCGTTCTTAAAAAAATACAACAAGAAACTAATGAAATTTTATCAGAAGATGAAATTGCAGGTTTAAAACAATAACCATCATGAATAAAGGAAAATTAATACAAGGCAAAGCAACACCAAGAGGTAAATTCCCTCATGTAAAACGTGTTGGCGATTTTATATATGTGTCGGGAACAAGCTCCAGAAGACCAGATAATTCATTTGTAGGTGTTGATGTTGATGAGTTTGGTACAACTAATTTAGATATTAAAGCTCAAACCAAAGCTGTTTTAGATAATATCAATGACATTCTTAAAGAAGAAGGCGCCAGCTTAAAAGATCTTGTAGATGTGACGACTTTTTTAGTTAACATGAATGATTTTGGTGGCTACAATCAAGTATACGCCGATCATTTTGATTATGATGGTCCAACACGTACAACTGTCGCTGTACACCAGTTGCCACACCCACATTTATTAATCGAAATTAAAGTGGTTGCCTACAAAAAGGTTGATTAAATTGAATCCAACAAAAAAAATATTAAACACTTCCGTAGCTAAAGCTTTTCAAATACTGGATTGCTTCAGTACTGACATTGAAGAACTCGGTGTTACAGAATTGGCTCATAAAATGAGCACCAATAAAAGTGCTGTATATCGAATGTTGGCGACAATGGACGCTTTAAATGTCATTCAACAGAATCCCGATAACGGAAAATACCGTTTGGGCTTAAAATTGTTTGAATTAGGACAAAAAGTACCCATCAATAAAAACTTTATTGCTAAAGCAAAACCACACATGGAAGCCTTAGCAAAACAAGCTGGAGAAACAGCACACTTAGCAATTTATAAAAACCATAAAGTGTACTTTTTAGATAAAGTTGTTGGTAGACATGATTTACAAATTAACTCACAAATTGGAAGTGAAAAAGCGTTACACTGCACTGCTTTGGGGAAAATAATGCTCGCTTTTGCTGAACCAAATTACAAAACTGTAATTGAAGAGGCAGTACTACATAATGTGACTAAAAACACAATCATCAATCCTAAAAAATTGATTAGTGAAATTGTGAAAATTAAAACACAAGGCTTCGCACTTGATTTAGAAGAAAACGAAATTGGCCTTGTTTGTGTTGCTGTTCCTGTGTGTAACAATCGCGGAGAATTTATTGCCGCCATTAGTACTTCCGGACCATCAGCACGATTTAATGAAAATGACATACAAATCTATACAGGCGATTTAAAACATACTGCGCAACAGTTGAAATTAATTTTTAGTTAGTACCTATGACAAAAATACTAAACTACATAAACGGCAAATTCAAAGCACCACAAAATAATGAGTGGTTAGACAATTACAATCCATCTAATGGTGAGGTGTATAGTCTGATTCCAAACTCATCTTCAGAAGATGTTGAAGAAGCGTACCAAGCAGCAGCAAATGCTTTTCCGGAATGGTCAAATACAACATTAGATTATAGAAGTAAAATCCTTTCTAAGATTGCTACTTTGATTGAAGCTAATCTTGAAGATCTTGCTAAAGCAGAAGCGATAGATAACGGAAAACCACTAAGTTTAGCAAAAACTGTTGATATCCCTAGAGCATCAAGCAACTTTCAGTTTTTTGCAAATGCCATTACGCAATTTTCAAGTGAAGCTCATGAAAGTGTAGGTTTGAATGCGTTTAATTTCACTTTGAGAAACCCAATAGGTGTAGTTGGCTGTATTTCTCCTTGGAATTTACCTTTATACTTATTTTCATGGAAGATAGCCCCTGCCCTAGCTACAGGTAATACCGTTGTTGCAAAACCTAGTGAAGTCACTCCTATGACGGCTTATTTGTTAGGAGATATTTGCAATAAAGCAGGATTGCCAAAAGGGGTTTTAAATGTTGTACATGGCTTAGGTCATACTACTGGTCAAGCTATTGTTGAGCACGAAAAAATTAAAGCTATTTCTTTTACTGGAGGAACTGCTACTGGCGCAAGCATTGCTCGTACAGCTGCACCGATGTTTAAGAAATTATCATTAGAGTTAGGGGGAAAAAATCCAAATTTGATTTTCGCAGATTGCGATTATGATAAAATGTTAAACGTGACTTTAAAATCTAGTTTTGCAAATCAAGGTCAGATATGTTTATGCGGCTCAAGGATTTTTGTTGAACGTAGTATTTACGAGAAATTTAAAACCGATTTTATCGCAAGAACAAAAGCGTTTAAAGTTGGAAATCCAATGGATACAGACACCGATATTGGTGCGCTAGTATCTAAACCACATCTTGAAAAAGTAAAATCTTATATTGATATTGCAGAACAAGAAGGCGGAACAGTTTTATGTGGTGGTAATTACGTAACAGTTGAAGGTTCAGAAAACGGATACTATTTAGAGCCAACAATTATTGAAGTTACAGATGCTAATTGCAGATTGAATCAAGAAGAGATTTTTGGACCAGTGGTAACTATCATGCCTTTTGATACAGACGAAGAAGCTTTAGAGCTTGCAAACGGTGTAAAATACGGCTTATCAAGCACTATTTGGACAAACAATCTTACAAGAAGCATGCATTTAGCTAAAAATCTACATGCAGGAATTGTATGGATCAACACCTGGTTAATGCGTGATTTACGCACCCCTTTTGGCGGCATGAAAGATTCAGGTGTAGGTCGAGAAGGTGGTTTAGAAGCGTTACGCTTTTTTACAGAACCTAAAAACATTTGCATCAAATATTAAATAAAACAGCACAAACAAAATAGGATCAATAACAGCTATGAATTTCAACTTAAATAACAAAAACGCATTAGTTTGCGGAAGTACCCAAGGTATCGGAAAAGCAACAGCTTTACAATTAGCGGAATTAGGAACAACTGTAACTCTAATTGCTAGAAATGAAGAAAAATTAAAAACTGTTTTAAGTGAGTTATCGACTTCAAACGGGCAAAATCATAAGTACATTGTTGCGGATTTTCAAAACCCAACAGACCTAAAAGCAAAATTAAGCGCAGCAAATCAGACATTTCATATTTTGATTAACAATACTGGAGGGCCAGCAGGAGGACCAGTATTTAATGCATCATTAGACGAGTTTGAAAGTGCGTTTACTCAGCATTTAAAATGTAATCATATATTAGTTCAAGCGGTAGTTCCAGCCATGAAAAATGCTGGTTACGGTAGAATTATCAACATTATTTCTACTTCAGTTAAACAACCATTAGCAGGGTTAGGAGTGTCTAACACCATTAGAGGGGCAGTAGCCAATTGGTCGAAAACTTTAGCTGGTGAGCTAGGGAGTTTTGGCATTACGGTAAACAATGTGTTGCCAGGAGCAACAGGAACGGAACGTTTAAAGCAAATCATTAATAATAAGGCTGAGAAAACAAACCAATCATTTGATGAAGTTGCCAATGCTATGAAAAATGACATTCCTGCAAAACGTTTTGCACAACCGGGAGAAATCGCTAATGCTGTTGTATTTTTAGCATCAGAAGCGGCATCATATATCAACGGTATCAATGTACCAGTTGATGGTGGAAGAACAAAATCACTTTAAAAATAATAGTTCAATAGTTTTAACTAACTTTATAAATCATTAACACTAACCATTATGAGTAAATTAGTATCACCATTAAATTTCAAAGCTTGGATAGATGAAAATCGTCATTTACTAAAGCCGCCTGTTGGTAATAAATGTGTGTGGAATGATGGCGAATATATTGTCATGGTTGTTGGAGGACCGAATAGTAGAAAAGATTATCATTACAATGAAACACCAGAATTTTTTTATCAAGTAGAAGGTGATATGGTGTTAAAAATTATAGATAATGGTGAGCAAAAAGATGTGCACATTAAAGAAGGTGATATTTACTTACTACCAGGAAAAGTTCCACATTCTCCACAGCGTGGTGCCAATACAGTTGGTTTAGTTATTGAAATGCCAAGAGCCAAAGGTGTGTTAGACGCTTTAGAATGGTATTGTGAAAATTGCAACACAGCTTTGTATAGAGAAGAATTTGCTCTTGATAATATTGTGACAGATATGCCAATTATCTTTGATAAATACTATAGTAATAAAGCTAAATGTACTTGTTCTAAATGTGGTAGTGTTATGCAAGAACCTAAAAAAATAGTGCAGTAATATGAAAAGAAAACTTCGCATAAATGGGCACTCGCACTTGTTGCCTTACCCAGAAGAAATCCCTCAATTTTTAAAAGATAAAGAGATTTTTTGGGTTGATGATGAACGTAAATATATGTTACAAAAAGGATGGAAACGTCCTGTAACCGACTCAAGTTTTTTCTTAGATGAAAAACTGGGATGGATGGAACGCAATAAAATTGACCATGCGGTTGTTCTTAACTTATCTCAATTATACGGGAATGGTTTGCGTTTAGAAGAAATGAAGCATGCTTTAAAATTTCAAAATGATTTTAACGCTAAAGTACAACAAAACCATCCTTCAAAATTTACATGCGGATTTGTAGTACACCCTGGTTTCATTAATGGTGCGCTATGGGAAATAAAACGTTGTGTAGAAGAATTAGGTATGAGAGTCTTATGCCTACCGACGCATTATATGGATTCAATTGGGCAATGGCGTTGTATTTTTGACGAAGAAAATGATCCTATTTTTGAATTGGCTAATGAATATAAACTTGCTATTGAGGTTCATCCTTATGATGGTGATAAAATGATAAAACTAGCTAATACGGCTTGGCGTTTTCATTTGGTATGGATGTTAGCACAATGTGGAGATGCGTATCATTTTTATACTTTAAACGGTATGCAAGAACGTTACCCAAATATTAGAACTTGTTTTGCTCATGGTGGTCAATTAGCGCAAATGAATTTAGGACGACGTATTCAAGGATTTGATGGACGCCCTGATTTATTTGAAGGAAAAACTCACCCTAGAAAAGCAGTTGGACATAAAAACATCTATTTTGATACATTAGTACATGATACAGATTCTTTAAAACTAACCTTTGAACGTCAAGGAACCAAGCAAGTTATTATGGGCTTAGATGACCCTTACCCTTTAGGAGAAATGGAAAGTGATGCACAGTCATCTTATCCAGGAAAAATATTAGATTTAGCAAAAGAGCGCAATTTAATTACTGACAAAGAATATGATGACATTTGGGAACACAATGTTTTAAATTGGTTATTTGGAGAAGATGAAAAAGCTAAAGAAGATTTGGTGAAAAAGATTTTATCCTAATTAAATCAAGTTTATAAAAACACAATAACCTCACTTTTATCATATATTTGTGAGGTTTTTTAATTCAATTAACTTATGCATTTCATTCCACAAGAATTAGACGATTATGTAGTTGCACACTCTCAGAAAGAACCTGAGTTATTACAGAAGCTGACTCGTGAAACATATCAGAAAATTTTACAACCCAGAATGTTAAGTGGGGCGTTTCAAGGGCGCATTTTAAGTATGATTTCTAAGTTAATTAACCCTAAGAATATTTTAGAAATAGGGACATATACTGGTTATTCTGCATTATGTTTAGCAGAAGGCATGCAACCTAATGGCGAATTACATACTATTGATATTAATGAAGAACTGGTAGATTTTCAACGCAAGTATTTTGACCAATCTGATTACGGAAAACAAATTCATCAACATTTAGGTCAAGCTACTGCTATTATTCCAACTTTGAGGACATCATTCGATTTGGTGTTTATTGACGCTGATAAACCAAACTACGTCAATTATTTTCACACAATAATTAGTAAGATGAATCCTGGTGGTATTATTTTATCTGATAATGTGTTATGGAGTGGTAAAGTGTTAGAACCATTAAAACCTAACGACGAATCAACTCGTGTTTTATTAGAATACAATGCTTTATTAAATGAAGACTCAAGAATAGAAACCGTGTTATTGCCAATTAGAGATGGCTTAACAATAAGTAGAGTGAAGTGATTTAAAACTGGCGTTTAATTGGGCCAGTTATATCATCAAACTCTTCTTTTACTTTATTGATTTCACTTTTTACAGAAGCCCCTAACTCAGTATCAACACCGTAGTCTTTTGCACTACTGCTAATCTCCGATTTAATCTCATTTGTAGCATTTTTCAACTGTGTCATCCCTTTACCTAAACCTCTAGCAATTTCAGGTAATTTATCTGCACCAAAAATCATTACTACAATAAATAATATGAAGATGACTTCTACACCACTAATAAATAAAAAATGTGTTTGCATACTGCAAATATAAAGCTTATTCTCTATTTTAAGTATCTTGCAGACTAATATTATATTATGAATAAAAAGATTAAACTAATTTGGGAATTTAGAGGCCCAACTGCAGAGCAGACTGCTAAACATCACGTCATACATTTAAATGATTATATCGCGATTGAAAAAATAACGCTTAAAAACACTTTTGTTGAGGTTCATGGAGAGTTTGCTGCTTCTGCTTATATGATTATTGAAGAAGCAGATTTACAAAAAACAAAGACCGCTTTAAAACCTCACAGAGGCCAATATTATAATGAGTAATTATATCGTTTTGCTAAGAGGTATTAATGTTGGTGGTCATAACAAACTACCAATGGCAGACTTGCGTTCCCTTTTGACTGATAATGGCTATACATCTGTGTCTACCTATATTCAAAGTGGTAATATTTTACTGTCTTCTGATAAAGATTCTAAAACAATTAGCACACACATCAGTGGTTTACTGAAAAACACTTATGACTATAATATTCCTGTTATAACCATTTCTGTTACTGCATTACAACAGTGTTTTAATGACAATCCATTTTTAAACACCGAGACTAACATCAAATTTTTACATGTTACTTTTTTAGATGATGTTCCAAATAAAAAAAACATTGAAAGTCTCAAAATCAATTTATATAACAATGATGCTTTTCAAATTAAGAGTCAATTTGTTTACTTACACACCCCTGATGGTTTTGCAAAAACAAAGTTTTCAAATGCACAATTTGAAAAACAATTATCCACTACAGCAACAACAAGAAACTGGAGGACGGTTACAAAACTAGTTGAGTTATCTGAAAGCATCTAACTTGAAATGATTTCAACAAAAAAAAAGCCAACTCAATTGAGTTGGCTTTTTTTTTGTTATAATCTATAAAACTGTTATCCTTTTACTTTCTTTTTGAAAGAATCGAATTTGTTTTCTTTGTCTTGTTTTGGCCAAGAATTGTTTGTCACATCAATATCAGCAGTTTCTAAATTAGGGTCTACTGTAATGCTTATTAATTCTTTTTCAGAAGCTATAACCTTTTTCACTTCGCTATCATTCTTTCTCCAAACTTGAGCTGGGTAGGTTACATTTTCTACTGAACCGTCAGCATACTTGTATTCTACTATTAAAGGCATAACCAAACCACCTGGCTTGTTAAATTCAATTTCGTAGAAATACTTTGGCGTAGCCATTTTAGCGCGCTCTTCTGCTGTAAAGTTATCCATCATATACTCTTTTAAAGTTGATGAATTATCTAAAGCAGATCCTTTTGCTAATTTATCAGTATAGTCTTCACTACCTTCTTCAGCCATATATACTAATGGTGGTAAATCAGATTCTTTCATTCCTCTTGCTGCCATCATTTTTTTGATTTGCGCAGTTGGTTTAGAGCTTACATAAAATTTCTTAACGCCTTTTACTCCTATATCAACATAATCTGTTGAATAGAACCATCCTCTCCAGTACCAGTCTAAATCTACTCCAGAAGCATCTTCCATTGTTCTAAAGAAATCTTCTGGTGAAGGGTGTTTAAACATCCAACGTTGAGAATATGTTTTAAACGCATGGTCAAACAATTCTCTACCCATTACAGTCTCTCTTAAAATGTTTAATGCTGTAGCTGGTTTCCCATAAGCATTGTTACCTAATTGGTATACATTTTCAGGATTAGACATGATTGGTGTGATAAAACTTTGATCACCCTTCATATAGTTTACAATCTTAGCTGGCTCACCTCTACGAGATGGGTATTTTTTATTAGGAGCAATTGCTTCTGGGAACCAAGTTCCAAAATCTTGCTCAGCAATATATTGCATAAATGTATCTAAACCTTCATCCATCCATCCCCACTGACGCTCATCAGAGTTAACGATCATTGGGAAGAAGTTATGTCCAACCTCATGAATAATTACACTAATCATTCCGTATTTAGTTCTGTCACTATAAGTACCATCTTCATTAGGGCGACCATAGTTCCAGCAAATCATAGGATATTCCATCCCTTGATTTTTGGCGTGAACAGAAATTGCTTTTGGATAAGGGTAATTGAATGTTTTATCAGAATACGACTTTAACGTACTTACAACTGCTTTTGTAGAATACTCTTCCCATAATGGGTTTCCTTCTTTAGAATATAAAGATACCGCCATAACAGTACGTTCACCAAGCTTTACAGCTTGCATATCCCAAATGTATTTTCTTGAAGATGTAAATCCGAAATCTCTAACATTTTTAGCACTAAATCTCCAAGTTTTCTTTTCTGTAGAACGACTCTTTTCGTTTGCTTCAGCTTCAGATTGGGTTACAATCATTACTGGTTTATCAAATGATTTTCTCGCTTTATTATAGCGCTTCATCATTGTCTTAGAAAACACTTCTTTTCTATTTTGTAATTCTCCTGTACCATCAACAATATGATCTGCAGGTACAGTAATATTAACATCGTAATCACCAAATACTAAAGCGAACTCTCCGTTCCCCCAGAATTGGTAGTTTTGCCAACCTTCTACATCATTGTACACACACATTCTTGGGAAAAACTGTGCAATAACATAAGAATAGTTGTCATCTTTTTTGAAGTATTCATATCCTGAACGTCCTCTACCATTTACGTGATCATTAATATTATACCACCATTTTACTGAGAAAGATACTTTCTCTCCAGCTTTTAAAGGCGTTGCTAAATCAATACGCATCATTGTTTGATTGATAACGTGCTTCATTGCTTTACCATTAGCATCTTTAACTTCTTGAATATTGAACCCTCCGTCAAATTTAGCGCCGAAATGCTTTCCGATGAATGTTCCAGGCTGGTCTGCCGCAGGTACACCTCCACCGTTTTTTAAGTGAGACTGAGAATCTTTGGCACGTACATTCTGGTCTAATTGCATCCATAAGTACTCTAAATCATCTGGTGAGTTATTGGTGTAAGTAATTGTTTCTTGTCCAGATATTTTTTGATTTTTATCATCTAATTCCAGATCAATTTTATAATCTGCTTTTTGTTGATAATACGCATGACCAGGAGCCCCAGACGCTGTTCTGTACTGGTTTGGAGTTGAAAACTCTTGATACAGTTGTCTGAATTTGTTAGTGTTGTTGTGTCCGCCTTCACGCACCTCTTCTTTTGCTTCTTCTTGAGCGAATGAAATTCCGCTAACAAGGAACATCATGGAAAGAACTAAATACTTACTTTGCTTCATTGTTTATAGTTTTTTGTGTGAAAATAACTTTTTTTATAAAATTTAACTACTATTTATTATAACTTTAACAGACCAGAACTATCATCTTTTATAAATAGAAAACTTTTCTTTTTATCATTGACAGTAACATGGGTAATATTTTGTTGCCCATCAAATAGTCCCATTAATAATTTATTAGTCACTTTTATAGATTCAATATTACTAACATTCTCTATTTCGAAATAACAATGCACCATATCTCCATCAAATTCTTTACCAATGTAAGTGCATCTTTTTTCAACATTATTAACCTCTACAACAAGCTTCTTTTTAAAATACTTTTCTACATAAATATCTGCTATTTTATTATCTAATTTCACAGACGTATCATAACGTTCTTTCAATACTTTTTCAAAATCATCAATAAATAATCGTGATGTGACCTGTAACGACCCAGATACTTTAGAGTATTCGATATCTGTTACACTTACATAGTATTTGTGTATTGTAGTAAAACTAGTCATGATTAAAAACAGCATGACAATTGAAATTTTAGTTTTCATTTAAATATGGTAACAATTTTGATTATTAGTAGGTATTCCATTCATTTTGTTACAAAACTTATACCATTTAGCTTTATTACTTAAGCAACTCAAGGTATTTTTTAGATTTAGCCTGCAGAAAATCATAAATAATTATATTACTATTTGTTTTTACAATTTGTGCAAATAATTTGTCTGAAGATGCATAGTACAAAAAATCATATAACTTCGTTTTTGGTATTTTAAAATCGTGTTCCATTGTATTTTCAAAGACGTCAAAAACACTATTTTCTAAATTAGATTTTCGCTCCAACTGAATATGTTTCTTTAATTGTTTAGTACGACCAGAAATCGCATTAATAATAGCATCAATTGGTAGTCCTCCTCCAGAATGTGTTGCTGTGTATAATTTTCGTTCTGCCGGGGTTGGCGGTTTCACATGTGCATTTGGCAATCCTATAGTTTTTGCGGTAAACAATTCTTTGGTTTTTATACGTTGAGTATCAGCTAATAAATCTCCTGATAATTTTGGTTTTATATACACTGCATCCAATTCATTTATTTGATCCTCTAGTAGTATATATGAATATGCTTTATCTAAAATCTGTTTCGTCACAACAACTTGTTTCAATTGATATTGTACAGCGCTAAACACAATGGTATCATTGAGTTTAGTTTCAATTTCAAACTGACCATTTACATCAGTGATTGTATACTTATGGAATGTTTTGTTAAACACATGAATACCTTCATTATCTCCTGAGTTTGCAATTTCACCTTTTAGAAGATTTTGACTAAAGGAACCTATTGAGCTCAATAAAAAAATATATAATAATTTTCTTTTCATACTATAAAACAACAGTAAATCCTCATAAATATACGCATAATTGAATCTAAAGTTTTGTTAAAGAATTATAATCCTTAGTTTTACCATCATACTTATTTTTAGTAAAACAGATGAAAAAACTAATTATAGCAAGTACCTCAACGATTCATGGTAGTGGGTATCTTGAATATTTATTACCTACATTAAAACAACATTTCTATAATTGCTCGGAAATCATTTTCATTCCATTTGCAAGACCAAGTGGTATCACCCATGATGAATACACTACTATTGCGAAAAAAGCATTCGCAACAATAGGTATTAATGTGAAAGGGCTACATGAATATGAAGATTACACTGCTGCTTTAAAAAATGCGCAAGGAGTTTTTACAGGTGGAGGCAATACCTTTTTGTTAGTTTCACAGTTATACAAACATAAGGTAATACCAGCTTTAAAAGAAGTGGTTATCAATGGCACACCATATTTAGGCACGAGTGCCGGGAGTAATATTTGTGGCTTAACCATGAATACAACCAACGATATGCCCATAGTATATCCTCCAAGTTTTTCCACTTTAGGCTATGTGCCGTTTAACATCAACCCACATTATTTAGATCCAGACCCAACCTCAACTCATAAAGGTGAAACACGAGAAACTCGTATTAAAGAATTCCATAAATTCAACACAGTTCCAGTGGTTGGTTTACGTGAAGGGAGTTGGTTAACTGTAGATGGTTCAACAATAACACTTAATGGCGATTTAGACGCCCGTGTTTTTGAATGTAATAAACCACCTTACGAAGTAAAACCTCAACATGATTTTTCAAATTTTAATTGATTTAACATGACACAAAAAGAAATTATAGCACAATTCTATACCGCTTTTCAGAAATTAGATGCAGAAAAAATGGTCTCTTTTTATCATGATGACATAGAATTTACCGACCCTGCCTTTGGAACTTTACACGGTGATGATGCAAAAAACATGTGGCGCATGATATGCTCAAGAGCTAAAGATTTTTCACTAGAATACAATCAAGTTACAGAAACATCAGCATATTGGGAACCTACATATACATTTTCCGCTACTGGAAATACCGTCATCAATAAGATTGATGCTACTTTTGAATTTAAAGATGGTAAAATTTCCAAACACACTGATGTTTTTGATTTACACAAATGGGCTTCACAAGCTATGGGTTTTAAAGGGAAATTATTAGGTGGTACAACATTTTTTAAAAAGAAATTGAATAAACAAACCAAACAGTTTCTTGCTTCTTACACAAAAAAACATGCATAAAAAAAGGATCTTCTTTTCAGAAAATCCTTTTGCCCTATTTGAGCGAGAGACCGGGTTCGAACCGGCGACATTCAGCTTGGAAGGCTGACGCTCTACCAGCTGAGCTACTCTCGCAAGCGTTCGGCAAATATAAAACCTTTAAGTATTTAAAACCAAATAAAAATTCAAATAATTTTTAGAGTTATACCATAAAAAAAGGATCTTCTTTTCAGAAGATCCTTTTGCCCTATTTGAGCGAGAGACCGGGTTCGAACCGGCGACATTCAGCTTGGAAGGCTGACGCTCTACCAGCTGAGCTACTCTCGCAAGCGTTCGGCAAATATAGGTAGTTTTAAAACATTAAACCAAATGTTTTTTTAATAAAATTTGAAATATTTTGCAATCTGCTACATATCAATAAAATATGGTTGTATTAAAACTCCGTTAATCTCAAAAAACCCACCTGAAGCCTCCATTCAGTAAAAATTAATTGATATACGTCATTCTTCTTTTAGTAATGTTTATTTTTGAAACTTCAAATTTAGTATAAAGCACTTCTCACTCATGGGGCGAATCATAGAAACTGAACGTTTATATCTTAGAAAATTCAACTTAAAAGATGCCTCTGCATTATTTAAAATGAATAACAACCCAAATGTATTACAATATACTGGTGATGTCCCTTTTAAAAACATTAACGACGCAGAAGAGTTTATTAAAAACTACTCCCATTATAAAGATTATAACATGGGGCGTTGGGCAGTTTGTGAAAAACGCCAAGGCGAACTTATTGGTTGGTGTGGATTAAAATATCATCCAGACAAAGACTTTGTTGATGTTGGCTATCGCTTTTTTGAAAAACATTGGAATAATGGTTATGCTACAGAAGCTACCAAAAGCGTGATATCGTATGCATTCAATAAATTACGTATTCAAGATATTTACGCATATGCCGACAAACGTAATAACGCTTCAATTGCTGTTGCAAAAAAAGCTGGCTTACAATTTCTGAAAGAAGACTTACATGAAGGACAACTCTCTCAAATATTTCATATAAAAAATACATTAGTTGAAGTCAAAGAAATTAGTACTTCTGAAACCTACAAAGTTAGACATCAAGTATTACGACAAGGCAAACCTATTGACAGTTGCAAATTTGAAGGTGATGATTTGGGCACTACTTTTCACCTAGGTCTTTATTATTATAGTGAACTCATTGGCGTAGTAACTTATATGGAAAACACAAATGAATTGTTTCAAAGTACGTCTCAGTATCAATTAAGAGGTATGGCTATTTTACAACAATTTCAAGGCAAAAAACTTGGGAATGTATTACTTCAAAAAGGAGAGCAACTTCTTAAAGCAAAAAAATGTGACCTTGTTTGGTGTAATGCCCGCGAAATTGCTGTTAATTTTTATTCAAACTTCGGATTTCAAATTTCTGGAGAATCATTCCTAATTCCAGAAATTGGCACTCATTTTGCAATGTATAAAAAACAGCACCAAACATTACATCGCTTAAATCAAACATTTCAAAGTCATTAATAAACAATAACAATTCTTACTTGTTATTGTCAAATTAGAATTTCGTATCTTATATATCATTTAAAACAACATGAGAGGAAGCAAATTTAAAATAAGATTATTAATTGGTATCGCAATAGTTGCCTTTGCATATGTTCAAAAATGTGGACGTCAAGAAGTAAATCCATATACTGGGCGACAACAGACCATTACTATGAATCCTGATCAAGAAATAAGAATTGGTTTGGATAGTAGGGATCAAATGGCGCAACAACATGGTGGTTTACATCCTGATGAACGCCTACAGAAATATGTAGATATGGTCGGTGAGAAATTAGTCAATTCTAGTTTAGCACGTGAAACACCATACAAGTATGAATTTCATTTATTAGCAGATGACCAAACCATCAATGCATTTGCTCTACCAGGCGGACAATGCTTTATAACTTTTGCCCTATTAAATAAATTAGAATCTGAAGATCAATTAGCCGGTGTTCTCGGACATGAAATTGGCCATGTACTAGGGAAACATTCCGCAGAACGAATCGGGGAAACTGAATTTTGGAAAACTGTTTCTACTGGAGCTTCAGTTGGCGCAGATATGGGTGGTTTAGTTGGAGGTATCGGACAGAAAACCCTACTTTCTAATGGACGAGACGACGAATTAGAGAGCGATGAATTAGGTGTGAGATTTATGATCAATGCTGGATATGATCCAGAAGCAATGATTGGCGTTATGACCATATTAAAAAATGCAGCTGGACCAAATAGAGTTCCTGAATTTCAAAGCACACACCCCGACCCAGAAAATAGAATTGAAAAAATAAGAGAAGCTATTGACACATATAAACACTAAACTATTTGAAAATATTTTTACGCTACATCAGTATTATTTGTTTAATTTCAGTTGTAATATCATGCAAAAAAAAGCTTGATTTAACAACAAATGAAATTACAAAAGATGACTCCATTGAAGTACAACATATAAGTATTTCTACAGAGCTATTAGCACAAGAATTGCACAATATTAAAATTGACTCTTCTATAATTTCTCTTAAGAATAAAGATTCTGTCTTAGCGTTTTACAACTACAGAAACGGGAAAGCAGCTTGGGAAAACAATAAAAACAGAACTGCTCTAGTTTACGCTATAAAAAAAGCTAACCAAGAAGGTTTAAATGCTAAAGATTATAATATCAATAAACTTGAAGAGTTACTCGCATTAAAAAAACATAATACTTTTAACAATGCAGTTGTTGATTTGTATTTTACAGATATGTATTTGACTTACGCGTATCATTTAGCAAACGGGAAGTTCAATTCTAAAAAACTATATAACGATTGGCGTTTAGACAAAAATAACTTTCAATTTAACAAAACATTGAGTCATGCTATTGATAATTATAAGTTAACTCATTCGCTTCAAGGTTTCAAACCACAACATAAAATTTACAAACAATTAGTAACTGAATTAGCACATGCTAAACAACTGGTTGGTGTTGACTCTTTAAGAACTGTTGTTGATTATGGTAATAGAATACATCCAAATAAAAGTAGTGAAAGAGTTATTAAAATTAGAAAACGCTTAAATGAATTAGGGTATTTAGCTGACAGTTTAGTTAATAACTCTAAAGTATTGGATAGTTTATTACAAGGTAGTCTTAAACAATTTCAACTTGAAAAAAACATACAAGTTGATGCTATAATTGGAGAAAGTACAATTGCAGTTTTAAATCGTAGTTTTAATGATGAATACTTAAGCATCTTAGCAAATTTAGAACGTTGGCGTTGGTACCCAAGAAACTTTGGGACACATGCCATTGTGGTAAATATTCCCCAATACCAATTAACTTACATATCACCAAATGAACAAATTACACATGATGTAATTGTTGGTAAAACTGCACGTAAAACCCCAATATTCAGTTCTGCGGTTAGACATATCGATTTTAATCCAAAATGGTACATACCACCAACCATAAAAAAAGAAGATGTGATTCCGTCTGCTACAAAAGATATAGACTATTTACGATCAAAAAACATTAGTGTATATGATAGGCAGGGGCAGAAAATGATGTTAGATTCTATAAATTGGAATTCAAAAGCGCCTTTATCTTACAGCTATGTTCAGGCTGCAGGCAACAGTAATGCTTTAGGAAGACTAAAAATAATTTTTCCAAATAATTTCTCTGTGTATTTACATGACACGCCTAGCAAATCATTATTTGATAAAAACTATCGTGCAAAAAGCTCTGGTTGTGTGAGAGTACAAGATGTATTCAAACTCGCCTCCAAAGTTTTAGATTGGTCAGAAAATGATGTTATTACTGCTGTAGATAAAAATATTGCAAGACGGGTCTTACCAAAAACCAAAACAAATGTGCATTTCTTATATTGGTCAGTTGTATTTAATGACAACTCCGAACCTATATTCTTAAATGATGTTTATAATCTTGATCAAAAGTTAGGACAGCTATTAGCCAATTAAACGAGAAGTTTCTTGGTAATTTTTATTAGGATGATAGATAAATAAACAAGATTTGTTTTTAATAGTTTTAATAATTGCAGTATTAAATGCAGTTGGTACAGCAGGACAGCCTAAACTACGCCCTAACCTTCCTTGGCGTTTTGCAAAATCTGGATTTGCATACTTTGCACCATGAAATACCACATAACGCTTTCTTGCATTATCATTAATACCTTTTTCTTGCCCATCTAAAAATAATGACAACCCATTTTTTCCGTAATAAGTATTATCAGTTATATAAAACCCTAATGAGCTTTGGTTTGAATTATTAGTGTTTGAAAACTTCGTTGCAAACTCTCCCCCTGTATTCCTACCATGGGCAACAACTGTATTAAACAATACTTTATGAGAAGTCATATCTAACACCCATAACCTTTTTGCTCTAGATGATAAACTAAAATCAATTATAGTTAATGTTTCATTTGCGATTTTCCCTTCTGATTTAAGTTTAGAATACCCTTTCACAGCATTAGAAAAACTTACCAACTGAGGCATTGTAGCATTTTGATTCACAAAAGTTTCATACAATGAAATGATATCGTCTTCTGCAGAATTTCCTACATAAACAGCTGTTTTTATACTCGTGAAAGAGTTTGTAAATGACGACGAAAGAACAAAAACAAGTAATAAGGTTAAAAAACGCAATTTCATAATTTGGTGGTTTTGGGGTTGGTTCTTTTTTCAAAGAGTTCAAATATATCATTTTATTAAGATTCTCAAAATAAAACTATGTAAAATTCATATTTACTGTTGCAAAACAAGCATTAATTGAAGAATAACCATATAAAACTACTAAATAGTGAATATCGTGTATTTCCTAGAGAAATAAGTTGCTGCAGATTGAAAAATCTGTTAAGATAAAACTAATCATCTTAAGTAATAGCTCATTTGTTTGTATCTTTGCAAACCATTAAAAATTCAACATGACTAAAAAAACAATTCTTTTAATATTAGATGGATGGGGAATTCCTGAAAATGAAAATGCATCTGCTATTTATCATGCTAACACACCTTTCATTGATAGTCTATACCAAAATTATCCTAATGCTACACTATTAACTCATGGTATAAATGTTGGCCTACCAGATGGACAAATGGGGAATAGTGAAGTTGGTCATATGAATTTAGGAGCAGGCAGAATTGTATACCAAGATTTAGCTAAAATAAATTTAGCTATAAAAAACAATACCTTAAAAAACGAACAGGTTTTGACTGATGCCTTTCGTTATGCTAAGGAACACCATAAAAACGTTCATTTTTTAGGCTTGGTTTCAGATGGCGGTGTGCATTCTCACACAAATCATTTAAAAGGATTAATTGCAGCAGCAGATGAGTTTGGGTTAAAAAACACCTTTATACATGCCTTTACTGATGGTAGAGATGTTGATCCAAAATCAGGTATTCATCATATTGCAGACTTACAAGAAACCTTAAGAATATCAAATGCAAAATTAGCTTCTGTTGCGGGAAGATATTACGCAATGGATAGAGATAACCGTTGGGAACGCGTTGCAAAAGCCTATAACTTACTTACCAAAGGAGATGGCGTAGCTACAGAAAACATCAATAAGAGTATTCAAGATAGTTATGATAATAACATTACTGATGAATTTATAAACCCACATGTTATTACAAAAAACGGGCAACCTCTAACAACTATTAAAAATGATGACGTTGTTATATTTTTTAATTTCAGAACTGATAGAGGTCGTCAATTAACAAATGTATTAACTCAAAATGATTTTCCTGAGTTTGACATGCAAAAATTGCACTTACATTACACAACAATGACAAATTACGATGAGTCATTTAAAAATATTAATGTCATTTTTAACAAAGAAAACATAAAAGACACATTAGGTGAAGTGCTTTCTAAAAACGGTAAATCTCAAATTAGAATTGCTGAAACAGAAAAATACCCACACGTTACATTTTTCTTTAATGGTGGTCGTGAAGAACCTTTTAGTAACGAGCAACGTATTCTTTGTCCGTCACCAAAAGTGGCAACTTATGACATGCAACCCGAAATGAGCTCTTATGACATTGCTAAAGCTATAGTTCCAGAAATTAACAAACAAGAAGCGGATTTTATCTGTTTAAATTTTGCTAATCCTGATATGGTTGGGCATACCGGAAGCATGGAAGCCGCAGTGAAATCATGTGAAGCAACAGATATTTGTACAAAACAAGTTATTGAAGCAGCTTTAAAGAATGATTACACCACAATAGTAATTGCCGATCACGGTAATTGTGAAAAAATGTTTAATGAAGATGGTAGCCCGAACACAGCACACACCACCAACCCAGTACCCTTAATTATTGTGGATAAAGACATAAAAACTGTACAAGATGGTGTTTTAGGCGATATTGCACCAACTGTATTAAAATTACTTGATGTAGAGCAACCAGAATCAATGACTCAAAAATCGTTGATATAAACAATATTTTGTACATTTCACAGAAATTTCAATTTCAATAAATGACTGATAAACTTATCATAGCGGTAGACTTTGACGGGACAATTGTAACTGATGCGTATCCGCAAATCGGAAAACCACAACTCTTTGCTTTTGAAACTTTAAAACGTTTGCAAAATGATGGACATCGTTTAATTTTATGGACTTACAGATGCGGCAGCAAATTAAATGAAGCTGTTGCCTTTTGTAAAGAAAACGGAATTGATTTTTATGCCGTTAACAGTAGTTTTCCAAATGAAGAATTTACAGGAAAAGAAAGTAGAAAAATAGCCGCTGATTTATTTATTGACGATAGAAATATTGGAGGGTTTATTGGCTGGGGAGAAGTATATCAGAAATTAACAAAAGAAGAAGCTCCTAGTTTAAAAAGGAAGCGAAAAAGTATATTTTCATTTTTAAAATTTACAAATGATTAAATTAAAATCTAGAGAAGAGATAGAGCTAATGCGTGAAAGCGCTTTAATAGTTTCAAAAACATTAGGCGTTTTAGCCGCTGAAATAAAACCTGGAGTTACCACTTTACACTTAGATAAATTAGCAGAAGAGCACATAAGAGACCTTGGCGCAATTCCTGGGTTTTTAGGTTTGTATGACTTTCCAAACACGCTATGCATTTCACCAAATGCACAAGTAGTTCACGGAATGCCTAACAATACACCTATTGAAGATGGTGATATTCTTTCTGTAGATTGTGGCGCCATATTAAATGGTTATTACGGAGATCATGCCTATACATTTGAAGTTGGTGAAGTGGTACCTGAAACAAAAAAACTATTACAGGTTACAAAGGAAAGTCTGTATGTAGGTATTAGAGAATTCAAAGAAAATAACCGTGTTGGCGATGTTGGTTTTGCTATTCAAAAATACTGTGAAGATCATGGTTATGGTGTTGTACGTGAATTAGTAGGTCATGGTTTAGGAAAGAAAATGCATGAAGATCCACAAATGCCTAACTACGGAAAACGTGGTAGAGGAAAGAAATTTAAAGAAGGACTAGTTGTTGCCATAGAGCCTATGATTAATATGGGAACTCACAAAATTGAACAACTTAGAGATGGCTGGACTATTTTAACTGGTGACAGACAACCATCAGCTCACTTTGAACATGACGTTGCAATTGTTGACGGAAAACCTCAGTTACTTTCAACCTTTGATTATATATATGACGCTTTAGGCATAACAAGTACTGAAGAAGATGAATTCAGAAAGAAATAAATCTTAGTGAAGCAGTTTTTCAAATTTATTCTTAACACAATTCCCAGACCGCTACTTATCAGACTAAGTTATGTAGCGCGTCCGATTATTGCATTTCTTTTAAAAGGAAACAACTATATTGACCCTATAGACGGTAGAAGTTTTAAATCATTTTTACCATATGGCTATGGCAAACAACGCAACAATGTCTTATCACCTTCTACACTATCTTTAGAAAGACACCGGTTGTTATGGCTGTATCTAAAAAACGAGACAGACTTTTTTACTAAGCAACAAAAAGTTCTACATTTTGCTCCGGAACAGGCTTTTTACAAGCGTTTTAGGAAAATGAAAAACCTAAATTACACCACCACAGATTTAGAATCGCCATTGGCGGATGTAAAAGCAGATATTTGCAACTTACCTTTTCAAGATAATGAATTTGATGTGATATTATGTAATCATGTTTTAGAACATATTCCTGATGACACAAAGGCTATGCAAGAATTATTTCGTGTGCTAAAACCTCAAGGTATGGCCATACTTCAAATTCCTCAAGATCTTTCCAGAGAATTCACTTTTGAAGACAACAGCATTACTGACCGGAAAGAACGTGCTAAAATATTCGGACAGTATGATCATGTACGGATTTACGGTCGTGACTATTTTAACAAACTACGTGCAATTGGTTTTGATGTAAAGGAAGCTGATTACACAACAACGTTATCTCAAGAAGACATTACGAAATACTGTTTAGCAAAAGGTGAAATTATCCCTGTTTGCTTTAAAGCCTAACTACTCTGGAAAGCTATTTAACGCTAGTGTTTGTAGTTGTTTATTTGCATCTTCATAAATAAAATACACTTTTAACTCTGGATGGCCTTCTAAAAAAAGTTTTACCTTTTCAATTCCCATGGCTTTAAATGCCGTTGCATAAGCATCTGCGACTGCACAGGTTGGCGCAATAACAGACACACTTAATATATTTGTTTTACTTGGATAGCCCGTTTTCGTATTAATGATGTGCGCATATTTATTTCCGTTTGCATCAATTTTAAACTTTCTATACACACCAGAGGTTGCCATAGCTTCATCTTTTAAAGCTACTGCTATTTGCTGACTTTGCGACCCATCAAAATTTGGCTTTTCTATACCAACATGCCAGTTGTTTTGACGCATCAAATTAGTACCTCTTGCCACGATCTCTCCACCAATATCTATTAAGTAATTATCATGCCCTTGGTCATTTAAAAATTCAGCTATAACATCTAACCCATACCCTTTAGCTATAGCATTAAAATCAATAAATGTTTGTGGCAACTTTTCTATTCTACCCAATTGGCGTTTGACTTTTTCAAAACCAACATACTGCAATAAACTATCTATTTTTAAACTGTCTAAAGCAATGATTTTTCCTTCAGGACCAAAATCCCAAGCATTCACTAAAACACCAATTGTAGGATCAAAAAAACCATCTGTATTATTATAGATATCTTTTGACAAGTCAAACACTTTTTTAAAATGATAATCTACAACAACTGTTGTGTCATTTAAGTTAATTTTTGAAATGTCAGATGTAGGTATATAAGTAGACATTGACTTATTTATTTCTGAAAACAAACTGTCGTATTGTTTTGAATAGTCTACCGTTTTAGTATCAAAAAATTGAATATTATAATAGGTCCCAAAAACTTCACCTGATGTCAGGTTCTGTTGAAGCTTCGTTTCTTGCTTGCATGATATACACAGCAACAGTAATAGCGCAATTTTCCTCATCGATAAAATTTAATTCAAATCTACATCTAACAATTGAGCACCAGCATATTTTAACAAATATGGCTCATCTAAATAAACCGGATCACCATCTTTGTCTTTGTTTCCCAACCCTACTCCTGCAAATAATACTTTAGCATTATTGCTTCTGGCGTGTTCTCTAAATGTTTCCATCCAAATTACATCATACTCTTCAGGGTCTTCAGGTAACAACACTGCTTTTACAATCACAAAGTAATACTGAGCATTTTTATCAATACAAACGTATTGAGGGTTTCTTTTCAATTGGCTGTTTATGGCCACGAATTCATACCCTTGCTCCTCTAACTCTTTACCAACGATGTTCATTGCCAAATTATGCAATTCTTGTGTGGATAATGATTTTCGCATTATTACTTCTTTTTATTTCTTTTATTATAATTTTTATCGCCTCTTGTTTTTGGCTTCTTGTATTTCTTAGCGATTTCTCGTCTGTAAGAGCCACCAAGATTCTCTTTACTGTTCTTCTCGCTTTTCTGATGAAAAGCAGGGCCAGGTGCATCCTCATCAGCAGGTCTTGTATGAGGATTATCACGCTCTATACGCCTTGGACGCTCTTCAGGTGTTAAGCGTTCCGAAATTTCTACACCTTCAGGGAATTCTAATTTCGGTATATCATAAGCCATTAATTCTTCAATAGCAGCTTTATCTTCTTGTTCATTTTCTGTAGAAAATAGTATCGTGTGTCCTTCATGTTCAGCCCTACCAGTTCTACCAATACGGTGCATGTAGTTTTCAGGGAAATTTGGCGTATCGAAGTTGATAACATGTGTGATTTCATCTAAATCTAAACCACGGGCCATCACATCTGTAGCTACTAATATTCTATTTTCACCTTCATCAAATTGACGAATCGAGCGTACTCTATAATTTTGAGTTTTATTAGAATGTATCACACAAACCTCAGAACCAAAAATTTCTTCTACGGCTTCAAATAATCTATCTGCACTCTTTTTATTAGATACAAATACTAATACTTTACTAAACGTGTCTTTATCGTGAATTAAATGCGCTAATAGGTTAACTTTAGTATAAAAGTTAGGCACATCATAACATTGCTGTGCAATATTATCTAATGGTGTACCACTTACCGCAATAGCAATCTTTTCTGGCGATCTGAAAAAATCTGTAATCAACGCATCAACATCATCAGTCATTGTTGCGGAAAACATAATGTTTTGACGTTTATTCGGTAAAACATCAAATATATTTAAGAGTTGAAAACGAAATCCTAAATCTAACATGACATCAACTTCATCAATCACTAATTTCTGAACAGCCTTTAGGTTCACGGCTCTACTTAACGCTAAATCATATAATCTACCAGGTGTAGCTACAATAATATCAGTCCCCTGAGATACTGCCATCTTTTGAGTATTAATGTTTGTACCACCATACACACCTAAAACACGTACATTAATATATTCAGCTAATTTTTCAATCTCTTCAACAACTTGCAGGACTAATTCACGAGTGGGCACTAACACCAGAACTCTTGGATTAACTTGTTTAGAGAATTTTAAATCACGTAAAATCGGCATCATATAGGCAAATGTTTTACCTGTACCAGTTTGAGCAATACCGACCACATCTTTACCAGAGCGCACTACATTAAATGCTTCTGCCTGTATTGGTGTTGGGTGCTCAAACCCTAAGTCATCAATAGCATATTGCAATTGATTGGATAAATTTAAATCTTTAAACGTAATCATTCCTACAAATTTTGTGCAAAGATACCATTTCTATATTTTAGAATACCAATGTATTACAAAAACAAAAAAGCCGATACATTTCTGTATCGGCTTTTTACTATTTAAAGTCTTGAGAACTTTAATTCAAATCTTATTGAATTACTAATTTCTTAACTGCTCTTTTAGATCCACTTTCTACATTTAACATGTAAACTCCTGAAGCCATTGAACTGAAATCAACTTTCTCATTGAAAGAATCTGATGTATTGCTATGTAATTGTCCGTAAACCTTACGTCCACGAATATCAAACAATGATACATTTACATCCTTATCTGTACTTAATGAAATCGTCACCTCGCCATTTGAAGGGTTTGGATAAACTCCAAACATATCAAACTGATTGTCAGATACCGTTAATGCTGCAACCGTACCGAAAACATATCCTCCAGTTATACCAGATGCAAAGTTTCCTTCTAAAGTTACATTTGTTCCGAAAGCACCAACTGTAGCAGAAATCACTTCAGGAACCCCAGGCATTAATGATACAGTATTCGCATCTTTAATAATAACTAAATCATTTCTAGAATTTCCCGTTGCAGTTTCCCATGCAGAAACCTCAGCTTCTGTAAAATAGAACTTTACAGAACCTGTACCCGACGCTTGTTGTGATGCTGCCTGTATAGAGAATGCTTTTGACATTACATAATTAGCAGTTCCAGCTGTTTGATACATTACTGCTGGCGACCCTGCGTTATAACCTCTAGACACATAACCAGAAACACAACCGTAATCTTGATTGTTGCCATTTACAATATCCATCATGATATCTCCTGTTGACGCATCTCCTGAATAAATTGTTCCAGAAACACCTAAAGCAACTTGATCTTGTGTTGCAGAATTTTCTGCAGTTTGTACTGCAGTACCAGTAACTGCATCAACATTAATTGTATCTATCAACAATAATCCGTTGGCTGAAGCAGAATTATGGTGCCTGAAAGCTAACTTACCTGTCATACCAGCATAAGCACTCAAGTCATGAGTCCTTACCTCTGTACCAGCAGCAGGGACTGTACGATCATTTTCCAACACAAACTCTTCAATATCTGCGTATGTACCAAACGGATCTACAGTTGTAAAATACACTGAATAGTGTTCAGCATGAGACCCATTTGGACTATACGACCCAACTACATAAGAAACCATAGCGCTTGTTGCTCCTGCTGGAACAGTAAATGCATCAGAAACAAAGTATTGGTCAGGATTATAGCTATTAGCCGGAGCAGTTAATATTGTACCATCTGTTTCTGAATAAGCAGCAGCTCCTAAAATATCACCATATCCTTCTAAACCAGTTACCGTACCCCAAAATCTACCATCTGTATCTCGATCATAAATTGCCCAAGTTGTTGCATCTTCAAAATCTTCATCATAAACATCTATCATTGTAGAAGCACTTGGCACACTATCATCATCTGTTAGTGTAATTACAATTGAATCTGCTGCATTATTTAATTGCGCATCTGTACTTCCTGACAAAGTCATAGAAATTTCAATTGTTTCATTCCCTTCAACAAAACCATCATTATATACTCTTAATGTTAAATCTTGAGAAGCCGTCGCTCCATTTGCAAATGTTACTGAGTTATTTACTAATACGTAATCATTTGTGTTGGTAGCTGAACCACCATCAATATTAAATGCAATATTTGCTGCACCACTAGGCGCAGAAGCAATACTTACACCAATATTATAATCTGTATAACTACAGTCAGTACCTTCACTAACACTTGTAGTTGTGTTTGTAAACGCTATGTAAGGTGCTGCAGATTGACAAGCAGTTGATGCATTTAAAACACCTCTTCTAGGTGAGTTTTGCATAACAGCTACAACTCTTGCTTTCTGATCTGCTGTAAAGGTGTCCATACAATAGTCATATGAATAATCCATATAATTTTGATACTGATCAGAAGTTCCACAAGATGTATGTGCTGCACAATTGTAATTTGCAGCATCTGAATCCGGAGTATCATTGCAATAATCACCATTACCTCCACATGCAGAATCTCCCCATATGTGACGTAAACCTAACCAGTGACCAACCTCATGAGTCATTGTTCTACCTAAATTATAAGATGCGTTCAAAGCAAATGACCCATCATCAACATCATCGTTACCAAAAGCACTATATCCTGCAACTACACCATCAGTACTAGCAGCTCCACCATTAGTATTTAAACCACCTAGACCAGAATTACTTGGGAATTGCGCATAACCAAGTAAACCACTTAAACCTGGGTTTGTTGGGTGATCAAGGGCATTACCCCCTGGTTTAATTGACCACATGTTCATATACTTAGTTGGATCCCATTGTGTATTTGTTTTCATTGTTTCAACATCAGATCTAATTTCCCAATCATCAGTTGTACCTGGAGTTTGAGCATTAGAATAAGGTGTGATATTATGACGTACAATACCAGTAGTTGGATTTCCAGAAGGATCAGTTACTGCTAAACAGAATTCGATCTCTACATCAACCGCTGCACCTGTAGTATTAGCACCACCACGAGTACCCATTCTTCTATAATCATCAGTTAAAACTTGTATTTGTGAAATTACTTGTGCATCAGAAATATTTTCATTTGCACCATTACCATTAGTATTTACTGTATTTCCATCATGAACAACATGTATTACAACAGGTATAGTATACACAGCTAATGCTTTCCCAGCAGCTTTGTCAGCCTTAATTTGTGCTATTTTTGGAGCTAACCATTCTTCAAATTGCTCTTCAGAAAATCTTTTTGAGTCTTTGTTTTGTAAGATAGCCTCATTTTCAACAGTCAAACATCTTCCGTACCCTGTAGTTTCTATACTTCTTTTTGTCTCAGAAGTAAGTTGAAATGACTGTTCTTGTAATTGAACAGAAGATGTATTCATTCTTGCCATCGGCAATTGCTGTGCTTTTATCTGCATAAAACCAGTAACGGCTAATGCTAAAAGGCAACCTTTTAAAGTAATTTTTTTCATTATTTATTTTTTTGGTGCGAGAAATATAAAAAAAACATCTTTATAACGCAAAAAAAACCGATGTATTACTACATCGGTTTTTAAACTTTAACATATTTCTAAATATTATCCTCCGAAATCATCGAAACGTATGTTTTCATCGTCAAGACCAAAATCTTCACCCATTTTCTGAACTGCATTGTTCATTAATGGTGGTCCACAGAAATATAATTCTAAATCTTCTGGAGACTCATGTTTAGATAAATATTGATCTATTACAACTTGATGAATAAATCCTACGAATCCATCACCTGGTGCATCTATATTTTCTTTTACCTTCCAATTATCTTCTTCCATAGGCTCAGATAACGCTAAGTAAAACTTAAAGTTCGGGAAATCTTTTTCTAAATCTCTAAAGTAATGTATGTAGAATAATTCTGCTTTAGAACGTCCTCCATACCAGTATGTTACTTTACGACCAGTTTTTAAAGTTCTGAATAATTCATATAAATGAGAACGCATTGGCGCCATACCAGCTCCTCCACCTACATACAGCATTTCTGCATCAGACTCATTAATAAAGAACTCTCCATAAGGCCCTGAAATAGTACACTTATCACCAACTTTTAAATTAAAAATATAAGATGATGCTACACCAGGATTTACATCCATCCATCCGCCTTTTGCTCGGTCAAATGGTGGTGTTGCCACACGTACGTTCAACATAATTTTCCTTCCTTCAGCAGGGTAAGAAGCCATAGAGTAAGCACGCTCAACCAATTCGTTATTTTTCATAACTAATGGTCTTAAATTAAACTTATCCCAATCTGCTTCAAATTTGTTAGGCTCACCTGGATGATCTTGCGGGTGTGCAGTAACATCCATTTCAGAATACTTCACTTCACATTCAGGTATTTCAATTTGAATATACCCTCCAGCTTTATAATTCATATCCTCAGGAATTTCTACAACAAACTCTTTAATAAACGTTGCCACATTATAGTTTGATACTACAGTTGCCTCCCACTTCTTAATCCCAAAAACTTCTTCAGGAATAGAGATATTCATGTCTTGTTTTACTTTTACCTGGCAAGATAAACGCGCACCATGTGCTAACTCTTTTCTTGTAAAGTGTGGTACTTCTGTAGGCAATGCTTCACCACCACCTTCGTGTACGTGACATTCACATTGTATACAAGTTCCACCTCCACCACAAGCAGATGGTAAAAATATTTTCTGAGCTCCTAGAGTTGATAATAAAGTTCCTCCTGAAGCTACTTCAATTTCTTTTTCTCCGTTAATTGTAATTTTAACGTTTCCAGATGGTAATAATTTATCTTTTGCAAAGATCAAAATTAAAACCAACGACAATACCAAAATAAACAATGCTACTACTGTAATAGCTATCGCTCCTCCTGTTGATGCTAAATATATCATAATTAGTTTACAGATTTTGTGTTTGTATTAACCACTAATGTTTCTGTTTTTTCAACATTTACAACAGCAGTTTTCTTTTTTTCTTTTTTAGCTTCACCGTCTCCACCAGTTAACATTCCTCCAAAACTATTGAAACCAATAGCCATAAGTCCTGTAATAATGAATGTGATTCCTAACCCTCTTAAAGCTGGTGGCACATTTGAGTAGCGAATTTTTTCACGAATAGCTGCAATTGCTAAAATTGCTAAAAACCAACCAATTCCTGACCCAACACCGTAAGTAGTTGCCATACCAATTGTAGCAAATTCTTTTTGCTGCATGAATAATGACCCTCCTAAAATAGCACAGTTTACTGCGATAAGCGGCAAGAAAATACCAAGTGAGTTATATAATGATGGTGAAAATTTCTCTACAATAATCTCAACTAACTGTACCATTGTAGCAATAGTAGCAATAAATAAGATGAATGTTAAGAAACTTAAATCGTACTCTGCATATTCTGGACCTAACCAAGCTAAAGCACCGTCTCTTAATAAATACTGATCTAACAACCAGTTTAACGGCATTGTAATTGCCAATACGAAAATAACTGCTGCTCCAAGTCCTACTGCAGTAGACACTTTTTTAGAAACCGCTAAGTAAGAACACATTCCTAAGAAATATGCAAATACCATATTTTCTACAAATATCGATTTTAAAAATAATTCTAAATATTCCATTTTTTTAAAGTTTTATTAGATACCGAACAAGTTCAGTAAACGACGCCTAGCGTCTAGTGATCTTCAACTAAAGCTGGATTCTTAGTACGTTGTACCCAAATAATAATCCCTACAACAATCAGCGCCATTGGCGACAATACCATAAAACCATTATTCTCGTATCCTAAAGCATATAAACCAGTCTTCTCGATCGGATCTCCAAATACTTGAAAACCTAATAAAGTTCCTGCACCTAATAACTCTCTGAAAAAAGCTACTATTACTAATAACACACCGTAACCTGCCGCATTACCAATACCATCTAAAAACGCTGGCCAAGGTTTGTTTGCTAAAGCAAATGCTTCAAAACGCCCCATGATAATACAGTTGGTGATAATCAGCCCAATAAAAGCACCTAAATCTTTACTCAACTGATAAGAGAACGCTTTTAATACTTGATCTACAATAATTACTAATGTTGCTACAACTATTAACTGAACAATAATTCTAATTTTAGAAGGGATGATGTTTCTCATTAAAGAGATAATCACATTTCCTGCTCCTAAAACAAAGATTACTGATATCGCCATAATGATTGATGGCTTTATCTGTGCAGTAATTGCTAATGCTGAACAAATCCCTAATACTTGAATAGTTACTGGGTTGTTATCTGATAACGGATCTAATATTAATCCTTTGTGTTTTTTTGACATTCCCATAATATTAGTTCTTTAAGGTTTTAAAATATGGTACATATAAAGCCAATCCTTTATTGATCATTGCCGAAATCCCATCTCCTGTAATTGTAGCACCTGCCATAGCATCTACTGCATTATCAGTTTTTCTTTCGTTCTTTGGATCTAGATTACCTTTCTTCACAGCAATACCTTTAAAAGCACCAGAAGCGTCTAATACATGCTCACCTGCGAAATCATCTCTAAAAAACGATTCTTTAATGTTAGCACCTAAACCAGGTGTTTCACCAGCATGATCAAAAAATGCACCTTGAACTACCATGTTTTTATCTAATGACATGTAAGCCCAAACTGGTCCCCAAAGTCCATTACCTCTAATTGGAACTACATAAAAGTTTTCACCATCTTTCTTACCAATAAACAACGGTAATTGTTGCTCATAAGATGCATTAGCTTTAACCTTATCTTGTTCTTTTTTAACTTCAATTTTAAAAGCAGCATCAGTTTTAGTTGCAACTGCACCTTTTACGATGTATTGCTCGCCTCCAACATATTGCTCAAATAAGCCTTCTGCTTCTTCTGCTGAAGCATCAACACCCATTGGAAACATGATGTTCTGCATTTTCTCAACTCTCTTGTTAGCCTTGATATTAGGACTTAACGCAGAAGATATTCCTGCTAATAATGTTCCTACTACGACTACCATCACAACTGAAAATATAATTGTGTATGAATTTTTACTTGTATCTATAGCCATAACCTATGCTGTTTTTACACGTTTTAATCGCTTCTTTACATTTCCTTGAACCACATAATGGTCAATTGTAGGTGCGAAAACATTCATTAATAAAATAGCTAACATTACGCCTTCTGGAAAGGCAGGGTTGAACACACGAATCATAACTGATAAGAAACCAATTAAGAAACCGTAAATCCATTTCCCTTTATTTGTTTGTGCTGCAGACACAGGGTCAGTAGCCATAAACACAATACCAAATGCTAAACCTCCAACTAATAAATGTTGCCAATATGGCAAGTTCATTAATGCGAAGAATTTTGTCCCTTCCATAGAAGGTGCCACTTGGTTAAAGATTAACCCCATAATTAAAGAACCAACAACCGCAGATAACATAATTCTCCAAGAACCAATTTTAGTGAAGATTAAAAATAATCCTGCTAATAAAATTAATAATGTAGATGTTTCACCAACAGATCCAGGGATAAATCCTAAAAACTGATCCATTACTGAATAACTATGTTCTTTTGCTTGCGCTAAAGATCCTAATATTGTTTCTCCTGAAAATGCATCTGGTGTTCCAGTAGCTGCAGTAGCTCCTTCAACCCATACTTTATCTCCTGTCATCCAAGTTGGATAAGCGAAGAATAAAAATGCTCTTACTGTTAATGCAGGATTTAAGATGTTCATCCCAGTTCCTCCAAAAACCTCTTTTCCAATAACAACTCCGAATACAACTGCAACAGCTAACATCCATAATGGAATATCAACAGGGACAATTAACGGAATTAACATACCAGATACTAAGTATCCTTCTTCTACTTCGTGACCTTTGATGATAGCAAAAATAAATTCTACCCCAAGACCAACTATATAAGACACCAATACTAATGGTAAGATTTTTCCTGCACCAAGCAATAAGTTATCTAAAGTCCAAAATTCAGGACTTAAAAAACCAGCAGTAGCCGCTTGGATTTCTCCAGTAGCTAAATAATGTTGGTAACCAGCATTAAACATACCGAATATTAAACATGGTACTAAAGCCATGATTACAGTATTCATCGTACGTTTTAAATCGTCCGCTACACGCACGTGACTTCCAGAATGAGTCACCTCATTTGGTAAATACACAAACGTATGTAACGCATTAAAAGCAGGAGCCATCTTGGTTCCTTTATACTTTTCTTTTAAGTTATGTAAACTACTTTTTAAACTCATAGCGTTATCCTATTTCTTTATACATTAAGTCTAACCCTTCTCTAATGATTTGCTGATGCGGTTGTTTAGACACACAAATAAACTCAGTTAAAGCGAAATCTTCTGGTGCAACTTCATACATACCCAAAGCTTCCATTTCATCTAAATCTTTAACCATACAAGCTTTAAGCATTTGTAATGGATACATATCTAGAGGAAAAACTTCTTCGTAAGAACCTGTAACAACAAATGCTCTGTGTTCTCCGTTTGTATTTGTATTTAAATCGAACTTTTTATTTGGCATCATCCAAGAAAAAGTCATCGCTCTAGACGTAGACACTTTATTGAATACTGGTTTATTCCATCCGAATAAATCATAATCGTCACCTTCTGGAATTACTGTAACTGTGTTATTGTAATACCCTAAATAACCATCAGGATTTACTTTTGCTCCAGTTAATACATCACCACCAATTACACGAATGTTTTCAGTATGAACTCCTGAAGAGTACACAAATGTAGATACCTCAGCACCTATTTTAGTTTTGTAGTATTTAGGTTTCTTAACTGAAGACCCTACTAAAGCAATCGTACGCTCTGCGTTAAACTTACCAGTTAACAATAACTCTCCAATGATTACTAAATCTTGAGGTGTTACCGTCCAAACTACTTCACCTTTATTAACAGGATCAATTTTATTTATCTGTGTACCTACATTCCCAGAAGGATGCGGCCCAGACACTTTATGCAACGTTACACCGTTTAATCCAGATAAAGGAGAATTTGAATTCTTCCCTACAGAAACGTGTACATCTCCTTCAGTTAACTTTCCTAAAGCAGTAACTGCAGCTTGCATTTCCGCTTCTTTACCAGCTAACACGTAATCGTAATCAGCAGCTAAAGGCGCACTTGCATAAGCAGAAACAAAAATAGCTTTTGGAGCAACTTCTGGATTTGCAATTATAGCATACGGACGCTGACTAATAAATGGCCAACAACCTGTCGCTAATAAATGATTTTTGATAGTTTCAGCGTTCGCAGTATCAACATTTACACTAGCAACACTAGTATGCTTTTGTTCTTTATCTGCGCTGATTTTGATGGTTAGAATTCTTCTTCTATCGCCACGAACAATCTCAGAAATTTCACCACTAACTGGAGCAGCAAACTTCATAGCTTCATTAGTTTTGTTATAAAACACAGCTTCACCAGCTTGTACTTTATCACCAACTTTTTTAAGCATTTTTGGGATTATTCCGTGAAAATCAGAAAGCTGAATTGCGTAAACATTACTTGGTATAGCTTGCACCGTGTCTTTTTCGGCTTCACCAACAAGTTTAATGTCAAACCCTTTTCGTATACGAATGTCTTTGGACATAATTGAGTAGATTTTCTAAAAAATTCGAGCCAAATTTACAATTTAATAGCCAAGTCTTAAAATTGTGTTAAGTCAAATTTTATTATTTATAATTTTTCTAAATAACAACACGGCGTCAATTCTTTTGGCATATATTTTGACTATATTTACACCCAAACCGAGATAAACACACCATGAAGCCCCTATACATCATTTTATATTTACTTAGTTTACAATTTAGTAATAGCCAAATAATTAATGAAATATCCCCACCAGACTATATTAAGACAATTCAACTCCAAGAATTAGGTTCAGAACGACAAATTCCACTTATTGAATTAGGAAAAACACTGCAATTTTCATTTGACGACATTAACGGTGATGAAGCTGACTATTACTATCAAATAACACATTGCAATTTTGACTGGTCAGCATCTCAATTAATAAAAAGTGAGTATCTGAGAGGAATAGATGACCAACATATTCAAGATTACGAAAACTCATATAACACCTTACAATCTTATTCACACTACAGATTAAGCATACCAAACAATGATATACGCATTATAAAAACTGGAAATTATTTTTTAGAAATTTATAATGACGATAATGAATTGTTATTTTCTAAAAAATTTATTGTTTTTCAAAACAGAGCTTCGGTAAGAGTACAAATAAAAAGATCTAGAGACTTGAATTATATCAACACAAAGCAAGTGGTTCAACTCTCAATTAAACCAAGACAGGATTTTTTCATCAACCCAAAAAACACCATCAAGACACTAATTTTTAAAAACAACAACATCAACAATTGCATAACTAACCTAAAACCACAATACACCCTTGGAAATGAGCTAATGTACAGGTATGACCAAGAGGCTGATTTTTGGGCAGGGAATGAATATTTTTACTTTGACAACAAAAACATTAGAGGCGGAAATATAAGCACACAAGGCTACACACTAGAGGACATTTACCACAACTACCTTTACACAAATACATCACGAAACTATGAACCATACACTTACAACCCTGATATAAACGGAGGCTTTGTGGTTCGCAACTTAAATGTTGACGACAGTAACATTGAAGCAGATTACGTGAACATGCATTTTTCATTAGAAAATTACGAAAACATTGGTGACAGAAAAATCTATGTTGTTGGTAATTTTAATAATTTTGAATTAAATGACACATCAGAAATGAAATATAATATCTCAAAAGGTATATATGAAAACACTTCATTAATCAAACAAGGCTTTGTGAACTATAAATTCATTACTCACACAAATAACGAAATTGACCATTCATTTATTGATGGAAATTTCTACCAAACTGAAAACGAATACACCGTTTTAGTTTACTACAAAAATTTAGGCGACAGGTACGACAAAGTCATAGGAATTGGTAGCGCAAGCTCTGTCAACATCAGCAATTAATATTTTACTACTAATATTGACAGAAAATTAAATGTTATTTAAAAAATGCTTATTTTTACTAAATAATTAAGAAACACTATGGTTCAACAAATAACTAGGGGTATTAAAATTTCTGTGAAAACAAATTTTGAAGGTACATTTTATAAAAACTATAAAATGCACTTTGCTTTTGGATATATTGTAACTATTGAAAACCAAAGCTCAGAAGCCGTACAGCTCACATCAAGGCATTGGAAAATATTTGATTCATTAAACCACACAGAAGTCATAGAAGGCGAAGGTGTTGTTGGAAAAAAACCTGTTTTGAAACCGGGAGAATCACATAGCTATAACTCTGGATGCTTATTAGCTTCGCCATACGGCTCTATGAAAGGCTACTATAACATGGTCAGCTTTAATTCATCTCAAACTTTTAAAGTACAAATTCCAACTTTTAAATTAAGCGCTCCATTTGCACTTAATTAATAACCTCTTAAATAGTGTAACTTGAATACTTTTTTGTTTTGCTCAACTGTACAAAACAAACAATTTGAATAGTGCTGCACTACGAACTGTTCATCTATAAAAAATTCAGTTTCACTCTCAACTACTGCATCAACATCAATATGGCCATTTGGAGATATTCTTCTGAAACGAAACTCACTTTCTGCAAGACTTAATGGTTTTGTTAACTCAAACCAAGCCCCGGCTGCAATACCACTCAACCATTGTGCATTCGGATGTAAACACTTCACAGATTTAGACTTTAAAGTTCCTATAAAATTTGGCGAATACTCAGGCAATCGATCTAAAAAACATTGTCTATTTACCTTACCAACTGTAGATGTAAATTGTGCTACCTCTCCTTTTTCTGAAACTTGAAACACCATAGATTTCGTATCAGAAATCACAACATTACCTACTGTGCTTGGCGTAAACAGTTGTGATCTTATCAACTTCTTTTTAATTTTTAAATCGGTTACAGAAGCAATAAGCGTTGACGTTACAAAACGGGCACAATTACTTGCGTTTTTAACAAAAGCTGCATAACGAATTAAGCCTGTATTTTGCATAGCAGCAATATGTGTTTTTGCTTTTTTATAGTCTATCACATTACAAACAGACGCTATCAATTTTCCATCGCCATGTGTGATTTTAGGATTAGTCCCTAAAAAAAATAAAACATCATCTAAATTTTCAAGCTCTCCATTTACAATTTCTGCTTTAAACGGAAATTCTAATTCTCTATCATAACGTACACCTCTAACTCTCCCGTTAGGCTCAGAAGTAATATAGCGACCAAAATCATGATACTCTAAATCGCCTTTTTCTTTATCGATAAGTACTAAAGCCGCATGACCAGCTCTTAAATAGTCTTTTTTTCCTATCCCTAAGTATCTTAAAAATGGAGAATACCATTCGTCAGCAACCATAACAATAGTTTCTGGATAAGCCAACACTAATATAACCCCTGTATTTTCGAGCATCAATTTATCTTGTTTAATTGTAATTGCAAATGATTTATCCTCCCACTTAATAAGTCTTTATAACCTACCCTAACGCACTCTTCTTCCTTTTCATACTGTGTAATACTGACTGTTTTTAAAAAACCTCTATCTATTTTCATATCTAACATAGAATCACCAACACCATAGTATTCGTGAAAATAAAACAACTCATCGTGTGACGATCCATTTTGACTCAAATACTCAGAAAACCACCTCTCTCTTAACGCCTTCATATCATTATTATATAATGTTGATGAGCTCCAAATTCTTGATTTTAGCGGCAGGTGTGTTACTTCCGCATTTACACCGTCCCAAATTAATTCAATTAATTTCAATTCAACACTCCAATCAACAATAATTAAAGTAAAGGGTTCAATACGATTAAAATTATAATTTTTAATCTCTTGTTCAACATCAACAACGGCTAACAACTCCTTAACAAGTACCCCTCGGCTTTTTTTATATGATACTTCTCTAGCATGTTTTACAAAAGCACCATTTAATAAGCACAACACTCTTTTCCGACTACTTACACCAATCCATGTGCCACCAGCAACCATATCTTTAGGATATACCGCAAGTACACTTTCTTCTTCATACAATTTAGGAATTATTGTTTTTCGTAAGATAGACTCATCCCTATTTGAGGTAAGAATAAAATCCGTTCCTCCTTTGTAAACAAAACTTACTGTACACATTAAATTTAAATCGAATTATTTCTATGCAACTTACAAAAATATCCACACAAAATTTAACATGAGGATATCATCATCATTTTAACAATAGCATTCATATCATATTCTATTGATTTTATTTTTAGTATTTTTGATCTCTTTAATAATATAAACACATAACATCACCATGGGAAAAGGTTTTTTCAATGTTCCGGAACCAATTAACGAGCCAGTAAAATCATACGCTCCAGGAACTCCAGAAAGAGAAGCTGTAACACAACAGTACAATACATATTACAACAGTTCAGTTGATGTGCCATTATATATAGGTAAAGACGAAGTAAAAACTGGCAACACCAGAAACATGACTTTACCTCATGACCATCAGCATGTTGTTGGAACGTATCATTTAGCTGAAAAAAAACATATTGACACTGCAATTTCTAGCGCTTTAGAAGCACGAGTACAATGGTCACAAATGCCATGGGAACAACGCGCTGCTATATTTTTACGTGCTGCAGATTTAATTGCAGGGCCTTATAGAGCAAAGATAAACGCTGCAACTATGATTGCACAATCTAAAAATGTATTTCAAGCAGAAATTGATGCTGCATGTGAATTAATTGACTTTTTACGTTTTAACGTGAAATTCATGTCTGACATTTACAAAGACCAGCCTGCTTCGTCTAGCGGTGTTTGGAACAGAGTTGAATACAGACCTCTAGAAGGGTTTATTTACGCAATTACACCGTTTAACTTTACTGCAATTGCTGCTAATTTACCAGCAAGTGCAGCACTAATGGGAAACACTGTAGTATGGAAGCCTAGTGATCATCAAATATTTTCAGCAAAAGTAATTGTTGACATATTTAAAGAAGCTGGTGTTCCGGACGGTGTTATTAACGTTGTTTACGGTGACCCAATCATGATTACTGATACTGTTTTAGCAAGCCCTGATTTTTCAGGAATTCACTTTACAGGATCCACTTATGTATTCAAAGAAATTTGGAAGAAAATTGGAGAAAATATCCATACTTACAAAACATATCCAAAAATAGTTGGAGAAACTGGAGGTAAAGATTTTATCATCGCCCACCCAACTTCAAACACTAAACAAGTAGCCACAGCTATTTCAAGAGGTGGTTTTGAATTTCAAGGACAAAAATGTTCTGCAGCCTCTAGAATTTACTTACCAAAATCTACAGCTACAGAAATCATTAATCACGTTAAAGAAGATGTTGCTTCATTTAAAATGGGCTCTCCAGCAGACTTAAGTAATTTTATTACTGCAGTAATTCACGAAGGCTCTTTTGATAAACTAGCTTCATACATTGATCAAGCTAAAAAAGATAGTGATGCAGAAATAGTTGCCGGCGGAAACTATGACAAATCTAAAGGATATTTTATAGAACCTACAGTTATTGTAACTACTAACCCTAATTACAAAACTATGGAAACTGAATTATTCGGACCTGTTGTAACAATCTATGTTTACGAAGATAAAGATTGGTCTGAGACATTACAATTAGTAGACTCTACTTCTGAATACGCCTTAACAGGTGCAGTATTCTCTGAATGCAGATACGCATTAGAAGAAGCCAACAAAGCATTACAAAATAGTGCAGGTAACTTCTATATTAATGACAAACCATCTGGCGCTGTTGTTGGACAACAACCATTTGGAGGAGCAAGAGCTTCAGGGACAAATGATAAAGCAGGTTCTGCTCAAAACTTATTACGTTGGGTTTCTCCTCGTTTAGTTAAAGAAACATTTGTAACTCCAGTAGATTACAGATACCCTTTCTTAGGAGAGTAATTCATTTTATTATATAAAAAAAGCGCTATCTGATGATAGCGCTTTTTTTATGGTTTATATTTTATTGGCAAATAGACTACTTTTTTTGTTTCAAAAAACTCTTCTTTAAAATAGCTTGATAAATTTGTTTGTTGAGCGCTTGTAAACAAGGCTAGTTCTTCTGTTAAATCTCCTCCTTTTAAATACAGTATACCATTTCTAATATCGTGGTTACTATCTTTTTTTACTTTTTTACGTACCCACCCCACAAAATCCGTCATGTTAGTTACAGCTCGACTGACAACAAAATCAAATCGTTCATCAACATTAGCAGCACGCATTTGTTCAGCTTTAACATTTTCTAAACCCAAACCTTCAACAACAGCATTAACTACTTTTATTTTCTTTGCTATAATATCAATCAAATAAAAATCAACTTCTGGACATAAAATAGCAAGAGGAATACCAGGAAAACCACCTCCGGTTCCAACATCTAAAATTGAACTTCCAGGCTTAAAATCAATCACTTTAGCAATCCCCAAGGAATGTAGTACATGCTTTGTATATAGCTCGTCAATATCTTTTCTTGATATCACATTAATTTTACTATTCCAGTCTTTATATAACACTTCTAATTTACCGAACTGCTCAATTTGCTTTTGAGATAAATCAGGAAAATATTTTAAAATTTCATCCATCTAAATACTATTTGTCTGCAAAAATAGTTAATAATTTTAGTAATTCTTACTGTTAAAAAAGCAATTAAGTAATTAATATTGATAAATTTGTAATAGAAATTTAAGTAAACCCAAAAAAATTCAACACAAATGAATCCTACTATAAAATTTTCACGAGTTGATTCCGCAAAGTTTTTTAAAACCCTAAACAAAAGGGTAAATACATACTTTAAAGAAAACAACATTAAAAAAACAGGAAACTGGAAACTATACCTTAAAACTATAGTAATGTTCACCTTATTCTTAGCACCACTAGCATTAATATTAACACTAGATTTACCAGGTTGGGCACAGCTCCTATTTGTTGTCGTTATCGGTATTGGTATGGCTGGCGTTGGAATGAATGTTATGCATGACGCTAACCATGACGCTTTTTCAAGCAAAAAATGGGTCAACAAATTAATGGGAAGTAGTATTTATATTCTTGCAGGAAATGTTTACAACTGGCAAGTACAACATAATGTACTACATCATACATACACAAATATTGAAGGGCACGATGAAGATATTGATGCTGGTAGAATTATTCGCTTTTCTAAACATTCTAAATGGTTAAAAATTCACCAATATCAAAAATACTATTCATTTGCTCTATACGGACTATTAACGTTAAACTGGGCAATTACAACAGATTTTATTCAAACTTACAAATACCTAAAACGTAAATTATCTTACGGTAAAGCACCAAGTGCAGCAACACAATGGACTAAATTAATTATCAGTAAAATTGTATATTATTCTCTATGGGTTGTTTTACCATTAGCTTTAGGCTTTGCATGGTGGCAGGTATTAATCGGTTTTTTAGTTATGCATTACACAGCAGGAATCATCTTAAGTGTAATTTTTCAATTAGCACATGTAATGCCAAACACAGAAACTCCATTACCCGACGAGCAAGGTAACATGAAAAACACTTGGGCGATACACCAATTGTTTACAACATCTAATTTTGCTCCTAAAAACTGGCTAGTTGGCTTTTATACTGGCGGTTTAAATCATCAAGTAGAACACCATTTGTATTCTAATATTAGTCATGTTCATTATAAAAAAATTGCTAAAATTGTAAAAGAAACGGCTACAGAATTTAGCTTACCTTACAATGAATACAAAACAATGGGACGCGCCATAGTTGAGCACTACAACCAATTAGATATTTTAGGCCGAAAACCAAGCATTGCATAATGACATTTTAAAAATCCATGTTGACACACTCTTCATGGATTTTATTTTTTATAAAAACTAACCTATGAATTTACTTTCAGACAGAATTAACAGTTTGCCAATTTCGCAAACTTTAGCAATGGCAGCGAAAACCAGAGAATTACGTGCCGAAGGAAAAGATATTATCGGATTAAGTTTGGGTGAACCTGACTTTAACACACCCGATTTCATTAAAGATGCCGCAATTCAAGCCATAAATGATAATTATAATTCTTATACACCTGTTGATGGATATCAAGATTTAAAAGAAGCCATTTGCAGAAAATTTAAACGTGATAACAATCTAGATTATACGCCAAATCAAATAGTAGTATCTACAGGAGCGAAGCAATCTATTGCGAACGTAGCCATGGTATTATTGAATCCAGGCGACGAAGTGTTATTACCTGCGCCATACTGGGTAAGTTACTCAGCAATTGCAACACTTGCAGAAGCAACATACAAAGAAATCCCATCCTCTATTGAGACAGATTTCAAAATTACTCCTCAACAATTAGAGGCTGCAATTACACCAAAAACGAAACTTATATTTTTCAATTCGCCAAATAATCCAAGTGGTGCTAAATACACAGAAGAAGAATATTTAGCATTAGCAAAGGTTCTTGAACAACATCCGAACATTTTTATAATTTCAGATGAAATCTATGAGCACATCAACTACGAAGGCGAGAATTTTAGTCTCGCACGAATAACTTCTTTATACGACAGAACAATAACTATTAACGGTGTTGCCAAAGCATTTGCAATGACTGGCTGGCGTGTTGGTTATATTGGCGCACCAGAATGGATTGCTAAAGCCTGCACAAAAATGCAAGGTCAAATCACATCAGGAACTAACTGTATTGCACAACGTGCTACTATTGCAGCATTAGATGCCCCTGTGAGTAAAATTCAATACATGGTTGACGAATTTAAATCGAGACGTGATATTGTTATTGGATTATTAAATGATATTGATGGCATTAAAACAAATACACCGAACGGCGCTTTTTACGTATTCCCAGATGTGTCTTCATTCTTCGGAAAAACTATCAATGGTACTTTAATTAATAACGCTTCAGATTTTGCTTTGTATATTTTAGAAGAAGCTCATGTAGCTACCGTAACTGGTGATGCATTTGGCGCTCCAAATTGCATTAGAATTTCTTATGCTGCAAGTGAAACACAATTAAGAGAAGCTTTAGCAAGAATCAAAAGAGCTTTGAGTTAACAACCTTTTCTAACCTTAATAAACGACCTCACTACTACACCCAGTTGTGAGGTTTTTAATATCTTGAAAATAATGGGATACAACATCGTTTTAATTGAACCAGAAATTCCTAACAATACAGGAAACATTGGCCGTTTATGTTTAGCATCAGGCTCAAACTTACATTTAGTAAAACCATTCGGATTTGAAATTAGTGACTCAAGATTAAAACGCGCTGGACTTGATTATTGGAAACACATTAACTTGTTCACATACGAGAGTATCGATGAGTTCTTTGAAACTCATAAAGACAAAGAGATGGCATTTTTATCAAGCCATGGTACGCAAGACTATTGGGATATTGACTATAAAGATGAGTTGTTTTTAGTCTTCGGAAAAGAATCAAAAGGCTTACCAAAAAGCATTACTGAAATACACACTAACAAACTATACAAAATTCCGTTGTTTAGTGATAATATCAGAAGTATTAACTTAGCCAATGCTGTTGGTATTGTAGCTTATGAAGGGATAAGACAACTCAGGTAACATCTCCAAAATTATTTCTTTTATCTATTTCTCCAAAAGAATGGCGTAAATACAATCAATACAGTAAACAGTTCTAATCTCCCTAATAACATTAAGAATGCACACCACCATTTGGCTAATGCAGGCAAGTGACCAAAATTAGCTAACGGATTAAGACTTCCAAAGGCAGGCCCAACATTCCCTAAACTAGACACCGCCCCACCAATAGCTGTTTCAAAATCTAAACCTAGAAGACCTAATCCTAAAGCTCCTATTATAAATAGCAACATAAATAATATAAAAAACGCTAATACATTAAATACAATTTCTTTAGAAACTGCTTTTGAATTATAACGCACTGGTATAACAGCATTAGGATGCAAAGTACGTTTAAACTCTAATAGTCCATTTTTAATCATTACTAAATGTCTGACAACTTTTACACCCCCAGAAGTAGACCCAGCCGATCCTCCAACAAACATTAATCCGAAAAAGAAAACCGATAAGAACGGAGTCCAACCACTAAAATCAGCTGTAACAAAACCCGTTGTAGTCACTACAGAAACGACTTGAAATATGGCGTGACGAAATGAACTTTCAAACCCACCTAAAACTTGTGGATGATAATCTGATACTGGCACATCTGCATTATTAAAAATCACTAACGCACACATTATTGAAAACAAAACTGTAAAAATCCCGTAGAATTTAAACTCTTCATCTTTTATCACTTTTTGAACTTTTCCTTTAAAAGCAAAATAGCTCAAAACGAAATTTGTTCCTGCTAAAAACATAAAGAATGTAATAATATACTGTATACTTGGTGTATCATTCCAATACGCTACAGAAGAATTTTTTGTAGAAAAACCTCCAGTAGACAAGGTTGCCATTGAATGGTTCATTGCATCAAAAAACGTCATTCCAGCTAACTTTAATAAAATTGTTTCAGCAACAGTATATCCGAAATAAATCAACCATAATCGTTTTGCTGTATCTGTTATTCTTGGATGTAATTTATCGGCACTTGGCCCTGGAGCTTCAGCTGCAAACAACTGCATTCCTCCAATACCTAATAGAGGTAAAATTGCAACTGCAAGAACAATAATACCCATACCTCCAATCCAGTGTGTCATACTCCTCCAAAACAAAACCCCTTTCGGAACAATTTCTATATCGCTTAATATTGAAGCCCCAGTAGTTGTATAACCCGACATGGTTTCAAAAAACGCATCTGTAAAACCCGGTATTGCTTGTGTATATAGATAAGGTAACGTTCCAGAAAACGCTAATAACAACCACCCGAATGTTACCACTATATACCCTTCTCTTTTCTTTAATTCTTTTTTATGTGTTTTAGTGATAAACATCAATGTTCCACCAATAGCAAAGGTTGTTAATCCTGCTAACAAAATATCGAGTGTTACTCCATCGTCATACAGAAAACTTACAAGTGCAGCAATAAGCATAAAACCACCATTAAATAGCAGCACTAGCCCCATAATATGAATAATGATTTTTGTATTAAGTTTTTTCACAAATTCTATGAATCAATTATAAAAATAAATTTTCAACCTTAGAAATTGCTCTCGGCAAGCAACACACAACAACTTTATCTTTGGCTTGAATTTTAAAGTTCCCTAGAGCAATCAACCCTTCTTCATCTCTTATAATCCCACCAATAATAGCTGATCTTGGAAAATCTAAATCTTTTATAAACTTACCGCAAACCTTAGAGCTTTCTTTAACTTCAAACTCCATTAATTCAGCATTCAAGTTATTCAATTGTGTTAGAGCTACAACTTCTCCTTTTCTGATATATCTAAAAATAGCATTTGCAGCAATTAGTTTTTTATTTACCAAGGTATCTACTCCTATAGATTGTGATAACTGGAAATAATCTATATTTTCTACTAAAGCTACTGTTTTCTTAACTCCTTTAGATTTAGCCATTAAACAGGACATGATATTAGTTTCGGAATTTCCTGTAACAGCTACAAAAGCATCCATATCTTCAATACTTTCTTCTTCAAGTAATTCAACATTTCGTCCATCGCCGTTAATAATCAATGCTTTTGAAAGTTCATCAGCTAAATCAAAAGCCCTCTCTTTATTTTTTTCTATCAATTTTACCTTAAACTTATGGTTGCATAAGTTTTTAGCTGTTTTTTGACCTATTCTACTCCCTCCAAGAATCATCACATCTTTAATTGATTCTTTCACTTTTCCAGAGAGCCTATACAATTCATCTACCCCACCAGTAGAAGTAACAAAATACACTTGATCATTTTCTTTAAATATGGTGTCGCCACGAGGAATAACTGTATACTGAGTTCCGAAACGTTGTATTGCTATGGGCACAAAATGAATTTCTGGTAATATTTCTGCTGCTTCTCGCACCGTTTTTCCTACAAACGATGCATTACGCGATAAATTTAGCCCTAGCATCGTTAATTTTCCATCTTCAAACTCAAAGCGCTCATTAAAAGCCGATTCATTTAAAAGTGATTCTATTTCTGCAGCTGCTAAAGATTCAGGGGAAATCAGCTCATCAATACCTAATTTAGCAAATTGCATTTCTTCTTTATGCCTAATAAATTCTGTATTTGAAATACGAGCAATTGTTTTTTTAACACCCAATTGTTTTGCCAAAACACATACTGTAATATTTGTTGTTTCTGAAGATGTTACAGCAATCAACAGGTCTGTAGAGGCTACATTGGCATCTTTTAAAATTGCCAAAGAAGTTGCATCACCTTTTATGACTCTAATATCTAAGTGGTTATCTGCATAAGACAAATTATCTCTTTTACAGTCAATTAGTGTGATATCCTGTGCTTCAAAAGACAATAGTTTCGCTAAGTGAAACCCTACTTCTCCTGCTCCAGCAATTATTATTTTCATCAGTATTTATTTTATCTTGGGATTAGGTATAAAAGCTTACACCCTTGTTATTTAGTTAGTAAACAACTTTACAAAGATAAATTTATTTTCACTCAAAATTCAAATTAAAAGATAACTTTCAGTAGTTTAATCCATTTAATACTTTGGTGTAAGCAAATTTTTAATTGTATTTTCGCAAAAAATTTTCATAGCATGTCTAAAAATGTGACGCCTTATAAAAACTCTGACCTTGGTAAAAAAGAACAAGTAACTAAAATGTTTGACAACATATCTAAAGAATATGATGGATTAAACAGAGTTATTTCTTTTGGAATTGATCAAAAGTGGAGAAAAAAAGTGACACAAATTGTTGGCAGTATTTCTCCCAATAACATTTTAGATATTGCCACCGGAACAGGCGACTTAGCAATTATGTTTGCTGAAAACATTGAAAATGCAACAATTACCGGTTTAGACATTTCTGAGGGTATGCTTAACGTTGGAAAACAAAAAGTAGCAGATAAGGGCTTGGACAACAGAATAAACTTAGTTATTGGAGACTCTGAGAAACTACCTTTTGAAGACAATTCTTTTGACGCTATAACTGTTTCTTTTGGTGTAAGAAATTTTGAAACATTAGAAACTGGTTTATCAGAAATCTTACGTGTTTTAAGACCTCAAGGTAAATTTGTTATTTTAGAAACATCTGTACCAACAAAATTTCCTTTTAAACAAGGCTATCAATTTCATTCAAACATTTTACTCCCGTTAATAGGAAAACTGTTTTCACGTGACAAAAAAGCTTACGGATATCTATCTGAATCAGCTGCGAATTTTCCATATGGAGAAAAACTAAACAATATTTTAAGAAAAGTTGGGTTTATAGATGTTACAAATCATCCACAAACTTTTGGAGTGGCATCTATTTATACGTCAAGCAAGCAGTAAACTAATTATTCAATGAAAAAACTAGTCACTTTTATAATTCTATTAAGCTTAACTCAATCATCTCTTGCACAATTGTTTAGCAAAGAACGTATCCGTAATAGAGAAAATTGGGATCAAAAAACACTGACATACGGTTATTATTTAGGGTTTAATAGTTTAGATTTCAAATTTCAATACAGCACAAATAACCATAAAGATATTGTTGTAAAACCAGAGACTGGATTTAATGTAGGCTTAATTGGAAATTTACGTTTATCAAACCATTTCGACTTACGTTTTGAACCAGGCTTAAGCTTTTCAACACGAACTTTAACTTACCCTGAAACTTACACCACACCGGATGTTGATTTTTCGAGTGTTGCAAATTATGAGCGTGAAATAAAATCTACCTATGTGTACCTACCGCTTTTACTAAAAATAAGCACAAAACGCGTTAATAACTTTAAACCTTTTTTATTAGGAGGGGCTTCAATGGCTTTAAACTTATCAAGTAATGAAAAAAGCATAGATGACAATTCGTCTGGGAAGTTTAGAATGGCCGCAAATCCAACTTTTTTAGAATTGGGTTTTGGAATAGATTTCTACTTACCTTACTTTAAATTTACCCCGTCAATTAGAGGTGTTTTTGCAACTGGTGATGAGTTAATAGATGACGACAACCCAAATAGCCCTTGGACTAGTAACATTAGTAGCATGCAAACTAGAGGGTTTTTCATCAATTTTACTGTACAATAGTTTTTCGTTTAAACTCACTCAACACTATAGAAGTTGCCATTGCTACATTTAGACTTTCTGTTTTTTGAATAGCACCAAATTTAGGAATCGTGATTTTTTCTGTAACCAATTTTTCAATTTCTTTTGAAATACCGTTGGCTTCATTACCCAAAACTAATATCCCGTTTTCTACAACAGAATTAGTTGAATAAAGATTATTTCCATCCATAAAAGTCCCATAAACCGATAAGTTTTTTTTATCCGACAAATAGTTTTCTAGGTTAGTATATGTGATATTCACACGAGTCAATGAACCCATAGTTGCTTGCACAACTTTAGGATTATAACAATCTACAGTTTCTGAATTACAAATTAAATCAGAAATACCAAACCAATCACATAATCTAATTATAGTTCCTAAATTACCCGGATCCCTAACATTATCTAAAGCAACGATTAATTTAGACTCATCAATTAGGGTATTGCCCTGCATTTTAAAAACTGCTAAAGCTGAATTGGTGTTTTTTAAAAAACTTACTTTTTTTAAGTCTGCTTCAGAAACTAGTGTTTGCACACTTTCAGGCACATCATTAAACAGTGTTGTTGTATACAAATACTCTAAATCATATGACGAATTTAAAAACTCCTTAATCGTCTTAATCCCTTCTACCACAAACAATTTATGTTGTGTACGGTACTTTTTTTGCTTTAAACTCGTTATTAATGTGATTCTGCTTTTGCTTAACATTCAAATAATGTATTTTTGAATTTAATTTCAACTATTTCTATTGAAACACTATTTTGCAAAAATATCAATTATTCTGATAATAACTCAAGTTTTTATCTCATGTAGTGTTACAAAAAATTTAGAAGAGGAAGAATACCTTCTTACTGAAAACAATATTACAGTAAATGAAGATAAAAATTACGATGAAACTATTGAAGAGCTAATCAGATTAAAACCAAATAGCAAATTCTTAAGGTACCCACTTCGCTTAGCAATATATAATTTTGCTGACAAACACCCTGATTCTTCTTTTACAAAATGGCTTAAAGAAAAACCAAAGAGAGAACAACATTTGCATAATTTCTTGTCAGAAAAACAAACAATTAAACTACAACGTTCGTATAGAGGTATTAATAATTGGTTAAAAAAATCTGGAGAACCACCAGCTATAATTGATTCATCAAAAATAACATCTAGTAAAGAAAATATTGAAAAATATTACCAACAAAATGGATGGCGAGATGTGAACACTGAACACACTATTGACCATAACAATAGGCATCGCGGGCAAGTTAATTACGCTATTGAAACTGGAGAACCGTATATCATAGACTCTATAACAACTAAAATAGATTCAAAATCTGTAGACTCTATTTACAACCTCCATAAGAAAAATTCTACTATAAAATTAAACACACAATACAGAGACCAACATTTAATTAATGAGCGTGAACGTATTACTTCAATAATGCGAAATTCTGGATTATATACTTTTGAGAAAGAAAGTATCTACTTTGAAAACGCTTACGATTCTATTAAAAAAACTGATTGGGTTGAACTATTTATTGAAGACAAAAAAGTAAAAGATCATGACAGCACATTTAATGAGCCTTATAAAGTGTTTAAAATTAGTGAGGTAAATGTGTTTACAGACTACAAGTATAAAAACATTGGTAAAACCATAACTGACTCAACAACATTTAATAAACATCATTTTTATAGTTTTGATAAATTAAGATACAAACCAAAAGCGTTATCTGATGTTATTTTCATCAAACCTAATACGGTTTATAAAGATAGTGACAAAGCTTTAACCTTAAATCAATTAAACAACTTAAAGGCGTTTAAGTACCCTAACATCAAATACATTGTTGATGACAGAGATTCTACCGGAACAAGCTTAATGGCGAATATTTTATTAACTCCATTGAAAAAATTTGAGCTAGAATATAGTCTCGACGCTTTACATAACAACATCCAGAACGTCGGGTTATCTCTTAGTACATCTATTCTAGCAAGAAATGTATTTAGAGGTGCTGAGAATTTAGAGTTAGCGTTTAGAGGATCGATTGGAGCATCAAAAGACGCCGCAGATAGAGAAGATCAATTTTTTGACGTTAGAGAATTTGGGGCTGATTTAAAATTGTCTTTTCCAAGAATCTTCTTTCCTATAAACACCTCCAAATTAATTCCAAAAGTAATGTCTCCCACAACACGAATTAGTTTAGGAGCTAGTACTCAAACAAATATTGGGCTAGACAAAACTACGTTTACCGGAGTCTTAAATTATGGGTGGTACTCATCAAAGTCAATTACCAACAGGTTAGATTTATTCAATGCGCAATTCGTTAGAAACTTAAACCCTGATAAATACTTCAACATTTATTCAAATTCTTTTAACAGCTTAAATACTATTGCATTAAACTCAACGTATACAACAACCGGATTAGGCGTTCCAAATGGCGCTAATCAGTTTATAGATGACGTCATAAACGGAAATTTAACTCCAACTGTTGACGCACTAATTTCTGATAGTGATAAAAAAGAAATTAGAAACATTGAAGAAAGGCGTGAGCGTTTAACTGAAAATAATTTAATTCTTACAACCAGTTATTCTTTTGTAAAAAACACAAGAAAAAACCTGAATGACAATCAATTTTCAAGGTTTGGAGCAAAACTTGAATTAGCAGGAAACACACTCTCTACACTCTCTAGCGCTTTAGGACTACAAAAGAACAGTGATGACCGCTATGAACTATTCAATGTTGCTTATTCACAGTATGTAAAAACTGAGTTAGACCTTATTAAATACTGGGATTTATCAAACAATAACATCTTTACAGTAAGAAGTTTTTTTGGATTAGCAATTCCATATGGAAATTCAAAATCTGTTCCTTTTTCAAGAAGTTTTTTTGGAGGAGGAAGTAATGACAACCGTGGGTGGGATGCATATAGTTTAGGTCCTGGAAGTAGTGGTGGAATTAACGAGTTTAACGAAGCAAACATGAAAATTGCATTAAACGCTGAGTTACGTTACACTTTTTTTGGCGATTTAAAAGGTGCTTTGTTTGTTGATGTTGGTAACATCTGGAACATCTTTGACAATGAAGAAGATCCTGCATTTACCTTCGACTCATTAAAAGACTTAAACGAATTAGCAATTGGGTCAGGAATTGGGTTTCGTTATGATTTTAGTTTTTTTATATTGCGCTTTGATATCGGATTTAAAACCTATGAACCATACCTTGAAAACAAAAAGTGGTTCAAAAATTATAACTTCAAAAATGCTGTTTATAATTTTGGTATAAATTATCCTTTTTAACACTTGTGAATTTATTACATTTGTAGTCTATTTTTTAAGAAACACACAACTAAATGAACCATAATATTAAACCAGGAGTTGCTACAGGAAAAGAAGTACAAGCAATTTTCAGCTATGCTAAAGAAAAAGGGTTTGCTTTACCTGCAGTAAATGTAGTAGGATCAGACAGTGTTAATGCTGTTATGGAAACCGCAGCCAAAGTTAACTCTCCAGTAATCATTCAATTTTCTAACGGTGGTGCACAATTCAACGCCGGGAAAGGATTATCAAATGCAGACGAAAAAGCAGCTATCTTAGGTGCTGTTGCGGGAGCCAAACACATTCATTTATTAGCAGAAGCTTACGGTGTACCAGTTATTTTACATACAGATCATGCTGCAAAAAAATTATTACCTTGGATTGATGGCTTACTTGATGCTTCTGAAAAACATTTTTTAGAAACTGGAAAATCTCTTTATAGCTCTCACATGATAGATTTATCAGAAGAGCCAATTGAAGAAAATATTGAAATTTGTAAAACATATCTTGAACGCATGAGTAAAATAGGTATGACGTTAGAAATAGAATTAGGAATCACTGGTGGTGAAGAGGATGGTGTAGACAACTCAGATGTAGATGTGTCGAAATTATACACACAACCAGAAGAAGTAGCATATGCCTATGAAGAACTAATGAAAGTTAGTGACCAATTCACAATTGCTGCAGCATTCGGAAACGTTCATGGTGTATACAAACCAGGAAATGTCGTTTTAACACCAAAAATCTTAAAGAATTCTCAAGAATACATTCAAAAGAAATTCGACACTGAAGCTAACCCTATAAACTTTGTGTTTCACGGTGGGTCTGGATCAACAGTTGAGGAAATTAGAGAATCTATTGGTTACGGAGTAATTAAAATGAACTTAGACACAGATATGCAGTTCGCATTTACTGAAGGTGTAAGAGATTATATCTTAGACAAACAAGATTATATTAAAACTCAAATTGGAAACCCGGAAGGGGAAGAATTACCAAATAAAAAATATTACGATCCAAGAAAATGGCTTAGAGAAGGTGAAAAAACTTTTGTAGCTCGATTAACAAAATCATTTGAAGATCTAAATAACATCAATACATTATAAACTGTTTATAACAGTTTCACATAGCAATAAAAAAATTATGGGTTGGTTTAAAAGAACAGAAAAAGGAATTCAAACATCAACGGACGAGAAAAAAGACACTCCAAAAGGCTTGTGGTATAAATCTCCTACTGGTAAAATTGTTGACGCAGAAGAATTAGCAAATAATTTTTATGTAAGTCCAGAGGATGGGTATCACGTAAGAGTTGGAAGTAATGAGTATTTTGAAATTCTTTTTGACGATAACAAATACACTGAATTAAACGAAAACTTAACTTCAAAAGATCCTTTAAAATTTGAGGACAAGAAAAAGTATACAGATCGTTTAAAAGAAGCTAAAAAGAAAACAAACTTAAAGGACGCTGTAAGAACTGCTGTAGGAAAATCTAAAGGAAAAGATTTAGTTATTGCTTGTATGGACTTCGCTTTTATTGGAGGGTCAATGGGGTCTGTAGTTGGAGAAAAAATTGCTCGTGCTGCTGACTATTCTTTAAAAAACAACATTCCGTTTTTAATCATCTCTAAATCTGGTGGAGCGCGTATGATGGAGGCAGCATTATCACTAATGCAATTAGCAAAAACTTCATCTAAATTAGCACAGTTAGCTGAAGCTAAAATTCCATACGTTTCTTTATGTACTGATCCAACAACTGGTGGAACAACAGCTTCATTTGCTATGTTAGGTGACATTAACATTTCTGAGCCAGGTGCATTAATTGCTTTTGCCGGACCAAGAATTGTTAAAGATACTACTGGAAAAGAATTACCTGATGGATTTCAAACTGCTGAATTTGTTTTAGACAAAGGCTTTTTAGACTTCATTACACCAAGGGCAGAATTGAAAGACAAATTAAATTTATATTTAGATTTAATTGGGAATAATAAAATAAGAGCATAACTATCTTTTTCATTGTCAATTAGCATTTATATTGTATATTTGCTGCTTGATATGAAAATCATGTCAATTACATAACAATCATTTAAATAAATATTAGCATGTTATTAACTAAAGAAGCTAAAGCTGAACTTTTCGCGAAACACGGAGGTGATGCAAAAAACACTGGTTCTGCAGAAGGGCAAATCGCTTTATTCACAGAAAGAATCAACCACTTAACTGAGCACTTAAAAAAGAATCGTAAAGATTATAACACTGAGCGCGCCTTAGTAATGTTAGTAGGAAAAAGAAGAAGCCTACTTGATTACTTAACTAAAAAAGATGTCTTAAGATATCGTGCTATTGTTAAAGAATTAGGATTAAGAAAATAATCAAAAAAGAGAGGCTTTACGCCTCTCTTTTTCATTTAAGACTAAACCACTAATTTAGTTTTGAATACATAATAAAGAAGCGAAAACTATAGTTTTTCATTGGACTACAACTACTACAACAACACAACAACCAATGTTTAATTAAGAATTAAAAAAAATTATGATTCCAAAAGTTTTTAGAGAGGTCATTGACCTAGGAGATGGAAGAGAAATTTCTATCGAAACCGGAAAATTAGCAAAACAAGCGCATGGTTCGGTTGTTGTACAAATGGGAAAAGCAATGCTTTTATGTACTGTAGTTTCTAGCTACAAAGCAGGAACAGTAGACTTTTTACCATTAACAGTAGATTATAGAGAAAAATTTGCTGCAGCAGGTCGTTACCCAGGTGGTTTCTTTAAAAGAGAAGCTAGACCAAGTGACGGTGAAATTTTAACAATGCGTTTAGTAGACCGTGTTTTACGTCCATTATTCCCAAAAGACTACCATTCAGAAGTACAGGTAATGATCCAATTAATGTCTCATGACGAAGACGTTATGCCAGATGCATTAGCAGGTTTAGCAGCATCAGCAGCTATTCAATTATCTGATTTCCCATTTGAATGTCCAATTTCTGAAGCACGTGTTGCAAGAGTAAATGGAGAATTCGTAATCAACCCTAACAGAGCACAATTAGCTGAATCTGACATCGATATGATGATTGGAGCTTCTGCCGATTCTGTAATGATGGTTGAAGGTGAAATGGATGAAATCTCTGAAGAAGAAATGGCAAATGCTATTAAGTTTGCTCATGAATCTATTAAAGTTCAATGTGCCGCTCAAGTACGTTTAGCTGAAGCTTTCGGAAAGAAAGAAACTAGAGAATATGAAGGAGAAAGAGAAGATGCAGATTTAGAGAAGAAAGTTTATGATATGGCATATGACAAAGTATATGCTATTGCAAAAGCCGGTTCATCTAAAAAAGAACGCGGTATGGCTTTTTCTGAAATTAAAGATGGAATTAAAGCTACTTTTTCTGAAGAAGAATTAGCTGATTTAGGAGATTTAATTTCTAAATATTACGCTAAAGCTGAAAAAGCAGCAATTAGAAACTTAACTTTAGATGAAGGTTTACGTTTAGATGGTCGTAAGACTGATGAAATTAGACCAATCTGGTGTGAGGTAGATTATTTACCATCAACACACGGATCTTCTATATTTACACGTGGAGAAACTCAAGCATTAGCAACTGTTACTTTAGGAACATCAAGAGATGCAAATAAAATAGATATGCCATCTTATGAAGGTGAGGAAAATTTCTATTTACATTATAACTTCCCTCCTTTCTGTACAGGTGAAGCTAGACCATTAAGAGGAACATCTCGTAGAGAAGTTGGTCATGGTAACTTAGCACAACGTGGATTAAAAGGAATGATTCCTGATGATTGCCCGTACACAGTAAGAGTAGTATCTGAAGTATTAGAATCTAACGGTTCGTCTTCTATGGCAACTGTTTGTGCTGGTACAATGGCATTGATGGATGCAGGTGTTAAAATGACAAGACCAGTTTCTGGTATTGCAATGGGCTTAATTTCTGATGCAGATACTGGTAAATTTGCTGTATTATCTGATATTTTAGGAGATGAAGATCACTTAGGAGATATGGATTTTAAAGTTACTGGAACTTCAGAAGGTATCACTGCATGCCAAATGGATATTAAAGTAAAAGGATTATCATATGATGTATTAGAATCTGCATTAGCGCAAGCTCGTGACGGTCGTTTACACATCTTAGGGAAATTAACCGACACTATTGAAGCTCCAAACGATGAAGTTAAGGAACACGCGCCTACTATGATTACAAGACGTATTCCTAACGAATTCATTGGTGCTTTAATTGGACCTGGTGGAAAAGTAATTCAAGAGATGCAAAAAGAAACAGAGACTACTATCGTTATTAACGAAGATCCTGTAACTGAAGAAGGTATCGTTGAAATATTAGGTGTAGGGAGTACAGGTATCGATGCTGTTATGGCAAAAATAGATGCTTTATTATTTAAGCCGAAAGTTGGTAGTGTTTACGAAGTAAAAGTTATTAAAATGCTTGACTTTGGTGCTGTTGTTGAATACATGGAAGCCCCAGGAAACGAAGTGTTATTACACGTAAGTGAATTAGCATGGTCTCGTACAGAAAACGTATCTGACGTTGTTAACATGGGAGATGTATTTGATGTAAAATATTTTGGTAGAGACCCTAAAACTAGAAAAGAAAAAGTTTCTAAAAAGGCTTTATTACCAAGACCTCCAAGAGAAGACAAAAAACCTGCTCCAAAAAAAGAAGCATAGTTTTTAATCTAAATAATTCATAAAAAAAGCGTCACATACAATTGTGGCGCTTTTTTTGTTATATAAAATAATATATTAACATCGCTTGTGTTAAATAAGGCACATGTGTAAACACCTAATGATATGAAAAATATAGTTTTAAGCTTAATCACAGTAATTACTCTTATAAGTTGTGAGGATAATAAAACCATTATTCCAACAGCAGGAAATTACAACCCTCAAGAATTCTCAAAATCTGAAGAAGCAAATAAAATAGCAGAGGAAGTCAATTCAATTATCACAAAAGATTACGAAGAAGATAGTGCTAATAAAAATATCACGAACATCAATCAACCTTATCTCCCAGATTGTGTCACAAGAACTTACACTTCAGACGGCACCAATCATTCTGTTGAATTTGATTTTGGAACGACGGCTTGTGTGATGCCAAACGGAAATGCAATAACAGGTAAAATTTTATACACTTATATTGGTGACATCTTAGCAGACACTAAAACAATCACATACACTTTAATAGATTTTACATTTAACAACATTGAAGTTGAAGGAAGTGATATTATCGATCATATTAGATCTAATACAAATGGAAACCCTCAATCAACGATTCATGTAGATTTTACAATTACATGGCCAAGTGGATTGGTAGGTGAGCGCACCGGGACAATTCTTAGAGAATGGATTGAAGGTAGCGACACGTTATTAGATTGGACTGATGATGTATTTTTGGTCTCTGGAAATTGGAGCACAACTTTTGATAACGGAAACACATACAGTGCTAATATCATTACAAATTTGAGACGTGAATTAACTTGTTGGTATTTTGTAAGCGGCACAATCGATTTTAATTACAACGGATTGATATTCACTGGAGATTATGGTAATGGAACTTGTGATAACGATGCCACATTAACTTTTTCTAATGGCGCTATAGTAGAAATTCAACTCTAAAAATTAATTCAAAGCATAACAACTAACCTCATGATTATATTAATTATGAGGTTTTTTTACTCATACAACACTACATAACAGCTATTTACACATAAACACACGTTTTATTTCCTTTTTTTTGTAACAAAAACAACAAATTGAACGTATAACTATTTGCGTAGGCACACTAACACTAATAATCAGGAGGACATTAAATGAGACAACTTAAAATCACCAAGCAGGTTACCAACAGAGAAACTGCATCTTTAGACAAATATTTACAAGAAATAGGAAAAGTTGACTTAATTACAGCTGATGAAGAAGTAGAGTTGGCACAGCGCATTAAAGCTGGAGATCAAATAGCTTTAGAAAAATTAACTAAGGCAAATTTACGTTTTGTTGTTTCTGTAGCAAAACAATACCAAAATCAAGGATTAACATTACCCGATTTAATTAACGAGGGTAACTTAGGATTAATTAAAGCTGCACAACGTTTTGACGAAACGCGTGGTTTTAAGTTTATCTCATATGCGGTATGGTGGATTCGTCAATCTATCTTACAAGCATTAGCTGAACAATCTCGTATTGTACGTTTACCATTAAACAAGATTGGTTCAATAAACAAGATCAATAAAACATATGCTTTTTTAGAGCAAGCTCATGAACGTATTCCTTCTGCAGAAGAAATTGCTAAGGAGTTAGACATGACAATTAACGACGTAAAGGAATCTATGAAAAATTCTGGACGTCATGTCTCTATGGATGCACCGTTAGTTGAAGGAGAGGATTCTAACCTTTATGATGTACTTCGTTCTGGTGAATCACCAAATCCTGACCGTACATTATTGCATGAATCGTTAAGAACTGAAATCACTAGAGCTTTACAAACCTTAACACCTCGTGAAGCTGATGTTATTAGCTTATACTTTGGCTTAGGCGATCAACACCCTATGACTCTTGAAGAAATTGGGGAAACGTTTGATTTAACAAGAGAACGTGTAAGACAAATAAAAGAAAAAGCTATTCGCAGATTAAAGCACACATCAAGAAGTAAAATATTAAAAACATATTTAGGATAAACTCCTAATACCGCTAACGACAGTATTAGTTTATCGGCGCAAGCTGACAACAAGCTGTTCGTTTTTTGATTGATGATGAAACTCCGGCTGATTACCGGAGTTTTTTTTGTTTAAAACCCTTACATTTGTAGTACTAAACAACACAACAACATGAGTTCAAAATTAATTGCCCCTTCAATGCTTGCTGCAGATTTTGGGAATTTACAACGTGACACTGAAATGGTTAACGCAAGTGATGCCGACTGGTTTCACATTGATGTTATGGATGGTCATTTTGTACCAAACATATCCTATGGAATGCCCATCATTCAAGCTATAAAAAAACACGCTACAAAACCATTAGATGTTCATTTAATGATTGAAAAACCAGAACGCTACATTGAAGAGTTTGCAAAAGTAGGTGCGGATATTATTACTGTGCACTATGAATCTACTGTTCATCTTCATAGAACATTAAGACAAATAAAGGATGCTGGTTGCAAAGCTGGCGTTGTATTAAACCTAACTACCCCAGTTTCAGTACTTGAAGATATTTTACCTGAATGTTATATGGTTTTATTAATGTCAATAAATCCTGGTTTTGGTGGTCAAAAATTCGAAGATATTACTTATCAAAAAATTAAAAAACTTCGAAAAATGATTGACGAGCAAGGTTTAAACACTCTTATAGAAATTGACGGTGGTGTGACAGATAAAAATATTAAACAACTGGTTGATGCTGGTGCTAATGTATTTGTAGCTGGTAGCCATGTGTTTAAATCTGATGATCAAAAAAACACTATAAAAGAATTAAAAAATATCGCTAATTCTTAAAATAAAGTTTAAAACAATTAATATCCAGCAAATCTGAAATTAAACATTTGCTGGATTTTTTTATATAGTTTCGGGAATTGAGTTTTAAATTCTTTTGGTGATTCTATGAAATTTTCGACAACAACTGCCAAGAATTCATATTCATTAGTAAACGCATAATCTCTAATGAATCCAGAATTTTGGATTTTACCTGCTTTTAAATCTTTTCTCAATAACTTAAGTAACTCAGAAAAACCATCCGAAAAAACTACTGAAGCAGTATCCCCTCTGCGCAAACTATTTAAGTGAATGGCATGTGTGAGTTCATGAATACCCAAATTTAAATTATCATTTTCAATTCTATAACCCCGCTCAAAATCTTCCCATGATAATACTAAAGCCTTGTATTTTGGGTTGAATTCTCCTTTATGATACTGTTCGTTAGTTGTTGAGTAAAATTCTCCAGGATACACAATGATTTTCTGAAGAATTGGGAGTAAATACTTTCGCATACCAAAAGTTAACATTATTGCTGTAGCAGAAATTAGCAATTTCTTATCCTCTGTAAATTGAAATCCTCCTCTAGAAACAAACTCCTTATCATCAAGAAAACACATTAATCGATGTTCAAATCTGCTTTTATTTTTATCAGTTAAACGATTATAAAATTTAAAATTTTGTCGTAATAAATATTTTTGATCAGCAGTTAGTTTTTTTTTCTTAACATAAAAATGAACCCAAGCAGGCTTATTAAACCAGCTCAAGTAAAGGTAGTCTAACATCCTAAAAAATAAATAAACAATAAACAACACCAAACATATTGTCAAAAACCCAACAAAAAACAGTGCTATGATAGATGCTTCTTCTTCCATAATAAAATATCTCATAGCAAGGTAACATTATACTCAATACATAGTTGACTTTTTGAGTATACTTATCAACCAATTCTCAACCTTTAGCTAACTTTTTAACACTGACCACCTTGTTTATCAGGTATTTTTAATATTTTAGAGAATTCTAATATCATAATCATGAAAAACACATTTACTCTAATAGTTTTATTATTTATTACAATTAACGCAACAGCACAAATCACTGAGGTTAAAGCAGAAACTCAAAAAACTGTACAAATTTCAAAAATCAATCTTCTAGGAAAACTTATTGGGCAACTAAACAAAAACACTGATAGCGACTTTTATACAGTTTCTTATAAAGACTTTAAGAATACTGATCCGAATGACATTAAAACTTTCGCTATTGGAAATAAAGAAACTGTAAAACAATATAGAGACATTATGCTAGCAATGGTTACTAATAAAACCAATGAAAAAACAATAGCGTTAGAAGGAAACACCATTTCTTTTAAAAGAAAATCGAACAGTATTGAAACACTAATTACCAATAAAGACGGTGAAACTTCTAAAATGAAATGGATTACCCCGAAACACATTAACATGTTGTTTCCTTCCAGTAAACTGGATTAGTGATCAAAACGTTGAATCATACTGACCACCATATTGCTTATGAAATACAACAGGTATTTCAAGTGTCATATGCAGTAGAAGCTCAACTTTTAAATGTAGATAATTTTCCGCCATTACAGCGAAAATTAAATGAATTCACCAATTGTAACAACATATTTTATGGCTATTATGTTAATGAAACTTTAGCTGCTGTTACAGAAATTAAACACAATAATACAACTACTCATATACAAAGTTTAGTTGTTCGTCCTGATTTTTTCAGGAAAGGAATTGCTCAAAAACTTATTGACTTCACATTGAAAACCCACAACTCACCTTTGATTACAGTAGAAACTGGAGCTGATAACTTACCAGCTTCCCAACTCTATGTAAAAATGGGGTTTACAGAAACTCGTAAATGGATGACTGAACATGACATTGTAAAAGTTGGCTTTGAAAAACGACAACAACATAAATAGTTATACCCTGTATAAAAACAAATGAATAAGTTCACAACTAAGTACCTCCCCTATTTTCCAATATTCGGAATAGGCTTATATATTGCAATATTTACCATTGCAGCGTCACAATATCCAGGCGGATCCACCAACTTACCACATGCTAACGGTTATAGTTTCTTCCATAATTTATTGTGTGATGCTATGGACCCTATTACAAAAAACGGAAGCGTCAACAACGCAAGGTTCATAGCAGTTATTTCTCATTTAATTTTGAGTTTCACAATGATTTCTTTTTTCTATATACTACCAAAGATATTCTTAGTAAAAAATAGAAACACAAAATTGATATCATTCTTTGGAATTACAACCATGACTGTTTTTATTTTCATGTCTACTAAATATCATGATTTAATAGTAACTATTACTGGTGTTTTAGGTACAATTGCACTAATTCCACTTTTTATAGAACTCCATCGTTATGAGAACAAAAGGTTAAAATATCTCGTATATTTCTGTTATTTGATGAGTATTATCGTCTTTTTAATTTTTGAAACTAAAATTGGATTTTACTATCTACCTATTATACAGAAAATCACTTTCGGCATAGATGCTTTATGGGTCATCTGGACATGTTTAATTGTAATTAACAACAATAGAACGGCTTTAGACTTACAGTCAAGTCCGATTTTACAAGACTAAAAAGTTAAACCCCACCTTTACAAAATGCAAAATGGGGTTTTGAATGTGACCTCGAGAGGATTCGAACCTCCAACCCTCAGAGCCGAAATCTGATATTCTATCCAGTTGAACTACGAGGCCTTATTTTACTATTTATGACATTAAAGCCTTTTTAACTATCATTGATATCGTTTTACCATCAGCCTGACCTGCAACTTCTTTATTCACCTCAGCCATTACCTTACCCATATCTTTCATTCCTAAAGCACCTGTAGACTCTATAACCTGAAGTACTATTTTCTCAACCTCTCCTTCGGATAGTTGTTCAGGTAAAAATTGTTCAATCACTGCTGCTTGGGCCAATTCTGGTTCTGCCAAATCTGCTCTATTTTGTTCAGAAAAAATCGCTGCACTATCTTTACGTTGCTTAACTAATTTCTGAATTAATTTTATTTCTTCAGCCTCTGTTAATTCTTCTTTTGAACCTGAAGCTGTTTGTGCTAATAATAATTCTGCTTTTACTGCTCTTAAAGATGTTAAAGCTACCTGATCCTTAGCTTTCATGGCTTCTTTTAACTTCACCATAATATTTGCTTGCAACCCCATATATTGTGTGTTTTAATACGATTAAAAAATGTATGTAAATATATAAAAATAAAATCCGAAACAGTCAAAGACCATCTCGGATTTAATACCTAGTTATGGCACTAACTAGTCTACATTATCATGTAAAAAAGAATTATTAGAGCGTAATTGAATATCATCATTACTATCCGAACCAATTGTTGTACGTGATATTGCATTATTTGCATTTGATGATTCTACTAAATCAATTCCCATACGTTTATATGCGGGCTCTTTTTCAATTTCATCTACATTATTATTATGACGGAATTTATAATTGAACTCCTTTAATTTTCGTCGTCTTGCGTCTGCTCGTAATTTTAAGCTATCTTCAATTGAAGTGTTAAAAGGATCAATTTCAACAGCCGGAGCTACAGCTTCAATAACCTCCTCTTTTTCAACAGCCGCTGAAGAAATAGTAAACTCTTCTTCAATAAGCTCAGAGGTTACTTCTGGAGCTGGAGTCACAAACTCTTGTTTTGGTGTTTCTTCTTCCAACTCAGAACAATCCAAACTGTAACGTGTTACACCATCTGCGTTTTGCTCATTAACAGGAACCACAGCAACAGGATCATTGACCTCTATATCATTAACATCTTCTTCAGTTAACTGAAACACAACCTTATCTTCGTTTGAAGCTGCTGGTTCAAATATATCTTCAGAAGTTGCAGCTGGGCCATCAAATGTAAAAACAACTTGTTCTTCTTGAGCCTCAGCCTCAGTAGTATTCACTTCAGTAATCACAAACTCCTCTTCTGAAACCACTTTTGGAGCTACGATTTCTTCAAAAGTCACATCAATGTTTTTGATTATTTCTGAAGTAGGAACCAATTCTGTAAATTCTTCTTTTACAGTAATTTCGTCAATAACTTCATCATCAAAAAGTGTGTGCTTTATTACTGGCTCTGGCTTTTCAACTTGCTTTGGTAATTCTATTTCTGAGATTACATTTTTAGCCGATAAAACCTGCGTAGCTGTTTGATTAGCTTCTAGAGTGTGTATAATTTTTTTAGCTTCTGTATTTACTATATCATCTTGCTGATCAGCATCAAAACCAGTAGCAATAATTGTTACAGACACTTCACCACCTAAACTTTCATCTTCACCAACACCCATAATAATATTGGCGCCGTTTCCTGCTTCACTTTGTATGTGCTCATTTATTTCACCAATTTCATCTATGGTAATTTCTTCAGTTCCAGAAATGATTAGCAACAATACATTTTTGGCACCAGTAATTTTATTATCATTTAGCAACGGTGAATCTAACGCTTTAAATATCGCCTCGTTAGCTCTATTTGCACCTGCCGCAGTTGCAGATCCCATAATAGCACTTCCACTTTCAGACAATACCGTTCTAGCATCTCTAAGGTCAATATTTTGCATGTAATGGTGCGTTATTACTTCTGCAATCCCTTTTGCAGCAGTTGCCAACACTTCATCCGCTTTTGCGAAACCTGCTTTAAACCCTAAATTACCGTAAACTTCACGTAATTTATTATTATTGATTACAATAAGAGAATCTACCTCTTTACGTAATTTTTCTACTCCTATTTGCGCTTGTTCATTACGCATTTTCCCTTCAAATTGAAAAGGGACTGTAACAATACCTACAGTTAACACATCCAATTCTTTCGCCATTCTAGCAATAATTGGCGCTGCGCCAGTACCAGTTCCTCCACCCATACCAGCGGTAATAAATACCATTTTAGTATTGGTACCTAGCATTGTTTTTATTTCATCAAAACTCTCAATTGCAGATTGCTCTCCAACATCTGGATTTGCCCCTGCTCCAAGACCTTCAGTTAAAGACATTCCTAACTGAATTTTGTTTGGAATTGGACTATTCTCTAATGCTTGTGAATCTGTATTACAGATTACAAAGTCTACCCCTTTAATACCTGACTGGAACATGTGATTAATGGCATTACTACCACCTCCTCCAACTCCAATAACTTTAATGACATTTGATTGATTTTTTGGTAAATCAAATGAAATCCCCCCAAATTCTGCGTTGCTACTCATAAATTCTTTTTCTTTTTCTACTATTACCCTTTTCCCAAAAACGCATACTTACTCTGCGCTATCTAAAAACTCTTTTAATCTCTCTGAAATACTTTGGAAAATGCTTTTTTTAGCTTCCTTAGGCACTTCAGTTACTTGCTCCTCATCTTGAATATCCTCTTCAAGAACTTCAGAAACAATTGGCTCATCGTTTTGGGGTAAATCTTTATTCTCTTCTTCTATCTTTTCAACAGGAGTTTTTAACTGAACCTCAACAGCATTCATTACTAATCCTACTGCTGTTGCGTATAGTGGACTAGTCGTTTTTTCTTCTGAGGCACCTGCTAAATGTTCATTCGGATACCCAATTCGAGTATCCATACCTGTAATATATTCCGTTAATTGCTTGATGTGTTTCAACTGAGATCCTCCTCCAGTCAATACAATTCCTGCAATTAATTTTTTCTTTTGTTCTTCGTGTCCATAATTCTTAATCTCTGCAAATACTTGTTCTATAATTTCAACAACTCTTGCATGAATTACTTTAGATAAGTTTTTTAAAGAAATTTCTTTAGGCTCTCTACCCCTTAATCCGGGTATTGACACAATTTCATTTTCTTTATTTTCTCCAGGCCAAGCAGAACCAAATTTTACTTTTAATAATTCAGCTTGTTTTTCTATAATTGAACACCCTTCTTTAATATCTTCAGTAATCACATTTCCTCCAAAAGGAATAACTGCTGTATGACGAATAATACCATCTTTAAAAATTGCTAAATCTGTTGTTCCTCCACCAATATCAATCAAGGCAACACCAGCTTCTTTTTCTTCTTTACTCAACACTGCATTAGCAGAAGATAAAGGCTCTAAAGTAATACCAGCCAATCCTAAACCAGAATTTTTAACACATCTACCAATATTTCTTATTGATGCTATTTGACCAACAACGACATGAAAATTAGCTTCAAGCCTACCACCATACATTCCTATAGGCTCTTTTATTTCAGCTTGACCATCAACTTTGTATACTCTTGTGGTAATACATGCAATAATTTCTTCTCCAGGAAGCATAACCAGTTTATGCACCTGATTAATTAAAGCATCAATATCACTATCATCAATTACTTCATCAGAATTTGTTCTTGTGATATAATCGCTATGTTGAATACTACGTAATATGCTGTCCAGCAATACCAACTACAACATCTTCAATTTTCAAACCTGAAGACATTTCTGCTTCTTGAACTGCTTGTTGAATAGATTGTATTGTTTGCGTAATATTATTTACTACACCTCTGTGTACACCAAGACTTTTGGTTTTTCCTAATACCAAGAATTTCTAATTTATTGTACTCATTTTCGCGACCAATCATAGCTACAATTTTTGTTGTACCTATGTCTAAACCAACTGCAATTTTACTGTCCTCCATAGCTTATTTTTTGGTGCAAATTACTTGTGATGCAATTTGTAAATTAACTCTGTTATATGTTTTTATCGTTTTATCCTTTAAGGCTTTTTTATAAAAAGCTTTAAAATTACTTAAACTTAATTTCTCTATTTTCTGATGTCCCAAAATCTACCAGAAAATCAAATTCCCTTAATAGCAAAATGTATATTTGTTTTCATGAACTACAATACCTTCAATTTCTTTTTTAAAAAAGGTATCTGAAGCTATGCTTTTCAGCTACTTTAAACACATCTGCCATATTTTTTTCACTCACATCACCAGTTACCAAAGGTACTCGCACAGAAAAATTTGGCGAAGTAGGCATCATTTTCCCTTCTTCGTCAATGTAAAAAGACTCATTTGTTTGCACTCTTGCAAGTGGTGTTTTCTGTAAAACATTCTACCCCAACTTCCCCATTTACAGAAACATACAAATTTGCATTTCTGATATATGGGTTCGTGCAATCTAATACAGATTCTATACTTATTCAAATCTAAGGCATCTGTTTCCTTATGTTTTTCACAGGCTTCCTTTATTTTGTATTAACAACTTATTAACCGTTTCTTCAGATATTAATGGTTGTTCAGGATATTCAAAAACTACTGGATTAGAAGATAAAAAACGAATAGCATTACTTCCTGAAGCAAAGGCAGATAGAAAACATAATCAACCCCTAACAACAATATCAATTTGATGTTTAAAATCAGTTTTTTAGAAAATCATATTTTTATTTACACCTACTTTACTCATTATCAACAACTATTGAATCTCATTTTTAATTTTTGACACTTCAGCTCCAATGTCTCCAGCACCAATTGTTAATATAATTTTTGCCTCTGATTTTTTAATTTCTGAAACTATATCATTTTTAGCTATAATCTTCTTTATTGATATTGGTCATTTTACTCAATAACCACTCAGAAGTCACCCCAGCAATCGGCAATTCTCTTGCTGGATAAATATCCAACAAACACACCTCGTCAAACTGACTTAAACTTGCAGCAAAATCATCTGCAAAATCTTGAGTTCTACTAAATAAATGAGGCTGAAATATCAGCCATCACCTTTTCACCCGGATACATTTCATGTAACCGCCTGATATACTGCATTTATTTCCGTAGGATGATGTGCATAATCATCTATGAAACACTAAATCATCAGTTTTAATTTGATAAGTAAATCTACGCTCAACCCCTTTAAAGGAAGCTAATCCTTCTACTAATTTCTGAGTATTCAAATCCATTATCATATGCCATTGCAAATGCAACTAATGCATTGTTTAAAGGTTATGCTGACCTGGCAAATTGAACACCACATTCTCTTATTATCTCTCTTGGCGTTTTTATAGCAAAATGATACGCGCCGTCATTAACTTTCAATATCCTGCATACAATAATCAGCATCGTATGCTTTATACCATAAGTAATCCCATTTAATGGCAAACCTTCCTTAACAAACAATTTACTTTTATCAGATAGTTTATTAGAAAATTCAACAAAACTCTTTTCCAACTCATCTGCTTGACCATAAATATCTAAATGATCTGCATCCATTGATGTTACACAAGCAACATCTGGTGATAATTGCAAAAACGACCTATCAAACTCATCAGCTTCAACTACGGACATTTCAGAACCATTAACTATTAAATTAGAATGATAATTTTCTGTTATCCCTCCTAAAAATGCAGTCATATCAGCATTACAAACTTTCAGCAAATGCCCTAAAATACTTGATGTAGTTGTTTTTCCATGTGTACCAGCCACAGCAAAACAAAACGTATTTTTAGTTATCAAACCTAAAACTTCAGCTCGTTTTTGAACTGAAAAAGTCATTGGACATAAAATAATGCAACTCTCCATGTGATGTCTTGTAACCGCAGGCGTATACACTACCAATGTATTCTTATTGTTCTTAAATGGTCTCATTTACTAAAGTCTATTGCATCATCATTGAAATGAATATCAATCCCTATACCTCAGACAAAGCTGACGTTATATTTGTAGGTGTTTTATCATATCCTGCTACCTTTTTACCTATTTCATGAAAATAGCGAGCAAGATGCACTCATACCGATACCACCGATACCAATAAAATAAACGTTATGTATGTTTTTTAAATCCACTATTTTCTAATCAATTTTTCAACTTCATCTACAATTGCTTTAGTTGCATTTTCTAAAGCTAATTTTTTAATCTCTTGAGACAGTTCTTTTTGTAATTCACTATTCTCTAACACGTCTTTACATTTTAATTCAAAATCTGATTCTAACTCCGATTCTCTAATTAAAACTCCAGCATTCTTATTAGTAATTGCTTGCGCATTTTTTGTTTGATGATCTTCAGACACATTCGGGCTCGGTATAAATAGTGTTGGCTTACCAACTATACACAACTCCGAAACTGAACTTGCTCCAGCTCTTGAAATAATAACATCTGCAGCAGCATATGCCAAATCCATCCTGTTTAAAAAAGCATGTGTTTGCACACTTTCTTTCAACATCATGTTTTTTTTATATCCTTCAATATATAGTTTACCTGTTTGCCATATTAAGTTGAACCTTGTTGATCATTCAAAAAAAGATAATTCCTTATCTATTAAGCTGATTTATTCGTCGCTAGCTCCTAAACTTCCGCCTAAAACTCAAAATTGTTTTTTTTGTACTCATCTAATTTAAAAAACTGCTTGCGCCTCTTTTCGTTTTAGAAGAAATCTCTAATAAATCCTGACGTACCGGATTACCTGTTTTAATAATTTTATCTTCAGGAAAAAACCGATCTAAACCATCATAGGCAACACATATTTTCTTTCGCCTTTTTTAGATAATAATTTATTCGTTATTCCAGGAAAAGAGTTTTGCTCTTGAATTAGTGTTGGCACATTTTTAGAACTTGCCATATATAACAAAGGACCACTAGCAAACCCACCAGTTCCAATTAGCTACATGTCTGGCTGAAATTTTCTCACTATACTCCTAGCCTTCCATAAACTACTTATCAATTTAAACGGAAATAGTAAATTAGCTTTCGATATCAATTTTCTTTGAATACCTGAAATCCACAAACCTTCTATCTTGTAACCTGCAGCAGGCACTTTTTCCATCTCCATTCTATCCTTGGCACCAACAAATAGAAACTCCGTATGAGGGTACCTATTTTTTATTTCGTTAGCAATTGCAATTGCAGGGTATATATGTCCCCCTGTACCTCCACCTGAAACTATAACTTTTAAGTTTTTCATATTTAAATGGCTTGCGTTAAAACGTCTAACGGATTTTCTTTTGTTTTACTACTCTTCTTCTCAACTTTCTTTTGTGCGCTACTCACACTCAATATGATTCCGAATGCCAAGCACGTCATCCAAATTGAAGTTCCACCTGAACTAATCAATGGCAATGTTTGTCCTGTAACTGGGAATAATTCAACTGCTACCCCCATATTTATCAATGCTTGAAAAATGATTGGTAAGCCGACTCCAGCTACTAATAATTTTCCGAAAACTGTTTCTGATTTATTTAAAATTATCACTAACCTATACAACACAATTAGATAGAATAATATGATTGCTACACCAACTATTAACCCCCATTCTTCAACAATTATAGCATAAATAAAATCTGATGATGATTGTGGTAGGAAATTTTTTTGTACGCTTTTACCCGGCCCTAAACCAAACAATTCACCAGAAGCTATTGCTGTTTTTGCACGTTCAATTTGATAATCTTCTTCTGTATCCTCTCCATTAGAAAAATTTTCTATTCTCGATATCCATGTATCTACACGATTAGGAAATGCATCAGGAAACGCTTTAGCCGATAAAAAAAACAACATCACAAATAACGCGCCTGCCCCAATAACTACACCTATATATTTAAATGGATAACCACCTAAAAACACCAACACCATTACCATTGAGAAAATCAATGCTGCTGTTGACAAATTTGCTGGAAAAATTAATACTAGAACAATACCTACGGGAACCCACAATTCTATGAAACTCTCTTTAAAAACGATAGCTTTATCTTTAAATTTCGCTAAGTATCTTGCCACATAAACCATTAACACGACTGCAGCTAATGTAGATGTTTGAAAAGAAACCGGAATACCAGGAACACGCAACCACCTACTAGCATTCGCACCACCAATAGTGGTTCCTTGAGCAAGTGTAAACACCAATAAAACAGTGACTACAAACATCATAATCCATGATAAGCCTTTAAACTTATTGTAATCTATTTTATGAATTGTAAAAATTATTGAGAAACCTAAAACTAAATGTACGCCATGTTTCAATAACAAACCAAAGGTATTCCTACCATACAAATTTGCTAAGTTACTACTGGCACTATACACTGGTAAAAACGAGAACAACGCCAGCAATGCTAACATTGCCCACAAAGTTTTATCTCCTCCAATATGTTTTAGAAACCTACTCATTTTTATAACTTTCTTATTGCCGCTTTGAATTGACGCCCTCTATCTTCATAGTTTTCAAACAAATCAAAACTGGCACAAGCTGGTGACAGCAATACATTATCGCCTTTTTCTGCTAATTTATATGCCATTTGAACAGCTTCTGACATTGACGCAGCTTCCACTAAAGTTTCCACTGTATTGTCAAACACATGTTTAATTTTTTTATTATCTGAACCTAAACAAATAATTGCCTTTACTTTTTCATTAACTAACGACAATAATTCCGTGTAATCATTTCCTTTGTCTACACCTCCAACAATCCAAACAGTTGGCGCTTGCATGCTGTCTAAAGCATAAAAAACCGCATTGACGTTTGTCGCTTTAGAATCATTAATATACTGTACGTTTTGAATTTTTAACACATGCTCTAAACGGTGCTCTACACCTTGAAAGTTTGATAAACTCTCACGAATTGTAGCTTTTCGTATTTTCAACAAATTCGCTACAGCTGCAGAAGCCATTGCGTTTTTTACATTGTGTTTCCCATCTAATGCTAAGTCTTTTACTGGCATAGTTAACGTCTCTTCTTTAATTGTTAGTTTTATATTTTCATTGTCTAAACAGACACCTTGTTGTAATTTTTTCTGTAATGAAAAGGGTATCAGTGTAGCCTTTATGTCATGACTCTTTAAATACTTTTCTATCTCAATATCATCAGCATCATAAATCAAATAATCTGCTGTAGTTTGGTTTTTTGTTATTCTAAATTTCGATGCGATATAGTTCTCATACTTATACTCATACCTATCTAAATGATCTTCTGACAAATTTGTAATAACAGCTATGTGTGGTTTAAACTCCTTGATCCCATCTAACTGAAAACTACTCAGCTCTAAAACATAATTATCATATTTCCCTTCAGCAACTTGCTCAGCAAAACTATCTCCTATATTTCCAGCTATTCCTACATTTAGCTCATCCTTTAAAAGATGATGTGTTAGTAATGTTGTGGTGGTTTTTCCATTACTTCCAGTAATACCAACTAATGTTGCATTTGTATATTTTGCAGCAAACTCTATTTCAGAAATAACTGAAACTCCACGTTTTAACAACTCTTGTACTAAAGCCACTCTATCTGGTATTCCCGGGCTTTTCATCACAAGATCAGCATTCAGAATCTTTGCTTCTGTATGCTGCAATTCTTCCCATTCAATAGCATTATTTATAAGAACTTTTTTGTACTTCTTTTTTATAGCACCTTTATCTGAAACAAAAACATCATAACCTTTTTGTTTTCCTAAAAGCGCAGTTCCTACACCACTTTCTCCTCCACCTAAAACAACCAATCTTTTCATTATCGGAGCTTCAAGGTTACCATTGTTACCACAGCTAGCATAATTGCAACAATCCAAAAACGGTTGACAATTTTACTTTCGTGCATTCCCTTTTTCTGATAATGGTGATGCAATGGTGACATTAAAAAAATTCGTTTTCCTTCACCGTATTTCTTTTTTGTATACTTGAAATAACTCACTTGTAACACCACTGATAAGTTCTCAGCTAAAAACACTCCACATAAAATTGGCACTAATAATTCTTTCCTGACAGCAATTGCAATTACCGCAATAATTCCTCCAATAGTTAAACTTCCCGTATCTCCCATAAACACTTGCGCAGGAAATGTGTTGTACCATAAAAACCCTATTAAAGCTCCAACAAATGCTCCAACAAAAATGGTCATCTCACCTATTCTCGGGATGTACATTATATTCAGGTAATCAGAGAAAATGATGTTACCTGACAACCATGCAAACAACCCTAATACGACTACAGATATCACAGATGTTCCTGCGGCTAAACCATCAATTCCATCCGTTAAATTTGCACCATTAGATACTGCCGTAATTATAAATATAACTACAGGTATAAAAATTATCCAGGCATATTTTCCCCATCCTTCATTGAAAAAGGTTAATATATCCGCATAATCAAATTCATTATTTTTTAAAAAAGGTATTGTTGTTTTAGTAGATTTTGTTTCTGGATGAAATTGCTTCACGGCAGGATTATGCATAAGCATCATTGTATTACCTGAACTTACCATTGCAGTTTGTACTTGTTCAGACACCTGTTCTTTTATAGTTACATTATCATTGAAGTACAATACCGTACCTACAATAAGCCCTAAACCAACTTGCCCCAAGACCTTAAATTTACCCTTTAGACCTTCTTTATCGTTTTTAAATTTTTTAATATAATCATCTATAAACCCAATAGCTCCCATCCATAAAGTTGTAACAATCAACAATACCACATAAACGTTATCTAGTTTGGCGAATAACAACACCGGAATTAACGTAGCAATTATGATGATGATCCCACCCATAGTTGGTGTACCTTGTTTTTGTTTTTGCCCCTCTAAGCCAAGATCTCTTACAGTTTCACCAATCTGTTGATTTCTTAAAAAGTTAATAATATGCTTTCCGAAAATCATTGAAATTAACAACGACACAATTACAGCTAAAGCAGCTCTAAAAGATATAAACTGAAACACTGAAGCTCCAGGTAATTGGTATTGTTGTTCTAAATATTCAAATAAATAGTATAACATTGCTCTGCTTATTTATTTAATTGCGTTAGTAATTCTTTTACTGTTTTTAAATCATCAAAATCAAATCGCTCACCATTAACCTCTTGGTAAGTTTCATGTCCTTTACCAGCTATTAAAATGATATCATTCGTTTCTGCCATCTGACAAGCCATTTTTATTGCTTGCTTTCTGTTTGTTATAGCAATCGTTTTTTTATAGTTTTCTGGACTTACACCAGATTCCATTTCTTCAATAATCACTTCTGGATTTTCTGTTCTAGGATTATCACTTGTAAACACCGCAGTTGTACTCAAAACAGAGGCAATATTTGCCATTTTCGGGCGCTTTTTTTTATCTCTATCACCACCGCAACCAACCACTGTAATCAATTGTTCGTTACCAGTTCTGATATTATTAATTGTTTCCAACACATTTTTTAAGGCATCTGGCGTATGTGCATAATCTACAATTGCAGTGATTTTCTTCTCTTTTGAAATCACATATTCAAATCGGCCACTAACGTTCTCTAATAAACTTATCAAACGTAAATTCTCCTGTTCTTCTAGGCCTAATAAATCACTTGCTGCAAAAATTGCTAATAAATTATACGCGTTAAAACTCCCTATTAACTTCGTCCAAACATCATTGTCGTTCACTTTTAGCAACAATCCTGAAAACTGATTTTCTAAAATTTGAGCCTTGTAATTTGCATAACTCTTTAAAGCATAACTTACTTTTTTGGCTTTGGTATTTTGCAACATTACCTCACCATTTTTATCATCTATATTTGTCAATGCAAAAGCTGATTTTGGTAACTCATCGAAGAACTTTTTCTTTACATCTCTGTATTCAGAAAAGGTGTCGTGATAATCTAAATGATCATGTGACAGATTAGTAAATATACCACCTCTAAAATGCAAGCCAGCTGTTCTTTTTTGATGAATACCATGTGAACTCACTTCCATAAAACAAAACTCTACACCGGCTTCATTCATCAATTGTAAATACTTATTAATTATTAATGAATCCGGGGTTGTATGTGTTGCTTTATACTCCACATCATCAACCATAATTTTAACTGTAGAAAGTAAACCTACTTTATATCCTGCATTTTTAAATTGCTGATACAATAACGTTGCTATAGTAGTCTTCCCGTTAGTTCCAGTTACACCAACTAACTGCAATTCTTCAGACGGGTTTTCATAAAAATTCGCTGACATCATTGCTAAGGCTAAATTGGCATCCGCTACTTGTACATAAGTCACACCAACATGCTTATCATCTGGTATTACTTCACAAACAATGACTACTGCATTTAGTTTAATAGCTTTAGAAATGAATTCATGTCCATCTACTAAAGTCCCCTTTAAAGCAACAAAAACATCATTTGCTTCAACTTTTCTGGAGTCAAATTCTATTTTAGAAATTACTACATCAGAACTACCAACAATAACGTCAATAGCAACTTTGTACAATATGTCTTTTAAATTTTTCACGATAATTCTAATACTATTTCTTTAGCTTCAGTTATTTTTTCTCCTACATTCAGCGATTGTTTTTTCACTTTTCCGTTTCCTTTTACAAATACTTTCATTCCTAAATTTTCTAAGAATGAAATAGCATCCATACCACTCATACCAACTACATTAGGCACAGTTTTATATTCTTTTCTACTTTTTTCCAAGTATGAATTATACTTTTTATTCAAAGCTGAATCTTCAGAAAAAACCATATCAACTTCATCAACCAACGGCGTATCTGTATATATTTTTTTTGCAATTGTTTTAAACACCGGAGCTGCAACAACATTACCGTAATACCCAATCGAGGTCTTAGGCTTATGAATCACCACAATACAAGAGTATTTCGGATTGTCAGCGGGAAAATATCCTGAAAACGACGAGATATATTGCTTCTTTGCTTTTTTATCGCCGTAATCCGTAGTACAAGTTCCTGTTTTACCAGCCATAGAAAAATCCTTAGAATAGATATTAGTTGCTGTACCGCGTACAACAACATTTTTCATCATCTCTTTCACTTTTCCAATAGTTGCATCTGAGCAAATTTTCGGGTTCAATATTTCTTTTTCAAAAGTTTTAATTGGCTCACTGCTTTTAAAATCTCGTATTTCTTTTACAAAACGTGGTTTTACCATTTCACCATTATTTGCTATAGCATTATAAAACCATTTGCTACAAAATCATCATGAAATTGAATGTAATGCGGCATCTGCTGCTTTGTTCTCGCGTTTTCTATATATGCAACACCTTCATTTCTCCAATAATCTAGTTGAGTACCTGTAGGAAATCGTGACTTATAATCTGAAGCTCCAGCAAGAGTAATCAATTTTGTTATTCGATCATCTTCAGCAGTCTTAATTGTCACAATTCCACCACCTCTTGAATGTCCTACAAGAATAATATTAGAAGTATCTATTTCATTTGAATAAGGGTTTTCATCTTTTGAAATCCAGTTTAAAACCGCATCTAAATCATCTAATTCTTTTGAGAAGTTATTTTCTCCAAAAGCATTTAAGTCTGGAAAATCTATTGGTTGTTCAACAGTTCCTCCGTTATGAGAAAAATTAAACTTTAAACAAAACATGGTGGATTGAGCAATATTTTCTGCTAATAAATTCCAACAACCCCAATCTTTAAAGCCTTTATAACCATGGCAAAAAACAACAATAGGTTTTGGTTGATTGTTGTTTATAAAAGATACATCAATTAAAATTGGTTTTTTATTCCCTCTGGATAACACATGAGTCGCTTTAGTCATTTTTACACTTCTTTTTCTGTAAACGGAATATTTAAATTGCATATTTCTAATATCAGACGCTCTAATTGAACAGAGAAATCATTTAACGTTTCTTGAGTTATTATAGACTCTTTTTTAGCACCACGACCTTCTTTATCTTTTTTAGAAAACTTTAAAAATCCTGCATTTAAATTTTTGAATGATATAATTCCGGCTTCAACTGGTTTCTGAAATTGTTGTTCCTGCATAATCATCTGTGCGTAAGTTAAAATCTGAAATGGCTTGCTAAACTTTGTATAATCTGTAGTGATATCTTCCCAGTTTACCAACTCAACTTTACCTTGCTCAACCTTTCCTGTTTTGTAATCTATAATTCTAATAACACCATCAACCTCATCAATTCTATCAACCTTTCCAGTTATAAAAACAGGAAAATCTAAACCAGGAATATCCAATTTTGATTTTAAATTCGATTCAATATGCCAAATAATAATCTCCTTTCCATCAGCTATTAGTTTTAATTCTTGTTTCAGAAAATTAGACACATAACGTTTTGCAATATTATAAATAATTAAGTTTTGCCCTTTAGAAATATCACCTTTTTTAAACTCCTTTTGAAATTGACTTCCTACCTCAGAATTAATTTTTTTCTGCATAAGATTAATCAGCTCTTTTGTAAGAATCTGACCTTCTAATGGCTTATAAAACTCCTCTAAGGTATTGTGCACAATTGTTCCTAATGTATTTGCAGCAACAGTTTCTTCTACTTCATCTTCTTCATAAATTTGAAGAATTTTCTGTTTATAAAAATCTATCGGATTTCTAACATACTGGGTTAACGCCGATGGAGAAAACCCTTTTTCAGAAATTACTTTTAAACGTTCAATTACAGCAGCATCTTTCTGAATAACTTGTAATTGTTGTGTTGCAGATGGAATTTTTGGCGTACTAATATGATGATTAATTGTATGGCTTTCATTTAAAATAGACTCTAATTGCAATAAAAATCTACTTTTTTCTCCTGCGTTTAAACCATCGGGTTCAGTATTATATATTAATGATACGTCTTTTGCGCGTTGTAATAATTTAAAAAAATGATAGGTATAAACCGCATCTTTATCATAATATGTTGGTAATTTAAACTCTAATTTTAAATCAAAAGGAATAAATGAATTATTGCTTTTTCCAGAAGGTAAAATCCCTTCATTTACTGAGGTTAAAATAACGCGTTTAAAGTCTAATACACGTGATTCTAACATTCCCATAATTTGCAATCCTTGAATAGGTTCTCCTTTAAAATCTAACGTTTCTGAACTTAATACTTCTTTATATATTTGATGGAAACTTTCTAACGATTTTATTGCATTATATTTACTATGAAGACCAGCCAACACATTAAACACTTCATTAAATCGGTATAAATACTCTAAATCTAATTGATGTGACACCTGTGATTTAACTTTAGACTTTAATAACAATATTACCTGTTGAAACACAGAAATAGTATTTGAAACATCTTTATTTAATGAGAATAATTGCGCAATAGAACCTTCTAGGGTTACATATTCTTCAATATCAGATTGTGTTAAAGTGATAACATTATAAGTTTGTATATAAGAAATTAAACGATTTACATCGTCAGCTCCAAAAAGTAACTTTGTGTAATTATTATTTAAGAAATTTAAAACTTTTTTAAAATAAAACCGATTTCCTGATTGCTGAAAATACAGTTGAAAAACACTTTCAAAAAAAGCTGCCAATGGGATATCTTTTAAAGCCATCCCCATAGTAATATTTATGTTGGTAACATTTTTTGGTAATGAATTTAATAATGGTAGTAGCAATGATTCATCACCCAAAACTACAGCAGTTTCTTTTAATTCTTCTGCCGATAATTGACTTAATAAATCACCTACTTTTTTAACTTGACCAATGTTTTTAGGCAAAGCGTAAACATCAATAGTTTTATCTGAGGTAAACTCATTAGAAATAATTGAAAAATCATTATCTAAATAATACTTCCAATCTGATTTATATTGACGTAAAAAATGCGCTGTACTATTTGTTGGTGAGTTGAAAAACACTTCGTCAGTATCCCATAACACAGTTGCAAGATCCTGTTGTAGTAATTCTTGAAAAATAACTTCCTCACAGGCGTTTAAAGCATTAAATCCGAGGAAATAATGATGTGACGTCATGTTTTGAGCATAATGTTCAATTTGTTCAGAAGCCTCCTTATAAACAAGCCCCTGATAACCTGTATTCTTTTCTAACAGTGTGTCATAAAGTTTTTGATAAAGTTGAAATGAGTTCTCCCAGAAACTTAAATAATTCTTAATTAATTCTGTAGGCTCATCATTAGGCGACCAAGTTTCAATTTGTTTGATGCTTGATAGGTTTGAAAAGAAATCTTTTGAATAAATTTTATAACGGTCAATTTCATTAAAATCATGTAATAATATTTGTGCCCATTTTGAAAATGACTCAAATGATTCTACTTTATCTTGAGGAATAAGAGAACAATACACGTTATAAAACTCAAATACTGTTTCAATATTTGATAGTGTTTTCAGTCCTGAAATAGTTTCTATAAGTTCTTCAATACTTATAATTTGAGGAATAAAAATAGTTGAATTATAATAATGAGATAGTTCTTTTTTCAAGAACACACCAGCACGTTTACTGGGTAATACAAAAACAACTTGACTGATTTGGTTATCATCAATCGCTATTTTTTCTAAACACTTGGCTATAAAACTTTGCATTTAGTAAAAATAAAAAAAGCGCCTCGATTAACGAGACGCTTTTAATTTTATTTTAAGGAAATTAAATTACTTTGCTAATTTAACCTCTACTCTTCTGTTGTTTGCTCTACCAGCTCTAGTTCTGTTAGAATCGATTGGAGTAGTTTCTCCGTATCCTGTAGCTGTTAATCTGTCAGCAGCAATTCCGTTAGCGATAAACCAATCTCTTACAGCATTAACTCTTCTTTCAGATAATAATTGGTTGCTTTTCGCACCACCAGCACTATCAGTATGACCACCTAAATCAAATTTAGCAGATGGGTACTCTTTAAAGATTGCGTTCATTGCAGTTAAAGCAGAATAAGCTTGTTCTTTGAAAGATGCTTTTCCTGAATCAAATAAGATAGTCTTAGCGTAGTCATTTAATTTCTTAACTACTTCTTCAGTAGCTTCTGGACAACCGTTGTTTGCTACAGTTCCTGCAACATCAACACATTGATCATCTTTATCTAAAACTGAATCACCATCAGTATCTGGCCAAGGGCATCCGTTGTTAGCAGCTGGTCCAGCTACTTGAGGACAACCATCTTTAGCATCAGCAATACCATCAGCATCAGCATCAGGACAACCAGCTAATTCTTTTAAACCTGCAACATCAACACATTCGTCTTTGTTGTCAGATACACCGTCACCGTCAGTATCAGCACATCCATTATATTCTAGTAAACCAGCAACTTCTGGACAGTCATCTTTTGCGTCTTCAATTCCGTCTCCGTCAGTATCAGGACATCCTTTGAATTCTTCTAATCCAGCAACTTCTGGACAAGCATCATATTTGTCATATATTCCATCACCGTCAGTATCAGTACCTCCAAATGCGAAAGTTAAACCTAAAGTGTTTTGGAAATAGTTAGCATTTTCTAACTCTTCAGCAAAGTTATTTTTAAATACAGATTGTACTTTTAAAGCAACGTTGTTGTTTAACCAGAAATTAATACCTAAACCTCCACCTGCAACTAAACTAGACTCATTCATCATCCAGTTGTTACCAGCATTAGCTCTTAAATAAGGGTCTAACCAATTCATACCGTTCCACAATGAGTTTAAGTGATAGTTCACACCTAAATCTAAACCGATATATACTTCTCCATCAACATCATCTGGTGAAATTAGCTCATTATCATAAGCTTCTTTATTCCCAAATTGTGTTATCTTGTTGAATGTTCCAGTTACATCAATACTTACACCACTACCCATATAACGAGCAACAGATAAATGAGATAATGAAGGAACCGTATTCCATTGGTCAGCTGCATTAAAAAATTCAGTGAACATTTCTGATTCATTGTTTCCAGAGTTTCCAACTGTACCTTCATTTCCTGCAGAGAAATAGTTAACTGCATTGGCTCCAACTGTTACAGCCCATGGATTGTCTTCAGTTTGTGCATTAGCGCTTACCCCTAATACTAAGGCACATGCAACTAATATTTTACTAAATTGTTTCATATTAATAAAGTTTAATTTTAAGTGTTAATCTCAGCAAATGTAGTACCTAAAAAGTTATTAACAAAAATTTAAGTAATTATTTTTAGTTTTTTAGTTTATAGCCCTCACTATTTTTTTTAGCTAAATCACATTTAACTCCTTGGCAACCTTCGTAAACGCTGCTATTGCTTTATCTAAATGTTCTTTTTCATGTGCTGCAGACAATTGTACCCGTATTCTCGCTTTTTCTTTTGGCACAACCGGATAAAAGAAGCCAATGACATAAATCCCCTCTTCCAATAACTTATCTGCCATAGTTTGAGATAGTTTCGCATCATATAACATTACAGGTACAATTGCAGAATCTCCCTCAACGATATCCAAACCAGCGGCTTTCATGCCTTTTTTAAAGTAATCAGTATTCCATTCTAATTTATCTCTTAAAGTTGTGTCTTTATCTAACATTTCAAACACTTTAATTGATGCTCCAACAATTGCTGGCGCTAATGAATTAGAAAACAAATACGGTCTTGAGCGTTGACGTAAAACATCTATAATTTCTTTTTTACCAGTAGTATAACCACCCATGGCTCCCCCTAACGCTTTTCCTAAAGTACCAGTAATGATATCTATTCTATCCAAAACACCTTTAGCCTCTAAAGTTCCTCGCCCAGTTTCCCCAATAAACCCTGCTGAATGACATTCATCAATCATAACCATAGCATCATATTTATCTGCTAAATCACAAATTTGATCTAAAGGCGCTACAATTCCATCCATAGAAAATACACCATCTGTTACAATGATTTTAAATCGTGCACCATTTTCATTAGCTGAAATCAATTGCGTTTCCAAATCAGCCATATCACTATTTTGATAACGGTATCTTGCTGCTTTACACAAACGCACACCATCTATAATAGACGCATGGTTTAGAGAATCTGAAATAATAGCATCTTCTTTTCCTAATAATGGCTCAAACACACCACCATTAGCATCAAAAGCTGCTGCATATAAAATGGTATCTTCTGTACCGTAGAAACTTGCAATTTTCGATTCAAGTTCTTTATGAATATCTTGTGTTCCGCAAATGAAACGTACAGACGACATTCCGAAACCGTGTGTATCCATAGCATCTTTTGCTGCCTGTATAACTTCTGGGTGAGATGACAATCCTAAATAATTATTTGCACAGAAGTTAATTACTTCTTCTCCTGTTGATATTTTAATAACCGCATCTTGTGGTGTTGTAATAATACGCTCCTTTTTATATAAGCCGTTATCTTTTATATCTTGAATTTCTTGCTCTAAATGTTCTTTTATTTTTCCGTACATAATTTTTATTTTACGTGATTTCTCATTTGAGATTTTATACTGACAAATGTAATTATTTTGAAATTAGCCACACACATCAATGATCTTAATTTCTTCTCCTAAATAAACCAATAACTTTTTATCTATATCATAATTCATATCCAATAATGCTTCAGCATACCTATTCACTTGTTGTTCATGTTTAACATCATAAGATCCTGTTTTATAATCAATAATTGACGCACTATTCCCTTCTAATACAATTCTATCTGGAATTAACATTTTACCTCCTTTTTGTAAAATAGGACGTTCATTGAATATTTGTAATCCATCTTTAAAATAACTTTTCAACTCTGATTTTTCAACAACTTCAATTACTGAAGGTTTTAACTCTGCTGCTTGCTCCTTATTAATTATCCCTTCAAATTCTAATTCCTGAAACGCTAAATCTATATCGGTTGCGTAAGTAATTTTTGATAAAATTAAATGAATTAAATTACCTTTTTCAATAGCTTCTTTTTGTTCAGTATCCCACAAAAAACCTCCTTTTGTTAAAACCGACAAACTATGATCCATCCTTGAAGAGGATAAAAATTTCAATTCTTCAGGTTTGTGTATTTCTGTTTTAATTGAGTTTTTAACTGCTTTCCCAAATTCATAATCGTCCGTTTCATCATTCCAAACTCCAATATTTTTTAAATAACCGATAAAAAATCCTGAAAAGAAATTATCTTTCTCCTCTCCATCTTTACTAACATTCTTTTTAGAGATGATATACAACTGCTCTTTAGGTCTAGTTAATGCAACGTACAACAGATTAATGTTATCCAACTCTAATTGTGCACGCCTATCGTTCCATAACGCTTCTCCAATAGCACTATAGTTTTCTACATCTTTATTAAAATGTAAAAATGCTTCAGAAAACCCATTAAATTCATCTACATTTATAGGGTACCACACTTTTGAATCTTGTTCTCTATAGATATCTAATTCAGCAAATGGTAAAATAATCACAGGGAACTCTAATCCTTTGGATTTATGAATAGTCATTAAAGTCACCGCATCATCACCATCTGGCGCCACAATACTTAACTTGTCTTTTTTCAATTCCCAGTACTCCAAAAACCCTTGAATACCAGTACTTTTTTTCTGACTAAATGATTGTACTTCGTCTAAAAAATATTGAACATACGCATTGGAATGTTCTACCAAATTAAACGCTCTTATAATTTGCTCTACTAATTCATAAAACGGTAAAGTTTGAACCGTAGTGTAGTCAAATTGCACATGATGTAGCAAAGCTAATTTTGCAAAAAATTCATTAGAAGACAATCCTATCAAACTCGTATAAAACTCATGTTCACTTTCTAAAACCCCAAACTTCTTATATAAATATCCTAGAATTTCAATTTTAACCGTTTTGTTTTCCGGATACAACATGTAGTGTAAAAACGAAATAATAAACTGTACTTCTTCCGATTTACTTAACAACAATGTTTCCGAAGATATGATGTTAATTTCTTGCTCAGTTAAATAATCTGCTATAGCAATTCCGTCTTTCTTTTTTCTGGTGATAATACAAATATCCGCTTTACAAAACCCTTGTTTTAAAACACTTTCAATTGTTTCTAGAACCTTTTCTTGATACAACTCAGTAGCCTCTTCCTCAATAACATTGTCAACAAAAGAGACTTTTACAAAACCTCCTTTTTTTGAGTTCTGTTTTTGTTCGTTTCCTATACGATACAATTCTTGATGCGTTGGGTTTTGAAACTTCCCCGACAAAAAACTGAAGAAATTATTATTGAAGTCAACCACCTCACTATAACTCCTAAAGTTTGTATCTAAATTAGCTATCTTCTTTTTAATATGAAACGGATTTTCTTCTTCATACAAATCGATAAACTGCTCCGGTTTACCACCTCGCCAACGGTAAATAGCTTGTTTTGCATCACCAACAATCAACAATGAATTTTGCTCATTTTCTTTTGGCTCAGCTGCTAGTGCATTTTCTGTAAGCGGAATTAAATTCTGCCATTGCATTTCTGATGTATCCTGAAATTCATCAATAAAATAATTCTGATAGCGTTCACCAAGACGCTCATAAATAAAAGGTGCCGGTTGATCTTTTATTTCATTTGCTATAATTTGATTGAATTCAGAAATTAATAAAATATTTTGTTCTTCTTTAAGACGTTGAATTTCCTGATGCACAACATTTATCACAGAAAGAGGGACAATATTTTTTTGAAAATTCTTCAAAAATGACAGTTCATAAAATAGGATTTTAGTCTGCTCAAAATCTGATGCTATTTCTGATTGAATGTCATCAATTAATGCTCCATTTCCTGAAGCTACTCTCTTCGGATAAATAACATCTCCGTTTACCAATTTAGTCTGCCAAACTGCGCCATATTTTACATTAAAATCTTGCTTAGCTAACTTTGAGAAATAACCAAACACCGATTTTAAATCACCTTCAATAATTCCTTTTTGTTCAAAATCAGATAATCTGTTTTTTGCAATCTCAACCAGCTTATCTTCCGCGGTAATTAATTTTTCAGATAATGTTTTCTTTAAATCTTCAAAATCACTTAACGTTTTATCTTTTAACAATTCTAAATGCTTGACTTCATTTTCATTCAACAGAAGTTTTGATACTCGGTAGAGGTCTAATGAAATGTCCCAACTCTTATCATCATCTGCTTTTTGAGTAGCAAAGTTGATAAGTAACTTCGTTAAATCATCATCTTCTCCAACTTTAGCAAGCACATTACTAATGGCTTCTTGTAACACATCTTCAGTATCTAAAGCAACTTCAAAATTTTGAGGAAGTTTCAAGTCATACGCAAAAGTTCTAATTAGTCGGTGTGTGAATGTATCAATAGTCACCACATCAAAAGCGGCGTAGTTATTTAAAATTGTTTCTTGTATTCTGATTGCTTTTTGGTGCAACCTACTGTGATCAATTTGCAACTCTTCAGCTATAATCACAAACATTTGTTGTGCACCTTTCAAATTATCAGGCACTTCTTTTAATAAAATTTCTGGAGTAGAAAATGCTTTTAAGTTCTCTAGAATTCGTCCTTTCATTTCAGCAACCGCCTTATTAGTAAACGTAATTGCTAAAATGCGTTTGTATTTATTAACATCTCTTGATGAGAACAATGTTTTTAAATACGATTTTACCAATGTGAATGTTTTACCAGACCCAGCAGATGCATTATAAACAACAAAAGTATTTTCGCTCATTGAATTCAGTTTTAGGCCACACAATATACAAACTATATGGTGCAATAAAGATTAATTATTTCAATTGATATTATCTTCTTATTTGTTTTTGTAAATTTGGGTTGAATTAAAAATTAATCTTTTAAAATATACAATTATGGCTTTTGAATTACCACAATTATCATACGCATACGATGCATTAGAACCACATATTGACGCTAGAACAATGGAAATTCACCATTCAAAGCATCATAACGGATACACTACTAAATTAAACGCAGCTGTAGCTGGAACTGATTTAGAAGGAAAATCAATTGAAGATATTTTAGCCAACTTAGACATGTCTAACGGTGCTGTACGTAATAACGGAGGTGGATTTTATAACCACTCATTATTCTGGACAGTTATGAATCCTGAAGATAGAGGATATTTATCTGGAGACTTAAAGGACGCTATTGAAGCTGAATTCGGATCAAAAGATGCTTTTATTGAAGCATTCTCAAAAGCTGCCGCTACTCAATTTGGGTCTGGATGGGCATGGTTATGTGTGCACAAAGGGGGAAAAATTAGTGTGTGTTCTACACCAAACCAAGATAACCCGTTAATGCCTGGTGTAACTTGTGGAGGAACTCCAATTTTAGGATTAGATGTTTGGGAGCATGCTTACTACTTAAACTACCAAAACAGAAGACCGGATTATATTGATGCTTTCTTTAAAGTAATTAACTGGAACGAAGTTGAAAGACGTTATGCAGAAAGTAAATAAATTTTAATTTACTTATAATATCAAAAAATGGGCAAACACATGTTTGCCCATTTTTTTTGGTCTGTACCCGAAAGTTTATTCCAATAAAAAAGACAAGAATTAACTTGCCTTTTTTGCCCCAAATCTACCATGAACTTAACCTACTTATGTTATGGTATATGCAAGATATAAACTTATGTTAACCCATCACAACAATTCAGGTAAACTACCTTAATACTTGTTAAAGTGTTATATTTCGACGTAAAACACCTGTAATTTGTGGTAAATCAATTTTTGTGAGTAATATCAACCTCAGCATTTACTTAAATTTATTCCAATAAAAAAGACAAGAATTAACTTGCCTTTTTTGCCCCAAATCTACCATGAACTTAACCTACTTATGTTATGGTATATGCAAGATATAAACATTTGTTAATTTATAAAAATTAAATAGACAAACAGTTAAAATAATTGTTCACAGGTAGATAATTACACTTTAATAAGCTCTTTCTTTATTTCCTTCAAAGAAATTAATAAAAGCTCTGTTTACAACACGATGTCCTCCAGGTGTTGGATAATCACCGGTAAAATACCAATCTCCTAAATTCTTCGGACACGCTTTATGTAAATTCTCAACTGATTGATAAATAATGTCAACCTCAGCATTTAAACCTTCTGAACTTAACAATTCTGCAATCTTCTTCGAAATTTCCTCATCTGTATACAATCCGTATAAATCTTTTACAAAATTCTGAACTTCTGTATCAGGTAACCCTACTTGAGTAAGACACTTGTCATAAGTCTCTTTTACTAAATGGTATTTATTATCATCTTTCAATAATGCTAACATCGCTCTAAAAGCAATTAAACCTTCTAAGTTAGCCATATCAATACCGTAACAATCTGGATAACGGATTTGTGGTGCAGAAGAGACAACAACGATTTTTTTAGGATTCAAACGATCCATCATTGTCAAAATACTCTTTTGTAACGTTGTCCCACGAACAATAGAATCATCAATAATTACTAAATTATCCGTTGGTTTTACAGAACCATACGTAATGTCATAAATATGTGCTACCAAATCATCTCTACTATCATCGTCTGTAATAAAGGTTCTTAGTTTAGCATCTTTTATTGCAATCTTTTCAGTTCGCAATCTTTTTGCTATAATTTCTTTTATTTTTTCAGGCGTTTGATTTTCTTTCTGAAGTAGTAATTCTTCTTTCTGCTTATTTAAAAATAATTCTCCTTCTTTAACCATCCCGTAATAAGAGACTTCTGCAGTATTTGGAATAAAAGAAAATACTGAGTTTTCGATATCATCTCCGATAGATTTCATAATCTGCGGAAATAATAATCGTCCTAATTTTTTACGTTCAGAGTAAATTTCCTGATCACTACCTCTTGAGAAATAAATACGCTCAAAAGAACATGCTTTTTTCTCTAAAGGCTCTAATATTTGTTGAATTTTAGTTTCGCCGTTTTTCTTAACAATAATTGCTTTCCCTGGATCAAGTTCAACTACATCATCAAAAGCCACATTAAACACCGTCTGAATTACAGGGCGCTCAGAAGCAACAACAACAACTTCATCATTTTCATAATAATATGCTGGACGAATTCCCGCAGGATCACGTAATACAAAGGCATCACCATGACCTAACATTCCTGCCATTGCATAACCACCATCCCACTTTTTAGCTGATTTCTTTAAAATCTTAGCGATATTTAAACGATCTGCAATAACTGAAGATGCCTCAATTTTTGATAAGCCTTCATTTTTTGCATTCTTATAAAGTTTCTCAACTTGCTTATCTAAAAAGTGACCTATCTTTTCCATTACAGTAACCGTATCAGCTTCTGCTTTTGGATGTTGCCCAATATTTACTAAATCTTTAAATAGTTGCCCAACATTAGTCATGTTAAAATTACCCGCAACTATTAAATTTCTGTGCATCCAACTGTTCTGTCTTAAAAACGGATGAACACTTTCTACACTGTTTACACCAAAAGTACCATAACGTACATGCCCTAAAAGCACTTCTCCTATATAAGGCACTTCTTCTTTTAGTCTTTTAACATCATTATTTAAAGATGGATTCGATTTTAACGCGCCATTAATTCTATCATTAATTTGAGCAAAAACATCTTGAATAGGTAATTGTTTGTTGGAACGCACACGACTTATGTAACGTTGCCCTGGCTCCATATCTAACTTAATACTCGCAAAACCAGCACCATCTTGACCACGATTATGCTGTTTTTCCATCATTAAGTACATTTTATTTACACCATAAAATGCAGTACCATATTTTTCTTTGTAATACTCTAATGGTTTTTTTAACCTAATTAAGGCAATACCACATTCGTGTTTTAAAGCGTCGCTCATTGTTGTTGTGTTGTTGTACTTGCGTACGATTGTTGTGTTGTATAATAAAAAACGCGCTGAATTTCAGCGCGTTAGTTTAATTCAATTCTATTTCAAATTGTGTTAATGCTTTAAATTGCAGTAAACGATTGGACACCTCTGTTTTAGATAAGTTTTCCATACGTTCAGTTCCGAATTTCTCAACACAAAATGATGCTAAGTTTGACCCATGAATTATCGCTTTCTTCATGTTCTCAAAAGAAATATCATTTGTACTTGCAATAAACCCTGAGAACCCTCCTGCGAAGGTGTCACCTGCTCCTGTTGGATCAAACACTTCCTCTAAAGGTAATGCTGGTGCGAAAAAGACATTTTCCTCATCAAAAATTAAAGCGCCATGCTCTCCTTTTTTAATAACTACATATTTAGGTCCCATTTCTGAAATCACTCTTGCAGCCTTTACTAATGAATATTCGCCAGATAATTGTCTTGCTTCTTCATCGTTAATTGTGATTACATCTACTTTTGCTATGACTTGTTTTAATTCTGCTAATGCACAATCCATCCAAAAATTCATAGTATCTAAAACTACTAATTTCGGTTTTTTTGTCATTTGTTCAATGACTCCTAGTTGCACTAAAGGGTGTAAATTCCCTAACATTACCACATCTGCATCTTTATATGCATCTGGCACAACAGGGTTGAAACTTTCTAAGACATTTAATTGTGTATCTAAGGTATCACGAGAGTTCATGTCATTATGATATCTACCAGACCAGAAAAAAGTTTTACCTCCTTTTACAGTTTCCAAACCACCTAAGTTGATGTTTTTAGCTTCAAGCATATCGATATATTCCTGCGGAAAATCATCTCCAATAACAGAAACTATTGCACTGTCTACATTATTAAAGTTAGCAGCTGAAAGCCCAATATAAGTAGCAGCACCACCTAATATTTTATCCGTTTTTCCGAAAGGCGTTTCTATAGCATCAAATGCAACTGTACCTACAATTAAAAGTTTATTCATTTAAGTAAATTTTTTGCAAAATTACGTAAATTTTTTGCTTTACCAAACTATCAAAACAAAACTTTAACACACTGTATATTAGTTGATTATATCTTTTTTTAATCTTTTAAATGAATATAAAGGTGCTTTTGCTAAAGTTGCATTGATTATCATAGAAGGCACATTCCCTTTTGGTTCGCCATGCATTTGTTGAGTTACGCCAATGCCTTTATCTGTCTTTTCTAAGAGCCAATAACCTGAAAATTCTTCAATTCTAATGGTATTATCATATTCTGGCAGCTTATTTGGAACCGACATAATATCAATCCTTATTGTTGACGAATTGACCTCAGAAAGAGTTAATTTAGATATATGATCTCTATTTTTTACTGGCCATGGAAAGTCATTATACATGTACACTATAAAAACACTATCAGAAACACGTTCTAGCAACCTGCTTTTTGTGGTTTTGTAATTCCAGTTTTTTAAACCTTCAGCATCAGTTATCTTGTCAACTAAGGAAGCCATTGATGTTTTTAACAACATAACTGCCTTAAACTCTTTAACAGAAGACTTGTGTGTTTTTCTCGTGTAAACTTTTATACCGTCTTCATTTTTCTTTAACTCCCAATCATTTTGAGAATAACTCAGAAAACAACAGTTAATTAACACAAAACTTACAAACAGCTTTATCATCTTTTAAAGAGGTTTATTCCTTCAAGTGTTACGACTTAAACAACCCTGAATCATTATTTAATCTTTCATAAACCTCATCAACCAATAGGTTTTGTTTTTTTGAAGCTTCAACTGCTAAATAATCACAACGCTCATTTTGTTTATGATTATTATGACCTTTTATCCATTGAAAATACACGTTATGCTTTCGATATATTTTCAAAAAACGTTTCCAAAGATCTGGGTTCTTCTTATCCTTAAAGGCTTTTTTCTCCCAACCAAATACCCATTTTTTATCCACTGAATCTACCACATATTTAGAGTCAGTAAACACCTTTACAACCGTATTCTCTTTTTTTAATTGTTCTAACGCCACAATAACAGCAAGCAACTCCATTCTATTATTGGTGGTTTTCACAAAACCTTGAGAATATTCTTTAACGTAAGGCTTTCCTACCCACTCCATAACAATACCATAACCACCAGGACCTGGATTACCACGCGACGAACCGTCTGTATATATATGAACTTGAACTTGCATTAATTTAAAAGTTGTTCTATTACTAATGGGAAATGCTTTTGCTCTAACACATGAATTTTTGCAGCAACATCTTCAAAACTATCTGAAGGAAACAGTTGGGTGCTTGCTTGAAAAATGATATTTCCTTCATCATAGTGTTTATTAACATAATGTATTGTAATACCTGACTCTTCCTCATTATTAGCAACCACAGCTTTATGGACATTTGAGCCATACATGCCTTTACCACCGTATTTTGGTAATAAGGCCGGATGCACATTAATTATTTTATTTGGAAAAGCAGTAATAATATTTTCAGGAAACTTCAAAAGAAATCCCGCCAATACAATTAAATCAGGTTTCAATTCAAGCATTAAATCATGAATCGTTGTTGTTTTTAGCAACTCGTCTTTATTAAAGCTACTATTAGCAACACCTAAAGCAGATGCTCTACTCAAAACTTTGGCATCCTTCTTGTTACTCAACACATGAATAACCTTGGCTAAACCATTACCTTGGAAGTGTTTAATAATATTTTCTGCGTTTGTTCCGGAACCTGATGCGAAAATTACAATACGTTTCATATCTTTGAGCTACATGTGTTATTCAACACAAAAAAAAGAATAAATATTTACAAATGAGGGATAAAACCTAGTAACTTCATGTTAATTTAAAAAAATAAGGTTACATTTTCTGTTGAAAAGATGGTTTTAAAATAAAGTTTTTTACTTTTGCCCTCAAACTAATTTAAAAATTAAAGATTATGTCAGACATTGCATCAAGAGTAAAAGCGATAATAGTAGACAAATTAGGTGTTGATGAAAACGAAGTTGTAGTTGAAGCAAGTTTCACAAACGACTTAGGAGCAGATTCATTAGATACTGTGGAATTAATTATGGAATTCGAAAAAGAATTTGATATTCAAATCCCAGATGATCAAGCAGAAAACATCGCTACTGTAGGTCAAGCTATTACATATATAGAAGGAGCAAAATAAGAAGTATTTAGTATGGAATTGAAGCGAGTTGTAGTTACAGGTTTAGGAGCCCTTACCCCAATAGGAAACAATATTCAAGAGTATTGGGACGGTTTGGTTAATGGTAAAAGTGGTGCTGCCCCTATTACTCGCTTCGATACTACTAATTTCAAAACACAGTTTGCCTGTGAGTTGAAGAATTTTACGGCTACCGATTTTATGGACCGTAAATTTTCAAGAAAACTAGACATTTACGCCCAATACGCTATGGTTGCTTCTGACGAGGCAATAGTTGACTCTGGATTAGATCTGGAAACTGTCAACAAAGATAGAGTTGGTGTAATATGGGGTGCTGGAATTGGAGGAATTGACACTTTTCAAAATGAAGTAACAGGTTTCGCTACAGGAAATGGAACACCACGTTTCAATCCGTTTTTCATCCCAAAAATGATTGCTGATATCGCTCCAGGGCATATCTCAATAAAATACGGTTTTAGAGGACCAAACTTTACTACTGTTTCTGCTTGTGCATCATCCGCAAATGCTATGATTGACGCCATGAACTATATCAGACTTGGAAAAGCCGATGTTATAGTTTCTGGAGGTTCTGAAGCTGCAGTATGCGAATCAGGAATTGGAGGTTTTAATGCAATGCACGCCTTATCTACAAGAAATGACGACCCTCAAACTGCATCAAGACCTTTTGATGCCAACAGAGAAGGATTTGTTTTAGGAGAAGGAGCTGGAGCATTAATTCTAGAAGAATACGAACACGCCGTTGCAAGAGGTGCTACAATTTACGCTGAACTTGCTGGAGGTGGTTTATCTGCTGATGCACATCATATGACTGCACCACATCCAGAAGGATTAGGAGCTATGAACGTTATGAAAAACTGTATTGAAGATGCAGGTTTATCTATAACTGATGTTGACGCTATAAACATGCACGGAACATCTACTCCTTTAGGTGATGTTGCTGAATCAAAAGCCATTCAACGTGTTTTTGGTGAACATGCTTACACATTAAATATTAATTCTACAAAATCTATGACTGGACACTTACTTGGTGCTGCAGGTGCTATTGAAGCTATTGCCTCAATACTTGCCATGAAACACGGTATAGTTCCTCCAACAATTAATCATGAAACTCATGATGAAAACATAGATTCTAAATTAAACTTAACCCTTAACAAAGCTCAAAAAAGAGATTTAAAAGTGGTTATGAGTAATACATTTGGATTTGGCGGACATAATGCCTGTGTATTATTTAAAAAATTAGACTAAACACACATTTAATCACTCTACAATAAATTTATTTATTCACGATTACATGTGAGTGTTGAAACCAATAGACACATGAAACGAATTATTCGTAAAATATTTAATCCCCAAGCTTCAAGTGAAGGTGGAGATTTTTTTATTAAAGTGTCAAAAATAATTGGTTATAAACCACAAAATATATCTTATTTCAAAGAAGCATTTACCCATCGGTCTCTAAACTCAAAAGACGACAAAGGAAATGTAATTAGCTACGAACGTTTAGAGTTTTTAGGCGATGCCATGTTAAGCTCCATAATTGCGGAATACTTATTTAACAAAGTACCTCATGGTAATGAAGGGTATTTAACTAAAATGCGTTCTAAAATTGTAAGCAGGGAACATTTAAACGAATTAGGTAAAGACTTAGATCTTCTTGACTTATTAGAAAGTAAAATGAGTAAAGTCAACTTTGGAGAAAACATTCATGGAAACGTTTTTGAAGCTTTAGTTGGCGCTATTTTTTTAGATAAAGGCTACCCTGCCTGCGAACATTTTATTTACGATAGTGTTATTGGTCCATATGTTGACATTGAACGCTTAGAAGGTAAAGTTATTAGTTATAAAAGCTTACTTATAGAATGGTGCCAAAAAGAAAAGAAAGTCTTCAAATATTTAGTTTACGATGATACTGGCAATGACGAAGCTAAACATTTTGCTGTTAAATTACGAATTGAAGATAAAGTTGTAGCAAAAGCGAGGGCTACTTCTAAGAAAAAAGCAGAGGAAAAGGCCTCAAAACGGGCCTTCTTTGCTTTACAACACAAGATTGAAGGCGAAACCGATTAACTTATTTCTTATAAAAAAAGTCCCAAATAAAAGTTTCACACTTCTACTTGAGACTCTTTATATTAACCCTATTCTTAATACCCTATTTTTTCTCTAACACGCTCTAATACTTTATTCGCTACTTTAGATGCCTTTTCTGCTCCAACAGACAATGCTTCATCAATTTCATTAAGATTACTCATGTAATGATTATATAATGCTCTTTCTTTAGCATATTTTTCAATCAACAATTCAAAAAAAGCTTGTTTAGCATGTCCGTAACCATAGCCTCCATTTTCATAATTTAAACGCATTTCTGCTATTTGCTCATCATTAGCTATTAATCTATACAATGCAAATAAATTACATGTTTCAGGATTTTTTGGCTCTTCTAGCGGAGTGCTATCTGTAGCTATTTTCATTACTTGCTTACGCAATTGCTTATCCGGAAGAAATAAATTAATAATATTACCTTTACTTTTACTCATTTTAACACCATCAGTTCCGGGAACATATTTAGTCTCTTCTTGAACTTTAGCATTTGGCAATACAAATGTTTCTCCTAGCTTTGCATGAAAACGAGATGCCACATCTCTAGTCATTTCTAAATGTTGTAACTGATCTTTTCCAACAGGAACCACTTCAGCATCATATAATAGAATATCAGCTGCCATTAACATCGGATATGTAAACAAACCTCCATTAACATCATCTAGTCTATCAGCTTTATCCTTAAATGAATGTGCTAATTCCAATCTCTTAAACGGAAAAAAACAATTTAAATACCATGACAATTCAGTAACTTGAGGGATATCGCTTTGCCTATAAAACACCGTTTTAGACACATCTAAACCAAAAGCCAGCCATACAGCTGCTGTAGAATACGTGTTTTCTCTTAGGGTATTTGCATCCTTAATTTGTGTTAACGAATGTAAGTTTGCAATAAACAAATACGATTCATTACTTGGGTTATTAGCCATTTCAATAGCCGGAATTATTGCTCCTAACAAATTACCTAAATGCGGGGTTCCTGTACTTTGTACACCCGTTAAAATTCTAGCCATAATAGTCTTTAAAAATTTTACACAAATTTATTGAAAGCTTCAGTGATAAAAAAGTTATTTTTGAAACTTAAATAAATTTTATTTGAAACTTTTTAATTATACAGGACGCATTTTATACAGAATATGGTTTTACATATTAGTAACAGTTCCTATTCTCATATTATTCCCATTTTTATTAATCACAACATTAAAAGAAAGTTGGTATCCTACTTTTTTTAAATTGGCGCGAATTTGGGCGAAATTCATCCTATTCGGAATGGGATTCTATGTTAAAGTAAAAAAAGAATCCGAGATTGTTTCTGGTAAGAGTTACATGTTTGTAGCTAACCATAGTTCAATGACAGACATTATGCTAATGCTAGCTGTTGAAAAAAACCCGTTTGTTTTTGTAGGTAAAAAAGAATTAGCAAAAATCCCTTTATTTGGATTTTTCTACAAACGTACATGTATTTTAGTTGACAGAAATAGTTCTCAGAGTAAAAAAGATGTGTTTACAAGTGCACAAAAACGGTTAAACTCAGGCTTGAGCATTTGTATTTTTCCTGAAGGTGGTGTTTTTGACAATTGTGATTTGGTGTGTGATTTTAAAAATGGAGCTTTTCGCTTAGCAATTGAACATCAAATACCTATTGTACCTATGACATTTGCAGATAACTTAAAACGATTTCCTTATGCTTTTTTAGCAGGAGGATCACCAGGTAAAATGAGAGTTACAATTCACAAACCTATTGAAACCACTGATCTTAATTTGTCACATAGAAACAAAGTAAAAGACGCCACAAGAAACTTAATATACAAAGAATTAAAAGCGTATCACAATTTAAAAGGCGTTTAAAACCTGTAACTTAACCCTGAATAGATTCCTAGAATATACGGCTTAAAATTACCGGCATCATTACTAAATGCATTAAGCTGGTACTTAAACATCGGGTCAAAATTAAAGTTTAAGCTTTTAGAAAGTTTATATTCTAAGCCAATACCTAAATTGGTACTATAACTCATGTTGTTCAAATTATTTGCTTCTCCGATATAAGTAGTTTTCACCTTGTTTTCTGAATAAATCTCATTCTTATTTAAGAAAAAAGTACTAATTCCAGCAATTACGTCAACCCTTAATTTTTTGTCAGATAATTTATAACTCAACTCCAATGGCACTTCTAAATACCCAAAACGTTGATTTAAACTAGAATCAAACAATGAAGAAAATGACGATGGGATCTGTGCAGCAGAATAAGTTCCAGAACCGGCTATACTCATTCCTGCACCCTCAGAAGAGAAGTTAATATTCTTATAATTATGCCCGCCTGAAGTTTCTGGAGATGAATAAATAGCCACATCTTGTGTATCATACCCAACTTCAAGCTTATTGATTCCTGTCCTCACGCTCAGACGCTTATTAAGCGCATAACCAACACCTATACCGTAACTCGTAGTGAATTGCCCTTTTTTTGTATTTCCAGCAAAATCATCATCTATCGGAGAACCTGATGTTAAACTATTATAATATACTGGCGCAACATTTGGCGCTATCTTCCATTTTTTATATGCATCTATCTCATTATCAGTTTCTTCATTCTCTTTTTGTTCTTGTTCAGCAATAGCCTCTTCAATAGTTTTCTCAACAGGTAATTCTTCAACAATTTCATCTTCATCAACACAGTTGTCATCCGTAACTACAGCCTCTTCATTTATATTTACATTTTCACCGATGTTTAATGGATCTATTGTTTTTGAAATATTATCACTATTTACAGTATCACTGTTTACATTAGCAATACTTTTATCCACTAACAAGCCCTTTTTAACTTGATTCTGTAAATTCGAATTTTCTGAATGCACTACAACATTAGAACCTTCTTTAGTAATATCTCCATTAATTGAATTATTGCTTGGCAACTTACTATTAGTGTTTACCTCTGCTGAATTTTTATCAGCTAAGAATCCTAACTGTAACACATCATCATTGCTAAAATTGTCATGTTTAATAATTTGATTCTTGTCATCTTTAACAACAAGGTCATCTAAAAATTGCTTGTTCTTATCTACATTTTCAATATTATCATTATGAAAATCAGTTTTAGCAACAGTTAATGTATTCTTATCTGTTATATTATTATTCTGGTGTGATTGATTCTTCACCAACATATCATCAATATTACTTTTATTTAGAGTTCTATTTTCTACAAGTGTATTATTATTTACTTCAGATTGATTTTTATTAGCTACAACTGGATAAAAAGATTCAACATCGCTACTTTTCAGATCTCCTTCGCTTTTCTGAGTCATTACAGGATTTTCTGCAACAAGCTCTTGATCATAGACATCATTTATTAACTCCTCTGAATTAATTTTATTTGCTATACTATTATTCAAAGTAGAGTTAGAAGAAGTATATTCCTGTTGTTTTTCAGAAGCTATGTTCTTATTGTTTTGGCGACCAGTTACAACATCAGATTGATTCTTAGTAACCGATTGCTCAACATTAATACTTGAGTCAATTGCAATAGATTCTGATTTATTATTCCCGATAATAATTTGATCATCTACGATACTGTCATTAATACTATCATCTGTCGTGAACTGTAATATACCCACTGTAATTAAGAAAATTAATGACGCTGCAACCCCACTAAATTGGACCCAAAACGGAACCATTCTTTTTTGTTTATGATTTTCTTTTTCAAGTTCACTATTGATATTCTCCCAAATATGTTGTGGTGGTTTGGCTTCAAAATCTCTAAACTGTTCTTGAAAAAACTTATCTATATGTTTCTTATCTCCCATTATTATGGCGTTTGTTTGTTTTTGAAATGATTAGTTTCAAGTTTTTCTTTTAATATATGTCTTGCTCTTGATAAATTTGATTTAGAGGTACCCACAGAAATATTTAACATCTCGGCTATTTCTTTATGAGAAAACTGATCTAAAACATAGAGGTTAAATACTAATCGATATTTATCTGGTAATTGCTGAATGATTTCTAGTAGAAATTCTAAAGAAACATGTTCCACCTCTACTTCTACCGCTTCTTCTGCAATGGTATCGTCTTTTATAACATCCAATACACTAGATTTACGATAACGTTGTAACGCCGTATTAATTACGATTCGTTTCATCCATCCTTCAAAAGAGCCTTTATTATTGTACTGTTTTATTTTCTTAAAAATAGTCACAAAAGCATCTTGCAGATTATCTTCTGACTCTGCATAACTTTTAGAATACTTCAAACATAAGGTAAATAATTGTGTAGCATACCGATTATATAACTCCCCTTGTGCGTGACGGTTATTCTTCTTACATTTTATGATGAGTTGGTCTAAACTCATTAAGGTTTTTTAAGTTATTAATTTACTATTGGCACTTCTATAATTTCATAAATATCTTCTCCCATATCATCTTTACCTTTCCATATATGAAACACATATGTTTGCTCATAAATAGCTGTAAATTTGAATGTACGAGTAATTGTATTATTTTCATTTAACTCTTGACAGTTAGAACGATCATAAACTATACTTGTAGCACCAACAGTTCTATTTTCATTTTCGGCATTAACAAAAATATCGTAATAGGCATGACAATCTGTCGGCAACTTAAAAGTGTAGTCTATAAAGTATGCTTCATTTAAATTAAATTCATGTGGTAAATCAATACTCTCTATTGGCAATATTTCATATCCGTAATTCTCTCCTTCATCAATACTACAACTGGTAATCAAAACAGTTAGAACTATAAAAAGGGCCTTGCTAATCAACTTCATTTTTCATTCTTTAAAATTAAGTACTTGTTATATAGATGTCTAAAGTTACAAAAGGTTGCGTTCAAAACTAAAAAAACCCTGAATATTCAGGGTTTTTTTAGTTTTATTGCTATATAATACGATTATTTTTCCGCGATAGCTGTTACAATTTTCTGTTCAAGCTCCTCCATTAATTCTGGATTATCCCTCAATAAGTTTTTTACCGCATCTCTACCTTGACCTAATTTTGTGTCACCATAACTAAACCATGATCCGCTTTTCTTTACGATGTTGAATTCAACTCCTAAATCAATTATTTCACCAACTTTAGAAATTCCTTCACCATACATAATATCAAACTCAGCCATTTGGAAAGGTGGTGCCACTTTATTTTTCACTACTTTAACTCGAGTTTTATTACCAATTACCGCACTATCAGAGTTTTTAATTTGTGTAGATCTTCTTATATCTAAACGAACTGACGCATAAAATTTTAAAGCGTTACCTCCAGTTGTTGTTTCTGGATTACCGAACATTACACCAATTTTTTCACGTAATTGGTTAATGAAAATTACAGTACAGTTAGTTTTATTAATTGCCCCTGTTAATTTTCTTAACGCTTGTGACATTAAACGCGCATGAAGACCCATTTTAGAATCTCCCATTTCACCTTCAATTTCACTTTTTGGTGTTAATGCAGCAACTGAATCTACAACAATAATATCAATTGCTCCAGAACGTATTAAATTTTCAGTAATCTCTAAAGCTTGTTCACCATAATCAGGTTGAGAAATAATTAAATTATCAACATCCACACCTAATTTCTCAGCATAAAAACGGTCAAAAGCATGTTCTGCATCAATAAAAGCAGCAATACCTCCTTTTTTCTGAGCTTCAGCAATTGCATGAATAGTTAAAGTTGTTTTACCTGAAGATTCTGGACCGTATATCTCTATAACTCTTCCTCTTGGTAAACCTCCAACTCCTAAAGCTAAATCTAACCCTAAAGACCCTGTAGAAATAGAATCTACTTCTTCTACAGCTTTATCACCCATTTTCATTACGGCTCCTTTCCCGTATGCCTTGTCTAATTTATCTAAAGTAAGCTTTAACGCTTTTAATTTTGCTTCTTTTTCTGAACTCATGATCCCTATATTTTAATTAAGGCTAAAGTACTATTTCTTTTTAAAAGACAAAGTCCTAAACCACTATCAAATTATCAACAATACCATCTTTTTAAAATAAAAACTCCACTTTAACGCAACCATTTGTAAAACTGAGCATCTAATAAGAAAGTAGCATTTACTTTTTAATAAATAATTTTATGAGATTTTTAATAGTACATATCATAAATAACTTAAACGGTTTTACAATTTCCGCACCATTAGTGAGTAATTGTAAACTTGACGGCGGTTAATATTCGTTACTTTTTAATAGAAATGATTTCCGTAAAACACCTCGGAAAATTATCATTGAATTAAAAATTTAGTAACGAATTAGCCCAAAAAAGCTCCTATATTCACATAGGAGCTTTTTTATTTTTTAAACCCAACACCAATACCCCTTAAGAATAAATAATGTATATTTACCCTTAATATTTTTTTTAACAAATTTACGCCTTTAAAAGGCTCTATATATAGTATGGCTTGCAATAGTTGTGGCACGGGAAGTGACGGAAAACCAGGTGGTTGCAAAAGCAACGGCACCTGTTCATCAGACAGTTGTAATAAACTGACGGTTTTTGATTGGTTGGCAAACATGAGTTTACCAAACGGACAAAAACCTTTTAATTGTGTTGAAGTACGTTTTAAAAACGGACGAAAACATTATTATAAAAATCTTGAAAATTTAACCTTATCTATTGGAGATATAGTTGCTACGGAAGCTTCTCCTGGACATGATGTAGGTATGGTAACTTTAACTGGTGAATTGGTTAAAGTGCAAATGAAAAAGAAAAAAATTGGTGTTGATAGTGAAGATGTAAAGAAAGTTTACAGAAAAGCATCTCAGAAAGATATTGATATTTGGACTAGCTCAAGAGAACGTGAAGAACCAATGAAAGTCCGTGCTAGACAATTAGCTATCGACTTAAAATTAAAAATGAAAATCTCCGATATTGAATTTCAAGGAGATGGTTCAAAAGCTACTTTTTTCTATACTGCTGAAGAACGTGTAGATTTTAGACAACTAATAAAAGAGTTTGCTAAAGAATTTAATATTAGAATTGAAATGCGCCAAATTGGCTTCAGGCAAGAAGCAGCAAGATTAGGTGGTATTGGCTCATGTGGTAGAGAATTATGTTGTTCAACTTGGCTTACAGACTTCAGATCTGTAACAACAGCAGCGGCAAGATACCAACAGTTATCATTGAATCCGCAAAAATTAGCGGGACAATGTGGTAAATTAAAATGTTGTTTAAACTACGAGTTAGACTCTTATTTAGATGCTTTAAAAGATTTTCCTGATAAAAACGTCAAACTAAAAACTAAGCGAGGAAATGCAGTATCTCAGAAAACTGACATTTTTAAAGGGTTTGTTTGGTATGCATATGAAGGTGAATGGATGAATTGGCACAAAATAACAACAAAAGATGCCAATGAAATTATTGCCAAAAACAAAAAAGGTGAAGCCGTAGATAGTTTAGAAGATTATGCTTCTGAATTAATTGAAGATGTGACTACTGATTTTGAAAATGTTGTAGGACAAGATAGTTTAACCCGTTTTGATAGACCAAAACAGAAAAAGCGTCGTAAACCACAACGTAAAAAAACACCACAAGCAGCAAATGCGGCTGCAAAAAACAAAGCGCCTCAAAACAATAAAAAAGAGCAAGGAGCTAAACCTCAAAATAAACGCAGACCGCAAAAGAAGGGTGACAACAAGACTCCTAATAAAACGTCTGGGCAACCAAACAGAAGAAAAAAACCTGCCAACACCGACGGTAAAACAACACAAAAACCGCCGCAAAAGCGCAGGCCACAAAAGAAAAACCCACCAAAAAAAGACAATTCAACACAAAATGATGCGTAATTTTTTAGTACTTATAATAACAATTGCTACACTGATTTCATGTGATACTAATCATGTGTTAGATGACTATGAAACCTTACCGAAAGTCTGGAAAAAAGGAGATAGTATTTCTTTCGCATTTAAATCGCCTGATACCTTAAAAACGTATGATGTGTTTTTAAACCTACGTAATAATAACGATTATGAATTCAGTAATTTATTTTTAATTGTTGGATTAAAAACACCTAGCAATAATAAAACTATTGACACGTTAGAATATCAAATGACAGCACCTAACGGCGAATGGCTTGGTTCCGGTTTTTCTGAAATAAAAGAAAATAAATTGTGGTATAAAGATGCTATTCAGTTTAAAGAAGATGGTAATTATACGCTAACAATAGAGCATGCTATTAGAAAAAACGGTAATGTTAATGGTGTTGAGCAATTGAAAGGAATTACTGAAATAGGATACAGACTAGAAGAACACAAAAGCAATTAGATTATGGCTAAAAAAGCACAAAAGAAATCGGCTAAAAAAGAGGTTGGTTTTGGAAAATACATCAAATGGTTTTGGCTATTATTTATTACAGCAATATTTTGTATTGCCCTGCCCTTTATTCTTGCGGCAGCTGGCGCTTTAGGTCATATGCCTAATTTTGATGAATTAGAAAATCCAAAATCTAATTTAGCATCAGAAATCATTACAACTGATGGTGTGACTTTAGGAAAATTTTATTTGAATGACAACAGAACCCCTGTTGGTTATAACGATTTGTCATCACATTTAGTTGATAATTTAGTAGCTACAGAAGACGAACGTTTTTATGAACATTCTGGTATTGATATTAGAAGAACATTTACAGCCATTGCCCAGCTTGGTAGAAAAGGTGGTGGAAGTACCATAACACAACAAGTCGCAAAATTACTGTTTCATCAAGAAGAAGGTAGAGGAAGTCTTCTTAACAGAATGCAACAAAAATTTAAAGAATATGTTATTGCTACACGTTTAGAGCGTCAGTATACCAAACAAGAAATCATAGCCATGTATTATAACATTTATGATTTTGGAAACAATGCGGATGGTATTCGTTCTGCTGCGAGGATTTATTTCGGAAAAGAACCAAAAGATATCGATTCTGAAGAAGCTGCTATGCTTGTTGGAATGTTTAAAAACTCTACGTTATACAATCCTGTTAGAAACCCAGAAGGTGTTACAAACAGACGTAATGTCGTTTACAAACAAATGAATCGTAACGGTATAATTACAGAGAAGCAAAAGGACTCATTACAAAAATTACCCTTAAAATTAGATTTACATCCTGAAACTCATAATGCTGGTTTAGCAACTTATTTTAGAGAGCATCTAAGAAAAGAAATGAAAGCTTGGATTAAAGAGAATCCGAAAAACGATGATGATGATTTTTACAATCTATATAAAGATGGTTTAAAAATTTATGTGACTATTGACTCTAGAATGCAAGAATACGCAGAAGAGGCGATGAAGAAACACATGAAAAATTTACAAGATGAATTAGACTCTCAAAATAAAAAAAATAAAACCGCACCTTTTAGAGGTTTAACACAAAAAGAAGTTGATGTTGAGCTTAACAAAGCAATGAGAAGGTCTGAACGTTACAGAGTTTACACCAAGGAATTAGGGAAGTCAAAGAAAGAAGCTTTAGCATCTTTTAATATCAAAAAGAAAATGAGAATCTTCTCATGGAATGGAGAAGTTGATACGATCATGACTCCAAAAGATTCTATGCTGTATTATAAAAAGTTCTTGCGTGCTGGTGTACTATCTATCGAACCCCAAACCGGGCACGTAAAAGCATGGGTTGGCGGTATAGACCACAAATACTTTAAGTATGACCACGCCAAACAAGGAACACGCCAGGTTGGCTCTACATTTAAACCTTTTGTTTATGCCACAGCAATTGATCAATTGAAATATTCGCCTTGTGATACACTACCAGATGCTTACTTCTGTATCCCAGAAGGAAGACATGGCAACCTTAAAGATTGGTGTCCTAAAAACTCTGACGGAAAATACAAAGGAATGATTTCTTTAAAATCTGCATTAGCAGGTTCAGTTAATACTATATCTGCTCGCTTAATGGATAAAGTTGGTCCGAAAAATGTTGTTAAAATGGCTCATAGTTTAGGCGTAAAAAGTGAAATGCCTGAGTTCCCTTCTATTTGTTTAGGAACCCCAGAGTTAAGCTTATATGAAATGACAAATGCATATAGCACTCTTGCAAATATGGGGCAATACATAAAGCCAACAATTATTTCAAGAATAGAAGATAAAAATGGTATTGTCTTACATCAAAACGTTCCTGAAACAAAAGACGTCTTAAGTAAAGAGTCTGCGTATGTTTCTGTAAAACTATTAGAAGGTGTTACTAGGTATGGATCTGGCGCACGTTTACGAAGCAGCAAAAACACTTGGAATCCAGTTTATAAAAAAGGATTAGTAACAGGGCATCCATATCAATTTACAAATGATATTGCTGGAAAAACGGGGACTACTCAAAACAATTCTGATGGATGGTTTATGGGAATGGTTCCTAATTTAGTTACTGGTGTTTGGGTTGGTGCAGAAGACAGAGCTGTACATTTTAATAGAACTGCATATGGTCAAGGGGCAACTATGGCATTACCTATTTGGGGACAATACATGAAAAGTTGTTATGCAAATAAAGATTTAGGAATATCAGTAGACCCATTTGAAGAACCTGAAAACTTAACAATTGAAGTAGATTGCGACAAATGGGCAACTCAAAACGGACAAGACGACGGTGACTTTGACGATGGTTTAGGTGACGGTTTATAAAACATAAAACAATGATAAAAAAAACAGTACAAAACGTAACAGAAGCACTATCAGGTGTTGAAAACGGAATGACGTTAATGTTAGGTGGTTTTGGTCTTTGTGGAATACCAGAAAACAGTATTTCTGAATTGGTAAAAAAAGAAGTGAAAGACATCACTTGTATTTCAAACAATGCAGGAGTTGATGACTTCGGATTAGGTTTACTACTTCAGAAGAAACAAATAAAAAAAATGATTTCCTCTTATGTTGGTGAGAATGATGAATTTGAGCGTCAGATGCTATCAGGAGAACTTGATGTAGAATTAACGCCTCAAGGCACATTAGCAGAAAAATGTCGTGCTGCTCAAGCAGGTTTCCCAGCATTTTTTACACCTGCAGGTTACGGAACTGAAGTAGCTGAAGGTAAGGAAACGAGAGAGTTTAACGGGAAAATGTACGTTTTAGAAGAAGCCTTTAAAGCTGATTTCGCCATAGTAAAAGCCTGGAAAGGTGATACTGCTGGTAATCTAATATTTAAAGGAACTGCTCGTAATTTTAATCCGTGCATGTGTGGTGCAGCAAAAATTACTGTTGCAGAAGTTGAAGAACTTGTTCCTGCAGGAGAATTAGACCCTAATCAAGTACATGTTCCAGGAATATTTGTACAACGAATTTTCCAAGGAACTGATTATGAAAAGAGAATTGAACAACGAACAGTAAGACAAAAAAGCTAATTATGTTAGATAAAACTGGTATAGCAAAACGTATTGCTAAAGAACTTAAAGACGGGTATTTTGTAAATTTAGGTATAGGGATTCCTACCCTTGTTGCCAATTACATTCCGAATGGTATCGAAGTAGAATTTCAAAGTGAAAATGGTGTTTTAGGAATGGGACCTTTTCCTTTTGATGGTGAAGAAGATGCCGACATCATTAATGCAGGTAAACAAACCATAACTACATTAAACGGCGCAAGTTTCTTTGATTCTGCTACAAGTTTTGCGATGATACGCGGACAACATGTAGATTTAACAATTCTTGGCGCTATGGAAGTTTCTGAAAACGGGGATATTGCCAATTGGAAAATTCCAGGGAAAATGGTTAAAGGAATGGGAGGAGCTATGGATTTAGTAGCTTCCGCAGAAAATATTATTGTAGCAATGATGCACACCAATAAACGTGGAGAATCTAAACTACTTAAAAAATGTTCACTACCATTAACTGGTGTTGGTTGCGTTAAAAAAATAGTAACAAACCTAGCTGTTTTAGAAGTGACAGAGAAAGGATTCAAGTTGTTAGAACGTGCTCCAGGAATTTCTGTTGAAGATATTCAGAAAGCTACAGAAGGAACTTTAATTATAGAAGGTGAAATTCCAGAAATGCAACTGGATTAAATTCTAAAAAAATAAATATATAAGCCGAAGTCAACATTAAAGTTACTTCGGTTTTTTATTTTCCTTTAGGTATGGCATCGATTAATGACCTAGTATAATCCGTTTTTGGATTAGCATAAATACTATCTGCCTCGCCTATTTCTTCTATTTTACCTTTATTCATAACAACTAACTGATCACTCATATATTTCACAACAGCTAAATCATGAGAAATAAAGATATAACTGAATCCGAAGTTATCTTTCAATTCATTTAATAAATTTAATACTTGTGCTTGCACAGAAATATCTAACGCAGATACAGATTCATCACAAATAATTAATTTCGGATTTACAGCAATAGTACGAGCTATACCTATACGTTGACGTTGCCCTCCAGAAAACTCATGTGGATAACGGTAAAAATGAGACTCTTCTAGTCCTACACGTTTTAGTAATTCTAAGGTTTTTTCTTTACGTTCTTTATCACTAGCGTATAACTTATGAACTTTCATAGGTTCCATTATAGCTTTCCCAACTGGAATCCTCGGGTTTAAAGACGAATATGGGTCTTGAAATATCAACTGAATTTCTTTTCTCAGTGTCCTTAATTCCGATTTAGAAACAGTGGTAATATCAATTCCTTTGTAAAATATTTGTCCAGCTGTGGCTTTATCTAACTGTAAAATAGCATTTCCTAAAGTTGATTTTCCGCAACCAGATTCTCCCACCAAACCTAAAGTTTCTCCTTCATATAAATTGAAACTGACATCATTTACTGCTTTAAACTCTGTATCTTTTTTGAATAAAAACCCTTTAGTTACATACGTTTTTTCAACATTAACAACTCTTAAAAGTGGCTCGGTACTATATAATAATTTATGATGTTCAATTCTATCAGCGATAGAGACAGCTTCTGGTTGTGTTGCTTTATTTAAATAATCTGAAATAGTTGGTAACACTTTTAAGCGTTCATTCACCGAAGGACGTGAATTAATTAAAGCCCTCGTATACTCATGTTGTGGATTATGAAACACTTCTGAAATAGACCCTTGCTCTACTATTGTTCCTTTATACATGACCACAACTCTATCTGATATTTCAGAAATTAACGACAAATCATGAGATATAAAAATAATACTCATACCTGTTTCTTGCTGAATCTCTTTCAGAAGTGCAATAATCTCTTTCTGAACTGTAACATCTAAAGCTGTAGTCGGCTCATCTGCAATCAAAACATCTGGCTTACACGCAATTGCCATAGCAATCATCACACGTTGCTTTTGTCCACCTGAAATTTGATGCGGATACTTAGAGTAAATCACTTCAGGATCAGGTAATTTTACTTTTTCGAATAAAGACAATACTTCAGCTTTTGCTTCAGATGTAGATAACCCGAGATGCTCTTGAAGAATCTCTATAACTTGTTTACCACACGTTAATGATGGGTTCAATGAAGTCATTGGTTCTTGAAAAATCATGGCAATCTTATGTCCACGTAATTTTCTAAAATCTTCATTTTTATAATCTAATAAATTATGATCCTTAAAAAGTATTTCACCAGAATTGAACATTGTATTTTTCCGAGGCAACAACCCTAAAACTGCAAGAGATGAAACAGATTTCCCTGAACCAGATTCACCAACAACACCAAGAATTTCATTTTTTTGTAACCTGTAAGATACCCCAAACAGCACTTGATTAGCTGCTTGCTGGCTTTTAAATGATAAGGATAGGTTTTTTATATCAAGGACTACTTTACTCATAAAATTCAATATACAAACTATAAGATTTAAAATAAAAAAAGCGACTCATAATTGAACTGTTTTTTAAAATTTTAAATTATACCCCATGTAATAAAACAAACCTAAATTATTAGATTATCAGTGAAATTATTCGTCAAAATACATTGTAAACTACTTGTTTTTATTAACTTAGCGAAATTGATAACCCAAAACTACTTTTCTAATGAAGAACTATTATTTTTTAAAGCACGCATTTACATTATGCATGCTATTGAGTTTAACGCTAGGTTATTCTCAAACCAAACAACAGAAAGATCAGATTACTAAGTCCTATGATTTAGCTAAGTTGAATCAATTAAAAGAGAAATTTAAGTCTGGTGAAGTAATAGAAAAAGATAAAGCATTAAAAGCTGCCAAATCAAAAGGTTGGCCAGTAATAAAACCTAGTAAAAATGGAGCGTTTGACAAATTACAACGTTTAAGACTAGACGGTACACCTGTTTACTACACTATATACAATACCGCTGCCGCTAGATCTACAAGAGCTAACTTTCTTCATAATGGAGGCGGTTTAGGATTAAATGTAGAAGGACAAGGAATGACTGCTCATGTATGGGACGGTGGTCCAACTAGGCCTACACATGAAGACTTAACAGGAAGACTTACTATTAATGATGGTGAAACTGTATTAAACGGAAATAGTTTTCATGCACAACATGTTACTGGAACAATCGCTGGTACTGGGTTAGGAAACTCTGCAGGGAGAAACTCTAAAGGGATGGCTCCAAAAGCAAATGTATTGTCTCATGATTGGGATAACGATTTAAGTGAAGCTGCTGCTGAAGCGATAAACGGAATGTTATTATCTAACCATTCTTACGGTGCAGGTATACAAAATGTACCAGACTGGGCATTTGGTGCGTACACTACACAATCACAAGCATGGGATGAGTTAATGTATAATGCACCATATTACCTTATGGTTGCAGCAGCTGGAAATGACGGAAATACTAATAATGAAAATGGTTCTCCTTTACAATTCAATTCTGCATACGATAAATTAAGTGGTAATAAGACTTCTAAAAACAATATGGTTGTTGCTAATGGTCAGGATGCTACAATTAATGCAACAGACGGTAGCCTTACAAGTGTTACAAGAAATGGTAGTAGCTCTGAAGGGCCAACTGATGATTTCCGTATTAAACCAGATATTATGGGTAATGGAACTTCATTATTCTCAGCATATGACAATAGTAATTCTGCATATAATACTATATCTGGAACATCTATGGCTTCTCCTAACATTTGTGGGTCAATGTTATTATTACAACAACATTATAATAACACTAACGGTAACTTTATGAAAGCTGCAACTCTTAAAGGATTAACTTTACACACTGCAGATGATACTGAAAGTACTGGACCTGATGCAAATACTGGGTGGGGATTAATGAATACAAAAGTTGCAGTAGAAGCTATTAATGAAAATGGGTTATCATCATGGATTTCTGAAGAATCTTTATCAGAAAGTGAAACATTCACAATGACGGTGCAATCTGACGGTACGTCTCCTTTATTAGCATCAATTTCATGGACTGATCCTGTAACTGGTGGATATGTTAATATTACAGGAGCAATAAACGATGGAACATCTACATTAGTAAATGATTTAGATATTAGAGTTACACAAGCAAGTAACACGTATTACCCATGGAGATTAACCGGAGTAAGTTCAAACACTAACGCAAATGGTACAGATAATACTGTAGATCCATATGAAAGAGTTGATGTAAATGGAGCCTCTGGGGCCTATACTATTACCGTAACTCATAAAGGAAGTTTATATTCTGGTAAACAAAATTTCTCTTTAGTAGTTACAGGATTATCTTCAGATATTGCATTAGCGAATAAGTCTGGGAATCAAATTATCTGTTCAAACAACGATGCGACTTTTAATTTTGATTACAAACAAATAGGTGGTGGTACTTCAAACATAAGTGCAAATAATGTTCCTGCTGGTGCAAATGTTAATTTCACTCAAAACAGTTTTTCTGCTGATGGGAATTTTGATGTTATATTTAGTAACCTAAACGCAGTTGCCCCAGGGAATCATGTTGTTGAAATAATAGCTGATAATGGTAACGAAACTGAAGTTAGAAATATTGAACTTACAGTTTACCATAACACATTCGCTACTACTATAGCTCAACAATCACCAGCAAATGGTTCAATAGGAGTAGGTACTGCAGTTGCTCTTACATGGAATTTAGACAATAACAGTGAAGAATATGTAGTTGATATTGCGTCTGATCCAGACTTTTCAAATATTCTTCTATCTTCTACAGTAGTTCAAAATCAGATCACACTTACTGGTTTAACTGAAGGAGGTGTATACTATTGGAGAGTTAGAGGACAAAATAGATGCGCAACCGCTACTGAAGCAAACCCATTCAACTTTCAAGTTGGTGCTTTAAGTTGTAATACTACTACTCAAACTAATAACACAACTATTAATGATGAAACTACAGTTACATCAACTTTAAACGTTGCTGACGCTATAACTATTAGTGATATTAATGTTAGAGTTGCCTATAACCATACTTGGATAGGGGATGTTGCCATAGTTTTAATTTCTCCATCTGGGACTAGAGTAGATTTGATTGATGTACTAACTTGTACTGATCAAACAAACTTTAACATCAATTTTGATGATGCAGCAGCTAATGATATTAATTGTGGAATTGCTAATGGTGGTACAACAACTTATAAACCAGTTGGTCAATTATTAGATTTCAGTGGAGAGCCAGCTAATGGTACTTGGACACTTGAAATTACTGACGGTGGACCTGGAGATACTGGTACAGTGACAGAATGGGAGCTAGATATATGTGACGCAACTACTTTTGCCGCAGCACCTAACTTCACAAATAATGGATTAAATGTAGATGTCAACTCAACCTACACTACCGTAACAGGTGATATAGAAGCTAGTACGCCTGCAGAGGCTGCAAGTCAACAGACATATACATTATTAGAATTACCTGCTATGGGTGATTTAAAGTTAAACGCTAGTACAATGGGTATAGGAGATGTTTTTACACAAGGTCAAGTAAACTCTGGTGCAGTCACATTTGAAAACACTGAAACTGTAGCATTTACTGATCAGTTTAAAGTTAATATCTCTAATGCAGCTGGTGGATGGTTACCAAATCAAACTGTTGTTATAAATGCGGCAGTATTAAGTACTTCGGATTTTGAATTAGGACAATTAAAATTATGGCCAAACCCAGTTCAAAGCAATTTACATATACAAATGAATGATGTTTCTAATGCTTCTGTAAACATTGCTTTATATGATTTACAAGGTCGTTTAGTTTATGTAAACAAATTTGACAACAATAGTAGTTTGTTTAATAAAACAATTGAACTTAATACTATTGCTAATGGTTCATATATCATACAAATTGAACACGATAATAAAAAAGCAACAAAACAATTAATCATTAATAATTAATTGTTAGTTAGCAAATTTTTAAAAAAGAGCCGAAGTCACACTTCGGCTCTTTTAATATATATACTCTTCAAAACAACACTAATCACCTACAAGTCAACAATCTATAAAAAGAGTAGTTATGTTGACTTGAATTTCATTATATTTATGAAATTTATTTTTTTAACTCCCTAAACATCACAGAATGAAAAAAAAATACTTCTTAAAAACTTCTTTAAGTTTGTTTTTAATGACATGTACCACTTTGAGTTTATTTTCTCAAGACAAAAAAAGTATAGAAAAATTCACGTACGATACTAAAGCCAAAATTAGTATTAATAAGAGCTCTGGAGTTCCAAATTTTATTAAACTCCCAACTAGTAATCCAATGAGTTTAGAAGGTGAAACACCTCAACAAAAAGTACAATCATTCTTAACTAAATACAAGTCTCTCTTTGGCATTACAGACATTGCTAATCAAGTAATGTATGTTTCTACTACAACTGACGCTTACAATTTAAGTAGAGTGGCGGTATCACAACTTCAAGACGGCGTACCCGTTTATGACGGTAAAGTATATTTCCATTTTAACTCAGAGCAAAAATTAACTGCTATAAACGGAAATTTTATACCTGCTATAAAATTAAATACTAATCCTAGTATTACAAAGAATCAAGCTGAAAACATTGCAATAAATGAAATTATCAACCAAGGAATAAATTATTCTAATGTTGATTTATTTGCACAAAAAAGTACATTGTATGTTTTTCCAAAAGGGATAGAACGTGGAATTATGACATCTAAAAAATTAGTGTACGAAGTTGAAGTTCGTAATAACACCGATGTTAGAGAATATCTATTCATTAATGCCCACGATGGTAGCCTAACTGAACAATTTACTGGTATGGCACACGCTATGGATAGAATTGTATACGAAAATAATACAGGAAATATTGTTTGGCAAGAAGGTGATGCATTACCTGGAGGGCTAACACAATGGCAGCAAAATGAAGTGATTGCTTCTGGACATATGTACAATTTTTTCAATAACGCATTTGGATATGTTTCTTATGATGGCGCAGATGCACAGATGAGAACCATTAATAACAACCCAGGGATATCATGCCCTAATGCAAATTGGAACGGAGTTACTGCAAATTACTGTAACGGTACAGCAACAGATGATGTCATTGCACATGAATGGGGTCATGCTTACACAGAGTATACTAGTGGTTTAATTTATGCCTACCAATCTGGCGCCATGAATGAATCATTCTCTGATATTTGGGGAGAAACTATAGACTTATTAAATAATTATGAAGATGCTGATGAAGACCTCTCCTTAAGAACACCGTTTTGTAATAGCTCAGACAGATGGAGGATGGGTGAAGATGCAACTGCATTTGGTGGCGCAATTAGAGACATGTGGAACCCACCATGTAATGGTGATCCTGGAAAAGTTACAGATGGTAATTACCATTGTGCAGCTTCAGATGGTGGTGGAGTACACATAAACTCTGGAATTCCTAACCATGCCTACGCATTATTGGTTGACGGTGGAACATATAATGGTTATACGATTAACGGAATTGGCTTTACTAAGGCTGCACATATATTTTGGAGAACACAAAGTTCATACTTAACAGCAACTAGTAACTTTGAAGATTTAGGAAATGCTTTAGAAGCCGCAGCTAATGATTTACTAGGTATAAACCTAGAAGGTTTATCTACAACTGACATACCTGCTGGACCATCTGGTGAAATTATAACTGCATCAGATGTCACTCAAGTATTAAATGCAGTTTATGCAGTTGAATTAAAAATTAATCCCGATGCTTGTGGCTTCGATACTTTATTATCACCAGCTCCTCCTTTATGCGCTGCTGCAACAACAAGTAGATTATATTACGAAGATTGGGAAACCGGTTTAGGTGGCTGGAATGTGTCTCAATTACCAACCAATCCAGGTACTTGGGAATCTAGAGATTGGGTTCTTTCGTCATCACTACCAGGCAGTAGACCTGGGAATGGAGTTTTTGGAATAGACCCAATTAATGGTAACTGCTCTACAGATTTAGAAAATGGTATCATAAGACTAGAAAGTCCCATAATCAATATCCCAGAAGTTACTGGTGGTTCATTTGAAATGGCCTTTGATCATTATGTTGGTACTGAAGCTGAATGGGACGGCGGAAACATCAAATACAGCTTGAATGGTGGTGCATGGACAATTATTCCAAACGGTTCATATTCTGTAAACCCACCAAACGGCACCATACAACCTGTTAGTGCTGGAAATGATAATCCATTAGCTGGTGAAAATGCCTTCACTGGTGGTGACGAAGGAACTGCAGGAAGTGGTAGTTGGGGACAAAGTGTAATTGACTTATCATCTATAGGTATAACATCTAATTCTAATATTCAATTTAGATGGGAAATGGGAACTGATGGTTGTAATGGAGCTATTGGATGGTATTTAGATGACATTGTAATTTATAATTGTACTGGTACTTTATCAATTACTGATTCTGAATATCTAAATAATAACTTAAACATTTACCCGAACCCAAATAACGGGCAATTCACAATTAATAAATTAAATGCTATTAACTTATCAAATGCAGAAATTAGAGATATTAATGGGCGTTTTATAAAGAGCATTGATTTATCACAAATGCAATCAAGTCAATTAATTGATATTTCTAAATTTTCTACTGGATTGTACTTTATGAAAATAAACTCAACCAAAGGAAGTGGTGTTATTAAGATAATTAAAAATTAAATAAACCCTTCAATTATAAAAAAGCCGAAGCATATTGCTTCGGCTTTTTTATACATATATAATATCATTTTCAGACAATAATGATTCTCTCCTATATTTTAAAAATATCTGGGCAACTGCAATAGTATCTTTTTCACAATAACTGACTATTCTTTTTAAATCATTGTCTTTATAATACACTTCTGCAACTTGGCTACCATCAATATCATCTTTAGGAGAAGGAATTCCTAAAATAGTAGTTAACAGCTTCAAAGACGTATAGTTTTTATAATCCCCAAACTTCCATAAACTCCATAGTATCTAAATTGCGGAATTTCCCATGGTTTTTTACCAAACAAATTTAATGCGTTTGGAATTTCAATATCATGAATTACCATTCTTCTGGCAATAAATGGGAAATCGAATTCTTTGCCGTTATGTGCACACAACAAATGATATGGTTTAAAAAAAAATGCTGATCTAAAAGTGTTTTGAAATCTAATAATACTTGGCGCTCTTCTCCTGAGAAAGACGTAATTCTAAAGTGTCTTACACCATCAGAAACAACAAAATACCCCACAGAGATACATATAATTTTCCCAAACTCTGCCCAGATTCCTGCGCGTTCATAAAAGTCCTCTGCAGAAACCTCATCTTTCCTTTGGTATTCAGTCTTTTGAGTCCATAAACTTTTAACTGTAGTATCTAGATCATTAAAATTAGGGTGTTCTGGAACGGTTTCTATATCTAAAAACAAAATGTTTTCAGATTTTATTTTTTGTAACATATACTATTATTTATGAGTTCGACTTTTTATCTTCTCTTTATAATAGTCTTTTTGGGCAATATAAATGGTTTTTGACAACTCAGCAAAAACAACATCTTTTTTGTTTGTAATTGCTAAGGTTTTTTGAAAATCTATTTCTTTCTTGGCAGTTACTTTTTCCTTGATATCTTTAATCTCATCTTCAGAAAACTGAAAGTGAGCATGTGCAGTTTCTCTTGCTGGGCGTTTGTATTTTATATCAGCGGCTTTATCCCAAAACCACATAATCATCTCCTAAGATATTCATCAACTGAATCATATAAATAGGATCTGTTGCTGAGAACATGCTGCCTCCGAAAATTGCACCAACATAATTTCTATTCTTATAATTCAACGGAATTTGTACTTCTACAGTGTATAAATCTTTTGACACAAACACCAATTTACCAACTGACCTGCGATACATTGGCGATAGATTAAAGCCATGCTTAAACAATGTAGCTTCAGAGAAAAATTGTTTTAGAAAATTAAATGCAATTTTATACATTTTATTAAAGATACATAATTTTAAAACAAACGTTGCTGTTCACAGCCTTGTTCGTGTTCTAGCAACCATTTTTTTCGCCATATGCCGCTAGCGTATCCCGTTAGAGAACCATCAGAACCAACGACTCTATGACAAGGTAGTATAATCGCGATAGGGTTTTTACCATTTGCAGAAGCTACGGCTCTAATGGCTTTTTCGTCACCTAATAAGCGAGCTTGCTTTAAATAAGTTGTAGTAGCTCCGAACGGAATATTTAATAACGATTGCCATACTTCTTTTTGGAACGTCGTTCCTTTTAAGTTGAATTTTAACTGAAATTCCTTTCTATTCCCTTCAAAATATTCTTGAAGTTGAACAACACATTCTTTTAAAGATTTTGGAATAGATTCAGGAATAACTTCCTCTTCTTCTAAAATTGAAATCTCAGAAATCCCTTCAGTCGATCCACTTATTTTACAAACTCCAAGTGGTGTTTTGACATATGCAATTTCTAAATCACTCGTCATCACCAATAATTCCTAATCGTTTTGCGCGTATTTTCCAGTTTTTTCTTGCCAATTGTTGCATATCGGAATCTGTGTCACTTTCATCCATTATTTCCAAACCTAGAAGTGTTTCAATAACATCTTCCATTGTGACTATACCACTAACTGAACCAAATTCATCAACAACCAAAGCAACATGTTCTTTTTCTTGTATAAGTTGTTCAAACAAACTAGGTATTGGCACATTTCTATCTACAATTAATAGCCTACGTTTAATATCTATTAACTGTTTTTCACCAAAATCTTCTGCTAAATTTTTATAAATCTCTTCTTTCAGAACAAATCCGGTAATATGATCTGGATTTGTTTTAAAAATAGGAATTCTAGAAAAACGTAAGGTTTTATTCGCTTCAAAGAACTCTTTTAATGTTGTGTTTTCTTCAGCAGTTTTCATAACACTACGAGGCGTCATGACATCTTTTGCAAAAATAGATTTAAAATTCAAAAGGTTTTTAATTACCTTAGACTCAGACTCTTCAAAAACACCTTCATCTTTTGCCATATCTGCCATAACAGAAAAATGCTCTCTACTAAGTACGTTATGTCCATGTCCAGCTTTACCGAATAATTTGGTTACTAATTGCAATAACCATATAATACCTGTCCATTTAAAAAACAGAATTAATCCTCTAAGAAGTAAGGTAGAAGCAGGTGCTAAATTTTTCCAATGTGTTGCTCCGATTGTTTTTGGAATTATTTCTGAGGCAACCAGTATTAATATCGTCATAATTGCCGATACTATAAACACACCATTACCTTCATCACCGAAAACATTTTTAGCTTCAGAACCTACCATAATAGCTCCTACAGTATGTGCTACTGTGTTTAATGTAAGGATAGCTATTAATGGCTTATCTACATCTTGTTTAAGTTCTTCTAAATGGTTTGCATATGCTTTACCTTCATTTTTCTTTAGGTTTACAAATGTTGGGGTAACACTTAATAAAACAGCTTCCAGTATGGAGCATATAAAAGAAAAAACTATTGATAGTAATGCGTATAGAATTAATACTGTCATTCAGGTTTTAAGTTTTCTATTTTGGTTATTAATAATCTAACTCTAAGATAGTAATTTAACAATATCCTTAGCAAAATAACTAGCAATAATATCGGCTCCTGCTCGTTTAAAAGCCATTGTCGTTTCCATCATAGTTTGGTCATGATGTAACCAGCCTTTTTCTGCAGCAGCTTTAATCATAGCATATTCACCACTAACCTGATACACCGCAACAGGCACGTCAAATTCATTTTTTACTTCTCTAACAATATCTAAATATGGCATTCCTGGCTTTACCATAACGATATCTGCACCTTCGTCTATATCCATTTCGGTTTCACGTAAGGCTTCAAAACGATTAGCATAATCCATCTGATATGTTGTTTTATCTTTAGGAACATCAACAACATCTACAGGTGCCGAATCTAAAGCGTCTCTAAACGGTCCGTAAAACGCTGAGGCATATTTCGCAGAATAACTCATAATACCCACATCAACCAGGCCTTCATCTTCTAGTGCTTCACGAATTGCACCTATTCTCCCGTCCATCATATCACTAGGCGCTACAAAATTTGCTCCAGCTTCTGCATGAGATACTGCCATCTCTGACAATAACTCTGCTGTTTCATCATTTAATATCATACCATTTTCTACAATACCATCATGCCCAAAAGACGAATATGGATCTAAAGCCACGTCAGTCATTACTAACATTTCCGGGCACGCATCTTTTACAGTTTTTATAGCACGTTGCATTAAGCCTTCTGCATTTAATGCCTCTGTACCTGCATTATCTTTTAAGTTATCTGGTACTTTTACAAATAACAGTACGGATTTTAAACCCATAGCCCACAAGGCCTTAACCTCCATATAAAGCAAGTCTAAACTAAAGCGGTAATAGTTAGGCATAGACTCTATCTCTTCTTTAACTCCCATTCCTTCTACTACGAAAAGCGGTACTAAAAAATCATTTGGTGTAATTGTCGTTTCTCTTACTAATGACCTAATTGCTTCATTAGTTCTTAGGCGGCGGTTTCTTCTTAATGGATACATATTAAACCCAGTTTTTTGGTTGTTGTAATACTTGTATTAATCGTTCTTCTTCACTTCCTTTTTCTGGCGAATGGTTGTAATGCCATTGCACTTTAGGTGGCAAACTCATCAAAATACTTTCTATTCGTCCGTTTGTTTTTAACCCAAATAATGTGCCTTTATCATGCACTAGATTAAACTCTACATAACGTCCGCGTCTCACTTCTTGCCAATCTCTTTGTTCTGAAGTATAACTTAATTCTTTTCGTTTTTCTACAATGGGAACATAACTGTTTAAGAAGCTGTTACCAATTTCAGTTACAAAGTCATATCTTTCTTGTAAGCTTATAGAGTCAGTTTTTTTTAAGTAATCAAAAAACAAACCTCCTATACCTCTACCTTCATTTCTATGGGCATTGTAGAAATACTCATCACAACGTTTTTTGTACTGCGGATAAAATGTTTCATCATGTTTATCACAAGCCTCTTTACAAACATTATGAAAATGAATCGCATCCTCATCAAACAAGTAATATGGCGTTAAATCTTGTCCACCACCAAACCATTGCGTAACGATATTTCCTTGTTCATCGTACATTTCAAAATAGCGCCAGTTGGCATGAACTGTAGGCACCATTGGGTTTTTAGGATGAAGAACTAGGCTTAATCCGCAAGCAAAAAAATCACCTTGAGAAACATTTAAGGTTTTCTGTAATTGTTCAGGTAACTTTCCAAAAACAGAAGAAATATTAACGCCTCCTTTTTCAAAAACGTTCCCATTTTCAATTACACGAGTTCTACCACCGCCACCTTCAGGCCTATCCCAAAGGTCTTCTTTAAATGTAGCTTTACCGTCTACAGACTCTAATGTTTTACAAATAGAATCTTGCAAATGTTTTATATATGCTTGGAATTGTTCTTTCATTATATTAAAAGAATTAAGCTTTATATTCTTTTACAGCATCAATAAAGGCCTTAGCATTATCTAATGGAATATTTGGTAAAATTCCGTGACCAAGATTTACGATATATTTATCCTTTCCAAATTCGTTAATCATTTGGTGTACCATTTTCTTTATTTCTGCTGGTGGCGATAATAAACGAGATGGATCAAAATTACCTTGTAGTGTAATATTCCCTCCTGTTAAATAACGTGCATTACGCGCTGAACACGTCCAATCTACTCCTAATGCAGCCGCACCAGATTTAGCCATTGTGTCTAACGCAAACCAACATCCTTTTCCGAATGCGATTACTGGTGCTTCGTCTTTTAGAGCATCTATTATTTGTTGAATATATTGCCAAGAGAATTCTTGATAATCAACTGGAGATAACATTCCTCCCCAAGAATCAAAAACTTGAACAGCATTTACGCCTGCAGCAACTTTTGCTTTTAAATAGGCAATTGTTGTATCAGTAATTTTCTGCAATAATTGGTGTGCAGCAACTGGATTTGTAAAACAGAATTCTTTTGCTTTATCAAAGTTTTTAGACCCTTGCCCTTGCACACAATAGCATAATATTGTCCATGGAGAACCTGCAAAACCGATTAACGGAATTTCATTGTTTAACTTTTCTTTTGTTGCTTTTATACCTTCCATTACATATCCTAATGAATCATTCACATCTGGAATAATTACATTATCAACAGCTTTTTGTGTGCGAACAGGATTAGGTAAATATGGTCCGAAATTAGGTTTCATTTCCACATCAATATTCATTGCCTGAGGAATCACCAAAATATCCGAAAATAAAATTGCGGCATCCATACCGTAACGACGGATTGGCTGTACTGTAATTTCAGATGCCAATTCTGGCTGACGACATCTGGTAAAAAAATCATACTTTTCTCTTATTGCAATAAATTCTGGCAAATACCTTCCTGCTTGACGCATCATCCAAACTGGTGGTCTATCTACTGTTTCTCCTTTTAATGCTCTTAAAAATAAATCGTTTTTTATCATAGTGTCAGATCTTCAAATTAACAAGAAATTATGTGCGCAAAGATACTTTAATTGCTAATGTTAACACTAGTAATTCTCTTGAAATTTTCTAATACTGTGCAATACCAAAAGGTATAAAAATGTATATTTGTTTTATAAGAATAAAATATATGAGTGTAATAGATATTGTATTGGGTGCCTTATTAATTTTCGGGTTAATTCGCGGATTTATGAAAGGACTATTTGTTGAAGTTGCTTCTTTGGCAGCATTAGTTGCAGGAGTATATGGTGCTATTCATTTTTCACACTACGTTTCTGACAAATTAGGTGACAATGTAAATTGGGACGAAAAATATGTTAATGTCATGGCTTTTGCAATAACCTTTTTTGCTATAATTTTACTTGTATCTCTTGCAGGGAAAGCTTTTACCAAACTAGCAGATTTTGCAGCATTAGGGGTTTTAAACAAACTACTTGGCGCTGCTTTTGGGGTCTTGAAAATAGGATTTATTTTAAGTGTAATCCTAATTATTTTTACTCACACCAATAGAACTGTTGAGTTTTTAAGTCCCGAAAAACTTAACCAATCTATTCTTTATAAACCAGTTAAAAATATTGCAACATTAATTTTCCCTAACATCATTAAACAAGAAGAAGAATTTAGAGAAGAGCTCATTGGTAGTTAATTAATAATTTTAATACTTCCCCCTAATACTTCTTTGGTATCTGCAAGTTTCGGATTACCATATATTCTTATGTTCCCACCTGCTTTAACTATTGCTTTAGCAACGTCTGTAGCATAAATCTTTGCAGATCCTCCTGCACTTACACTAACTTCTGTTTGTAATGTTTTACAATTTTTAGCACTATACACTCCGCCAGAGTTTACCACAACATCTTGATTATCTGCTGTACCTTTTATTCTAACTTCGCTTCCTGAAACAGATCTTACATTTAAACGTTTAGACTTTATATCCAATTCAATTTCTGACCCCTCTTGAGCCTTAATTTCTAAATCTATCGCATCAATTTTATCTTCAGAGAACACGTAAGACCCTTCATTAGCATCAATCAAATGCAATGTTTTATAATACAGTGACACATATGTATCATAGCCATTAAATGATCTAGGTGTTCTTAAACGAATTTTTAATAAGCCGTTTTTATTGACCAACATTACATCATCTGCGTATTTTCCTGATATTATAGCTTTATTTTCATCCGATTTAATCAACTTAACTGACAAGCCGTCAAAAGTTTTTAAATCAGAAAAATCTGCTGTGTGCTTTTCAATATTTTGCGAGAAAGTTATTATTGAAAATAATCCTATAATTATTGCTGCTATTTTTTTCATATCTCCTATTTTAAAGACTAACGTGTTTGTTACATAAAAATTGCAACAAATACTCACTAAATTAAAGCTCTTTTACATCCTCTTTAATGATCCAACCTACAGAACCGTTTTGTAATTTTATCTTAACCCAGTCATCAAACGTTTCTAACACCTTCACTTTAGTCCCTTCATGCAGTACAAAAGCTTCTTCACTGTTAAGTTTTGGCTCAGATTTCACTTTAGATTCTTTTGCAAAAACAATAGCGTATTTAGTTGTTTTTACAATAGATTCTTGTTTATAAGCAAAAGATACAGACAACACTGTAAGAACTAGTCCTCCAAGAGCAGTTACAAAATAAAGGCGCTTTTTAGATGTATATTTGGATGTGCTGTACAACACAAAGCACCCAACAAATAACATCATAAATATTACAGCGAATACTGCCCAGGTATCAAACGAAAACATATTTACAAATGCTGAAAATAATTTTGAAAATCCCGTAGTTGGAATTGCATCAATTTTATCTATTTTCATATTATTTGCAAAGGCCAAATTAGTCAACACATCTTCATTTGACGGATCAAGCTGTAAGGCTTTTTCATAATTATACACACTTTCAGCTATCCTATTTAGCTTATAATACGCATTTGCTTTATTAAAATACAAGTCAGCTGAATGATTATTTGTACTTAGTATTTGATCATAAACTTGAATAGCTTCGCTGTACTGTTCACTGTTGTACAACGAATTAGCTTTCTCAAACAATTGATCATTTTGAGAAAACCCTAAACTTGTTACTAATAATAATATATAAATGATGTTTTTCATTCGTTTGAGTTTTAATCCGCAGGTTTAAATTGCTTTGTCAATAGCTGAAATTACACTTACAGCTGTTTCATAGTCTTGTTGCATTGCATCACTACTTATTGGTGTAAATCGCGCTAAGTCACAAGCTTCAATTAAGCTTGTAAATTGTTTTGTAGTTTCTTCACCAATCGCATTTTCTGTAAAAATAGAAGCTATTTTGTCTTTACTAAATTCAGATGTTTCTACTTGTAATTTAGCTTTCAAATAATTATGTAAGGACTTGTGTAACGATTCGTAAAACTGATCTTTGTTGTTTAAATTCTTTTTAGCTTCTGATAAAAATTTCTTAGCTAGTTTATCAGCTTTTTTAATTTTTCCTCCTTGAATATCACTCGCTATAAGCGCTTTCTTTTTAACAACTAACAACACTACAGGGATTATCAATAATGGCAAGAGTAATAAACACCAAAATAAATTAGATTTAAAGAATTGTGTTGTTTGTACCGGCACTAGGGTCGTGCTTGTATGAAACGATGCAAACTGATTGTTCTTACTAACAACATTTTGCTTTGTTACCACAGGGTTATTTATATTATTGATTGCATCAGTATTTGTTGGACCAGTTAATACCTCAACAATATGTTCTAATGAATTTACAGTATGATACGTTTCTGTTTTAGGGTTAAAATAACTGAATTCTAATTTTGAAATTGGATAATTACCTTTGTATTGCGGTACAATTGTATACACATCACTAATCATACCAGACATTCCAGATAAATTAGTTTTCACATTTTCTTTATGTTCAGGCTCATAAACCTCTAAAGAACTTGGCACTACCAATTTTGGTAATTCAAATAATTTTAAATTACCTTTTCCATTAACTTTTACAACGGCTTGAAGTGATTCCCCAGATTTTAATGCCAATTTTGATGTGGTAACATCAAATTCAAATTCACCAACGGCACCCGTAAAACTTACTGGTTTTCCTGCCTCTGGAAAAGGTTTTACATTTATTTTTCTGCTACCTGCTGCTACTTTATGACGCACTGATTGGTACATACGTCCACCAAAGAAGTCTCTTCGGTTTGTTGGCACATCTACCACAACATCAATAGTTAGTGGTTCAATATTTAATTTTCCTGTTTTCTGCGGATATAGTACCGATTTACGCAATACCACATAACGGTATTGTTTCCCTTTATAAGTGCCAGACTCGAATTTAAATTGCTTAGTATCGATATTCTGACTCCAGAAATCAGCGTATTTTGGATTATCAATAAAATCAAAATTACTCACATTTACTTGCGGACTCACATACAATTTATATTTAACAGAAACTGCTTCGTTTAAATATGGACTGCTATTGGATACCTCGGCAACCAAATGAATACTCTCACTAGCCACATAACTTGGATCATTACTATTTTTAGGTTTATCTACCGCAGCAGTCACCTCAATTTTAATAGGAATGGTTTTATAGGTTTCTCCACCAATTTCAATAGCGGCTTGTTTAAGTGTAAATTTTCCACGTCTGGTTGGAGATAATATATATGTGTATTTTTTTGAAAACGAGCGTTTACCATTTACCCAAGAATGACTTACGGATTGGCTTGGTCCACCAACAACTGTAAACCCTGTAAATGCTGGAGGTGTGAAATTATCACCTTCACTATTCATTTCAAAATCTACTCGCAATCGTTCGTTAATTCCTAATTTTTGTTTACTTACCTGTGCAGTAAACTCCACCTGAGCAGACACTAATTGTGCTACAAATAGTAAAAAAAATAATATGTATGTTTTCAATTTCATGCGTGATGTCATCTTGTTACCAATCCTTTTCATTCTTTACAGCTACTCCTTTTGCCTTCTTAGCATTCATCTTTTCCTGTAATTTCTTTTCTTGGTTATTCATTGCGTCTAACAAACTTTGTACTTGCTGAGGCGATAATTGTCCAGGTTGTTGTTTAGGTTGTTGTTTAGGTTGTTCTTTTTTCTTTTGATTAGACTCATCCTGTTTTTTATCATCCTGTTTATCTTTCTTATCGTCCTCTTTACCTTTGTCGTCTTGCTTTTTATCTTTCTCTTTATCGTCTTGTTTACCAGAATCCTTCTTGTCTTCTTCCTTACCTTCGTCGTCTTTTTTATCAGAATCTTCGTCGTTCTTGTTTTTATCTTTATTCTGATCTTTTTTATCCTTATTATCCTTCTGGTCTTTCTTGTCCTTATTTTTATCTTTATTTTTTTCGTCTTCCTTATCCTGCTCTTTCTTTTTCTCTTTTGCTAAAGCTAAATTATAACGTGTTTCTTCATCTTTAGGGTTGTTACGCAACGCATTTTTATATGCCTCAATCGCTTGGTCATACTTTTTTTGCTGCATGTAACTGTTACCTATATTATGAAATGCTTTATGTTTTCCTTCTTTCGTTTCTGCTACTTTTTGAGCTTGTTGGTAACGTGCTAAAGCTTCATCGGTTTTCTTATTTTTAAAATACGCGTTACCCAAATTAAATTTAGATACTGAATTTACTGGGTTTTCGGAAATAGCATTTCTGTACTCAGCCTCTGCATTCACAAAGTTATTCTCTTGCAATTGCTGATTCCCATTATAAATGTATTTCACATCTTGTGGCTGTTCCTTTTCTTGTGAGAAAGACAGGAAACTTATCAGTAATAAACTATATGTTAAAACTATTTTCATTTTTGTTATTCGTTAAACAGATTTAGTTTTTTTATCCATTTTGTTTTCTTTTCAGACACTAAAACGTCAATACATAAAAACAATAATCCGAAACCTAAAAACCATTGAAACTGATGATCAAATTCTGTGTATTGCTTTGTTTCAAACTCCTTTTTATCCATCGCTAACAATTCTTCTTTAACCTGATCTACCACTTGTTGTGTGTTTGACCCATTCAAGTAAAATCCATTAGCTTTAGTTGCTACCTCAGTTAAAACTGTTTCATTTAATTTGGTAATAACTGTTTCTCCATTTTTATCTTTTTTATAACTTTCAATGATACCATTTCGTTTTAAAGGAATTGGCCCACCTGATGTTTTCCCTACACCAATTGTAAATATTCTAATGCCCTTTTCTGCGGCTAAACTTGCTGCTGAAATAGCATTCTCACTATGGTCTTCACCATCGGAAATGATGACTAATATTCTATTAGTTTGCTCTTCATCATTAAAATATGTAGTTGCCATTTCAATAGCATCAGAAATTGCTGTTCCTTGAGAAGACAACATATCAGTATTCATATTTTGTAAGAACATTTTTGCCGATGCATAATCAGTTGTAATTGGTAATTGCGGATATGCTTGGCCTGCGTAGGCAATAATACCAATCCTATCACTCGCAAGGTTATTAATAATTTGAGTCACCAACTGCTTAGATTTGTCTATTCTATTTGGGGCAATATCTTCAGCCAACATACTTTTAGATACATCTACAGCAAACACAATATCGACACCTTCACGTTTAACAGTTTCTAGTTTTGTACCGAATTTTGGATTTACCAAACCGATGGCAAAACAAATGATTGCAATTGACCACAACAACAGTTTAAACGTACTTTTAAACTTTGATTTCTCTGGTGTTAAGCGCTTTAGTAAACGATGTTCTGCAAACTGTTTTTGTGTCTTTTTTTTCCAAACAGCAAGCATCAGAAAAGCAATTACCAAAACTGGCAACACCAATAACAAGTAGAAATATATTTTTTCCTCTAACTCAAACATTTATATAAAACTTCTAAATAAAGTGTGTTTCAACACTAATTCTAACAAAAATAACCCAACACCAAAAAGCGCAAAAATTCTGAATTTCTCATCGTAGTTATAAAATTTAAACTCTTCAACTTCAGTTTTTTCCAACTTGTTTATTTCTGAATAAATCTCTTTTAATTTTCTATTATTTGTCGCTCTAAAATATTTACCGCTGGTCTTCTTAGCAATTTCTTTTAGTAGTTTTTCATCTATTTCAACCTTCACCTTATCAAAAACGAATCGTCCGTTTGGCCTTATACCTATTGGCGACAATGCCATTCCGTTTGTTCCTAAACCAATAGTGTACACTTTTATACCAAAATTCATCGCCAATTCACTCGCTATTTTTGGGTCAATTGTACCAGAATTATTAACTCCATCTGTCAATAAAATAATGACTTTACTTTTTGCTTTACTATCTTTTAATCTGTTAACAGCAGTAGCTAACCCCATTCCAATAGCCGTACCATCAGAAATTCTATTATCATATTCAACCTCGCTTAGTGAACCCAACACAATACTTTTATCACTCGTAATTGGAGTTTTCGTATAGCTTTCCCCTGCATATAACACCAAACCAATTCTATCATTTGGACGACCTTTGATAAAATCGCCAGCTACTTTCTTTAAAGCATCTAGCCTGTTTGGTTTTAAATCTTTTGCCAACATACTTCCCGAAATGTCTATCGCCATTACAATATCAATTCCTTTATTAGTCTTCGTTTTTGAAGACACATCTACAGTACGTGGTCTCGCCAAGGCAATGATTATTGCTGTGATAGCCAACAGACGTAATACCAATAACAATGGCTTTAGTTTTGGTAATAGTGTAGTATCTTGAAAACCCTTTAAGTTACTTATTTGTAAAGTGGCAACTTGTTGTTTTCTTTTAAAAACCGACCACAGAATTAGTAAAGGTAGTACTAACAGCAACCAAAAAAACTCCGGATTTACATAGTCATAGTTCCACAACATTATTCTTCAGTTTTTTTAAGTTCAATAGAATCTAACACCTGACTCACTATTTTCCCAGCATACACATCATCTTCCTGATAAAATATCATGACTTGCTGTAAGGCATTACCTTGCTCAAAGCTTAATATTTCATATTGAGTTGACTGCATATTGCCAGTTATTGGGTTTTTAACATTTAAACTCCCAAAGGCTTTCATTCCTTTAAACCCTTTGCCAGTATCATAATCTTCTTGTTTCACAACCAAATTTGTAGCGCCTTGCTGCTCTAATAGCTGTAATGACATTTCGTTTATTTGCTCTAAATCAATTTTTTGTTCTTCAGAATCTTCATCTTCTGTAGCACCATTGATTTGTGCTATTCCTACTTGCGCGGTTTCTGGTATAATAGTCGTATTTAACACCAATCCGAAATTACTCGTCAAACTACCAAATGCAAAACTTTGTGTGTTTGCAGCTTCCAATTGTTTGTTTGACACACGTTTTAATACTTGCGGAGTTGTGACAACAATTGTAGGATGACCATACTCGCTTCGTATCCATTTACCTTCCAATAATGCTTTTGTAGGATGACCAAACACCTCATCTTTAACTGTTGAAAAACCGTATTTAATGCCAAGACCTACAACAGTTAAAACAATCAATGCTACCCCAGTAATTGATGCGTAAATTATTTTCTTCTGTTTCTTTTTACGAGCCTGTTCTTTTTGATATTGCTCGTTTAGCAACAATTCTTCTTCCGTAGGTTCTGGAATTGCTTGCTTCGTTTCATTTAGCATTTTTTCAATAGTATTTCTATCTACTTTTGCTGTACCATCATCTGGTTGTGATTTTGCAAATTTTACTAAGTCAGACGTACGTAACACTTTAGTTAACTCTGCAATAATTTCTTTTGAAATTGGCAATTTACCCGAATCACGTAATAACTCTAATTTTTCAATTAATTCATCAGACGTACTTTCTAAAGCGTTGTCATATACTTTCTCATCTAAGTAACGTTTTAACACATCAGTGAGTTCTGAATAGTATTTTTTATACTCGTGATTTACCAACAACTCATCATTATCAAGCGCTTCTAAATGCTGAATAGCTTCTTCAAATGGTGGTAGTTTTTGTTCTGCTTCGCGCTCTGCTTTAGACTTTCTGAAAAACAATACATATAAAATCCCTGCTAAAACAAGTAAACCTATAATTACATATAATATCCACATTGGAAACCCTTCATAAGGTTTTTCAACTTCAATTACAGGTTTTATATCGTATAGTTTTTGTTTAGTAGTATCTACCACAACATCTCTCACTTCAACTTGTAAAGAATCAGAGTTAAAGGTTTTCCCGTTGATATTTATCTTCTGCTGTGGAATAACATAATGACCCGAGTCAAATTGTGTTAAACCGTATTCTTTATTTAAAACAAAGCCTTTAGAATTCTTTAACGTATCTGTTTTATAAGATGCAATAACTTCTAATATGCCCATTGCTTTTGCTTCTGGAAACACCACTAAATCTGTTGATTCTACTTCAACTGACAACACTAGTTTTAACTCTTCTCCAATCTGTATTGATGTAGTATCAGTAGCCGTTTTAATCTGTTGCGCAAAAGAACACGCTACAAAAAGAGACGCACAAAGTGTTAAGAACGCTTGTTTTCCTTCTTTTAATATTTGGTTTATATGAGTTGCTATAAGCTTAAAATTCATTGTATTAATGCTTTATCCTCTATTTTTAAAATATCCCAATAATTTTTTCACATAACTTTCATCAACACGAGTTGCTAATGCTCCTGAACCACTTTTTCTAAAAGACTCTTCAAAATATGTGGTTTTATCAGAGTGATATTTCGCATAGTTGTCACGCACTTTTTTTGATGCTGTATTTATAGTTTGAATCAGATTGGTTTCTTCATCTTTCATCTGTACCAACCCAATATTCGGGATTGATTCTTCTTGTTTATCAAAAATTCTAATACCAGTGATATCATGTTTTTTACCTACAATTTTTAAGGTTTGTTGGTAATCATCATCAGCAATAAAATCGGACAATACAAAAACGATTGCCTTCTTTTTCATGACGCTAGACAAAAATTTAAATGCACCAGCGATATCAGTTTTTTTACTTTGAGGTTTAAATTCTATCAACTCACGAATAATACGCAACACATGAGAACGTCCTTTTTTAGGTGGAATGAATAACTCAATGTCATCTGAAAATAAAATTAGCCCAATTTTATCATTATTCTGCATGGCAGAAAATGCTAAAGTTGCCGATATTTCGGTAGCCATTTCATCTTTAAACTGATTTTGAGTTCCAAAGAATTTTGAACCAGATACATCTACCATTAGCATCATGGTCAGCTCTCGTTCTTCTTCAAAAACTTTGATATATGGCTCATTACAACGTGCCGTCACATTCCAGTCAATTGCGCGTACGTCATCTCCATATTGATACTGACGCACCTCAGAAAATGTCATACCACGCCCTTTGAAAGTAGAATGGTATTCTCCTCCAAAGATATGATCAGACAATCGACGTGTCTTGATCTCAATTTTTCGAACTTTTTTTAGTAACTCTTTAGTATCCATATTCAATTTGCCTTTTAATTATTCGTTGTAACAAATAATGGCTATTATGGTACTTCTATATGATTTACAATCTTATTCACCAATTGCTCAGATGTGATATTTTCTGCTTCTGCTTCATAAGTAATTCCGATTCTATGACGCAATACATCTGTAACTACAGCACGAACATCTTCAGGGATTACATAACCACGACGCTTTATAAACGCATAACATTTTGCAGCAGTTGCTAGATTGATACTTCCACGAGGAGAGGCTCCAAAATTAATCAATGGTTTTAACTCTTCTAAACCATATTTTTCAGGGTAACGTGTTGCGAAAATGATATCAAGAATATACTTCTCTATTTTCTCATCCATATACACTTCACGCACCGCTTCTTGCGCTCTTTTAATTTGCTCAACAGAAACCACTTCGTTTACTTGAGCAAAACTCCCTTTCAAATTAGCTCTTACAATTAATTGTTCGTCTTCTAACTTAGGATAATCAATAACAGTTTTTAACATGAAACGGTCAACTTGTGCTTCTGGTAATGGATATGTTCCTTCTTGCTCAACAGGGTTTTGAGTGGCCATAACCAAGAATGGCTTATCTAAAGTAAAAGTGGTATCACCAATTGTAACCTGTTTTTCCTGCATGGCTTCTAACAAAGCAGATTGCACTTTTGCTGGCGCCCTGTTAATCTCATCTGCTAAAACAAAATTAGCAAATACTGGTCCTTTTTTTATAGTGAAATCATTTTCTTTGATGTTATAAATCATTGTTCCAACAACATCAGCTGGTAATAAATCTGGTGTAAACTGTATTCTACTAAAACTCCCTTTTACAGCTTTAGACAACGTATTAATAGCTAAGGTTTTTGCTAAACCTGGCACACCTTCTAGTAAAATATGTCCTTGACCTAATAACCCGATTAATAAACGCTCTATCATGTACTTCTGACCTACGATTACCTTGTTCATTTCCATAACAAGTAAATCTACAAAAGCACTTTCTTTTTCTATTTTTTCATTAATCGCTTTGATATCTATCGTTGCTGCTTGTCCTTCCATTTATTTAAAAATTTTAGCTGTGAAAATACTATTCCTAATTGAATAGTGCAAATTGAATATTTTATCTTAATTTCTTTGTTAAAAATTGGTTAAAAACGAATAACTTTAAAGAAATTATAACATATTCTAAGACTTTTAACGAATGCTTAATAAACGTTTGCTCATAAAAAGACTGCTCACCTATAATGACGAGAATAGTTTTTACGATAAAAAACGACAATTAAACCTACACACCAAGGTAGGGAAAGGCAAGTTTTTAAAGCATATTTGCGCATTAACAAATGCAAATCCTAACAACAATTCTTACATTGTTGTTGGCGTAGAAGACGAAGACAATAAAATCACTGGAGTTGATTTTTTTGATGACAGTAAAATCCAAAATCTAGTTAACGCCTATTTACACAATCCGCCTGAAATTTTATACGAAAACATTCCGTTTCCTAAACTTCCAAAAAACAAGGTTATAGGACTAGTAACTATACTTAAAAAAGATAACCTAAAAATCACATCATTCAGAAAAACGATTCATAAATACTACTCAGGTTTCACATATAAACGCATTGGAAGCAATTCCGCATTAATGATTACTGACTTTAAACTTAAAGACTTCAATTCTGGTATTGTAGCTAACATTGAAAAAAGTTCTAAAAACAATATCGAACATACATTAGACGGGGTTTTTGATTTCATGAATAGACATCAAAACAACACACCAAAATACAAGGTGTTTAAGGAGCAATTTGTATTATGTTGGTCAGGTATAAGAAAAACAATTAATCACGAAACATACTACTCTAGAGTAGATATTGAAATGGTTACAGAACAAGTAAAATTGTTCTATTCATCATTAGATGAAGTTGACATTCATTATAACGATAACTCATTTATAATAACTGAATACATCACTTTAGGAATTAACAATGATTTAAAACGCTATCCTTTAGAGAAAAAAGTAATACACTTTTCTGATAACGGAAATTATAAAATAGTCTCTGAATTTATTTTTGAACCACCTCAATACGATAGAAAATCGTTGTTTCATCTATACAACTCAAATAACGCATTAGTAGAAAAAATTAAGAAAAAAAGTACCTTAAACAAAGCTGACAGAACAGATGTATTAAATCTGCCTTCAACATATCTTATTCTGAGTTTGAATGATTTTACCGATGCACAACAAAAACTTATTAGCATCAAACTATATATTAAAAATCATTCTGAAAAATTATACTTAGAATATAAAGACGTCTTAAGAGTTTTAAGGAAAGTACAATATCATTAAAAACAAAAAGCTCAGTATTATACTGAGCTTTTTGTTTTTTTATAATTAAATGGTTATTAATCTAAGTAATAAATATACCCGAAGTTTAACCATACATTCCAATCGTTAAATTTATCTGAAGGTGCATTATGATCTAAACCATCTGCAAAATCTGTAAAATAATATTGCCATCTTAAATCTAACATTAAATCAGACAAAGGAGTTAATTTATAACGTGTACCTACACTCCATACTAAAGACCATGATGAAAACCCTTCGTTGGTTGCAGAGTCTTCTAAAAATATAGCATTATTTGCCGTACCGTACACTCCACTAACTTGTACGGTTGGATCTGTATTTAAGGTTTGTAAAGCTTCAGTTTCTGTAATTTTACTATTATCCTGATAAGCTTCTGGAGAAAAACTATTGTAATGTGCCCCTAAACTAAAAAATGGTGCAAATGTATATCCACCAGCTGCAAAATCACGAATACTATACGGAAAGAATTCTAACTGCGACCCTAAGTCAAACACATTAGCAACACCCGCCATTCCTCTTAATCTTCTAGCAATAGCAGAATTTTTATCTTTATGTACCCATTCCCCAAAGTGCTCTAATTTTGTTGTATTATATGAAATTTCGTTACGCAATTTAAAGTGATCATTGAAATACGTGTCTTTTGTATAACAGTTACAATCTGCTCTATAAGCAAAGTTTATATAGTGTATATTCCTATACCAAACCCTGTATTACCAGCATTTGTTTCAAAATCTTTTCTAACTCCGTAATCTGATTGAAAAGCTACAGGCCCAACAATAGCACCAATTTCATGTGAAAATCCTAATTGTGCTTCAACAGTCTCTACTGAAAAAGCAATTAACATTATCAACAAAAGATATTTTTTAATCATCTTTACTACCTTATAATATTAGAAAACAAATATATAAAAACTGCATTAACAAAAAAATTAAATGCAACTATGTTTAAAAAAAGCTGCAAATAACAGCTATTTATATCTATGATATAATGAATATCTGTATATTTGTTCTGCTTTAAGCGTTTTACATTAAGAAATTAATCATCAAATAATGAAAGATAGTATTAAGAATTTTATCAATATTGTTGAGAAAAGAAACCCAAACGAACCAGAATTTTTACAAGCAGTAACTGAAGTTGCTGAAACTGTAATCCCATTTATTGAGGAGAACCCTCAATACAATCAAGCTAAGGTATTAGAAAGAATGACTGAACCTGAACGCGTTATCTTATTCCGAGTATCTTGGGTAGATGATAATGGTGAAGTTCAAATAAACAAAGGATATAGAATTCAAATGAATTCTGCAATTGGACCTTATAAAGGAGGATTGCGTTTTCACCCATCAGTAAACTTAAGTATCTTAAAATTCTTAGCTTTTGAACAAGTTTTCAAAAACAGTTTAACAACACTTACCAATGGGTGGAGGAAAAGGTGGATCTGATTTTAATCCTAAAGGAAAATCAGACGCTGAAGTAATGCGTTTTTGCCAAAGTTTTATGACAGAATTATCAAGACATATCGGGCCTAATACTGATGTTCCTGCTGGAGATATTGGTGTTGGCGGTAGAGAAATAGGATATATGTTTGGCCAGTACAAGAGACTACGTAACGAATTTACTGGAGTTTTAACTGGTAAAGGAAAGTCTTTTGGAGGGTCATTAATCCGTCCAGAAGCTACAGGATATGGTGATGTGTATTTTGCACAGAGTATGTTAGCAACCAAAGGTGATTCATTCAAAGGAAAAACTGTAGCGGTTTCAGGATCCGGAAACGTAGCGCAATATGCAACTGAAAAAGCAACTGAATTAGGAGCTAAAGTTGTTACAATGTCTGACTCTTCTGGATACATTTATGATGCTGACGGGATTGATGCTGATAAATTAGCATTCGTAATGGAGTTAAAAAACGTAAAACGTGGAAGAATAAGCGCTTATGTTGAAAAATATCCATCCGCTAAATTTTTCGCTGATGAGCGCCCATGGTCAGTAAAATGTGATGTAGCTTTACCATGTGCTACTCAAAATGAGTTAAACAAAGAAGAAGCTAAAACGTTAGTTGCTAACGGATGTATTTGTGTTGCAGAGGGCGCAAACATGCCAACTACACCAGAAGCAATTGAAGTACTACAAAAAGCTAAAGTTTTATTTGCACCAGGAAAAGCAAGTAATGCTGGTGGTGTTGCTACTTCTGGTTTAGAGATGTCTCAAAACTCTTTACGTTTTAATTGGACTAGAGAAGAAGTAGATACTAAATTAAAAGCTATCATGAAAGATATTCACGAATCTTGTGTGAAATATGGTACACAAGAAGACGGTTATATCGATTATGTAAAAGGAGCGAATGTTGCAGGTTTTGTTAAAGTTGCAGAAGCAATGTTAGCACAAGGTGTTGTTTAATTCCTCACTTAAAATAATAAAAAAAGCCCTCATATGAGGGCTTTTTTTATTAACGAACATGAGATTTATAGTGACTTAGCATTAAAATGAATATATTTGAAGAATCTTATTTTTCATACAAATATCACCTAATGAACATAAAAGTCATTTTAGCACTACTGTTTATCAACTCATTCGCCTTTGCTCAAGATTATTCTGAGCAATGGAAAGGGCATTTTTCATATTTAAACATTTCAGGAATAGCAACTAGTGGTAACGATGTGCTTGCTTCTGCTGAGAATACAATATTCAAACACAATACTCAATCATTAGCAAATACAAACACTACAACTATTAACGGTTTAACTGGAGAAACCATCTCGTATTATTACTATAGTGAGATTGAAAATACTTCTGTAATTGGCTATGAAAACGGACTTATAGAAATCGTTACACCAGATATTGTATTAACAGTCGTAGATATTTTCAATAAACCAAATATTGCTCCAAACATAAAACGAATCAATCATATTTATGAACACGAAGGTTTAGTGTATTTATCATGTGATTTCGGGATTACCACCTATAACTTAGAGAATTTAGAATTTGATGATAGCTATTTTATAGGTAATAATGGCGAGCAAATTTCAGTAAAACAAACAACTATAAAAGACGGCTATATATACGCGGCAACTTCTGAAGGTATTAAAAGAGCTGAATTAAATGATGCTAATATTATTGATTATTCACTGTGGCAAGTTTTACCGGCACCAACAAATGATTGGCAAAACATAGTTACTTTTAATAATACCATATACGCTATAAACTCTAACAATACCATATATGAATATGATGGCGTTAATTTTAACAACCTTACAACTTATGCAGCTGTATTAGATCATAGAATTAGTGATGATAAAATGCTTATTACAACCGCAACTAATTGTTACATCTATGAAAATGGGTTTACAAACATCTTAACCATACCATTTCAAGAAGACATTTACAAATCTGAATTTTCTGTTGCAAGCACAGCTAATAATAACGTCTTTATTGGGACACAGAATAACGGGATTTTCAAATTTAATTTAGCAGATGGAACAAATACTACCCAAATAAAGCCAAATGGACTGTTAGAAAATAATGTGTTTACAATTAATGCAGGAAATAACGAAGCTTGGGCTGTTTACGGGAAATATAGTTTGTATTTTAATCCGTTTAATCCAAAAAGCCAAGGCATTAGTCATTTAAACAACGACATTTGGAACAATACCCCTTTTAGTAATCTTTTAAGCGCTAGAAATATAGTAGATGTTGCGATTAACCCTTTTAACAATAATCAATTATTTTTAAGCTCATGTTTTGATGGGGTTTTAGAATTAAATGATGGTGTAGCAACTACATTATACAGTATAAATGATCTACCGTTAGAAACATGGGGACCATATCCAGCTACACCAAGTCATTTACGTATTGGAAAATCAACTTTTGATAGTAATGGAAAACTTTGGTTTACCAACTTTAAAGTATCTAGTCCTTTAAAATCATATGACCCACAAAACAACACATGGGAATCATTTGATTTCTTAAGTGTTATAGCAGATGTAAATGGAGAAAACGGGTTTGAAGAGATTGTCATAGACCAAAACAATACTAAATGGGTAGGGTCTACAAAAAATGGTGTTATAGGAATGAAAGAAAGTTCTAACGGTATTCAATTAAAAAAACTAACATCTCAAACTGGAAATTTAACAGACAATGAAATTAGAGGGTTGGCTATTGATAATGATAATAATTTATGGATTGGTAACCGCCTAGGTTTACGTGTACTTTACAACACTTCTGAGTTCTTTTCATCAGCAAACCCCCAAGCTGAAGCAGTTATTATTTTAGATGATGGCATTCCAAAAGAATTAATGTTTGGGCAATTTATAACAGATATAGAAGTTGATGGCGCAAACAACAAATGGATAGCTACCTTCGATTCGGGTGTATTTTACTTATCAGCAAACGGGCAAGAAACAATTCATCATTTTACAAAAAACAATTCTCCTTTGCCATCAAATGGTGTTACAGATATGGCTATTGACCACAGTAGTGGAGAAGTTTATTTTGCTACTGAAAAAGGAATGGTCTCTTTTAACTCTAATGCGACTGAATCTGCTACAAACCTAGAGAATGTGTATGCCTTTCCTAACCCTGTTAGGCCAGAACATATGAAAGACTCAAATTTCAAATTAAAAATAAGAGGTTTAGTTGACGGATCAAACCTAAAAATTACAGATATTTCCGGGAATTTAGTTTACGAAACTACCGTAGAAGGCGGAACTGCTTTTGATTGGGACATGACAGCCTTCGGGACTCATAAAGTAGCTTCTGGAGTATACATCATAATGGTGACTACAAAAGATAATGAGGAAACCACAGTTGAAAAAGTGATGGTAATTAAGTAATGGTTGCTACAACAAAAGCAATAGTTTTTTCTGCACTAAAATATAAAGATAGTTCTTTGATTGTAACTTGTTACACATTGGATTATGGTGTACAATCCTACATTTTACACCATATATTAAAATCTAAAAAAGGAAAGCTAAATCCTGCTTATTTTCAGGTGTTGTCACAATTGGAAATTCAGGTAACCCATAAACAAAACAAAACTTTACATAAGATATCTGAAGTCAAACTAAACCACACCTATACTTCACTACAAACAAATATATATAAAAGTACGGTTGCACTATTTCTTGCTGAAATTTTACACAACAGCCTTAAGGAAGAAGAACAAAATATTGAATTATATAATTACTTAGAAACTGCTTTGCTTTGGTTTGACATTAATGATTTTAACGCGAACTTTCACTTGCTTTTTTTATTAAAACTATCGCAGCATCTTGGGATATATCCAGACAAGAATGAACTTGAACAAAACTTCTTTTACCATGAAAAAAACAGAGCTAAAATAGACCAATTAAAAACTTTATTTGGCGTAAATTTTGATGAGTTACATTTAATCAAATATAACTCACAAATGCGACAAGATATACTGAACGAAATTTTACAGTATTTTAATGTACATTTGGGCGTTTTTAAAAAACCTAAATCATTAAAAATACTACATGAAGTCTTTAATTAACCTACGATATTTAATTTTAAGCACACTCCTATTATATTGTTTTCAATTTAATTATGCCCAAGAAATTACCCTTAAGGACAGCAGTACCAATGAAGTAATAATTAACGTTGTTGCTTTTAATAAGGATCATTCTAAAAATACTATTTCTAATTTTGACGGTAAAATTGACATTTCAAAATTCAACGCTACAGAAATAATATATTTTTCACACATCAGCTATAAAGATTTTTCTATTCAAAAATCAAAAATAAAAACTATCATTTTTCTTGAAAATGATTCTGATGAACTATCTGAAATCACATTATCCGTATCAAAATCAAAAGTTAAAAAATCTAGGGTTGCAGAAAAAATAGAAGTTTTAACACGAAAAAACATTCAAGAATTAGCACCACAAACTTCTGCAGATATATTAGCAGCAACACCTGGTGTTAGAGTTCAAAAGTCACAAGGTGGTGGCGGAAGTCCAGTAATAAGAGGTTTTGAAGCCAATAGAGTATTATTAGTTATGGATAATGTTAGAATGAATAACGCCATTTACAGGTCTGGACACTTACAAAACGCCATTACAGTTAACCCAAATTCTCTTGAAAGAACAGAAGTTGTATTTGGACCATCATCAGTAATTTATGGTAGTGATGCCTTAGGAGGAGTAGTTCATTTTTACACCAGAACACCAAAAATCAATAACTCAAAAACATTTTCCGGAAACTCAAGCACACGTTTCTCGTCTGCAAATAGCGAATTTACTCAAAGCTTTGGAGGAGAATTAAGTTTTGAAAAATGGGCATCATACACCTCGTTTTCTACATCTAAATTTGGCGATTTAAGAATGGGGAAAAACAGAACTCATGGCTATGACAATTGGGGCTTAGTACCATATTATTCAGATAATAACAGTAACACATTTAATGACACCCCAGTTACAAATAACAAACTACATATTCAAAAAAACACAGGCTATAATCAGTTTGATGTATTGCAAAAATTCAACATTCAAACATCTGAAACTAATAACCTGACACTTAATTTTCAACTCTCAGAGTCAACAAATATTCCTCGTTTTGATAAATTAACGGAATTAAAAAACGGATCCTTAAAATTTGCTGAATGGTTTTACGGGCCGCAAAAGCGATTCTTTTTTTCACCACAATACCAAATAAACCCGAATTACAAATGGTTAAAATCGGGTACCATAACCGCAGCATATCAAAATGTAAAAGAATCTCGTGTCAAAAGAAAATATGGTAGTTTAGAACGCGATCATCAAGAAGAACGTGTTGATGTGTATAGCTTAAACACTGATTTTAAAGTACCACTTTCTAACAACAGAGACCTATCTTACGGTTTAGAATTTACGCATAATGACGTGAAATCTAATGCTTATGGAGAAGAATTGATTGTTAATGGTAATGATATCATTGGTATTGCCGGACATACTATTGTGCAATCTAGATATCCTGATGGCGGATCTGAATACACTACCGCTGCTGGATATTTAAATTACAGACAAGACATTAATAAACAAATGACTCTAAATACTGGAGGGCGGTTTACATATACAAATTTAAAAGCTAACTTTATTGATCAAACTTATGTGAGTTTACCAGAAACCAAATTAGAATTAGATAATTCGTCTTTCACAGCTAATTTAGGTTTAACCTACAGACCTTCTGGCTTAACTCGATTTAATGCTGTAATTTCTTCTGGTTTTAGATCACCGAATATTGATGATATTGGGAAAATTCGTGAGAAAAGCGGGTTACTAACTGTTCCTAACGTGAATTTAAAGCCCGAATACGCTTATAATGGTGAATTAGGAATTACTAAATTTTTAGGTAACAAGAAAAATCAAATTTCTGTTAATGGGTATTACACATTACTGAATAATTACATCTATAGAACTGATTTTGTAGTTAACAATGACACCTCAACTCTAGATGATTCTACTGTTGTGTATGATGGCGATGAAGTAACAACGATTGCCAATGTAAATGGTGAAACAGCATATATTTATGGAGGTACAATTGACTTAAGTCTTGTACCAATTAACAATTTCACATTAAAAGGGAATATTACATATACCAAAGGAAAAGCTAACGACACTGGTAATTATTTACCGTCTATAGCACCACTATTTAGTAGTGCAAGTGTTATATACCGTAAAAATAAGATTGATAGTGGTTTACATTGGAGGTACTCAGCTAAGAAAAACACAGATGAGTACAGTGCTGGAGGTGAGGATAACTTAAGTCAAAGTCCATTGATTGATCCTGATACTACTATTGATGGTGATGAATATTATGCGGGTAGCCCTTCTTGGAATATTTTCAATACCCATTTAGGATATCAAGTTACTGATGCTTTAAAACTACAATTAGGTTTAGATAACATCTTTGATGTACATTATAAAGAATTTGCTTCTGGTATAAGTTCTCCTGGAAGGAATTTTAGAGCTAGTATGCATCTAAATTTCTAATAATTTATCTATATAGTTGTATCTTTAATTCATGTTTGCACTAGTAGATTGTAATAACTTTTATGCGTCCTGCGAGCGTGTTTTTCAACCACAATTCAGGAACTCACCCATTGCTATTTTATCTAATAATGATGGTTGTGTTATTGCACGTAGTGATGAAGCTAAGAGTTTAGAACTACCTATGGGCGCTCCTGCTTTTAAATACAAAGCATTTTTTAAAGAGCATCAAATACAAGTTTTCTCATCTAACTATCCGTTATATGGAGACATGAGCAGCAGAGTGATGAGTATTCTAAAACAGTTTTCGCCAGATGTAGAAGTCTACAGTATTGATGAAGCTTTTATGTTACTCAATTCAAAGGATGATGTCGACACACTTGGGCACAACATTCGAAATCGTGTACTGCAATGGACGGGATTACCAACCTGTGTAGGTATTGCTCCTACCAAGGCTCTATCAAAAGTTGCTAATAAAATCGCACGAAAATTCCCTAAAGAAACTGGTGGAGTTTTTGTTATCGATTCTGATGAAAAAAGAATTAAAGCTTTAAAGTGGACTAAAACAAAAGATGTTTGGGGCATTGGACGACGTATAGAAAAACGATTGTCTCAACAAAACATCTTAACCGCATATGATTTTACACAACTTTCAGACAGCTGGGTGAAAGCTCAATTTTCTATTACTGAATTGAACTTAAAAAAAGATTTAGAAGGCATCGTAACATTGAATTTAGAAGATGACCTTCCTATAAAAAAATCTATTGCCACCACGCGTAGTTTTGTTGGTACTTATACAGGTATTAGAGACATTAAAGAACGTGTTGCAACTTTTGCAAACAGTTGTGCTGAAAAATTAAGAGCACAAAACTCTAGCTGTAATATACTCATCATTTTATTGCAAGGTAACAGGTTTGAAAAAAACCAAAACCCCTATAAAACTAGTGTTACAGTAGTATTACCACACACTACAAACTCATCACTAACAATAGTTAAAAACGCTATTACAGCTATAGATCAATTGTATCAAAAAGGTATAAAATATAAACGTGCTGGAGTAATTGTAACCGGACTTGTGCCAACAGACAATCATCAATTGGATATGTTTTCTAATGAAAATCCAAAACATGTTCCGTTAATGAAAGCTATTGATAAACTCAATAAAAAATACGGCGATGACAAATTAAAAATTGCAAACCAGGATTTACAGAAAACTTGGAAAATGAAGCAAGACCATTTATCGCATCAATATACTACCCAATTTAATGACATTCTTATTATAAAATAAGTATATTTATCCTATGACAACGCAAGCTCTAACATTTTTTACACCTGACACTCAAGAGAGTGAGGGTGCTATTTTTTTTGACACAGGTATTTCCTGTGGTTTCCCTTCTCCAGCAGATGATTTTAAACAAGATCGTATTTCATTAGATAGAGAATTGATTAAAAACAAAGAGGCTACTTTTTTTGCACGTGTTAGCGGACAATCAATGATTGGTGCTGGGTTAGATGATAATGACTTATTAGTTATTGACAGAAGTATTGCGCCAACACATAATAAAATTGCAGTGTGTTTTTTAGATGGTGAATTTACCGTAAAACGCTTACGTGTGGAAAATGATGGCGTATGGTTACAACCAGAAAATCCAGAGTATCAAGCTATTCAAGTTACACCCGAGAATAACTTTGTAATCTGGGGAATTGTAACTAATGTGGTAAAAAAATTAATCTAATGTTACCACTCACAAAAAGGGTTCAAGCTCAATTGTGAATTGTAATACTTTACATCTCCAGTAACTTCTTTTCCGAGCCAAATTGGTTTTTCAAATGTTTCCTCTTCTGAATTTAGTTCTATTTCAGCGATGATTAATCCTTTGTTACCCCCAAAAAAATCGTCAATTTCATAAATATGATTAGCTATTTTTACCTCATAACGAATTTTATCTATAACGCCTTTTTTACAAATTTTTAATAACGCTTCAGCTTCTTCTAATTCAATTTCTTTTTCCCATTCAAAACGAGATGTACCCGAAGAATTTGACACCCCTTTTATAGTCAAAAACCCTTGATTTCCCTTTACCCTTACTCTTACAGTGCGTTCAGGATCTGTACTCAAAAACCCTTGAGTAATGCGCGTTTTTTTAAACGATTCGGTTTTAAAAACATCTGAGGTTACTAAAAATTTACGCTCTATTTCTATCATCATAATTCAAAGATATAGTATTTTTGAATGACTTAACACTATCAAATGTCTTTCGATTTCCTGCTAAGAAAAATTATTCATGTTGATATGGATGCCTTTTACGCTTCCGTAGAGCAGCTAGATAATCCTGAACTTAGAGGAAAACCATTGGCTGTTGGCGGAGGTGGTAAACGTGGCGTAGTAAGCGCTGCAAGTTATGAAGCGCGTGTTTTTGGCGTACGAAGCGCTATCAGTGGTACATTAGCAAGAAAACGTTGCCCTGAACTTATTTTTGTGAAACCAAGGTTTGATCGCTACAAAGAGATCTCTAAGCAAATTAGAAAAATATTCTATGATTATACTGATTTGGTAGAACCTCTATCTTTAGATGAAGCGTATTTAGATGTTACTGAAAATAAAAAAGAGATTTCAAGCGCCTCACTATTGGCTGAAGAAATTAGAGAACGTATTTTTAAAGAAGTAGGTTTAACTGCTTCCGCTGGAATTTCAATTAATAAATTTATAGCAAAAGTTGCAAGCGATTACAACAAACCAAACGGACAAAAAACTGTAAATCCAGATGAGGTTTTAGAATTTTTAGAAGCCTTAGATGTTAGAAAATTCTATGGTGTAGGAAAAGTTACTGCTGAAAAAATGTACCAGTTAGGTATTTATGAAGGGCGAGATTTAAAACAAAAAACTGTTGATTATTTAACCACTCATTTCGGAAAATCTGGTGCGTATTATTACAATGTCGTTAGAGGGATTCATTTAAGTAGCGTAAAACCAAATAGAACACAAAAATCTGTTGCTGCAGAACGTACGTTTTTTGATAATATCAGCTCTGAAATTTTCATGCTTGAAAAACTAGAGCATATCGCTGAAGAGTTAGAAAAGCGACTTAAAAAAAGTAAGGTTTCTGGAAAAACAATCACATTAAAAATAAAATACAGTGATTTTACCCAACAAACGCGAAGTAAGACTATCCAATATTTTATTTCTGACAAACACTTAATTTTAGAAATAGCAAGAGAATTACTCTTTCAAGAGAAACCAAAAAACTCTGTGCGCTTATTAGGTCTTTCACTTGGAAACCTCAATAATACTACTAAAAAAGAACAAAAAACATCTCAAAAAAGCATGTCGGTTCAATTGAAATTTGAATTCTAAAAAAATGCAATTCAGTTAATCTTTCGATTTTTTATTGAAAATTTATTAACTTTAGTACAAACCAATTCAATATTATTATGAAAGTATTTTTTCCAAAACTTGCCCTATTAACCACATTACTTTGCTTTTTTAGTTTGGGTTATTCACAAGAAGAAAGCTCTACACTTACTAATGAAACACAAGTAATCGAAAACAGTTTACTCTATAACACAGATTGGAAACTTGACAAAATGAGTCCAAAATTTTCTAACGACATTGAACTGACAGTTTCTTTTGATAAAGCGACACAACAGTTAAAAGTTATGAAAATACTTAAATCGGAACCAGTCTTAAAAGGCACAAATTTAGTAACCACTAAAAATGAGTCGATTGAAGTTTACCAATGGTCTTATGCAATTAAAGATGCCGAATATGATGGCGAAAATGTTAAAAGCGTCAATTATGACTACGAAACTATTGAATTAAAAGCTGAGGGTTATGCGTTTAAAATCAACTCAATAAATGACACTTCTTTAGTTTTAGAAGTACTTAAAGCTCCTAAAGTTATCTTCGGGAACTCTATTTTTGATATTAAAAAAATGTACTTTAAAAAATAGGTAATTAACTTAATTGTGCCCATTCAGTCCAAGAACCATCATAGAGTGCTTTATCATTTTGTAGAACTAAGTCTGCTGCTAAGAGTATGATACAAGCTGTAATACCTGAGCCACAACTAATAACTAAAGGGGATTCTTGAAGATTAAAACCACTAAATAATTCAATCAATTGTTTAGTGGTTTTAAATTTACCACTTTCTAAGACTTCTGTAAACGGAATATTTATTGAGTTTGGTATATGTCCGCTTCTCAATCCTTTTCGTGGTTCTGGTGTAATACCATTAAACCGATTTGCAGAGCGCGCATCAATAACAAGAGCTTCTTTTAATGTTAAATTTTCAGTTAAGTAATCAATATCCCTAACTTTAGTATAATCAAATTTTGCTTTAAAATTACCATATTGAATTGTTACTTGAACTGGCTCTTGAACCTGATATCCATTAGCTATCCAATCTGGTAATCCTCCATCTAAAACGGCAATATTTTCAAAGCCCATTATTTTAAACATCCACCAAACTCTCGGACTTGTATATACACCTAAGTTATCATATACCACTAGTTTACTTGAGTTATGAATACCTAATTCACGGCATTTTTCCTGAAATTCTTCGGCAGATAAAAGTGTGTTAGGAAATGGACTATTAGTAGCGCTAAACTCATTTTTTATATCAAAAATTCGTGCGCCAATAATCTGTAATTTATTTGAATCTGATACCAAACCCGCTTTGTTGTCTTGTTGACTTGCATCAAGAATAATCAAATCAGGATCTGATAAATTCTTTAGTAACCAGTCAGAAGATACAAGTGGACTTTTCATCATCAAATAAATTATTCTATTACAGAAACTCTTAATGTATTTACCATTCCTTTTTTAACAATTGGCATGGCAGCAAGGTTAATTAAATAATCTCCTTGAGTTACAAAACCACGTTCATGAGCTATTTGGTTTACATCTTCTACAGTATCATCGGTACTTACAAACTTATCATAGAAAATCCCTTTTACACCCCAAAGTAAACTTAAACGCGCTAAAATATTTTTATTAGATGTAAATGCTAAAATATGAGCATTTGGTCGCCATGCAGAAATTTGAAATGCGGTATAACCAGAGTTTGTTAGCGTACAAATTGCTTTAGCGTCAATTTCATCAGCCATATGGGCTGCATGATAACAAATAGATTTGGTAATATATCGTGCTGTTTTTACATGTGGTGGGCGTTCAGGTACATTAATTAACGGTGAATTTTCAACACTATTAATTATTTTAGTCATGGTCTGAATGACCTCAACAGGATATTTACCAATAGATGTTTCTCCTGAAAGCATTACAGCATCTGCTCCATCCATAACAGAATTGGCAACATCATTCACTTCAGCTCTTGTAGGTGTTAAACTAGTAATCATAGTCTCCATCATTTGTGTAGCTATAATTACTGGTATTCTTGCTTTTTTAGCACGTAGCACTAATTGCTTCTGAATTAATGGTACTTCTTCAGCAGGAATTTCAACTCCTAAATCGCCTCGAGCAACCATTAAACCGTCACAAAACGCAATAATCTTATCAATATTTTTTACTGCTTCTGGCTTTTCAATCTTAGCAATAATTGGTATTTTATACTCCGAATGTTTATTAATTAAATCTTGTAATAATTCTAAATCATCAGCATCTCTTACAAACGATAGTGCAATCCAATCTACTTGCTGCTCTACCGCAAAAATGGCATCTTTTATATCTTTCTCTGTAAGTGCGGGAAGTGAAATTTTCGTGTTTGGTAAATTAACTCCTTTTTTAGATTTTAATGGTCCTCCTTGAATAACTACAGCTTCTACCTCATCTTTACCGTTGGTACTTTTAACCTCAAAAATTAATTTTCCGTCGTCTAACAAAATACGTTCTCCTGCTTTTACATCTTCAGGGAATTTTTCGTAGTTCATAAACACACGATTTTCATCACCGTTAAAAGGTTCGCCAGTACAGAACTTTATCACATCACCATCATTAACAATAACGTCATGATTCATAACACCAACACGAAGTTTTGGTCCTTGTAAATCACCTAATATGGCGGTGTTATATTTGTACTCATCACTTAATTCTCTAATGATTTGAATACGCTCCTTTACATTGTCATAATCAGCATGAGAAAAGTTTATTCTAAAAACGTTTACTCCTGCTTTAATCATATCGTGTATCACTTCTCTACTTGAACTTACTGGCCCTAGAGTTGCAACTATTTTTGTTTTTTTCAATTGTGGCATTAGTAAAAATTTAAATTATTTTTAGATTTTAAGTTAGAAATATCTATTGCAAATGTTGTGATTATTTGCGGAATAGCATTCATTTTATTAATCATATTTTGAATGTCAGATGTATTATCTGTAATCTTTATCAGGTAATCTATTTTTTTATATTCTGGTAGTAGATAGGTAACTTTTTCGGTGCTTATTTCAAATAACGACTCTTGAGTTTGTTCTGTTGCTTTAGTCTCCTGAATAGCTTTATTTGAGATTATATTCCAGAGTGATCTATTTTTCTCATCATCAAACTCGTAAAATTCAAAAGCATCCAAATTGGGCTGCCTTTCAAACTGTATACCGAAATTTTTATTCATAAAATAGGCTAAATGATAGCACTCTAATGTGGTATGAACACCAATTAAATCGTATTCATCTTCAATACAATCATTTAAATCTAATTTATAAACAGCCATTTACCTGTAATTCAATTACAAAGTAAAGATAAAATATGATCTGATACCATGTGTTATATATCTGTTAATTCTTTTAAAAATCACGTGTGAAAAAGTTTTTTACTATCTTGTAGTCAACCAATTTAAAATTAAAAGAAATGGGCATTTTTGACGAAATAAAAAAGAAATTAAGTCATGAATTTATTGACATTATTGAATGGCTTGACAGTTCTAATGACACTATAGTTCATCGCTTTGAACGTTACCAAAATGAAATTAAAAACGATGCTAAATTAGTTGTTAGAGAAGGGCAAATAGCCGTGTTTATTAACGAAGGAAAATTAGCCGATGTTTTTAATCCGGGAACCTACACGTTAAATACTCAAAATTTACCAATTTTAGCAACTTTAAAAGGATGGAAGTACGGGTTTAACAGTCCGTTTAAAGCTGAGGTTTACTTTGTAAGTTCTCGCTTATTTACGGATGAAAAATGGGGTACAAAAAATCCTGTAATTTTAAATGACGATCGTTTTGGTTTTGTTGAAGTTAGAGCCTTTGGTACTTATGCATTTAAAATTGAGGATGCTGGAAAGTTTATTACAGATATTGTTGGGACAGATAATAATTTTACAAACTTTGAAATTAACGAGCATTTAAAAAGCTTAATTTCTACTCGATTTACAGATACTATTGGAGAGGCTAACTTACCAATAGAATTGTATGCTGCTAACACAAATGAGTTGTCAGACACTTGTTTGGAAGTCATGCAGCCTGAGTTTAATTCAGTTGGTATTTCTTTAGAGAAATTCTTCATCGAAAATGTATCCATGCCAGAAGAGCTGAAAAAAGAAATTTTTGAATACAGTAGATTAAACAAATTAGACTTAGATAAATTAACCAAATTCAAAGCCGCAAAAGCATTAGAAGTTGCAGCTGCAAATGAATCTGGAGCAGCAGGAGCAGGAATAGGTATGGGAATGGGCTTTGCAATGGCACAACAAATGGGTGGCATGTTACAACAGCCTACTCAAACTACAACACAGAATACTGGTGCAACTCCCCCGCCTTTACCGCAACAAACTCAATATTTTTATGCTTCAAACGGACAGCAATTAGGACCCGTATCTTTTGAAGGATTGAGTAGTTTATTTGCAGGAAGAACAGTAAACGCATCTACTTTAATTTGGAAACAAGGTATGGCAAATTGGACCGCTTTAAATACAGTTCCTGAATTACAGGTATTATTAGGTTCTGCTCCACCACCATTACCAAATAACTAAAAACTATAAAATTACATTTTATATCCTCTCCATTCCGTGGAGAGGACTAATGTGAATATGTTATTAATTTCCTTGTTATTATGTAATGAATCAAGATTTACCAAAAACATCTGAACACAAAAAATCTTGTGTTAATTGTGGTGCGGAACTGAAATACAAACCAGGTTCTTCTGTAATAAAATGTGGCTATTGTGACCATGAAGAGGCTATTGAAGTTTCTCAAACAACATTTGAAGAATTAGAATTACAACCCTATTTAGAAAAAATGGGAGGGCAATCACATACTGAAAAAATTAGTATGTTACACTGCAAAACCTGTGGTGCCAATCAGCATATAGAAGAAAATTACAAATCATTACATTGTGTGTATTGCAGCCAGCCATTAATTGTTGAAGATGCGCATTTAGAAGATTGGATTTTACCTGGAGCAGTCTTGCCTTTTCAACTCACACATACCCAATCGCACACAATATTTAAAAAATGGGTTAACGGATTATGGTTTGCTCCTAATAAATTAAAACGCGCTGCTCTAGATCCTGAAAAAACAAAAGGGCTTTATGTGCCGTATTGGACATTTGATGCTGAATTATCAGGAGCCTATGTAGGGCAACGTGGCGATTATTATTACGTTTCCGAAAGTTATACAACTACCGTAAATGGTAAGAGTGTAAGACGTACAAGGCAGGTTCGAAAAACACGTTGGACTTATGCTTCTGGAAATGTCAACGGTTTTATTGATGACACCTTAATTAGTGCTTCAGAAAAGAAAAGTAATAGTTTGCCAAAAAAAATAACATCATGGAATTTAGAACAATTAGAAACATTTAACTCAAGTTATTTATCAGGTTTTATAACTGAAAAATACACGTTATCATTAGAAGATGGGCATTTAAAATCGAATCAAAAAGCTCGAGAAATTGCAATCTCTTGGGCTAAACAAGATATTGGTGGCGATACACAACGCGTAAGCAGTTTGGACATGAACTTGGCTCAAGAAACCTTCAAACACATTTTACTACCCGTTTACATCTCTTCATATGTATTTAATAATAAAAAATATCATTTTTATGTGAACGGTCAAAGCGGTGTCATTGAAGGGGATAGACCTTATTCTTTCTGGAAGATATTCTTTTTAGTTTTAGCGGTTCTAACTACCCTTACATGCCTTGTAACTTTTATTGTACAAAATCAATAAGTAATGAATAACATATCAAACGTCAAATCTATGTTCAACAAATATGCAAGTTCTTACCAAGAACAGTACATGTCTGTTGACTTATACAAGACTACTTTAAATGAATTTTGCAATAACTTACCTAAAGAGAATGCCTTTGTTTTAGATGTTGGTTGCGGCCCGGGAAATGTGTCACAATACTTATTACAACAATGTTCAGGTTTCAATATTTTAGGAATTGACATTGCACCTAATATGATCACTTTAGCAGAGAAAAATAATCCTTCAGCAACATTTAAGGTTATGGACGCCTTGAGTCTTCCAAAATTAAACACTACTTATGATGGTATTGTTTGCGCTTTTTTATTGCCATATTTATCAAAAGAACAAGCTATAGAATTTATACATTCTGCTGTCAATTTGTTAAAAAAAGATGGCCTTTTATACATCAGCACAATGGAAGATTTAAACATCAACTCCAAATTTCAAGGGGCAAGTCAAAACAAAAATGATCAATTATTTATCAACTACCATGAGATGGATTATTTAACGCATGCTTTAAAAGAAAATAATTTAGATATTATATTGTCAACTCAACAAGAATTTCATCAAAAAGACGGTACCACAACTACTGATTTGATTCTTATAGCAAAAAAGTAATTTCCGCACAAAGTAACATATATTTGCCGCAGATTATTATTTATGAGTTTTACACTTCTTTCATCACCTTTACAAGGTTTTACTGATTTTCGGTTCAGAAATGCGTTCCATGATTATTTTGGAGGTATTGATACTTTCTATGCGCCTTACATCAGGTTAAATGGAAAGCTGAAAATTAAAAGTTCTTATGAACGTGATTTACTTGTAGAAAACAATACGGTTTCTGAAGTGATTCCGCAAATCATGACTAATGATGCAAATGAGTTTTTATTCGTCACCAAATACATCCAAGAATTAGGCTACAAAGAATTGAATTGGAATTTAGGCTGTCCGTATCCAATGGTAACAAAGCGCGGAATGGGGTCTGGGTTAATTTGCAATCCTGAAAAAATAAATCATATTCTAGAGCGTGTGCATACTGAAACGGATGTTGTAGTGTCTATGAAAATGCGCATGGGATATGAAAATCCTCATGAAATTTTAGATGTTTTTCCAGTATTGGAAAAATATCCGATTAAAAATATTGCCATTCACGCACGCATCGGAAAGCAACTGTATAAAGGTGGTGTTGATTTAGAATCGTTTCAAAATTGTGTAGATAACTCTAAACAAAAACTCTATTATAATGGTGATATAACTTCTGTTGCACAGTTTAAAATACTACAAGAACGCTTCCCTTCAATTGATCATTGGATGATTGGTAGAGGCTTAATTGCTGATCCGTTTTTACCAAGTATGATTAAAAATGATACAACGGAATACCCTAAAGACCGATGGGATATTTTTTCTGCTTTTCACGATAGAATTTTCCAAGAATACGATGCTGCATTATCCGGCCCCACTCCTATTAAAATGAAAATGTTAGGTTTTTGGGAATTCTTTTCTCAACGTTTTGACAATCCTCAAAAAACATATAAAAAGATTAAAAAAGCAGGTAATGTAAGAGCATACCAACAAGCCGTTACCGAAATTTTAAAAACTGAACGACGTTTGTAAATTGTCATTTCGAAATAGAGTACTGTTAATTGGGAAAATCTTAGTTACTAAATTACTTTATGAGATTTCTCTTAAAGTCGAAATGACCTAAATGGACATATCTCTAAGCGCTCAAATCAATATCCTTTAAATTTTCAATTCTGTTTCTTACTAAGAAATCATCTATAGTTTCAAAGTGTTCAATAACGCGTTTTTCTTTAAATTCAAATACTTTTTGAGATAAACCTTGTAAGAAATCACGATCGTGAGATACCAATATTAATGTCCCGTCAAACGCTTGTAAGGCTTCTTTCAAAACATCTTTTGATTTCAAATCTAAGTGATTCGTAGGCTCATCTAAAATCAACACATTCACAGGCTCTAACAATAACTTCACCATTGCTAAACGTGTTTTTTCACCTCCAGATAAGTTTGCTACTTTTTTATCAATATCATCACCGCTAAACATAAAACGTCCTAAAATATTTTTGATATTTGTACGCACATCACCTTCAGCAACGTCATCTACAGTTTGAAAAACGGTTAACTCACCATCTAATAAAGCTGCTTGATTTTGGGCAAAATACCCCACTTTAGCATTATGCCCTAAAGCACATTTACCTTCAAAGTCAATTTCTCCCATAATGGCTTTAATCATGGTAGACTTCCCTTCTCCATTTCGTCCTACAAAAGATACTTTTTCACCACGTTCAATAGTCATATTTGCACCAGAAAACACCACATGATCACCATATGATTTTGATAAATCTTCTGCGATAACCGGATAATCCCCAGATCTAACTGCTGCTGGAAAACGTAACCTTAATGCTGAATTATCAACTTCATCAACCTCTATAATTTCTAATTTTTCTAACATACGCTCACGTGACGACACCTGATTCGTTTTAGAAAATGTCCCTTTAAAACGCTCTATAAAAGCCTTATTATCAGCTATAAATTTTTGTTGTTCCTGATACGCTTTAACCTGATGCGCCATACGTTCTTTACGCAATTGCAAATAGTGTGTGTAGTTGGCTTTATAATCGTAAATTTTCCCCATTGTTACTTCAATGGTTCTATTGGTAATGTTATCAATAAAAGCTTTATCATGAGAAATAACCACTACTGCTTTAGCTTTATTTAACAAGAAATCTTCCAACCAAATTACAGATTCAATATCAACGTGATTGGTAGGCTCATCTAATAAAATCAAATCAGGTTTTTGTAATAATATTTTAGCCAACTCAATTCGCATACGCCAACCTCCACTAAATTCGCTAGTTGCTCTTTTAAAATCAGATTGCTTGAAACCTAGCCCTTTTAAGGCTTTTTCAACTTCAGCTTCATAATTTATCTCCTCTAAAGCATAAAACACCTCACCTAATTCTGATACTTTCTCAATAATTTTCATGTACTCATCAGAGTCATAATCAGTACGTGTTTCTAACTGCTTGTTCATGGCATCCATCTCATCACGCATTTTAAACACATGATCAAAAGCTTTTGAAGCTTCTTCAATTACAGTACAATCATCATCAGTTAATAAATGTTGAGGTAAGTAAGCAATTACAGCATCTTTAGGGTGACGCACATGGCCGCGAGTAGCTTGTTGTACTCCTGCAATAATTTTCATCATGGTAGATTTTCCTGCTCCATTTTTACCCATCAAGGCAATTTTATCATTCTCATTAACTACAAAATTTACATCACTAAATAATGTGTGTCCGCTAAACTCAACTGCTAAACCATCTACTGAAATCATATCCTAATTATTTAAGATGACAAAACTAAAAAAATGCAGGCTACTAACAAGCTATAAGTATTGATTATCTAGCCAAAGAGATTCCATATAAAATCGTACTTTTGCGAGCATACCAGAAAATTCAACCACATGAGTGTTATAGAAAAGAAATTACATACGCGAAGCAATTCCAATTGTGAATTGTGTACCTCCGCAGAAAACTTAAAAGTGTATAATTTAGCCCCTATTACTGATAAAGGAGAAGAATTAGACAAAAGTATTTTGGTATGCGGTACATGTCATTCACAAATTGAAGATCCAGAATCTATGGACTCTAATCATTGGCGTTGTTTAAATGATAGCATGTGGAGTGAAATTCCGGCTGTTCAGGTGATGGCTTGGCGTTTATTACACCGTTTAAAAAAATTCGGTTGGAGCCAGGATATGTTAGATATGATGTATTTAGATGAAGAAACTGCAGCTTGGGCAAATGCAATGGGTGACGGTGATGAAGAGGATGAAAATAAAATAGTTCATAAAGATGCTAACGGAAACATCTTAAATGACGGTGATTCTGTGGTTTTAATTAAAGATTTAGTAGTTAAAGGTGCTAATTTTACTGCGAAACGTGGAGCTCCTGTGCATCGTATTTCTTTGGTTTGGGATAACGCTGAACAAATTGAAGGAAGAGTTGATGGGATTCATATTGTTATTTTGACTGCTTACGTTAAAAAAACAAAAGAAGGCGGACAATAAATCAATTTATAATATTAGAAAACCACTCCATTTAGAGTGGTTTTTTTTGGACTCATAACAACTGTACAAGTATGAAATATTTCTTACACATAGGTTATAATGGTGGTAATTATCATGGCTGGCAAAGTCAACCGAATGCTGTAACTGTACAAGGTGTTATTGAAGAAAAATTACAACGCATTTTTAAAACATCTATTACTGTTTTTGGTTGCGGGCGTACAGATGCCGGAGTTCATGCCAGTCAATATTTTTTGAATATTACTATTAAAAACGCCTTTGATTTTGATTTAAAGTTTCGTTTAAATAAACATTTACCAAATGATATTGTTGTTTATGATATTATAGAAGTTGAAGAACGTCAACATGCACGTTATGATGCCACATCAAGAACCTATGATTATTTTATTCACTTGCAAAAAGATCCAGTTTTAGGAAAATACAGTTCGTATTACGAGCTTGAAAATTTAGATTTTGAAGCCATGCAAAAAGCAGCAAATCTTATTCCGTTGTATGATGATTTTGAAGCTGTCTGCAAACAACCCGATTTGCATAATCATACCATTTGTCATGTTACTCATGCTAAATTATATGTAAACACCACACAACAACGCCTGCGTTTTAGTATTACTGCTAATCGGTTTCTACGAGGAATGATTCGTATTTTGGTTGGACATCTTTTAAAAGTTGGAACAGGTGATTTATCTTTAGAAAACTTTGAACTCATTCTTTCTAAACAACTACTATTAACAGATAAAAAACCAGCGTTTGCAAATGGATTATACCTCTCCGGAATTAAATACCCATATATAAAAGTAAATCCGCCTACAGACATAAGTAGCTTTTTAAAACAAGGATTAAACTAACAATACATCCCTAAATATAGTGAGATAAATATCACTACTTATGGTCATTTCATAACTACCGCTTATTCCATAACTTTGTAATACGTTATTTATGCCACTCATGAATATCATATACCCCCTAAAGTTATGACACTATATAAAAGCCCATATTTAACTATTGATTATGAAGAAGCAAATAGCTTATTTGTCATGTTTTGGAATACGTCCCCAGATGACATTTCTGTGTTTAAAGGCGAAATGCTGATATATACTGATTTCTATAAAAAACACAAACCAAAATACGCCTTATGGTTGCAGCAAAATTTTTCATTAATAACTGATCAGCCTACTAGTATCTGGATTGAAACTCATATTAATGAGCCTTGTTTAAAAGCAGGAAACCAAAAATGTGCTTTTGTAGTGAGTAAAGATGTTATGGCACACATAAGTGTAATTGAGGTATTTGACAACAGGCAATCATCTGTTAAACCAAGACATTTTGCCTCTGAACATGATGCCAGACAATGGCTGTTTAATTCAGATTCTGAAACCTTATGCAATACTACTGAAGTAACTTTTGAAAGCATTGATACAGATGGAAATATGCTTATTAAAATACCAGCAACTAATATAAAGGCTACATTGAAAGCTTTAAACAAACAATTGAATCATAGTAATTTAATGACAACTTATGAAGGCAAATACAACTTACTTACAAAACGTGAAAAAGAAGTTTTAAGCTTTATAGCTAATGGTAAAACACACACGGAAATTTCAGAAATCTTATATCTTTCTACTCACACAGTCAGTACACATTGGCGAAATATCAAGAAAAAATTAAATATCAAAAAAAGTGTAGACGCTTTAGTTTTTCATTACAATTTTCAACAGTAAAATGAGGTTATTAATTCTATACAATTTATATTGTATCTTGTAAAAATAATGAACCAAAAAACTAATTCACTTCAATGAAAACACTTAAGTATGCAAGCCTACTAATTTTGGCACTAATATTTTGGACAGGCTTTATTGGTTATGGTGTAATGAATGGATTTCTTTTACAACCCTTAACTTCTGAAGAATATCCAGAAGCATTTATTGAAGCTACCAAAAAAGAGCTCAATAAAGACTTTGTTGGAAACTTTGCCATCACTTTATTAGAAGACGGAAAAGTTTCAAAAAACTATTTCTACTCAATTGATCAACCTATAAATGAAAACACAGTTTTTCCCGTAGCATCAATTAGTAAATGGGTGACTTCGTTCGGAATTTTAAAATTAGTTGAACAAGGCAAATTAGATTTAGATGAACCTGTTGATACTTATTTAACTAGGTGGCATCTTCCAGAAAGTGACTTCGATAACAACAAAGTCACTGTAAGAAAATTATTATCACACTCTTCTGGTTTGGTTGATGATCTTGGCTATAATGGTTTTCCCCCTAATGAAACCGTTCAATCCATTGAAGAATCATTAACAAAAGCTTCTGATACAGATTATTCTGACGGTATTGCAATAGTTGGTTATGAGCCTGGAAGCGCATATATGTATTCGGGGGCTGGATATACCATATTGCAATTAGTAATTGAAGAACGTACTGGTCAATCATTTCAAGAGTTTATGACGCAAACAGTATTTCAACCTTTACAAATGGATAACTCAACATTCGTATTAACAGAAAAACCACATATTCAGTTAGCACAAATTTTTAAAAACGACGGAACAACAAGGGAAATGAACACGTTTACTGCGCTTGCTGCCGCTTCCTTATTCACTACTTCGGCAGATTTATCTAAATTCTTAAAAGCAAATATTTCACGTAATACTATTCTTTCTGAAGACACAATTACAAAAATGAACAAGCCCGAAACATATATCAATGATATTGGTGTTTATGGATTAGGTCCACATCTTTATAGTCAAAATGATGAAAACTCTAATATAATTGGACACGATGGAAGTGGAAATGACGCCATTAATACTGCGGCAAGAATAGATCTCAAATCAAAAAACGGAATTATTGTTTTAGAAACTGGACATTATAGTTTGGCTTCTTCAATAGCTGATGAATGGTTGTTTTGGAAAGCCGGAATTGCAGACTATGTGGTTATACAACGTAATAAATCATACTTAATTACCTTACTAGTTGTTGGATACTTTGTAATATTAGGGTTGTCAATTTTTATTTTCAGGCAAAAAAAATAACATACGTATGAAAAAAGTATTACTTATCGCATCTATCAGTTGTTTCGCTTTAACAGGGTTTACGACATATAACACTGTAGGAACCATTGTTTACGTATGTGGTAAAAGCAAAGTATACCATAAAATCAGAACACATTCTGCTTTAGGACGTTGTAAGTCTGGTATTACAAAATTTACAGAAACAGAAGCAATCAATTCTGGGAAACGCATTTGTAAATGTCGGTCATAATGTGATTTTTATGTATCAAAAGATACATTTGTTCTTTTAAGTATTTTGTAATTTTGGGCCATGAAATATCTTTTAACTATAGTTAGTATGTGTATTGTTATCAGTTGTACTGAAAAACAACGCATGGTTACTCAAGCTAAATTACCTACCACTAAAATTGAGCTTGGGCAACAACTTTTTTTCGATCCTATTTTATCCCTTGATCAATCTATTTCTTGTGCAAGTTGCCATCAACCAGAATTTGCTTATGCAGATAACAAACCGTTTTCTGTTGGTGTAAATGATAGTTTAGGAACTCGCAACACGCCTTCAGTAATGAATATGGCAAGTAGACCTTACTTTTTTCATGATGGTAGAGCTCCAAGTTTAGAATCACAAGCAATCATGCCAGTTGAGAATCCAGTTGAAATGAATTTATCATTTGAAAAAGCAGCTCAACGTGTTCAAGGAAACAAGCAATATGTAACTCTATTTAAACACATTTATAACTCGAAACCAAACACAGCTAATATCACAAATGCCTTAGCAGAATTTCAACGTAGTTTAGAAAGTGATGGTAGTGCTCCTCATGATCTTTGGGTAAATGACATTGATACGTTAGCTATGACTATATCTCAACAACGTGGGAGAGCCATCTTTTTAGCAGATGAATTCAAATGTTTTGATTGTCATTTCGGTCCAGATTTCACAGGAGATGAATTTAGAAATATTGGGTTATATGATGGCAAAACATTGACCGATAAAGGACGTTATGACATCACTAAAGATTCTACTGATATTGGTAAATTTAAAGTTCCTGGGTTAAGGAATGTTGCTTTAACTGCCCCATATATGCATAATGGGATGTTCCAAACTTTAGAAGAAGTTGTTGCTTATTATAGCAATCCGCATGATTTTGTAAAACAACCTATCAATATGGATACTTTAATGGTTGAGCCACTAAATTTTTCTGAACGCCAAAAAGAAGATTTAGTTAATTTTTTACACGCACTTACTGATAAAAATATTCCACTAAATATCCCTAAATAATAATCCATAAAAAAAGGCTTCACAAATGTGAAGCCTTTTTTGATTTAATATCTACTCTCTATTCGACTATAAATCAAATTTAATTCCTTGCGCTAAAGGCAATTCATCTGAATAGTTTACAGTATTTGTTTGACGTCTCATGTACACTTTCCATGCATCAGATCCAGACTCACGTCCTCCACCAGTTTCTTTTTCACCACCAAAGGCACCACCAATTTCAGCACCAGATGTTCCGATGTTTACGTTAGCAATACCACAATCAGAACCAGCGAATGATAAAAACTTTTCAGCTTCTTTCATTTCGTTAGTCATAATTGATGATGATAATCCTTGAGCAACACCATTTTGTTTTTCAATAGCATTTTCAACGTCTCCAGAATATTTCATTAAGTATAAAATTGGTGCGAAAGTTTCGTGCTGTACAATTTCGAAATGATTTTCAGCTTCAATGATTGCTGGTTTTACGTAGCATCCGCTTTCATAACCTTCTCCTTCTAAAACACCACCTTCAACTAATACATTTCCACCTTCAGCTTTTGCTTTTTCAATTGCTGCTAAGTATGTATTTACAGAATCATGATCAATTAATGGTCCAATATGATTTTTTTCATCCAAAGGATTACCGATAGTTAGTTGTCCGTATGCACCAACAATTGCATCTCTTACTTTATCGTAAACAGATTCGTGTATGATTAATCTTCTAGTTGACGTACAACGTTGTCCACAAGTTCCTACAGCACCAAATACAGCACCTGGAACAACCACTTTTAAGTCGGCAGTTGGTGTAATAATAATAGCGTTGTTCCCTCCTAATTCTAATAATGATTTTCCGAAACGTTCTGCAACAGTTGCTCCAACAATACGTCCCATTCTTGTAGAACCTGTAGCAGAAACTAAAGGAATACGAGAATCAGTTGTCATGTATTCACCAACTTTATAATCACCATTGATGATACAAGAAATACCTTCTGGTAAGTTATTTTCTTTTAAGATATCTGCAATAATATTTTGACACGCTACAGAACATAAAGGTGCTTTTTCAGATCCTTTCCAAACGCACACATCACCACAAATCCACGCTAAAGCAGTATTCCAAGCCCAAACAGCTACTGGAAAGTTAAATGCTGAAATGATACCTACAACACCAATTGGGTGCCATTGCTCTCTCATAACGTGCCCTGGTCTTTCAGAAGGAATCACTTGTCCGTTTAACTGACGCGATAATCCTACTGCAAAATCACAGATGTCGATCATTTCCTGAACCTCTCCGTAACCTTCTTGTAAGGATTTACCCATTTCGTAAGACACTAATTTTCCTAATGGTTCTTTAAGGTCTCTTAATTTATTACCAAACTGACGTACAATTTCTCCTCTTTGTGGTGCAGGTATTTCTCTAAAAGTTTTAAAAGCTGCAGTAGCAGATTCCATAACTTTATCATAATCTTCTCTAGTAGTTGTTTTTACTTTTCCGATTAATTTCCCATCAACTGGTGAGTAAGACTCAATAACTTCTCCACTTGAGAAATTATTAGACCCTGTTGAAGTTCCATCATTTACTGCACTTAACCCTAATTGGGCTAATGCTTTATCCATTCCATAATCTGTTGCTACTGTTGACATATTTTTAACTTTTATGAACTTTAATATTAGTTTTTAAAGCGCAAAATTACGATTATTTTTTGAGTTTAAGAATTTAATGTATTTTAGTAAGACGTTAAATTCAGTTTTCAAAACCAATCCTTATTTAATGCAACATCAAGAACCGTATTACGCAGTAATTTTCACATCTAAAAGAACAGATGGTGACAAAGGGTATTCAAAAATATCAGAACAAATGGAAATACTAGCCAAACAACAACCTGGTTATTTAGGTATAGAATTTGCTAAAGAAACTCTAGGTATTACAGTTTCTTATTGGAAAAGCTTAGACGCAATAAAACACTGGAAGGAAAATACTGCACATCTTTTTGCTCAAAACAAAGGAAAAAGTGATTGGTACAGTTGGTATAAAGTACGCATTTGTAAGGTTGAACACGAATATGAATTTACAGCAGAGTAACAGATCTAAACTAACGTATTCCTCTTCTGGACGCTGAAGGATAGGCTAAAGATTCTTCTTTTACCATATTTCTAATTTTCAAATACCGAAGCTCATCTTTCTCAAAATAACTGATTACTGCTTCGTTATCCCCCAACTTAAAAGGAAAGGACAACTGTTCAGTCTCTACTACTTTAACTTCATCTGTCTCAAATACTGGGTTTTTAAGTTGATTTAAATTCCTTCTGAAGTTTGCAGTAAAAAACTCATTAGTTTTATACGGAGAGATTAATTTCTCTACTTTGTTTTGGAAGTAAATACTATCAACTGCTTTTCCTTCTAAAATACTTTCATGAATAAAAACGTTTGTTCCTGAACCACCACCACGTACACCAGCAACCCAATGCCTATAATACACTTTAGGATTGTCGTTTTTGATAACTTCAAAAGTCTCAGAAATTTTAAATGACTTTTGAGCACTTGAACATTGCGTAAAACTCAAGCTGAGTAACAAACTAAATACACTAACTACTATTAAGGGTTGTAATTTCATTTCTATAAAATTTTATATAAAGGTACAACTTCAATAAGTATACCAATATCAAAGCATAAAAAAAACCCTCACTTTACAGTAAGGGTTTTAAGTATTTTAAATATTGACTTCGCTACGCTCTGTCTAATTGTTTAATGCTTCAGCACCACCAACAATTTCTAATATTTCATTAGTAATTGCAGCTTGACGTGCTTTGTTATATGTCAACTTTAATGCATCTCTTAATTCAGTTGCATTATCAGTTGCCTTATGCATTGCTGTCATACGTGCACCATGTTCTGCTGCAAATGAATCACGAATACCTTTGTATAACTGTGTTTTTAAAGACTTAGGAATTAAAGCTTCTACTATTTCTTCTTTAGAAGGCTCAAATACATAATCTAAATTAACTTCTGCATCTGCTTCTTGAGAAACGATTGGCAAAAACTGCTCAGTCATGATAATTTGAGTAGCAGCATTTTTAAACTTATTGTAAACTAATTCTATTTTATCATAAGAACCGTCAACAAATTTTTCCATCAATACTTCTGCAATTTCTGCAACATTATCAAAAGTTAAATCGTCAAAAACTTCGCTTTTATTAGCAATAATTGTCGTTTTCTTTTCTAAAGCATCATTAGCTTTTTTACCAATTGCCAACACATCAACTTGTTTACCTGCGTAAACCGTGTCAATTAAGTGGTTTGATTGCTTGATGATGTTAGAGTTAAAAGCACCACAAAGCCCTCTGTTAGAAGTAATAGCTACCAATAACACCTTGTTAACTTCTTTTTCTACAGAGTACACGCTTCCGCTTTCTGCATCTAAAGTAGCACTTAAACTTTGCAACAATTCTGTTAACTTGTCTGCGTAAGGACGCATTGCTGTAATAGCATCTTGTGCTTTCTTTAACTTTGCAGCCGATACCATTTTCATAGCACTCGTAATCTGCATTGTTGAAGAAATAGACGATATTCTATTACGTATTTCTTTTAAATTTGCCATTCTATGTTAGAATTAAGTATTGAGTATTCAGTAGTGAGCAACTAGATTGCTCACTACTCAATGCTAAAATCTAATTAAGCTTTATATTTAGCTGATAAATCTTTTGCTACTGATGTTAATGTATCAGTAACTTCATCAGTTAATTTACCTTTCTTTAATAAGTCTAAGATATTTCTATGCTTAGCGTTTAAGAACTCGATGAAATCTCTTTCAAATTCTTTAACTTTTTCAACAGGCACATCTCCTAATAAGTTTTTAGAACCCGCATAAATAATTGCTACTTGATCCTCAACTGTATAAGGGTCATTTTGAGCTTGTTTTAAAATCTCAACGTTACGCTTACCTTTGTTAATTACATTTAAAGTAGCTGCATCTAAATCAGAACCAAACTTAGCAAATGCTTCCAATTCACGGAACTGTGCTTGATCTAACTTTAACGTACCAGATACTTTTTTCATAGACTTAATCTGAGCAGATCCTCCAACACGAGATACAGAAATACCTACGTTAATTGCCGGACGCACACCAGAGTTAAATAAATCTCCATCTAAGAAAATTTGTCCATCAGTAATTGAAATTACGTTAGTAGGGATATAAGCTGATACATCTCCTGCTTGTGTTTCAATAATTGGTAATGCTGTTAATGAACCTCCACCTTTTACTTTTCCTTTAAGAGAAGCTGGTAAATCATTCATAGTTGCTGCAATTGCATCATCAGCAATAACTTTTGCAGCACGTTCTAATAATCTTGAGTGTAAGAAGAATACATCTCCAGGATATGCCTCACGTCCCGGTGGTCTTCTTAATAATAAAGATACCTCACGGTAAGCTACCGCTTGCTTAGATAAATCATCATAAATAATTAATGCTGGTCTACCAGTATCTCTGAAATATTCTCCAATAGATGCTCCTGTAAATGGTGCATATACCTGCATTGCTGCTGGATCTGAAGCGTTAGCTGCTACAATTGTAGTGTATGCTAAAGCACCTCTTTCTTCTAATGTTTTTGCTATTCCTGCTACTGTAGATGCTTTTTGTCCTATGGCAACATAGATACAATAAACTGGCTCTCCAGCATCATAGAATTCTTTTTGATTTAAGATAGTATCAATACAAACAGTAGTTTTACCAGTTTGTCTGTCACCAATTACTAACTCACGTTGTCCTCTACCTACAGGGATCATTGCATCAATTGCCTTGATTCCAGTTTGCATTGGCTCTGTTACAGGCTCTCTATAAATTACCCCTGGTGCTTTACGCTCTAAAGGCATTTCAAAAGTTTCGCCTTGTATTGGTCCTTTACCATCAATTGGCTGACCTAAAGTGTTAACTACACGTCCAACAACTCCTTCTCCTACATTAATAGAAGCAATACGTTGTGTTCTTTTAACAACAGTACCTTCAACAATACCAGTTGCAGCACCTAAAAGTACTACTCCTACGTTGTCTTCTTCTAAATTCAGTACAATTCCTTCTAATCCACCATCGAATTCTACTAATTCTCCATATTGTACATTAGATAATCCAAATACACGTGCAATACCATCTCCAACTTGTAAAACTGATCCAACTTCGTCTAAAGACGTTCCAGCTTCAAATCCTGATAATTGCTTTTTGATAATTGCTGATACTTCAGCAGGTTTAACTTCAGCCATTTTTATTGATAATTAAAGTAATTCGTTATTAGTTTTGAGAAAATGTTCTCTTTAATTTATTAAAATTGTTCGCAATACTTGCGTTATATTGTAAATCGCCAACACGTAAAATGAACCCTCCTAAGATAGACTCGTCAATAGTGTTTTCAATTAGTGCTTCTTTTCCTGTTAATTCTTTAACTTTTGCTAACACTTTCGCGTTCATATCATCAGTTAAAGCTACTGCCGTAGTTACATGTGCTTTTTGAAACCCTTGTGAAGCATCAAAAAGTGATGTGTATTCTGTAGCAACTGCTTCTAAAAGTGTCAATCTTTTATTCTCAGCTAATACATCTACTAAACCAGTTGTAATTGCGTTTGTATTTGCAAATACTTCTTTTAAGACAGCTGTTTTTTGAGCTGCTTTAACTACAGGACTATTCAACAAAGATTTTAATTCCTTATTGTCTGCAATGGCATTGATGATTAACTTCATATCATCATTAACTGCTGGTGCAGAATTTTGATCTTTAGCTAAATCTAAAATTGCTTTTGCGTAACGGATTGCTGCTCTAGTTCCCTTCATCTTAACTTTATATTAGTTTAAAGTAACTTCAGCTAATGACTTTTCTACTAATTCCAATTGCTTGTCTTTATTAGAAAGTTCTTGTTTCACTACTTTTTCAGCAATCTCTAATGCTAAACCAGATACTGTGTTTTTCAACTCTGACATTGCAGCTTGCTTTTCACTTGTAATAGTTGCTTTAGCTTGAACGATCATATCATCAGCAATAGTTTGTGCTTCTTGCTTTGCAGTAGCTACAATTTGATCTTTCATTTCACGAGCTTCTTTAAGCATAACTTCACGTTCTGCTCTAGCATCTTTTAATAATTTTTCATTATCAGCATTCAAGTTTTGCATTTCTTTCTTTGCATCTTCTGCTGCATCTAATGCATTCTGAATACCTTCTTCTCTATCTTGTAAAGAATCTAAAATTGGTTTCCAAGCAAATTTACGCATTAATACTATTAATATTAATAAGATGATTGCTTGCATGAAAAACAACCCTGGTGAAAAATCATTTAATAACTGATCCATTTGATATCTATTTAAATCTTGATACTAATTCTTTGTTTAATCTAAAACATACTCTGCAACCAACCGTTGCAGAGTAGTGTTTCTTGTTTTTCTCTGGATTATTTTCCTAAGATTAAAGCACCGAAAGCTAATCCTTCCAATAATGCTCCAATAATAATCATCGCAGTTTGAATTTTTCCAGCCGCTTCAGGTTGACGAGCAATACCTTCCATTGCTTTTCCACCTATTTGACCAAGTCCGATTCCACCACCGATTACGATTAATCCAGCTCCAATTAAATTGTACATAACTAATTGATTTTATATATATTAAACAAATTTATACTCTTTTAAAATTTCTCTTTTCAAAGAAACACCTCTTAGAGGATTTTTTAGTGATGATCGTGATCTGCCACGGCCATTCCTATAAATAACGATGATAACATCGTAAAAATAAATGCTTGTAAGAATGCTACTAACAATTCAATAAGCATGATAAATAATGCTAACGCTAATGACATACCTGTAGACGCTACTGGTCCGAAAGCTGCTTTCATTGTTATCATTAAAGCAATTAAACTCATTACAACGAAGTGACCTGCAGTCATGTTCGCAAACAAACGTATTAATAATGAGAATGGTTTTGTTAACATTCCTAACACCTCAATTGGCGCTAAGATAATTTTCATTGGCACGGGCACACCTGGCATCCAGAAAATATGTTTCCAATAATCTTTATTACCACTAAACTGTACAATAACGAATGTGAACAATGCCAAACAAACTGTTACTGCAATGTTTCCTGTTACGTTAAATCCTAATGGTGTTAATCCTAATAAGTTTAATATCCAGATGAAGAAAAATACAGTTAATAAGAATCCCATGTATTTTCTATACTTTGTCTCTCCAATATTAGGACGCGCTATTTCATCTCTTACATAGATTACTAAAGGTTCTAAAACTCTTGCAAATCCTGTTGGAATGGCTCCTTTCTTATACCCTCTAGCTAAAGATGAAAATGCTAATATCATTAATAAACCAGCTAACAACATTCCTACAACACTTTTAGTGATAGAAAAATCTAACACTTTAGCTGCATTTGTTGCATGGTGTTTGTCGTCAAAAGCAACTGTAGTTTCACCTGCGTTTAACTCGTATATTTTACTGTGTATTTTTGTTAACTTCACACCGTTTTTCTCAACAATAACGTGTCCAGCATCATCATGATGAAACTCAGAAGACATGAATGTTCTTAAGCCATCTTTAGTCCATACTATTACTGGTAACGGAAAACTATAATGTGTGTTTGTTTTGTTATCTGTGTAGAAGTGAAAGTCGTGAGAATCTTTCAAGTGATGCTCAATATAAGCTTTGATTTCTTCTTGTGTATCAATTTGATTACCACCTGCTGAATGCGCATCATCATGACCTTCATCACTTGCAAATGTTACTACTGAAAACAACGCTACTGCTAGCGTTAATAAAAACTTGATAGATTTTTGTGCCATCATCATACCTTATATACTATATAAAATTTATGCTCTCTAAATTTCGGTGCAAAGGTACACAATAAATCAAAACTACAAACGGTTTTTTAATTTTGTTTGTTTTCGGGGCTTGTTTCAAATACCACATGAAACAACTCCTTATTTAATTTAACTAAAACTCTTTTGAGTTTAAGAGTTTCGCAATGGCGATTGATTCAATGATGATGAATAAGAAAAATGGTACTATTAATGACAAACGCTGATATAGTTCTAATCTGACTTCTGAAAAAACGGTGTCTTGAAACAACACTACAAAAAATCCGATTTTAAGAAACACACAAGCTAAAAACCCATAACCAGCCTGACTTGGTAATTTTTCAGCCAAAACCTCGATAGAGGTGTAAATTATTACCGATGCTATGAAATTAAACAGATAGACATATAGTAATGAATATGACAAATACAGTTCTTTCATGTTCAAACTATAGTCATGTATGAAAAATGCTATTGCAAAAGCAAGACACGCAATTGCTAAATATCCTAAAATTCTTTTAATCATCTTGATTTGTAATTTTTATAACTTGACGAATAACGGAAAACATCGCGCCAAAAACAGCTAATAGTGTACATATTTTGGTATATAGTTCATGTTCATTCGGAAACTTTCCATCTAACCATTCGCCCAACAAACTACCAAAATAGATAGTTCCGCCCATCTGAAAGGCAATACCTGTAAACCTGACGTATTTATTAAGCGGTTTTTTCTTCACCAGAATTAGGATTTAACGTCTTTACACCTGAACCCATTGTACAGGTTGCATTAAACATTGCACCAGGCTCTACAGTTAACTTATTAATAAACACTTCCCCTTCTACTTGAGATGTGCTACGTAAAGATAGCATTTCATTAACTGTCAGCTTTCCTTTAAATACTCCCTCAAAATCAGCACTTGCGCAAGTCAATGTTCCGTTTATCACTCCTGTAGATCCCAAAACTACTTTGCCAACAGTTTTCACATCACCTTCTACTTCTCCGTCAATTCTTAAGCCACCTTCCGAAACTATAGTTCCAATAATTTTTGTGCCTTGGATAATTCTATTTTGCTGTGCGCTTGAACCAGTTGTTGTTCTTGCCTTTTTTTTATTATCTGAAAACATACTTACTTTGGGGTTTTAGTATTTTTAAATTCAGTTAGTTTTTTATGCACTTGTATGACTTTATAATTATCAGATGATGGAATTACAAATTCTTTACCTGGCATATATTTCTTTTTATTTTCTTCTAAAAATAAATGGAAATTTGCAGCAACTTCTTGGGTGATAAATCCATGAATAACTACAAATGTTTTTTCTTTATTATAGTAATCTAACGATACTTTTAAATATTCCTTTCGAGTATCTATTAGCGCTTTCTCTAATCCTTCCTTTGTCAGCTGAATTGCCTCAGATTTTTTATCAAACACATAAACTAATTTATAGCTTTTACTCAGAGAATTATCTCCAAGTTTTTGATTTGACATTACAGGTATAGCTGTAGCCAACATTTGCTGTGCACTCTTCCCTTCTTCTGTATTCGGGTAATTTAAAGCCACGTAACTCACTTGTTTTCTATAAGCCTCAAAGCCATTCATTTTCCCTAAAACTATTGCCTTAAGCAATTCAAATTTTGGCAACATCTGGTCACCATCAAACTGAGTGATGTATTTTTCCAATTCTTGCGCCACAAACTCAAACTCTTGAGTTTCAAACTGCTTAAACAAACGTTCGTAAACCGCTTTTGGACTTCCTTCTGCAAATGACAGTGTAGCATCTGGGTTTCTTAAAATTTCAGCATAGCGTGATGTTGGGTAATTAGAAAAAATATCTTGTTTAACTGTTTCTTTTTTACCGCTTTCTAATTCTGTATAAATTTTATACAACTGGTATTTTGCAGGCAATGCTAAACGTTCACTCGGATTAAAACTCACCAATTTCTCTAAACGTTTACTCGCCAAGTCATATTCTTTAAATTTCTGTTTATAAATAAGTCCTAACTGGTAATATGCGAAATTTCGCTTCCCAACAATGCTGTCTTTTTGTTTTGGAGACGTTGGTAATTGTGACACATAATACTCCGTAGTATAAATGTCATCTATTTTATTTTCTACATCAGTTGAGTCAGTTTTTGAAGCATCAGAATCTGCTTCTGTAATTGCTACCCCTTTATCACTTCTACGCCAATTATCTTCTAAAATTCTATCGCCCCAAATTTTTCTAAACTCTACTTTTCCATATGCGACAGTTGTTGGATTATAAAAATAAAACACTGATGCTCTTGATTGCTTACCTTTACCATTCAGTTGAGTTCCGTTTGAAGCCACAGATGATAATAATTTTTCTGCCTCCTTAGCTTTTTTAAGTGAATCTTGAGTTTTTAAATTTGCAATGTGTTTTGTAAAATAAGCCAAACGCTCATCTTCAGTATAATTTAACAGTCTTAAAATACTATCATTACGCTTTGCTAAATCTTCATAAGTAATGACATCTTCTAAATTATCACGTTTCTTTTTAAACAAACGAAACTCCTTACTTTTGGGCTTTAATTTTGTCATAGTACTATCAAAATAAGCGCCAGCTGATTTGTAGTTTGTTGCGTCAAATTCAAATTCTGCAATTGCTCTGTAATTTAACGATTGTAAATAATCATCCGAAGTTGCGCTTTTTATTGATTTGTTATAGTATTCTGTTGCTATAGAATCTGATGTGACATTCTGATGATATACCGCCATTAAGTTATAAACCTTGTCTAAATACGACCTATATTCTCTGTCCTCAGAAAGCTCTGTTAAATACTCTGAATAAGCTAATTTATCCCCGTTTTCAAAATCAAAATTTCTAGCTTTTGCTACTTGAGCGTTTACGTAATAGACCCATAAGGTTTTACGCTTTAGCTTGATAATTTCATCAAATGCAACATTTGCGCTATCCTTATAACCAAGCTTGTTATACAATTGCCCTTTAATAATACCTAACCGCCCTCTAATCTCTTTATTTTTAGTGAATGAAACCGCAAGTTTAATAGGCGCTATAGCACTGTCTAAATGTTTATTATTGATATACGCCTGTGCCAACATCGCATTTGCATCTGAAATATCTTGATCATTCAAGTCTTCTTTTTCAATTAAACGCTTTAAATTAGCAATAGCAAGCTCTGTGTTTTCTAATCGAATATTTACCTTTTCTCTCCAGATTTTTGCATGATTTATTTTATCACTTGTTGGGTGCTTGTATAAAATATAATTGAACGCCTCTAACGCTGGTACAAAACGCTGATCAAAATAACGTGCTTTACCAAGTAGCAAATATGCCTCATCTGTTTGCGGATTCTTTTCTTTTCCGCGAATATTCATACCGTGTTTCTGAATAGCTTTTACCGCCTTTTCTTCTGCACGTTCAAAGTCAGCGTTTTTATTAGCTCCAGGAAGAAATATTTCTTCACTCACACGCATACGTTCTACAGGAAGTATTTGCCAGTAATCATCTTTAAACGATTCTATTAGTCCGTTTTTACCAGATTCAAAAGCCAAGTTACCATTATACAACACATTGTATTTTGTTGACATGGCATGAAATGACCGGTTAATAAATTTATCTTTTTTACGCGAACAGCTTACCAATACTGCAACCAAAAAAAGAATTGTTATTATATGATTTGTTTTTTTATTCAAAATCTATCGTTTTTATCCTAATACATAACTAAAACTGATGTGGTTTAGTATCTATTAAGATGTAAAAATACGTTTTTGTTTGAAAAAGCGCGAGTAAAAAACGAAAAGATGAAATAGACTGTAAATCACTCACTAACTTACACCAAATTATATTCAGGGTGTGTTTTAGGAATATGATGTTTTTGTTTATATATAAACTCTTGGATCAGTATAAGTAATACCCGTCAGACGTTAATTAAATTTGGTTAATTTATTTTTACTCAAATTACTGAGCACTGTATTTTTTTGAAATCATTTGAACTTCACTCCCCCAAAGCACACCTAGTTTCATTGCTTTTTGACTTATAGTGGTTTGTTTAACCGCTAGTTTTTTACCTAAATTTGTTTTGTAAAACGCTATCAAGTCTTTCAATTCAGTATGCGTAAACTCTTCCATAAACAACTCAGCCATATTGGTGTATAGCTTGTCTAATGTTTTTTTAGCTTCAGATCTAAACTCTTCTTTTTTTGCATCTAAAACTTCTTTTCCTAATTGATCTATTGCTGTATTAAACATTTCAGTATCATTTGAAATTTTCACAAACTCTAATGCTGTATTTTTATACGCTGAATCCCCTTGTGCATAGGTAGTAAAAGCCACCAAAAACGCACTTATTAACATAATTTTTTTCATATTTTCTTTGAATTATTAATGATGTTTAATTACCGTCTGACCAGTAACTTACCTCATTAAAGATACCTAATATCTAACTGAAAAACAATTATTTACATTACCGTTGTGTTTTATTTACCTAAAAATAACTTCAAACTTTTTGTCTAATTCAAATTTGTAACGCAATAAGACTTTAAATAACATGCACCATATAATTAATTGCAAGAAAAAATACCCTACTAAAATTTTATCTGTCACAAATTGTTGTGACCAACTATCAAACCAAAAGAATAACGGGAATAACAAAACTACAGTCAAAACAATCAAAACTATCCGCCATGTTTCATCAACCTTATACTTAATTCGCTTAAAAATCAAATAACCACTCGTTATTATTGGAATTATAAAAAAAAGGTCTAGTGGGTTTTTTACATAAATTATTATATAATAACAAATAGCAACCAAACTCAATAAACTACTACCAACACTTGTTTTTCGAGTTCTATAAAAGACAGTGTAATAACTTATTAAAGCAAAAATTAACAGCCCAAAATTGATTCTTATAAAGTACTCTTGATAATTAATAATATTGAACGTGTTAATCAGTAATGTGGACAGAAATACTAGAAATAACACCTCTAGTGAGATAAAACTTTTCAAAAATTTCATAACAATTTTATCTCTTAATTTTGTTTTCTGTACTTCACAATTTTTCATAAGATCCTTTTTATGACGAATCATATAATCCTTAAAAGCATCGTAAAATGTTCGAGTGGTTTGCCCTTCTAACTCTTGCTCTATATCAGTAGCAATATGGTCTGTGAGTTCTAAACGCACATCAATATAATTGACATCAGAATTTACTAAATACGTATCAATAAACTGTAGTTCTTCTTTAGATAGTCTCATCTTATTCCAAACCAAATTTAGGGTTAAACAGTACCTGCATATTTTTAATATAAGCTTCTAATTCTTCTAATTTATTAATAGTTTCTGTCTCTCCTTTTTCTGTCAACTTATAGTATTTACGTAACCTGTTATCAACCCGCATTACCTCAACTTCCAAAACCCCTTCTGCTTCTAGTTTATGTAGAGCCGGATATAACGCTCCTTCGGTTATAGCCAACTCACCATTTGTAAGTGCTTTTACTTTTTGCGTGATTTCATAACCATACATTTTATTGTGTTCAGATAACAATTTTAAGATGATAGTGGTTAAGCTCCCTTTGTATAATCTTGAATTACTCATTGTTCAAATTTCTCTCACAAACATACATAAATAATTTATGTATGTAATTTTCTTGGGTATTATTTTATAGCAAATAACTCAATTAGTGCCAAACGATTTTATATTTTTGACAAAAGAACTAGATTATTATGGGGAGATTTCACTCACTTAGCATAAAAAACATTAGACGAGAAACTTCAGATACAGTTTCAATAAGCTTTAATATTCCTGAAGACTTAAAACAAGATTTTACATTTATACCAGGGCAATATTTAACATTCAGAACAAACATAAATGGAAAAGAGATCAGACGTTCTTACTCAATTTGTTCAACTCCTAATTCAGGAGAATTAAGGGTTGCTGTAAAACAGATTAAATATGGTGTATTTTCAACTTACGCCAATACTATTCTAAAAGAAGGTGAACATTTAGACGTTGCTATTCCCGAAGGAAAATTTCTATTAAACACTGATAAGGATAACAAAAAAACTTATGGTGCTTTTGTAGCTGGTAGTGGTATTACACCAGTAATAGCTATGATAAAAGATGTTTTAAAAAATGAATCTAAAAGTTCATTTGTATTAATGTACGGTAATAAATCATCAGAAAACACTATTTTTCATAATGAATTAAATGCGTTGAAAAAAGATTATTTCGGACGTTTCTTTTTGTACTACACCTACACAAAAGCTAACGAATCTGAAGCATTATTTGGACGAATTGACAAAGAAAAAGTCAATTATATTTTACAAAACAAACATAAATCAACAACCTTTGATAGTTTCTATTTGTGTGGTCCGGAAGAGATGATTAACCTTGTTTCTGATGAATTACAACACAATCATATTGTAAAGAATCAAATTCATTATGAGCTGTTCACATCATCAACTTCTGAAACCCCAAAAGCAGAATCGTCAAAGGAGTTTACAGGCTCTGCTCAAATGACAGTGGTAGTTGATGACGAAGAAACAACTGTTACCATAAAGCAAGACGAAACCTTATTGGATGCTGCTTTAAAAAACGGAATTGACGCACCATATTCTTGTCAAGGAGGCGTATGTAGTTCATGCATGTGTTTAGTAACCGAAGGAGAAGTACAGTTGTTAAAAAACTCTATTTTAACAGATGATGAAATTAAAGAAGGCATCACTTTAGCATGCCAAGCTATCCCGAAAAGCGCAACATTAAAAATTGATTTTGATGACGTGTAAACATTAATAACCACATGACGAATAGCTTTACATTATTAATAAAAGTATCAGATAGTATTATTTTTGAGCATCTTTTATTTGATAAAAACATCAAATTTCAAACACTACCTTCATTTTTGGATTCAGAGACAGGATATCACAAATACAAGTTTGATCTAAATAACAGAGAGTTAATTGATGAAATTTGTACTTTAGAAAAAATAAAATGGATTCCAGTATAAATAAAATATAGTCTTACAAAACGTCTTAATTTATATTAAGGCGTTTTTTTTTATACCCTTACAACATAAAGTGACTTTTTTACAACTATAAAACAGCATTTAATCGATTCTTTAAAGTGTTTATCGAAAACATGAACATTGATTTTCTTCTTTGATTTCTCTACAATATATTCGCGAAAATATTAACCAATGTTAACCCGAAAATATTATAGTTAAATGACTAAAAAAATTACATTACTGACACTTTTTGTTACTTGTACACTGTCTTTTGCACAAGTAGGAATTTGAACTACTACACCTGACCCAAGTGCTGCATTAGACATTACGGATACGGAAAGAGGATTACTCGTTCCAAGAATGACATTAGCAGAAAGAAATGCTATTGCTACACCCGCAACTGGACTATTAATTTATCAAACAGACGGCACCACTGGTTTTTGGTTTTATAACGGAAGTGTTTGGACAACTTTTGGTGCTGATACAGATTGGACAGTTTCTGGCACAGACATGTACAATGCCAACACAGGGAATATTGGCGTTGGTAATACTACACCTACAGCAAAATTTCATATTACTGGCACAACAGTACCAGCATCAAGTGGAACCACAACTTTATATTCAAACGATTTCTCATCAGGAGGAATTACAAATACATTAAATGCAGGAAACGGCTGTACAACATCTCCAAATATTTGGCATATTGACAGCGCTCCTACATTCGGAGATTGCACAGCCTGTACAGGAAACAGAGCATATATTAGATATAGTTTTTCCTGTGTTCAAGACCAAACCATGACGGAAGGAAACTTCACACCAACAACGACTTCAGTAGACATATCATTTAATTATGGCTATGAAGATTATTCAGGAACAGATAGTTTTACTGTAACGCTATATAATGAAACTACAGCAACATCTGTAGCAACGTTAATAAATCTAACTACAGATGCAGACACTTCATACACTGGAAATCATACCGTGGTAGCTGGAAACAATTACTCTTTGAAATTTCAATATATTGGAGATAATGATTTAGGAGTCACTGTAGATGATGTATTAGTTACTGAAGCTAGCGTTTCAGCACCAGGAACATATGTTTTCAGACTTGAAGACGGTCAAGAACAAAATGGTTACGTTTTAACTTCTGATGCTAATGGTAACGGAACTTGGCAACCAAGCACTGGAGGAGGCGGTAGTGGAACGTATTCTTTCACAAATGGTTTAAATGAAGCTACTGGAATTGTAAAGCTAGGCGGTACTTTAACAGAAGATACAACCATTGGAGCTACTGGATTTGCTTTTAATGTAAGTAGTTCCGGAAAAACAAACATGTTATATGTAGATGACGATGAAGATGTTGTAAAATTTGGCCACAACACAACACCTTGGGATGCTGGCGCAACATATACTGTAGACACAAATAGCACAACAATAGAATACTTAACTAGTAACTACAACGGAACAAGTAGAGGGACAACTACCGGAGTCGGTTCATTAGAATATTTTGTTGATGTTGAAGCGTCAATTGCATCTAGTGACAATTTTTTACCATTAATTGATGACGCCTTGAGTTTAGGTTCGTCAGATAACAGGTGGATGGATCTGTACTTATCTAACGCTCCAACCGTTAGTTCAGATATGACACTAAAAAATAATATTAAACCACTAAATCATGGTCTAACAACATTAATGAAGTTAAATACAATTTCATACCAATGGAAAAATAATAAACTAAGACAGACAACAATACCTAACAATCAAAAAGAAACTCATCTTGGTTTTTCTGCACAACAACTTTTAGAAATCATGCCCGAAGTTGTAAAAACTCATACCTGGAAAATATTAGATGAAGCTAATCCACATGATTATACAAGAGTTAAAAACAGCAAGTTAGGAGTTAGGTATTCAGAAATTATACCTGTAACTGTAAAAGCTATTCAAGAACAACAAGAACAAATTGAGGTTTTAAAGAAGTCTGTAAGTGAATTAAAAAGGCAAAATGAATTATTGATTAGTATGTTAAAAAAATAAGACGTAGTTCAGTTTTTACACAATAAAAAAGCACCTTAATTAAGGTGCTTTTTTATTTTTAATATGATGTCATTGATTGAAATAGTGTCAAAACAAGTCAAGTACCCTTCAGGGTATTTATTCCCATAAATTGATGTTGGGATTAACGAAAATTTCTTTAAATCAGGTAATATTTGATTGTCTTCTGGCTGATTAAAAGGCGTAAATCCAGCATACGGATGCGTGACACCCCAAAGTGATATTACAGGCACACCATACATGGCCGCAAGATGTCCGTTTCCAGAATCCAGAGATAACATAACATCCAAATTAGAGATAATTGCTAGTTCGTCTTTAAATGAAAAAAGGCCTGTAACATTAAAGACATTAGGGTACTTTTCTGCAATAGCACCCAATAGTTCTTTTTCATGTTTTCCACCGCCAAAAACTAAAACTTGACAATCCTGAGATAGTATTTTAATAACCTGTTCCATTTTTTCTAATGGATACATTTTACCTTTATGAGCCGCAAAAGGAGCAATACCAATACATTTCTTATCAGTAATTGGCAGACTCACTTTAACAGATTCTGGTATCGGTTTTGAAGATAGTGTTACATTTTTATCCAAAGCTAACTTAAACCCTAATGCTTTGAAAACATCAGCATACCGTTCATGAGTTGATTTTAAAGGTCTTAAAACCTTGTTCTTAACGCGTACTAAAGCCTTCTTCTCTGCTCTACCTTTATCTATTTGTTTAAACGGAACACCTTTTAAACGCAATAATTGAATGAGAATATTAGATCGTAGTACATTGTGTAAATCTGCTACCGCATCAATATGTAACTCTAATATTTCTTTTGATAATTTTCTAAGCCCTAAAAACCCTTTATGTCGCCCTTTTAGGTCTGGACTAACAACAGTAACATTAAGAATGTCGTCAAAAAAAGGTGCAAAAAAACTACGTGTTAAAACTGTTATTTTAACGTGAGGATTAGCTATTACAAAAGCATTGATAACCGGTACAGACATAGCAACGTCTCCCATTGCTGAGAGACGAATGACTAATATGTGCTGAATTGTTTTTGGCATACTTGGGCAGTGTTTACTAAAGAATAACTGCCAAATTTAGAAGCTTACTTTTGAGTCCTTAACACAGGGTTTAACTCATCATCATTGTACATTTTCATCTGTTTATAAACTTTCATGTACTTATCACCTACTTTAATATCACTTAATAAAGTATCAATTGCAGTAGATAAATCTACACGTTGTTCCAACAGAATATCCAATTTTTTCTGACAAGCAACACGATGACTATCAGAAGCATTTGTTCTTGTTGCCTCCTCATTCATGTGATATACTTTTAATGCTAAAATTGATAATCTATCAACACCCCAAGCAGGGCTTTCTGTGTTAATTGTCGCGTTTTCTTTTACTGTAACATCAGTATACTGTGTTAAAAAATAGCTATCAATATATTCAACCATATCTGTACGATCTTGATTTGACGCATCAATTTTACGTTTTAAAACTAAGGCTGCAACAGGATCAATATTTGGGTCACGAATAATATCTTCATAATGCCATTGCACCGTATCAATCCAACATTTTCTGTATAATAAATGCCCTAACAAATCATTTTCTTTATCATACTTGTTTGTAAATGATTGGTAAGGATCATCAACAATATGATACATATCTATAACTTCTTGGAATATTTTATTTGCTTTTTCTGTAAACATAATTGAATTTTTATAGTCCAAAGGTACAATAATATTTATACTCAAATGTCACGCTTTAACATCCTTTTATACAGAAAGAAAACTGAATGTTACGGACACTATCAGCATAATATAAATAATTAACGATTGGATATTCTCTTTAGCTATTTTTTCAAAGAAAACTGCAAATAACGCCGCCAATGGAAAGTATGTATATAACAACATTGAAACACTTTTATCAGACGTCAACATGATGATTATCAGCGCTATCAATAACGCGAACAATAAGATTACATATGACATTGTATTTTTCTGAAGCTTAGATTTTACGCTTGGCGAAAGAAACACCAAAGATATTATAAGCAGTACCGAGAAGAATACCATTACTGCTATGTCTAAGCTAGAACTCATCGTTTGAAATCCTCTAACAATTGTGATATCAGAAAAATAAAACAACTTATTATTAACTACCATTTCGTACCCTGAAGCGATACTGAAGGCTACAAAAACACTAACTAACGGAGTTAACCAGTTTTTATAATTATTAGAATCATATATCGCTACTCCTATATACAAAACAATAAAGAATAGAATTGCCCAGAAATGAAAAACTGAGGCAATACAAATACATAATGCAGCATCAAAAATCTTCTTAACTGTATTTGTTTGAGATTTTAAACTAATAATTTTTCGCAGTGCTAATAGTACAAACAGATTAGAAAACATGATTTGATGATTTTCAGAACTGCTCCAAAATGAAAAACAAAAAATAGAAAAGAATAATATCACAAAACTATTCTGGTCTGAAATTGCATTTTTCTTGACAATAAAATCTACTACCAAAACACTAAAAATAGCAATACATAGTTCTATTATTTTATATAAAAACCCATTCAATTCAATGAATTTAATAGAATTAAAACTTACAATGACAAACCCAAAAACCAATAATAACATTGCTAATACAAGATTAATTGGTTTAGATTTATTAAAAATTGCTGTAATCATATAGGTTTATTCTTTTTTCAGAAAAAAAATGCTGTATATTTGTTGGCATAAAAATAAATTAAAAATCGTTACAATGAGAGATTTAGTATACGCAATACAAGATTTTTTTATGGCACTTTTATCGCCATTACATAGTTTAGCAAAATTAGAACTAACAAATTGGTGGTCTGCTAATATGATGAATTGGATATTTATGCTAATTGGTTTTGTGGCAATGTTATATTGGTTAAAGCAATTAAAAGTATTTAATGATGAAGGAACTGAAAAAAGAGATGTGGTTTCACATTCATTTTTCAAGTAAGCTTCTCTTTACTTTAAAACATAAAAAAAGCCCTTTGATGAGAATCAAAGGGCTTTTTTATTGCTCAATTATGAGAGTTTTACAAATCAAACCCTAAATCTGTTCTGTAATACATTTTATCAAAGTTAAATTTTCTTACATTCTTATATGATGTTGCTAGTGCATCTTTGAAGTCTGTCCCGTAAGATGTAATCGCTAATACACGACCGCCATTAGTTACTACTTTACCGTCTTTAGTCGTAGTTCCTGCATGAAATACAATTGAATCATCAATAGCCTCTAAACCAGTTATTTCTTTTCCTTTTTCATAAGCTTCAGGATATCCTCCAGAAACTGTCATGACAGTTGTTGCGGCTCTATCATCTAATTCAATAGACACTTGATCTAACGTTTGAGATCCTACAGCTTTAAACAATTCTACTAAATCTGACTTAATTCTTGGAATGACTACTTCTGTTTCAGGATCACCCATACGCACATTGTATTCAATCACAAATGGCTCATCATTTACTCGTATCAAACCAATAAATACAAATCCTTTATATGGAATATTATCTTTTTGAAGCCCGTTTATTGTTGGTTTCACAACGCGTTCTTCAATTTTTTGCATTAACACATCATCTAAAAAAGGTACTGGAGATATAGCTCCCATTCCTCCGGTATTTAAACCAGTATCACCCTCACCAATACGCTTATAATCTTTCGCTGTTGGTAAAATTTTATAATTTTTACCGTCTGTCAGCACAAAACAGCTCAATTCTAAACCATCTAAAAACTCTTCAATAACTACTTTAGCACTTGCATCTCCAAACTTAGCATCAACCAACATCTCTCTTAAAGATGTTTTAGCTTCTTCTAAATCATTAATAATTAACACACCTTTTCCAGCAGCTAATCCGTCTGCTTTTAAAACATATGGCGCTTTTAGTGTTTCTAAAAAAGCACATCCTTTTTCTACGTTTTCTGCAGTAAAACTTTCATATGCCGCTGTAGGAATGTTATGACGAAACATAAATTCTTTAGAAAACTCCTTACTTCCTTCTAAAGTTGCTCCTAACTTTTCTGGCCCAATTACAATGATATCTTTTAAAAAGAAATCTTTTGAAAAATAATCGTGAATTCCATTTACTAACGGATCTTCAGGGCCTACAACTACCATTTCAATATCTTCTTCTAAAACAAATTCCTTGATTTTAGGAAAATCATTTACATCAATAGCTATATTTTTTGCTATTTGATCCGTCCCAGCATTTCCTGGAGCGACAAATAAATTGCCACATTGCTTACTTTGTCTCAATTTCCAAGCAAACGCATGCTCTCTTCCTCCAGAACCTAATATTAAAATATTCATTGTGTTTAGTTTAGTTATGTTGTCGTAAAATTTTAATTTAGCAAAGCTAATATTTATTACATGAACATCACGGATTTTTCATTAAAACTAAACGGTTTTCCTATAAAGAAAACTCAAAATATGTTATGTGAAATTCAGAATATTAGTGATCAGAACTACCAGGCATATATTGACAAGGCAAAAGAGGATATTGTTTCATTTCATTTGCAAAACAATTCATTTTACAAATCAGTTTGTAAAAAAGGGTTTACAACTTGGAATGACTTACCCATTTTAACAAAATCAGACTTACAGGTTCCTTTAAAAGAACGTTTAAGTAATGGTTATAGTTTAAAAAATATTTATGTAAATAAAACTTCTGGCTCTACAGGGAATCCTTTTTATTTTGCAAAGGATAAATTTAGTCATGCTTTAACATGGTCAATTATACAAAACCGGTTTAATTGGCATGATTTATATGGCGCAAAACAAGCCCGCTTTTATGGTCTTCCAAGTGATTTTTTACCTAGACTAAAAGAAAGAACAAAAGATGTTTTTTCAAATAGATACCGATTTAATGTTTTCAACTTATCTGATAAAGCGTTTGAAAATTGGATTGAGAAATTTTCTAAAACTGATTTTGCCTATTTAAATGGGTACACAACTGTTATTGTTGCTTTTGCTAATTATCTTAATTCAAAAAATATAGTCCTACAAGACATCTGTCCTAGTTTAAAAGCTTGTGTGGTAACATCTGAAATGTGTACTGAAGCCGATAAAATTGTAATGACCAAAGCATTCGGGCTACCTGTGATAAACGAATATGGTGCTTCCGAGTTAGACCTAATTGCTTTTCAAAACACAAAAAACCAATGGGTTGTAAACACAGAGTCTTTATTTATTGAAATTATCGACAACAACAATACACCGTTACCGTACGGAGAGTCTGGACGAATTATTGTCACATCGTTGTATAATAGAGCACATCCATTTATAAGATATGAATTAGGGGATATTGGAACTTTAAGAAAAATAGATTCTAAAACAATTATTTTAGAGAAATTAGAAGGACGAAAGGAAGATTATATTCAATTACCAAGCGGGAAAACTGCCCCAGGGCTTACGTTTTACTATGTAACAAAGTCCGTTATCAAAGATAATAGTATAATAAAAGAGCTTAAGGTTCTACAAACATCTAAAGATAGTTTTGAAATACAGTACTCTTCAAATCAGCAATTATCTAAAAAACAAAAAAATAATATCAGAGCTGCTTTATTTGACTATTTAGAGCCTAATCTTAACATTTCATTTCTTAAATTTGACCAGCTAGAGCGCTCAAAAAGCGGAAAACTAAAACAATTTACATCACTTATCTCATCATGAACATAACAATTATAGCCGGTGCACGACCAAATTTTATGAAAATTGCACCAATTATTCATGAAATCATCAAACAACAGAAATTTGGCGTTAATGTTAATTATAGATTAGTGCATACTGGCCAGCATTATGATAAAAATCTAAGTGGTACTTTTTTTGAGGAATTAAACATACCTCAACCTCATGTAAATTTAGAAGTTAAAAGCGGCACTCAAGCAGAACAAACTGGCGCAATAATGGTAGCTTTTGAAAAAGAGCTAGAGCAAAACCCAACAGATCTAGTTTTAGTGGTTGGTGATGTCACATCCACAATGGCTTGTACAATTGTTGCTAAAAAAGCAAATATTAAAGTCGCACACGTTGAAGCTGGGATTAGATCTGGTGATATGAAAATGCCTGAAGAAATAAACCGAATGGTTACTGATAGTATTACAGACTATTTTTATACCACTTCTATTCTTGCTGGTGAAAATTTAGCTCATGCAGGCATTGAAAACAATCGTATTCACTTCGTAGGTAATGTTATGATTGACACCTTATTAAATAACCTGAGGCGTGTACAAAAACCTGATTTTTTGGGGGATTTAAACCTGGAACCAAAAGATTATTTTGTGTTAACCCTACACAGGCCTTCAAACGTAGATGCTGAAAATCAATTAAAAGAATTGATCACTACAATTGTTAGAAACTGTAATGGAAAGCCAATAATTTTCCCGGTTCATCCAAGAACTAAAAAGTTGCTTCAAGGCTTAAGTTTAAATTTTAAAAATCTCCATTTTGTAGAGCCACAAGGCTATTTATCATTCATCTATTTAGTTAAAAACGCCAAGGCAATTTTAACAGATTCTGGAGGTATTACAGAAGAAGCTACCGTTTTAAATATTCCTTGTATGACTTTTAGGGATACAACCGAAAGGCCAGAAACTTGTGAATTAGGTAGTAATGTTTTAGTAGGCAATGATCTCTCTAAAATTAATGCTGCATTTACAACACTGCATTCAGGAAGATGGAAAAAAGCACAAATTCCTGAGTTATGGGACGGAAAAGCTTCTGAACGAATTATCTCAAGTATTTTAGCACTTTATGCCTAGGGATATTTTAATTATCAGCAATTATTATCCGCCAGAAAGCGGGGCTGCTCCTAATAGGATACAAACCTTGGCGACATCATTAACCAAAAATAACTTTGATGTTACCGTTGTTTGCCCATTTCCTAATTACCCTTTTGGAAAAATTTTTGACACTTATAAGGGACAGTTTCAGACTAAAACTACTGAACAAAATATTACCGTCTATCGCTTGTGGTTGTTTGCTAGCAATTCTAAAAACAAGTTTATTCGTTTGTTTTCAATGTTATCATTCGCAATTCATTTATTCTTGTTTTTGCTATTTAAAAAAACGCCTAAAAACGTCATCATCCAATGCTCTCCTTTATTTGTAGGCTTTTTTGGTGTTATAATTAGCAAGTTAAAACGAAAAAAAATAATCCTAAATGTCTCTGACCTCTGGCCATTAGCTGGTTTAAAAATGGGGATTTTAAACAAAGGCTTTTATTATTCGGTTTTAGAAAGAATTGAATTGTTTAATTACAGAAATTCAGATTTACTATTAGGACAATCACAAGAAATTTTAAATCATTTTAAAAAGAATGTTCCTGAAAAACCAACGTTTTTATATCGAAATTACCCAAATTTTAAAACCACACCTGTAAGTGAACCACTTGATAATACAACTATAAAAATAGTATATGCAGGCTTGTTAGGTATTGCTCAGGGAATTTTAAATATTTGCAATGAAATTGAGCTGCCTGAAAATGTTGAATTTCACATTTACGGAAATGGCCCGGAAACTACTCAAATTATTGAACTGATAAAGGTCAAACCACGTATCTATTATCATGGCTCTGTGACTAGAGCTGTGCTTCATCAAGAGTTGAAATTATACCACATAACCTTGATTCCGCTTATTAATAGGATTTACGGGTCTGTACCCTCCAAAATTTTTGAATATACTAGGCTAGGTTTACCTATTTTGTATTTTTCAGATGGTGAAGGTGCCGATTTAGTAACAACACATCAACTTGGACTAACGGTTAGCTCCTTAGATTATAAAGGTTTAAACAACACTATAGCAGATTTAAGTACTTATAATATAAAGTTACCTAAAAAAACAGATCTGATAAAAATAGCTGAAGAACACTTTAATTTAGAAACACAATTTACTGAATGTGTATCACAAATTAACACACTAACTACGCTTTAACTACGGGGTTAATACGCTTTATCATCACCTTTAAACAGCTTGAATAATGTGTTAAAAATGATTTTTATATCTAATAAAACTGACCAGTTTCTAATGTAGAATAAATCTAGTTTTATACGACCAATAATATCTGAATTTTTTTCTATAGCACCTCTAAAACCTCTTACCTGAGCCAAACCAGTAATGCCTGGTACTATTTTATGCCTTGCCATTAATTGCATATTATCAACCTGTTCTGAATAAGCTTTATTGTATGATAACATGTGTGGTCTAGGCCCAACAACAGACATCTCACCTTTTAAAACATTAATGAACTGCGGTAATTCATCAATACTTGTTTTCCTTAAAAATTTGCCGATTGTTGTAACTCTATCATCATTAACAGCCACATGATGTACATCTCCTTTACCAGTTTTTAATGTTCTAAATTTATAACATTTAAACTTTTTGTAATCTAATCCGTTTCGTTCTCTTATATAAAATACTGAGCCGCTAGATTCTAATTTTAACAAGATATATAGTAATGGTGTTAACCAAGATAAGATTGTTACCACAACAACTATTGAAAACAAAATATCAAAAGCTCGTTTTAAAAGACGGTTACTGTTTTTATTTAACGCTAATTCCTGCATTGTTAGTACTGGGAAGTAGTCATAATAATCTACTTCAAAACCAGAAGCTAACATTTGGTTAGAATCTGGTATAAATTTTAATGTTTTAAAATGCGTGTTGGAATATGTAACTAACCGTTTGATATCTTCCTCTGAAAATTCACTAATAGAACAATAAATATCATCAATATTTTGTCCTTCAATAAAATTAAAAAACTCATTAAAATCGCCTAACTTTTCTTTAGAACTCGTGTTTGTAAAAAAACCGAGGTAATTGTAACCGTAAATAGGTTTGTTTAAAAAAAAGGTCTCTAACACTTTGGTTGCCTCATTATGCCCTATAATTACTGTTTTACGCCTATTCCCTCCTTTTAAGCGGTATGTTTTCAATGTCCAATACATTAAAAACTTCACCAATAACATGCATGAGAATAATACTGATAAGAAATAGACCACTTGATCAAATTCAAGTATTGTTTGACTAAAACCAAAATATGGAAAGTAGATTAAAGAATACACCACATATTGCTTTGTTGCTAAGGTGATGATTTTAATGGGATTGGTAAAACGGTATACTTTATAGTACCTGGTAAAAAAGGTGCTGATAATCCAACCGGTAATTAAAAAAGGGCCAAAATACGGTGATGTTGCTCTACCTGGATGAAAGCAGAATATGAATAATATCAACAAGAAGATATCAACTATATACAATATAGGTCTGATGAATCCAGAATACCTTCCTCTTTTAAATGACATTTTTATTTCAAAATATGCTTCTTAAAATCTTTATGATCTTTTTTAAACAACTCTTCTTCAGACAAACTCTTAAAATAATCTAGCGTTAACTTCATACCTTCTGAACGTAACACTTTTGGTTCCCACCCTAACAACTCTTTTGCCAGAGAAATATCTGGTTGCCTTTGTAAAGGATCGTCTTGTGGCAACGCTTTATAGACAACTTTTTGTTTTGTATTTGTTAAGCTGATAATTTCTTCGGCAAAATCCTTAATGGTAATTTCATGAGGGTTACCAATATTAACTGGTAAACTATAATCCGAAAGCAGTAATTTATATATCCCGTCAACTTGATCAGAAACATAACAGAATGATCGTGTTTGTAAACCATCTCCGAAAATAGTTAAATCTTCCCCTCTCAATGCTTGTCCAATAAAAGCTGGGATAACCCTACCGTCATTTAAACGCATTCTTGGACCATACGTATTAAATATTCTAACAATCCTCGTTTCTAAACCGTGAAACCTGTGATAAGCCATTGTTATTGACTCTTGAAAGCGTTTAGCTTCATCATAAACACCTCTTGGGCCTATTGTATTTACATTTCCAAAATAAGCTTCAGTTTGCGGATGAACTAAAGGGTCGCCATAAATTTCAGAGGTTGAAGCAATTAAAATTCTTGCATTTTTTTCTTTTGCTAATCCTAATAAATTATGCGTTCCTAAAGAACCAACCTTTAAAGTTTGAATTGGTATTTTTAAATAATCTATCGGACTTGCTGGCGATGCAAAATGTAAAATGTAATCTAAATTACCCGCAACATGCACAAATTTAGTAACATCATGATGATAGAACTCAAAATTTTCCAACTTAAACAAGTGTTCAATGTTTTTTATATCACCTGTAATTAGGTTGTCCATGGCAATAACATGGTACCCTTCATCTATAAATTTGTCACATAAATGAGATCCTAAGAACCCTGCTGCGCCTGTAATTAATATTCTTTTTTGCATGTGATTTATTTTACTTCTTTTCGACCTATTGAAACGTAGTGTATCCCTTCATTTTTCATATCATCTACATCATACAAATTTCTACCGTCAAAAATCACTGCGTTATTCAGCTTGTCTTTTACAGTATTGAAATTAGGCGTTCTGAAAATGCTCCATTCCGTACTAATAATTAATCCATCTGCATTATTTAAGACATCATACATTGATGACCCGAAGTTTATTTTATCACCATACTTATTTTTTACATTAGGCATGGCTTCTGGATCAAAAGCAGTGATTTTTACACCTCTACTTAGTAATTCATCAATAATATATAAAGCTGGAGCCTCTCTAATATCATCCGTTTCGGGTTTGAACGCCAAGCCCCAAATTGCAATTGTTTTTCCTGCTAAATTATTATCAAAATACGCTTCTACTTTTGGTATTAACCTCGTTTTTTGAACATCATTAACACCAATTACAGCATCTAATATTTCAAAATCATAGCCATTGTCTTTTCCTGACTTTTGAAGAGCTTTAACATCTTTTGGAAAACATGAACCACCATAGCCAATACCAGGAAATAAAAATCGTTTTCCGATTCTAGAATCTGTTCCCATTCCTATTCTTACTTTATCAACATCAGCACCAACCTTTTCACAAAAATTAGCAATTTCATTCATAAATGTAATTTTTGTTGCTAAAAATGAATTAGCTGCATATTTGGTTAATTCTGCCGATTTCTCATCCATTATAATAATTGGATTACCAGATCTCACAAACGGATTGTACAACTTCTTCATTAAATCTGTAGCTCTATCTGAACTAGACCCTACAACAATACGTTCTGGTTTCAAGAAATCATCAACAGCAAACCCTTCTCTTAAAAATTCTGGATTTGAAACAACATCAAAATCTACTGTAGCGTTTTTAACGATAGTTGCAGTTACTTTTTCTGCAGTACCAACTGGCACAGTACTTTTATCTACAATTACTTTATAACTCGTCATTAGCTTACCTATTTCATGAGCTACACCAAGTACATACGATAAATCTGCAGAACCATCCTCATCTTCTGGAGTTGGTAATGCTAAGAATATAATATCTCCAAAATCTAACCCATCTTTTAAAGATGTTGTAAATGTTAAACGGTTGGCTTTAATGTTTCTTTGAAATAAGACATCTAAATGTGGTTCATAAATTGGTACTTTTCCTTGCTGCATCATCGCAACTTTTTTTGCATCAATATCAACACAAACAACATTATTTCCAGTTTCTGCTAAACATGTTCCAGTTACTAAACCAACATATCCTGTTCCTACTACTGTTATATTCATCTTATTTCGTTTAATTTAAAAGGATTTCAAATATATGAAGTATTAGCTTAATACTTTTAATATAGAGCTCTTTATTCGTTGTTTTTCTAAACTTGCGATGTTTGATCCAGAGGGTAAACACAACCCGTCTTTAAATAATTTTTCTGATACCTCATTATCATAATATTCATAACAGGAAAATAATGGCTGCAAATGCATTGGTTTCCATAAAGGTCTTGATTCAATATCATCTCTAAATAATTGGTTTTTTAATGTGTCTTTTGAAAAACCAGCTATGGCTTCGTCAATTAAAATACATGACAACCAATAATTTGATGCATAATTAACATCAGGAGCTTTTAATACGGTTACTCCTTTTGTGTTTTTAAATAGATTCTTATAGAACTTATGCATTTCAATTCGTGATATTACACGGTTATCTAAAACCTCCATTTGTCCTCTTCCAATTCCTGCAGAGATATTATTCATTCTATAATTATAACCTACTTCTGAGTGCTGATAATGTGCAGCTTTATCTTTTGCTTGAGTGGCCAAAAAAATTGTTTTCTCTTTATCTGATGTCTTTTTACAAATTAATGCCCCACCACCAGATGTCGTAATAATTTTATTACCGTTAAAAGATAATATTCCATACTCTCCAAACGTACCACACATCTGTCCTTTATAACTTGAACCTAAAGCTTCAGCAGCATCTTCTATTAAAGTGATGTCATATTTGGTTGCTATAGCTTGAATCTCATCTATTTTAGCAGGCATACCGTATGAATGTACTACTATTATTGCTTTTGGCTTCTTTTTTTTAGAAATTTTATCTAGTATAGCTTCTTCAAGTTTAATGGGACACATGTTCCAGGTTTCCAGCTCACTATCAATAAATATTGGGGTGGCGCCTTGGTACATAATTGGATTGACAGATGCAACAAAAGTAAAACTCTGACATAAAACCTCATCAGTATTACTAACCCCTGCGAGAATTAAAGCTAAATGAATAGCCGCTGTGCCAGAACTTACAGCAACTACTTGTGAATTTTGACTTAAATATGTTTGTAAACTATCTTCAAAACCAATAATATTAGATCCTGAGGAAGACACCATATTTTCTTTAAAAGCTTTGTCTATATATTTTAACTCTCCCTCCCCAAGATGTGAAGTCGACAACCATATTTTATTATTTACTGACATTAAAATAATGTTTTTATAAGTATAACTATATCTTGTTTAAACGAGTAATTCTCAACGTATTGTTTATTAACGGCAACTTTTTGAGGCCAAATAACCTTTCTATTATACTCTTCAGGATAGTCTTGTAAAGCTAATAATACCTCTTCATTTTTGACCTTTAATGATGCCGGGCCTGTTATGCCGGGCTTAACGGTAAGAATAATTCTGTCCTCACCTATTAACTCATCAGCAAAACCTTTGACATCTGGTCTGGGGCCTACAAAACTCATTTGGCCAAATAAAACATTAAATAATTGAGGTAGTTCATCTAGTTTGTACTTTCTTAGCAATTTACCAAATACTGTTAGCCGTGAATCATTAGTTGTAGTTATATGGGTTTTAATAGCTGTATTAATATACATTGTTCTGATTTTAAAAATCAGAAAACTCTTGCCGTGATATCCAATGCGTTTTTGAGTAAAGAGACCTATACGTTTTGTGTCAATTGTAGCTAATAATACCAATAATAAAATAAGCCAACTTAAACACATCAGAAGAAAGATACTACCTAAAATATCAAACCATCTTTTGACATATTGCTTTTGTCTTGTCAATTTTTGTTTAAATTTCAATATGCTTTTTCTTCTCCTTTAAAAATATTAAACGCCGTTAGAAATACTATTTTAAAATCTAATAAAACTGACCAATTCTCTAGATAAAAAATATCATATTTCACCCTGTTTATTATATCTCTTTTTGTTTCTATTTCCCCTCTACACCCTTTGATTTGCGCCATACCCGTAATACCTGGTTTTACAAAATGTCTCACCATAAACCTATCTACAGAATCTGCATACATTTTTGTATGACTAATCATGTGTGGTCTTGGCCCAACTACTGACATATCACCAAGTAAAACATTGAAAAATTGTGGTAATTCATCAATACTTGTTTTTCTGATAAATTTCCCCATTTTTGTTACTCGCATATCTCCTTTAGTCATCTGCACCAAATCTGCATTGTTATTTTTTTTCATTGACCTGAATTTATAACACATAAAATGGTTGTTATTAATTCCAGATCTTTTTTGCTTAAAGAAAATATTTCCTTTAGACTCTATTTTTATTAAAAAACCGATCAAGGGTACTAACCATGACATAATCAATATTATCACTAATAGAGACACTACGATATCTAATACTCTTTTTAAAAACTTATTTACTGGTTCTTCTAACGGTATTTTTCTTAATGAAAGAATTGGCAAATAATCATAATATTCAAACAATAAGTTTTTTGTGAATATTTTTTTTACATCTGGTATAAATTTTACAATCTTTAAATTATTGTCTGCATAATTTATGATTTTAGAAATCTCTATATCTGTTAATTCTGAAATTGAACAATACACTTCATCTATATCATTTTCTTTTATGTAATTAAAACAATTGTCTAAAGAAAAATCATCTGCATTTGTATTAAATTTAGCTTTATAACTATAACCAAACTCTTTTCTTGCTTTAAAAATATGTGTTAATTGATTTGTGTTTTTATTATCACCTATTATGATTACATTCCTATAATTACCACCTATGTACTCCCTATATTTAATAAGTAAAAAGTATATAACTATTTTAAACAACACTATTAAAACGAAAATTTTAATAAAAAATCTAAATAGTTCAGGACGAGAAATGTAATACTGCTTGAAATACCCTAAATACGCATAAATTACAATTATAAAAGAAAAAAATTGCCTTAAAATGCTGCTGGTTATCTGAATTAAATTAGCTATACGTTTAATATGATAGAACTTATTTACTACAGAAATAATTACCCAAGAAACCAACAGGTATAACAAAAACTGATATTGATTTTTTACATATAAAGTTGAATTCAATAGCATTGAAGTTATCACTATCAAATCAAATAAATATGTAATTGGTTTTATAAAACCTGAATATCTCCCTTGTTTAAAAATCATTATTAAATACCATTATTTTGCTTAAAATTTTTGTGCTTTTCTTCAACAAAAATTTTAAACTCATTCTCAAATCGTTCTTTAGAAAACTTTAATGAATGCTCTCTTATCAATTCATAATTGAAAACACTTTTTTCAAACTCTAAAACTGCGTTTTTAAGGCTTTCAATAGATTGCTTTTTAAATAAAATACCTGTGCTATTATGCAAAACCGTTTCTTGCACCCCGCCTTTACCATATGCTATTACTGGTGTTCCGCAAGCTTGAGCTTCTACTGGAATTATCCCAAAATCTTCTTCCGCTGCAAACACAAAAGCTTTAGCTTTTCCCATATAATTTTTTAATACATCTGGCGCTATAAAGCCTATTAACTTAATATTGTTTTTCGCAATTTTTTTGATTTTTTTAAACTCTGGACCATCTCCAGCAACTATTAAATTTCTATCTGGCATTTCATTAAATGCTCTAACTATTAATTCAATTTTTTTATAAGGCACCATCCTTGATGCTGTAAAATAAAAATTCTCTTTATCTGTAACTAACGCAAATTTTTCAACATCAACAGGTGGATAAATAACTTTAGCATCTCTATTGTATGTTTTCTTTATTCTTTTAGCAATATAATTAGAATTAGCTACAAACTCATCAACTCTATTTACTGTATTTACATCCCAAACTCTCATTTTATGCAACACATATTTAGCATAAATACCTTTTAAACCGGTATTTAAATTTGTGTCGTTTAAATACTGATGGTATAAATCCCAAGCGTAACGCATTGGAGAGTGACAGTAACAAATATGAAGTTGATTTTGATTGGTAAGAACACCTTTTGCTATAGAAGATGAAGAACTTATAACTAAATCATATTCTTTTAAATTGAATTGTTCAACTGCATAAGGAAATAATTGTAAAAACTTCCTATGATTACTCTTAGCTGTAGGTAAATTTTGAATAAAACTTGTAGTAACAGATTTACCGTTCAAAACATAGTCTCTATCCTCATCCTTTAGAAAATCTACTAAAGCATAATGATCAAAATCATTCCAAATTGTATTAATAGAATGCAATACTTTCTCTGCACCTCCATTCACATAATACCAGTCATGTACTAAAGCTTTTTTCATTTAAAAAAATAGATTTTAGACAAATATAAACTTTCTTAACAAACTTTAATTTCACTTAGAGAGTTTCGGGGACATTAACGAGAAAAACAAGAGTAAGTTTAAGCATAATAAGATGTATAATCCACTACCAGCTGCTAAATTAAAAATGGGAATTGCTATATTTAGTGTTAAAATTACAATCCATAATAATTTAGCAACAATATTAACGTCTGATATTTGAAATATAAACCTTTGAAACACACCGAATATAAAAACAAGAAGAAGGGATAACCAACCAAAATCTACAAATAACGACCCAAAAAATGTAAGATACACATAATCTCTAGGATGTGATTTTTTCAGCTGACTATTATCTACGTCTATGGCTTTAATTCTATTAAAAAATTTAAATATTGGATTAAAACTATATTGTCCATTAGCTTTCGGAAAATCATTTTGTATTATATAATTTAATTCATAAACACCATGTACAATATACTGCCCTGTATGAATTAGAAGCAGTTCCGTTTTAAGAGTATTACTTGAAGGATTGTTATATAATTCTTCAACTTTCTCTTTATTTATTTTTACAAAGTCATTATACCTTGAATCGATTACCTTGAGTATACCTAGGTTACTCCCTGTATTTTCAGTCATCCTCCTACTTAAAACCGAATAAGAAAAAACACCTAGTAAAACTATAATGATTCCGCCTATAAAAAAATTTTTCTTAGTCAACAACTCCTTTATATTATAACTATAGAAGGTTGCAAATAAAAGTAATAGTACTAAGTGAAATACTGGTTTTCGTGTTCCAACCAATAGTATTTCTAAACTACTTAAAAGGATTAACAATAAACTTAATAACCAATATATTTTGTTTTTACTTTTTCTAATTACAAGATATAGTAGTGGTAAGAAATACATAGCCCGTAACGTACTAATTAACGTTATTAACAATGGTGCTTGAGTCGCATTTTGTATAACCAATTTCTTGTTTTCTATAAAAGAAAAATTAAATGATAATAAGCGGTAATAAAATAAATCAATATATCTAAATACAATTGCTATCATCAATATTACACCACAAATTTTGAAATATTTTTTATTTAGCCTTGTATCAAAAAAACAGATTAGATTCTTAAAGTTAAATGCATAATAACCACCAATGAATAGTGTGAAACAAGCTATTAAATACCCCAATGTTTCATTCGATAATTGCGACGTTTCAATTGGTAATAACAAAAAAGAGAGGCACCATAATAAAGCACCAAATAGTACACTACCAATAAATGAGTTTTGTTTTACAAATATATTTCGGAACCAATTTTTCATTATTACAACATAGTTAAATAGACAAAAACACTAATTATCATTATTAAAAATAATGCTGTCAGTGATTTTTTAAAAAATATTTTCTTTTTAGTTAAAGTAAATATTTGAATTACCGAGGCTACAAAAACTACCGTCATATGTATTAATGTGAATGTTTCTAACTGCAATCCTTTTTTTAAAAAATATAATATAATAATGAACGTAATAAGTAGCAGTATAAACAAAGGATTGTTTTTAAAAGCCAGCTTCTCTCTATCAATTATATTAGACAATAAAGCAGTAGCTATCCAAAAGATCATTTGAATAGACAATAAAAAATATACCGGTTTATATTCTTTTATAGTAGACTCAAAATATGCTGAAAAGTGGGCTAAAAACAATGGCGTACAAAGAAAACAAATAACGGAAATTACTGATAATATTAAAAAACATAGTGCAAAATACATATCTAGATTTTTAGGATCTACTGTGTACATTTTTTTAAAAAAAGCAATATTAATAACTTGATAAATCATAACCACAACTGCTGAAAGCCTAAAATAATAGGCATATACGCCAACTTTCTCAAAATCATTAATGAAAAACTCAATCAATATCCTTCCAGATACCGTTATAAAAAAAACCAGCAAGCCACCTATTAGAACATGAATACTGTACGACAGAACCTTACGATAATTAACTAATATGTTGGGAGTTCTAATTATTCTAAGTTTTCTAAATGCTAGAAAAGCATATACTAAAGCGTAACAGATTATTATATTACTAAATACATGAATTTTTGAGTCTACTACTCCAATATATGATAGCACGTAAAAAAGCAAAAGAGTAATGTAAATACCCGAATCAATAAACACTGCAAAACTAATTTTTTCGTGTGTCTTTAACTGAGTTGATATAAATACCTGATTACTGATTATATACGCAACATTTAGCGCTATATAATAATGTATTGAAAAGCCAATACAAACATAAACGAGTTGTACAACTATAAAGAACATTAATAACCACACATAATGTAAATCAAAAGCATGAATAACTTTAATGTCTCTTTCTTTTAATTTAAAGTACGGATAAGCTGCTGGAACCCCCATATTGACAAAGGTATTTAACAACATTCCTAAACCAGCTAAGGCATATTCTAATATTCCAAAATCATCTTTAGTTAACACCTCTGCTACTAAAAGAGGTGCTAAAAAAACAATTCCTTTAGAAAAAACGAAAGAAAGTAAAAACCAAATTTTCTCTTTTAGAAACCGAATTACTTCACTCATATGTTACTTAACAGAAATGGTTGCTTCTACTGCAGTGTCAGGATCTCTTTTAACATCTATTAATTTAGAGTCATTAAGAATGACCATATTGTCAATTAATGTAGGTTTTGTTTTATCTCCAGCATCAAAAAAGGCAGTGTGTTTTCCTTTACTATCTTTCTCATTTATAGTCACTTTATCAAATGCACAATCATAGCATTTGTTAATCCAAAGCCCTGTAAATTCCTTATGCTCATCTTTAGAACTATCTGAATCCTGCATACCATCCATAAATTCTGACGTTCCAACACCAAATTTATCTATAATTAATTCTTTTATATAGTTGTCTGAACCCGTAATATATACACCGTGTCTGTCTGAAGATTTAATATATGCCTTATTAATAGTGATATTAGTTGGATTGTTATTCCAACCATCAATTGCAATTGCAGCGTGTGTGTATATATGTTTTTCATCTCCTGAACCTAAATCTTGAACCTCAAGATAGTTAATAGTAATATTATCACAACCATGATAAATATGACAACCTCTATTTCTTGTTTTTTGTAAATTCTTCTTTATATCAGATTTTAATATTACTGTATCTATTTTAATATTTCTAGCCTCTGTCATTCCTAATCTATCATAAGCAATTAAAGTTCCTTTAATATTAATATTTTCAGGGATAGAATCTGTTATCTTTACTTGAGTTATGTGGATTAAATTAAATTCCGATTTATCAAATCTCAAATTTATATTTTTTCTTGAGTCTAATGTCAAATTCATGTTATAGTACCCTGAAGGAAAACTAATTTCTAATCCCGATTGTTCAGCTAAATCTAAAGCAGTAGTCATCCTATTTTTACCAGACCTAGGATGTGCCAACCCTGCAGTCTCTGCAGTTACCCCGTAGCGTCTAGCATCACCAATTTTAAAGGCTGTATCTACAACATATTTTGAGTCATCAAAAACAACTTCTTTTACCTCCTCTACATTTAAACCATTTGCTTGTTTGTCTGATTTACAAGAATATAAAAAAACAGCAATTATTACGATAATATAATTCTTCATTTGATTACTTAATTAAATTAATACTTTATTCAACTTCGTTTTTTATTAAAAAAGGTATTATAAACGCGAAAATAACGACCCCATGTTGCCTTACCAAATAAGACTCTACCAAACATCCGATAGAAAAGAAAAATAAAAAATAAAATCCCATATTTCTTTTAGGCAACCTCCATAAAGTAATCAGCAAAGTAATAAAAAGACAACCACCTATGACTCCAGTTTTTAAAAATTCAGATAAATATTGATTATGATTGTTATACTCACTTTTTAACGCCGCTTTAAAATTTACTTTTCTATACTGGTTATTTAATACCTCCTGATAATCACCAGTCCCAACTCCAATAGGAAAGGAATTAATAATTTCTTTTATTGATAAATAATCAATTAACACTCTATGTTCCGCAGTATTCTTTGTATGTGTAAAACTGTTTTTTGTGATTATAGTGTCTATATTAAAATCAGTTGTTTTTAAAAATATCGCTACCCTATTTTTTATAATTGGTATTTGTGAAGCAGCTACTGAAAAAGCAATCAGTCCTATAATAGTTGTTATAGCAACTTTTTTATTTACAATCCATAATTTATAGACGTATCCTAGCCCTAAACAACATAAAAAAACAAGAGTGGTTTTATTCCCTAATAACATAAGAACACCTATTGACAGTGTTAAGATAACAACATTGTTGATTTTCTGATGTTCATTATATAATTGTCGTAACGATTCAAAAATTGGAAGCATTAAAATAAACGCCAAATAAAATTGACTTATTTTTAGTTTCTCTTTTACAGTAAAATGTACAAAAGTATTTATAGCTCTACCATCAATAAAATAATGAACAAACAAGAGATAAATAAAAATACCTGGTATTATATATTTTAAAAATTTAAATAGTTTATTAAACTCTTTCTCTTTAAGTTTTTCTACACTTAAAATGGCAGGCAAAAACAATAGTGGCAACATTACTGTTGTTCGTTTTATAGCTAAACTTATATTGTGGGAATAGAGGATTCCTATAACTTGAGCCAAAAAAAACAACACATAAAGTAATACTACTTTCTGTTTTTTTATAGCATGCCACTTATCTTTGATATTTTCTCTTGTATCTAAAAAAAAGAACGCAATAAATAAAAAAACAGAAATACTATTTAAGGCATAAGATATTGTAAATGTTGTAAAAACAAGCAGTATTAATATAAAGAAAATTCTTTCCCTATATTTAAGTAACTGATGAAATTTAATATTCATTTTTAACTAAAATATTTGTAAGAATGTCATCTTTAATTGTCATCCCTATTGCTTTATTCTTAAAATTAATATTATAAATGAATGACGGTTCATGATAAACACCTTCGCCTAAACGTAAACTATAAGTAGCTCCTAGTTTTGTATTGTCAATACTTAACGAATCTACCTCACAATTATCACATTTATTCATCCATAAACCAGTAAATTCGGTTTCTTCTTTTGGTTTTGCATCTTCTAAACCGAACATGTTTTTAGTACTTCCTATTCCAAAATTTGTAATGGTAACTTTTTTGAATTTATGGTCTTTTCCTGTGACATACAATGCGGTTCTTGCAGAATTTGTTATTTCTAAAGTATTTATAGTTATATTTTGAGGATTGTTATTCCATCCATGAATTTGTAATGCTGCTGCGGAATACGTATAAAAACGATCTGAATTCCCGCCAGTATCAGTGATTTTTAAGGTGTTAAATTCAATGTTTTTACTCCCTACATAAATACTTACCCCTCTATTTTCTTTATGGTAAATATTCCTTAGTGTATCTGACATTAGTGTTACATTATCAAAAATAATATTACTTGATTTACGAATGAATAATTTATCCAATATCGTTACATTTCCATCAAATTTAAATGTATGAGAACCATTAAGTATGTTTATTCCCCCACTAAAAACGGCATCTTGAAATACAATATTTATATTAGATATTTTATTGAATACTAAATTAGTTTCATACACCCCTTTAGGGAACGTTATAGGCACCCCTTTGGCAGCAAGCCTGATAATATTGCCAAGATTATTTTGGTTAACAGGCTTGTTCGGAAACACACCATAACGTCTAACATCTCCTTTAGGAAGGGAATTATTAACTACATAGTTTTTATCATCAATACTTAAATTAATTTTAGGAGTTTCTGTCGGAGTTTCTGTCTGCTTTTCACACGAAATAACAAGACAAATAAACATCATATATGATGCGATTATTTTCATTCTTTATTTGAAAAGATTAATTTATTAGGCCAGTATTTAAATAAGAATATTGTAATTAAAATTGCATTCAAAAAATAGATATTTGCTCCCATTAAAAAATTTACAAAAAATGATGCTAAAATAACAACTCCTACAAATGAGTACATCAGAATATCTCCTTCTGAGCCATTTTTTGCGTTTAAATATTTTTGTTTAGAAAACCTACCTAAAAAGAAACTAATAAGAATCCCGAATATTCCAAAATCAATATAAAAGGGGCCCCAAAAAGTTGTATAAACTGCTTCTTTATATGTAATCTTACTCATTTGAGAGAATGAGGGAATATTAATTTTAAGAGCTTTGAGAACTTTAAAGTAAACATACAACTGAAAACCACCATAATAATACCCTGTGGTATACTCTAAATGATTAAGCAATCTAGTGTATTCAAAAACACTATGTGCTAAATAATGTTTAAGACTATATAACCCTATAAGTTTGTTTTTATCTAAAGCTTTTGAACTTGTCACCTCCTCTTTAAAATCATCATCTATTTTAGTTTCATGATAAATCTCCCAAACTCTTAATGTATCACGATAAGCAAATGTTGACAATCTGTTATTCATAACCTTAACACTAAAACTTATAAAAACAATTGATAATATACCTAAGACAATTAGTGTTTTTCTTTTGAAAAAAACGTTGGGAACTTTAAATAAAATTATCTTGTGTAATTTTATTATCACTATCTTTTTAAAAAGATTAGAATTTAAAAGTGTAAAAATAAGCATTATAATAATAACAACAATAATTAATCTACTCTCGGTCAGAAGCGCGTCATATATTGGAAAGAGTCCCATTAAAACAATAACAATAAATTCTCTAAGTTTCAATTCTTTATACCAAAGAATGCATAATAAAAAACAAATAGTTGCAAAAGGATATGATAATGCTGATATAACACCCAGAAAGCCCGAGCTCAATTCAGAACTCATTAAATCTATTCTAGTTCTTACTAAATCTTCCGCAAAATAAATTTTTTGAATGAAAAATCTTTGATATATTTTTATTAAAACACCAAAAAAGCCTATTGTAAATAGAATAAAAACTAATTGTCTTTTTTTTCTTTTTGTAAAATCAGATTTTCCCTTATTTGCTGTTTTAACACCTACTGTTCCTAAAATAAATGCGATATTATACAACATCAAAATTATAACTGAAAATACTATTGCATCTCCTAGTTTTATGTACGTTGCCGGTATTGATAAATAAGCAACAAACCAAATAAAAAATGATACTATTAATAAAAAAATTGGTTTAGGAGCTGACATTTTTAAATAAATATTTAATTGGTTTAAGACTCTCAGATAATTTCAATAACGTTAATGGTGCTAACAAACCAAAAACTAACCCTAAAACTATGTGTAATATTAATATATCTACATGAAAGAATTTATCTAAAATAATTCTAATCCCTGATGCGAAAATGATATGTGCTAAATAAATTTCCAGAGAATATCGTCCTATGTAATTGAAAACCTTCTGTATTAAAGGGTTTAGTGACAACAGTATTATAAACATTACTCCTAAAACCGCAGGTAATACTTGGTTATCATAAATAACATCATTTTCTAGTAAATTTGAATAAACAACTAATAAATACAATATAAAAACAATACTTCGATATATAAAATGTTTATAGGCATACATTTTAATTGAAAATAGAGAAAACATAACTCCAAAATAAAAGAATAGTATATTAACGCCTATTTTATCTAAAATAACAATTTCTGTTATTTTGTTTATTCTTAAGAGTATACTACAAATAAGTAAGAAAGCAATTAAATATTTTCTATTATTATTTGTTTTAATAACTGAAAAGATAGCTGCATTTATGATGAAAATTAAAAGTAATACATATAGAAACCACATTTGCCCTTTGGGCTGTACAAATACATATAAAATATCACTATATGAAATAGAGCCATTTATATAATTATTTAAAATAAGTTGTATTACAAATTGTATTATTGACCAAATTATATATAAATATAATAATAGGTTTATTTTATCCAATGAAAAAATCTTAAACCCTCTTTTATCTAAGCTTTTTAAAAAAAAAATACCAGCCAAAAAGAAAAATAAAGGCATATGAAAAGTATATATTAAATAATCTATCACATAAAACGAGTTTTGATTATAAATATTTGCGTTATTCAACCCTCTATTTACATGTCCTAAAACTACAAGGAAAATACCAATTCCTTTTGCAGTAGTTATCCATTTTATTTCTTTACTCATAAAAACTAACTATTGCTTTATATAAACCTGTTCAACCAATTCAAAACCTTCTACTTTTTGAAGTTTATTTTTTATAGTATTTAAATCATTTTCTATAAATCTAAGGCCTTGTCCAACATACATTCCGGATAGTTTTAAGTCTTTAGAAATTACTGTACCTCCCCCTATATGTATCGCATTTGAAACTTTAATGCCAGGGTTAAAAATACAGTTCGTGCCTATGTACACATTATTTCCAATATGTATTTTTCCATCAATTCTTATTCTATCCGCTCCTGTATTAGCATGATAATACCCATGCGTCCACATCTGAGACCGAACACCTGCTAAAATTGAAAAATCTCCAAATTTAATAGATTGTGTGAGATCTAAGTGGTGGCCTGTAGTTATTTTTGTAAGAAGACCTAACTCAAGAAATGAGTTACCATATGTTATTCCTTTAGCTCCTCTGGTTATATAATTTTTGTTACCTATTGCCGATTTTTCTTTTAAAATTAAACTAAAAGGTCCCTTCAATATGTTTAAATATCCAATAACCGATTTAGATTTTAAATACATTTTTTGATTGAGGATAATATTAAAGTGGCCGATTGAAACATCGTTATCTATTTCTAGATAATCTAGATATAACACACTAAACCCTATTTTAACATTACTCCCTATTTTATGTCCTAAAACTCTTAAAAAAGGAATAGCTAATACACTTGGCAAGAATAAAGTTATTAATGTAGTTAGCTTTTTTTTCATCAGATTAAATTTCTTTTAAGATGTCATTAAACGCTTTAGTTATTAATACTATATTATCTTCATCAATACAGTTTTTATCACTTAACACATCAGACACATTACCAAAATAACTTGTTTTATTTAACAAATTAATAAAGTCTATTTTATCTTGTTCTGAAGCCTTTGGAAATGTGTTGTTTTTTACTTTTTCTATTATTTGAGGAAGTTCTTTTAAGTTTTCCAAATACACACAGTTTTTTACTGTATTATTTAATGTCTCAATTAAGTTAACTACAGGTTTGTTTGATAAAATACTTTCTATAGCAACTGTACCGGTAACTGTAATAATTAAGTCAAATTCATTAAATATTTCTGTCATAGACACTGAATGGTGCACCATGCTTATTTTTTTAGAAGATGACACAAAATCAATCATTTTGTTATCTACTTCATATTTTGGTTTTGGATTGGGTTTTACATACAAAACAGTATCCTCTGGCAAATTACGTTCTATTTGTTGTATTACCGCTAGTTGATCTCTGCGTTTTCTACCCCAAACATCTATATTTTCTTCAGGTTGTACTTGTAAAGGATAAAGTATTTTAAACTTATTACTGTGTTTAATTTCTGTAGTAGCAAGAGTGTCCCAAAGTGTTTTTGATTTGTTTTTTTTGTTTTCAATTTTTAATTTAGCAAATGGACTCGGAGTATTATATTTATCCCCTACATAAAAACCTTTTATTTTTTTGAGTTTGTTCGCTAATTTCTCAGCCTTAGTTATTTGTATAGGCTTCATGTAATCTGGGCTAATTTTTCTATTAATAATATTATCAATTATTAATAGAACCTCATCTTTAGGTAAATTTTCATCACACCCTTTAAAAGGGGTTAAGGTATCATATAAATAAAATGAAAACTTTCCTGTTGGGTATCTACAGGGTAATGGATTTAAATAATTAACTCCTAACTCTTTACAATACTTTCCTGTTAATAGTTCGTGAAACAATGTAGATTCACCAAAAGCAATATCAGGCTTAATTTTATATATCAATTCTTTTATCTGCTCATTGTAATAATAGAAATAACTTTTGTTCTCCTTACCAAAATAATTAATATTTCTATCTGAATAAATAATATTATCAATATCTACATCATCTATTTTTAGATATTCTTTTTCTTGTGGATATGGTATTATGAATTTCTTGAAATCACCTTTTGGAGCAAATAATTTATTTTGAATAATCCAGAATATCTCATGTCCTTCTTCTTTTAATTTTGAAGCTATAGCTTCAAAAAAATATGTTTTATATTGATTTTCTACAAATATTATTCTCATCTCACAACCTCTTTTATAATATCAAAACTTAATGGCGTACCTTTTATAACGCTCTTAGCAAAGGTTTTTCCTACCACCTTATTAAAATACTTTGGGTGTAACCCACTATTTGGTCGTACAGATTTAATATTTTCATCAGTTATAACCTCTCCTTTTTCCACATCTTTACAAATGAATAATGATCTAGAAAAAGTACGGCTTGATTCTTTTTTCTCTGTCATTTCATAATCTACCTTTCCCATTAGTTTTTCAGTCAATCGTACCGCCTTTACCATTTCAGTAAATTCCTGCTCGTCTAATGAGAAATGAGCATCTGCACCACCTATTTTTTTATCAAGTATGAAATGTTTTTCTATAACTTTTGCCCCCAATGCCACAGCCACTACTGGAGCTTCTGTTCCCATAGTATGGTCAGACAGTCCAGATTTCACACCAAACCGTTGAGTAATATCAGGTATAGTCAGTAAATTTGCGTCTTCTGGAGCTGCTGGATAAGCAGAGGTGCATTTTAATATTGTAATATCATCATTCCCCATTTTTTTACAAGCTGCAATAGCTAATTCTATGTCTTCTAATGTTGCAATACCTGTAGAAATAATAATTGGTTTTAGCTTAGATGCTATATATTCAATTAACGGAATATCTGTAATTTCAAATGAAGCAACTTTATAAATAGGTGTATTTAATTCTTCTAAAAAATCTACCGCAGTAAAATCAAATGGTGAAGAAAAACAAATTAAACCTTCTGATTTTGCTAAATCGTATAAATCTTTATGCCATTCCCAAGGTAGAGATGCTGTTTTATATAAGTCATACAAATATTGTCCATCCCAAGCTGTACCTTGGTTTATTTTAAATAAATCTGACTTCACATTTAGTGTTATAGTATCAGCGGTATACGTTTGAAGCTTTATAGCATCAGCTCCAGCACGCTTAGCCGCTCTAACCGTTTCTTTAGCTATTTCTATATCTCCACCGTGATTAGCTGATAACTCAGCTATTATAAAACACTTATCTAACACCATTCTTCTTATCTAATTTATATACAAAACTACTACTTCCTTGTATAGTTTCCTCTTTAAAATATACATATTTCGCATTTTCGAAAGATTTTACTGAAGCAATATTTACTTTTTTAATATATGCTAAAATAGGCTTATCAAATGTTTCAAAATATACCCTCGCCGCTTCAAGTAAAAAACTACTTGCCAACCCTTGACCTCTAAACGGTTTAGATACCACAACACCAACTACAGCGTGTGTGTTTGTAATATGATAACGAACTATTCCTGCTGGTTTACTATTTACTTCTATGATTAAAAATAACGTATTTGATTCTTTTATTTTTTTTAAAAACCAATTGGTATGATTCACTAACTCTATAGGCTCTGAATGATATGAATTTTCTCTAACCAATTTATCATTAGACCAATCATAAACTTGAATTAAATCTTGTTCTATCGCTTTTCTACACGTGATGTGTAATTGATTTAACAAACTTAAAAAACGTCTTTTATTTTTGCCATCGAATAATTTTTCTTGCCTTAAAATGTAACTCTCAATATCAACGTTTTCTAAAATATTATCTATTTTATGCTGAAAATCAACACTCGTGTAGTTACTAAAATCACCACCGTTAAAAATAACGCCCTTTTCGGTTAACTCTGTATTTATATGTTTTTGATTATCGACAAAATACCCACTTAATATAGGCATTTTAACAGAACATAACTCATATAATATTGTGCTCGATGGGGCTATTGCAATTTGACAAGATTGCATTAATTCACACAAAGAAACTTCGTCTAGATTTTTATATAAATGCACTTCTTTATTGTCCTTTGCTACATCATAAATTTTCTGATGCACATAAGCACCACCCAAAACGACATGTATTTCTTTTATATTTTTATTATTTAATAATGCCATTGTTGCTTTTAATGATAAATCATATTGATCAGCACCACCAAAACAAACAAAAGCGTTTTCAATATTAAGAATACTTCTTTTTAATAGTGCTACTTCATTAAATTTTGATCGCAACATAGCATAATCTGTACCCAAAGCAAATTGTGTATAATTCTCAGCTTTAAAATCTTTTACCGTACAATGTGGTGAATGATTAATTACTATATCTGCATACATGTATTCCGTAGTTAAATCGTCTACATATAACAATGTATATCCAAGGTTTTTAATTTCCTTTTGATAACTGCTTACAAATTGATAACCATCAGCAACTATGATATATTCAGATGATTTATATTTGGTTGACAACCATTTAGGTTCATTAGATATTGCTATTTCTTCTGGGATACATATTGTAGTATATTCCTCTGGAATAATAGAAAGTACGGATGTTTTATGAGTTAAAATTACAAGCTCATACTCTTCTTTATAAAACGCGGCAATTGCTAACATTCTATACAAATGCCCTAAGCCAGTTTTAGCATTTCCATCTGCTCTACAAAGTATTTTTTTTATCATTTTTAAGTCCTAAACCCCTATACAACGACTTTTTTTAACAAATATTGTGTTTGTATAATGAATATTGATTGTGAATTAAGATCCTAATTTTCTGGAATAAAGTCTTTCTCAACTAATCTAACAGGGCGACCAACGCTTTGTATTGCCAACTTTAAGTCTCTTGGAGTGTAACGTGTAAAATGAAATATACTTGCAGCTGCAACAGCTTCAATATGTGTTTTAGAAAATAATTCTTTAACATGATTTGGCACTCCTGCACCACCAGAAACCACAATTGGCACATTCGTTATTTTTTCAACTTGCTGCACCAATTCTATATCAAAACCACTCATCATTCCATCATTATTTACAGATGTTAGAATTATTTCTCCAAAATTGTAATTTTTTAGTTTTTCTAAAAAGTTAAATAATAATAGTTTTTTATCTAATCTATTGTATAAATAATAGTGTCCATCTTCTTTTTTGATGGCGTCAATAGCTAACGTAATACATTGATTTCCATAAACAGCAGAGGCTTCATTTATAAATTCTGGGTCGTCAATTATTTTACTTTTCAGTACTACTTTATCTGCGCCAATAGCTAATAAATTGTCTATATCTTCTAACGTTTTTATACCACCTCCTAATGCTACTGGCATAAAGCATTCGTTTATAATTAAACGTGCCATTTGCAAATTCATTTTTCGATTTTTATCCGACGCATAAATATCTAAAAAAAACTAATTCATCAACATTTCTTGAATTATATACTTTAGCTGCTTGTACAGCATTACCAATCATACGTGCATTAGAACCAAATTCTTTAGTTTTTACAAGGGCAAAGCCATTAAATGTTAAAACCGGTATGATGCGACACTTAAGCATATTGATCTATAATTTTTTTTAATAAATCCATTCCAGCCTCCTGGCTTTTCTCTGGATGAAATTGCATAACATACATATTATCCTTCTGCAAAGCTGCTACCATATCACCATCATAATTTACTGTGAAGGTTATATCTTTTGGATTTTTTGCTTTAAAATGGTAGCTATGAATAAAATAATAGTCTTTATTATTTGAATTTGTATATAACTTATCTGAGTTAGTTGCTTTTATGGTATTCCATCCTAAATGCGGTATTCGTAATCCTTTTGGTGATTCAATTTTTACAACCTCTCCTTCTATCCACCCTAAACCGGCTACGCGTTCTGGCTCATTACCATAAGTAGCTACTAATTGCATGCCTAAACAAATACCTATAAAAGGTTTTTTGTTACCTAAAACTTCCCTTGTTAATAATTCAACTAAACCAAAATTGTTTAGATTTTCCATTCCTTTCTTAAAAGAACCAACTCCTGGCAACAAGATAAGATCTGCTTGTTTAATTTCTGAATGATCATTTGTAATAACACTTGTATAACCCAGCTTCTTCAATACTTTTTGTACTGAAGCAACATTACCCATACCATATTTTACAATTGCTATTGTCATTATTTAATTTCAAAATTACGAATTAAATTTCCCTCAATGTCTTTAGCAAATGATCCATCATCATTCATTTCAAATAATACAGGATTAGTATAAGAATCTAAAATAGCATCTATTTCTTCTTTACTCATACCAGAATACTCAATAAATGCATTAATAGATAAATGAGGATATTTCCCATCATATTTTTTTACTAATTCTAACCCTTCGGCTCTTGTTAAACGTTTATTTCTAATGTCTATACAAGCATGATCTGTTGCTCTACCAAATCCGTATTTTACAAACTTAAGATAATCATGTAACCCATGCATTTCTTCATCTAAATTTTCGTAATTTGTATAAGTTCCTTCAACCGGACCGTCTTCTTTAACTTGAAAACCATGCTGTTTTACAACCTCTAATTGCTTTCTAGCATCCCAAAAGAAATAATGTCCTAAAAACAAACTCGTTATACCTGTAGCTTCCAATTCTTCATCTGATGGATAAAAATATGGTGTTAAATCTTTAGCAGTTAGCCCATCAACACCTATCATATCTTGAATTCGATTTCCTAATAAACCACCAAATTCTTCTAACCAACGCCTAGTTAATTTATTTTTCTCAATACTTTCTAAAGGCCCTCCATATTCTTGTTGTGGATTTTCTCCCCAAATAATTAAAGGTATTTTAAACTTTGTTGCAATATTAATTGGAATGGTAAAAATACCTATGTGATTTGGCCACATTTCATCACCCACACGAATAAACCCTTCTCTAACCATAGAACGGTATGCATTATGATTCTTTTTAAAATGAATGACATCAATTCCCATTTTAGAAATATTATCTAAATTTCGTTGACCTAATTCTGTAACTTTAGTCGTTTCAAAACAAACACAAAGTGGATTCATTCCGCACACTTCTTTCATAAAGTACGCTTGATAAGTTGAGTCCTTACCGCCACTTACAGGTATTAAGCAATCGTATCCTATTTCATCATTTTTTAAACGAAATTTATCAATAACAGTATGAAAATCTTTTTCACGTTGAGACCAATTAATGCCCTCATCCTTTGATTCCGCTGCTATACAAGCAGAACAAAGTCCTTGATCAGTAAAATGTAAATCTGGTTTTGTTTCAGGAAACAAACAATTGTTACAATATCTTACTTCTATATTCATAGTTATTTTTTAAAATTATATTTTAATTCAAGCATTTTCCAATCTTCAAGTGTGTCAACATCCTGAGCTTCATATTCCTTTAATTCTATATGACCTGTATTAGAAGTAAATACTTTTTTCTCATTTAAAAACAAATTCGTGTTTAACCAATAAAACTGGCCTGAGTCATGATAATGATCTTCTAAATCTTGAGAACGCGTATTTATATGTTCTAACTCTCTTAAACCTAACAGTCCTTTATTTAGTTTTAAAGCACGTTGTATTGGATATGCATATTTTATTACCGGAACGACTGATGTAAAATTAGCTTTTTTGAGTAATTCATACCCTTCGTTTATTTTTTCTGGAGTTACCAAAGCTGCAGTTGGTAATATGCAACAAATAGTTTCAAACGTTTTACCTATTTTTTTATATTGTTCTATTACTTCTAACAAAACATCTGTTAAAGTAGCGAAATCATTTGCATTTCTAGTACTTCTTAAAAAAGGAACAGAGGCGCCGTATTGTTTTGCTATTTCAACAACTAAATTATCATCAGTTGACACCATTATTTCATCAAACAAATTTGTTCTTTTAACCGCCTGAATAACATAACTGATTATTGGTTTCCTATTAAAAAGTTTAATATTTTTTTTAGGAATACGTTTACTCCCTCCTCGAGCAGGTATAATTACTAAATTAGCCATTGACAAACTCTAAAACTTTATTTATTACAAAATTTTGTTCTTCTTCTGTTAAAGTAGGATACATTGGCAAGCTAATTCCTTTTCTATAATATTCTTCAGAATATTTTAAACTTGCGCTTCCGTAACCAATTTCTTTGTAGTAAGGTAATGTATGTACAGGTATATAATGTATTTGTGCAAAAATATTATGAGTTCTTAAAAAGTCATATAGTCCTTTTCTGTCTGCAACTTCAATTACAAATAAATGATGTGCATTTAAAACTCCTTCTGATAAACTTTGAAACTTAATTTTATCACTAAAAGTTTTTTTGTAATTGTTAGCTATTTCGTTTCTTCTAGCAACTCCTGTATTGTTTTTTGCAAGTTGAGTGATTCCTAAAGCAGATTGTATGTCTGTTAATCTACAATTAAACCCTAATTCCTGCATTTCGTAAAACCAACCACCATGATTTTCAGACATGTTGTCTTTCGTTATTCCGTGAGATCTTAATAGCAATAGTTTATTATATATTTTATCTGAATTAGTTGTTACCATGCCTCCCTCACCACAAGCAATATGTTTTACTGGATGAAATGAAAAGACGCTAATATCTGCATAATTACCATTCCCGCATTTTTGTTTTACACCTTTTGAATCTGTAAAATAGCCTCCTGGTGCATGACAAGCATCTTCAATTAGCCATAAATCGTGCTCATTTGCTAGTGTTCTAAATGCTTCAAGATCTACTGGAAGTCCTGCAAAATCAACAGGTATTATGCCTTTAAAAAAACCTCTTGGTTTAGATTTAATAAGTTTTTTAGTACTTTCTAAAGATAATACGTAAGAATCTGGATCTATATCTGCAAACCAAACTTCACCTCCTGCATATCTAATACAATTAGCAGAAGCTGCAAACGTTATTGGTGTTGTAATAACACGCTCTCCTTTTTTTAAATCTAATGCTAATACTGAAATATGTAGCCCCGATGTAGCGTTATTTACTGCAACGGCATATTTAGCACCAACGTATTCTGCAAATTTATCTTCAAACTCTTTAACTTTTGGACCTTGAGTTAAAAAGTCTGCAGTAAGTGTTTTTACAACAGCATCAATATCATCTTGCTCAATATTTTGTCTTCCGTAAGGTATGGCTTTCATTAAACAGTAAAATTAGGATCTACATATGTTTTAACATGTGCTCTTAAAGTTTCAATAGTTTCCCAATCTGCATTTTCACCAGAATTATAACTAAACCCATCTTCTACACTTTTTGCGTTAAATTTGTCTACAAATTTATCTAAATCAAAATTTGGTTTTTGAGGTAGTATTGCATAGTATTTACCTAAATCCCATGTGTTTAATGAGTCTGACACTGTTATCATTTCTTCATGTAGTTTTTCACCTGGTCTGATTCCTACAATTTTTTGTTCACATTCTGGTGCAATTGCAGTTGCGACATCTGTGATTTTATATGACGGTATTTTAGGTACAAATATTTCTCCTCCCCAAGCGTTTTCTAACGCGTTCATTACCATTTCAACACCTTCTTTTAAAGAAATATTAAAGCGTGTCATTCTATCATCTGTAATTGGTAAAACACCTTCTTTTTTCTTTTTTAAAAAGAAAGGCATTACAGAACCATTAGACCCCATAACATTACCATACCTCACAACTGAAAAACGTATATTTCTATTACCTTTTATATTATTAGCTGCAACAAATAACTTATCTGAGGCTAATTTAGTAGCACCATACAAGTTTATTGGCGCAGCAGCTTTATCAGTAGACAATGCAACTACATCTGACACTCCAGAGGCTAATGCTGCATCAATTACATTTTCTGCTCCAATAATGTTAGTGTTTACACATTCCATTGGGTTATATTCTGAAATGTGTACATGTTTCATAGCTGCAGCGTGAATAACTACATCTATGCCTTCAAACGCCCTAAATAGTCTTTTTCTATCACGGACATCACCTATAAAATAACGAATTGCTGGGTATTCACTTTCAGAATACTCCATACTCATTTGAAAGTGTTTTTGTTCATCTCTTGAAAAAATGACCAAACGCTTCACATCTGGGAACCTTTTTAAAATAGTTCTAGTAAACTCTTTACCGAAGGAACCAGTTCCTCCAGTTATTAAAACTGATTTTCCGTTTAAATCTAACATTATTTTTAATTTTAATTTGGGGCAACTACAAATTTACATGTTTTTTTTAAAACCTTTAATTTTGTAGTAAAAACTTATCATCATCTATGTATATCTCTAATAACTCCATATGCATAGCTTCAAATATAACTTCTTTATTTTTTGCTGGGATTAAAATGGTGTCACCAATTGATACTGATTCTATAAAATCATTTATTTTTACAATTCCATTACCTTGAATACACATATATATTTTAAACGAATCTTTGCTTATTTGTCTTACTAAATTCCTATTTATTAAAATATAATTAGTTACGAAATATTTATTATCAACAATTGGACTAGGGGTATTAAAAATATCGAATGAAATTTTTTGATAATCTTCAGAATAGTAATCTATAGCCTCTAAAGCTAAATCTGTATGAATTCTCTTTCTTCTCCATTCAAACCCTTCCTATTCCAATCAAAAACTCTATAAGTTATATCTGAAGCCTGTTGTATCTCAGCCAATAAAACCCCACTTCCTATTGCATGAATTGTACCTGAGTTAATAAAAAAAACTATCTTTTGGTTTAACATTTACATAGTTAAGAATACTTGTAATATTATTTTTAGTAAGAGCTTCTATATATTTATTTTCAGTAATTAGAGAGTTAAATCCGATGATTAATTTCGAATCTGTATCTGCCTGAACTACATGCCATAATTCAGATTTCCCAAAAGAACTATGTCTTTTTTTTGCTAATTTATCCGTGGGATGTAATTGAATAGATAAATCGTATTTTGCATCTATAAATTTTATTAATAAAGGAAATCTGTCTCCAAAACTTGCATATATCTTATCTCCTAAAAATGAGCCTTTATATTGCTTAATTAAATCTACTAATGATTGACCACTATAACTACCATTACTTACAATTGAAATGTTGTTTTCTATTCCTGATATCTCCCAACTTTCACCAACATTATTTAAAGAAGATTTTTTATTTAATAAATTCTTTAACTTATTACCTCCCCAAATTTTTTCTTTTAATATTGGGTGGAATTTTAACGGGTAATTTATCATTTTATAACTTTTCTTTATACCAAACTATAGTTTCTTTAATCCCTTTAGAAAAAGAAAACCTAGGAACATATCCAATTAAATTTTGAGCCTTAGAAATATCTGCTAAAGAATGCTTCACATCACCTGCCCTATCTGGCCCGTATATTATTTGCGATGCACTTGAATCATCTCCAAGCCCTTTCAAACCTGTTTTGATAGCGCTTACCAATTCATTTAAATTAGTGTTTTCTCCAAAAGCTACATTATACACTTGATTAACCGCCCCTTTATTATCAGATAATACTGCTTTGATGTTTGCTTGCACTACATTTTCAATATATGTAAAATCTCTAGAATGCTCTCCATCTCCATTTATAATCAAATCTTCATTATCTAAAAATTGTCCTATGAATTTTGGTATCACAGCAGCATATGCACCGTTTGGATCTTGTTTTGGCCCAAATACATTAAAATAACGTAAGCCTATTGTTTCTAAACCGTATGTTTTATAAAACACATCTGCGTACAATTCGTTCACGTATTTTGTAACTGCATAAGGTGATAATGGCTTCCCTATTTTGTCTTCTTCTTTTGGCAAACCAGGGTGATCTCCGTAAGTCGATGAACTTGCAGCATACACCATCCGTTTTACTGTATCAGATTCTTTAGCGGCAACCAACATGTTTAAATAACCAGACACATTTACGTCGTTTGAAGTTATAGGATCATTTATTGATCTTGGTACTGAACCCAAAGCTGCTTGATGTAATACATAGTCAACACCTTGCATTGCTTCCTTACAAGTTACTATATTTCTAATATCTCCTTCAATAAGCTGACACCTATCGTCTTGTAAAAAAGTATCTATATTACTACGATGTCCTGTTGCAAAATTATCTAACACAACTACTTTTTTAGCGTCATATTTTAGAAGGTATTCTACTAAATTAGATCCTATAAAACCAGCTCCTCCTGTAACTAAAAATGTCAGTTGAGATAACTCTTTGTTGTGGTATTTTTGTTCGTACATAATTATAGCCTTTTATCAATGATGGTTGAATCTAAATTTCCTTTGACATCATATACTACTGATTTAGGCATTTTTAACGTATTGAAATCCAATTCAGAAAATTCCTTATGTGCTACTGTGTGTACAATTGCATCATATTTTTTATCTTCTAAAGACGCTATTGTTTTGATACCATATTCATGCATCACTTCATCTGATGACGCCCAAGGATCATACACTTCAACATCCATATGAAACGATGTTAATGCTCTATAAACATCTATGGCTTTTGTATTTCTAATATCTGGGCAGTTTTCTTTAAATGTTATTCCTAGCATCAAGACTTTAGCGTTTTTAACGGAAATTTCATTTTGCACCATCAATTTCAAGACTTCTGTTGCCACATAATCTCCCATACTATCATTTAAACGTCTTCCCGCTAGAATAATTTCTGGATGATATCCTGCTTCTTGTGCTTTCTGCGCTAAATAGTACGGGTCAACCCCAATACAGTGCCCACCTACTAAACCAGGTTTAAATGGCAAGAAGTTCCATTTGGTAGATGCCGCTTCTAAAACAGCATGTGTGTCTATATCAAGTTTATTAAATATTTTTGCCAACTCATTAACAAACGCAATGTTGATATCACGCTGTGCATTTTCAATAACTTTAGCAGCTTCCGCAACTTTAATTGTTGGCGCTAAATGTGTGCCAGCAGTAATAATTGAGCTATACAAATCATCAACTTGTTTCCCAACTTCTGGTGTAGACCCTGAAGTCACTTTTTTAATTTTAGTAACTGTATGTGTTTTATCTCCTGGATTTATGCGCTCTGGTGAATAACCAGCATAAAAATCGACATTAAATTTTAAACCACTGACTTGCTCTAAAACCGGGACACATTCATCTTCAGTAACTCCTGGATACACTGTAGACTCATAAATTACTGTATCTCCTTTTTTCAACACTTTTCCAATCATTTCCGAAGCTTTGATAAGTGGAGTTAATACAGGTCTGTTATTTTTATCAACTGGTGTAGGTACGGTTACTATAAAGGTTGTGCATAATTTTAAATCACACACATCACAACTTAACTTCAAGCCATTCAGATTTAAGTTTAAAACAGCTTGTAAATTAGTATCTGAGACTTCTAAAGTACTATCATGCCCTGAATTAAGCTCATTAATTCTACCTTCGTTAATATCAAAACCTAAAGTTTCGTATTTTTTAGCAAACTCTACTGCTAGGGGTAGTCCCACATAGCCCAATCCTATAATTGCAATCTTCATAGTTTCATTTTTTTTATCCAAATACACCTACCGGATATTTTAATCATTTTCCAGGTTAGATAAGGCTTTTTGAAGGCTTATTTCCCAATTTGGAATGGTAATGTTTAATGTTTCTTTTATTTTATTTTTATTTAAAACACTATACTTAGGTCTAACCGCAGGTGTTAGATATGCTGTTGATGGTATCTCATTAACAATGACCTTAGTATTGCTTATATCAAAAATTGCTTTTGCAAAACCATACCAACTTGTAACACCTTCGTTAGCATAATGGTATACTCCGTAATCTTTAGCATCATTTGTAATGATATTAAGAATCACCTCAGCAAGATCTTTTGCATAAGTTGGCGAGCCAATTTGATCAGAAACAATATTTAGCTCATCTCTTTCTGTTCCTAACTTAAGCATGGTTTTCATAAAATTATTTCCGTATTCAGAATACAGCCAAGAGGTTCTGATAATAAAATAATTATCTAAACACTCTTGTATTTTACGCTCTCCATTTAATTTTGTTTGCCCGTAAACCGATAGTGGGTTAGTGATATCTGTTTCTGAATAAGGTTCAGAAACTTTGCCATCAAACACAAAATCTGTTGACACATGAATTAACGTTGTGTTACTCTTCTGACATGCCTCAGCAAGGTATTTTACTCCTAAAGCATTAACTATTTCAGCGCGTTCTGAATCTTCTTCTGCTTTGTCAACTGCAGTATATGCAGCACAATTGACACAAAAATCGAAATTGATAGTATTAAAAAAAGAGTTAACTTCTTCTTTTTGAGTTATATTTAATTCCTTTGAATTTTTGAAAACAAAATTAATAGCAGGATATAATACAGATAATTCCTGTAAACATTTTCCTAATTGCCCATTTGCACCTGTTACTAATATGTTTTTCATTTTAAAACAATTCTTTTACAGTTGGCAAAACTAAATCTTTATCTGACACTAAAAATTGTTTTGAATCCAACATCCAGTCAATATTTAGTGTGGCGTCATTATAAATAATACCGCCTTCAGTTGCTTTATTATAAAAATTATCACATTTATAATTAAATACAACAGTATCACTTAACACTATAAAACCATGAGCAAAACCTCTTGGCACAAACAATTGTTTTTTATTTTCTGATGACAATAGAACTGTTTCTACTTGTAAAAACGTTTCAGAATCTGGTCTGATATCTACAGCAACATCTAGTACTTCGCCTTGGGTAACTCTTACTAATTTTGCTTGAGCAAATTCTCCTTTTTGAAAATGTAAGCCTCGCAATACTCCTTTTGTAGAATACGACTCGTTATCTTGAACAAAATTAGTTTTTGATCCTGTTAACTCTTCAAATTTTTCTTGATTGTAACTTTCAAAAAAATAGCCTCTATCATCATTAAACACTCTAGGCTCAATTATAAAACAGTCTTTTAATTTCGTTTCTGTAACTTGCATTAATCTTCTGTAATACTGATTAAGTGTTTTCCGTACCCACTTTTTAACAATGGCGTAGCTAAAGTTCTTAATTCGTCTTTAGAGATAAATCCCTGTCTATAAGCCGATTCTTCAATAGCACCTATTTTTAAACCTTGACGCTCTTCAATGACTTGTACAAATTGTGATGCTTGCATTAGAGACGTAAATGTTCCCGTATCTAACCAAGCTGTTCCTTTATCAAGAATACTTACTTGTAGTTTTCCTCTTTTTAAGTATTCTTTGTTAACATCTGTAATTTCAAGTTCTCCTCTATGACTTGGTTTGATGTTTTTAGCAATTTCCACGACATCATTGTCATAAAAATAAATGCCAGGTACCGCAAAGTTAGATTTTGGGTTTTCTGGTTTTTCTTCAATTGATTTTACTGTACCATCTTCATCAAAATCAACCACCCCATAACGTTCAGGATCATGCACATGGTAGGCGTAAACAATACCTCCGTCTGGATTATTATTGGCTCTAAGTAATTCACCTAAACCTGTACCGTAGAAAATATTATCACCTAATACTAGAGCAACTTTTTCTTTTCCGATAAAATCTGCACCTATAATGAAGGCTTCTGCTAAACCGTTCGGCTCTTCTTGTACTGCATATTCAAACTGACAACCTAACTTAGAACCATCACCAAGTAATTTTTCAAATAATGGTAAATCTTGAGGCGTTGAAATAATTAATATTTCTCTAATTCCTGAATTTATTAGTGTTGACAGCGGATAATAGATCATCGGCTTGTCAAAAATCGGCATAAGTTGCTTGCTTACCGAAAGCGTTAGTGGATGCAAACGTGTGCCTGACCCTCCTGCTAAAATAATCCCTTTCATCTGCTTACTTGTTATATTTATTAATGTACCAAGAAACAGTTTTTAGTATACCAGTTTCAAAGTTTTCATCAGCCTTCCAGCCTAAATTATTTTCTATTTTGGACGCATCAATCGCATATCTAAAATCGTGTCCTGCTCTGTCCTCAACAAAACTCTTTAAGTCTTTATACGAACTCCCGTTTTGTCTCGGTAATTTATCGTCTAGTATGCTACAAATTGTATCTACTATATACATGTTAGTACGCTCGTTTCTTCCACCTATATTGTAGGTTTCTCCTGAAACTCCTGTATTAAATGCTATTTCAATGCCTTTACAATGATCCAAAACAAACAACCAATCACGAATGTTTAACCCATCGCCATAAATTGGAATATTTTCTTCGGATAAACATTTTCTGATAATTGTAGGAATCAGTTTTTCATCATGCTGATTAAGCCCATAATTATTAGAACAATTAGTAGTCACTACATTCATCCCGTACGTATGGAAATAACTTCTTACTACAAAATCTGATGCAGCTTTAGAGGCACTATAAGGACTGTTTGGCGCATAGGATGTTGTTTCAGAAAACAACCCTTCTTTGCCTAATGTTCCATACACTTCGTCTGTAGATACATGTAGAAACCTCGAGTCTGCATAAGCAGGTTTTACTTTATTTGGCGCATCCATCCATGTTTTATAAGCAACATCTAGTAGATTGAAACTCCCAACAATATTTGTTTCAATAAACGCTCCAGGGTTTTTAATAGAATTATCTACATGTGATTCTGCTGCAAAATGAATAACATCAGTAATATCATGTTTAGCAAACAAATCTTCAACTAAACCTCTATCACAAATATCACCATGAATAAAATGATAGCGCTCATGATTTTCTACAGATTTCAGGTTCTCTAAATTACCTGCGTAAGTCAGTTTGTCTAAATTATAAACGGTTATTGCTTCATTTGTTAATAGGTGTTCAATAAAATTTGAGCCTATAAATCCTGCTCCTCCTGTAATCAGTATCCTCTTCATTTATTATAATTTGCTACGAATTTATTTAATTTCATTCCAAAAATTCCAATGAGAATTAATAGAAAAGTTAAAACTGGAAACATAAATTTCATTTTATTGTAGACCGTACTACTCACCGAGCCTATTAATTGAAAATCTGAGACTACTTCAAACAATTGGTTTTCTTTTATAGCATCTTCTTCTAGTGTTGTTAATTTCTTTTGTTCAGCAATTTGCAATTGCAACATTTCAAATTCTTTTGTTGCCTGCTGCTCATCCGCTAATTTTAAAGCAGTAGACCCTAAAATTTCTATTTTTTGATTTTTATCTTTTGATAACTCTTTAATATACACTTCTTTTAAAACGTCTATATCATTTAAAGATTTCTCGATAGATTCTTTTTGAAGCTTAAATAATGTGTCTTTTTTTCGCTTGTTATCTTCTGAATAATCATTAGACTTGAATGTCTTTTTAAACCCTTTAGATAGTTTTCCAAAAATATCATTCTTAGAAGATTTAACCTCTATTTCATACAATGAGGCGTCGTAAATTGTGATGTTTTCTACAAACTTATCATAATTAACCGTTGCCGCTGCAGCAGAGTCAAGAGATTTCATAAATTCATTATACAACTTCGTTTTTTCCTTTTCGCTTTCTGGCCCATCTATTATATCAAACCCATAAAGACTCGCTGTTTCCTCCTTAGTTAGAGAGAATATACTTGATAGTTTATCAACTTCATTGTTTTTAACCAATTCATTATAATACTTGATATTGGTTACTAACTGATATTTACTATCAAATAATGGTTTTACTATCATTTTTGATGCATACACCTTTGGTTTGTTCATATCATATGCAAAACCAATTCCGAAAGCAACAATAATTGCAATGCTAACTTTTATAAAATGTTGCTGTAGCACTTGAAGAAATGCAATTACCACATCAAATATTGATTTAAAGCCTTTGAAAACAAGCCTAAATAAACCTTTTAGCTTACTCTCAAAAAAACCAAATAACTGTAATAAATCTATCTCTTCTGAATTTTTATCTAAATTGTTACTCATTTGTATTAGTTAGTTTAATATCTGTTTTAATATATTTTGTGTGATAATATATGTTGGTTTTACGCCTGTTGTTCCTAATCCACCTGAAGCTAATGTGCTTCCTGTCTCTAAAGGATTATCACTTGCGTAATACGCGTATCTTACTTTGACGTTTTTAGAAATACTACCTCTTACCTTTGAAGCAGATTGAATTGCTTTTTGATAATGCGCTCCTTCCATTTCCAAACCAATCACATTCCATGTTGATTCGTAAAAGAATTTTAAGATATCCTTATTTTGTAAAGATGTTCCTAAAACAGTTATCATTGCCCCTTCTACAACATTAATATCATCATTTTTAAAATCTTTAGCAGTCAATTCATTTTCAAAAGGGTAGTTATCTGCGGTACCTTCAAAAATGTGCGCTGAAGGAATCATTACATCGCCTTTGCCTCCTTCTAAAATACCTGCTTTACCCATAATTGACAAGGACTTAATATCTAAACGTGCTAAATTTGATTCCTTTTTATACGGTCTTAACAATTCATCAATTGTTTCATAAGCCTGTTCGCCAAAAGCATAATCCATGACAATAATCACCTCATTTTTAGTGTTATCAATTTTAGACATGTCAAAAATTTGAACATTGATATTTGTTCCAGACTCATCTTTCAAATAAATCATCCCATTTGCCAACGCAGCTTTAGAAACTTTATTGCGCAAAGCATTATTTTTATCTTCACTTAATGCTTCGTAAATTTCAAAGTTAGATTGCTTTTTTAATTCTGATTTTAAAGCAATAGGCACAAATAAACTATTCATGACGCTGTGCATATTGGCACTAATAACGTGAATCGGTTTATCCAATAATCCGTTATTCAATAAAATTTCTTTTATATTATTAGCCCAAACCTCACCATGAATATGATGCCCTAAACGCTCTCTTAAAACTGGCGAAAAAGTAACCACTCGTTTTTCTCCTCCAGTTTCCTCTTCAATAGCTAATTTTCCTAACCAATAGATAATGCTCAAAAACCGATCTGGGGTTTTATCTGACGCATAATCGTCATAAATATTGACAACTTCTGCAAAAGTTCTACCTAAAATATTAGCAGTATGCGTTAGTGCTATTTCTTTTTCTTTTACAGTTAGTTTTTTAGAAGAACTGACTGCTTTCTCTAACTTTAACCAATCGCGCTTCAACTCGCCATCATCACCAATAATGACTCTTTTCATTATTTTATGTGACTCTAAAAACAAAAATGTCAAATGTGTAAGAATATCATAAATTTCAGATCTTCCTCTAGTAATTTCAATGTTCATCTGCTCAGCATCAATTCTGTAGCAGTTTCGTCTTCTTTTTGAAGGAATAATTACTTCAAAATGCGACTTAGAATAGCCCTCATCGGAAGTTAGGTTAATATATTTACATTCCTCAATTCCAACAGGAAGTCTATCAATTACATATTTGAGTCCGTTTAACTCAACTTTCTCCTCAGCAATAGAGCCATAGATTTCTGGGCGTAATAACAATAATGCTTCACGCAATGTTTCACCAGAAACTCCCATAGGCTTGTAAAACCCTCTGTTGAACAAATGACGCATGGTAACATACAAACGCTCAATGGCATTTGAACTTTCCTGCGCTCTTGTTCTTACTATATCTTGTTTTGTAGCACTCATATTTGACAATTGTAAACAAATATAAGATTTCCATTGTTAAATGCAGAATTTAGACAACTTATCTGCTATCTGCCTATTGTCAGACAATCTTGGGAGTTTATTTTGACCTCCTAATTTACCTATCGATTTCATATAATTTTGAAATCCATTTTTAATAATTTTAGTAACAACTAATGGCCGCAACACCTTTCCTTCAATCAAATCAAAGTAGTAGGTGTTCTGTTGTTGCAAAGCTGCATCTATTAGTAATGAAAATGCTTCCATGTTTTCTGGTTCATTTTCAAACTCCACAAACCATTCATGATACGGTAAACCTTCATTAGGATTAATTTGTGGCGCTACAGTAAATTCATTAATTCTAATTTCAGTACCAGACACCGCCTCTTGCAAGGCTTGTTCAACCTCTTTTCCAATAACGTGTTCACCAAAAGCAGAAATGAAATGTTTGATTCTTCCTGAAACGATTACTCTATAAGGTTTAATTGACGTAAACTGAACGGTGTCACCAATATTATAACCCCACAAACCAGCTGTTGTTGAAATAATCATGACATAATTAACACCAACCTCAACATCTTTTATAGTGAGTCTTTTTGGAGCTTCACTAGAAAAATCTGCTACCTCAATAAATTCATAAAAAATACCAGAGTTTAATTGTAGCAACATGCCCTTTTCTTGTTGAGAATCTTGAAACGCGAAAAAACCTTCAGAGGCCGGGTATAATTCTATACTATCTACTTTTCTACCAATTAAATTTTCAAATTTATTTCTGTATGGCTCATAATTAACACCTCCATAAATAAACAGATTGAAGTTTTTAAACAGCTCTCCCACTGGTTTATTAGTTTTTTCAACTAACTTTTCAAAATACATTTGCACCCAAGAAGGAATCCCGGAAATGATCGACATATTTTCTGAAACAGTTTCTTCAACAATAGCATTAACTTTTGTCTCCCAATCATCAATACAATTAGTTTCCCAACTTGGCAATCTGTTTTTTAGCAAATATTTTGGCACATAATGTGCTACAATTCCTGACAAACGACCTAAATTAATTCCGTTTTGTTCTGATAACACCGGACTTCCTTGTAAAAAAATCATTTTGCCATCAACAAATTTCGTGCTTTTAGTTTCAGCTATATAACACATAATTGCATTTCTAGCATTGGCAATATGTGTGGGCATCGATTCTTTTGTTATGGGAATATATTTTGCCCCTGAAGTTGTTCCTGAAGTTTTAGCAAAATACAGCGGTTTCTTAGGCCATAAAATGTTTTCTTCACCAGCAACAACCTTATCTACATAACTACGTAACTGCTCATAATCTCTAACCGGGACTTGCTTTACAAAATCCTGATGATTACGTATACTTACAAAATTATGATCTTTCCCAAATTCTGTTGCAACTGCTGTGTTTATCAAATTTTGAAAAACGCACTCTTGCGTTTCTATAGGCTTTGCAGCCCATTTATCTATTCCTTTTTTTACTTTGAGTGCAAAAGGCAATGCTAATAAAGATTTTAATGACATGTTAAAAATCGATAAAATTAGTAGGATCTAGAGGGTAGCCCTCACTCCATAATTCAAAATGTAAATGTGGTCCTGTAGTTAATTCACCTGTTCCTCCAGAAAAAGAAATCACTTCGCCTGTTTTAACAAAATCACCTTGTGATTTATTAATTGATGAATTATGTTTATACACAGATAATAACTGATTTCCATGATCAATAATCAATACATATCCTGTTTCGGCTGTCCATTCAGAAAAAATAACTCTCCCATCTGCAACAGACTTTACTGGTGTACCTTCCGCCACAACAACATCAACAGCAAAATGCTTCGTTTCTTGATTAAATTCTTGAGAAATACTTCCTTTGATAGGCGGAAACAACACAAAATTCTCTTTTCCTCTATCACTTTCCAATAAATTGTATTTGTCTTCTCGTGCTACATTTGCTCTAAGTAACGAATCCGAAGCACTTGTCGGAACAGCCTTAAATTGGTTTGTATTTATATCCTGTGAGTTTTCTTCAACTGAATCTAATGCGAATACATTTCCTGTCAGTACTTTTCTTAAACTATTTAATTGTTTTTTATTTACCCGAAGGGCAAGATCTAAGGAATCTGTTTTATGAGTTAATTTATATGCTTTTCTCTTTAAAGCAGTAGACGAATAACCAGGAATATACTCACGAAGCGGGGTAAAGGCAATTAAAACACTCGTTAATGCAATTAGAGCTATCATAGAAAAACCTGCAAATACAAATACGTTTAAGCGTGATAAGTTAAACGATAATTTTTCTTCAAATGTATTATCGTTTAAAATCACTAAGCGGTATTTACTTAGTAATTTTTGTTTAAATTTTCTCTTCTTACTTGTCATAATAATACAAATATACTCCTTGCGACACTAAATTTAAGTTTTAAACGCTTGTTTTCAACTTTTCTTATTAAATTTGTTGTTCAAAATTTAGATTAATTATGATTTCATTAAGTGTATTTTTAGGATTTGTAGGACCATGGCAATGGATTGTTATTGGTGTAGTGGTATTACTAATGTTTGGCGGAAAAAAAATACCTGAACTAATGAAAGGCTTAGGAGGCGGAATTAAGGAATTTAAAAAAGCCACTAAAGAAGAAGAGGATAAAGCTAAAAAGGTTGACGATTCAAAAGAGTAGTTTTTTTGAATCTAACTAAAATATAATCTAAACCCTTTCATTTTAAGTGAAGGGGTTTTTGTTTTATACTATCAAATTTCAATATATTTTCACCTTTATAAAACACCACTATTGCTTAAAAAAGACCTAAGAACAACATACAAAACTAAACGTAATCACTTATCTATTGAACAAATTGATGACTTAAGCATGCAAATTGCCAATCAATTATTGGTATTACCAATTTGGGAACATTTATATTACCATTTGTTCCTAACCATTGAAACTCAAAAAGAAATACAAACCGAAAACATCTTGCACATTTTACACGCTAAAGATAAAGAAGTTGTGATTTCAAAAAGTGATTTTACTAGCTTAGAAATGACCAATTATTTGTTAACTGATAACACTAAAATCAAGGTTAATAGTTATAATATTCCTGAGCCAGTAGATGGTATTGAAGTGCCAAACACTAAATTAAATGTGGTATTTATTCCGCTATTAGCATTTGATACAAACGGAAACAGAGTAGGTTATGGCAAAGGGTTTTATGACCGAATGTTAGAGAAATGTACTCCGGATACCATAAAAATCGGAATATCATTTTTTGAAGCTTCAGAAATTATTGACGATGTCTCTGTGAACGATATCAAACTTGATTATTGTGTAACTCCAGAAAAAATATATACGTTTTAAATCTCAGTTGGTTGCGGAAACATCCTCTTATTAAAAACTAATAAAATCCCAACTCCAGTACTAATTGCCATATCAGCAATATTAAAAACAGGGTCAAAAAAGGTGATATGATTACCCCCTACTACCGGCAACCATTCTGGCCAAGTCCACGACGTAAACGGAAAACGCAACATATCTACAACACAACCTTGCATCATACCACTATACCCTTGACCGTTCATTTCTGAAACACCCGCATAGCCGATCCAATCATTATATTGAGCATTAAAAACTGTTCCAGAATCAAACAGTAATCCATAAAACAAGGAATCTATATTGTTTCCAAAAGCTCCTGCAAAAATTAGTGACACAGATATAATTAACAAATTAGGCGCTTCTTTTTTTATTGAATTTACTAACCAATAACCAATAAAACCAATAGCTACCAATCTGAATGATGTTAAAAATACTTTTGCAAAAGGTTCACTAATAGGTAAAAAATCACTCAATTTACTTCCCCAAGCCATACCTGGGTTTTCAACAAATCTAATTTCAAACCATCGTAATCCAAATACATTTACATACTCGCCTAAACTAAAATTTGATTTGATGTACAACTTCACTAGTTGATCAACAACCAGAATTAAAGCTATAAATACTACGGATTTTTTTAAATTCATTTTTCTAAAATATGCCTGTTTTTATGAGATAAAATTGCTGCCAATTCTAAAACGGTTGCTAAAATAGGAAAATATTATTTTGATTGCTCTATGTTTATATTTCCTTTAGTAGTTTTTAATTCAAATATTGAATTTCCTGCAACTAATGCTTCCTTTTTAACTAAACCTGTTTTTGTTTCTGTAACTACCTTACCACTATTTGCAACTAAATAAATATCTCCATTAACAGTGTGAATTGTTATGTTACCAGAAACATCATTAAGCGTACAGTTGCCCGACATAAATTTCGTAACCAACCCTTTATAACGCCCTGTTGCACTAAGATTTCCAATATCACTATTTATAGTAGTTTTTAAGTGTTCTGGAACTTCAATTTCGATAGTTATAGCATGTACTTTATGGGCGCTTAATTTATCTTGATTATTAGGATATGTAAACGCAATGCTTCCTGAAAGATTGATAGTTTTTTTATCGCACTTTTCGGTAATAATAAAATGCGGCGCATATTCCCCTTCACTTATAGCTTTAAGGGATATAATATTTGCTGTTGTGCTTTTTAAATGAATAGAAAACACATGTTCTAAATTGATAATTACTGTTGAAATAACTTTATCAACAGTAATAACTTTCTCTATTATTTTTTGCGCATGAGAAAGCATTGAGCTGAACAATATGATAAAAGTTATTAGTTTCACCTGTTTTTAGGTATAAAAAACGCTCCTTTTCAGGAGCGTTTTATTTATTTCTGTAAGTTTTTAGCTTCAATGCTCAATGTAGCATGTGGCACTAACTTCAAACGTTCTTTTGCAATTAATTTTCCTAACACGCGACATACTCCATAGGTTTTATTTTCTATACGCGCCAACGCATTTTTTAAATCACGAATAAATTTTTCTTGACGTTGCGCCAATTGCATATTACGCTCTTTACTCATGGTTTGAGAGCCTTCATCAAATGCCTTAAATGTTGGTGATGTATCTTCAGTACCATTATTATGGTCATTCATATACGCACTCTTTAAAAGCTCAGCGTAAGCCTTTGCTTTTTCAATTTTTGCTTCAATGATGACTTTAAATTCTGCTAAATCAGCATCAGCATATCTTACTTTTATATCTTCACTCATTTTATTTTATATTTTTTCAATAAATAATTTAGTTTCTATATTGTCAAAAGCAATATCTATACCATTATTTACTGTGGTTAGTAAATCGATCTTTTCGGTTAAGGTTTCCGTTTTAATATAATCCTCAAGTGTATTGTTGATAGCGTTTTCTAAAATCCCATCTTTTTGAATTGCCACTGTAATCTTATCTGTTACCTCAAATCCAGAATCTTTACGTAAATTCTGAATTCTATTTACCAATTCTCTAGCAATCCCCTCATTGCGTAGTTCCTCAGAAATAGTAACATCTAACGCTACTGTTAATCCGTTTGCATTTGCAACAGACCAACCTTCAATATCTTGAGAAGATATTTCCACATCTTCTAAGTTCAAGTTAATATTTTTTCCATTAATATCAAGCGAAATTCCTCCATTTTGTTCAATTTCTATGATATTATCTTGATCGAATTGCATAATAGCGCCTGCAACCGCTTTCATATCTTTACCGAAACGCGGGCCTAAAGCTTTAAAATTAGGCTTAATTTGTTTAACAAGAATCCCTGAAGCATCGTCTAACAATTCAATATCTTTAACATTTACTTCAGACTTAATCAGGTTTGCAACTGCTAAAATCTCTTCTTTTTCAAGAGCGTTCATTACAGGAATCATCACACGTTGTAATGGCTTACGCACATTAATTTTCTCTTTAGCTCTTAACGACAATACTAAAGAAGATATTGTTTGCGCCTTCTCCATTTTACTTTCCAGTGATTTATCAATAATCATTAAATCGGCTACTGGGAAGTTTGCTAAATGCACACTTTCATATGCACTTCTATTCGTTGTTTTGGTTAAATCTTTATACAACCTATCCATAAAGAATGGCGCCACTGGTGCCGCCAACTTAGAAATCGTTTCTAAACAGGTATACAACGTTTGATATGCAGAAATTTTATCGTGAGCATAGTCACCTTTCCAAAAGCGTCTTCTACTCAAACGTACAAACCAGTTGCTTAAATGTTCTTGTACAAAATCTGAAATTGCACGTGTTGCCTTTGTTGGTTCATAACCTCCGTAATACTCATCTACTTTTTGTACTAAACTGTGTAATTCAGATAATACCCAACGGTCTATTTCTGGTCTATCAGCAATTGCGATATCCTCTTCTGAGTAATTAAAATTGTCTAAGTTTGCATACAAACTAAAGAATGAATACGTGTTGTATAATGTTCCGAAAAACTTTCTACTTACCTCGGTAATTCCATCTAAATCGAACTTTAAATTGTCCCACGGATTTGCATTTGAAATCATATACCATCTTGTGGCATCTGGTCCAAATTTATCTAAAGTTGAAAACGGGTCAATTCCGTTTCCTAAACGCTTCGACATTTTCTGTCCGTTTTTATCTAACACCAATCCGTTAGATACCACGTTTTTATAGGCTTTATCATCAAAAACCAAAGTTGCAATTGCGTGTAATGTATAGAACCATCCTCGAGTTTGATCTACACCTTCAGCAATAAAGTCTGCCGTTTTCCATGTGTTATCAACGAGTGCTTTATTTTCAAACGGATAATGCCATTGCGCATAAGGCATAGAACCAGAGTCAAACCACACATCAATCAAATCTGCTTCACGCGTCATTGGTTGTCCAGAATCTGACACTAATGTAATTTTATCTACAACGTTTTTATGCAAGTCAATCGTATCATAATTTTCATCAGACATGTCTCCAACAACAAACTCAGCAAAAATATCTTCTGACATGACACCTGCAGATACTGCACGTTGCATTTCTTCTTTCAACTCAGCAACAGAACCCATTATTTTAACTTCTGTACCATCTTCAGACCTCCAAATTGGTAATGGAATTCCCCAGAAACGTGAGCGTGATAAATTCCAATCATTAGCGTTTTTCAACCAATTTCCAAAACGACCAGTACCAGTTGCTTCAGGTTTCCAATTAATTTCTTCGTTTAGTGAGTGCATTTTATCTTTTACATCAGTCACTTTTATAAACCAAGAATCTAACGGGTAGTATAAAATTGGTTTGTCAGTTCGCCAACAATGTGGATAACTATGCACATATTTCTCAACCTTAAAGGCTTTGTTTTCTTCTTTTAATTTGATAGCAATTTGAACATCTACAGATTTTTCTGGCGCTTCACCATCTGCATAATATTCATTTTTCACATACATACCAGCAAACTCACCCATGTCTTTAGTGAATTTCCCTTGTAAATCTACCAATGGCACTAAATTATCATTAGCATCTTTCACTAATAGTGGTGGTACTCCAGCATCTTTCGCTACCAAAGCATCATCTGCTCCAAACGTTGGTGCCGTATGTACAATTCCTGTTCCGTCTTCTGTAGTTACAAAGTCACCAGGAATAACTCTGAATGCTTCTTCTGGCGTCTCGTATGGTAATGCATATGGTAATAATTGTTCATATTTGATACCTACTAAATCAGCGCCTTTATGTTCTGAAACTATAAAATATGGAATTTGTTTAGCCCCAGATTCATAAGCCAGTAAATCAGCTTCGTTTTCTACTTGATTAAACTTTTTACCTGCAAATTGTTTGCCAACTAAATTCTTAGCCAAAATTACATTAGTAGCTTCAAATGTGTACTGGTTGAATGTTTTCACCAATACATAATCAATCTTAGCGCCAACAGTCAATGCCGTATTACTTGGTAAGGTCCAAGGTGTGGTTGTCCATGCCATTAAATGCACATCGCCATCAATTTGTAATGCTTTTGGTAAGGTGTCTTTTACAGCTTTAAACTGCGCAACAATAGTAGTATCGGTTACATCTTGGTATGCGCCTGGTTGGTTAATTTCGTGCGAACTTAAACCTGTACCTGCTTTAGGAGAATAAGGCTGAATTGTATAACCCTTATAGATTAAATCTTTCTCATAGATTTGTTTTAACAACCACCATACACTTTCCATGTATTTTGGTTTGTACGTTACGTACGGATCTTCCATATCTACCCAATACCCCATTTTTTCAGTTAGGCTATTCCAGATATCAGTATATTTCATAACTGCTTTTTTACAAGCAGCGTTGTATTCTTCAACAGTAATTTTTGTACCGATATCTTCTTTAGTAATACCAAGCTCTTTTTCAACACCAAGTTCTACTGGAAGTCCGTGCGTATCCCAACCTGCTTTACGTTTTACTTGAAATCCTTTTTGAGTTTTGTAACGGCAAAAAATATCTTTAATGGTACGCCCCATTACGTGATGAATTCCTGGCATTCCGTTAGCAGAAGGTGGTCCTTCAAAAAACACGAATGGTTTGTTGTCATCACGAGTCGTTATACTTTTATCAAAAATATTATTTTCCTCCCAGAATTTTAATATCTCATCAGCAACATTTGGCAAGTTAAGCCCCTTGTATTCCGTAAACTTCGTACTCATTTTCTTCTTATTTTTATAAGTATGCGAAAATAAGCAATTTATAGGAAAAAGTGTACTATTTAGCTTTTGAAATAATGGATTGCAGCAGCTATTGTGTCTTCTATTGTAGATTGATCTGCAATAACAATATTTGAGGTGTGTTTTTTTAGCTTCGTTTGCAGTCGTATTTCCTATGCAAAAAACGATTGAGTTTGTTAATGAATTTTCTTGAATATAACTTTGTACGCCACTTGGGCTAAAAAATAAAATCCCCTCAAAATTACTTTTAAATTTTCGAGAATTTAACCTTGTCTCATATATCATTTTTTCACTGAAATTGATAGCGTTTTCTTTCAACAAATCTGGCAATTCATCTCTTCTTCTATTTCCGCAAAAGAACGTAAAACTGTCATTTTTACGATTTTCAACAATGAAATCAGCTAAACTTAATGCGTTTTTTGATGTTTTAGCGACATTATAACCAAGCTCTTGTAATAAGACCGTAGTCTTTTCACCTACGCAAAACACCTTTTTAATTTGCGTATTTGCATCAATAATAATTCTTGCAGCATTCTGACTTGTGATAATTGCGTTTTCTATTTGATCATTATATCCAAAAGCTACCTTATCAACAGAAATAGCATTGTATGCTTCTATATCTATTTGAGTATTCTTGAATAATTCTATTTGTTCAGAGGATAGTTTTTTTGTAGATAAAACCTTTACACTCTTCATAACGTTTATTTCAATTCCGCTTTTATTTGCTGCATTAATTCTTTACCACCGTTAGACAGTATTTCTTGAGCACATTTTTTTCCTAAATTTTCCACTTCAGAAACTGGAATATTTTCAAGAGTTACCTCTATTTTTTGTTCGCCATCTAATGAGAACAACACGCCCTCAAAAGACAATTCATTATTTTTAATAGTGGCTAATGCTCCTATTGGTGCTGTACATCCACCTTCTAACTCTCTTAAAAATTGACGTTCTACTGTTGTACAAACTTCTGTCATGTTATCATTTAGCTTCGCAACAGCTTCTGTAGTAAATTTATCATTTTTCATGGTATGTACCACAACCGCCCCTTGTGCCGGTGCTGGAACCATCCAGTTCAAATCAATATAGTTTTCTGGCAAAACATCTATACGTTCTAGTCCTGCTTTTGCAAAAATGGCACCACCCCAATTATTATAATCTAGCTTTTGTAAACGCAAGTTGACGTTTCCTCGTAAATCAACCACATTATGACTTGGGTATCTATGCAGCCACTGTGCTTTACGTCGTAAACTCCCTGTTGCAATAGTCCCTTCTGTTTCTAAGAAATCTAACCCTTTATGTACTAAAATATCACTAGAATTTGCACGTTCCAAAACTGCTGTTTGTCTTATTCCAATTGGTAATGCTGTAGGCACATCTTTCATAGAATGCACAGCAATATCAACATCGCCATTTAACATGGCAACATCAAGTGTTTTTGTAAATATTCCTGTAATTCCTAATTCATACAAGGGTTTATCTAGCACAACATCTCCTGTAGATTTTACAGGGACTAATTCTGTTTTATAGCCTAAATCGGTCAATTGTTGTTGTACAGTTGTTGCTTGCCATAATGCTAATTGACTATCGCGCGTACCTATTCTTATTACTTTTCCCATGAAATTAGAGTTGGAATACTTTCTGAATCATTTCAATACTATCATTTGTTGATGTATCATCTGCTTTTAAATGATTAGCGAAATGCTTCGTGATTTTTTGTATGATTCTATCTGATAAAACCTCAGCTTGATCTTCGTCAAACTGGTTGTTTTTTCTTCTTTGGTAATCTATTTCTTCAGATTTAATTTGTTGTAATTTATACTTTAGCGCTTTAATTGTCGGCGCGAATTTTCTAGTTTCTAACCAGGCTAAAAAATCAGATTTTACCTCACTTATAATTAATTCTGCTTGTGGCAAATGCTCTTTTCTTCTTTCTAAAGTATCGTCAGTAACTTTTGATAAATCGTCCAAATGCACCAAAGTGACATTTGGCAACTCTAAAACATCATCAGAAACATTTTTAGGAATTGACAAATCTAATATCAGTAATTCTTTATTGGTTGAAGATAACACCTCTTTATCTACTGTTGGTTGGCGTGCTCCGGTAGCCACAATAACAATATCAGAATCCTGAATCTCAGTTTGTAAGTTAGCGTAATCCTTAACTGTTAAATCGAATTTTCCTGCTATTTTTTCAGCTTTATCCTTCGTTCTATTAATTAAAGAAATGTGTTTATTATCAATATGTTTTACTAAATTATCACAGGTGTTTCTACCAATTTTCCCTGTTCCAAACAATAGAATGTTCTTATCAGAAACATTAGAAACATTCTTTAAAATATATTGAACAGATGCAAATGATACCGATGTTGCCCCTGAACTTATTTCTGTTTCATTTTTAATTTTTTTACTAGCGCGAATTACCTCATTAATTAAGCGCTCCATGTAAGCATCAGCTAAATCATGTTTTTTAGACAATATAAAACTTGTTTTTAACTGGCTGATAATTTCAAAATCACCAAGAATTTGACTATCCAAACCAGTCCCTACTTTAAACATATGCCTAATAGCATCGTTACTTTTATACACATAAGCCACTTCTTGAAACTCTTCTACAGTTCCGTTTGTGTTTTCACACAAGTGTTTAATGAGTTGAAAAGGATGTTCTGCAAAACCATACAATTCTGTCCTGTTGCACGTAGAAGTTACAATCAAATTAGAAATACCCGCAGATTTAGCTTGCACTAATAGCGCCTCTTTTTTTGGGGCGTCTAAACTAAACTTCCCTCTCACTTTGGCGTCTGCTTTTTTATAACTTAAGCCAATAGCATAAAATGTAGTTCCTCTCGATTCTGGTCTTTGCTGCATAGTAGTCATTATCATTGAGTACAAAACTATTATTATCATTTTAATAAAAGTATCGCTAAAAGTTCTTTTTATGTCGATTTTTAATTTTTTCTAGTGATATAAGTTTAAAAAACAGCTTAAAAGTTTAGTTTTGTACTGTAAATAAGCTTTTACAGATTATTTACTTGGAATCATTCTAAATAAGAAGCTTGCTATTACCCTAAAAATTGATTAGAAAAACAACGGTAAAAGTACCATGATAGAAATTAAGTTAGAAAAAGGTTTTTTTGTGTTACTCTCTAAAAATGAGACAGATGACATACAGCACTTTCAAAAAGATATTGACAGTAACTTTATTCAGTTTCATTTCTGTATAAAAGGAAGTTCTCGCTTTATATTTAACGACAGTTCCTATGCTTTTGATGTCTTAGACTCTAGGCATGTATTGCTTTATAACACTTTAAAAAAACTGCCTGTTAATCTTGAGTTACGCTCTAAATCATGGGTCATATCCGTTCTTATTTCAATAGAAAAATTTCACTCATTATTTTCTCAAGAGGCAGCTTATATTCCTTTTCTAAGCGATGAAAATAAAGCTAAAAAATATTATGATGATGGACAAACTACACCTCAAATGGCATTAGTTTTAAATCAGATTTTAAATTTTAACGTAAATAGTTCTATCAAAAACCTTTACGTAAAAGGAAAAGTATACGAATTATTGAGTTTATTTTTTAACACAAACGATGAATCAAACAACGAAAAATGCCCATTTTTAATTGATGAAGATTATGTTCAGAAAATTAAAAAAGCTAAAGACATCGTTATCAGTAGAATGGTTGATCCACCGAGTTTGCAAGAGTTAGCAGATGAAGTAGGCTTAAGCCTAAAGAAAATAAAGGAAGGGTTTAAACAAATTTATGGTGATTCCGTGTTCAGTTTCTTATTCAATTATAAGATGGAATATGCAAGAAAACTACTAGAAACAAATACCGTAAATGTCAATGAAGTTGGTTTACAAGTTGGCTACAGCACATCCAGTCATTTTATTGCAGCATACAAAAAAAAGTTCGGAATTACTCCGAAAAAATATATACAATCATTAAATCAAAACCAATAACATGAAAGGTGTTTTACTTGTTAATTTAGGATCTCCAGATAGTACAAATCCTAAGGATGTTAAAAAATATTTAGACGAGTTTTTAATGGATCCACGCGTTATTGATGTGAACTATCTATTAAGAGCTTTTATTGTTAAAGGAATTGTTTTAAAAACGAGACCAAAAAAATCTGCTGCTGCTTATCAGAAAATTTGGTGGGAAGAAGGCTCACCTTTGATAGTCATTTCTGAGCGTTTAAAGGCAAAGGTACAATCACATACAGATACGCCTATTGCTTTGGCAATGCGTTATGGCGCAATGACCATTAAAAAAGGGTTACAAGAGTTGGTTGATAAAGGTGTAAATGATGTACATATCATTCCATTATATCCGCAATTTGCAATGGCAACCACAGAAACCATTACGGTTCTAGCTGATAAATTACAGAAAGAGCACTTTCCGAATTTAAAAATCGACTCACTACCTGCGTTTTATAATAAGCAAGATTATATAGATGTATTATCAAACTCTATTAAAAAAGGCTTAGAAAACATTGACTATGAGCAACTGTTGTTTTCATATCATGGTGTTCCGGAAAGACATATTAGGAAACAAGATATTACGAAATCACATTGTAAAATAGATGGGAGTTGTTGCGATACGCCTTCAAAAGCGCATCAATTTTGCTACCGTCATCAATGTTTAGAAACCACTAAAATGGTAGCGAAAAAGTTGAACTTAAAAGAAGGTACATATAGTACGTCTTTTCAGTCACGTTTAGGTTTTGACCAATGGCTATTGCCTTATACCGACAGAACAATTGAACGTTTTGGTTTAAATGGTACTAAAAAAATGGTTGTAGTTACTCCGGCATTTGTATCGGATTGTTTAGAAACTTTAGAAGAAATAGCCATGGAAGGTAAAGAGTTATTTAAAGAGGTTGGCGGAGAAGAATTCCATACCATACCATGCTTGAATGACAATGACGATTGGGCAAAACTATTAGCAAAATGGATTAAAGATTGGGAAACAAAATCGATTAATCCTATTACAAATGGCTGAATATTATAATTACATAAAGGCCTTACATTTAATTTTTGTCATCACTTGGTTTGCTGGCTTATTCTATATTGTTCGATTATTTATTTATCAAATTGAAGCATCTCATAAACCTTCACCAGATAAAGAAATTTTAGGTGAACAATTAAAATTAATGGCTAACCGATTGTGGTACATCATCACATGGCCATCTGCAATCTTAACTCTAATATTCGCTGGAACATTACTGTATTTAAACTCTGGATTATTGTACCTGCCATGGATGCAAGTCAAATTAGGGTTTATTGTGCTTTTATATTTGTATCATTTTAAATGCCATCAGATTTACAAGCAACTACAAAATGGTATTGTAAAACACTCTTCAAGCTACATGCGATTGTTTAATGAAGGTGCAACAATCATCTTATTTTCAGTAGTATTTTTAGTCATTGTTAGGCATGAAGTCAATTGGATTTTTGGAGTAGTTGGCATCATTTCTTTATCAGTAGTTTTAATGCTACTCGTTAAAATCTACAAACGTTTTAGAGAAAAAAAATAATTGGTGTGATAATTGCTATATTTACGTAATGAATATTAAAAAGCTCTCGTTACGACTTCGTATTTTTATTTCCATGATTTTTGTGGTGCTCTTGGCTTCGGTTTTAATGGCCATCACAGCTATTTATCAATATAATGAAGAGGCTACTGATTATCATGAAGATCGACTTATAAGAAAGGAACATACGGTTAAAGATCAAATAAAATATCAGTTAAAAGCTAAAACCACTTACCCTATAACTACAAAGAATATTCCTTTAATTTTTAAGGAAAAAAACTTTATTTATGAATTAGCAGATGTTCATAATTTAGAGGTTAAATTATATGATTTTAATGGCGATTTTTTAATTGCATCGAGTGCTTCTTCAATAGGTGAACAAACTGATATTGCCCCAGAACAATTACCTAAAAACATTTTAAAAAGCCTTAATAATGCAATTGATAAAAGATATGTAGATACTACTAACGAAGATGGTAGAATAATTCAGTCTTCATACACATATATCACAGATAATCAATTTAAGCCATTAGCAATATTAGCTCTGCCATACATACAAGATAATCAGTTTATATCTAAAGAATTAGATGAATTCTTAAAGCGATTAGCGGTTATTTATTCACTTGTATTACTTATTGCGGTTGTATTAGCTTATTTTTTATCTAAATATATTACAAAATCATTGCTTATTGTTAGTGATAAAATTAATCAAACACGTTTAAATAAACGCAATACAAAAATTGAAACTGAAAATGTTAGCCATGAGGTCAAAACTCTTGTCACTGCTTATAATAATATGGTTGATGAATTACAGGAAAGTGCTGTGAAATTAGCAACCAGTGAACGTGAACAAGCGTGGCGAGAAATGGCAAAACAAGTAGCCCATGAAATAAAAAACCCGCTAACACCAATGCGATTAACCATCCAGAGTTTTCAACGCAAGTTTGACCCTGAAGATGGCGATATTCATCAAAAAGTAGATGAGTATTCTAAAACCTTAATACAGCAAATAGATACCATGAGTACTATTGCTGAAGCGTTTTCTAATTTTGCGAAGATGCCGGTTCAAAAAAATGAATCCCTAGATGTTGTTGAGGTGATGCGTTTAGCATTAGATATTTTTAATGAAGACTATATCGTTTTCAACCCATCTGAAGAACAAATTACTGGAACTTTTGATAGAACACAACTTATTAGAGTCATCACTAACTTGGTGAAAAATGCCATTCAAGCCAATACACATAATAATTCACCAAGAATAGATGTGTCTGTAAATCAAAAAAACAACCTCATAGAAATAACAGTTTCTGACAACGGCGTAGGTGTTACAGAAGAAAATAAAAGCTCGTATTTTTGAACCTAAATTTACTACAAAATCAAGTGGTATGGGTCTAGGATTGGCTATGGTAAAAAAATATAGTTGAAACTTATAACGGAAATATTACATTTACATCTGAAGAACATAAAGGGACCATTTTTAAGGTAACACTACCAAAAACATAATCCGAACAAGGACAATATAACAACTTATGAACTACGAAAACATTTTAGTACAACAAGACAATGGTATAGGAACAATAACTATTAACCGTCCTAAAAAATTAAACGCTTTAAACAAAGCTACAATTGCTGAATTACATCAAGCATTTAATACTTTAAACAAAGACGTTAACACCAAGGTAATTATCATTACTGGTAGTGGTGAAAAAGCATTTGTTGCTGGAGCTGACATTTCTGAATTTGCTGATTTTTCAGTTGAACAAGGAGCAGAATTAGCAAGAAACGGACAACACATCTTATTCGATTTTGTTGCAAATTTATCTACACCAGTAATCGCAGCCGTCAATGGTTTTGCTTTAGGTGGTGGACTAGAATTAGCAATGGCAGCACACTTCAGAATAGCTAGTGATAATGCTAAAATGGGCTTACCAGAAGTGTCTTTAGGAGTTATTCCTGGCTATGGTGGTACGCAACGTTTACCTCAATTAATTGGTAAAGGCAAGGCTATGGAATTAGTCATGACTGCTGGAATGATTGGTGCAGAAGAAGCAAAGGACTGTGGCTTGGTAAATCATGTCACAACTCAAGAAGAATTATTGCCATTGGCTCAAAAAATAGCTAGTAAAAATTATGCGTAACTCATCTGTAGCAATTGCACACGCTATAAAAGCAGTAAATGATAACTATACAGATTGGCGTGAATGGCTTCGAAACAGAAATCACACAGTTCGGAATTTGTTTCGGAACAGAAGATTTTAAAGAAGGAACTACTGCGTTTTTAGAGAAACGAAAAGCAGCATTTCCTGGAAAATAACATTACACTAACAACGCTTCACAAACTCTTGTAAAGCAACAATAACTTCCTGCTGGTTTTCTATATGACTCATATGACCATCAGGAAGTTCTAATTTTTCTACCTGTGTATCTTTTATCTGGTCTATTAAATCTTCATAACTTAAAACGGGATCTTTCTTACCCATAATTATCAATTTAGGATAAGGTGAAAAAATGTAATAACGCTTCTCTATCAAAACGAATCTTCATGCCTTCTTGTGCAGCAATATAGCCTTGTAACGGTGTTTTTAAAGCTTCTTTTTTAACTGCTTTAATTTCATCTTGAAAAAGTGTTCTGTTTTTGGGCCTGAACAAGTTGCTAATTGACATTCTTACTAAATTACTGTAATTCGTTTTTACAGCTTCAATCGCTCTATTTCGTAATTGAATTCGTTCAAGACTATCTGCTCTTGACGTTGAATTTAACAAACACAACCCTTTCACGTTATCCGGAAATTGTTCTGCAAAAGCCAAAGCAACATAGCCTCCCATAGAATGTCCAACAAAAATGGAGCGTCTAATTTTTAAATGTAGTAACACTTCAGAAACTACCTCGGCCATTAAGTCCATCGTGTGCACATAACCAAAACATTCTGTTTGCCCATGTCCTAATAAATCAATACAAACTATTCTATTCCTTTTTAGTAACTCAGGTTTTATAGCGTTCCACATTGTTGAGTTTTCTAAAAACCCGTGTAATAAAACTAGTGTAGTTCCTTTCCCTTCATCAGTATAAAAAACAGAAGTTCCTTTATAATCTAATATCATTTTTGTTACATTTAACGCTACAAGCGCAAAAATACTTTCTTATGCACAAAAACAAAAAAGATTCTATATTAATTGGACTAGCATTATTTGCTATGTTTTTTGGTGCGGGAAATTTAACACTACCACCATTATTAGGTTTACAACAACAATCTGCTTGGACTTGGGTAAGTTTAGGGTTTGTAATTTCTGGAGTAATATTGCCAATTTTAGCCATTTATGCACATGCTAAACTACAAGGGAATATGTATGATTTTGGTAAAAAAGTGTCTCCTAAATTTAGTATGATTTTTTGTTTGATCATATACATTATTGCTGTTGCTATACCAGCACCACGTACTGCTGCTCTGACTCATGAAATGAGTATTGCGCCATATATAGAATTGCCATCTATATTTACAAGTACAGTATATTTTTTATTAGTTTATCTGGTAGCGAGTAATCGGTCAAAAATCATCGACACACTCGGAAAGTTTTTAACACCGTTAATTGTTTCTATTTTAATTATAATTGTTGGTATTGGTTGTTCAATGGACACTACAGAAATTACTACAAACACTCTTAAGTCTAAAGCGTTTTTTAAAGGGTTCTTAGAAGGTTATCAAACTTTTGATGCCATTGGAGGAATGGTGATTGGTGGGGTTTTAATTATTTCATTAAATTTAAAAGGTTATCAAAAATTCGAAGACAAGCGGTATTTATTAATTAGAAGTAGTTTGTTTGCGGGTCTAGCTCTTGCATTAATTTATATATCGTTAATTTTCTTAGGCGCTAAGTTTGGTAATAACTATCCTGAAGATATTACAAGACCAAATTTATTGAGAGGTATTAGTATTCAAACTTTAGGAAATATTGGTACTGTCTTTCTAAGTGTTTTGGTAAGTTTAGCGTGTTTTACAACTGCTGTAGGAATAGTCACTGGTGCTGCGGATTATTTCTCTTACTATTTTAAAAAATCAAACGCGTTTAAAACTATCGTTGCGGTATGCTGTGTTATAGGCGTTTTAGTAGGACAATTGAATTTTAATCATATTATTTTAATTGCAATCCCAGTATTAATGGTAATTTATCCAATTACTATTGTGTTTATTATACTAAATGTATTACCAGAAAAATTCGCTACAAAAAATGTGTTTCAATCAGTGACAGTGATTACTATTTTAGGAAGTTTACCAGATGTATTACATTACTTCTCTACTACTAAAGATATTATAACACCACTTATAAACATACTGCCTTTTGGAAATGAAGGCTTCGGATGGATAACACCTACTCTTTTAGTATTTATTATTATGAATATAGTAGAATTTAAGCAAAACAAAAATGCTTAACCTGAATGCTATCAGACTAAGCATCTTTTAATAATATTAAACTATTCTCTAAAAATTAAACTTCAGTTTAATTTGCTTTTATAAACTTGATTGTTTTAGAAGAGTTATCAGATTTTATTCTTACAAAATAAAGTCCGTTAGATAAATTTTCAGTTGAGATAGACTCACTAGTATTAAACTTATTTTCTGTCATCACTAATCGCCCTTGCGCTGTAAATATTTCTAATTGGTAAGATGAATTATCTAAACCTTTAATGTTAAAATTATTTTTCACTGGATTAGGATACAAAGTAACATTACTCATGTCAAATTCATCAACACTCAATGGTTGTGTATAATGAATATCAATAAATGGTTTTGCGCTATTCATATATTCGGCTAGACCAACAGTTGTAAAATCAGAATCTACAACCGCATCCCCTGTGTTAAAATCTACATAATCAGCGTTAGCATCTGTGTTAGGAAATGATATTCTAAACTGTGTATTTCCAGTAACGTTAATTGCAGCTAACCCATCTGAATCTAAATCGATTCGTAACGCATGGTCGTTGCAGAAACAGATCCTTGAAAACATCCTGCATCCGTTGCATCAGCAGCTTCAGAATAGTCAGAATTTTCAATTGCGATAGTTCCAAAGCTTCCACTTTTCACATCAATCTGCGCAGCGCCTAAAGCTCCAGAGGTAAATGGATTATTCTGATTAGCATTATTTCTTAAAACATATAAACTAACTTTATCTACGGTTGCATCATCCGGGATTGAGCTAGTATCAAATTTAGAATCCCTTTATAACTATCTGTACCATCATCTCCAACTCTAATTTCTGTTGTTCCAACAGTTGAACCATTTGTCCAACCATCTTGAGTACCTCCAGAAGAAAATAATGTAGTAGTAATATCATTTCTAATCTTAGGCATGAAATAGTTTAGTGTTTGGTGTATAATTTTATACTCGTAAGCATCTGCATTTAAATGAATTGGGTCAGGTGCACTTCTAAAATTAGAACGTAAACTTGGTAAATTAATATTCCCTCCGTTAAAATTTGCAGAAAAAGGAGGTGTCTGTTCCGGTAATGGCAATGTTCCCGGTGCACTTACACCATCTCCATAATAGTAATGCGATAAACCGATAGCATTATCAAAACGTAAATTAGGCTCTAAACTAACCAAGTAATACGTTCCTCTTCTACAGTAACCATCATTTGGTTCAATTCTGGGTCAGTAATTTCATCATTAGTTGCATCTCTACTTAAATCGTCACGTTTACCATAAGCGTAAAAAGGGCCCCAAAAAGGACCTGTGTTAAAATTAGGATAGTCATAACTTGAAATTAAAACTTCTACATCTGGATGTACAGCTAAAATTTCATTAATAATTACAAACGTATTATCACGTATAGTTGCAAATAGAGCTGCTTCTGAACCTGCAACATCTAAATCCATATCCTTATACCAACCACCACCAGATTTGGCAGCTAGAATATCATTACCACCAATACTTAAAATTACGGTTTCAATAGTTGGATTGTTGGTTATTTCAGTAATAACATTATCTACCCAAGGGTAATTTGCCATATCTGCCCATTCTCTGGCTTCTGAACCACTAATAGCGTATTCAGTTCCTGTATAACCAGGACCTGGATTAGAGCCTAAAGACGGCCCTAATAAATCAAAATCTGGGTGCCCGAATTTATCAAAGATTTCATTGTGGGTTCCGTCATCAGACATGTATTGTGCCCATGAGTCACCGGCAATAAGTACTTTTGGTTCTGGCATACAAGTTTGCGCATAAAGAAATGAGCAACTTACACTCAGAATTAGTGTGTAGATGTGTTTCAAATTAGTTAGTTTTTAATGAATTAATTGTCTCTCTCAAATATAGAGAAATATTTTTAATTCATTAAATCCTCTATTTCATCTGCTTCAATAGGAATATTACGCATTAAATTGAAAGGCTCACCTTTTTCTTGAATTACCACATCATCTTCTAAACGAATACCAAATCCTTCAGCTGGAATATAAATTCCTGGCTCTACAGTAAATACCATATTAGCTTGCATTGGCTCTGTTAATATTCCGTAATCGTGTGTATCGAGTCCCATATGATGAGACGTACCGTGCATAAAATACTTTTTATACGCTGGCCATTTCGGATCTTCATTTTGTACATCTGCTTTGTCAAGTAAACCTAACCCTAATAATTCAGACGTCATCAATTTACCAACCTCAACATGATAATCTGCCCAAATAGTTCCTGGAACCAACATTTTTGTTGCATCATTTTTAACACGATTCACTGCATTATATACTGCTTTTTGACGGTCTGTAAAAACGTCCAGAAACAGGAATTGTTCTACTCATATCTGATGAGAAATTAGCGTATTCTGCACCAACATCTAATAAAATTAAATCGCCAGCTTTACACTCTTGATTGTTCTCTATATAATGTAATACATTAGCATTATTACCAGAAGCAACAATTGGCGTGTACGCAAATCCTTTTGAACGATTATTCAGGAATTCATGCATAAACTCAGCCTCAATATTGTATTCGAATACTCCAGGTTTTACAAAGTTTAAAATACGACGAAATCCTTTTTCTGTAATATCACAAGCTTGCTGTAATAAATCTAATTCAATAGAATTTTTAACTGAACGTAAACGTTGTAAAATAGGATTAGATTTTGCAACCGAATGTGCTGGATATTTTTGTAATAACCATTTTGTAAAACGTGCTTCTCGCGTTTCCGTTTCTACATTAGCGCGATAATGTTCATTAGTGTTGATGTATACCGTATCGCATTGTGTCATGATTTCAAACAACACTTTTTCCATGTCCTGTAACCAATACACTGTTTTTACGCCACTAGTCGTAAATGCTGCTTCTTTAGTTAATTTTTCGCCTTCCCAAACTGCAATATGCTCATTCGTTTCTTTTAAGAATAAAATTTCACGATGTTCAGGTTTTGGACAATCAGGAAAAATTACTAAAACACTTTCTTCTTGATCTACACCACTCAAATAAAAAATATCACGATGCTGCTCAAACGGCAAAGTACTATCTGCACTCACTGGATAAATATCATTCGAATTAAAAATTGCTAAACTACTCGGTTTCATTTGTGCAGCAAAATTCTTTCTATTTGCTACAAACAACTCGCTTTTTATTGGTGTGTATTTCATGATGATTTAGTTTTAAGAGTTTCAAATTTACATAATCCTTCATCAAAAGATGACTTATAACATTTCAATTTTATAACCTCGAATAAAACATAACCAAAATATTCAGTATTTTTAGGATCTTAAAACACATCTTTATGAGATTTCTTAATACGCTATTGTTCTTATTAACTCCGTTATTTGGACTATCACAAATTGTAAGTACTACTCCAGAAACCGTTGAAACAGCTTTAATTCAGAAAAGAAAATTACAAGAAAACGCTTTTAGTAAAAAACATAGCCTTTACTAATATTGGTCCAACTATTATGAGCGGACGTGTGGTAGATTTGGCTGTAAATCCGAATAACCCAAATGAATTTTATGCAGCATACGCTTCTGGTGGTTTATGGCATACCAAAAATAACGGAACAACTTTTACACCTATTTTAGATACTGCAAACACACAAAACATTGGTGCTATTGCTGTGCATTGGAATACCAAAACAATTTGGGTTGGTACTGGGGAAAACAATTCGTCAAGATCATCTTATGCCGGGATTGGAATTTTAAAAAGTACTGATAATGGTGCAACTTGGATTAATATGGGTTTAAAAGACGCCCATCATATTGGTAGCATTATTCTAAACGAGCAAAACCCTGAAGAAATTGTTATTGGTGTTATTGGTCATTTGTATTCTCCAAACCAACAACGTGGTATTTTTAAAACAACTGATGGTGGTGCAACATGGAAACACACTTTATACATATCTGAAAACACTGGAATTATTGATGTAAAAGTACAGCCTGATAATTTTAACATTCAATATGCGGCGGCTTGGGAACGCAACAGAAAAGCATGGCATTTTGATGGTGACGGTGCAGAATCTATAATTTACAAAAGTACCGACGCTGGTAATTCTTGGTCAAAAATAAATACTAATTCTGGGTTCCCTACAGGAGATGGCGTTGGTAGAATTGGTTTAACGGTTTACGATGCTAATACAGTTTATGCTGTTTTAGACAATCAGAATAGACGACAAAAAGATGAAACTTCTGCTAGTAAAGGCTTATCAAAAACTGATTTTAAAAATATGACTGTTGATGAGTTTTTAAACCTGTCTGATAAAAAATTAAATACCTTTTTAAAACAAAACGGGTTTCAAGAAAAGTATCGCGCAGAGAATGTCAAGCAACTTGTTCGTACTAAAGAAGCAAAACCCGCAGATATTGCCACGTATTTAGATACTGCAAATTCAAAATTATTTGACACACCAGTTATTGGTGCAGAAGTTTATAGAAGTGATGATGCTGGGAAAACGTGGATTAAAACTCACGATGATTATATAGACGATCTGTTTTATTCTTATGGGTATTATTTTGGAGAAATCCGCGTGAATCCGAAAGATAAAAATAGCATCTACTTATGTGGTGTGCCAATTATAACATCAGATGATGGTGGGAAAACATTCACATCAATCAGTAAAGAAAACGTGCATGCCGATCATCAAACTTTATGGGTTAATCCGAATTTAAAAGGACACTTGATTGATGGTAACGATGGTGGTGTAAACATTTCATATGATAATGGTGAGAGTTGGATAAAATGTAATAATCCAGCTGTTGGGCAGTTTTACACTGTAAATGTAGATCATGAAGAACCATATAATGTGTATGGTGGTTTACAAGATAATGGTGTTTGGGTTGGTCCGAATACACATAAAGAAGATAAGTCGTGGCATCAAGAAGGGAAATATCCCTACGAGAGTATTATGGGTGGTGATGGTATGCAAGTACAAATTGACAATAGAAATTCTGATATTGTTTATACTGGTTATCAGTTTGGAAATTACTACCGCATCAATCGTGCTACAGATGAAAGTACTTATATACAACCAAAACATAACTTAGGTGAAAAACCATATCGCTTCAATTGGCAAACGCCTATTTTATTATCATCACACAACCAAGATATTTTATATTTAGGTGGAAATAAATTGATGCGTTCTATGAACCAAGGTGATGATTGGCAAGCAATAAGTCCCGATTTAACTCAAGGTGCTAAAGACGGAAACGTGGCTTACGGAACATTAACATCTATTAGTGAATCACCTTTTGAATTTGGAGTAATTTATACAGGTAGTGATGATGGTTTAGTACATGTTACTAAAAACTCTGGAGGAAGTTGGACAAGCATTTCTAACACATTTCCGAAAGATTTATGGGTAACACGAGTTATCGCTTCAAAACATAAAAAATCGAGAGTGTATGTGACTTTAAACGGATATAGAAATGATCATTTTACCAGTTACATTTACGCCTCTGATGATTATGGAACCACGTGGACATCTATTTCATCTAACATCCCACATTCAGCTGTTAATGTCATTAAAGAAGATGAAAATAACGAACATATCCTATATGTAGGAACAGATAATGGTTTGTATGTGTCATTCAATAATGGAAAATCTTGGGACACATTTTCAAACGGTTTACCAAATGTAGCTGTACACGATTTGGTAATTGAACCAAAATCTAATGATTTAATTGTTGCTACTCACGGACGAAGTTTATATAAAACCAATGTAGCCGTGTTTAAAGATTACGACACATTTAAAAATGCCCCGTTACATATTGCTGAAATTCCAGCAGTAAAACACAGCAAAAACTGGGGGAGCACCTGGAGTAAATGGCTAGAACCTTATGAACCGTACATAACGTTACAGTTATATACTTCATCTGAAACGAGGGCAACTGTTACTATTTTAAACGAAAATAAAAAGGAATTACAACAATTTACGAGTCAGCTTGACAAAGGGTTTAATACAATAGATTATGATTTAACCATCACTAAAAAAGGAAAAGACTACCTAGAGGAAAATGATGATTTAAATATCACCAAACAGAAAAACAACAAGTTTTATTTACCAAAAGGCAACTATACTATTGACATACATACTAATACTGCTAAAAAAAGCGTTTCTTTAATAGTTGAATAACCTAAATTAGTTTACTTATGAAATTGAAACATATCTTTTTTTGCCTTTTTACAGGTCTTATACTTTCATGTGAAAACAACGATACTGACAATACACAATCTGAGCCAAACTTAATTGTTAAATTTAAATTTGACCCCAATCAAGAGCGACTTGGAAACTTAGGAACACCAGCAGATATTCCATTAGGAAATGCAGCACAGTCTCCTGATTTTAATATGATGAGTGCTCATTATATTGAATTAGCACCAACTGCATTTACAGCACTTGGTAATGGAGAGGTTATTTATAAAGGCGATGAAACAACAGCTGGAGGCTCAAATGCTGTAGATTTTCAAAATGCGAAATTAGTAACCGAAAATGAAACCTTTTTTAGCATCCCTTTAAATGACGTCGCAACTGGAACTTATGAATGGGCTAGAGTATCTTTAACCTACCAGAATTATAACATTGACTTTTTACACAATACCATTGACTACACAGGTACTTTAGCTAGTTTTGTAGGCTTTAACAATTATATTACATCTTATGAAGTAGATCAAGAAACTGTAACTGTAAACGGAAATAGGGCACAAGGCTATTGGGCTTTTGAAACTTTAGGAACAGTCTCTGTTGGGCAAGCTTCTGGCACAACTGTACCCAACCCAATTGCTTCAACTTCTCCTGTACCAGCTGGCTCATGTGTGGTTACTGGTGAGTTTGAAAATAGCTTTGTTATAACTGGTAACGAAACTGAAGATGTGGTTATCACCTTATCCTTGTCCACAAATAACAGTTTTGAATGGACAGAAGTTACTGCCGATGGTAAATTTGAACCAAACGCTGGTGAACAAGTAGTTGATATGGGATTTAGAGGTTTGAAACCACTAGTAGAATAATTAATTACTCTTGCTCACTACCATTGCAGATTCTATAAATATAATATAACTTTACTTGAAGTCTATATTAAACACTATTTTTGGACACATATAATGTGTCAGTTACACTAGTGTATCAAGCGTAGTTATTCTCGGTAATTTAGAAATCAAAATGCAACGATTAATATACATCATAATACTATTATTTTTACTTGTTTCATGTAAAACAAAAAGTCAAAATTCTAACCCGAAGAACAACGTAAATTTTTCTTCAATTGTTACAGATAGTATTCCCTCTGTAATCACAAATTTTGACACCATCTTCGCATCCAAAGCCCCAAAAAGGATAACTAGAAATATTAAACTAGATAATAAAGGAAAATTATTAATAGCCGCATACGATGATATTATTCGATACGATGGAAATGAATTTACTCATATAAAAAAAGGGGACGATATTGAAAGCTGGTACGCATTTGATGTTATAGAAGATAGAAACGGAAATATTTGGATTGCGAGCGACCAATCAGGTGCGTTTCGCATTGATGCCGAAACTGGAGCAGTTACAAATTTCATGACAAAAGACGGGCTTGGTCATAGAAGAAACATGTGTGTTTATGAAGATAAATCAGGAAACATATGGTTTGGAGGACAAGGAGGATTAAGTAAATATGATGGTGTAAAATTCACAAACTTTACAAAAACTGATGGCTTACCTCATAATGATATTAACACCATTTTAGAAGATAAAAATGGCAATTTATGGTTCGGCACAAGAGGAAATGCAGGGTTTTATGATGGAAACACTTTTTATGAACTAAAAAATGATGAAAGTAAACCATTCTTTAATGTGTGGTCTATAATTGAAGATAAGTCAGGTGTTATTTGGTTGGTTGATGGTAATGGTCTTTGGAAATATAGTGACAACACATTCACCCATATATTACCAGGTGCTTGGAAATTTTTTGAGGATAAGAAAGGTGATTTTTGGTATACTGGTATGCTTACGGGAGCAGGTTCTACACTAAAACGAGTGAAGGCCAATGCTATAATTAATAAAAAAATTATAGCAACCGAAGTGTTTAAGTCCGAAAAAATGTTTTTTGGTGTTGTAGAAGATAAAAAAGGGAATAAATGGATTGGCGGAGGAGATGGAGTTTGGCTGTATAATGGAGCAACTGTTAAATACTACACTGGGGTTTTTCCAAATGACAAATAAATGGTTTGAATTTGAAAAAAACAAATTATCAACAATGGCTATAAGTAATTTGCTTGTTCTACATAACTACATATCATAAAAAAACTGTTCTCTAACAATTTTACCACCTTTAACTTCGTACACACAAATTTCAGAAATTTGTATGCGGCCTTGTTCTTTAAAGGTAATGTCATTTTCCATGGTCACTGCAAAATAGTTTCCGGTAACAATTGGGTCAGATACTTTGGCATCATGTATTTTAACAACAGCCTCGTCCCAAGCAATAGTTTTTTGCCTGATACCAGCCATACCTTTTGTTATAGGCGCACCAGATTTCTCATCTTCTATACTTACAATATCGTTGTGGTACAATTCTTCTTGAGCTTGTGGGTGTTTTTCTTGTCGGCATAAATCTACCAATCGGTTTGCTATGTCTTGTGTAGTCATTTTTACTATTATTTTTTGACGTTTTGTTCAATCAATTTTATAATTTCTCCTGCAATATTTACTTTAGTGGCACCTTCAATACCTTCCAAACCGGCGGATGAATTTGCCTCAATAACCATCGGACCGTTTTTAGAGCGAATTAAATCTATACCCGCAACATCCAAGCCTAAACATTGCGCTGTTTTTACAGCAATACGTTGTTCTTCTTCCGTCATTGAAATTACAGATGTACTACCACCTCTGTGCACATTACTCCTAAAGTCTTTCCCGCCGCTACTACGTTTCATAGACGCTACCACTTTATCGCCTACTACATAAGCGCGAATATCTTCACCGTTAGATTCTTTAACAAACTCTTGTATTAAAATGGGTTTGTTTAAACTGTGCATGGTTTCTATAATAGACACTGCTGATTTTTTACTTTCAGCTAACATCACGCCCAAACCGTGAGTACCTTCTAAAAATTTAATAATGCATTGCTCCCCTTCTAACAAGTCTAATTGTTCTTTTAAAAGCAAGGTATTTTTAGTATAGAGTGTTTTTGGAATAGGTATGTTATTCTCCACCATATGTTGCATGGTGAGTAACTTATTACGAGATCTTAAAATACCCAGGGCACTGGCCACATTGTAATTTCCTAACTTTTCAAACTGATTGACAATAGCCAACCCATGCTCCGTAAATGATGCACCAATTCGTGGTATAATAGCATCAGAAAAATGAGATACATCTTCTTTATTAAATAAAACTTTAGGCTGATTATCCTCAAATAGAATACCACATTTTGTGTGGTCTACTATCCTAATATAATGTCCGCGTCGTGATGCTTCATTAAATAAACGCTGCGTAGAATACAAACTACCACTAACCGATAACAAGTAAATTTTCATAGAAATACGTATATACTGGCTAAATATAACCATAGTTTACTTTAAATGCATTCTAAATAAGCGATAAAATTGAGTGATAGTTTTGTTTAACACTCGATTAAAATTAAATTTGCTTGAATTTCACTAACTCAACATATACAATGAGCGGATTATTAAAATCATCAATTGGAAGAAAGTTTGCTATGGCAATCTCTGCATTCTTCCTTATGTTTTTCTTATTACAACACTTTGTAATTAACGTAACATCAATTTTTCCTGATCACGGAGCAACATTTAACAACTTATCTCACTTTATGGGAACCAACCCATTAATACAATATGTTATGCAACCAATCCTTATTTTTGGTGTTGTGTTTCATTTTGTAATGGGATTTGTTTTAGAACTTAAAAACAGAAACGCACAAAAGGTAAAATATGCACAAAACAACGGAGCAGCAAACTCTACTTGGATGAGTAGAAACATGATCTGGTCTGGTTTAGCAATTTTAGCATTTGTTGTATTACACTTTATTGACTTCTGGTTTCCAGAATTAAACACCAAGTTTATTCAAGGTGATTGGTCTGGTTTACACAATGGAGAATTAAGATATTTCCATGAATTACAAGAAAAATTTCATAACCCTGCACGAGTAGGAGCTTATATTGGTGCCTTTGCATTTCTTAGCAATGCACTTATTACACGGATTCAATTCTGCATTCCAATCTATGGGAGCAAACAATAAATATACTAAAGGATTGAAAACTTTCGGTAAACTTTACGCTATCTATAATTCCTGTAGGATTTATGATTATTGCAATTAGTTCATCATTTCAATCATTCACATTAATACCTAATTAGTATGGCTACTTTAGATTCAAAAACACCAAAAGGTCCTTTAAAGGATAAATGGACTTCTTATAAAGATAAAATTGATTTAGTAAACCCAGCTAACAAACGTTTAATAGACGTTATTGTTGTTGGTACAGGTTTAGCAGGTGGTTCTGCCGCTGCAACTTTAGCTGAATTAGGATATAATGTAAAAGCATTTGCTTATCAAGATTCTCCACGTAGAGCGCATTCAATTGCAGCACAAGGAGGTATTAACGCAGCAAAAAATTACCAAGGAGATGGGGATTCATCTTACCGTTTATTTTACGATACTGTAAAAGGTGGTGATTACCGTTCTCGTGAAGCAAACGTACACCGTTTGGCTGAGGTTTCTGCAAACATTATTGATCAATGTGTGGCACAAGGAGTGCCTTTTGCACGTGATTATGGTGGGTTGTTAGATAACCGTTCGTTTGGAGGAGTATTAGTTTCTAGAACTTTTTACGCTAAAGGACAAACAGGACAACAATTATTATTAGGAGCTTATTCTGCAATGAACCGTCAGATTGCTCGTGGTAAAATTGAAATGTTCAATCGTCATGAAATGTTAGACGTTGTAAAGGTTGATGGTAAAGCACGTGGAATTATTGCACGTAACTTAATTACTGGAGAAATTGAACGTCACTCTGCTCATGCAGTGGTAATTGCTTCTGGAGGTTACGGAAACGTATATTTCTTATCTACAAATGCCATGGGATCTAATGCTACTGCAGCATGGAAAATTCATAAAAAAGGAGCGTATTTCGCAAATCCTTGTTATACACAAATTCACCCAACGTGTATTCCACGTTCAGGTGATTACCAGTCTAAATTAACATTGATGTCAGAATCACTGCGTAATGACGGACGTATTTGGGTTCCTAAAAGTATGGACGATGTAATGGCTATTCGAGAAGGACGTAAAAAACCTACAGATTTATCTGAAGAAGAAAGAGATTATTACTTAGAAAGAAGATATCCTGCTTTTGGTAACTTAGTACCTCGTGATGTTGCCTCTCGTGCAGCAAAAGAACGTTGTGATGCTGGTTACGGAGTAAACCAAACAGGAGAAGCTGTCTATTTAGATTTTAAATCGGCAATTGAACGTTACGGTAAAGAACAATCTAAATTAAAAGGAATTAACCAATCCTTCTGCAGATAAAGTATACGAATTAGGGCAAGCTGTCGTTGAAGCTAAATACGGTAACTTATTCCAAATGTATGAGAAAATCGTTGATGAGAATCCATACAAAACTCCAATGATGATTTATCCTGCAACACACTATACAATGGGTGGTGTTTGGGTTGATTATAACTTAATGACAACTGTTGATGGATTGTACTGTATTGGAGAAGCAAATTTCTCTGATCACGGTGCAAACAGACTAGGAGCTTCTGCTTTAATGCAAGGTTTAGCTGATGGTTATTTCGTATTACCTTACACTATTGGAGATTATTTATCTAACGATATTCGTACAGGTAAAATACCAACTGACACTAAAGAATTTGATGAAGCTGAAAAAGAAGTTACAGAACGCATCAACTTTTTCGTAAATAATAACGGTACTAAATCTGTAGATTATTTCCATAAGAAATTAGGAAAAATCATGTGGGAAAAAGTAGGAATGGCGCGTAATGAAAAAGGACTAACAGAAGCTATGGCCGAAATTAAAGCCACTCGTGAAGAATTCTGGAAAGAGGTAAAAGTTCCTGGAAATGCTAATGAAATGAATCCTGAATTAGAAAAAGCTGGTAGAGTAGCTGATTTCTTAGAATTAGGAGAATTATTTGCTAAAGATGCTTTAAACAGAAACGAATCTTGTGGTGGTCACTTTAGAGAAGAATCTGCTGAAACTGATGGACCTCAAAAAGGAGAAGCAAAACGTGATGATGCAAATTATGCATATGTAGCTGCTTGGGAATATAAAGGACAACCAGCTGATGCAGTTTTACATAAAGAAGAATTAGAGTTTAACGATATTGAATTAAAACAACGTTCATACAAATAAAAAGACATTATGAATTTAACACGTTAAAAATTTGGAGACAAAAAGGACGCAAATGACAAAGGTCAGATGGTTGATTATAAAGTTACCGATATTTCAGAGCATATGTCATTTTTAGAAATGATGGATGTTTTAAACGAACAGTTAGATTAACTGCTGGTGAAGAGCCTGTTGCATTTGATCATGATTGTCGTGAAGGAATTTGCGGTATGTGTTCTATGTATATTAATGGTGAAGCACATGGTCCTGATAGAGGTGTTACCACTTGTCAGTTACACATGCGTATGTTTAAAGATGGTGACACTATTACGATAGAGCCATTTAGAGCTACTGCTTTCCCTGTAATAAAAGATTTAGTAGTAGACAGAACTTCTTTTGAGCGTATTCAACAATCAGGAGGATTTATATCTGTAAACACTTCTGGTAATACACAAGATGCGAAATGCAATTCCAATCCCTAAGCAAGATGCTGATGACGCAATGGACGCAGCTACATGTATTGGTTGTGGTGCTTGTGTTGCAACGTGTAAAAACTCTTCTGCAATGTTATTTGTAGGTGCTAAAGTAAGTCAATATGCTTTATTACCACAAGGACGTGTAGAAGCTACTGAAAGAGTACAAAACATGGTTGCTCAAATGGATTTAGAAGGTTTTGGTAACTGTACCAACACTGGAGCATGTGAGATTGAATGTCCTAAAGGAATTTCTTTAGAAAACATCGCTCGTATGAATTCTGAATTTATGAAAGCAAGTTTAAAAGGATAAATTTTAATCAAATATCTTATACAAAACCCGAGCAATTGTATTGCTTGGGTTTTTTGATTTACGTACATTTAGATATTAATTATTTCATTTTATGAGTCACTTAAACTTCAAATCAAAATTACCACATGTAGAGCCTTCTATATTTTCAGTAATGAGTGGTTTGGCACATCAGCACAATGCTATTAACTTATCTCAAGGGTTTCCTAATTTTAAAAGTGATTCGAAATTATTAGAATTGGTAACTCAGGCCATGAACTCAGGCTATAACCAATACGCACCAATGGCAGGCGCTATGGCCTTAAGAGAAGCTATTGCAACTAAGTTTACTCACTTATACCAAACTACTTATAAACCAGAAACAGAAATTACAGTAACTGCAGGTGCTACTCAAGCTATTTACACCATCATTTCAACGTTTATAAAGCAAGATGATGAAGTTATTATATTCAGGCCAGCGTATGATTGTTATGAGCCTACAATCGCTTTAAATGGCGGAAAAACAGTTTCCGTACAATTGGAAGCACCAACATATAACGTTAATTGGAATGACGTCAAGTCAAAGGTCAATTCCAATACAAAAATGATTATCATCAATTCGCCACATAATCCAAGTGGAACAGTATGGTCTAAAGATGACATGTTGCAATTGCAAAACATAGTTTCTGGAACTAATATTATTGTATTAAGTGATGAGGTTTACGAACATATTATTTTTGATAATGCACCACATCAAAGCGCCTGTTTGTTTTCTGAACTGAAACAACACAGTTTTATTGTGGCGTCTTTTGGGAAAACATTTCATAATACGGGTTGGAAGTTAGGCTATTGTTGTGCACCCGAACATTTAATGCACGAATTTCAAAAAGTACATCAATTTAATGTATTTTGTGTAAATCATCCCATGCAAAAAGCACTAGCTGATTATATAAATGACTCGCAACATTATTTAGGGCTACCTGAGTTCTATCAACAAAAAAGAGATCAATTTTTAGGTTTAATAAAAGCCTCTCGTTTTAAAATAACACCATCAAAAGGGACGTATTTTCAAGTCTTAGATTTTAGTGATATTACAGATGAAAACGATGTAGACTTTGCTAAGCGACTCACTATTGATCATAAATTAGCTAGTATCCCCATGTCCGTTTTTAATGAGCATAAAACAGATCATAAAGTCCTTCGTTTTTGTTTTGCTAAAACTGAAGATACACTTAATCAAGCTGCAGAAATCATTAATTCAATATAAGGGTTATTTCTGGCACTATTTATGACATATCATTAAAGCATAAAGCGTGGCTTAATGAATCAATAACTAATTTTAAAATTTAATACCTATGAAATCTATTTTTACGTACCTATTCTTATTTACTTGTACATTATTATTTGCTCAAGAAGTTACTCATAACGGTAACACTTACAGCGTAAAAGAAGGCAAAATCTATCAAAATAATGAAGATGTTACTTCTGAATTAACCGCAACTGACAAAGAAGTTGTTTTTAGCGCTCATAAAGTTGAGCTGAAAAAAATAAAAGAAACAAAGAATGCTGAAAAAGCAATAGAAAACAAAGAAAAGGAGGCTGCTAAACGTATAAAAGAACAAGAAAAGAAACTTAAGTCAATTGTAAAAAAACAAAAGAAGGCTGAAAAAAAACTTAAGAAAGCAGAAAAAGCAGCTAAGAAAAAAGCTAATGCAGAAAAAGCACTTGATAGAGCAGAAAATAAGTTAGATCGTGAAACAAGAAAATTTGGAAAACTTAAAAAAAGAGGGAAACTAAGCGTTGAAAAAGAAACAAAATATATTGAAAAATTATCTGCCTTAAAAAATAAGTTAGCCAAAGCCACTAAGAAATTAAAAAAACTAAAATAATGACAAACCATCTGACGGTAACTAGTATTCAATCAAATCTAGTATGGGAAAATGCTATTCAAAATAGATTGAATTTTGAGCATAAAATTAATTCCGAGATAAATGAAGATGTAGATGTCATTATACTTCCTGAAATGTTTACAACAGGCTTTTCTATGCAACCTAAACATTTAGCAGAACCAATGGATGGTGATACAGTTACCTGGATGCAAAAGATAGCTAAAGAAAAAAACAGTGCAATTTGTGGCAGCATTATAATAAAAGAACAGAATAACTATTACAACCGGTTTTTATTTATAGAACCTGATGGAAATATTCAACATTATAACAAACGCCACTTGTTCTCTTTAGCTGGTGAACACGAGCATTATCAAAATGATACTACTCAAGTTATTATTGAGTATAAAGGATGGCGTATTTGCCCGTTAATTTGTTATGATTTGCGCTTCCCGGTATGGTCTAGAAACACTCAAAATTACGATCTGTTAATTTATGTGGCAAATTGGCCAAAGCCAAGAATTAACGCTTGGAACACACTTTTAAAAGCTCGTGCCATTGAAAACATGACTTATGTAGTTGGAGTAAACCGTGTTGGGGTAGATACTAATGGAAATGAGTATTCAGGAAACTCTATTGTATTGGATGTTTTAGGAAACGAATTAAGCCCTGTAACTGAAAATCATGAAACTTGTATAACCACTACCTTATCTAAAAAAGAACTACAAACTGTTCGCAAAAAGTTTAATTTTTTAAATGATAAAGATCTGTTTACTTTAAAGTAAACTGTTCGTCAACATCCCAATTGGCTCTAATTTCGATGTCATCTGGATGATAAGCTATACGTTCTGGCTGTATTTTTTGTAAATAATTACCTGTGTCATATTTTTGATTGTTATTATCATCAAAAACAACACGTAAATTATAGGTTGAGGGATCGACATTTACAAAATCGAAAACAGTAATATTAGTGCCGTATTTCTCATACTTCACTTCCCCTTTTGCAGTAATTAACTGTACAATTAAAGGAATTTTAGGAGCATTATTAAGTGTTATTTTAATATTCCCGTAAGCAGATAACTTCTTAGTAGTTGCTCTGTAAGATAAGCTATCATTTGTAGCTTCAAAGAAATCTGTAAACGCTTCTGGTAAAATAGTTATGGCGTATTTCTGATCTTCTTTTTTATCAAAGTTTAAGTTGATAACATTAGTTAATTTTTCTATTGATATTTTAAATGGCACAACTACAGAGTCTTTATCCAGTATTTGAATTTTTGAATTATCAATTTTAGTTACAGGAACTGTTGATGAAATTTGATAATCACCATCAAGAGTCAAACTTCTGGTTACAGGTTTAAAGGCTAAAGAATCTGTCTTTACGTTTTCACGTATTCTAACATTAAACGTGTCAATTTGCTTTTGATAACTCATGGTAAAGTTTAACGAATCTAGCTCTACTTTTGGCTTAAACCAATAATTTAAAGTGTCGTTATCAATCGGTTTAGTTACCATAGATTCTAAAGTTACATCTGATAATAATTTTATACCAATATCTTCTGTCGTTTGACCTTCATAACGGAATTTGATTCTGTTTAAACGTTCATGTTTTGGTTTTAAAGCATGGTAGTTTTCTATTTCTTTAAATAAAATTAACTCGTGAGTTTCAGTATTCGGAATGGTTATAAACTCTTTTTTAAAAGCAATTTTATCTGTTTTTTGATTGAATATAAAGTTGTCTGACTCTTCTTTTAAAGCCAATAACTGATACTTTCCTGCTTTTAAATTTTCAAATTGAAATGTTGTAGCGCTATCTAAAGTATTAGTAATATATCTTGGTGATTTAGTGTAAACAGTAGAATCAGTAAATGTAGAATCTACTTCATATAACATCACAGACACGAAGCTGTCTGCTGTTTTAGATAAAGCATCA
>CBCXVT010000029.1:0-99810 GCA_965178635.1 Flavobacteriaceae bacterium | reverse complement strand
GTTTTGGCGTATAATATAATATCTGACTGACCGTTTTTGTAGTTGAAGATGTTGGTGAGACTTCTACTTTTTCTGGGTTATTTAAAATAGTTTGCGCTAAATCAACAACTTTATGTGGCATGGTTGCCGAGAAAAGGAGTGTTTGTTTATTGCTAGGGCATAAGCGTTCAATTTTTCTAACATCATCAATAAACCCCATGTCTAGCATTAAATCGGCTTCATCTAATACTAAAGTTTCAATATAATCGAGGTTTATTATATCTTGTTTATGTAAATCTAACAGTCTACCAGGTGTCGCTATTAAAATATCGATACCTCTTTTAATAACTTCTTTTTGTGGTTCAATAGATGCACCACCGAATATTACGGCAGATTTTAAATTTGTGAATTTACTATAGCGATTAAAGTTTTCGTTAATTTGAATAGCTAACTCTCGGGTTGGACTCACAACTAAAGCTCTAGTTTTTTTTCCTTTTTTGCCAGCTTCTTGTTTATCATATAATAACTGTAAAATAGGTAAAGCAAATGCAGCTGTTTTACCGGTACCGGTTTGAGCAGAAGCAATGATATCTTTTTTATCTAAAATTAATGGGATAGTATACTCTTGAATTGGAGTAGGGACTTCATACTTTTTTTCAGAAAGAGCCTTTAAAATAGGTTTGTTTAGCTTTAAATCTTTAAATGTCATAGAGGTGTTTTAAACAAAATATACGGCAAAGATACTCTAAATATAGATGTGAAGTTGAATAGATATAACTAGAGCTTGCAAGATAAAATAGATGAGCGCATAAAAAAGCCGTATTCAGGTTGTAAGGTTGAATACGGCTTTATGCCAATAAATATTTAAATGAATACTATAAATAAATATTCTAAAAAATCCACTTAGAAATTTATTTGGCATCGCTATAATAATCTTTCTAAAGTACTACAAAACAGCTACAATACACTATTTCTTAAATTCCTTCATTCGATTATTTAGCTTATGAGATATAATTAACATTACCAATATATAATTACTATCGTATAACTAGTATATCTCAATTTTCAATACATAAAGTTAATGAATAATGTATTGATATGCAATGGTTTGTGGGTTTATTTTATATTGTTTGTAAATTGCTTAATGTCTACTGATAAATTGGTAGATGATTTTAAACTTTTAATAAAGGCGCTTCCTATAATTGCACCATCAGCATACGCACATGCTTTTGAAAATGTTTCCGCATTACTAATACCAAAACCAATCAATTTCGGGACACTTAACTCTAAATTATTGATGTAGTTAAAATAGTCTATTTGACTGTCTTCAATATCACTTTTACTACCTGTAATTGCAAATGAAGATACAACATACAAAAAGGCAGTACTTTCTTTAGCAATTAACCTAATGCGGTTTTCAGATGTTTGCGGTGTAATTAAGAAGCTCATTTTTAAACCATGAGTTTCAAATAAGGGTTTATACTCGTCTAAATAAATATCTAAAGGTAAATCTGGTAGTATAAGACCATCTACACCAACTGCTTTAGCTTTAGATAAAAATGCCTCTGTTCCATATTTAACTACTTGATTTAAATACCCCATCAACATAATTGGTATGTCAACAGTTTTTCTGATTTCTTGTATTTGCTTAAAAATCAAATCAAGAGTAATGCCGTTTTGAATGGCAATTTCACTACTATCTTGTATTGTTGGTCCATCTGCTAGAGGGTCAGAAAAAGGCATTCCAATTTCTACCATATCTACTCCAGAAGCAGCTAACTCTTTCACGACTTCTATAGTATCATTCAATTTTGGGAAACCAGCAGTGGTATATATATTTAAAATATTCTTTTTAGTAGAAAATAAATGTTCAAGTCTATTCATGTTATCCGTATTATAAATTTGAATTCATTTTAGCGATATAAGTCTCCATATCTTTGTCACCTCTTCCAGAGAGGTTAACAACTACACAGTCGTCCGATGTCAACTTTAGCTTATCTAAAGCAGCTAATGCGTGGGCGGACTCTAAAGCAGGAATAATGCCTTCAATTTTAGTTAATTCATAAGCGGCACTTAAAGCTTCTTTATCAGTAACGCCGATAAATGTACCTCTACCACTTTTAAATAAATGTGCGTGTAATGGCCCAACTCCAGGATAATCTAATCCAGCTGAAATAGAATAAGGTTCCGTAATTTGTCCTTCATTATTTTGCATTAACAACGTTTTACTGCCATGAATAATACCTTCAGTTCCTAATTGTGTTGTTGCCGCACTTTTACCAGTTTCTACGCCTAAACCATCAGCTTCAACAGCAACAAGATCTACAGCAGTATTATCTAAATAGTGATAAAAAGCACCTGCTGCGTTACTCCCTCCACCAACACATGCAACAATTTTATCAGGATAATCCTTTCCTGTTTTTTCAGCTAATTGCGTTTTCATTTCCTCACTAATCACAGATTGAAAACGGGCTACCATATCTGGATATGGATGAGGACCAACTACTGAGCCAATTAAGTAGTAGGTGTCCACCGGATTTGCTATCCAATCACGAATAGCTTCATTAGTGGCATCTTTTAGAGTTTTACTTCCTGATGTTGCAGGACGAACTTCTGCACCTAACATTTTCATACGGGCAACATTTGGCGCTTGGCGTTGAATATCAATTTCTCCCATATACACAATACATTCCATACCCATTAAAGCACATACGGTTGCTGTGGCAACACCATGTTGGCCAGCACCAGTTTCGGCAATAATTCTATTCTTACCCATTTTTTGAGCTAACAGAATCTGACCAACGGTATTGTTAACTTTATGTGCGCCAGTATGATTTAAATCTTCTCGTTTTAAATAGATAGTACTGTTGTACTTTCTAGAGAGGTTTTTTGCTAAATAGAGCGGTGTTGGCCTACCAACATAATCTTTTAAAAGTGCTTTATATTCTTCTTTGAACTCATCAGATTCTATAATACCTAGATAACATTCTTTAAGCTCATTGACATTTTGATAGAGCATTTCAGGAATGAAAGCGCCACCGAAATCGCCATAAAATCCTTTGTTGTTAACTGTATAATTCATGTTTAAATGCTTTAATATTTTTAATATTTTTCATTGCTGGAGCGGTTTCAAAACCACTATTAATATCTATGCCAATGAATTTTGAATGATTGAAATTTTTAATAATACCTACCATTGTTTTATCAATGCCGCCACTCAATAAAAATGGAGTATTCCCATTATAGTTTTGTAATAAATCCCAGTTAAAAACTATACCGTTGCCTCCTGCTTGTTTACCAAAGGCATCAAATAAAAAATAATCACAAAATGGTTCATATGATTTTAATGTAGTAAAATCAAAGTTGTCAGAAACATTGAATGCTTTAATAATTTTCACGCCTTTGTCTTTTAATTCAGAACAAAATTTGGGTGATTCGATTCCGTGTAATTGAATATAATCTAAACTATAATTCGTGATTTTTTCATCAATAAATTCTGTCGGTTTATTAACAAATACGCCTACTTTTGAAATGTATTCAGGGACAGTTGTAGCAATAAGATCTGTTACATTTCTTGATGACTTCTCATGAAATATAAAACCTATGAAATCTGGTTTCAATTCAATAAGAGCATTAAGATTAACTTCGTCACGCATACCACATACTTTTAGTTTAAGCATGGCGGTTCTTGTTTATATTTTCAATAAATGTTTTACAAGCTTGCCCTGGGTTTTCTGTCTTCATAAAATTTTCACCTATTAAAAAGCCATCAAAACCATGTGTTTTTAAGTAATCAATATTTTTATAATCACTAATGCCACTTTCTGCAATTTTAACAGTTTGCTTAGGTAAAGCTTCTGCTAATCTAATTGCGTTTTCAAAATCTACTTCAAACGTATTTAAATTTCTATTGTTAATTCCTACAAGACTAATGTCTGGGTTATACTTTTCTAGCTCTTGTTCTGTGTGAATTTCTAATAACACTTCTAAACCAATACTATGAGCAAGAGTAGTAAAGGTTTTGATTTCTGCTTTTGTTAAAACAGATGCGATTAATAAAATGGCATTTGCACCAATAGATTTTGCTTCAATAATTTGATATTCATCAATAGTAAAGTCTTTCCTTAAAATAGGAATATTATTTGCTTTTCGTGCTGTTATAACATCATCGTTATAGCCACCAAAAAATTGAGTATCTGTTAAAACTGATAATGCAGATGCTCCCGCAGTGTTGTAACCTGTGGTAACATCAGTAACCAATGCCGTGTCATTAATAATACCTTTAGAAGGTGATTTTCGTTTAAATTCTGCAATTATCCCTGATCTGTTTTTATTTAAAATAAATTCATTCAATGAAATTTTTGGTACTGAAAAAGAAGCACTATTTTCAAGTGTTTTTATAGAGTTATCTCGCTTAGATTTTACCACTTCAATTTTCTTGCGAGCAATTATTGTATCTAAAATTGTCATAGTTATTGAGTTACCTTTGTTAAACTTGCTAACGCTTTTCCTGATAGTAAAGATTCTTTAGCAATAGCAATACAATCTTCTAATGTATTTTGTGGTTCAAAACAATTAATAGCGTGTGCCGCATTTGCCAAAACAACATTTTGTTGTGATTGTGTGCCTTTATTTTGTAGTACATCTGTAAAAATAACCGCTGCATCTTTTACTGAATTTCCTCCAAAAATAGCCTCTTGTTTATGTGAAGGAAATCCAATTTGTTCTGGAGATAAAATAGCTTCATTTGTATTAGAAAATTTCTTAAATTTTCCAGTTAATGAAATTTCATCATACCCATCTAAACTGTGTAGAATGGTATAATTTTTATCAGACTTTTGTAGCATATAATTATAGATTCTTGCAATCTCTAAGTTAAAGACACCTACTAATTGGTTTTGAGGGTTACTAGGGTTTACCAAAGGTCCTAACATGTTGAAAAATGTTTTTATCCCTAATTCTTTTCTGATTGGCGCCACGTTTTTCATAGCAGGGTGAAATAATGGCGCGTGCATCATACAGAAGTTAGCAGAATCCAATTGTTTTTTTAAAGTAGATTCATCATTAGTGAATTGATATCCTAGGTACTCCAAAACATTGGATGATCCACAAGAAGAGGATACGCCATAGTTACCGTGCTTTGCTACTTTGTAGCCAGCCCCAGCTACTACGAATGCTGCTAGAGTAGAGATGTTAAAGGTGTCTTTTCCATCACCACCAGTACCACAGACATCAATAGTATTGAAGTCTGAGAAATCCATTTTTAAGCATAAATCTAATAAGGCCATTTGAAAACCTGATAGTTCATCTGCAGAAATATTTCGCATTAAAAAGACAGTTAGAAATGCTGCTATTTGCGAGTTGTTAAAGTCACCTTTTCCGATACGGGTTAACGTTTCGTATGCTTGTTCTTTTGTTAGTTTCTGATGATCAAATAAGTGATGTAATCCTAACATCGGATTAGCTTTTTTTACTGTAAGTCCCATAGTTTTAAATATCTAAGAAATTAGTAATGATCTCTTTTCCGTGAGTTGTTAATATTGATTCCGGATGGTATTGCACACCATACACATTATAATCTTGATGCTTGATAGACATGATTTGGTCATTGTCATCTGTAGCTGTAATTTTTAATGTGTTTGGAAAGTCATCATTGGAAATTACCCAACTATGGTATCTGCCAACTTCTATATTTTTAGGTAGATTTTTATAGATTAAATCGTCAGTATTCGTGATTTTTATTGGTGTTGCTACGCCATGAAACACATTGTTGAGGTTATTTAAAGTTCCTCCAAATACTTCTCCAATCGCTTGCATTCCTAAACAGACACCTAATATTTTTTTTGTTGACGCATATCGTGTAATAAGTTCCTTTAAAATTCCTGCTTCTTCAGGTAAACCAGGACCAGGCGACAATACAATGGTATTGTAATTGTCAACAGCATCTAAAGAAATTTCATCGTTTCTATACACATCTACAGTGTAATTCGGATTAGATTCTATGTAATGCACTAAATTGTAAGTGAATGAATCGTAATTGTCAAGTACTAGTATCTTTTCCATAATTATATATTTTCTGCTAAGACTAAAGCTTGTTTTAAGGCGCCTAATTTATTATTAACTTCTTGTAATTCGTTTTCTTCATTTGAGTTTACCGTTACACCAGCTCCAGCTTGGCTATATAGCGTATTGTTTTTACTCATAAAACTTCTAATTGTAATGGCATGATTAACACTTCCGTCAAACCCAAAGATACCAATTGCACCACCATAAAACCCTCTGTTTTGGTTTTCATATTTATTTATGAGTTGCATGGCTTTGTACTTTGGTGCTCCTGATAATGTTCCGGCAGGAAATGTATCTGCAAACATTTGTATAGCATCTTCATTTTTGTTGTTTGCTTCAACTTCAGAAACTAAATGAATAACATGACTATAAAACTGAACTTCTTTATAAGTTTTAATAGTCACGTTTTTACCGTGTCTGCTCAAATCATTTCTTGCTAAATCTACTAACATAGTATGTTCAGCATTTTCCTTTGGGTCTTTCGCTAAAGCTTCTGCTAGTTTTTGGTCTTCTAAATCGTTACCTGTACGTTTGAAAGTTCCTGCAATTGGGTTGATGGTTGTTTTGCCATTCGCAACTTTTAATTGCGCTTCTGGCGACGAACCAAATAATTTGAAATCACCAAAATCAAAATAAAATAAATATGGTGACGGATTTATAGAGCGCAAAGCTCTGTATACATTAAAGTCATCACCATTAAATTTCTGAGAAAATTGACGCGACAATACTACCTGAAAGACATCACCTAATTGACAGTGCTCCTTACCTTTACTGACCATAGTTTTGAATTCCTGATCAGTAATATTTGATGTTTGTTCACCTTCTAAATTAAAATGGTATTTAGGGTGGTTATTATTCTGTACTAATTGTTTTATGTTTTCAATTTCTGATTCAGCGCCATCTACACAATTTTCCAAAATGGTCATTTCATTTTTAAAATGATCTATTTGAATGATAAATTGAAATAAAGAATAATGCATCTCAGGAGTTGTATTCTTCTTTTTGTGTTCATCTAAACTAATGGTGTCAAAATACTGCACAGCATCATAACTGCTATACCCAAAAATACCATTAGTTACTAAGTTGTTTTTTTCAACATTAAAACCAGAAATGAAACGTTGTAAGTGTTTTGTAACGTCTTTTTTTGAGTTCACCGTTAGTTGCGATTCGTCTCCTAAAATTGTAGTTTTTATAGTGTTTTGATTCGCTATAAAAGTTGCTAAGGGTTTGATACAGATGAATGAAAAGTTGTTTTCGTTTCCATGATAATCAGAACTTTCTAATAAAAAACTATTGTGAAATTGATCACGTAATTTCAAGTATAACCCAACTGGGGTTATGGTGTCTGAAAGGCAAGTAGTTGTTAGGGTTGTTATGTTCATGTTGTTTTTTTTGTATAAAAAAAGGCTTACCGAAAACGGTAAGCCTTTGTTATGAGTTATATATAAACAGGTTACGAGTTCACGATTATTGAGTTAAATCGGAACCACCACCAGTTTGTGTTATGTGTTGTTGTATTCATAATGAATGACAAATTTATGTAAAAAATAAGTTGTTAACCAAATTATTGTTTCAAATTTTTTATTCTCTGCAATAAACTTGGGTGTGAATAATGAAACCAAACATAAGTAGGATGTGGTGTTAGATTACTTAAACTGTTTTTAGATAATTTTTTAAGTGAGTTAATTAAATCACCCGAGTTATGTGTGTTTTTGGCATAATCGTCAGCTTGGTATTCAAATTTACGCGATAAACTATTCATGAAAAATCCTGTAATTTGAGATATTGGACTATACAGCATTCCAAAGGCTATCATACCAATATGAAATGAAGGAGTTTGTACACCTAATGCTTCAGATAGCATTGGGTTTGAAATAAAAATAGACAAAAGCCATAAGGTGAAACCAATAACTAAGGTAGATAGAATAAGATTGTAAATGATGTGCTTGCGTTTGTAATGTCCTACTTCATGAGCGAGTACAGCAACTATTTCATCGTCGTTTAAATCGTTAATTAGAGTATCGTATAATGTGATGCGTTTCTGACTACCAAAACCAGAGAAATACGCATTCGCTTTTGTACTTCTTTTAGAGCCATCAATCACAAAAATATTATCCAATTCAAAACCTATAGTTTTTGCGTACGTGGCAATTTTGTCTCTTAAATTCCCATCTTCTAAAGGTGTTTGTTTGTTGAATAACGGCACAATAAGTTTGGCGTAAAACATATTCATAAACAAACTGAATACAGTTACTAAAACCCAAGCATACAGCCAAAAATCTTTAGCTGTAAAATCAAAAAACCAGATAATTAACGCTAAAATTCCACCGCCAAGTACAGCGCTCATTAGCCAACCCTTAAGTTTGTCTAAGAAAAACAATTTTTTAGTTGATTTGTTAAATCCGAATTTCTCTTCAATAACAAAGGTCTGGTAATATGAAAATGGCGTTGTGATAATATCTGAACCAATCATAATGATGCCGAAAAAAATTAAAGCAATTAGAATAGAATTGTCAGTAATGGTTCTAGCATAATCATCAACATATTTAAATCCATCAAAGCAGATAAAACTAAGCGTTAGTACAATTGAAAACAGCCCAGATAGTTTCCCGAATTTATAATTAGTTAACTTATAGGCTTGTGATTTCTTATATTCATCCGCGTCATACACATCCTGTAAATCTTCTGGCAATGCATCATTATAATGTTTGGCGTTGAGGTAATCTAAAAATAGATCAACCAAATAATCAAAAATTAAAATTCCGATAATGATATAAAATAGTAGTTGTGCAGTCATATATTTAATTAAAATTGCGTTGACGTTTTGCTTCGAAAATAATAATTCCTGCAGCAACTGATACGTTCATAGAGTCTATTTGCCCTTGCATTGGTATGATAATATTTTGCTTAGCAGCGTCTCGCCACTTCTGACTCAATCCTGTAGCTTCTGTGCCGACTACAATAGCAGACGCTTGGGTGTAATCTTCTTTGTGGTATTCATTCGAGTTTTGTAATGTAGCTGCGTAAATAGCAATGTTTTGTTCTGATAAAAATGATATGATTTCCTCAGTAGTTCCAGTAGCTATTTGATTAGTAAATACACAACCAACACTTGAACGAATGATGTTAGGGTTATATAAATCTGTTTTAGGATTTGCAATAAAAATAGCATCCACGTTTGCAGCATCTGCAGTTCTTAAGATAGCACCAATATTTCCCGGTTTTTCAGGAGCTTCGGCAATTAACACTAATGGTGTTTTTGTTGTGAATTTTACCGACTTTAATGCATTTGATTTCGTTTTTACAATTGCCACTACAGCTTCAGTAGTACTTCTATATGCTATTTTTTGATGAACTTCTTTTGATACACTAATAAGATTTGTGTCTTTCGGAAGTGTAGATGTCATATCTTCTTCCGAAAGTAATTCCTTGTAAAAAAATACGGTATTTAAATCGTAACCACCTTTTAATGCGAGCTCTAATTCTCTTAGCCCTTCAACAACAAAAAGCCCTTCTTTTTTACGAAGTCTTGATTTGTCTTGTAATTGCAGCACTTTTTTTATGAGTGCATTTTGTGTACTACTTATATATTGCATGAGGCAAATATACAGTTAAGCTGTTTATAGTTTAACTATTAAACTTTTTTTTCCAAAAACATGTAACAAATGGGGTGAGTTTGCGTTCTAATAGTATCATCAACATCATCAATCAAATAAACACTCATCATGTTAAAACACTTTTTTATAATCTGCTCAGGGGCAGATACAGATCTTCTTGACCAATGTTCTAAAGGCGAACAAACCAAATATGTAGGTATTGGCGCCACGGTATTTTTCACTGCTGTTATGGCATGTGTAGCATCTAGTTATGCTTTGTTTATGGTATTCGATAACATCTTTATAGCTATTACATTTGGTATAGTTTGGGCCTTGTTAATCTTTAATTTAGATCGATTTATAGTATCTACTATAAAGAAAAAAGAATCTTTTACTCAAGAACTACTTCAGGCTTTACCAAGATTAGTCTTGGCAATGATTATTGCTGTGGTGATTTCTAAACCCTTGGAATTAAAAATTTTTGAAAAAGAAATCAACCAAGTGTTATTAGAACAGAAAAACGAAATGACACTTGCTAATAGTGAACAGATAGCGTTGCAGTACACACCAAAAATTGAAGAATATAAGTCGAAAATAGCTGTTTTAAAGCAAGAAGTCATTTCCAAAGAGAAAGAAGTCAACAACTTATATGACACCTATATTTCAGAAGCAGAGGGTAGAGAGGGGACTGAATTATTAGGTAAGGGGCCAGTATATGAAGAGAAACGCCAAAAACACGATGCTGCTCTAACAGAATTACAAAACTTAAAACTCAGTAATACACAGAAAATATCTGCCTTAGAGACAGATATTAAAAACTTGAATAGTCAACAAGAGCAACATGAAAGCTTAACTCAACCCATTGTCACAAATTTTGACGGTGTCATGGCGCGAATAACAGCTTTAGGGAAATTACCATGGTTGCCGTCATTCTTTATTTTCATTCTGTTTTTAGCAATTGAAACATCTCCGATAATCGCTAAATTATTAGCACAAAAAAGTGCTTATGATTTCAAGTTAGAAGACCAAGAGTCTGAGTTAAAAACATGGGTGACTCAAAAAGTATTTGAGAGGGAACAGAATTTAAATACTTCGACAGTTATTAGTACACAAGTACATAAAGATTTACAACATGAGAAAACCGGTTATAACCATAAGAAATCCAAAGCAGATGATTTGATAAACTATCAGACAGATGTGTTTTTTGAAAACCAAAAACGAGCAACTATTTAATGAAACTCTGAATAAGCCGAGTACGGAAATTCATTATATAAAATATACAGATTGGATAACAGTAAATGGTGTGTTATTACCAAAGACTCTACAATGGTATGACACAAAAAATAATTTACCGAACACACCAAAAAACAGTGCTAATTTTGAAAATATAAAAATTTCTAAAGAAGAAGTAAATGAGACATTATTTAAAAAGCCAGTAGATGCTCTGATTGGGGAAAAGTAAGTTTGTTGTTAGGTCTAAAAAAGCAGTGATTACTAATTGTGATCACCGCTTTGGTTTAAAATGTTAAATATGATAATAAAATTATCTAAATCTTCTTTTCAAATTCCAAGCCACAGAATTTGAAGTGCTAAAATTTCTTGTTTTAACGCCGATTTTACTTTCTGCTACTATTCTTTTATCGCTTACTGATATAGTGCTGTTATTCATTGTTTTATGTTTAATTTATTTCTAAGAGCCGGCAAAAGTACTTTATCGAATGAGAATAGAAATATACTTTAACATATTATTTAACATTTGAAAAACAACACTACTAAAAGTTACTGTTTATACTTCTTAGTATAACGTTTATATAGCTCTGTTTGATGCGTTTCTAAACTAATTTGTCGTCCTTGAATAAATGCATGACTCAATTTATTAGTTCGCATATCTAACGCATCTCCTTCAGAAATAAATAGGGTAGCGTCTTTACCAACTTCCAAACTCCCTGTAAAACTATCGATACCTAAAATCTTTGCGGTATTTAAACTAATTAGTTGCACAGCTTTTTCTTTATCTAAACCATAAGCTACACATGTCCCAGCATAGAATGGCAAGTTTCTTGTATTCATACGTTCCATATCTCCACTTGTGTTTAGTCCAACTAAAATTCCTTTAGAAGATAGCATATGTGCTAATTTATATGACATGTCATAATCATCATCATCGTTATCAGGTGTACTATGAACACGTTGTAAAATAACAGGAATGTTATGTTTTTTTAATAAATCGATAGTTTTATATGCTTCATAAGCACCAACTAAAACCACATCAATTTTTTCTGATAAACCAAAATCAACAGCATCAATAATTTGTTTTTCATCATTTACATGAATAAATACTTTCTTGGTTTTATTAAACACAGGAGTCATACTGTTGTACACTAAATGTACGTCTTTCGAATTGTTTAAACGCGCATTTTTAAAGAAGTCTTTAAGTTCATCCACTTGTTTAGTGTATTTTTTATTAGGCACAGTTGGTCCTGGTGCAGCCCACCAACCTGAACGTTTGAATGTTCGCGGCCAATTGATATGAATAGCATCATCTGCTTTTATTGCTGCATCTTCCCAGTTCCAAGCATCAAATTTTACAATTGAAGAGCTCCCAGAAATTCGCCCACCTCTTGGTGTGATTTGTCCTTGTAAAACACCATTTGGACGCATACTTTCTGTAACTTTTGATTCTGTGTTGTAGGCAATCAAACTTCTAATATGCGGATTAAAAGCACCGATTTCATCTTGATCATCAGAGGCACGAACGGCATCAATTTCTACTAAACCTAAAGTTGCATTTGGTGCAATAAAACCTGGATAGATATGTTTTCCAGTGGCGTTAATAATTTGTCCTTTTTGCGGAGTTGTTTCATCACCAACAGCGGTAAGTTTTCCGTTTTCAAAAACAAGAGTGGCATTACTCAGTAAAGTACCATTTCCTATATGTGCCGTAGCCCCAACAATTGTTATTACTTCGGATTGTTTGTTTGCTGGTGTTTGTTGCGCAATAGCAAAACTGCTAAAGAATAACGCGATGTATATAAAATATTTCATATGTATATATAATGTGTTGTGTAAATGTTGTTACTGGTAATCTCCTTCAAAATCACAATGCATGTGAGGTTTTTTAGATTTTTTAGGCGATTGTGTTGCGCCACCATTATTTTTATAATCCAACATTAAATTTATTAATTGATTGCGTTCGGTTTTAATATCAGATCTTAATTGTAAGTCTCGTTCTATATCAAAATACACAACCCCTTCAATTAGTGTTTTTTCTGCTTTTGCGTAGATAGATAATGGGTTTGTGTTCCATAACACAACATCAGCATCTTTACCTGTTTTAATACTTCCGATATTTTTATCTAAGTGTAATAATTTAGCTGGATTTAATGTGACGAATTTCCATGCGTCTTCTTCAGAAACATCACCGTATTTCACAGCTTTTGCTGCTTCTTGATTTAAACGTCTGCTCATTTCAGCATCATCAGAATTATACGCAACAGTAACACCTTGCTTATGTAAAATGGCTCCGTTGTAAGGTATAGCATCATTCACTTCATATTTGTATGCCCACCAATCACTAAAGGTTGAAGCGCCAACACCATGTGCTTTCATTTTATTGGCAACTTTATACCCTTCTAAAATATGAGTAAAGGTGTTGATGTTAAAGTTGAATTTTTCAGCAACTTTCATTAGCATATTAATTTCACTTTGAATGTAAGAGTGACACGATATAAAACGTTCTTTATTAATGATTTCAGCAATCACTTCTAGTTCTTCGTCTTTTCTAACAGGAACGCCACTTTTCTTTTTAGTGTCATATTCTTTAGCACGTGTAAAATAATCTGTGTATACCTGCTCAACACCCATACGTGTTTGAGGAAAACGAGAATAGCTACTCCAATTACTTTGTTTTACATTTTCACCTAAGGCAAACTTGATGAATTTTGGCGCGTTAGGAATTAACATGTTATCTGGAGTTTCTCCCCATTTTAATTTCACTAATGCAGAGCGTCCACCAATAGGGTTTGCTGAACCGTGTAATATTTGAATAGTTGTTACTCCACCTGCTAAGTTTCTATAAATATTAATATCATTAGATTTTACAACATCTTCAATAGTAACCTCAGCAGAAGAATTTTGCCCACCTTCATTTACGGATGATGTCGCAATATGTGAATGTTCATCAATAATACCAGCAGTTAAATGTTTTCCAGTTCCGTCAATGACTGTCGCTTTATTAGAAGAGATGTTTTTTCCGATTTGTGCTATTTTTCCATCTTTTAAAAGGACGTCTGTGTTTTCAAGAATACCGTCTGTTTCATTAGTCCAAACAGTTACATTTTTAAATAAAATGGTTTTTTGTTTAGGTGCTGTTTTAAATCCGTATGCCATATTAGGGTACGAAACATCTACAAGTGTTGGCTTAGTGCTTTTGGTTTCATCTTCTTTCTTTTCATCTTCTTTTCCTTCAAGGTCTTTATAAATGGCTGTAAATTTAGTTTCTGTACCATTTGCAAGAATTACGTTACCTGAGATTGACGTTTTTATTTTTCCAATCTTAGCCGTTAATCGGTGGTATTCATTCTGATCTTTTTCTGCAAAATATATGTTTAACCAATCGTCTTTAAAAGTAACTTTACTACTTACTTTTAAAGTGTCTTGCATTAGTTCAGCTTTTACTTTTGAATCTTTCTCGGTTAATTTTAAGTTGTATGTTTTTCCATTTATAGCTAAATCATAATCACCACTAATGTCTTTTGTGTCCATATTTGAGAACACATTTTTACGACCCATTATCCAGTGTTCATACAGTTTTGTTTCTTTTTCAAAAATACCACCAGATGTGATCATAAAGTTGGCATAAGCACCTTTATTCAAGTGACCCAAATTTTCAGATTGCCCTAATAATTTTGCAGGAACAGTTGTTAATGCAGCTAAAGCATCTTCCTTGTCTAAACCATATTTTATGGCTTTTTGTAAGTTAGTATTAAAATCAGCTGGCGATTTTAATTTGTGCGTAGTAAACGTAAATGGGATGTTGTTTTTAGCAAATGTACTTGGGTTTGTAGGCGCCAAATTCCAGTGCTTCATATCTTTTAATGTGATTTTAGATGCCTGAAACGGATCTTCAACATCATACGCTTTTGGGAAATCTAAAGGTAAAATATAAGTGGCGTTTGTTGCTTTAATTTTATCTATACGTTGGTATTCATCTCCACCACCAACAATAGTGTAGTTTACGCCAATTTCTTTTCCAAGTTTAGCAACTCTTAAATCGTTTAACCAATTACCTGCATTAAAGATTTGCAATTGATTTTTTTGTAAAAGATAGGCTTCAAGAGATAAATCTTTAACATCGATATTTCCTTTTGAATACCAATCAGCATCATGGTGTACTTGACGCAATAACGCCATACTTCCCATAATTGAACCTGGATAAGATTGGTGTGATAATTTGCTTTTATCGAACGATAAATACTGTGCTGAGGTTTCTTTTATAATTTGCGTAGCCGTATGACCATCTTGATTTAAAGCAACTAAAGTTCCAGTACCGCTAATAATACCGTCATGAACATGCGTGTTTACAACTCCGAAACCAGCTTTTAATAATTCTTTTGCTTTTTTATCATCATATTTAAATGATTGAAAAGTTTGTGTTTCTGGTCTGATATGATCATTCCAATAATAGCCTTTTCTATTGGCATCATATTGAGGTGATTTATAAGGTTTTCCTTTAATTTTGTTGACTCCAAATGAAGAATAAATGTCAATAAAAGAGGGATAAATAGTTTTTCCAGTAAGATCAACAGTTTCTATGTTTTTAGGGATTTTAATAGATTTTCCAACGGCTTTAATTTTGTTGTTTTCTATTAGTAGAGTTCCGTTAGAAATAACTTCTGTAGGGCTTACATAAATAGTAGCATTTATGAATGCTATTAATGTTGATTCTGGCGTTTTTACACCATCTGTTTTCGGGATGTATTCTTGTGCAAAAGACAAGCTCATCATTAAAAACAGACACAGGCTTAATTTTATTTTTTTCATAAATGATAGTTTGGAACTTTAAATATAGTAGAAATAGATTTTATAATGCGTTTTACTGTTCGTAATTAACAATTAATGCAACAACATAACTATAACTCTTAATGCCTTTTTGTTGGTTGTTGCTTTTTAAAAAGATATCATACACAGATTTAAAAACAATTTCAGTTGGATTTTGATAACTATTCCAAAACTGCTGACTTTCTTGAAAGTTTTTACGCACACCAGTATTAAGTGTTTTAATTAATTCCTCATAAGATTTGGAATCTCTTCTGTACAATTCATTCAGGCAATAGCGTACTGCAAATGTTGCGCCAGCGTATTGAAAGTAGTCATCAGGGTTTTTCATACATGCTAAATAACCAATAAAATTAGTTTCATTTTCTGCAGCATAACCAATTTGATGTGCTTCTTCATGGCAACTTACTAACGGAAAATGGTATTTCGGGATTAAAGAATTGACTTGAGCTTCATTTGTAAACGGGTTTAAATAACCGCTATAGCCAGCATATGTAAGCGGTAAAGACCATAATGAATTTTTAATACTTTTTTGCTGGTATTTTAAATTTGGATGTATTTTTTCTAAGCCCTTGTAGCCGAGTTTTGTTTTTTCAAAAATTTCTGAGTTGCTATATGGTACAATTACTTTTGTGTTATCGTTTTTTGCTATTTTAAGATGTATGACGTTTGTTGTAGTGATTAGTTTTTTAGTGATTTGAATGAGTTCTTCAGTGGAGTATTCGTTATCTATATTCAGAGTTTTATGTAAAGGGTTTCGGTAATAGTTTAATCCCCATAGGAAATGAAAACAAAAGTAAATTACAGATAAAAATGCCGTAATCGTTAGTAGAGTCTGTTTAGGTCTTCTGTAAATTGATTTGAAGTTTGAATAGCCCCATTTCAAAATATAAATAATAAGAATGGCATACAATATATCACCAACAGAAAATGGAAGCCAACCAAAAATAAATCGTAATGATTTCGAAATAATAGGGTAAACACCTTTACTGTAGTAGGTTTCAATGCTGCTTGGAGAAGAAGACAATAACTTAATTAGCAGTATTTGTAATGGTAATAATAAGGCTAAAATGAGAGTCTTGTTCTTATACATAGAAAAGTTAAGTAATATCTTTTTTAAATAAATGTGTCTGTCAATAAATTTAATGAAATAAACTAAATCACAAGACATCTAAAACTTTTAATTGATTAAAAACTCACTATCTTTGGCGCATAAAAAATCAGAAGATTATGAATCAAGAGATAAGAGAATTAGAACCAAAACAATTGTGGAATAAATTTGCAGATTTAAATGCGGTACCACGTCCGTCTAAAAAAGAAGAGCGTGTCATTGCTTTTATGAAAAAGTTTGGTGAAGATTTAGGTTTGGAAACTGTTATTGATACAGTTGGAAATGTAATTGTAAAGAAACCAGCTACTCCAGGAATGGAAGATAGAAAAAAAGTGGTGTTACAGTCTCATTTAGATATGGTGCATCAAAAAAATGCCGACACTAATTTTGATTTTGACACACAGGGTATTGAAATGTATGTTGATGGAGACTGGGTACGTGCAAAAGGCACAACTTTAGGCGCCGACAATGGTTTAGGTGTGGCAACTATTATGGCTGTTTTAGAATCGAAAACTATTCAGCATCCCGCAATAGAAGCATTGTTTACTATTGATGAGGAAACGGGGATGACTGGTGCTATAGGTTTAGAAGGTGGTTTGTTAACCGGTGATATTCTTTTAAATTTAGATACTGAAGAAGATGATGAAATTGGCGTTGGTTGTGCAGGAGGTATTGATATTACTGCTACAAAATCTTATAAAGAAGAAGTTACACCAAGTGGAACAATAGGGTATACAATTGAGATAAAAGGTCTAAACGGTGGACATTCTGGAATGGATATCATTAAAGGTTTAGGAAACGCAAATGTGTTTATGAACCGTTTGTTATTTAAGTCTTATGAAAAATACGGATTGAGAGTGTCATCTATTAAAGGAGGAAGTTTACGTAATGCGATACCTAGAGAAAGTTTTGCTGTAGTTGCTGTAAATAAAGAGTGTCAAGACGCTTTTGTAAAGGAATTGAATGCTGAAGTTTCTAAGATAAAATCAGAATATGCAAGTTTAGAAGCTGATTTAGAAGTTGTGTTAACTGAAACAACCGTCCCAGAAAAAGTAATGGATTTAGGTGCTCAGGAATCAGCAATCAAATCTATTTATGCAGCTTTAAACGGTGTGCACAGAATGAGCCCGGACATTGAAGGGTTAGTTGAAACGTCTAATAATATTGCTAAAATCATTATTTCTGAAGGTGAAGCCACAGTAATGTGTTTAACACGTTCTTCGGTAGATTCTAATAAAGATGATTTAGCTAATAAGTTAACATCTTGTTTTGAATTAGGCGGTTTTGATGTAGAATTATCTGGTGCTTACCCAGGTTGGACACCAAACATGAATTCATCAATAGTGAAATTAACCGCTGAGTTATACAAGAAAATAAATGGGGAAGAAGCTAATGTAGCAGCTTGCCACGCTGGTTTAGAATGTGGTATTTTAGGAACGCATTATCCAGAAATGGAAATGGTATCATTTGGTCCAACAATTAAAGGTGCGCATTCACCTGATGAACGCGCAAGTATTTCATCTGCTAAAAAATATTGGCATTTCTTTTTAGAGGTGTTAAAAGAAACGCCAACAAAATAAATGTAATAGAAATTAATAGTATAAAAAAAGCCACTCAAACGAGTGGCTTTTTTTATTATAATATCCTAATATTATTTCGCTTCCTCAGCTTCTGGAGCAGGAACAATTTCCAATTCAAATACCAAGTCAGAGTTAGGAGGAATTGGTCCAGCACCTCTTTCACCATAACCTAAATGAGCAGGGATGTATACTAATGCTTTGTCACCAGTAGACATAGCTAATAACCCATCTCTAAATCCTTGAATTAATCTTGCTTCTGGACTGTAATCCATTGGCATTGGGTTGTAACCAGCATCGTTATGTTGTGTTTTTCTTGGGTTAAGCATGTTGTACTTCTCTTCATATGATTTAATATTTGAGTCAAACAATTTTCCATCTGCTAAGAACCCTGCATAATTAACTAACACTTTAGAACCAATTTCGGGCTTAGGATTATTAGTTTTAGTGATATACGAAATCTGTATTCCTGAAGTTAATGTTTCAGATTTAGCTTTATACTTGTCAAACATAGCAACAGTTTCTTTTTTAACTGATGCTAATTTAGCTTCTTTTTCTTCTTTTTCTTTTTTCTCTAATTCAAAGTGTCCTGAGAAAATTTTAGCTGCGTCAAATTTCTTAGCAGCACTACCTTTTCTGATGATTTTTACAGTTTGTATTTGGTCATCTTGCGCAATTGAATCAACTACTTCTTGTCCTTTTATAACATGTCCGAAAACAGTATGCTTATTATTTAACCAAGGTGTTTCTTTATGTGTTATAAAAAACTGACTACCATTTGTTTTTGGTCCTGAGTTTGCCATAGATAAAATACCAGCTTTATCATGAATTAAACTTGGGTCAAATTCATCTTTAAATTTATAACCTGGGTCACCTGTTCCAGTTCCTAACGGACATCCACCTTGAATCATAAAGTCGGCTAGAACTCTATGAAATTTTAGACCGTCATAGTATTTTTTTCCTTTGTAGTCGTCAGAAACTTCAGTGTTTGTTCCTTCTGCTAATGCAATAAAATTTGCAACGGTAACTGGTGTTTTATCGTGTTCTAAAACACAGATGATAGTTCCTTTACTTGTGGTGAATTCTGCATAGATGCCATCTCCTAAATCAGGGTATTGATCGTTACATGATGATACTGCAAAAAATAATGATAATAATAATAATTTCATGGTTTTCATTGTTTATTAATCTTTCTTAGTTGTTATTTTGTGTAATAATACGGTGCAGACAATTGGTTTGTTTGCGGTAATTTTCTGACCATCTCCTCTATAGCCATAGGCTAATTGTGATGGGAAAATATATTTAATTTTTTCGTTTTCTTTAATAAGTTTTAAACCTTGTCTAAACCCTTCAATAATATCATCTTGTTGGTCAATATAATAGGTTTGTTCTCCAATGTTTTCGGTTGTGTAAACACTATTATTATTTAAATCAGATACTGAATATGAATACGTAATTTGGTCTCCATATGCTGGGACTTTAGTGAGTGTATCTTGTTTAATGTATGTGTACCAAAACCCTTTGTTTGAGTTAATGTAAGAGTTTGAAGAGTCTTTTTTAATATAATCTAAGATGAAATTATTCTCTTGTTGTAATCTTTTTTTGGTGCGTTCTACTGAGTTTTGTAGAAATGTCCCAGTTTTCACAGATATAGGCTTTCTTGCTTGTGGTTCTTTACAAGCTATAAAAGCGAAAACGATAAGTAATAGGTTACAATATTTCATTAATTTAGCTCTTTTTGATAATTTGGTAATATACTAATAAATTTATCAAGCGTATCGTTTAAGGGTAAATTACTTGCAGCACCAGCAGCATTAGTATGTCCACCTCCATTAAAGTGGGTCCTTGCAAATTCATTTACTGAAAAATCACCTTTAGATCTGAACGAGATTTTAACAAGTCCGCTATTCAAATCTTCTTTAAATATAGCAGCTAATTTGATGCCTTGTAAAGACAATGCGTAATTAACCACGCCCTCAGTATCCCCTTTTTGTGCGTTGTGTTCTTCAAGTTCTGCTGCAGATAATGAAATATACGCCGTATTTAATTCAGGTATTACTTTTAAATTAGTTAACGATTTTCCTAATAATTGTAACCTATTATATGAGTTACTATCATATACATTTTGATGAATTTTAGCATTGTCTATACCAATATCAATTAAATTAGCAATAACACGATGTGTTGTGCTAGTTGTAGAACGGAATCTGAATGACCCAGTATCAGTCATAATACCTGTATAAATACAATTTGCAATAGATTCATCAATTAACTGAAGATCTCCTAATGCCTCTATAAAGTGATATACCATTTGACAAGTTGAACAAATGGTAGTGTCAGAATAAGTGACTTCGGCATACTCATCTGGTTGCTGATGATGATCAATCATGATAAATTTAGCTTCGGAAGACTTAAGTATTGTGGCCATATCACCAGTTCGACTCAATGAATTATAATCTAAGCTAAATATAAGATCAGCATCATTTATTAATTTGTCCGAATTTTCTTTTTTAGTGTCATAACAAAGTATATCCTCGCTTTTAGGTAGCCATTTTAAAAAGTACGGGAAGTCATCTGGGACAATAACGCTAACATTTTTATGATGCATTTTCAAATATAAATAAAGAGCTAAGCAAGAACCTATGGCATCACCATCAGGGCCTTTATGACAAGTAATCACTACGTTTTTAGATGATTGTAATAACTTGTTGGTTTTGGTAATATCAGTTTTTTGCATCATAAATGCGAAGATAAGTAATCAAAAAAAATAATGGCACGGTTTGTGTCTTAAAAATGTTAAAATTAATTAGGCATCTTATCATTTGTTAACATAAAGCTTTGATAGTTAGATATTATTATTAATTTCGCGCCGAATTAAACTAAACCTAAAAATAATTCAAAATGAAAAAAAATTACATTTTAAATAGTGTTGTGATATTAATGATGAGTGTTTCTTTGGCTTTTGCTCAAGGGAATGATCAAGCTTGGCCTGAAATGGTTAAAGTAGAAGGGGGATCTTTAATGTTAGGGGCAAGTAAGAGAGATTTGATCGCTGAAAAAGACGAAAAGCCACAACGTAAAGTTATGGTAAAAGATTTTTACATGAGTAAATTTGAAGTAACTGTATGGGAATGGAAAGAATTTTCAAAGGCTACAAGATCAAAAATGCCAGCTGAACAAGCTTGGGGATGGAATAACGATTTTCCAATTACAAACATTACATGGGAGCAAGCAGTTGAATATTGTAACTGGTTAAGTGAAAAGCAAGGGTATACAAAGGCCTATTCAAAAGCCGGTCCTAGATATATTTGTAACTTCGAGTCTAACGGATTTAGATTACCTACAGAAGCAGAGTGGGAATATGCTGCTAAAGGTGGTAAAAAATCTAAAGGGTACAGATATGTAGGTTCTAATGAATTAGAATTAGTGTCGTGGTCAGTTGATAACAGTGAGGCTAGACCTCACGCTTATGGCTCAAAATATCCTAATGAATTAGGTATTTACGATTTAAACGGTAATGTTTGGGAATGGTGTTGGGATTTTTATGATGAAAACCATTTTAAAGCTGTAAAAACAGGTATGGTTCAAGATCCAAATACAACAGGACCAAGAAGAGGTGAAAAACGTGTAGTTAAAGGTGGATCATGGGATAGTAAAGCATCTTTTTGTAGAATATCAAATAAAGTAGCTACTTTACCAGGAAACACATATGAATTTTATGGTATGCGTTTAGTGCAAACAAAACGTTTCTAAGAAACTATAAATTAGAATACTATAAAAAAAGAGCAGTATATACTGCTCTTTTTTTATTTATAAGAAAACTTATTTGTGTGTGTAATTAAAATAACTACTTTTGCACAAAATTTTTAAAAAGAATAATTAAGATGGCAACTAATAGAACATTTACAATGATAAAGCCTGATGGCGTTGAAAACGGACACATCGGAGCAATTTTAGGAAAAATTAATTCAGCAGGATTTAGAATAGTTTCAATGAAACTTACTCAAATGACTACTGCAGATGCTGAAGCGTTTTACGCGGTGCATAATGAAAGACCTTTCTTTGGTGAACTAGTTGAATTTATGACTCGTGGGCCTATCGTTGCTGCTATCTTAGAAAAAGATAACGCTGTTGAAGATTTCAGAACATTAATTGGTGCTACTAATCCAGCTGAAGCTGCTGAAGGAACAATCCGTTCATTATATGCAACTTCAATTGGAGAAAATGCAGTTCATGGTTCTGATTCTGATGAGAACGCTGCTATTGAAGGTGCGTTTCATTTTGCTGGAAGAGAAATGTTCTAATCTAACAGAATATAAAACAAAAAAAAGCCTAAAGATATTCTTTAGGCTTTTTTTTTGTATCTAATAACAAATCGAAGTCAAACTAACATTAAATCTTTTACAACTTCTCGTCTTAGGAACTCATTAATGTTAATAATGATTTTTGATTTCCCGTAACTTAATTCCTCCCGTAATGGTGCAGAACTTAACCGCACAATTAAAGTGTTGTTTTTTAATTCAACATCATTAGTATAGGCTTCAATGGATTTTCCCATAACGGCATACCACGCATTTTTTGCATCTATTTTTTCTAAGCCTTTGTCAAGATTATTATCTTTAATAAACCCCTGTAGTGCATCACTCAAACTAATATTATCTCTATTCCTTTTTGCCATTTTTTAGAAATTGTATTTCTCGTGTTTTTTATAATGAAAAAGAACACCTTTATCATTTTGTAAAATTAGTTTTTCTTTAGTGAGCTCAATAATAGTATCATCCCAGCTATCTAATGCTGTTGTTGTGTGAATAATGAAATGTTCGTTTTCATGAGTCACAGTAATTTTGTCTTTGATATTGTTGGCTCTGTATTTTCCGCTAAAATCAGGTTTTGCTTTTTTTCTGTAGCCTTGATTGGTGTTATCTAAATAATAAAAATCAATTGTAGAATTAATCCCGAATTTTGTGATTTTTTTAGATTCAGATTCTACCATTTCAATATCCCAGTACCCGTTCAGATTCTGTAAATCATCTTGAGTGACATTATCGGAACAGCTTAAAAATAGAACAAATAATAAACAGTATGCGTATTTCATATTCTTATAACTTAAAAAGTTCGTAGCTTTTATTGGTTTTTTGAATGATATTTTCTGTACGCTCTGCATGAGTGTCTGATATGAAAATCTGTCCAAACTCATCTTCATTAACTAAAGTTATAAGCTGACTTACTCTATTTTCATCTAATTTATCAAAAATATCATCTAGTAAAAGTAAGGGTTTTATACCAGCTTGTTGTTTTAAAAAATCAAATTGTGCTAATTTTAAAGCGATTAAGAATGATTTTTGCTGTCCTTGACTTCCGAATTTTTTTATTGGGTGTTCGGAAATTCCAAACACTAAATCATCTTTATGAGTTCCGACTGAAGTGTATTGTAATATTTTATCCTTTTGTAAATTATCAGAAAGTAGCTGAGGAAATGTATTATCGTGTAATTGACTTTTATAACCAAGAGTTACTGATTCATTGTTATTACTCAATGCCTTGTACTTTTCTAAAAATATAGGGGTGAAGGTATTAATAAACTCTTTTCTGGTGTTGTAAATAACTTGCCCGAATTCTGATAACTGTTCATTATAGATGGCTAAAGTATCGGCATTAAACGTGTTGTTTGATGCAAAATACTTTAGTAATGAATTACGTTGAGATAAGGTTTTATTGTACTTAATAAGTGTTGTTAAATAGGTTTTATCAGATTGTGATATGATACTATCAATAAATTTCCTGCGTGTTTCACTACCTTCACTTATCAGATCGTTATCAGCAGGAGATATGATTACTAGCGGTAAAAAACCAACATGGTCAGAAAAGCGATCGTAAGCTTTCCCGTTTCGTTTAATGATTTTCTTTTGTTGTCTTTTTAAACTAATCACAATTTTTTCATGACGATCAGATTTTAAATATTCGCCATCTACCACAAAAAAATCTGCATTATGGTTGATGTTTTGTGATGCTATCGGATTAAAATAACTCTTTCCATAGGATAGATGATAGATAGCATCTAATACGTTGGTTTTACCAACACCATTATTACCAACAAAGCAATTTATTTTGTCATTGAAATCAAAAGAAACAGATTCAAGATTTTTGTAATTTAATAAAGAAATGCGTTGCAAAATCATGGTGTAAATTGGCTTCAACAGTTGAATAAATAAGCGGTTTGCAAATTATTGAAAAATATCAAAACATTAGTATTAATATTAAAAGAAAAATTATATTTTTGCTCGACATACAATATAGATTATGGCTACATATAAGAAAAGAGGATATAGAAAACCGAAAGAGAAGGTTGAAGACGTTGTAAATGACGACTTAACTAACGACGTAGAAGGATACGTAGAAGGTGAAAGTACAACTGAAGAGGTTTTTAATACATTAGATGAATCTGCTAATAAAGCAGAGGAGTGGGTTGCTGATAATCAGAAATATATTTTTGGTGTAGTTGGAGTAATTGCGTTGGGAGTATTGTTATTCATGGCTTATGGTAAATTTATTCAAGAGCCTAATGAAGCTGAAGCGTCAAATGATGCATACAAGGCACAATCATATTTTGCACAAGCTGTAAATGCAACTGGAACAGCAAAAGATTCTTTGTTCAATTTGGCTCTTAATGGAGGTGAGGGGAAATTAGGATTATTAGATGTAATTGAAAACTATAGCGGAACTAAAGCAGCTAATTTAGCAAATTATACAGCTGGAATGGCATACTTAAATATGAACGACTATCAAAATGCTGTAACGTATTTAGATAACTTTAGTGCAGATGATGAAATTTTAGCAGCTAATGCTAAAGGTGGTGTAGCAGATGCATTTGTGCAGTTAAACCAATTAGAAGATGCATTAACGCATTATGAGAAAGCATTAGAAACAACAACTAATGAGTACAGTACACCAAAGTTTTTATACAAAGCAGCTGTTGTTGCTTTAGATTTAGGTAAAAATGATGTTGCTGCAACATATTTAACTAGAATTAAAGACGAATTCCCAACATCATTAGAAGTTGGTAAAGTTGACGCTCTATTAGGAAAAGCGCAAGCAAAGTAATATGGCTACAATACATAAAAATTTATCAACATACGATAAAAACACAATCCCAAATGCGAAAAATTTTCGATTTGGGATTGTTGTTTCAGAATGGAACCCAAAAATCACTGAAGGTTTAAAAAAAGGCGCTATATACACTCTTTTAGAGAATGGTGTTAGCGAAGAAAACATTACAGTTTGGGATGTGCCTGGAACTTTTGAATTGCCTTTTGGGTGTAAAACAATGATACAGAAATTAGATGTTGATGCAGTTATATCTATAGGAAGTGTTATTCAAGGTGAAACAAAACATTTCGATTTTGTATGTAGTGGTACTGCTCAAGGTATTATGGACTTGAACACTCAAGGTAACGTGCCAGTTATTTTTTGTGTGTTGACCGATAATAATTTACAACAAGCAATTGATCGTTCTGGTGGAATTCATGGAAATAAAGGAACAGAAGCGGCTGTGGCTGCTATAAAAATGGCGACTTTAAATACATATTAAGGTTTTATTATTGTAATATATACTGAAAGCTGATTTTCAAATAGAATCAGCTTTTTTTGTTTTATAGAGCTTATCTTAACAAAAATTAGCAGTCAAACGGCTTATTATCTACTGTAAAATGATTATTTTTGAAAATATTCATTAGCGATTATTTTATGAGACTTCCAACGCTTTTTAAACAAAACAAGAATAAATCATTTGGGTTTAAACCTCGTTATTATGACGAGCGAAAAGAGCGTTTAGAAAAACTACATGAAAAGCATCACGGTGCTAAAGATGGCACAACTATAAAAGGAAGCTTTAAAAAGAGAGCATCTTTTAGAGATGATTGGAAAACTGTGAGTAAAGAAACAGATCAAAAACAATCGCAAACCAGATTGGTCGTTATTTTTGTATTACTAGTTGCCGTTGCAATTCTTATTTTAGATAAATATAATATCAAATTGTTTTAATGTCCGATATCATTCAGTTATTACCAGATCATGTTGCTAATCAAATTGCGGCTGGTGAAGTTGTGCAACGTCCGGCGTCTGTAGTTAAAGAACTATTAGAGAATGCGATTGATGCCAACGCAACTAACATACAGTTAATTGTAAAAGATGCTGGTAAAACGTTAATTCAGGTAATTGATAACGGAAAGGGGATGAGTGTTACAGATGCACGTTTGTCTTTTGAGCGTCATGCTACCTCTAAAATTTCTTCTGCGGAAGATTTATTTCAACTCAACACAAAAGGATTTCGTGGAGAAGCCTTGGCGTCTATTGCTGCCATTGCGCATGTAGAAATGAAAACCAAACGTGATGAAGATGATTTAGGAACTATAATTAAGATTGAAGGAAGTAAAATTACTGAGCAAGATGTTGTAGTAACACCAACGGGTACTTCTATAGCGGTTAAGAATTTGTTTTTTAATATTCCAGCGCGCCGTAATTTTTTAAAATCTAATCAAGTAGAAATGCGTCATGTTATTGATGAATTTCAACGCGTGGCTTTAGTGCATGCTGATATTTCATTCAGTTTGTATCATAATGGGGCGGATGTATTTAATTTACCTGCATCTAATCATCGTCAACGCATCGTAAATATATTCGGAGGGAAAACTAATGAAAAATTAGTGCCGGTTAGTGAAGAAACAGAAATTGTATCGATTAGTGGCTTTGTTATCAAACCTGAGTTTGCAAAGAAGAGTACTAAAGAGCAGTTCTTTTTTGTGAATAACAGGTTTATAAAGAGCCCGTATTTAAATCATGCAGTAACTTCTGCGTTTGACGGCTTGTTAAAAGAAAAAGCAAACCCAGGTTATTTTTTGTTTTTACAAGTGGATCCGCAAACGATTGATATTAATATACATCCTACTAAAACAGAAATTAAATTTGATAATGAGCATGATTTGTATGCTATAATTAAATCGACAATTAAACATAGTTTAGGACAATTTCAAATTGCACCTGTTCTTGATTTTCAACGCGATTCAAGTATGGATACGCCATATTCGTATCAAGGAAAAAATATTGCAAACCCAACAATAGAAGTGGATCGATCGTTCAATCCGTTTGAAGCAGAGCAAAAAACAAAGCCAACTTCAAGTGGGTTTTCGTCTAAAGCTAATCCGAAAAAGAGTACGGAGTCTTGGGAAGGTTTGTATGTTGGTTTAGAGTCAAAAATGACGGATAATCCTATAGACATATCAACAATTGAAGTTGAGTCAGAGGAGGTAACGGGATCATTTTTTGAATCTGATGAAGTAGTTCAGGAGCATGTAACCATACAAGTTCAAAACAAATACATCATTAGTAAGATCAAATCTGGGATGATGGTGATTCATCAACACCGTGCACATGAACGTATTTTGTTTGAAGAGTTTTTACAACATATTACTGTACATCAAGCTGTAAGTCAGCAGTTATTATTTCCGGTAATTATTGATATTACAAAGGAAGAATTAGCGTTTTTAAATGATATAAAATCAGTATTGGAACATACGGGGTTTGTGTTTTCTAAATTAGAAAGTGAAGCGATTGAAATAAGTGGAATTCCTGCCGCTATTAAAAATGAGCAGGTGACATTTATAATTAGCGACTTGTTGGCATGTATAGATGAAAATGCAATTGAAGATGCAAGTTTACATGCTACCTTAGTAGCAAAATCAATGGCAAAAAGTATTGCTATAAAAAGTGGAAAACCACTAACCAAACAAGAACAAGAAGATATAGTTAATAGGTTATTTGCGTGTAAGGAACCAACTGTAACACCTACAAATAAATCGATATTTATTACATATAGTACGAATGACTTTGATAAAAAATTATTGTAATGATTAAAATAACAGACACTGTTAAACATATACTTATAATTAATGTGTTGTTTTTTGCAGCAAAATATGTGGCGTTGCAAAGTGGCGTTAATTTAACTCAACATTTGGGTTTATTTTTTATAAAGAACGAGTTGTTCATGCCGTGGCAATTTGTAACAACGATGTTTATGCATGCTGATGTTAACCATATTTTATTTAATATGTTGGCGTTATGGATGTTTGGTAGTGCGCTAGAACAAGTTTGGGGGAGAACTAAATTTCTATTTTTCTATTTCTCGGCAGGAATCGGAGCGAGTTTAATTTACACATTGGCAAACTATATTCAATTTGATAGTGTGTATACAGATTTGGTGTCAGCGGGGTTGAATGCGGTTGATATTTCTAATATATTAGAAACAGGAAGTTATAATACATCAATTTTGAAATATGTAAGTCAAGAATCGTTATCTAATTTTTATAGTGTGTTTAATGCACCAGCTGTTGGTGCCTCTGGTGCTATAATGGGACTTTTAGTTGGTTACGGAATGCTATTTCCGAATTCTGAACTGATGTTACTGTTTTTCCCAGTACCAGTAAAAGCAAAATACTTTATACCAGTTTTAATTGGGTTAGATGTTTTTTCAGGACTAACAGGCATTGCAATTTTTAGCCCGAATAATACGGCGTATTGGGCACACATTGGCGGTGCACTAATAGGTCTGATTATGATGTTGTATTGGAAGAAAACACAGTTTAATAACAAACGTTGGTATTAATGACAAAAAACGAGTTAATAGCGAAGTATAAACATTTAAATGTTGCAGAAAAGTTAATCGCGATAAACACGATTGTATTTGTGTTATTCAACTTGATTTCATTTTTGTTTCAAACTACTGTTGTATTTGATTGGTTTGTGTTATCAAAAGATTTTACCGCTTGGTTAACTAAACCTTGGTCAATTTTCACCTATTCATTTTTACACCATGGGTTACTTCATTTGGTGTTTAATATGGTAACTCTATATTATGTGTCGCAGTTATTCTTAACAAGATTTAGTTCTAAACTTTTTTTAAATACCTATCTGTTAGGAGCTTTAGTTGGGGGCGTTTTATTTGTGGCTTCGTATAACGCATTTCCTGTATTTAATCATCAATTGGGTTATTTGGTTGGTGCTTCTGCTTCCGTTATGGCTGTGCTCATTTTTATATGTACGTCATTACCACAAATGGAACTAGCAATTTTCACTTTTAAGGTGAAATTATGGCATCTAGGATTAGTATTTGTATTATTAGATGTGATACAAATTCCTTACGGTAATTCTGGCGGACATATCGCACATTTAGGTGGCGCATTATTTGGTTACATATATGCTTCTCAGTTAAAAAAAGGTAATGATATTGCTAAAGGATTTGAACGCTTTATGGATACTATAGTCTCTTGGTTTACGTTTACAAAGAAGTCTACTTTAAAAACAGTACACAAAACAAAAGCTCAGAAACGTACATCTGGCAAAACTATACATCAGAAAAAACGCATAAAACAAGAACAAATAGATGCAATTTTAGATAAAATTAGTAAGAGTGGTTACGAAAGCTTATCAAAGGAAGAGAAGGCTTTTTTATTTCAATCTGGTAAAGATTAATTAGCAGTATCATTGAAAAATTTAAACTCCATAGATAAAATCATTTACTTTTTAAACGGCATTTTTGCGGTGATTTTACTATTGGCTTATGTGTTGCCATTTGTCCCGCCAAAAACATTTTCATTATTATCTGTGCTGAGTTTGTCAGTTCCCGTTTTATTAGTATTTAATGCTCTATTTTGTTTGTATTGGTTGCTGAAAGTAAAAAAGCAATTACTCCTTTCGCTTATCGTTTTGTTATTGGGATATGATAGTATTAGTACGTTATATAAGTTTTCATCTTTAGAAAAATCTGGAGCTTCAAGTTTGTCAGTAATGAGTTATAATGTGCGGTTATTTAATTTGTATGATTGGATAAGTGAACCAAATGTTGAAAAATCTATTGAAAATTTTGTTTTTGAAGAAGCACCAGATGTTATTGCTTTTCAAGAGTTTCATCCGCATAAAAATGTGAGTTTTTCTAAATACCCGTATAAATATGAAAGTTTGTCGGGTAAGAAAACGAAATATGGTCAGGCAATATTTTCAAAATATAAGATTATAAATAAAGGAGAAATTAAGTTTGAGAACACCAGTAATAAAGCTATTTATGTTGATCTTTTAAAAGACAGCGATACTATAAGGGTTTACAATGTGCATTTTCAATCTATGCAAATAAATTCTGATGTTAAGCATTTATCAGAGCAGAATACTGAGTTTCTAGTGAAACGTATTGGGGATAAATTTGAGATGCAACAGGAGCAAGCTGAAACCATTATTGCGCACCAAAAAGAATGTCATTATAGGAAAATTGTTTTGGGCGATTTTAATAATACAGCGTATTCTTATATTTATAAACAGTTTAGAAATGAAGGTTTTTCTGATGCGTTTGAGTTGTGTGGTAATGGCTTTGGGAAAACATTTAACTTTAAATTATTTCCCTTACGAATAGATTTTGTGCTTTTAAGTGAAGAGTTTAAAGCTACTGAATTCAAAAATTACAGTTATAAGTATTCTGATCATTATCCAATTCAAGCAAAAATTTCTTGGTAAACTTACATCTGTAAGCAATCAATCCAATCGGTTAGCATGTGCAATAATAATGCAATAGCTATTAGTCTAGTTTTTTTAGGAAGCAATAAAATTATATAACAAGCAATTGCATAATAACTGTGTAATGGGTGGAAATTGATGCTACATCTGTTAGCTTCAAATATTGGGGTAGCTAATATATGATCGGCATCTACTAACATTGTTGCTATAAAAATAAGGTATACTTTTTTCCATTGTGTTTTATAGAATAAAACTGCTATTAGTAATGGAGCACCAAAGTGTAAAAAGTAGTGGAGTAGCGTTTGCATTACCAGAATTTAGTTTGTGATTCTAAGTAACTTAAGGTGTTTGGTCCTTCATTAAACAGTAAATCAAGAATACTTAAATTGTTTAAATATCCATGTTTGTCACCAAATACTTGTGTGTATTTTTCGAGTGCAATTGGAGATTCTTTTTTGGAGTTAACTAAATGTCTACAGTCAGTTAATGAAGTTGTTGATTCAAATACGGTTGTATATTCAACATTTACTTCAATTTCAATACAATGACAAAGTCTCTTAAACAATTCAATATTCAAATCGTATAATGAAGTTTGAGATGAGGTGAATAAATCTTTTAAATCATCTTCATAATATTCAAAGAATGGTGAAGACTTATATGCCGAAACAATTGACCGCCAATGTTGTTTTTGCCAATCCTCAACGTTTTCAATTTCAATATTTTTATATAAGGTTTTTTGTTTATCCTTATTATGCTTCACCGGAATATTCAATAATAACTTCCCGTTAGCGCCATATACATACATTCTGTTTCTGAAAGTTTGCTTCTGAAAATTATCAGCGGCTTCAAATGTTACAGTATTTGCATTTGCTATTGCTACAAAATGTGCAACAGTAGGAAAGTAAGTAGGGTGAATTAAAATGTTCATTTATTCTTTACTGGCTTTCTTTTTTTTGTAAAATTGAAACCCTTGCCATAAAGCAATAACTACTAAAAAGTAAGGTAAGTATGAAACTGGTTTACCGCTACCACCTACAGTTGTAAAAATACGTTCGGTGTTAAACTTCCAGTTTTTAATATTTCCTAAACCTAACTCAACACCGCTAATACTCATCCAAACAAAAACAGGTTTTCCGATAACATGGTCAAAAGGTACAAATCCCCAATATCTTGCGTCTAAAGAATTTTGACGGTTATCTCCCATCATCCAATAGTAATCTTGTTTGAAGGTGTATGTTGTTGCAATTTCACCGTTAATATAAATGTTGTTGTTGTCAGTGGTCAGTTTATTACCTTCGTATTCAGTAATAATGTCTTTGTATAGTGGTAATACTTGTTTGTTAAGTTCCACGGTTTTACCAGCTTCAGGGATGTATATTGGTCCGAAATTATCCCCATTCCAATTATAATTTCCGTACTTCGGGAAAATGTTTGTTTCACGTTCTCCTTTAGGTTTGATGTTTCTTTTAATTGAAACGATATCAGAATTCTTAGCTAGAGTTTCTTTTTCTTCAACTGACATATTGATACTATACCTGTCAGTTGTTTTAAAATCTTTATTCTGACTCACATTTAAGTCACCTGGTAATTCTATCATGTAACTTGTAGAATCGTTAGGGAACGGGATTACATCTCTTAAATTATACCTTGCAGCAGCTGCTTTACCAATTTTATAAAACCTATTAAATTCTGTTGTTCCAATATCCTCTTTCAAGTATTGAGCTGATAAATATTTTTTAGAAATTACTGTGTAGTAAAATTGCGTTTTAGCTCTATCTGGTAAAACAGTTTGTTTTCCGTCAATAAAGACATAACCGTCTCTAATTTCTAATGAATCACCTGCAATACCAACACAACGTTTTACATAGTTGGTTTTTTTATCAATTGGTTTTTCATACTTTTTATCAGCTTGTTTATACATATTGAACAAGGTGTCTGCAGGCCAATTAAATACAACAATATCATTACGTTCTATATCTTGAAAACCTGGAATACGTAAATAAGGAATTTGAGGTTTCTTTAAATATGAAGGGGTGTTTACAACAGGAAGCGTATCGTGAACCATCGGCGCAGCTACTGCTGTCATTGGTAAACGTGCTCCGTAATGAAACTTACTTACTAATAAAAAATCTCCTTTCAATAATGTTTTTTCTAATGATGATGTTGGTATAACGAATGGTTGCATAAAGTATGTGTGTACCAACGTGGCAGCAACTACAGCAAATAAAATAGAACTTACCCAATCACCAGAACTACTTTTAGTTTTTAAACTACGGTCTTTTATATGTGTTAGGTCTTGTGTGTAGTTCAAATAGCCAATATATAATCCACAAGTTAAAATAGCTAAGGCAGTATCTGTATAGGTGTTTTTGCCAAAACTTCTGCAAGTTTCTACCCAAATAACAGGAATCATGATCAAGTTGATAATAGGTACAAATAATAAAATAACCCACCATTTTGGTCTGTTTATAATCCCTATTAAAACAACAGCGTTATAAACTGGTACAAATGCTTCCCAGGCTTTTCTACCAGCTTTAATGTATAATTTCCAAGTTCCTAATCCGTGAATTACCTGTGTGATTAGAAAAAATATAAACCATTGTGTAAGTGTCATATGTCGTATTGCTTTAAGTCGATGTCTGATTTTAAATCAGACTGTTGTTTTGAATTTTTAGATTTTTAGATTAGTGTTTCCTAATCTCTTATTGTTACTATTTTGTATTTATTTTAACGTTTATAATCCTAGTACATCTTTCATAGTATAGATACCTTTTTTGCCTAAAAGCCATTCTGAGGCAATTACGGCACCAAGAGCAAATCCGTTTCTGTTATGTGCTGTGTGTTTGATTTCTATAGTGTCTATACTACTAGAATAATTTATGTGATGTGTGCCTGGTACGTTTTCAATACGTTTTGCTATAATTGGGATTTGATTATTTTCTGTAGAAGCATCTAATTTCCAAGAAGTATTATCTGAATTTTCAATGATGCCTTCCGCTAAAGTGATAGCGGTACCACTTGGAGCATCGAGTTTTTGTGTGTGATGAATCTCTTCAATACTCACATTGTATTGTTTTAATTGACGCATCATTTTTGCCAAATGTTTGTTCAATTCAAAAAACACATTCACGCCCATACTGAAATTTGAACTGTAAATAAACGCACCGTTTTTTTTATGACATATTTTTTCGATATCTTGATATTTATCAAGCCACCCTGTTGTCCCTGATATAACAGGAACATTGTTGTTTAAACAAGTACTAATATTATTTACTGCAGCATCTGGGATGCTAAAATCGATAGCAATATCTACGTTTGAAAGATCTAGTGTAGTGGTGTTGCTACTTGATTTTAATACAATTTGATGGCCTCTTTCTAAAGCAATCCCTTCAATTACTTTACCCATTTTTCCGTAACCTAATAATGCAATATTCATTAGAATTTGTAGTTAAGTGTAACTCCTAAATTTGGTTTGTAATCGATGTCATTTTGATAGAAATCTGGACGTAAACTTAAATTTTCATTCACATTAAATTGTGCTAAATGTGCACTAACATTGGCATCAACAATGTTTAAAATGTAAAATATACCAGTAACCAATAATGATAAATCTTTGTTTTTACTATAGAATTTTTGTGCATCAATTAATGATGCATCACTGAGGGTTTGCTCACCAGTAGTTTGGTCTGTGAACTCATCATCAGTAAAACCAGCTAAACGCCTTTTGTAGGCATTTCTATAGCGTTTGTATTGCTTGTTGTTACGTGTGTAAAAATATATTCCTGCACCCATACCTGCATAAACAATAGGAACTTTCCAGTACTGTTTGTTATGAATCTGTCCTAAACCAGGTAGCACCGCTGAGTAAAAAGCTGCTCTGGCGGGCGACAAAGGATCAATTTTAATTGGTTTAGTATTAGTCGTTTCCTCTGTTGATATTTGTAATTCTCCTGCTTGTTGTGCAAAAATATTACATGATAATAAACCGATAAGAATTACTATGAAAAGCTTATTTTTCACGGTCTAATAATTTTTTAATACGATTAAAATCTTCTTCAGAAGAAAATGGAATTGTAATCTTCCCGCTACCAGTTTTTCCGATATTCACACCGATTTTCGCTCCAAAGAAATCAGAGAAATCTTTGATACTTTTCTTGATGAATTTAGGCGTTTCTTTTGGTGCAACTTGAGTAGTTGTATCTGTATTTTTATAATGTTGTACTAATTTTTCGGTATCTCTAACAGATAATTTTTTAGTAAGAATCTGCTCGTAAATATCTAACTGGTCAGACAAATCTGTAATATTGATGATAGCTCTACCGTGCCCCATAGAAATAAATCCATCTTTCATTCCGGTTTGTATGATTGGATCTAGTTTTAATAAACGTAAGTAGTTAGCAATAGTAGAACGTTTTTTTCCTACACGTTCACTCATTTGCTCTTGTGTTAAGTTGATTTCATCAATCAATCTTTGGTATGATAAGGCAACTTCAATAGGATCTAAGTCTTGACGTTGGATGTTTTCTACCAAGGCCATCTCTAAAGATTCTTGATCGTTTGCTAATCTCACATACGCTGGAATAGTTTCTCTACCAATTAGTTTAGAAGCTCTAAAACGACGCTCACCTGAAATTAACTGAAATTTATTGACACCTGTTTTTCTAACGGTTATAGGCTGAATGACTCCCAATTCTGTTATAGAAGCAGATAACTCTCGTAAGGCTTCTTCGTTAAATGTTGTTCTTGGTTGAAATGGATTAACTTCAATGGCATCAATATCCAAATCAATAATATTACCAACAACTTTGTCAGCGTTTTTATCTGAAACAGATGTGATATCTTTTTCTGGATCTTTTAATAGGGCAGACAGTCCTCTTCCTAATGCTTGCTTTTTCATTGCCTTTGCCATAGCTGCTACTTATTTTTTTTGATGATTTCTTCTGCTAAACTTAAATAGTTATTTGCGCCTTTACTACTAGCGTCATAGCTAATAATGCTTTCTCCAAAACTTGGTGCTTCACTCAAACGTACATTTCTTTGAATGATAGATTCAAATACCATGTCATTAAAATGTTTTTGAACCTCTTCAACAACTTGGTTTGATAAACGCAAGCGCGAATCATACATAGTCAGTAACAAACCTTCAATATCTAAATCTTTATTATGAATTTTTTGAATGCTTTTAATTGTATTCAGAAGTTTACCTAAACCTTCCAAAGCAAAATATTCACATTGAATAGGGATGATAACAGAGTGCGCTGCTGTTAACGCGTTTAAGGTCAATAGCCCTAATGATGGTGCACAATCAATTAAAATATAGTCGTAATCATCAATACTATCTGCTAAAATTTTCTTTAGCATGTATTCCCGTTCTTCTTTATCAACTAACTCAATTTCAATAGCAACCAAATCTATATGCGCAGGAATCAAATCTAAATTAGGAGAATTTGTTTTAATAATAGCTTCTCTCGCTGTATTTGAATGTTCTAAAATTTGATAGGTTCCAATTTCAACAGATTCTACATCAATACCAAGGCCAGAAGTAGCGTTGGCTTGTGGATCAGCATCAATTAACAACACCTTTTTATCTAAAACGCCTAAAGATGCGGCTAGATTTACAGAAGTTGTTGTTTTACCAACACCACCTTTTTGATTTGCAATTGCAATGATTTTACCCATTAATTAGAAATTTGAATTGAATGTAAAAATACAATTATTTATGAGTTATTCAAGGGAAAGTTGTTAACGGTTAGTTAAAGTGAAAAAGACTACCGAAGTAGCCTTTTTAGGTATGTTTTTTTAATGAAAGAATTAGTTTGTACCATCTATTAAAATTTGTAATATTTCTATAGCTGCTTCACTAATTTTTGTTCCAGGTCCAAATACTGCAATAGCACCAGCATCAAACAGATACTGATAATCTTGATGAGGGATTACACCACCAACAATAACCATAATATCTTCACGGCCATATTTCTTTAATTCTTCAATTACTGCAGGGACTAATGTTTTGTGTCCGGCAGCTAATGATGACACGCCAAGAATATGCACGTCGTTTTCAACGGCTTGTTTTGCAGCTTCTTGTGGTGTTTGAAATAAAGGGCCAATATCTACATCAAAACCAACATCAGCATAACCTGTAGCGACAACTTTAGCACCACGATCATGACCATCTTGCCCCATTTTGGCAATCATAATTCGAGGACGTCTACCATCTAATTCGGCAAAGTCATTTGCTAATTGTTTTGCCTTTTCAAATGATTCGTCGTTTTTTATTTCTTTACTATACACGCCTGTAAATGATTTTATATCTGCTTTATATCTCCCGAATTCAACCTCTAAAGCATCAGAAATTTCACCTAAAGTAGCTCTAGATTTTGCAGCTTTAACAGCCAATTCAAGTAAATTATCTTTACCAGATTTCGCAGCTTTAGTTAACGCTGTTAAACAACTCTTAACCTCTTCTGAGTTACGTTCGGCTTTTAATGCGTCTAAACGCTCAATTTGGGATTTACGAACAATAGTATTATCGACTTCTAAAATATGAAGTGGATCTTCTTTTTCTAATCGGTATTTATTAACACCAACTATTATATCTTGACCAGAATCAATACGTGCTTGTTTACGTGCTGCGGCTTCTTCAATACGCATTTTAGGTATTCCTGCTTCAATGGCTTTGGTCATTCCGCCAAGTTCTTCAACTTCTTCAATAAGTTTCCAGGCTTTCTCTGCAATGTCATTGGTTAAATTTTCAACATAATAACTTCCAGCCCAAGGATCAACAGTTTTTGTAATGTGTGTTTCTTCTTGTAAATATATTTGTGTATTACGAGCAATACGTGCAGAAAAATCGGTAGGTAAAGCAATGGCTTCATCTAAGGCATTTGTGTGTAAACTTTGTGTGCCTCCAAACGCAGCGGCAGTAGCTTCAATACAAGTTCGTGCTACATTATTAAACGGATCCTGTTCTGTTAAACTCCAACCTGATGTTTGACAATGTGTACGTAATGCTAAAGATTTTAAGTTTTTAGGGTTAAATTGTTTAACCAATTTAGCCCATAACATTCTGCCGGCACGCATTTTAGCGATTTCCATAAAATGATTCATTCCAATAGCCCAAAAGAAGGATAATCTCGGAGCAAAGGAGTCAATATCCATTCCTGCAGCAATACCTTTTCTAATATACTCTAAACCATCTGCTAATGTATATGCTAACTCGATATCACAAGTGGCACCAGCTTCTTGCATGTGGTACCCTGAAATACTGATAGAATTGAATTTAGGCATTTCTTTAGCTGTGTATTCAAAAATATCAGAGATGATTTTCATAGAAGGTGTAGGTGGGTAGATATAAGTGTTACGCACCATAAATTCCTTAAGAATATCATTTTGAATAGTACCTGCTAGTAATTTTTTATCAACACCTTGTTCTTCAGCGGCAACAATATAAAACGCCATGATTGGTAATACGGCACCATTCATAGTCATTGAAACCGACATTTTATCTAAAGGTATTTGATCAAATAACACCTTCATGTCTTCAACTGTGTCAATTGCTACTCCGGCTTTTCCTACATCACCAACAACGCGTTCATGATCTGAGTCATAGCCTCTATGTGTTGCTAAATCAAATGCAACGGATAACCCTTTCTGACCTGCAGCTAAATTACGCCTGTAAAACGCATTAGATTCTTCAGCGGTAGAAAACCCGGCGTACTGGCGAATTGTCCATGGTCTGCGCACATACATAGTTGAATAAGGACCTCTTAAGTTTGGTGCAATTCCTGCAACAAAATTTAAGTGTTTTAAATCGGTTGTATCCTCTTTAGAATATGAAGATTTGATAGCAATACCCTCTGCTGTATTTGAAACTGAAACTTTTTTTGCATCAGTTTTTACTTCAGATGTGGATAGTTTTATATGTTGAACATCTTTTCTTTTCATCCTTAGTGGTTATGTCCATCATGTGAACTGTGTTGTTGTCTTTTGTCTTTTACAGGTGCCAAGTTTATTTTTTTTCCAATTTCTGGGCCAGTCGGTTTGGTAATAGGAAGTGTCGGAGGAAGTGTAGCAGGGTCTTTCTCAACTAAAAATTCAATATTTGAAAAATCAGTGTTAAAGAATTTTGAATAATATAAGTCTAGAGCAATATAAGTCATTAAAGTTTTATCGTTGTATTGGTTTCTTATTGTTCTGTCTTCTGTAATTGTTGTTGCCACTAATACTGGATTAAGGCTATTTACAGATCGTAAAGTGTTGAATGAACCTTTGATTTTTGGGTTTTCAATATTTCTCCCTATACATTCTGTAAAGTTAGAGTTGTTTTTTAGTTGATTGCCATTCCAGATATCTTTATCTTTTAGTTTTTGAAAGATGTCATAAGTTTCTTTAGTAGTGTAATCGGTAATTCGGATTAAACCTTGTGCTCTAACAGTGTACGCTCTTAAAGCAAATTCAGGAGTAACGTTTAAATTTGGGCTTCTTTTTGTGTTTTTTGTATATGTAATTATCGCATTTTCAAACGCGTAGTATGCTTCATTAAATAATTTGGCGTCAATATCTTCACAAGATAATGTCTGAGGTTGATCAGCGTATTTGTAGTCAAATTTAGATTCTTGTTTACAGCTTAATACCGATATGCATAATGCAGTAGCTAATACTATTTTTTTCATTTTTATTCTTGTTTAGTTTTACTTATGGTTTTATTCTTGTTCTAATCTGTTTTTATCTGATTTTTCAGAAATCCTCCTTGCTGTTATTGGGGCAATTAAAGTTTTTCTTGATTCACGGTTTACAAAGGGTTGTTTTTCTAAGTCGTGTTTCATTTTGTCATCCATATTAGGATGCTTGTTTGTACCTAATAACACTAATGAGCCATTGTCAAACTGTTCTTGTTCAGTGATTCCACTTTCTTTTATTTTGCGTTGTATGATGCCTTCTTTCAATTGTGTTAAAAAGCCACCGCCTGTTTCAATAAGTTTAAAAATCTCTAAAGCTTTCTCGGCTAATTGTTGAGTTAGTGTTTCAATATAATAAGAACCATCAGCTGGATTTACAACCACGTCGAAGGCACTTTCGTTTTTTAATACTAACAATTGATTACGAGCAATTCTATCACCAAAATCATTGGAATTGTGATAAATATGGTCGTATGGTAAGTTGCAAACAGTTGTTGCACCACCTAATATTGCACTCATGCATTCAGTAGTAGTACGTAATAAATTTACATTATAATCGTATATTGTTTTGTTTCTGTTTGAAGGGTAGCTTAAAATCGCACACTCGTTATTTAAAGATTGATAGTCTTCCGTTAATGTTTTAAATAATAATTTTAGAGCTCTAATTTTAGCGACTTCAAAAAAGTAATTTCCACTTGTAGAAGTTATAAACTGAAGCTGTGGTAGAGTATCGTCTTTAAAATTATTAAAATATTCATTAGCATGCGCTATGGCATATGCTAATTGTTGAGTAATTGTTGCCCCAGCATTTTGATATACAGATGTATCAACACTCAAAATATTTTGAGTAGGATATTTTTTAACTAACGTTTTTATAAAGCTAAAATCACCTTTTAAGGACGTATACCAGTTTCCTGTTTGTGCTAAATGACCAACAATGTCAAAGTTTAAGTAGTAGTGAGGTAAATCTAATTGAATTATTTCCTCAGCCATTTTTTCATTTAACAACTTGAATTTAAATTGCAATTCAATTGTGCTGACATCAATATTCGCTAATAATTCAGTAATGTTAATTTCAGATTTGATAACGAATATGATAGATTCTACTCCTCTTTCTATAGCTTCAAGAGCTTTTTTATTAGCTTCGGAAGTGATGAATGCGTCTATTTGTTGTGCAATTTTCCAGTTGTTTGTAGGAATATTTGCTGTATTATGATCTGTATCGTTATGGTAAAATGGTTTTACAGTAACCCCTTCATTAGTCTTCCATAACAAAGTGTCATTATAATCTGCTCCCTTTAGATCCGCCTGAATTTGCTGTTTCCAAGCTGCTGCAGAAATGTTTTCAAACTCACTGAATAGGAATTTACTCATCGGTTTTGTGTTTAGTTGGTTCGTTTTCGTATTCTATAATGTAAATCTCCTCATTATCCTTTTTCATAAAATAGGCTTCTCTTGCGAAGTTTTCAAGATTTTCATCATTATTTAAAACCTGTATACTTTTTTTGTCTATTTCTATTTCAGCTTGATACAGTTCTATTTCAGCTTCTTTTTCTTCAATAACAGCATCTAATTCTCTATGGAATATATATGAATTGTCATCAAAAAAAAGCATCCATACTACAAAGGCAATTGATATGGCAATGTATGGGTTAAGGACGTATTTGAAATATTTATGTTGTTGTAACTTTTTGAAAAACATACATAGATTTTAATGCTTAAAAGTACAAATTCTTTACGATAATCGTTCGTTAATAATTGTTTTAACAATATTTATCCCAACGGTGTTGAATTTGTTGTTAGGTATAATGATATCTGCATACTCTTTTGTGCTTTCTATAAATTGCTGATGCATAGGTTTTAAGGTGTCTTGGTAACGATCAAGAACCTCGGTTAAATCTCTACCGCGCTCAGTGATGTCACGTTTTACACGTCTGATTAAACGCTCATCAGAATCTGCATGCACATAAATTTTAATATCGAATAAATCTCTTAAAATCGGATTGGTTAAGATTAAGATACCTTCAACAATAACTACTTTCTTTGGTGAAGTTTTAACCGTTTCATTAACACGATTGTGTTCTATAAAAGAATATACAGGTTGGTTAATGGTTTTTCCTTGCCTTAAGTCTTTAACCTGTTCAATTAATAAATCAAAGTCGATAGATTGTGGATGGTCAAAATTTATTTGTGTACGCTCTTCAAAGCTTAATTCAGAGGTGTCTTTATAGTATGAGTCTTGTGAAATCACGGAAATATCGTCTTGAGACAATTCGTTTAATATTTGTTTTACAACTGTTGTTTTTCCACTTCCAGTTCCACCAGTGATACCAATAATTAGCATGAGAGAGTTTTTCTTGCAAAAGTAGACTATATTTTTAGTAAAATCAAGGTTAAAATTATGTTCTAAAAACTTGTTGATTTGAAAAATACACGTATATTTGCGCACCGAATATTTCGGGGTGTAGCGTAGCCCGGTCATCGCGCCTCGTTTGGGACGAGGAGGTCGCAGGTTCGAATCCTGCCACCCCGACGAAATATATATCATATGAATATAAAACCTTGTAAAACTTATTGTTTACAGGGTTTTATCATTTTTGGACTATCATAAGAATTGATTTAATTTCATAACTTTGGTTCACAAATCGGTTAACAGTTTTTTAAACAAGTTAATGTACCGACTATTCATATTGAAAATTTGTAGCTTATAGTAGTTGATTTGACTTTCGTCTTTTAATCATATTTAATTAAAGATGACAACTATGAAAAGATTAACAACATTTAGCATCCTTTTCTGGATAAATCAATCACGTGTTAAAAATAATTATGTATCCATATACGCTAGGATTACTGTAAACAGTAAACGAGTAAATATCAGTCTACAACGAAAAGTATTACTTTGTGATTGGGATACTAGTAGTGGTAAGGTTCGTGGAACAAAAAAGGAATCTCGTATTTTAAATCGTTACATTGATCAGGTGAGGAGTAGAATCTTTGAAGCTTATGAGCAGTTAAATTACGAGAATAAGCTGATCACTGCTCAAGGGATAAAAGCCAGATTTTTAGGGGAAGATGATAAACATTATTCGTTACTAACTTTAATAGATTATCATAATACACAAATGTCTGAATCGTTGAGGTTTGGAACTTTAAAGAATTACTTCACCACTCAAAAATATATTAAAATATTTCTAAATGAGAATTGTAAAACCTCGGATATTTATCTATCTCAATTAACATATCAGTTTATAGTAGATTTTGAAAGGTTTTTACGGTTATACATTCCAATAGGATTTGATAAATCTATGGGGCATAATACTGTAATGAAACATCTTCAAAGGTTGCGTAAAATGGTTTCATTAGCCTATAAAATGGAATGGTTAGATAAGGACCCATTTATAAAATTTAAACCATCATATAAAAAAGTGGAACGTGAATTTCTGACAGATGTTGAGCTTCGAGTTATTATTGAAAAGGAGTTTGATACAGAGAGATTAACTTCTGTCAGAGATATGTTTGTTTTTAGTTGTTATACAGGTTTATCATATACAGATGTTATGCAGCTTACAGAGGATAACATTGTCATAGGTATAGATGGTAATAAATGGATTATGACCAAGAGGCAAAAGACAGATACTAGAGTCAGAATACCGATTTTGATAACTGCAGAAGAGTTGATGATGAAGTATATTGGATGTGCAAAATCTTTAGTAACTGACACTGTTTTTCCTGTAATTTCAAACCAAAAAATGAATGTGTATTTAAAAGAAATAGCAATGATTTGCGGTATTTCTAAAAATATAACGTTTCACATGGCCAGACATACATTTGCGACAACGGTTACGTTGTCTAACGGTGTGCCTATAGAAACAGTCTCAAAATTATTAGGGCATTCTAAAATTGCAACTACACAAATTTATGCGCGTGTTTTGGAGAATAAAGTAAGTAATGACATGAATAAACTTAGGGTGGTATTAAAGACTAATCAAGAGCAAAACACATTAAAAAGAACGAATTAACATGTGTTAAAATGTAAGGTTTTATGCTTTTTTGTTGCGTGTCTTTTTAAAGATTAATAATTTATAGCAACTAATTAAACCTATAAATCATGCATGAAATCACCCAAATTATGAAGCCATTTTATAAAGAAATGGCTCGTTTGCAGAGTATTGAATTAAAAGATTTTAAGAACTTAAACAAAGGAATTGCAACATCTAAAGAGTGTTTATACAAGCTTAGACTTAAAATTAGAGATATGAATAACTTCCCTAATTCAAAGTCTGAAATACACTTTTTTAAAGCTGATAAACCTTTTGTTCTAGGGTATTTAAAGTATTTCGTAAAGCTTCATGCTTACATGATGGAAAAACCAACAGCAGACCTCAACAAACAACGGCTGTTTATACACAAACGATTAGAAAAATTAGAAGACTGCAAAAAGAAACAACTAATTTTCTGGAATTACTATAAGCATCAAGAAGATAGTCTTGATCATATTTACTTTATTCGAGGAAATAATGATTTAGATATTGTAAATGATAGTTCCAGACATTTCTCAGACCCCGAATTCTCTACAAGTCATGACAATCTGGTTGGAAAATTTATTGCGTATGACCTATTGGTCAATTTTTATAACGACGAACTGCTCTTATTAAAGAAAATAGAATCCGGAAGTACCATTGAAGAAGTCAGTCCTGCGATACTTAACAATTTGTCTTGGACAGCCTCTAAAACTGATCTCATTGAAATCATTTATGCCCTACAAGCCTCTGGAGCAATTAGAAACGGACAAGCTGAAATCAGCAAAATGGCAAATGTGTGTAGTACACTTTTTGACATGGATTTAGGTAATATCTACAAAACTTACGCCGAAATTAAAAGTAGAGAGACTGACAAAACAAAATTCTTAGACAAATTAAAAACAAGCTTAGAAACTAGAATGAGCTATGAAGATAGCAAATAACTACAAGCTTTACACCTCATAAAATACACCCTTTTAAATGTTAAATTTCTTCGGTAGTACCGAACAACTACCGAAGAAATCATAATAATTCCCACCAACTTTGTAAAACGAAAGTCAAATCGTGGCAACTATAAAATTGCCCTAGCCTCTACTCTCGTAGGGGCTTTTTAACAACCTTAAAAACCGTTTTACAATGGCAGCAACAATCATTACAACTGAAGATCTTTACGATTTCAAACTAGAATTATTAGAAGAACTTAAAAAGTTACTTCAAGAAAAAACGACAGTAAAAACCAAAAAATACCTCAAATCTGCTGAGGTCATGGAAATGCTAAAAATAAGCCCAGGCACTCTACAAAATTTACGCATCAACAGAACCTTACCCTTCACTAAAATTGGCGGCATCATCTTGTACGATTACAGTGAAATATTAAGAATCCTACAAGAGAATAAATTCAAGAGCTAATAGCCGCATGTCAGAAATTAATTACATCAAGCACCTCAACAATGCTTTTCTAAAAATAGAGCAAGACAATAGGCTAAACCCCTCTCATGTTAGCCTTTATATGGCCCTATTTAAATTATGGAACAGCAACCGATTTGTTGAGGTGTTTTACATTTTTCGTGATGAGGTCATGCAATGCTCTAAAATAGGCTCTAAAACAACTTATCACAGATGTATTCGCGACTTAAATAAGTGGAATTATATTAGTTATTTACCCTCTCATAATCCGTTTAAAGGCAGTCAAATTAGGTTGACCAATTTTGGGACAAGTACTGGACAAGTAGTGGACTCACACTGTACCAATATCGGGACAAGCAGTGGACAAGCGCTGGTATCTAATATAAACATTAATAAACATATAATAAATAAAAACAAAGGGGCGCAACCTCAAAATGAAAATGAAGTTATTGCTTTTTTTAAAAAAGAAAAGAGCACTAAAAAAGAAGCACAAATGTTCTTCAATCATTACGAAGGCATTGATTGGAAAATTTCTGGAAAAGCAAGAATTACCAATTGGAAGGCTACAGCTCGAAAATGGATTTTAAAAGCTAGTGAACTAAAACCACCAAAAGCACATGACCATAATCAGGACAACCTAAAAGTATCAAAAGACAAAAACTACAGTGAACCACTTTGAATGACGTCATTCTGAACTTGATTCAGAATCGCACACTGAGAATCAAAAGCCGGTAAACAAGTTTTGAAACTTTCAAGAACTAGCTGTAAATCAAAATGAAATTGCTAAAACTAGCGCCATAGAATATGGCTTACGGCATTAAAAACATTTTGTCTCTATCAGAAATAAAGAGCGAAGAATCGGAAGTGCGATGCGCAGCATGACGCAAGAAGATTTGAAAGCGAATGGTACGAAGTAATTTCCTAATTAGAGAATTGATTTTTTTGGTTCGTTTTTTTATCAAGAAAAAAATGAACAGAACATTTTAAATCACAACTATGAACCAACCCTTACCTCACATAATAACCGAAGGAGCAATTCAATACCAAATCGGAATAGTAAAATCCGATCACATTCATTACAATTTCAATGAAATCTTGGTGTACTTGGAAGCAAAAGGAAAACAACTCTTCGGTCAAAACTTCAAAATCTATGAAGACGATATGCAAATTCTGTATAAGCTATGTGTATATTTTATTAAGGATCAAGCTAGCTGTGAGAGATTCGGAATCGACCTCAACAAAGGTATTTTATTATCGGGACCTGTAGGTTGTGGAAAAACAAGTTTAATGAGATTGCTCCGCAATATAGTTCCACATTTCAGACCTTATGAAGTTATTCCAACCAGGAACATTACATTCGGATTTAATAACATTGGTTTTAAGACAATTGAAGAATTCGGAAACAACAAATTCTTTTGCTTTGACGATTTAGGTGTAGAACCACTCGGCAGACACTTCGGAAAAGATTGCAATGTCATGGGAGAAGTGTTATTATCACGTTATGAGTTATTGTTAAAAAACAAGATACTAACTCATGCCACTACAAACCTCAACGCGCAAGAACTAGAAGAACGTTATGGAAACCGAGTACGGTCAAGGATGCGGCAACTCTTCAATTTAATAGCTTTTGATAAGGAAGTAAAAGACAAACGCGCCTAAACTAATACATATTACGGTTTTCCGTACAAAAATTAAACTAACAGACAGTATCTTCGAAATCTAAATAGATAAAATGTACTGTATTAAATTATATCATATTAAAAGCATTGAAAAAATACAGCCTAATTTTCATGAATTAGAAATCACTAAATATAGTGATCTTTAAATTTTATCTTAAAAAGCTATTACGATTGCTTACACAAGAATAAAAAGATTAGTATTTTTAAGCATTATAAAACTACTCAATAACCTACTTAATGGCATTATACCAAGCGTCTGTACTTAAAAAATATTTAAAACAATTAGACACTACCAAACTAAATAAAGCGTATAAAAAGTACTCTAAGTACTTCTTAGATAGTACCATACAAGAAAACATTCGCAACTCTAAAGAAGAAGAATACCAAGGTATTTTCTTGACCGAGTTGTTTGTAAATGTGCTGGATTATACCTTAAAACCTAAAGCAGATTTTAATTTAGTAGCTGAGTATAAAAACCAAACCAATGCACGTAAAGCAGATGGCGCAATATTGAGTAATGATGTCGCTGTTGGAGTTATTGAGTTAAAAGGCACAAACACTAAAGATTTAGAAAGTATTCGTAAACAAGCGTTTGACTATAAAGCCAATCAAAAAGGATGTGTATATGTAATTACGTCTAACTTTGAGAAGCTACGCTTTTATATAAATGACGCTACGGAGTTTGAAGAGTTTAATTTATTTGAATTAACAGAAGAACAGTTTGCATTATTATACTTGTGCTTACAAAAAGACAATATATTAAATAACATACCATTAAAAATAAAAGAAGCTTCTGTAGTTGAAGAAGAACAAATTACCAAGCAATTTTATAAAGATTACTCAGTATTTAAAAGAGAGTTGTTTAGAGATTTAGTAAAGCGTAATGCCAAACGTTTAAAAGGCTTACAAAGTAATACAGAAGACTCAGATAGCTTAGATGATGATGCTAAAGCAGAGTTATTACGTTTAGAGAAAAATGTAAAATTGACGCTGTTTCAGAAATCACAAAAGTTAATTGACAGATACCTCTTTGTTTTCTTTGCAGAAGATAGAGGTTTACTACCTCCTAATAGTACCTTACAAATATTAGACAAGTGGAAAGCAGATGTAGATTTTGGAGATGACAGACCGCTTTACGCTATGTTTAAGCAGTATTTTAAGTTTTTAGATAAAGGAAGACAAGGTACAAAAGCAAGAGCAGAAATATACGCCTATAACGGTGGGTTGTTTAAAGAAGATACCGTATTAGATAGCCTTGAAATAGATAATGAGTTATTATACAACCATACGAAGAAACTAGCTGCTTACGATTTTGAAAGTCAAGTAGATGTAAACATATTAGGACACATTTTTGAAAACTCACTTAAATGAAATTGAAAGCGTAAATGCAGAAATTGAAGGAGGTGATTTTGACAAGCAAAAATCTAAACGTAAAAAAGATGGTGTATTCTATACGCCTAAATACATTACCAAATACATTGTAGAAAATACCATTGGTAAACTATGTACAGAAAAGAAAATAGAACTAGGTTTTAAAGAAGAAGAATACTTTAAAGGGCGTAAGAATAGAAATAAGAGTACTATTGAAAAACTAGTTGCTAACACTTGATGACATATAGAGAATGGCTCTTACAACTTACCATTTGTGATCCCAGCTTGTGGTTCTGGAGCATTTTTAAACCAAGCATTAGATTTTTTAATAAAAGAGCATGGGTATATAGATGAGCTAAAAGCAAAAGTATTAGGAGGTGGTATTGTGTTTTCTGATATTGAAAATACCATATTAGAAAATAATATTTATGGTGTAGATTTAAATGAAGAATCTGTAGAAATAGCAAAACTTTCTCTTTGGTTACGAACAGCACAGCCTAGGCGTAAGCTTAACAACTTAAACAGTAATCTTAAATGTGGGAACTCTTTAATAGATAATAAAACTGTTGCAGGAGATAAAGCTTTTAATTGGGAAGAGCAATTCCCGCAAGTGTTTAAAAAAGGTGGTTTTGATGTGGTGATAGGTAATCCACCTTATGTTAGAGTTCAAACAATCAAGGATTTCAATCAAAAAGAAAGTTTAGAATTGGCAAAATATCTTAAAATCAGCGACTGAATATTACGTTTTTGTTTATTGAAAAAATTCCATTGCATTAATTAAAACCATGGTGTTATTAGTTATATTATTCCAGCAGTAAGTTTTTGATAGCTGATTTTGGTTATGGAAGACTATTTAAGAAGAAAAAATATTAAATTAATTAATCAGTTAGAAAGTATATTAGTTTTGGTCATTTATGTTTTTCAGTGACGCAACATAAATTACCTGTATTCTAACACTGTCGAATTAATAATGAGGTAGTGAAATTTACATTGAAGTTGTTATTCTGAAATCCAAACAAGAGTATAATGAATTTTCAGAGGATTACTTTCATTAATCAAATCTGTGTTTAAGAATACGGATGGTTTTCAATTCAGAATCGATCTTGATGATAGTTCATTAAAAGTAATTGATAAAATAAAAGAAAAAAGTTTCCATTAGAGTCTATATCACTATGTAAGTAAAGATAGTAGCATTTAGTAAAATTGATGATAGAAAAAAAGATGATTTCCTAAAGGGCTCAAAAAGGCAAATGAAAAATGCCATAAGTATCTTGAAGGTAAAGATGTAGGTAGAAATTTAATAAAAAATATAGAGAAATATTTAGAATATGACAAAGACATAATGTCTAACCAACATTCCCAGAATTACACGAACAGCCTAAGATATTGGTTAGAGCAATTTCAGGAGGATTAAATGCTACATTTGACGATAATGGTTACTATATAGATCAGAAACTAATCATTTGTTCTAACAGGGAATTAATCGAACCGTTTATTAGTCCTTTCAAAGACCAAAGACAACACTTTTAAAGAATTCTTCTTTAATTGAATTATTATTCTACATTAGGTATTTTAAATTCAAAACTGAGTTCATTTTATTACACTAAAATGGTTAAAAGGAGGGGTAAGTTTTTACCTGAATACATTAGGCAGTTTCCAATATTTCCCCAATCTGATAAAAGAATAAATAAAGGGTTTAGTTAGGGACGTATTACTGGCTAATAAAGAGCTTCATAGAGTTAGTACTACGTATATTTCACAAATACCTTCAATCTCAATTTTCAATAGAAAAGCTATCTAAAAAGCTTCAAAACTGGCATGAGTTAGAATTTGGTGAGTTTATAAAAGAACTCAATAAAGCTATAAAAAAAGAAAATAAAGAGCGTGTTAAAAATGAGCAAACACCTATAGCAACCTTAACCAAACTAGATGAAATGGAGTGGATGGATGTGTTTGAAACTAAAAAAGCAGAAGCTCAAGCCTTACAACAACAAATTAACCAAACAGACAAAGAAATTGATGCTATGGTGTATGAGTTATATGGCTTAACAGATGATGAAATTAAGATAGTGGAGAATAGTTAAATAAAATCATTATGAAAGAAGAAGATTTAAGACCAATTATCAATCCTTTAACAAGAAATATTGCTGAATCAATTGTTAGTGAGTTAAAAAAAAATAATATAAATATTGATGAATTAGGTGCTGAAGAGTACGAAGACCTAAAAAAGAAGGTAAATATTTTATTAGGTGAAGTGACTGTTCATATTGATGATTTAATAAAAGATAAAGATGAGCTATAGTAATAACTTAAATTTTTAAGTGTAAAATTTATCATACTTTAAAACATGAAAAAACATACAGCCAAAATAACATCAAAAAGTATATAAAAGTCAACCAGAAATTTTATCAATCGTTGATCAAATTTTACAAACTGAATTTATGGTTGATTATAAGGTATCCATAGATACCCCTAAGAAGAATTACATTTATTTTGACGATGTATTGGCAACTGGAGGCACTGTGTATCGAGATTTAGCTATTTGGCTAGATGCTAAAGACGATGAGGTAAATGAAAATTATAAGGCAATTATTAATAAGACAAAAACTCTAGGTATAAGTTTGTTTTGTTATCATTCATCTGGGTTTAGTAAGATGGAATGGCGTTTGATGAAGCAGTTTGATGATAAAATTAAAAAAGTGCTTCTAGTTGGTAAAGACTATGTAGTTGAAAACCATATAAAAACAAAGTGGATTGCAGGAAAATCAAAAATTGAATGGTGTTTACCCAATAGAAGAGCAGTCTAAGTCAACATTAGAATATTTAGCAGGATTAGATATGGTAAACGAAAGTGTTCCTGCTTTTAGACCTTCTAATTTACCAAAAAACGAGGTGTTTTTTAGTAGCCCAGAAAATAGAGTAAAGCTTGAGAAGATTTTTTTAGAAAAAGGTGTGGAATTACTTGGTAAGGTACAAACAGAAAACCCTGATAGAAGAAAAAGACCATTAGGTGATACTGTTAAATCTCATAAAACCTTTGGTACTGGCACATTGTCTTTTACATGGAGAAATATTTCAAACACCTGTCCTTTAGTGTTTTGGTGGGATGTTCCGGGTCATAATTGGTTGCCTCTTTTTGGCCTTAAAAATAGAGGGTTATAAATTATTTTTATATATTGTAATAAATGAAAATTTCAGAAAGAACATATAATAAGAAAGATGTCATAGCTTTTAAAAGCACTAAAGCAAGGTTTGGTGGGCTTTCAAATATGGCTGGTGGTTACTCAATTAGAGTTAACGACATTATAATACCTTCTGCAGAAGCGTTATATCAAGCTTGTCGTTATCCATTATTTCCTGCTATACAGCAAGAAATAATTGAGCAAAACAGTCCTATGACTGCTAAAATGATTAGTCGCAAATATTTAAACCATACAAGGCAAGATTGGGAAGAAGTGAAATATTCAATAATGTATTGGGTTTTAAAAGTTAAGTTATCTCAGAATTATGATAAATTTTCTAATGCATTAAAAAGAAACAGAAACTAAGTCAATAGTAGAGTTATCAAATAAAGATAAAGATTGGGCTGCTGTAGAAATTGAAACAAATAAATTAATTGGGAAAAATGCCTTAGGTCGTTTGTTAATGCAGTCAAGAGAAGAGTTCGTTTTTGACAACAATGATATCAATTGTGTACAGCCTTTAGACAGATACGGTTTTTTGCTATATGGCTCTTCAATTGAAACAGTTTGTAATGCTATTTTTGAGTTTGAAAATAACGATTCTGTTTGATTTAGATCTAGCTTAATAACAATAATACGATCTGATTCTAAATTAAGAGTAATGGTTTTGTATATGATGTTTCGCTTATTTTAGCGTAAAATTGTTAAATAAAATCTGAGAAGCTTATTCGTAAGTAGACTAGATACGATGTTATTTTGCAGTTTTTATATTCGTCTAATTGTTCTGTTAAACTGGCAAGAACAAATTCATTAGAATGAATCATATGGTTTCGTTAGTGAGTTAAAAAAAAATAATATAAATATTGATGAATTAGGTGCTGAAGAGTACGAAGACCTAAAAAAGAAGGTAAATATTTTATTAGGTGAAGTGACTGTTCATATTGATGATTTAATAAAAGATAAAGATGAGCAATAGTAATAACTTAAATTTTTAAGTGTAAAATTTATCATTTTTAAAACATGAAAAAACATACAGCCAAAATAACATCAAAAAGTATAGAATACTAGCGGTTTGCCAAGTGATTATCGTAAGGCAATATCAGAATATATATGGAATGGTTTTGATGCAAATGCCTCTAAAGTTGATATTAATTTTGATAGTAGATTCTTTACTCCATTGGTTAACTAGCTTTTTAAGAATAATTTCCTCTTCTTGAGTAAATTCTTCAAGTGCATAAAAATACCTTTGTTGCGCTAAACCTTCGGGATTAGCTTTTATGATTTTTCCTGATTTTTTAATTAGTGCTGGTACTTGGTTGTTTTCAGACCACGCTTTCAAGTATTCTTTCCAAACATAGTGATGTTTCTTTTTTACTTGCATTGTGTTTTTAAAATACCAAATTTACCAGAGGAGGGCTATTACCAACTGTAATGTGTATGATTAGTGTCGTGTTTAGGCTCCTAAATTAGTAAATAAAAACTGAATAGCTCCCTCTGTTTTTTGCAACGTACTTATTCATAGCTAAACCGTTATCCTCAAACTTTAAAAAATGCATTTCAATTAAACTAGTGCATCCTTACAGTAAATTATGACATGCAAATGTTAGAATATAAAAAAGCACTTTTTGTAATGGGTAAATGATAAAATAGATGAATTATTATTTTGAGAAAACTTTTGCAACACCATTGCATTAAAAAATATTATATATTTGTTTAATGAAATTTTTAGCCTTCATACTGTCTATTTATATTTTCGCACTTAATTTAACACCGTGCGAAGATGGTATTGTGTCTGATGGTGAGGTGAAAACAGAAATTTCACACTCAACAGATGACCATCAGCATCAAGGTTCAGATTTATGTTCACCTTTTTGCATTTGTCAATGCTGCCATATCAATGCCACACATCATCAATTTGTTTATACTAACATTGATTTTAGGTATATTTCTACACAAGATTTTTTCTATCATAAGAGTTTAGAAAAAGAAATCACAACTTCCATATTACAGCCACCTCGGGCATAATTCAGTTTTTTAGAGGATAACTATATCCAATTTTGAGCCTTTAAGGTTCTTTTCATTTCGAATGATTCTAATGATTACAATAGAATTATATCGAAAAGTTTAACTGAATTAACACATTTTCTATGATTAATAAAATCATTGATTTTTCAATCAATAACAAATTCATTATTGGTTTGCTAACGCTTACCATTGTTGGAGCAGGTATTTGGAGTATGACCCAAGTACCCATTGATGCTGTTCCTGATATTACCAATAACCAAGTTCAAGTCATTACGCAAGCACCCAATTTAGGCACAGAGGATATAGAACAATTTGTTACGTATCCTGTGGAAGTGGCAATGAGCAACTTGCCTGATGTAAAGGAAATCCGTTCCATTTCTCGTTTTGGCTTATCTGTGGTTACTATAGTTTTTGACGATGATATGGGAACCTATCTACCACGTCAATTAGTAGCCGAAAAATTAAACGAGGTTAAAGAACAAATTCCAAGTGGTTTTGGCGAGCCAACTATGGGACCCATTTCTTCTGGTTTAGGAGAAATTTATCAATACACACTTAAAGTAAAACCAGAGTATAAAGACAAATATTCGGTTACTGATTTGCGTACAATGCAAGATTGGATTGTGCAACGTCAAATGGCTATGGTAGAAGGTGTCGTTGAGGTAAATGCTATAGGTGGAAAAATTAAGCAATACGAAGTCGCTGTAGACCCAAACGAACTAAAAGCTATTGGTTTAACAATTACCGATGTTTTTGAAGCTCTTGAAGCTAACAATCAAAATACAGGTGGCGCATACATAGAAAAGAACCATCAAGCCAATTTCATTCGTGGTGAAGGTTTAGTGCGTAGTTTAGAGGATATTAAAAAAATTACAGTTAAAAACACAAACAATATTCCAATTACCGTTGGCGACATTGCTACGGTACAATTTGGTGCTGCTATTCGTTATGGCGCTTTAACTCAAGATGGCGAAGGCGAAGTAGTTGGTGGTTTGGTAATGATGCTTAAGGGCGCTAATTCAAACGATGTCATTGAGAATGTAAAAGTGAGAATGGCTCAAATTGAAAAGTCATTGCCAGAAGGAGTCATTATAGAACCTTTATTAGACCGCAGCAAATTAATTGCAGAAACAACCTCAACGGTGGCTACCAATCTAATTGAAGGGGCATTAATAGTGATATTTGTTCTTATTTTCTTATTAGGTAATTGGCGTGGTGGTTTAATAGTAGCTTCAACAATTCCATTATCCTTGTTGTTCGCATTTATACTAATGAATGTGTTTGATGTTTGGGCTAACCTAATGAGTCTAGGAGCAATAGATTTCGGAATTATTGTCGATGGTGCTGTGATTATTGTAGAAAGTACAGTTTTTCTTATTGCTTCGCAAGTCTTAAAGAAAAGGAAATTGACATCTAAAGAACGTGATGGCGTTGCAGCAGATGCCTCAAAAAAAATGATGAATGCTGCCTTTTTTGGTCAGTTGATTATCCTTATTGTTTTTCTACCCATTTTAGCCTTACAAGGTATCGAAGGAAAAATGTTCAAACCAATGGCTTTGACTTTCATTTTTGCTATGATTGGTGCAATGGTACTTTGTTTGACGTATGTGCCAATGATGTCGGCACTTATTTTAAGAGCACCAAAATCAGACAAGAAATCCTATGGCGATAAGTTTGTGTGTTGGGTTGAGGACAAATATCAACCGCTGTTAGAGAAGGCTCTACATAAAGGAAAGCTAATAGTTGGAATTGCAATTGTCTTATTCGGTATTACAGTTTTTATGTTTACCAAAATGGGTGGTGAATTTATTCCACAACTCGATGAAGGTGATATAGCGTTTCACGCCATTTTAAAACCTGGTAGTTCACTTACAGAAACTATTGAGACTACCACCAAAATTGAGCAAATTGTAAAAGCAAAATTTCCTGAAGTTGAGAAAATTGTAAGTCGTATTGGTGTTGCAGAAATTCCAACAGACCCTATGCCAATGGATTTAGCAGATGTGTTTGTAATACTGAAACCCAAAAGTGAATGGACAACTGTCGAAACAAAAGATGAGCTCATTGAAAAAATGAAAGAAGCTGTTGAAATCGTTCCTGGTGTAAATTATGAATTTACCCAACCTATCGAAATGCGTTTTAACGAATTGCTTGAAGGTGTTAGAGAAGACATAGCTATTAAACTTTATGGAGAAGACATAAATGTATTGTCTCAAAAAGCAGAAGAAATATCTAAAATCATTGCAGGTACTGAAGGTATTGGTGATATGAAAGCTGAAGCTACAACTGGTTTACCGCAAATGACCATTTCATATAACAGAAATAAATTAGCACAATATGGACTACAAATAAATACCTTAAATCAAATTGTACAATCAGCTTTTGCTGGAGGTACAGCAGGTGTGATTTTTGAAGGTGAAAAACGATTTGATTTGGTAGTTAGGTTAAGTTCTCATAACCGTAAAGACATAACGGATGTTCAAAATTTATTTATCAACCTACCTTCTGGCACACAAATCCCACTTCGTGAAGTAGCAGATGTAAGCTACAAAGCAGGTCCAATGCAAATAAGCAGAGATAACACTAACAGAAGAACCTATGTAGGTATTAATGTAAGAGGTCGTGATGTAAAATCGTTGGTAGGTGAAATCAAAACTAAATTAGATGCACAATTAGAACTACCATCAGGTTATTTCATTCGCTATGGAGGTGCTTTTGAAAATTTAGAACGTGCCAGTAACCGTTTACAAACCGTTGTTCCTATTGCCTTGTTACTCATTTTTGTGCTAATATATTTTGCATTAAAATCATTACCACAAACCTTAATGATTTACATCGCTATTCCAATGGCAACCATTGGTGGCGTTGTTGCCTTATGGATGCGTGATATGCCTTTTAGTATTTCGGCAGGTGTTGGTTTTATTGTACTGTTTGGTGTTGCAGTTTTAAATGGATTGGTAATGATAAGCGGACTCAACGAATTAAAAGAAGAAGGTGTAACCAATCTTAAAGATAGAATCATAGAAGGTACAAAACGAAGAATTAGACCTATTATGTTAACTGCTTTTACAGATGTGTTAGGGTTTTTACCAATGGCAATTTCTGCATCAGCTGGTGCAGAAGTTCAGAGGCCTTTAGCAACTGTTGTAATTGGTGGTTTATTAACCTCTACATTATTAACATTATTCGTTTTACCCATTTTATACCATTGGGTAGAAAACAAATCGTTTAAATTTCAAGTAAATAAAAAATTTGTAACGGCAACAGCTATTATAGTTTTTATGTTTTTGTTGCCAATAACAGGAAACGCTCAACAAGTTAGCAATTCTTTACCTATTGTTTCAATGCAAGAAGCTGTGAAAATGTCAAAAGAGAACTACCCAAGTTTAAAACAACGTCAGCTAGAAATTGATAAACAGCAACAATTAAAAGGAACTGCTTTCGATTTTGGCTCAACTCAAATTTTTACTGGTGGCGAGGAAATTAAAGACGGTTCAGGTATTTACACAGCTATTGGTGTTGGACAATCTAATATAAATGTGTTTGGTATTTCGCCAAAGAGAAAATTACAGGAGCAACGTATTCAGTTAGCCCAAAAAGCTTTTCAGCTTTCAGAATTAGAATTAGAATTGGAAGTTAAAAAGGCTTGGGCAAATGCCTTACAGAGTAAAAGGAAGTATAATTTATACAAAGAGTTAGATTCTATTTATGCCAATTTTGAAAAAGCAGTTGTATTAAATTATGAAGTAGAAGCTATTTCGCGGTTAGAATATTCGGCTGCCAAAAATCAAGTAGTGCAGATTCAGAATAAATTTATGCAATCAGAAAGTGAATACGCTATTGCATTACAAAAGTTAAACCTTTGGTTGGTTTCTGATGTATTTTATACGGTTCAGGATGAAATTGATGTAGAGAACGAAATAAATGTAGATTCCTTTAGTTTAGAAGCACACCCTTTGTATACTATGTCTCAACTTCAAGTAGCTGAAGCTGAAGCAAATTATAAAGCTGCTAAAGCCGAAAGTTTACCAAAATTCAATATTCAAGGTGGTTTGCAAAAAGTAAATGGAAATTCTGGATTCTACACCTATCAAGCAGGTATTTCCATACCGTTTTTATCTGGTACAACAAAAAAACAGATTAGAACAGCAAAATTCAATAAGGAAATTGCAGCAGTAAATATGTTATACAAACAGAAGGAAGTACAATCTAAATTTAATCAAGCGAAAGTAAATTACCAAAAATGGAAAACGTCTTGGCTATTTTATAAAGATGACGTATTACCGCTTATTAAAGAGCAGAAAACAGGAGCTTTATTTGCTTATAAAGAAGGAGAAATAGATTACTCTGCCTTTACACAGCTTATAAACCAAGCTATTCAATCAGAGTTAGAAGCTCAAACGGCATTCGTAAATTATTTACAAAGCATTTTTGAATTACAATATTTTAAACAATAAGACAATGAAAAATAGATCATTTAATATCCTACTAATAGTAATGTTGGCCTTTTTGGTAACTGCGTGTGGTAATAAAGAAAATCATAACGAAAATGATGGGCATTCTCATAGTGAAGATGAACATTCCCATAATGAAGAACCAAAAAATGACGTAAGTGAAGAACATCACGAAGATGAAGAAGTGATGCTATCTGCACAACAATTTGAAGCCTTAAAAATGAAAATAGACACTTTAGCATTACGCAATATGAGTGGTTATGTGGAAGCTAACGGAACATTAGAAGTGCCACCACAAAATGAAGCTGCAATAACTTCCGTAATTGGAGCAAATGTAGTTTCAATTAAAGTGATTGAAGGCGATAAAGTTAATAAAGGTCAGGTTGTCGCTTATTTATCACATCCTAATATTATTCAAATGCAAACGGATTATCTAAATGCATATAGCAATAGCAATTTTTTAAAGAAAAATTATGAACGTCAACAAAAATTGTATAATGCAGGTGTAGGATCTGGTGCAAATTTTCAAAAAGCAGAAGCAGAATACGAAGCATCAAAGGCAATGGTTAAGGGAATGGCAGCGCAATTAAAATTATTAAATATCAGTACAACATTGGTTCGAAATGGTACAATTGCTCAACAAGTTGCTTTGCGCAGTCCAATTGAAGGTTTTGTTCAAAAAGTTGAGGTGAAAACAGGTCAATTTGTAGAACCTCAATCAGAACTCTTTGAAATTGTAAATACACATCACGTTCACGCTGATTTAATGGTCTTTGAAAAAGATGTGTACAAAGTTAAGAAAGGGCAAAAAGTTACTTTTAATGTCCAATCTACTCAAAATGATGAATTAATTGCAGAAATCTATTCGGTAAGTAAAACATTCGAGGACAATCCTAAGGCGGTACACGTACACGCAGAAATTGAAAACAAAAAAGGAAATTTAATTCCAGGAATGTATATTCAAGGTAAAATTCAAGTAGATAACACTAAAACAAAAGCATTGCCCGAAAGCGCAATAATTAAAGAAGGTGATAAGTATTTTGCGTTTTCTGTTGAAAAAGAAAACGATGATTGGAGCTTTAAACCTATTGAAGTGATTTTGGGAGCTAAAGATGGCAATTGGATAGCGGTACAATTTTCTAACGAAATCGAGCCGACTACACAATTTGCCTATAACAATGCCTACTACCTCATTGCAGAAATGAAAAAAGGAGAAGCAGAACATTCACATTAATTATGAACACTATAGAAGAAGTATTAGAATCAAGAAACATACGCGTTACTGCAATGCGTATGTTAATTTACAAGTTTCTTGCAGAAAAAAAGGTAGCTGTTACTTTAAGTGATATTGAAAATGCTTTTGAAAAAGCAGATAGAACAACCTTATACAGAACTATAAAAACTTTTGAAGAAAAAGCAATTGTACATCAAATAAGCGATGGTACTGGGGTTACAAAATATGCACTATGCGAACAAGGCTGTAATTGCGATATTAAAAACGATTTGCACCTACATTTTCACTGCAACAATTGTAATGAAACCATTTGCTTAACAGAACATAAAATCCCTCAAATTAAAGTGCCTGATGGGTTTATTTCAGAAAATGTCAACTTGGTGGTTAAGGGAATTTGCGATAAATGTAGTTGCTAACTATGCACTTCCATTGCACTATATATTAATATAATTTTATCCTAAATTAAAGGATATGAGATTTAATTTAAAAATACCAAATCAACTTAAAGAAGTCTATAATGAAGAGATAAAGCAATATAGATATAATTTGATAAACAAACAGTATAGTAACGCTTGGTATCATTTAGAGCGTAGTCATATTATTGGACAGTCATACCCAATAGAACATACATATTCGCATTGGTTAATGTTGCGCTTTGGTTTGATGCAAAAAAACACTAAAGAAGTCTTTGGTCAATTATTACGCTTAATTGTTGGTGGTTGGAAATCATTTATAAATCAAGTTCCTCTTGGCAATACTGGAGGATCAAATGTGCCACCTTTAAAGCGTATGCCTATTCCAAATGACATTAATGACATATTTAATCCAAATGAAAAAGAAGAAAATTAATTTAAGAGATTTAAAATCAGATTCAGAGCTCCAACATTCTCACAATGATGAACATATTCATACTGGAAATTTAAGTCAAATTAAAGCTTATATTCCAGCAATCATTAGTTTTTTAATGCTAATTATTGGTATTGGGTTAGATTATTTTGATGTTACTTTTTTCAAAGATTGGATTCGTATTCTTTGGTATGTAGTAGCCTATATTCCTGTTGGTTTTCCTGTGGTAAAAGAAGGTTGGGAAAGCATTAAAAAAGGTGATGTGTTTACAGAGTTTTTTCTAATGTCTATTGCAACTATAGGTGCATTCATAATTGGAGAATATCCCGAAGGTGTTGCTGTAATGTTATTCTATGCTGTTGGAGAGTTATTTCAGAGCGCAGCAGTAAATAAAGCAAAGGGTAATATTAAAGCGTTGCTCGATGTTCGTCCTAAAGCAGCTTTGGTTTATCGCAATAATGATTACATTTCTGTAAGTCCAGAAATCGTAGAAATTGGAGAAAAAGTACAAGTACGCCTGGGAGAAAAAGTTCCCTTGGATGGTATTCTACTTTCCGAAAAAGGTTCATTCAACACAGCAGCATTAACAGGCGAAAGCAAACCTGATACGATTGCAAAAGGCGAAAAAGTATTTGCAGGCAGTATTAATATGGATGGCGTTATAGAAATAGAAACCACCAAAGAGTTTAAGGATAGTTCAATTGCTCGAATTCTCGATATGGTACAGAATGCCACAGCCAGAAAATCAAAAACAGAATTATTCATCAGACAATTTGCTCGAATTTACACACCCATTGTTGTGTTCTTGGCTATAGGTGTTACGTTTATACCTTACCTTTTTGTAGTTGATTATGTGTTTAGAGATTGGTTGTATCGTGCCTTAATATTTTTGGTGATTTCTTGTCCTTGTGCTTTGGTAATTTCTATTCCGTTAGGTTATTTCGGCGGATTAGGAGCAGCTTCAAAAAACGGGATTTTGTTTAAAGGCGCTTCCTTTTTAGATGCAATGACCAAGATAAATACATTGGTAATGGATAAAACAGGTACTGTTACAAAAGGTGTTTTTAAAATTAAGGAAGTAATAGCTATCGGTTGGGAGGAATCTGAATTTATGAAATACCTAATGGCTATGGAAGAGCAGTCCACGCATCCAATAGCAAAAGCCATAATGGAGTATAAAGAAAATGGTGAAGATTTTGAAGCGCAAGACGTTTCTGAAATTGCAGGTAAAGGATTAAAAGGAATTGTAAATGGTAAAACAGTTTTAGTAGGAAATAAAGCATTAATGATTGCTAATAATATTGATGTTCCAAATGAAACGGAATCTATTGTAGAATCTATAGTATTTGTATCTATAGATAATGCATTTGCCGGTTATGTTGTCATTGCAGATGAATTAAAAGATGATGCAAAAGAAACAATTGTCAATTTACAAAAAGTAGGAATCAAAAATATTATGATGCTATCTGGAGATAAGGATTCCATTACTCAAAAAGTCGCAAAAGAATTGAATATTGAAAATGCTAAAGGTGGATTATTACCAGAAGACAAGCTAAATGAAGTTGAAATTTTAAAGAAAAATCCAGCAAACAAAATAGCTTTTATAGGTGATGGTATTAATGACGCACCAGTTTTAGCAGCAAGTGGTGTAGGAATAGCAATGGGTGGATTAGGAAGTGATGTAGCTATTGAAACAGCAGATGTCATCATCCAAACCGACCAACCTTCAAAAGTTGTTAGAGCCATTAAAATAAGTCGTTCCACACGAAAAATCGTTTGGCAGAACATCATACTGGCATTTGGTATTAAAATAATTGTTTTGATTTTAGGAGCAGGTGGTTTAGCGACAATGTGGGAAGCAGTATTTGCAGATGTTGGTGTTGCACTTTTAGCAATATTAAATGCGGTTAGATTACAACGAATGATGTGGGAATAACTACTTTACTAAATTAAACTTCTGTTAAACAGAACTAACATGTACTAAAATTTCTTACCTTTGTTGATAAGTATGAAGCAAATATTCCATAAAATAATGTCTTTGGCAATGGCTTTTGTAGTGTTATTCTCTACAATGTCGTTTACTCTTAATATGCATTATTGTGGAGATGTTTTGGTAGAAACTGCTATGTTCCATAAAGCGGAAGGATGCGGAATGGAAATGGAAAAACCTTCAGCCGATGGTTGTTCTATTACAAAAAAGAATTGTTGTAATGATGAACAATTGGTAGTTGATGGGCAAGACGAACTACAACTGCAAGTTGACAAAATTTCTTTTGAGCAACACCTATTCATTGCTTCATTTGTTTACACACATGTCAACCTTTTTGAAGGTTTAGATAATAATGTATCTTCTTACGAAGCATACGAACCACCACTCGTCATAAGGCAACTCTACAAGATTGACGAGACCTATTTAATTTGATTTTTAAACAATAGACTGTTTTATCCTATGGCTGTATGTCATAAGGATAATTTTTTGTATTCGGTGTTTTCGTAACACCTATGTCTAACTGTTTAATAATCAAAGATAATGCTAAATAAAAGCATCAAATTTTTAATAGAAAATAAACTCGTAGCTGTATTATTACTTGTTCTCTTTATAGGTTGGGGAACGGTTAATGCACCTTTTAATTGGGATACTGGGTTCTTACCAAGTAATCCAGTTGCTGTAGATGCAATACCAGATATAGGTGAAAACCAACAAATAGTATTTACTAAATGGGATGGTCGTTCACCACAAGATATTGAAGATCAAATTACGTACCCATTAACGACGTCCTTGCTAGGAATTCCTGGGGTAAAAACGATTCGTAGTTCGTCTATGTTCGGCTTTTCAAGTATCTATATCATTTTTGAAGAAGACATAGAATTTTACTGGAGTAGAAGTCGTATTCTCGAAAAATTAAACTCTTTACCAAGTGGTTTATTACCCGAAGGTGTTAATCCTGCATTGGGTCCGGATGCCACAGGATTAGGACAAATATTTTGGTACACATTAGAAGGTCGTGATAAAAACGGAAATGTTACTGGTGGTTGGGATTTGCAAGAATTACGCAGTATTCAAGACTACTATGTAAAGTATGCCTTATCATCTGCAAGTGGTGTTTCAGAAGTTGCTTCTATAGGTGGCTATGTTCAGGAGTATCAAGTAGACGTAAATCCAGAACTAATGCGTCAGTATAATATTGGATTGCATCACGTTGTAAAAGCAGTTAAGGAAAGTAATAAAGACATTGGTGCACAGACTTTGGAAATTAACCAAGCCGAATATTTAGTTCGTGGTTTGGGTTATGTGAAATCCATTTCAGACATCGAAAATGCAGTAGTCACTTCAGAAGATTACACCGCAATTAAAATTAAAGACATTGGAAATGTGTCATTAGGCCCTGCAACACGAAGAGGATTATTGGATAAAGAAGGTGCGGAAGTTGTAGGTGCTGTAGTCGTAGCTCGTTATGGTGCAAACCCAATGGAAGTGATCAATAATGTAAAAGAGAAAATTAACGAATTAAGTGCAGGGTTACCTTCAAAAGTATTAGCGGATGGAAGAACATCACAAGTTACCATAGTGCCTTTTTACGATAGAACAGAACTGATACAAGAAACATTAGGCACACTCAATGAAGCATTAACATTAGAAATACTGATTACCATTTTAGTTATAATCATTATGGTATTTAATTTACGTGCTTCTGTATTAATCTCTGGCTTATTACCTGTTGCGGTTTTAATGGTATTTATAGCAATGAAACTCTTTGGTGTCGATGCTAATATTGTGGCTTTATCAGGTATCGCTATTGCTATTGGTACAATGGTCGATGTTGGTGTCATACTATCAGAAAATATCATTCGGCATTTAGATGAAGATGATGGGACACAATCAATTAATACGGTAGTTTACAATGCTACAGCAGAAGTGTCTGGCGCAATCGTAACTGCAGTAATGACAACCATTATAAGTTTTATTCCTGTATTTACAATGATTGGAGCTGAAGGAAAATTATTCAGACCGTTAGCCTTTACTAAAACATTTGCCTTAACAGCTTCAATTATTGTAGCGTTGTTTTTAATACCACCCTTTGCTGCATTTTTATTTAAAAAGAAAAGCATTAAAACCAATTTTAAATATGTTTTAAATGGCATTTTAATAGCATTAGGTATTGCTGCAATAGTATACGGTTATTGGTTAGGATTAATATTGGTTGGATTTGGAATTGTTGCACTTATAAAGCAACAAGAAATAGTATCAGAGAAACAAGCTAATCTTATCAATATCATTATTTCAGTATCTACAATTGTGTTCTTATTAGCAGAGTATTGGAGACCACTAGGCGTTAGTAAAAGCATCTTTTTGAACCTCATTTTTGTGAGTGTTATTTGTTTTGGTTTATTAGGTATTTTCTCATTATTTATCAAATATTACACACGTATTTTAAGGTGGTGTTTAGATAATAAGTTGCTCTTTTTATCTGTGCCAACCGCTATTGTAATTGCAGGTTTTTTCATTATGAAAAATACAGGCAAAGAGTTTATGCCCTCATTAAATGAAGGCTCATTTCTACTGATGCCAACCTCGATGCCTCATTCTGGCGTAGAAGAAAACAAACGAGTGTTACAACAGTTGGATATGGCAGTAGCCAGTATTCCAGAGATAAAAACTGTAGTTGGTAAAGCAGGTCGTACAGAATCAGCTTTAGATCCAGCGCCTTTGTCTATGTATGAAAATATTATTCAGTACAAACCAGAATATATGCTGAATAAAAACGGAGAACGTCAACGTTACAAAGTAAATGATGATGGTTTATTTGAATTAAAAGATGGACGTTTCATCGCTAATCCTAATAATACAGAAAATGTCACTTTGAGCGCTGTAGAAAGGTTACAATTAATAGAAGATAATAATGGTGAATTTTATCGAAACTGGCGACCTGAAATACAATCACCAGACGATATTTGGAATAACATTGTTAAAGTTACCAAGTTACCTGGTGTTACTTCTGCACCTAAACTACAACCTATTGAAACACGATTGGTAATGCTGCAAACAGGTATGCGTGCACCAATGGGAATAAAGGTTAAAGGTCAAGACTTAAAACAAATTGAAGCCTTTGGTGTACAGTTAGAAGGGATTTTAAAACAAGCTGAAGGTATTAAAAAAGAAGCTGTTTTTGCAGACCGTATTGTAGGGAAACCCTATTTGTTAATTGATATTGATAGAGAAAAAATTGCACGTTATGGCATTTCGATACAAGATGTTCAAGATGTATTAAAAGTAGCAGTTGGCGGTATGGTATTAACGCAAACGGTAGAAGGTCGTGAGCGATATGGCGTACGAGTACGATACCCAAGAGAATTACGCGCAAACCCAACAGACTTACAACAGATTTATGTGCCAGTTGAAAAAGGTAGTCCTGTGCCATTAAGCGAATTGGCAACTATAAGATACGAACAAGGTCCACAAGTCATTAAAAGTGAAGATACTTTTTTAGTAGGTTATGTCTTGTTTGATAAATTAGATGGTTTTGCAGAAGTAAGCGTTGTTGAAAATGCACAAGCATTGATTCAAGAAAAGATAGATTCTGGTGAGTTAATTGTACCAAAAGGAATCAACTATGCATTCACAGGAACGTATGAAAATCAGTTACGAGCGGAAAAAACCTTATCGGTTGTTGTACCGTTAGCATTGGCAATCATTTTCTTAATTCTGTATTTCCAGTTCCGTTCGGTTGGTACGTCCTTAATGGTATTCACAGGTATCGCAGTAGCGTTTGCAGGTGGTTTTATAATGATTTGGCTCTATGGTCAAGGTTGGTTTTTAAACTTCAATTTCTTTGGTGAAAACCTACGCGACTTATTCCAAATGCACCCAATCAATTTAAGTGTTGCAGTTTGGGTTGGGTTTATTGCACTCTTCGGTATAGCAACCGATGATGGTGTAGTAATGGCAACTTATTTAACCCAAACATTCGATAGAAACACACCAGATAATAAAAAGGAAATTAGAGCATCAGTAGTTGAAGCAGGAGAAAAACGAATCAGACCCTGTTTAATGACTACAGCTACAACCATTTTAGCATTATTACCAGTATTAACCTCTACAGGTCGTGGAAGCGATATAATGATACCTATGGCAATACCAAGTTTTGGTGGAATGCTTATAGCCTTAATAACCTTATTTGTAGTTCCAGTATTATATAGCTGGAAAGCCGAATTTCAACTTAAAAGAACTGTAAAATGAAACAGATAAAATCACACATAAAAACAGTCTTTATGCTTTGTTCGTTATTCTTGAGTCTCTTTGTAAATGCACAGAAATTAGAAACACTTATAGATGAAGCAGTAGCGAACAACCCAGAGATTCAAAAGTTTGAGTTACAATACAAAAGAGCTTCTGAAAAAGTAAAAGAAGTCAATACCATTCCTAATACCGAATTTGGTGTCGGCTACTTTGTAAGTGAACCGGAAACCAGAACAGGTGCACAACGCTTTAAAGTATCTGCTAAACAAATGTTACCGTGGTTCGGAACCATTACATCGAGAGAAAACTATGTCAGTTCATTGGCAGATGCTAAATACGAGGACATTGTTATCGCAAAGCGAAAACTAATGGCTTCGGTATCACAATCCTATTATAATCTATACGCCAACAAAGCAAAGCAAGAGGTCTTAACTGAAAACATTAAACTATTAGAAACTTATGAGACGTTGGCATTAACTTCTGTTGAGGTTGGTAAAGCATCCGCAGTAGATGTGTTGCGATTGCAAATGCGTCAAAACGAAATGCAACAATTAAAAGATGTATTGCAACAACAATTTTTAGCAGAACAAACTAACTTCAATAATCTATTGAATAGAGATAATGATGTTACCGTAAATGTGGTAGATAGTTTGATGATACCTTCTGAAGACTTTGATATTACTTCTGAAAATTTAGCATTACATCCTGAATTGCTGAAATTTGATAAACTCTATCAATCAATAGAACAATCCGAATTATTAAATCAAAAAGAAAGCAGTCCAATGATTGGTTTCGGATTAGATTATATCAATGTTGCTGAAAGACCAAATATGGATTTCAGCGATAACGGAAAGGATATTGTAATGCCAATGGTTTCGGTATCTATCCCAATTTTCAATAAGAAATATAAATCCCAAACCAAACAAAATGATTTGCAACAGCAGGAAATTACTGCTCAAAAACAGGAACGTTTAAATGCATTGGAAACGCTTTTAGACAAAGCGAATAACGAACGCATTTCTGCAAGAATAAGTTATGCTACCCAAACAAAAAACTTAAAGCAAGCTAAAGATGCAGAAGACATTTTAATCAAAAGCTATGAAACAGGAACGATAGATTTTAATGATGTTTTGGATATTCAAGAGTTGCAATTAAAATTTCAAATCAATCAAATAGAGTCTATTAAGACCTACTATGTGCAGTCAACAATAATTAATTATTTAACACAGCAATAATGAAATGAGCGGGTGTATTATTATAAAACTATTCAAGATTTTTATAAGCGAATTACATCTGACCATTAAAAAATAAATAACAACAGATGAAACACACATATCATATACACGGAATGACTTGTAACGGTTGTCGCAGTCACGTTGAAGAAACGCTCTCTAAAATAGAAGGTGTTTCAAAAGCAATAGTCGATTTAGATAAGGCAGAAGGAACTATCGAAATGGAATCACATATTCCCATAGAAACCTTTCAAGAAGCCTTAAAAAAGGATGGTGATAGATACAGTATTCATAAACAAGGTGAACAGCATCAACATTCAAAAGATAAAAAGAAAGAGCAACCCAAAGGAAAAGGCACAGGCACATTTTATTGTCCTATGCATTGCGAAGACGATAAAACTTATGATGAACCAGGCGATTGTCCTGTTTGCGGAATGGATTTGGTGGAAGAACAAAATCTATTCACAACTTCAGCAGAACAATGGACGTGTCCTATGCATCCAGAAATTGTCAAAGACGAAGCAGGTTCGTGTCCTATTTGTGGGATGGATTTAGTGCCAATGGAAGCAGATAGTTCAGCAGAAGAAAAAACGTATAAAAAGCTATTAAAGAAATTTTGGATTGCTACAGCATTTACCTTGCCCATTTTCTTAATGGCTATGAGCGAAATGCTCAATAACAATCCGTTGTACGATATAATGGAACAGAAATATTGGAACTGGATTCAGTTTGCATTATCAATTCCAGTAGTGTTTTATGCCACTTGGATGTTCTTTGAACGTGCCTATAAAAGCATAAAAACGTGGAATCTCAATATGTTTACACTTATTGGAATCGGTGCAGGTGTGGCTTGGTTATTTAGTGTATTTGGGATGTTGTTTCCAGATGTATTTCCTGAACAATTTAAAACTGAATCAGGTGCAGTTCACGTCTATTTTGAAGCTGCAACAGTTATTCTAACGTTAGTGCTTTTAGGTCAGTTGTTAGAAGCTCGTGCGCATAGTAAAACCAATTCGGCAGTAAAAGAGTTACTAAAGTTAGCACCTAATAAAGCCATAAAAATAGTAGATGGTGAAGAAATTGAAGTCAGTATTGACGAGATAGAATTAAATGATATTCTAAAAGTGAAACCAGGAGATAAAATTCCTGTGGATGGTGTGATAACTGAAGGCGAAACAACTATTGACGAATCTATGATTACAGGAGAACCTATTCCTGTAAACAAATCTCAAGAAGATAAAGTAAGTAGCGGAACCATTAATGGGAATCAATCCTTTTTGATGAAAGCAGAAAAGGTAGGAAGTGACACGCTTTTATCACAAATCATTCATATGGTGAATGATGCCAGTAGAAGTCGCGCACCAATTCAAAATTTAGCAGATAAAGTTTCAGGTTATTTTGTGCCAGTTGTAGTTCTTATTTCTATTATCACTTTTATTATATGGTCAATTTGGGGACCAGAACCAGTTTATGTGTATGCGTTTGTGAATGCAATTGCAGTACTAATCATTGCGTGTCCTTGTGCTTTAGGTTTAGCAACACCAATGTCTGTAATGGTTGGTGTGGGTAAAGGTGCTCAAAATGGTGTATTGATTAAAAATGCTGAAGCTCTCGAAAAAATGGATAAAGTAACAACGCTAATTGTAGACAAGACAGGAACAATTACCGAAGGAAAGCCAACAGTTGAAACCGTTGGTGCTTTTAATGATGCTTTAAGCGAAAAAGAAGTGTTACAATACATCGTTTCATTAAATACCAATAGCGAACATCCTTTGGCAGAAGCGACAGTTAAATATGGCAAAGAACACAACGCAGAAATTTTAAAGTCCGAAGATTTTAGTGCAGTCACAGGAAAAGGTGTTGAAGCGACCATAAAAGATAAAAAAGTAGCATTAGGTAATCCTAAAATGATGGAATATGCCAAAGCAGATATTATCTCTAAAATGAAAGACGAAGCTAAATCTTACCAAAAACAAGGTAAAACAGTTTCTTATTTGTCAATAGATAAAACCGTAGTTGGATATGTAGTTATAGGCGATAAGATAAAAGAAACAAGTGCTAAAGCGATTAAAGCACTTCAAGATAAAGGGATAGATGTAATAATGCTAACAGGTGATAATCACGATACAGCACAAGCAGTAGCATCAGAATTAAATCTTGCAGATTTTAAAGCCAGTATGCTACCAGAAGACAAACTCAAAGAAGTAGAGAAACTGCAAGAAAAAGGAAAAGTGGTTGCAATGGCAGGTGATGGTATTAATGATGCACCAGCATTGGCAAAAAGTGATGTAGGGATTGCAATGGGAACAGGAACAGATGTAGCGATAGAAAGTGCAATGATAACGTTAGTAAAAGGCGATTTACACGGTATTGTAAAAGCAAAAAATTTAAGTAATGCTGTAATGAAGAACATTAAGCAAAACTTATTTTTTGCACTTATCTACAACACTTTAGGTGTACCTATTGCAGCAGGTGTGTTGTTTCCATTCTTCGGAATACTACTCTCGCCAATGATAGCTGCTTTAGCAATGAGTTTTAGCTCTGTTTCTGTTATTGGAAACGCATTACGATTAAGAAATATTAAAATATAACACTATGAAAAAATATATAATTTACTTCGGAATATTGGTAGTTGGTTTGTTTTTAGGTTGGTTGCTTTTTGGTGGTTCATCAAAAAAAGATACAGAACATAATCACGATGACATTTCAGAAACCAATCAAATGTGGACGTGTTCTATGCATCCACAAATTATGCAACCAGAATCAGGCGATTGTCCTATTTGTGGTATGGATTTAATTCCTGCTGAAAGTGTAAGTGATGGCCTGTTAGCAGATCAATTTAAGCTTACAGAAAATGCTATGGCATTAGCCAATATTCAAACATCTATTGTTGGTAAAGGCAATGTTGAAGGCAATACTATCAAATTATCTGGTAAGATTGCTGAAAACGAAGAAGCAAATGCAGTACAGGTAAGTTATTTCGCTGGAAGAATTGAACGTTTGAATGTGAGTTTTACAGGTGAAGAAGTTCGTAAAGGTCAATTATTGGCAACCATTTATTCACCAGAACTCTATGCAGCACAACAAGAATTAATTACAGCAGCATCTTTAAAAGAATCACAACCTGCCTTATACAAAGCAGTCCGTAATAAACTGAAATTATGGAAGCTCTCTGAAAATCAAATCAATCAGATTGAAGAAACAGGAAAAGTGAAAGAAAACTTTCCTGTGTATGCAACCGTTTCGGGTACTGTTACAGAAAAATTGGTAGAGCAAGGCGATTACATTAAACAAGGACAACCCTTACTTAAAATTGCTAATCTAAACACGGTTTGGGGTAACTTTGATGTGTATGAAAATCAGATTGACCGCTTTAAAAAAGGACAAGAAGTGTTGATTACAACGAATGCCTATCCTAATAAAGAATTTAAAGGTAAAGTCGATTTTATTGACCCAGTTTTAAATACAAAAACAAGAACTGTCACCTTGCGTGTAGTCTTAAATAATAAGGATGATGTGTTTAAGCCAGGAATGTTTGTAACAGCAAATATAGATGGGGTTACAAGTAACAATGACCAAGTACTAACGATTCCTGCATCTGCTGTTTTGTGGACAGGTGAACGTTCTGTGGTTTATCTTAAAACAAATCCAGACCAACCTATTTTTGAAATGCGTGAAATTAAGTTAGGCAATCAAATTGGTAATGAATATGAAGCTTTAGAAGGTGTATTTGTTGGCAATGAAATTGTGACTAACGGAACATTTACGGTTGATGCAGCAGCACAATTACAAGGTAAAAAGTCAATGATGAATAAGGAAGGTGGAAAAGTAATGACAGGTCACGAAAGTCATTTAGATATGGAAGAAACCACATCTATCACTAATGAAAACAATTCCAATATTAATGATCGCATTAGCGTTTCAAAGGATTTTCAAAATCAATTAAAAGTAATTTTTGATGATTATATCAAATTGAAAGACGCTTTAGTTAAAGATAATTCAAAGAATGTAGTAAAAGAATCAAAAATTCTATTAGATAATTTGACTAAAGTTGATATGAAACAACTAACAGATAAAGTAGCTCATAACCATTGGATGTCATTAGAAAAAGAAATAAAAGCATCTGGCACTTCAATTTCAAAAACATCTAATATCAAAGAGCAAAGAAACCATTTCAAACATTTATCTGCACATTTAATAAAAGCGGTACAACAGTTTGGTGTCAATGAAAAAGTCTATGTAGAATTTTGTCCAATGGCTGATAACAATAATGGTGCGTATTGGTTGAGTAAAGAAGAAAAAGTAATCAATCCCTACTTTGGCGAAGCAATGCTAACCTGTGGTGAAGTAAAACAAGTAATAGAATAATAAATCAAGTAGTAACAATTAAATTTTAAAACAATGAATTTTTCAAAGAAAAATCACGAACACAAAAACAAAAATGTAATCGACGTGAGTAAAAAAGTAATTTTAAGTGTAGCTGTTATAGCAACTTTAGGTGTAACAAGCTGCAATAGCCAAACCAAAAAAGAAACTAAAACAACAAAAACTGAAACGTCTAAAGATATGGCAATGACAGACCTGTCTTTTGGTGTAAGAGGAAATTGCGGAATGTGTAAAAACACTATCGAAAAAGCAGCTAACGGTGTTGAAGGTGTTGCAAGTGCCAATTGGGATGTCGATAAAAAGAAGATTGATGTGTCTTTTGATGATACAAAAACCGATGCAATGGCAATTCATAAAGCAATTGCAGCTTCAGGTTACGACACTGAAAAAGTCGCAGGAAGTGAAGATGCTTACAAAAACCTGCCAGGTTGTTGTCAATACGACCACGAAATGAAAATAGATCAGTCAGGTAAAATGAAATCTGACAACCATTAAACCAATATATAAAGAGTCTTTTCTAAGGCTCTTTATTTTTTAAATAAAATTTGGTAATAATATCAGCATCTGTGAACAGGTAATATGGTGTTCGTCAGGCATTCCATTTTGTTACCTAAAACATTTCTGCAAGCCAAATACAATCTAATAAGTCATTTCGAGCGGAGCCGAGAAACCACATATCAGTAAGTTGTTGTCTAATATATAACGGCTTGCATAAAACACCCAAAACACCACTGTGGTGACACATCCACGTTGGCGTTTTGGGTTTGCTTTAGTCCACACAATACATGCCTTCCTCACCCTTAGCTACTCTTGCACCCAAACCCAATATAGTTTGCACTAGCGTGCAGACAGTTTACATTGGGTGCAACCGCTACTTAATGCTTTGCGAGCCTGCTGGGTCGCATCGGGCTATAAGGGCGTCACAGTTTTTGATCCAGCCAATTTGCCGTATAAAATCACCTTAGCAGGATGATCACATCCGGCAACGCGCAGTAAGAGCTAAACCTTTATTCAGATTTCCCTATCGGTACACCTCATAAAGTATAGCACTTACTTGTCCTCCAGGTCAAAAACTCCGCCACCCGCGTGTAACACGTAGCTGTGGCAGCCTACTACTAAAATGATATACTAATAATATAGTTTGGATTCAAAACGTATCAGGCTATATTGCCACAACACCCTCGCTCATCTCGCAGGCGGCTCGCGCCTTTTTGATTACCTGTTCAAAAGAATCATTAGAATGCTTTCAGACATTTTGAACCTTTCAAGAACTAACTGTAAATAATAATCAACGTCATTAGGATTTGACAGACAAGTATCAATACATATCAATTTTGAAACTTTTACGAACTAGCTGTAAATCAAATGGAATTGCGTTTCGATATAATCGAAAAAGAGCATGGAATGAAGATTTAGCAGTGGTTTTGCCTTAGCAAAAAGTTCCTATAAAGACTCTTGATTTTTTGTTTCGTTTTGTATCAAGACAAAATGAAAAGAACAAAAAAGTACAGAAGATAATTTACAACATAAAAAAAGAAAAGAGCCTGCAAAGTTAGGCACTATCGTGCCAATATAAATTGCTTTCTCTTTTCTTTTTTTGCCGATTTTTTCGCTTCTCTTTTAAAAATAATTAGTTGAAATACTGTTTCACTAGCCAACGAAGTAACATGGAGACTATAAAACTTACAACAGCGCCGATGGCAGCCATGATGATGGTATAGACTATAGCATTCCAACTTAAGTTTAAGAAAGCAGAAAAAAGCGTGCCGCCTAAAACGCCTGCTTTAGTATTTGGATCTATGATGATAATTGACATAGATCAAGTCTTAGGGTGATTCGTCTGAAACTACAGCCTGACTTACTGCTGTGGCGACAGTTCCAGCAACGGTCATATAGGTTGCAATACTAACGACTATAGCCGGCATACTGATTGGTGCGGCGATAATGGCACCTCCAGCAGTGGCTAGGGCGATACCGATATTTCGTAAGATTTTAAAAAACTTCGGAGTTGGTTTGTTATACCGTTCTACTAAATTCATAATGTTGTGTTGTTATGGTTAAAAAAATCTGTTCTTTACAGTCAATAGCTTGTTGCACTACTGACGTTAACTTCTGCATCGCAATTCTCGATTGTAAGCCTTTTCCTAAACCACCTAAATAGGTGACTGGAGCAATACAACCTTGCAGGTCTTTCAGTGCATCATTTGCGGGATGCAATAAAATGAGATGCCGATGAGGCACATCTTTAACTAAAAGATGATGTTTGAAATGCGTCGAATACCGAGGAACGAGTTCATAGCGACCTTCTGGTATGCAGGAGGTATTTCGCTTGTTCTGTTTCCAGGGCAACTCTATCGTGTGACATAAAAAATTTGCAGAACAGAAGAGGGTACCGTTGGTACCGCCTTCAAAATAGGTTCTGTAAAGTGTCAATTCCATGATTACGGAGTATCAATTCCAACAATTGCTAAAGCGTTGTAATTTCCGTTTTTAAGGGAGTACATTTGCCCATTTACCTCTTGAAAGAATTCAATACCAATAACTTGAAAAATTGGTAGTGTAGAGTTCGCTGTTAAATTAGCCGTCAATGACAACGGCGCAACAGTGCTACTATCCCAAGGTAAAACTGAAGATACTTCACTATCAAAAACATACGTTTCTGCAGAAAAATCAACCTCAACACCACCGTTAGAAATCATGAAGTGCGTAGTTCCACTTGGCGCTACAATATCATTCACAGCAATAAACTCTGCGATATCCGCAACTACAGTTCCTGCAACACGATCAATTGTTCCGGCGTAAGCCGCAAACAATAAACCACCCAATTTTCCGTTTTTGTTGAACTCAAAATTTTCCAGTAATGATAAATCACCATCAGGAATAGTTCGTAATCCACGATCATTGGTAGTGTCTGCTTTAATAACAGTCAATACATTTTTAGTCAATCTGCTTGTGACTCTATTGTCAGACGCTTTTTGCAACAGTGTACGTAAGGCCACTCGCAACAATTTACCACCTTTTCCTGCACGCCCAAATTCTGAACCGTTTTCACGAGTTCTTTGAAATGCAGGGTCATTTGCAATTCTAGAAGCTTCAACACCTCCTTTACCACGAGCCAAGTGCCCATCTTGCGATTTGTAAAAAGAAATATCTCCGATAGTTCCTTTCAACTTGATAATTCCAATTTGCTTTGCCATAATTCTAATGATTTTTGATTCTCAATAAAGCTCCGTATCTTTAAGAAGTAATCCTATAATCACTGGTCATCCATTCCGTTTTCTACTGTTTTTTCCGATTTTTCACAAACACCTGATGGTTAATTAGTGTATAGATAAAGTATAGATAGTGTATGAATAAGATTAAAAGACATTGTATTTACCCAAAAGATATTATGTTTCTTACAGGTAGAAGTGAACGTTATGGACGTATGCTTTTAAAGAAAATTAAAAAGTACTTTGGGAAAGAGCAACATCAATTTATCACTCCAGATGAATTTGCAGAATATAGTGGCATTAAAGAAGAGGTAATTGATAAGTATCTTGAAAAAACGTCATAAATTTTGAGTTAAATTATGTTGTATTAGATAATTAAATTGTTAACTTTATACAAGACTTAAAACAAATTAAACTATCAAAGCACAAACAACTAGTCTACATATCGGTTAACAAAAAAATAAGTTATCGCAAAGTATTGATTTATATAGTGGCAAGACAAGGGGTTCGAATCCTGCCACCCCGACTGAAATATTAAAAAGCCTTACTTTTAAAGTGAGGCTTTTTTATTTGTAAGTTATTTTAAAAATAATCAAATGACAACTCAAGATCTCGTTGGAACATATACTATTATTGGAAAAAATCAAGAAAGTACCGAGGTTACTTATACTGGGGTATTAAAATTAACTCTTGATGAAAATAATAGAGTGATGGCTAAATGGGAAATCAATATGGAGCAGGAACAATCTGGAACGGGTTTTTTTAAAGATAACATTTTGGTGATTAATTTCAGATATAAAGGTAATGACTCTAAAATTTTTAAAGGTGTTGTAGTGTATCGTTGCATTACAAAAGATGTATTTGATGGATTCTGGTCTGAGAAACATGGCAATCCTTTGTATTTAGGAGAAGAACGTTGTTTTAGGGTTATAGAAGCTCCACAAGATTTGGATTAGTTTTATGTGTAAATCAACTGATATAAAAAAAACAAAGACACCGTGGCCAACTAAAAAAGCCATGACACAAGTTTATGATATGAAACTCTGGGGCGGAAAAGAAGATAATTTTTATTCTGGTGAAGGCTCTCATAAGCCTGAAATAATAGAGCCCTATATTCAAGCAATAGTATCGTTTTTAAAATCGTTTCAAACTCCACTTGCAGTTTGCGATTTGGGTTGTGGTGATTTTAATATAGGGAAAGAATTGGTGCCATATACAAAACAATATATCGCTGTAGATATTGTTGATGCTTTGATAACATACAATACCATGCACTTTAAAGCAGATAATTTAGAGTTCCAATGTTTAGATATTGCTGTAGATGAGTTACCTTCTGGTGATTGTGTGATAATAAGGCAAGTATTGCAACATCTGTCTAATACTGAAGTGCAAAATGTCTTGGCAAAATTAACAGCTTATAAATATGTTGTTTTGACAGAACATGTACCCAGTGAACAATTTACGCCAAATGTAGATATTATTTCCGGTCAAGGTATTCGATTAAAAAAACAAAGCGGTTTAGATGTGTTAGCACCGCCATTTAATTTTCAGGTAAAAGAAGAGAATCTATTACTGTCATTGACTTTAGGTGATAATAAAGGACTTATTAAAACGACGTTGTATACATTGTTTTAAAAATAATGATTAGAATTATTTGGTTTATTAAAAAATAATTTCAAATATTTGTACCAACAAAAATAGACATGAACTTTATTCAATTACATCATCATCATTTTCATATTTGCCCTCAAGCGAACTGAGAATGTATTGAATAAAATTAACTAATATATTTTAAAACCCGTTTGAGTAAATCAAACGGGTTTTTTGTTTCCTTTTCGCGAAATATTCTTCTTTGAATGATTTACTCAACAACACTAAACAAGCAACATGAGTAAATTAAAAATTGCAATTCAAAAATCCGGACGTCTCAACCAAGATTCCTTACAACTTTTAAAGGACTGTGGCATTTCAATAGACAATGGTAAAGATCAATTAAAAGCATCAGCAAGTAACTTCCCGCTAGAAATTTTTTATTTGAGAAACGGCGACATTCCTCAGTATCTAAAAGATGGTGTGGTGGATATCGCTATTATTGGAGAAAACGTGTTAATAGAAAAAGGAGATGGTATCAGCATTGTTGAACGTTTAGGTTTTTCAAAATGCAAAGTATCATTAGCAATACCAAAAACCGATGACTATACGGATATGACGTATTTTCAAGATAAAAGAATTGCAACGTCTTACCCAAATACAGTCAAAAAATATTTATCTAAAAAAGGGGTGTCTACTCAAATTCACATCATTAATGGTTCTGTAGAAATTGCTCCAAACATTGGTTTGGCAGATGGTATATGTGATATTGTCTCTAGTGGTTCTACATTATTCAAAAACAATTTAAAAGAAGTTGAAGTGTTGTTGACTTCAGAAGCGGTTTTGGCTTTATCGCCTAAAATTGAAAGTGATGTACAAGACGCATTAAATAAATTACAATTCAGAATCCAATCGGTTTTAAAAGGAAGAGACTCAAGATATGTGTTGTTAAATGCTCCAAATGACAAGTTAGATGCAATAATTGATATTTTGCCTGGTATGCGTAGCCCAACAGTATTACCTTTAGCAGAAGAAGGGTGGAGTTCTGTTCACTCAGTAATGAATAAAAATGCATTTTGGGAAATCATACAAGAGTTAAAAAATAACGGGGCAGAAGGTATTTTAGTTTGCCCGATTGAAAAAATGGTCATATAAAATAAGATAACGATGAATTTAATAGAATTAAACACAAAAAATTGGAAATCGTTATTAGAACGACCAACAAAATCTGTAGAAGATATAGAAAATACAGTCAACGAAATTTTTAAGGATGTTGCTGTAAACGGGGATTCTGCAATTACAAGATATACAACTATTTTTGATGGTGTGACTTTAGAAAATACGATTGTTACACAAAAAGAAATTGATACAGCAACTTCAATGGTATCATCAGAATTAAAGGAAGCCATTCAATTAGCAAAAACTAATATTGAAAGATTTCACAGCGCTCAAAAAACAGAACGTGTTAGTGTAGAAACGGCACCTGGTGTTTTGTGTTGGCAAGAAAAACGAGCTATAGATAAAATAGGATTATATATACCAGGAGGTACAGCACCGCTATTTTCAACAGTATTAATGTTAGCCATTCCTGCAAAAATTGCAGGCTGTAAAGAAATAGTGTTGTGCACGCCACCTGATAAAAACGGACAAGTTAATCCTGCTATTTTGTATGCGGCACAATTATGTGGTGTGACTAAAATTTATAAAATTGGAGGTATTCAAGCTATTGCTGCAATGACTTTTGGTACAGATTCTGTAGCTAAAGTGTCAAAAATATTCGGGCCAGGAAACCAATATGTAACGGTTGCAAAACAACTAGCTACAAAATATGGTATAGCAATTGATATGCCTGCAGGGCCTAGTGAATTATTAGTAGTTGCAGATGCATCTTCTAATCCTGCTTTTGTAGCGTCCGATTTATTGAGTCAGGCGGAACATGGAGCAGATAGTCAAGTGATTTTAGTATCTGATGCAAAGCAAGTTATTGATAATGTACTTGTTGAAGTTGAAAGGCAAACAAATGGATTGCCAAGAAAAGAAGTTGTAATGAAAGCATTAGAGTCTTCAAGAGCAATTTTGATAGAAGATGCGAATGATGCGTTAAGTTTTATAAATGATTATTCACCTGAGCATTTAATTATTTCTACAAATAATGATGACTTCTTTGTGAATGGTATTACAAACGCTGGTTCTGTTTTTATTGGTGAATACACACCAGAAAGTGCAGGTGATTATGCTTCAGGTACAAACCACACTCTACCAACAAATGGGTATGCAAAGGCATACTCTGGAGTTAATTTAGACAGTTTTACAAAGAGTATTACATTTCAGAAAATATCACAGAAAGGAATTCAAAACATTGGTAATGCTATTGAATTGATGGCAGAAGCTGAAGGGTTACAAGCGCACAAAAATGCAGTAACATTAAGATTAAAAAGTTTAAAGTAATGAGTGTGTTAAATTTAGTAAGGGATAATATTAAAAATATAACGCCGTATTCTTCTGCAAGAGATGAGTTTACAGAGTTTGAAAACAACATGGTGTTTTTAGATGCTAACGAAAATCCATTTGCCACTAATGTGAATAGATATCCTGATCCGCAACAACAATCGGTAAAGCAATTACTATCTGAACAAAAAGATATTCCAAAAACAAATATCTTATTAGGGAATGGAAGTGATGAGGTTTTGGACTTGTTGTTTAGAGCATTCTGTGAACCAAATAAAGATAATATTATTACTCTTCCACCAACTTACGGCATGTATAATGTGTTAGCAAACATCAATGCTATTACAACAAAAGAAGTGTCTTTAACACCAGATTTTCAACCTGCTGTCGTGCAAATTTTAGCTGCAGCAGATGCTAATAGTAAATTGTTGTTTTTATGTTCGCCAAACAACCCAACAGGTAACAGTTTTAATACATTTGAAGTTGAAAACCTGTTAAATAGTTTTAATGGAGTTGTTGTAATTGACGAAGCGTACATTGATTTTTCAGAAACTAATAGCTGGTTAGACCACTTAGATGAATTTCCTAATTTGGTCATAACACAAACATTATCTAAAGCTTATGGATTGGCAGGAATTCGTTTGGGTGTTTGTTATGCATCTACAGAAATAATCTCAGTTTTAAACAGTATCAAGCCACCGTATAATGTTAATCAATTAACTCAATTACGTGCAATTGAACGATTAAAAGATTTAGAAAAGGTTAGAACAGAAATAGAATTAATAAAGACAGAACGTCAAAATTTAATCAAGCAATTAGAACAAATTGATTTTGTAAAAAAGATTTACCCTACAGATGCAAATTTTGTACTCATACAAGTAGATGATGCCAATAAACGTTATGAACAACTAATAGCTAAAGGTATCGTAATTAGAAATAGAACAAAACAAGTGCTGTGTGACAATTGTTTAAGACTAACGATAGGAACATCAGAAGAAAATAAACGGTTAATAGACACGCTAAAAACATTATAATGAAAAAAGTATTATTTATAGATAGAGACGGAACTTTAATTAAAGAACCTGCAGATGAACAAACGGATTCATTTGAAAAATTAGTATTTTATCCAAAGGTATTCCAAGGCTTAAGTAAAATTGCTAAGGAGTTAGATTTTGAACTAGTTTTAGTAACCAATCAAGATGGTTTAGGAACTGAAGTATATCCGGAAAGTTCATTCTGGCCTGTGCATAATTTCGTAATGTCTACGTTAGCTGAAGAAGACATTGTGTTTACTGAAGAAATTATAGATGTGACGTTTGCTAAGGATAACCAACCAACACGTAAACCCAATATAGGTTTGTTAACCAAGTATTTTTCTGAGGATTATGATTTAGTAAATTCATTCGTGATTGGTGATCGTTTAACAGATGTAGAGTTGGCTAAAAATCTTGGTGGAAAAGGAATTTACATCAATGATGAAACGTTTTTAGGAACAGACGAAATCACAGTAAAACGTGAAGAACTTGATGACTATATTGCTTTGGAAAGTAGTGACTGGAATGCTATTTATGAGTTCTTAAAATTACAAGAACGTACAGCGTCAACAGTTAGAAATACCAATGAAACTAAAATTAAAATCGACTTAAATTTAGACGGCACCGGAAAGAGTAAAATTGATACAGGTATTGCTTTTTTTGATCACATGTTAGATCAAATTGCACGTCACGGTCAAATGGATTTAAACATTGAAGTTAAAGGCGATTTAGAAGTTGATGAACACCACACTATAGAAGATACTGCTATTGCTTTAGGAGAGGTGTTTGCTGATGCTTTAGGAAATAAACTTGGTATAGAGCGTTATGGGTTCTGTTTGCCAATGGACGACTGTTTAGCGCAAGTGGCTATTGATTTTGGTGGTAGAAACTGGATGGTTTGGGAAGCAGAATTTAAAAGAGAAATGATTGGTAAAATGCCAACAGAAATGTTTTTTCATTTTTTTAAATCGTTCACAGATGGTGCAAAATGTAACTTAAATATAAAAGCTGAAGGGACAAATGAACACCACAAAATCGAAGCTATTTTTAAAACCTTTGCAAAAGCTATTAAAGTAGCAGTAAAAAGAGATCCAGAAAAAATGATTTTACCATCAACAAAAGGGATGTTATAATGAATATTGTAATAATTGATTATGGTGCAGGGAATACTAAGAGTGTTCAGTTTGCTATTAAAAGACAGGGTTTTGATGCTGTAGTTTCAAATGATGTTTCAGTAATTAAATCTGCAGATAAAGTAATATTTCCTGGAGTTGGAGAAGCGAGTTTTGCGATGAATAAATTGAAAGAAAGCGGTTTAGATGGATTAATTCCAAATTTAAAACAGCCCGTTTTAGGTATATGTTTAGGTATGCAATTAATGTGTGCGTCAACTGAAGAAAATAACACTAAAGGTTTGGGAATATTTGATGTAAAAGTAAAACGCTTTTCTACGAATGTAAAAGTACCACAGATGGGATGGAATACCATTATGAATTTAAATTCTTCATTATTTAATGGTATTAAAGAACAGGATTATATGTATTTAGTACACAGTTATTATGTAGAGGTATGTAATCATCAAATAGCAACAACCAAGTACGATGTAAATTACGCATCCGCTTTGCAAAAAGATAATTTTTATGGCGTGCAATTTCACCCAGAAAAGAGTAGCATGTCAGGTGAACAACTGTTAAAAAACTTTATAGAGTTATGAGAATAATACCAGCAATAGATATTATAGATGGTAAATGTGTGCGTTTGTCAAAAGGCGATTATAACACTAAAAAAATATATAATGAAAGTCCATTAGAAGTCGCGAAAGAATTTGAAGCTAGTCAGGTATAGAATACTTACACCTGTAGTAGATTTAGATGGTGCAAAAGCAAGTCAGATTATTAATTATAACGATATTAGAAAAAATTGCAACCAAAACCAATTTAAAAATAGATTTTGGTGGTGGTTTAAAATCTGATAACGATGATTTGAGAAATTGCTTTTGAATTCTGGTGCAAACCAAATAACAGGAGGGCAGTATTGCTGTGAAAAATACCGGAACAATATTTGAAGGTTGGATAGAAAAATTATGGGAGTCCGAAAAAATAATTTTAGGAGCCGATTTTTATCCAGATAATTCAGGAGGAAAGATAGCAATTTCAGGATGGTTGGCAAGAAGAAAGTGAGTTTAGAATTGATATCCTTTTATTTCAAGAATATCAAAAAAAAGGAATTGAAGTACGTAATTTGTACTGATATTTCTAAAGATGGTATGTTACAAGGTCCATCAGTTTTCAGATTTATAACGAGATCCATTATTAAATGTGAGAAATTCAAATTTAAAATTAATTGCTTCTGGAGGAATTTCTACTTTTGATGAATTACCAAAGTTAGCTGAATTAGGTTGTGAAGGGGTGATTATTGGTAAGGCTATTTATGAAAACAGAATTTCATTGAAGCAATTAGAAAATTATATTATAAGTATTTAATATGTTAACAAAACGAATTATCCCCTGCTTAGATATTAAAAACGGACGTACTGTAAAAGGTGTTAATTTTGTCAACCTTCGTGATGCTGGTGACCCAGTAGAACTAGCAAAAACCTACGCCCACAACGGCGCTGATGAATTAGTGTTTTTAGATATTTCTGCAACTGAAGAACGTCGTAAAACATTACTTGACTTAGTATTAAAAGTAGCAGAACAAGTCAATATTCCGTTTACCGTTGGTGGTGGTATATCAACTGTAGAAGATGTTGAGTTGTTATTAAAATCTGGTGCAGATAAAGTCTCTGTTAATTCATCAGCAGTAAAACGCCCAGAGTTAATTAATGAATTATCCCAGCAATTCGGAAGTCAATGTGTAGTTGTTGCAATAGATGCTAAACGAATTAATAACGAATGGATAGTACATTTAGTAGGCGGTAAAGTGGCTACAAACATTAGGCTAGTTGATTGGGCTGTGGAAGTTGAACGCAGAGGAGCCGGTGAAATTTTGTTTACGTCTATGGAAAATGATGGGACTAAAAATGGTTTTGCAAATGAAATGTTAGCCGAGTTATCAGAATTGGTTAATATTCCAATTATTGCTTCTGGAGGCGCTGGAGAAGTGTCACATTTTACAGATACTTTTGTAAAAGGGAAGGCTGATGCCGCTTTGGCAGCAAGCGTATTTCACTTTGGGGAGATTAGTATACCAGATTTAAAAAAAATGAATTACAAAATAATAAAATTACAGTACGATTATGATAATTGATTTTAATAAGAGTAACGATGGGTTAGTCCCAGTAATTATACAGGATTCAGAAACCAAAAATGTTTTGATGTTAGGTTATATGAATGAAGAGGCCTACAACAAAACACGTGATACTAATAAAGTCACTTTTTATAGCAGAACAAAACAATGTTTATGGACAAAGGGTGAGGAAAGTGGTAATTTTCTGAATTTAGTATCAGTAAAGAATGACTGTGATAATGATACACTTTTACTACAAGTGAATCCAAATGGACCTACCTGTCATAAAGGAACAGATACTTGTTGGGCAGACACAAATATAGAATCGTATGGGTTTATTTCAACTTTAGAAAATACAATTGAGAATCGCATCAAAAATGCAGATTCGGAGAAATCTTATGTAGCCTCGTTATTTGCCTAAAGGCATCAATAAAGTAGCTCAAAAAGTTGGAGAAGAAGCTGTTGAGGTAGTTATTGAAGCTAAAGACGACAATGATACCTTGTTTTTAGAAGAATCTGCTGATTTGTTATTCCACTATTTAATGTTGTTGCAAGCAAAAAAATTCAAACTAAATGATGTTATAAAGGTTTTAAAAGCACGTCAAAAATAACAGAAACTGTGTTCATCAATGGGGCTTATATGCAAATAAGAAATATTGATGTGTCTATGAGAAAATAATCTCATTTAAAGTTCTATTTTTGTTTACGATTTTAACCATCAATATTTTTAATATTTAGAATATGTCTGAAACAATAGAAAAAGTAAAGTGCCTAATTATAGGGTCAGGACCTGCTGGTTATACAGCAGCAATTTATGCAGCTAGAGCTAACATGAAACCTGTTATGTATGAAGGCTCTCAGCCAGGTGGACAGTTAACAACTACTAATGAAGTAGAGAATTTCCCAGGATATCCTGAAGGAATTACTGGTCCTGCTATGATGATTGAATTGCGTAATCAAGCTGAACGTTTTGAAACTGATGTAAGATCAGGGTGGATTACTAAAGTTGATTTCTCTGGAGATGTGCATAAAGTATGGGTAAATGACGATAAAGAAATTCATTGTGATACAGTTATCATTTCTACTGGTGCATCTGCTAAATACTTAGGGTTACCATCTGAACAGAAGTATTTAAAAATGGGAGGCGGAGTGTCTGCATGTGCTGTTTGTGATGGTTTCTTTTATAAAAATCAAGAAGTAATAATTGTTGGAGCAGGAGATTCTGCTTGTGAAGAAGCACATTACTTATCAAAAATATGTAAGAAAGTAACGATGTTAGTGCGTAATGATTTTAGAGCATCTAAAATTATGGCAGCGCGTGTACAGAAAACAGAAAACATAGAAATCTTATTAAGAACTGAAACTGTTGAGGTTTTAGGAGATGATTATGGAGTTACCGGTGCGAGAGTAAAAAATAGAGATACTAATGAAGAGCATGATATTTCAGCAACAGGATTTTTTGTAGCTATTGGTCACAAACCGAATACAGATATTTTTAAAGACTATATTACTTTAGATGAAACTGGGTATATTGTAAATGAAAAAGGTAGCTCAAGAACAAATGTTCCTGGAGTTTTTGTTTCTGGTGATGCTGCAGACCATACGTACAGACAAGCTATTACAGCTGCAGGTACAGGATGTATGGCAGCTTTAGATGCTGAACGTTATTTAGCAGCTAAAGAAGGATAAGCTACTAGTTACAATAGAGATAAAAAAAAGCCAATCGTTAGATTGGCTTTTTTTTATGAAAATGAATTTTAAAATTGTTTTTTATAAATAGCTGCTGAATCTTCAAAACGTTTTAATTCAATTTTTGCTGTATTATAAATATTCACTTTTGCTGATCCTGATGCCTCAAGTATTAAGTTAGTTTTAACATCCAAGTCACAATCAGAACTCCCTTCTGCGATAACTGTAGCAGTATTAGCGGTTAGTTTTTCACCGTGGTAATTAGAAGCATTGTCTACTCTAAGTTCTAACAATTCAACTTCACCTTCAATTTTTGCATTTGCTTTTTGATATAAATCTGCCTTCAATTCATCTGCATTAATCAATGCTTTAATGTCTGTAGATTCACTAAGGGTTAAGACACCTTTTTTTGTGTTTAAATTCAATTCAACTTTTGAATGTTTGTCTGCAGTTAAATTAAATTCATCTGTTTTAAGTGTTAAAAATATTTTGGAATTATCTTTTGCTACAATAGTCATTTTCTTTAAATCTAAATCAATTAAAGAATTGACTTCAGCTTTCTCACTCGTTAAAATAGATTTGAATTTATCAGTAACAGTAATTCTAATATTTAATTTTTTTTTCGATGTGATATGATGTGTGTTATTAAAACTCAAAACGCCACTATCACTGACACTAAACTGAATAACGTCATGTAGGTTTTCATCAGTTTCAAGTTCAACTTGCGGCACAGTACCTTTTAATAAAAACACCTCAAATTTATCATTTAAATTCAACTCACTAAACTCAGCAATTTGATGTTGCTTAACTTTAATAAATTTATTCCCTTTTATTTTTTCTTTCTTTTGAGCAAACCCTAATGTTCCAATACATAAGGCGATTAAAATAATGTTCAGTTTCATAGACTTTAAATTATGATTTGTATTTTACATTAATGCAAAAACATTGCCAATTTTATTAAAAGTAAATACTTTCAATTAGCAATATAAAAATAAAATATGTTGAATGAATAGATATGCTTGAAAATAAAAAAGCCGCTAATTAAAGCGACTTTTAAAAAGAGAGGATATTTTTTTAATTTTTTGTAATCTCAGCAGCAGAACTTTCAGATACTGAAACGTCAGTTGGGTTTCCTGAATATGAAATCCCTGCACTACTTGAGGCTACGGCATTAATTGATTTTGAGCAATTTAAGTCAATATCAGCACCACTTGATGCGTCAGATGTGCAATGTTCGGCAATTAATTTGTTAGCATCAATATCAGCACCACTTGATGCATTTGCTTTAATTGTTGTAACGCTGCCATTTAAATTGATTTCTGCGCCACTACTTGCTGAGCATTTAATGTTTGTTGCTTTTATAGCTAAGTCTTGATCACTTCCGCTAGAGGCATTTACCTCAAGATTATCTGAGATGATAAAATTTGTGGTATGGATATCTGCACCACTACTACTGTTAACTTCATTAAGTGTGGTGAAATTAACCAATATTTTTTTAGCATTTGCTTTGCCGATGGCTTCAGTAGTATGAATGCATAGTGTTCCGTTTTTTATTTCGGTAATTATAAACTTCTGAATATTGTCATCGGCTTGAACTTTTACAGCTGTAGAAGTGCTTTTAGTTAAATAGACATCCAAACCTTCTGAGGCGTTAATTTTTGAAAACGCTACATCAGATAACCGTTCTTGTGTAACGACATGTCCATTTCCTTTTACTCCAGAAATACTAATGTCTAAATTACAACTTGAGAATAATACTGCGATGAGCAATGGTATTATAAATTTTACTAATATTTTTACTACTGTTGCCATTTTTTGATTGATTTTGGTTAGTAACTAATTGTAGAATTAATCGTTGTTTTTGATTTTAATTCCATCTTCGTCAATTTTCATTTCAAAATTGTCATCATTTTCTTTGATGTCTATATCTAAACCATTTTTATCTATTATAATCTTGCCATTTTCACCATCTTCATTTATAGTGATATTAATACCGTTTTCATTGATGATAACCTTCCCATTTTCGGTATCTTCTATTTGAAATTCTTCAGATAGACAATCAATACACTCTGTTTCATCTTCAAGAACTCTTAAGTAATGTTCTTCGTCTCCATTCTCTAAGATGTCACCATAATAGTCACTGTTTCGGTGATAGTAATACGTATTTTCATCAGCGTAAATAACGGTTCCTTCTGGTAAATAGACTGTTATTTCTACTTCTTGATTGTTATATTTCCTTTCTGGAGTTACTAAAAAATAATTGTTTAAAAACAACGTGTTGTTTTCTAAACTGTAATTATAATCAATATCAATAGCGCGTTCTCGTGCTTCTTGATGGCTTTCTCCACTTGCTTCTTTTCTAATTTTGATGCTAGCAATAGAATCTTTAGTAGATTTTACAATTAAACGTACATCTTGAGAAAAGATATATTTGGTATCATTTTCATCATATACAAACTTTTCTTCTGAGTCTCTGTACATTCTTGAAGAAAACAATTCATTAGTATTCATTGTGATCTTTAAAGTGTCCTGAGCAGTAATGGCTAGTTCTTCTTTAACAATCATATGATCTTGTTCTTTTGTTTTAAGGCCGGTTTTTAATCCAAAAATAGCTAAGGTAAATAGCGATAGTAACCAAACACCTAACAAACTGAATTTTGCTACGCTACCAATAGATTTTAAGTTGGTAACCAATATTTTCAACCCTAAGTAAGCGATAAAAAAGAATGGTATACCTACTGCAAAAAAACCTAAAATTGAAATTAACCAAATTGGCCAAATTGGTGCGTAATCATAAATGTCTAATTGATTTATGATTCCTAAGTCGAACAAGTCAAATGAACTCATTGTGAACATTCCAATTAGTAAACCTACAACTGTAAATGCTCCAGTTAAAATTAACATGATTCCTACAAACTTTCCGAAGACTTTAAAAAGTGTTAAAAACACATTTCCTATGGCGTCAAAAAATGAAGAAATACCAGATTGTGTTTTGTTACCGTATTTTTGATAATCAACATTCTTCACCATGTCTGTAGCGTTGTCAAGCTCTTCCTTGATTTTTTTTTCAATATTTGAAATATTTACTGGGTCACCAGTCATAGCAATTTTATCTGCTGTAGATTCTGCTTTAGGTATTAACACCCAAAGCAGTAAGTATGAAAAGATAGCTAATGTACCGATGCTCACAAAGAATAAACCTACCCAAATTAATCGTACCCATAAGGCATCAATCCCGAAGTAATGCCCTAATCCTGCAGAAACACCTCCTATATATTTGTTGTCAGGGTCTCTAAAGAATTTACGTTTAGATTTCGCAGTAGTTTTTCTAGTTTTTGGTTCTTCATCAAAGATATCTTCATCAACCATATAATCTTCTGGTTGCCCCATAACTTCAATAACTTCGTCAACTTCTTTGTTGCTTACTACTTGTCTGTCATGTTGTAATTTGTCTGAAAATAATTCAGCTATTCTACTTTCTATATCAGTTATGATTTCATCTTCTCCAGAAGCTCCTGCAAAAGAACGTCTAACTGCATTTAAATAATTTTGCAGCTTTTGATATGCATTTTCATCAATATGAAAAATCATACCTCCTAAATTTATATTTACTGTCTTATTCATCGTTAGTGTTTTTTTTGCTCGTTACAATTGTTACTGCTTGGTGCAAGTTTTCCCAAGTTTTGGTTAATTCATTTAAAAAGGTTTTTCCGTTTTCCGTTAAAGTATAGTACTTTCTTGGTGGCCCGGAAGTAGATTCTTCCCAACGATAGTTGAGTAATCCAGCGTTTTTTAATCTTGTTAATAAAGGGTAAATTGTTCCTTCAACCACAAGCATTTTAGCGTCTTTTAGGGTGCCAAGTATTTCGGCCACATACGCATCATGATCGTCTAAAATAGATAAGATGCAATATTCTAAGACACCTTTTCTCATTTGAGCTTTTGTGTTTTCTAATTTCATAGATTCAATCTTTTAATGTTGTGTAAACTGTTCATTTTTTGATTTTTGATGATGATTATTTTAAAAAAGGTATTGTAATAGGGTAGTTGTATAATTCACCGTTACTCGCTTTTACAGCTCCAGTGATTGTAGCGTATAACTCTAACAGCAATAACCCCATTGCTAATACGCCAAGTATTATAAATGCAAGTATACTTCCTGTAAATGTTGTCAAGTCATAAGGTGTGATGTTCCCTTTTAACTCTTCTAATTGTTCAATTCCGAACCCGAAGTGTAATGCAAACGGAATACAGATTAAGAGCATTGTTATGAAATATAAAAAGATGCTCAATTGAAAATTGATAACTTGTTTACCATTCTGATTGATGAAGTCTGAACGGTCTTTGTTTATTGTCCAAATTAATAATGGTGCAATAAAGTTTCCAAAAGGAAAAAAATACTTCGCAAATACTCCAATATGGATGAAACTTGCAATATTTTTGTGATTAGTTGTTAGCATAATGATTGATGATATAGTATTGTTCTATGCAAATATATGGATAAAAAAAGGTACTATGCAAAACAAAGTACTAAAATTTAACATTTTATTAACAAAATAAAATAACGAACATCTAAGTGTAAATTGATAAATTAGTAAAAAATAAAATGATGACATTGACTCCGAAAAAGATAAATTTATTCCTGTTAGCTAAGCTGCCATCAGCATTTTTATGTGGTGTACGGTTAAGAAGTATTAGTGATATTCAAAGTAAAACAAGTGTAAAATTTAAATGGATTAATCAAAATCCGTTTGGCTCAATGTTTTGGGCGGTACAAGGAATGGCAGCAGAATTAGCTACTGGTGCATTAGTGATGCAAAAAATACAATCTTCAGGTAAGAATATTTCAATGTTAGTTGCAAGTAATAATGCTGAGTTTACTAAAAAGGCAAAAGGGCGTATTAATTTTGTGTGCAATGACGGAGAAAAATTAAATGCAACTATTCAGAAAGCAATAGAAACAGGTGAAGGGCAGGTTATTGTTATGAAAGCTGTTGGGACAAATGATGAAGGCGTACAAGTGTCATCTTTTAATTTTGAATGGACATTAAAAGTAAAGTCTAAGAAAAATTAACTTATTAGTGTAACAAAACATATAAATGATTCACCAATAGTATATAAACTTAAAACGAAACAATATGACAGCACACGAAATTGATTACGAAATTCACGGAGAAGAAATGCAATATGTAGAAATTGAATTAGATCCGCAAGAAGGTGTAGTTGCTGAATCTGGTTCATTTATGATGATGGAAAGTGGTTTAGAAATGAGCACTATTTTTGGTGATGGTTCTAATCAAAGTGAAGGTGTTTTAGGGAAATTATTTTCTGCAGGAAAGCGTTTGTTAACAGGAGAAAGTTTATTTATGACGGTGTTTTCTAATACCTCTCATGGGAAAAAGAAAGTCAGTTTTGCATCGCCATATCCAGGGTCAATTATCCCAATTAATTTAGCTGAGAAAAATGGCAAATTTATCTGTCAGAAAGACGCCTTTTTATGTGCTGCAAAGGGTGTTTCAGTAGGTATTGAGTTTTCAAGAAAACTAGGAAGAGGTTTCTTTGGTGGAGAAGGATTTATCATGCAAAAATTAGAAGGTGATGGTATGGCTTTTGTGCATGCTGGAGGAACAGTTTGTAGAAAAGATTTAGCTGCTGGTGAAACGTTAAAGGTTGACACAGGATGTCTGGTCGGGTTTTCGCAAACAGTGAATTATGATATAGAATTTGTAGGAGGTATTAAGAATACAGTATTTGGTGGTGAAGGGTTATTCTTTGCAACTTTACAGGGACCTGGAACTGTTTACATTCAATCATTACCATTTAGTAGACTGGCTTCAAGAGTTATCGCGGCTATACCAAGAACTGGTGGAAGTAGTAAAGGCGAAGGTAGTATTCTGGGAGGTTTGGGCGATTTATTAGATGGTGATAATAAATTCTAAGCAACTAATATATAAGTGTTTATTAAATAATTAAAATAACATCTAAAAAATTATTGATTGTTAATAAAATTTAACATATACTTAGTAATATATAACATGTTTTTCCGTTCCTTTATATAGTTAATAACCCTAATACAACTTAAATACATGGCAAGAGCAATGTTTGATTATACAAAAACAGTACTTGAAAGGGTAAGTTTTGATACGAATCTCTTTTGTAAAGAACTGCAAAAGGCTGTAGAGCGATTATTACCATATGAAGTTGAAGAATTGAAAATATGGATTGGTAATCTAACTCTACAAAAACCTGAATTGAATAAATGTTTAATTTACCTAAAAGCATAAAAAAAGTCGGTTACTTAATTAAGTAACCGACTTTTTTTATGCTTTTATATGAGATAATTAAATTACTTCTTTTTTGGACTAATAATTTTCACATCGTGAAACGCAATAGCACCTCTAACAACTGCTTCAATTGTTTCTTTAAGAGCATTAGTAATTTGTATTTTTAATCTGCTTTTGGTGTATAACAAACTAACTTCTCTTGCAGGTTTTGGGTCATTGAAATGGCGTAATGGTTTATCATCACACTTAATTTGCTTTGTATGTAAGTAAGGAAGTAATGTCATTCCTAAACTTTCATCGGCTAACTTAATAAGTGTTTCAAAACTTCCACTTTCTAGTTTAAACTTTTTAGAGGTATTGTGTCGTGAGGCGTTACATAAATTAATAATGCCATCTCTAAAGCAATGCCCATCTTCTAATAGTAGAATGTCTTCTAAATCTAAATCAGAAACGTCAATTTGTTTATGGTTAGCTAATCTGTGATTATCAGGAATATAAGCCACAAAAGGCTCATAATACAATGGAGTTTCAACTAAATTTTCATCATCTAAAGGTGTAGCAGCTAAAGCCGCATCAATATGTCCTTCATTTAATTGCTTGATAATTTCTTCAGTTGTAAGTTCTTTTATTTTTAACTCAACTTTTGGATACTTTGAAATAAACGTTTTCAAAAACATAGGTAATAGTGTAGGCATGATTGTAGGAATAATACCAATTTTATATTCCCCACCAATAAAGCCTTTTTCTTGATCTATAATATCAGAAATTCTATTCGATTCAGTTACAATATTCTTGGCTTGCGAAACAATTTTTTTTCCAACCTCAGTTAATTCAATAGGTTTTTTACTTCTGTCAAAAATTTTCACACCTAATTCATCTTCTAACTTTTGAATTTGCATACTCAAAGTTGGTTGAGTTACATATGAGTGTTCAGCAGCTTTAGTGAAATTTTGGTATTCAGCAACTGAAAGGATATAGTTTAATTGTGTAATTGTCATAAGATATAAATTCTGATGATAAAGATATAAAAACAATCAATAAAAACTATGATTATTTTTATTTCAATAGATATTACATTTGTTTAAAATTGAAAACAACAATTATTATGATAACTATTTTAGGACTAAACCCTTCAAAAACTGATGAAATTAATTTAGAATTAAATGTATTACTAGCAAGCTTTCAAACGTATTATCAAAATTTAAGAGGTATACATTGGAACATAAAAGGAAAACGTTTTTTTGAATTGCATGTAAAGTTTGAGGAGTTATATACTGATGCTACAATTAAAGTAGATGAAATTGCTGAACGTATATTGACACTTGGCGGACAGCCATTGCATACGTTTGATGATTATTTAAAAACGAGTAAGGTGGCAGTTGGTAAGAATATTACAAATGATGAAGAATCTGTAAGGTTAATCATAGCTTCATTAAGTTCATTATTACAGTTAGAACGCTCAATTTTAATGTTATCTGATGATGCACAAGATGAAGGAACAAACGGGTTAATGAGTGATTTCATTTCAGAGCAAGAAAAAACAGTATGGATGATGCAATCATGGTTAACTGAATAATAGTTTAAACTATTATTCAGTTATTCACACAATCAATATATTTGTTTAGAATTTTAATTCTATAGACAATGCTATTTGATGTATTAGATGTTTTAGGAACTATTAGTTTTGCAGTATCAGGAGTACTTACTGCATATCATAAAAAATTAGATCCGTTTGGTGTGTTTATCATCGCGTTTGTAACTGCAGTTGGTGGAGGTACATTACGAGATGTACTTATAGGGAACACACCTGTAGCATGGATGATTGACATAAAATATGTTTACATTATTGCTTTATCGGTTGTTTTGTCAATATTATTTATAAAGAAAATAAGTTATTTAAGAACATCACTTTTTCTGTTTGATACCATTGGATTAGGAGTATTTACAATTATAGGAATTGAAAAAGGAATGGATGCTAATTTACACCCAATGATATGTTTGGCTTTAGGAACTATTACTGCGAGTTTTGGTGGTGTGATTAGAGATATATTAAGTAATGAGATACCTGTTATTTTTAGAAAAGAAATTTATGCAACAGCATGTGTTTTAGGAGGCGTTATATTTTTAGTACTCAATTATTTTAATGTGCCGTTACTGATTAATTATATGTTAACATCATTAATAATTATCATTACTAGAATTTTAGCTGTGAAGTTCAATTTAAGTTTGCCAACACTTTATAGAACTGCAGAATAATTCAACCTTATCATTTTAAATATTACAATCTAATTTCAAGGTTTATATTTTTATCGGCAACAGTAAATTTTGCGTCACTAAATACTGGAGGACCGAAACTCATTTTATTATTTGTCATTCCGTAAGCTTCTTTAGGCATGCCGTTTGGTTCGAAATCCATTTGATTGTTTGCATTTTCATCATGTATTGCCATTACAGCATATTCACCTGGTAAAACATTATGAAATGCTACAGTAATTTTTCCGTCTGTAATAGTTGTCTTTTTTTTATTCAATGCAGGAGCGCTTCTATTCATAAATGTTTGTTGATTATGTAGACCCAGTAATACAAAACCGTTATCATTTTTTACATTGTTAATAGTCACAGTAATGTTAATTCCTTCATGTTGCTGAGCTTGACTTATGAAATTACTGACTGCCAAAATGATTGTTAAAATAATTGTCTTCATGATAAGATGTTTTTTTCTGATTGATTTGATACAAATGTCTGAAGAGAATGCGAAGTATAGAAATAAGCTTTACTGAACTGTAGAATATTATGGTTGAGTTGTAAACTAAAAAATCTCTGCTTTTACACAGAGATTCTTACCCCAAAAAAACTTACTTATCACAGGTGTGTCCTGTGACTATATCAAAATTACAACATTTATACGCATTGTAAAATACTCATAATATGGTATTTTTATATCCCTAATGTTAGTGAGGTTTACTTTAGTTGAACAACTAAATCTACGTTTTTAAGTGGCCATTCCCCTTTATCTATGGCTACTTTAGCTATTTCATCAACAATATCGATGCCTTTAGTTACTTGACCGAAAACTGTGTGTTCATTATCTAAGTGATGTAATCCTTTTTCCTTATGAACAATAAAAAACTCATAAGCATCAGATAACTTCTTTGGATTATTATTCCATCTTCTAGCAGAGGATAATGCGCCTTTATGATGTTTATATGATCTAAATTCAGGAGGTATTTTATAATTTCCAATTTTATCACGTAAAACTCGTGTACTATTTTTATCGGACTGTCCTGCTTGTATAATAAAATCTTCAACAACTCTATGAAAACAGCTGGTATTGAAATAACCTTCTTTGATTAAAAGAATAAAATTTGCTCTGTGTAAAGGGGTGTCTTTATATAAGTGAATGTGAATATCGCCAAAGCGAGTAGTTATAATTACATTTTCCTCTTTGTGCTTTTTACCATAAGTGGTTAAAAATTCTACTGCTGTAGATTGTGTGATTAGTGGTTGTTCTTCAGGGATAATTTTCTCCTTTTTTTCTTTAGGCCTGATAGTTTTTGTTTCTGTTACTTTGTGTTGTGGAGTTTGCTTATCTTGGCAATTCATTTGTATCATTGCAAAACATATAATAAGAAGTCTCATTTTCATCATGACCTTAACACACTTTGAGGAATTAGTTCCAAAAATAGAAAAAATAGCATTACCAGGAATAGACGCACAATTTAAATTGGCTCCAGAAATCAGAAAGAAATTAGGGAAGTCAATAAATATAGAAGAAAGAAACCCAAGACAGGCTGCTGTATTAGCTTTGTTGTTTCCTGATGAATGTAATGAAATACAAATGGTATTTATATTGCGCAAATCGTACCAAGGTGTACATTCAAATCAAATTGGATTTCCTGGTGGGAAAATAGAGAAAGAAGATGGTAGTTTAGAAGTAGCTGCTTTAAGAGAAACTCATGAAGAGATAGGTGTGGCAGCTAAAAGCATAACAGTTTTAAAAGAGTTAACAAACGTATATATTCCGCCAAGTAATTTTTTGGTAACTCCGTTTTTAGGATTGGTATATCAAAAGCCACAATATATTTTAGAAGAAAAAGAAGTAGAACGCATTATAGAAATACCTTTAAAACAAGTGCTTTCAGACGATTTTATTTCTACTAAAAGGATAACAACATCATATGCTACAAATTTAGAAGTTCCGGTTTTTAAGTTTCAAGACGAAGTTATCTGGGGTGCCACTGCAATGATGTTAAGTGAGATAAAAGATTTATTGTTGTCAGTTAGCTATTAATTTCTTTACATTTGCCTTTCTAAAAAATCAAAAAAATTAATGGGGTTATTTAAAAAAAATCCTTTCGGGCATATATTATTCATAAAAAAATTTCTAATTCGTTTTGTTGGAGTATTATCCCATAGGCGCTTTAGAGGATTTAATGAACTACAGATTGAAGGCTCGGAAATAATCAAAGAATTACCAGATAGGAACGTGTTGTTTGTGTCTAACCATCAAACATATTTTGCTGATGTTACCGCGATGTTTCATGTGTTTAACGCTAGTTTGAGTGGCAGAGTAGATTCTATTAAAAATATTGGGTATTTATGGCAGCCAAAATTAAATATCTATTATGTGGCTGCAAAAGAAACTATGAAAGCTGGGTTTTTGCCAAAAATTTTAGCTTATGTAGGAGCCGTTAGCATTGATCGAACATGGAGAAGTAAAGGGCAAGATGTTAATAGACAAGTAAAGATGAGTGATGTCACTAAAATAGGAAAAGCTTTAGATGACGGTTGGTTAATAACATTTCCGCAAGGGACAACGACACCATTTAAACCCATTAGAAGAGGTACTGCTCACATCATTAAGCAGAATAAACCAATTGTAGTACCAATTGTAATTGACGGTTTTAGACGATCTTTTGATAAGAAAGGTTTGCGCTTAAAGAAAAAAGGAATCCTACAATCATTTATAATTAAAGAACCGTTAGAAATTGATTATGAAAACGACTCTGTTGATGATATAGTAACTCAAATTGAATATGCAATTGAACAACATGAATCATTTTTAAAAGTTATTCCTCAAGAAAATTTAAACGAAATGGAAGAATTGAATAAAATGAGAACATGGGAGTATTAAACATACTTTGTAACTTATAACTAAAAAAGGAACACTTGACAAGTGTTCCTTTTTTAGTTATAAATCTAAGCGTTTTAATTCGGTGTAGTTTTTATTAAGTTTTCTCATGAGTAAACCATACAATAAAAAATAAATAACCATACAGAAACCTATAATAAGCGTAGTTGCAATAAAAATAACTAACCCCAAAATGGCATAGTCTTTTAGTGAGTTAAGTTGAAAAATAATTTCTCCTGTAATATTTGATGGTGTGGTTAAGGTATTTGATAAAACACAAGCAGTTAAAACAGCCATATAGCTTAAGTTGATAATAACATACTGTTTAACAGTTTTACGTGTTTTAATGATACTCTCTAAAAGTTCTTTAACGCTATTTGTTGTGTTAATAGTTTTGTGGTTTTTGTAGAAAACAATTATAAAATATAAAGCTATCGTTGTTACAAAAATTGTTGTTGGCCAACCGTAAATCCAAGGCATTTTATACTCAGAGTTTACTTCAGGGTGATAAACAATCCCAGAAATTAAACCCAATGCAAATTCTATTATACTGATAATGAAAATCCATTTTACAGCAGATGATGATTTTTTTAAAATCATTTTATAGATGGCCTCAGAAGACACTTTTGGGTGTTGTTCTTTATTCCAGTCTTTTTTAAGTAAGTCTAATTCTTTCATAATTATGGACTTAGTATTTTTTTTAATTTTCCTTTAGCACGGTTCATTTTTACTCGTGCATTTACTTCGCTAATCCCCATAGTTTCTGCAATTTCTCTGTAACTTTTATCTTCTAAATACAAGAAAATAAGTGCCTTTTCGATGTCTGATAATTGCTTTATGGCGCTGTACATTAATTTTAACTGTTCCTCTTCAGTGTCATCATATTCATCTGCCTGAATTTTGAAATGAAAATCGGCAATATCATTTGTCTGAACACGTCGTTTAGATTTTCGGTATAAAGTAATAGCAGTATTAAGTGCAACTCTATACATCCAAGTGCTAAATTTTGCATCACCTCTAAACTTAGGGAAAGCTCGCCATAATTGTATAGTGACTTCCTGAAACAAGTCATTGTGAGCATCCTGGTTATTAGTATATAACCTGCATACTTTATGAATGATGTTTTGGTGCTGCTCAAGTTGCGTTACAAAACTATGTTCGAGTTCTTTTTTCACTAAGTTCTTTTAGTTGTATTAAGTAAGTCTGTAAAAGACTAATTATGTTACAGTCTTAAATAGAATATAAACGATAAATTTACAATTCAGAACTGTTTATGTACAGTTCGGTATCTAAACTTTTTTTTAAAGATACAATTCACTGACCTTTGTACAATAAATATATTACTTATGAATAAAATTATTAAACATATTAAAATAGCTCTTTTGTTCGGATTAATCATCTTCCTAGTGATGATGGTTATCGGATTGATATTAGGAAATGCCATTGAATTCAACTCTAACTTACTTATCAAGTTTTTGTTTTACATGTTATACGCATTGGTTTTATATGGTGTAAACGCTTTTTTGTTTATGTGGTTAGATAATAAGTTTGGTAAAAATAACTTCACTAAAAAAAGAATTTACAGTAGTATAGTAGCATCAATAGTGCTGACAATGTTTGCAATATTTTTATTACGTGTTATAGAAGAATTAGCTGTAAAAGGTGTATCATTAGTTGAGTTTTTTACTACAGAAAAGGTTAGCTATTATATCATACCATTTATAATTGCGGTAGTAGGAATTTTATTTTTCAATGCCTTTTATTTTTACAAAGCATTACAAGAGAAGAAAATTAAAGAGCAAAAAATCATTGCCGGAACTGCAAATGCTAAATATGAAAGTTTAAAAAGTCAGTTAGACCCTCACTTTTTATTCAATAGTTTAAATGTTCTAACCTCATTAATAGAAGAGGATCAAGATAAAGCTCATAAGTTTACAACATCACTATCAAAAGTATACCGTTATGTTTTAGAACAGAAAGATAAAGACTTAGTGTCTTTAGATGAAGAATTACAATTTGCAAAAACATACATATTGTTATTAAAAATGCGGTTTGAAGATGCTATAAATTGTAGTATTCCTGAAAGCGTTATAAACCCAGAAGCGAAAATTGTACCACTGTCTTTGCAAATTTTATTAGAAAACTGTGTAAAGCATAATATTGTTAGCGAGCTACAACCTTTACAAATAAGTATTCAGGAAGGTGAAAATGTATTATATGTAGTCAATAATTTACAGGTAAAATCGTCACTTAAAAAATCAAGTGGCATTGGGCTGTTAAATATCAAGGAGCGTTATCAAATTTTATCAACAAGAAATATATCAATCAATCAATCAAAAAGCGAATTCAAAGTAGAATTACCATTATTAACAAAAAAATCATCAATCATGAAATCAACTGACTCAAACATCAATTATGCAAACGCAAGAAAACGACTAGAAGATTTAAAAGGCTTCTATTGGAGTGCTATCGCTTATTGTCTTGTCATCCCATTTTTAATTACAATCAATTACTTAACAAGTTGGCATGAACACAAATGGTTTGTTTATCCAATGTTAGGTTGGGGTTTAGGAATAGCATTTCAGGCATATCATGTGTTCGGAAAAGACAAGTATTTTGGGAGAGCTTGGGAAGATAGAAAAATGCAAGAATTTATGCAGGAAGAAGAAACAAAAAGAAACCGTTGGGAGTAATAAAAAAAAAGAAAATTATTATGGAAAAGTATAAAGAAGAAGATCGTTATTTTAGAGCAAAGAAAAAAGTAGAAAACATAAAAGGGTTTTACATTCATGCTTTTGTATATGTTGTTGTAAATATTGTTTTATTATTGATAATATATAGTGCATATACGAATAAATCAGAGTTTGTTAATCTAGGAACATTTTCTACTGCTATAGGTTGGGGGATAGGTTTGGCTATTCATGCCTTTGGGGTGTTTGGTAGAGATTTATTTTTCGGTGCAGATTGGGAAGCAAAAAAAATGAAGCAATTCTTAAAAGAAGAAGAGTCAAATAATCATAAATGGGAGTAGTTATGGAAGATTATACACAACAAGAACGTTATGAACGCGCTAAAAAGAGGGTAGATAATATAAAAGGATTTTACGGACATTTTGCTGCCTACTTTATTGTGAATACATTTATAAGTAGTAATAAGGTGATCAGAAATATGAATAACGGCGAAAGCTTTAGCGAGGCATTTTTTGATTTTGGAACATTTGCATTATGGTTGTTTTGGGGTATAGGCGTATTTTTTCATTTCTACGGAGTTTTTGGTAAAGACTATATATTTAGTAAAGACTGGGAGCAAAGAAAGCTAGATGAGTTTATTGAAAAAGAGAAAGCTCAAGAGGATAAATGGAATAATAACTTGTAAAGGTTAAATACAGATGAATGTTATAATTATTGAAGACGAAAAGCCTGCAGCACGTAGACTTAATAGGTTGTTGGAAAAGCAGAATATTACAGTAAATATCATGTTACATTCTGTAGCTGAAGCAAAA
>CBCXVT010000028.1:0-34871 GCA_965178635.1 Flavobacteriaceae bacterium | reverse complement strand
TACGGAATGATTGGTACTATAGATGACCCAAAAATATATGGTGCTGGTCTGTTGTCATCTATTGGTGAAAGTGAATGGTGTATGACTAATGAAGTTAAAAAAATACCATATACTATCGCAACAGCCACTCAAGAATTTGACATCACAAAACCACAACCTCAACTATATGTAACACCTGACTTTGCTTATTTAATGGAAGTTTTAGAAGAGTTTGCAGGTACAATGGCTTTAAGAAAAGGGGGGTGGCGAGGCTTACAAAAATTGATTGATTCTAAAAAAATTGGAACGATTGAATTGAATACAGGCCTAGAAATTTCTGGTGTGTTTACTGATATGATTAAAGACGAAGATAATAATGTTGTCTTCTTCAGAACTGAAGGCCCAACAGCTTTAGCTAACCGTGAACAAGAACTAATTGGCCATGGAACTGAAGCGCACGTTCATGGATTTAGTTCACCAATTGGACGTTTAAAAGGCATCAGTTTGGCTATTGAAGATATGGGCCCTCGTGACTTAAAAGCTTATAATTTCTACGACGGGAAACGTATTTCTTTTGAATATGAAAGTGGAATTATCGTTGAGGGATTAAACGTAACTGGAATCAGGAATATTCATGGAAAATTAATTTTGATTCAGTTTGAAGATTGTACTGTAACTTATAATGACGAGGTATTATTTAAGCCAGAATATGGTACGTTTGATTTAGCAGTAGGATCATCAATTGTGTCTGCTTATGCTGGTAGTGCTGATTTCAGATCGTTTGACAACTTGCATCATGTGTCTGACACCAAAACAATTAAAATTGAAAAAGATAGCAGAACATTAGAGTTAGAAAATCTTTATAAAGAGGTTCGAGACATGAGAGCTGACAACTCATATTCTGATACTAAAATAGAAACCATATTTAACACTCTTAAAAATAATCATACTGAAGATTGGTTATTGACTTTAGAGTTGTTAGAACTAGTATCTAGCACACAAAACTCAGAATTAAAAGAGCAATTAACAGATCGATTAACCGAAATTAAAAACAACGGTACAGATATTTCGCATTTAATTGAAAGTGGGTTACAACTATTGAACTAATTGACTCTACTATTCTCTTCTGGTGTAATTTCGACGCTAGGAGAAATGACGGCATAAAAAAGCCTCAAGTTTCAATTGAGGCTTTTTTATTGTTATTCAACAAAATTTATAATCTTTCAAATATAGAAACCGTTGTTACAGATGTTTCCGCATTAACCCCCTGCTCAGATATACTTGTCTCTTCAGTAACTGTAAATTTTAATGTCGTGTCAGATAATATTTGAATATTAGCATCACTCGTTTGACCATTACTAGTTAATGTTAAAACATTAGCATTTTTATCCCAAGACCCGTTACTTGATGCATCTAAATCATCTTCGTTATTAACGGTTGTTTGCCCAGCTACGGTTGTAGTTAACTCTATATCATATGTACCTGTTGAAGAGTAGTTATTTGGTGCTTCAGTAAATTCTATTTCGTAATTATAATCAGAACCAACCCCTACAAAATCTGCAGTAAAATCTGTTCCTTGCACAGAAGTTACAGTAGATCCTTCATAATTAAGTGATATCATTCTCCAAGAACCAACTAAGTCACCAGTAGTTACACCAACTGTATCATCTAAAGTTCCATCAGGTGCAGGTGGTCTATTTACTAAATCAGACTCACAAGACATTAATGTTGCTAAACCAATAGCTAAGGTAAATAGTATTTTTTTCATCTAGTTTATTTTTTAGTTGTTGACGAAGATAGCTTTTTAATTTTGAAGAAAGAAAAAATCTTAAAATTTCATAAACGGGAAGTTCTTTAAAAGCACCTTCTTTTTATCATGTAAGTTTTCTAAAAATTGTTGGTGTTGTTCAGAATCTGGATGAAATGGTTTATGCGCCAAACCTTTTTGAATTGCAGAAACTTGCTTCATAACTGACTCTGTGCTTTCATGACACCAAGCCGTATAAAATTGTTGCCAGATATAATCAACAGCTATTTGATTAGGATGCACCATATCTTCTTTATAGAAACGGTAATCACGTAACTCATCCATTAGTAACTCATAAGATGGGAAATATGACGCACTAGAATTAGCAACCAGTTGATGCACTGCAGCCAACAAATGTGCCTTACTCTGCTGATTTTCAATAAAACCATCTTTTAAATGACGTACAGGGGATACTGTATAAATGATTTGAACTTCAGGATTCGACTCTACAAGAAGTGATTGAATCTGCTGCAAAGACGATATAATCTCTTCTAAAGAAAGTAAGCGTTTATGAAATTCTTTTTGCGCAATTTTATGACAATTAGCAACCGTTATGTTTTGCATTTTATGTTCATACACCCATGCTGTACCTAAAGTAATGATAATATGAGATGTATTTTGCAATTGTGCTTTTACAGTTTTTAAAACACCTTTTAAGTTATTAAGTAACGTGTCTTTGTTAGAATTACTCAAACTTGAATGCGCTTCAAAACAATGCCATTGTTCATTATGAAGCACCAAATCGTTTTCTGTATAAAACTGTTCTTGTATAACACGTTCAAAAAAAGTTGCAATAGCTTTCGGGTGAAATAAAATCCCAAATGGATTTACAGTCTTTTGAAATTTATAGTATTCAAATTTTTCGCCAATATTTTCAGAAAAACAAGAACCCAATAAAAGTATTTTAGACTGGTAGTCTATTAGATTATTGGATTGTTTTTTTATAGGTATTTGCGTTCTAAACTCCATGTGTAAAAAAGAATCCCGCCATAAAGCGGGATTACTAATTAATTTAAATATGTTTTTACCGCTTCTAAAGCCGCTTCTATTCCGTCTGGATTCTTACCACCAGCAGTTGCAAAGAATGGCTGTCCACCTCCACCACCTTGAATGTGTTTTCCTAATTCTCTTACTATTGTTCCAGCATGCAGGTCTTTACTAGATACCAAGCTTTTAGATATGTAACACGTTAAAGTTGCTTTCCCTTCGTTTTCAGCACCGAAAAACAAAAATAAATCATCTAATTCGCCACCTAACTCGTGTGCTAAATCTTTAATTCCTTTAGCATCTAAATCTACTTTTTTGGCTAAAAAATTAACGCCATTTATTGCAGTGATTTCATTTTTTAAATCACCTTTTAAATTGCCTGCTTTCTCTTTTAGCAATTGTTCAATTTGTTTCTTTAAAGCCGAGTTCTCATCTTGTAATGTTGATATTGCTTTTACCGGATTTTTAGCGTTTTTCAACACTTGTTTTACCGCATCAAATTCTTTTTCAACTGCTTCAAAATAACCTCCAACTGCTTTATTCGTAATTGCTTCAATACGCCTAATCCCTGCTGCAACAGCACCTTCTGATTTTATTTTAAAATACCAGATATCACTTGTTTGCGCAACGTGAGTTCCCCCACACAATTCCATAGACTGCCCGAAACGAATAGCACGAACACTATCTCCATATTTTTCGCCAAACAATGCCAATGCACCACCATCAATAGCTTTCTGCATCGGGATATTACGTTGTTCTTCTAGCTTTAAGTTTTCATGAATTCTAGCATTCACAAAATCTTCTATCTCTTGTAATTGATTAGCATCAACTTTTGAAAAATGAGAAAAATCAAATCGCAAATGTTTTGGACTCACCAAAGAACCTTTTTGCTCAACATGAGTTCCTAAAACACTACGCAATGCTTGGTGTAATAAATGTGTTGCTGTATGGTTACTAGCAGACAACAATCTTGTTTCTTTATCAACCACAGCTTTAAATTTCTCAGAAGTGTTTTCTGGTAAATTCTTTGTGTAATGGATAATTAGATTGTTTTCTTTTTTAGTGTTTAACACATAAATTACATCACCGTTAGAGGTTTCAATATATCCTTTATCACCAACTTGCCCTCCTCCTTCTGGGTAAAAAGGCGTCATATTAAACACCAATTGGTATTGCTCACCATCTTTTTGAGTAGTTACTTTTCTATAACGTATTAACTTTACATCAACTTCTAAAGTGTCATACCCTACAAATTCCTCCTCTTCATCTTCAATAAGAATTTGCCAATCGTCAGTTTCTATCGCTGTTGCTTGACGCCCTCTATCTTGCTGCTCTTTTAAAGCAACTTTATAAGCTTCTTCGTTATACGAGTATCCTTTTTCTGAAAGAATTAATGCTGTTAAATCTTCTGGAAAACCATAAGTATCTTTTAATTCGAATACTTTTTTACCTGACACTTCTTTACCTTTAGTGTTCGCAATAATCGTATCTAACAATAATAAGCCTTGTTCTAAAGTTTTTAAGAATGAATGCTCTTCTTCTTTAATCACATTTTGTGCTAAAGTTTCTTGCGCTTTAATTTCAGGGAAAGCATCTCCCATTTGAGCACTTAATGTTTCTACTAATTTGTAGATAAATGGCTCTTTCTGGTTTAAGAATGTGAATCCGTAACGAATTGCACGCCTTAATATTCTACGAATCACATATCCAGCACCTGTATTACTTGGCAATTGTCCGTCTGCAATTGCAAAAGCTACGGCACGAACGTGATCTGCGATTACACGAATAGCAACATCCGTTTCTTCTCCTTCAACTGCTATATCTTCATATGCAACACCTGTAATTGTTTCAATTTCTCTAATTAACGGTGTGAATACGTCTGTGTCATAATTAGACTTTACATTCTGCATTGCCATACATAAACGCTCAAATCCCATTCCCGTATCAATATGCGTAGATGGTAAATTTTCTAATGACCCATCTGCTTTTCTGTTGTATTGCATGAATACTAAATTCCATACCTCAACGACATGCGGATGATCTAAATTCACTAATGATGCTCCAGACACTTTAGCTTTCTCTTCTGCTGAACGAATGTCAATATGAATTTCAGAACATGGTCCACAAGGTCCTTGCGTACCCATTTCCCAAAAGTTGTCTTTTTTATTCCCTAATAAAATACGATCCTCAGCTATGTATTGTTTCCAAATATCGTAAGCCTCAGTATCTTTAGCTAAACCTTCATTGTCATCACCTTCAAAAATAGTAACATATAAAATGTCTTTATCTATTTTTAGCACCTCAGTTAAAAACTCCCATGCCCAAGCGATTGCTTCTTTTTTAAAGTAATCACCAAAACTCCAGTTTCCAAGCATTTCAAACATGGTGTGGTGGTAAGTATCTTTTCCTACTTCTTCTAAATCATTATGTTTTCCTGAAACACGTAAGCACTTTTGAGAATCGGCCACACGAGCATTTACTATTTTTTTCTGCCCCAAAAAATACTCTTTAAATGGTACCATCCCGGCATTAGTAAACATTAACGTAGGGTCATTTTTTAACACCATTGGTGCAGAAGGCACAACTTTGTGTGCTTTCGATTCAAAAAAGTTTAAAAACTTTGAGCGTATTTCTTGAGATTTCATAGTAAGCTTACCTTATAAAGTTCTTTCTAACAAAACAATTTTTATATTTGTATGTCGTTAGTATTCTAAACGCACAAAAATAGCACATTTAATCTTATGGCTAAAGTAAAATATTATTATGATTCAGAAACGCTTTCTTACAGAAAGGTCGTTAGAAAAAAAGGGCGCACATTAACTTTCTCTCTTTTGTTTGTTTCTGCTGCTGCGTTGTTTGGTTTTTTCAGCTATGTAATGGTGTCAAACTACATTGACTCTCCTAAAGAGAAGATGTTAATAAGAGAAAATGAAAATCTAAAATTAAGTTATACCAACTTAAATAAACGTGTCACACTAGCAGAACAAGTAATGCAAAACATTGCTGATAGAGATGAAAACATTTATCGCGTACACTTTGAAGCAAACCCTATATCATCTGCTCAGCGTCAAGCAGGATTTGGAGGTGTGAATCGGTATAAAGACTTAGAAGGTTTTGAGAATTCTGAATTGATTATTTCATCATCTAAGAAGGTCGACAAACTTATTAAAGAAATTGAAGTGCAATCAAGATCTTTAGACGAAATAGAAAAACTTGCTGCCGACAAAGAAGATCTTTTAAGAGCTATACCTGCTATTCAACCAGTACAGAATAAAGATTTAACCAGAATGGCATCAGGTTACGGTATGCGTATGCATCCTATTTTAAAGTACAGAAAAATGCATCATGGGATGGATTTTACCGCAAAAAAAGGAACTCCAATTTATGCCACAGGTGACGGTAAAGTCATTAAAGCCTCAAGAGGTTCAGGTTTCGGAAGAGTTGTATATATTGATCATGGATTTGGGTACGTTACTAAATACGGTCACATGAGTAAGTTTAACACCCAAAAAGGGCGTTATGTAAAACGCGGTGACATCATTGGTTATGTTGGAAACTCTGGTTTATCATCTGGATCACATTTACATTACGAGGTGCATAAAAACGGTAAGCCTATTAACCCTGTTAATTTTTACCACGGTGATTTATCTGCTGAAGAATATGAAATCATGCTTGAAAAAGCCGCACTAGAAAACCAATCATTTGACTAATGCACATAAACCTTCCTGAAAAGAGATACTATAAAATTGGTGAAGTTGCCAAGGCTTTTGGTGTGAACACATCATTGATTCGTTTTTGGGAAAAAGAATTTGATGTTCTAAAACCTAAAAAAAACGCTAAGGGTGATCGGAAATTTACACCAGAGGACATCAAAAACTTAGAGTTGATTTATTACCTAGTAAAAGACAAAGGTTTCACTTTAGAAGGTGCAAAAACCCATTTAAAAGAAGAAAAGAAAAAGACACTTCAAAACTTTGAAATCATCCGAAAACTAGAGCATATTAAAAACGAACTGTTCAAATTTAAAGAACATTTAGACTAACTAAAAACACATCTTATGAAAAAATTTATACCATTAATCATTCTTGCAGTTATTGCTATTGCCATTTACGGATGGGTAAAAGGGTTTTATAATACCGCAATTGAACATGATGAAACAATTGGTGAACAATGGGCTAATGTAGAAAGTTCATATCAACGCAGATCCGATTTAATTCCGAATTTGATGAAAGTCGCTGAACGTTATGCCGAGCATGAACAAGAAACTTTCGTGAAAGTTATAGAAGCAAGATCAAAAGCAACAAGTATACAAATTGACCCTAGTAATATTACACCTCAGCAATTACAACAGTTTCAACAAGCACAAAGCGGGTTAACTTCTGCATTATCACGTTTATTGGCCGTTTTTGAGCGTTACCCTGATTTAAAAGCAAATGAAAATTATAAGGAATTAATGAATGAGTTGGAACGTACCGAAAACAGGATTAATGTTGAGCGAAACCGTTTCAATGAAAAAGTGACACCATACAACAATCATATCAGACAGTTTCCTGGAAACATGTTAGCTGGTGTATTCAACTTTGAGAAAAAACTGCGTTTTGAAGCAGAAAAAGGAACTGAAAAAGCACCAGACATTAATGATTACATTAGCAAATAATGTCAACTACAGAAGATTTTTTAAGCATTCTTGAAGAACACGAAATTATTGCCGCTATACAAAAGGCTGAACGCGACACTTCAGGTGAAATTAGGGTCCATCTAGAAAGTGAGCTCTATAAAGACGCACATGAACGTGCCTTAGAAGTTTTTCATCTACTGGAAATGGGACGTACAAAACTAAATAATGGCGTTTTATTTTATGTTGCCGTACAAAGCAAAACATTTGTAATATATGGTGATCAAGGGATCAATAAATTAGTTCCTGTAAATTTTTGGGACAACACAAAAGACACTGTAGTAGCATTGTTTAAAAAACAACAGTTTAAAGACGGATTAATAGCTGGGATTTTAAATGCAGGTAAACAACTACAACAACACTTTCCAATTACCAAAAACGATGTTAACGAACTTCCTAATGACGTTTCTAGAAATTAATGCGTAGTCTCTATCTAAAATATAATTTTATCATTTGCTTAGCTATATTATTTTCTCAATATAGTTTCAGTCAGTTTTCAATTCCGGAAAAACCTAGTACTAACAAACAAACTAGTGTGTATGATGGGGCTCATATTTTAAATAAAAGTCAAGTAAATTTCTTAGAACAAAAATTAATAACATACGCCGATAGCACTTCTACACAAATTGTTATTGCCACGACAAAAACATTATCCGGTGCAGACATCTCTTTAACAGCCACAAAATGGGCACATGAATGGGGGATTGGACAAGCAGATAAGGATAATGGTATTTTTATTTTAGTAGCTTCTCAAGATCGGGAAATTGATATCAGCACTGGTTATGGCATTGAATACAGATTAACCGATTTAATGGCTGAGCGCATTTTAAATCGGATTATTTTACCCGAATTTAAACGCGGTGACTATTTTTCTGGGTTAGATAAAGGCTCTGATGCAATTATTGCTGCTTTAAACGGTGAATTTAAAAATAACGCAGTCGCCTCTGATACTATTATAGAATCTGTAAAGCCTTTTTTACCTTTTATTATTTTTATCATTTTCTGGATTATATTATCGGTTAATAAGTACCAGAACATGGACGATAATGATGGCACAGACAGTTTTGGTGGCGGCAGACGTGGGAGAGGATTATCGCCAGCAGAAATGATTATTTTATCCCGAACAGGAAGAAGTACTGGAAGCTTTGGAGGAGGATTCTCTGGAAGCGGAGGCGGGTTTTCAGGAGGATTTGGAGGCGGAGGATTTGGAGGCGGAGGCGCTAGTGGCAGTTGGTAAAAAAAACTCCCTTAATATCTAAATCAAGGGAGTAAATAAAACTACTTTTTCCTGAAGTAAATCTTAATCGGCACTCCTGAAAAGCCATAATGCTCTCTTAACTTATTCTCTAAGAAACGCTTGTACCCATCCCTAATATATTGTGGTAAGTTACAGAAAAACACAAACTGAGGTGTTTTGGTCGGCAACTGCATACAGTATTTTATCTTCAAGAATTTCCCTTTATAAGCAGGTGGTGATGTACGCTCAATAATTGGCAACATCGTTTCGTTAAATTTACTTGTCTGTATTTTTTTACTTCTGTTATTAAACACTTCAACAGCTGTTTCAATAGCCTTATAAATACGCTGCTTCGTAATGGTAGACATGAAAATAATTGGCACATCTGTAAAAGGGGCAATTTGCTCTCTAATATGAGCCTCATAAGCTTTAGTTGTTTTATGATCTTTTTCTACTAAATCCCATTTATTAACAAGAATTACAACACCTTTACTGTTTTTAACTGCTAACCAGAAAATATTTTGTACTTGCGAATCAAAATCACGTGTTGCATCAACAACAACCAAGCACACATCACTAAACTCAATAGCACGTACAGAACGCATTACTGAATAAAATTCTAAATCCTCTTTAACTTTTGCTTTTCTACGGATTCCCGCAGTATCAATTAAATTGAATTCAAAACCAAAACGGTTGTATTTTGTATCAATTGAATCACGAGTTGTTCCTGCAATATCAGTAACGATATAGCGATCTTCACCGATTAACGCATTTATAAAAGATGATTTCCCTGCATTTGGGCGCCCTACAACGGCAAAACGCGGCAATTCAGATTCTTCAACCTCTTCAACTTCTGGTAAAACTTTTACTAAAGCATCTAATAATTCTCCTGTTCCACTACCACTAATACTTGCTAATGGATAAAATTCACCCAAACCAAGTCCGTAAAACTCAGCTGCGTCATTCAAACGATTAGCCGCATCAACTTTATTTACCGCTAATAAAACTGGTTTATTTACACGACGTAATAAATTAGCAACTTCTTCATCCATTCCGGTAATCCCAGACTCTACATCTACCATAAAAATGATAGCATCCGCCTCATCAATAGCCAATTCTACTTGCTTATCAATTTCAGATTCAAAAACATCATCACTTCCTATAACATATCCTCCAGTATCAATTACTGAAAATTCTTTTCCATTCCAATCAGATTTCCCATAATGACGGTCACGAGTTACCCCACTAACTGAATCAATAATGGCTTCTCTTTTCTGAATTAAACGGTTAAAAAGGGTTGATTTCCCCACATTAGGTCTCCCTACAATAGCTACTATATTACTCATATTCTATATTATTATTTACTGATAAAACTATGCAATTGTATATTTTACCGTAAAAAATTTTTGCAAAAGTACTGAATATCCTTGAGCAAAAAGACTTTTAAATTTTAATAATCTACTTATCTACTAAAATTTGTATCTTCATCAAAAAAGTATGTCCTTAGCTAACAAAGAATTGAACGAGGTTATTTTAAGACCTCGATTTAGTTTTAAACATAAAAATTCAAACTCAATTACGCTTTCTGCTTTTGAAAACAGCAAGACAACTCAATCTAATTTTATTGTTAGCAGAGTTGACAATCATGTTTTTATTAGAGTCCCAAAGACAGAACAAAAACTATCATCGCCTCAATTACATTTGGAAATACTTCCTATTGACGAGCACAACTGTATTATAAAGGGTTTATTTGGCCCAAACCCAACTATTTGGACACTTTTTATGTTCATGCACTTTATAATCGTTATGTTGTTTGTGGGAAATAGCATTTGGATGTACTCCAATTGGAATTTAGAAAAACCAATCGTAATACAAAGTATAATTTATACGATACTAATTTTATGCTGGATAACTTTATACCTAATCGGACAAACTAATAAAAAGAAAAACACCCCACAAATGCTAAAGCAGCATCATTTTATGCGAGATGTTTTAAGGACTTTATAATTATTTTTGATTATAACCGAAACGTTTCAGTTGATTGGCGTTAGAACGCCAATTTTTATTCACTTTCACATACAACTCTAAATGCACTTGCTTGCCAAAAAATTTTTCTAAATCTTTTCTGGCTTCTACACCTACACGTTTTAATGCCGCACCTTTATGACCGATAATGATTCCTTTTTGGGTATCACGTTCTACCATGATAATTGATCGCATTCTGATGATGTCATCATCTTCAAAAAACTCTTCAGTTTCTACTTCAACAGCGTAAGGAATTTCTTTTTTATAATGTAACAGTATTTTTTCTCTAATACATTCATTAACAAAAAAACGCTCAGGTTTATCTGTTAATTGGTCTTTCGGATAATATGCTGGTGAGTTAGGTAATAACTCAACAATACGTTCAAATACTTCAGGAACATTGAAGTTCTCTAATGCTGAAATCGGATAGATTTCTGCAGTTGGCACCTTGGCTGCCCAATATTGAACTTGCTCTTCTAACACCTCTTGATTAGAGGCATCAATCTTATTTAACAATAAGATAACTGGGATTTTAGAATTTGCAATTTTATTAAAAAAAGCTTCATCTTTTAAAGCTCGTTCACCAATTTCAACCATGTAAATTAATACATCAGCATCTTCAAAAGCCGACTTTACAAAATCCATCATTGAAGATTGTAACTCATATGCTGGCTTGATAATTCCTGGAGTATCTGACAATACAACCTGAAAATCATCACCATTAACAATACCTAAAATACGATGACGCGTTGTTTGCGCCTTCGAGGTAATTATCGATAATTTTTCTCCAACAAAGGCATTCATTAATGTTGACTTACCAACATTAGGATTACCAATAATATTTACAAAACCTGCTTTATGCTCCATATATTCAATACAACTGTTTGTGCAAAGATACTATAAACCTTTTTAAATAATCATAGTTCATTACTGCTCAATAAAATGCATTTTTTTACAAGAAATTCTTCAAAATCCCTTTTAACACTTTAATATCTTGTTCTTTATTTCGTACTAAGCTATCTTCTTCATTACACTCGAACAACGCATAGTTTATATCAATTAAACTGATTTCTTTCTTTTTAAGAACATCCTTTTTACGTTGATCATAGAACTTTCTTTGTGCAGCTCTATCATCTGACTCATCTGTTTCTTTTTTCTGAAAAAACTCTATGACTAATTTTAAATCTTTATAGTATGCATCTAAAGGTAATTTTGTTCTTCCTTTCCCACGTTTATGCAAACGTCCAACCAACGTATCAAATGTATGCTTTCGAGACGCTTTCTCTTTTAGTAATTCATCACATAAATTCACTAAATAAAACTCATCACTGTTTTCAATATTCAGGATTCCTTTTTCTTTTTTAGTTAAAGGGCTAATCACTTCACTAGGTGAATATTCTTTACCTTCTCTGACCACATACCAATACACATTTTCAGATCTTCTCTCAGCATGAACAGTTGGTATTTTATCTAATTGGTTGTCTTTATCAAGCTTTCTAAATACTTTACGAATTGGCAACCCTTTTTTCTCATCTTTATTGAACACACCAGCTTTGATTAGTTCAGGCATAATTTCTTTTGCAGGAATCCAATCAACAGTAGCATTCTCTTTAAAATACTGAGTTATTACCTCATTAATTTTTACAATCATTTCGTTATTCATAGTCTTAAAGCTTTTACATTATAGATAAAAAAAAGCTTCACATTTCTGTGAAGCTTTGCTTAGTAGCGGGAACTGGACTCGAACCAGTGACCTTCGGGTTATGAGTTCTGATAAAATAATTTTATAAACCATTTTACTGGGCTCACAGACCGCTATTTGTTTAAATCGTATGCAAAATCGTATACAGATTTAGTTATCTTCTTCAGCATGCAAATCTAGTGAAATTTAACACCTCAACATCATTTAAATAAATTTTTATTCTACTTAAAATTGAAGTTTTGAATAATTCGAAAACTAAAATCATTTAACTTTTCTCCATATATTCCTGCCAATCAACAATAACATACTTTTCTTTTGATTGTTGTTTAAGAGATAAAAAGCCATATTCATAACAAAACAAATACACCTCCTTTTTATTGTTTTTCCAATAATTAGTGAAGTAGTTAGGATTAAACCCTTTCGATAACAACTCTTCCTTTAAAATAGTTGTTAAACCTGTTTTATGAAAATGTTTTAATATACTTCTATTACGTTTAAGTTGATCATCTATTTTTTGAAACCTACTCTTTTCTTTAGATTTATTTTTATTGTAATGAAATGAGGTTTTACAATATGCTGAACAATACAACTTATCTACCCTTCCTTCTACTTTTTTCTCACAAAACAAACATAAACGCTCCATACCCGTATAATTTTAATTAAACGTATTTTTTGACGTATAAATATACGTATAATTGATTTTACACCTTTTGTTTTTTGTATTATTATATATCTATATATGAGACATTTAAATTTACACATCACATTATTGCACCTTCTTATAAAAGGAGAAAAAATGATTGGAATAAAATTCCAACCAAACTCTTTAATACAAAATTTAATAAAATCGCTACCTAACCCTAAATGGAGCTCTGAGAACAATGCTGTTTATATAAAAAACAACAAAGAGAATTTAACTCAGATATTTAAAACCTTTAGAGGGATTGCATGGGTTGACACACGGTTATTTATCACAAACAAACCAATTAAAGACAACCCGAAACTTAATATAGATTCTTTCAGAAACAGAAAAATAGTTGATGGCTATAAATATTGTCCCGAAGAATTTTTAATTAAATTAGAATTAAAAAGATATTCTTATAACACAGCCAAAACTTATATTTCATTGTTCGAGAAGTTTATAAATAGGTTTTATAACATCCCTGTAAATCATCTTACGGAAATTGAAATTCGACGATATTTAAAGGAATTACATGATTTAGAATTATCAAATTCATACTTGAATCAAATGGTAAATAGTATCAAGTTTTATTTTGAAATCGTAATGAACATGCCAAACAGAATGTACACTATTGAACGTCCACGAATGGAAGCAAAATTACCAAAAGTACTGAGTGTAGAGGACGTTAAGTTACTAATTGAAAACACAAATAACATCAAACACAGATGTGTAATATCATTATTATACTCTGCAGGCTTAAGACGATCTGAACTTCTTAATTTAAAAATAAATGACATTGACAGTAAACGGATGTTAATATTCGTAGGAAGTGCAAAAGGGAATAAAGACCGATATACCTTACTTTCAGAATCAACATTAACTGATTTAAGAACATATTTCAAACAATGGCAACCTAAAATGTTTTTATTTGAGGGCATAAAAGGAGGTAAATACTCCCCGACAAGCGTCGTCAATATTGTGAACAAAGCTGTGATAAAAGCTAAAATTAAAAAGAAAGTTACTCCACACATGTTAAGACATAGTTTTGCTACTCATTTGTTAGAAAACAACACAGACTTAAGGTATATACAAACTCTATTAGGGCATAGTAGTAGTAAAACAACAGAAGTTTACACTCAGGTAGCAGTAAAAAATCTTCAGAATATAAAAAGTCCACTAGATTACATATCTTAGCGCATATAAAAGAAATAAACACCATTGTGTTTATTTACTTGTTGGGCACAATGTAAAAAAAATCGTGCTTCAAATAAAATTATTCCATATTTTTGGACTACTTTTGTCCTAAATAAATATTGAATATGACAGCAACTTTTGGAGAATATATTAAACAACGTAGGACTGAACTTGGATTTCCTTTAAAAAAAGTTGCTTCACATTTAGACATTGACACTTCTACTCTTGGAAAAATAGAGCGTGAAGAACGAAATTTATCTGAAAATCTATTAAGTCCACTTGCAGAAATACTTGAAACTGAACAAAGAAAGGTTTTGAATCATTATTATTCTTCAAAAGTAACACAGGAGATAAAAAATTACCCTCATTACAAAGATGTTTTAGATATTGTTGAAGAACAATTACAAATGTATTTTTCAAAAACAAAACACAAACAAAATTGGACAGAAAAAGAATTTAAGAACCCAAAAGCAAAATTAAGAATTGCAACAATGTTTTCTGGAATTGGAGCAATTGAATACGCTTTTAAAAGAGTGAAATTAGCAACTGAAATAGTTTTCGCAAGTGATATTGATAAGTTTGCTAAACAGAGTTATTTTGCAAATTACAAGATTGATGAAGAAAATTGGTATGATGATGTTCAAAAAATTAACGGAAAAAAATATAAAGGAAAAGTAGATTTATTAGTTGGAGGAAGTCCTTGTCAATCATTTTCTATGGTTGGTAAAAGAAAAGGTTTTGCTGACACTAGAGGTACACTTTTTTATGAATTTGCTAGAGTTGTAAAAGAAAGTCAGCCAAAAGTATTCATTTTTGAAAATGTTAAAGGCCTGATTAATCACGATAGTGGAAATACATTTGAAACAATAAAAGCAACATTTGATGAACTTGGTTATAAATATTTTTATCAAGTTTTAAACTCTAAAAACTACGGAGTTCCACAACACAGAGAACGAATTTTTGTAATTGGTTTTAAAGATAATAAAGTAGAGTTTGAATTTCCAAAACCCATAAAATTGGAATACAAAATGCAAGATTTTCTTGAAGATTATACAGATAGTAAATATTATCTAAAAGAGAAAGGAGTAAAGTTTGTAACAAGTTCTAAAAACAGAAAAAAACGTTACACACAAATAAATGGAGAAATTGCAATTTGCCAAAAGGCAAATCAGCAATTTAATTGGCACGGTGATTTTGTTTTTGAAAGTAAAGATTCACCAGACTTTAACGAATTGATTTTTGATGTAAATAAAGTAGAAGAAAAATATTATTTATTAGAAAAAACAAAAAAATACGTTTTAACAGAAGGAACAAAAAATTTCAAAACATCAATAAAAACTGACCTTGAAATTGCAAGACCTTTGTTGCAATCTATGCATAAAATGCATAGAGCAGGAGTTGACAATTATGTAACGCACAATAAAGGAAGAATAAGAAAATTAACACCTAAAGAATGTTTGAGATTAATGGGGTTTAGAGACGACTTTAAACAAGAAGTTAGTGATACTCAAATGTATAGACAAGCAGGAAACAGTATTGTTGTAGATGTGCTAATTGCTTTATTAAAACAAATGGACATTACTAAATTCGCGAAAAAATAGATGGAGAATTTACAGAAAATAAAAATAGACGGTAAAGAATATTTGATAATAGATTCTATACAAGATTTTAGAGCAGAAGATAGTTTTATACACAGAAAAAATAAATTAGCACAATTCAAAGGAAACGGAGAATCAAAAAAACACGTAGGAACTTATAAAGGTGAAAAAGGAGATAGAATGTCAAATTTCTTCAACTACTCTAATTGGGGTTTAGAACATTACGATTCAGACAAAAAACGTAAAACTTTTGAAACGGCAAAAGAAAGTGGAGCATTGATTAGTGAAAACAGATGTTTTTTTAGCAAATCTAATTTTCAAAAATATCTGAATGATGCTAAAACCGAATATTTTTCGCAAGAGCAACATTATCACAATAATATAAGTGAATATTACAATGAAAGATTAGAAGAAGTAAATAATCTTGCAACTAATCAAATATTTTTTTAGTGTTTATGATGCATCTGACAACCTTTCACAAAAACAAAACAGAGGTTATATTCGTTCAGATGATTCTATTTGGAAAGTATGGAGAGAATTGATTTTACCAAGTATCAGTTATTTATCAATTTTAAAATTAGTTCCAGTAGAAAACCAAAATGAAGAACCATTATTCTATTTTAGAATTTTGCTTGATTTATCAATTTAGGTCTTTTGTACATCCAAAATCGTTAGAAACTGAACAAGAATTAGAGAAAGAAGAAATTGGAACTGATGAAGTAAAAAAGCGAACATATAGAAAAGGCTCTGAAAAATACAGACGAGAAGTTATAAATTATATGCCTCAATGTCCGTTTACAAAAATTACAGATGAGCGTTTATTAATCGCTAGTCATATAAAACCATACAATATCTGTATGAAGAATGATGAACAAAAACAAGCATTAGATTATTTAAATGGATTGGCTTTATCGCCAACTTACGACAAATTATTTGACCAAGGTTATATCACTTTTACAGACAACGGAGAATTAATTTGTGGAACTCAATTAAGTTCTTACACTTGGGAGAAGTTAAGTATTAATCCCAACGCCAAAAACAAAATGAGAATATTTCCAGAAGAACGAGAAATGTATTTGGACTACCACAGAAACAACGTTTTTCAAGATGATATTAACGACTTGATATAAAACACTGTGCCCAACAATGTATAAAAATAATAGCGGTTTTATCGCTAAAACAAAAGTAAGTAAATATAAATAAAGTCTGTGTTTAATCGAAAATTTAGTACATTTTAATCCGCTACTATTCTTATACTAGACCGTTGTACGCAATTATGCCAAAAGTCTTGTGTCATCTTTACAATCCGAAGGACATTTTATATGTATTCGCTTCCTTACACACATCTTGTCATATTGGCATAACTGTTCGCTTTGCCGCACAACAACACCTATACCCAATAATTTTAACTTGGCTTGGTGGTATTCGTGAGCAAACAGTTCTATATTAACATAGTTAGGTTTAATGCCTGTGCTTGTTAATTCTGTAAAGTGGTCAAATTCTAATTCTTTTTCTTGTCTAAATTCTCTTGGTGTCATATTCGTTTATTTAATCGTTAAAATTACTGTGCATACCCAAACCGTTAGCAACTATTTGAGCGACGAACCTCAAAAACAAGACCTTAATGAGAGATTTAGAGGAAATAAAAAGAAACATAAAAAAATACAAAGTCATATATTACATATTACTTGTATTAAATATTTTACTTTTTGCTCTTTCAATTTACCAATTTACTTTGAGTAATAATAAACTGGTTTTTGACTTATTTTTCATAAGTCTTTTTATATCTAACATTATTGTTTTTTATGTAACATATAAAATTTACGACAAATATAATTTTCTAAAATATCAATTTGAACATTTCAATAATCTAAAAAAATAAAAAATATGCCAGATTCAGAAAAAATAAATAATGAAAAAAAAGTAATTGTACATTGTCCGAGTTGCGGTTATAAATTTTCCCATAAAATATCTATTGGAGGTACAGCAACAGGTGGACTTGGAGGAATGGCAGCAGGTGCCGCTTTGGGTGCGAAAATCGGAATTGCTGGAGGACCTTTTGGAGCAATCGCAGGAACTATTCCTGGAGCAATTTTGGGTGGACTATTTGGAAAAAATATAGGAAAAGGAATTGATAACCCAAGATGTCCAAGTTGTTCTACGAAATTTTCTGTGCCAAATAATTTAAAATAAATATGGGAATACTACTTTATCAAATCGGAATATTTATTGCAATTCAAATTGCTGCGTTTTTTGGAAAAAGCAGTAGAAATATAGCAATTATTTTAATTTCAATATTCACTTTATTACAAGTTTATACAAGTGGATTAATGATTTTACAATTTATAACAATCTTTGTATCTTATATTGTTTCAAAAAATATTATTGGAAATAATGAGAATACAACTGAAAAACCAAACAAAAAATTCGGAAGAGAAATGGGACAATTACCAAAAACAAACAATGGAGTTTCTACTCAATCATATGGACTTTCATCAAGCAATCCAATACTTATGAGTAGTATTCCTTCTGCTTATAGATTTTTAGATAGAATAACTGAAAAAAATAGTGAATTAAGTTATGAAAGACGTGGTTCAACGAAAGATGATAATTTTTCTCAACCATTAGATATGTATGAATTTAGTAAAAACGGACAAGTTGTAACAATGATTTATATTTATCCATATTATAATTCTAATGTCGAGATTATTCCGAACATTTTGAAATAAAAAACAGTTGCTAACACCGTATATAATTTATTGCTGGCTTCTTGCCTACTTACGAAAGTCCTCGCGGACTTTCTTGGTCGGTAATTATTTACTAAATTAGTTGCTTAAACCACGCAACAAACCATATACAAACACGTTACCAGTAATATAAAAAAAACTAATCTAAATGAAAGTAGAAAAAACCATCGACCTTGGAAATGGTCATAAAATTGAAATCGGCTCCTCCAGTTGGGATGTTACTAAAAAATCAATTAGAAATAGATACCCTACCTCAAATGGGGGATTTAGTCCAAGAAGTTCAAGTGAATTACCTATTGAGGACATACCTCTAATCATTAATGAAGCCATTAAGAATGATTTACTATCGAAAAATGATTTAAAGGAAATAATTAAAACAGCTATAGACAACTTATAATTTAAAAAAATGAACAAACTAACAATCTCAATATTAACTGCTTTCGCTTTTACTTTAACTTCTTGTGGTGATGGTGACTTAAGTTGTAATTCATCCATTTCAAAAAAAACTGTAAAAAGTATTTGGAAAGATGCTGAAATAAAAAATCAAATAGCATATTCTTTATATGGTCTAAAAAAAGAAGATGTAAATACTTTTATTGATAAATATATCGAAATCGAACAAGTCAGAACCATTGCAAAAAATGAGAAATTAAAATCCTGTGAATGTGCAGGTAAAGCCTTTTTCAAAATGCCTGATGAAGTGAAAAATGAAATTTCAAAAATGAAAAACAATGGAGGTATAATGGGACAAGCAGTTATGGCAAATTATTCTGCAGAAGAAGGGATTGATGTTGAATACAATATTCAAGAAACTGAAGAAGGTGAAATATACGCTGAGACATATCCTATAAATAATTTAAACTCTAAAATTGTATTCTACTTCAGTCAAATAAAAAAACATGAAAATCAAAATCGTAAAGGCGAACTAATTGTTTGGACTCCTGCTGAAGAAGGTTTTGGTGGTGATTATACAATGACATTTGTAGAAAATAATAAAGTTGAAATGTACTATAAGTACCAAGATTTTGAACAAACTGAACTTGTCGATTATGACACTAAAAATTCTAAACTCATATCTGAAGGAGGTTGGGAACAATTCAAATTTGATGGCGAAAAATTAATAGTTGATACTGCCGAGGGTGAGATGATTTATACGCGCAAATAAAACTACTGGTAACAACACCTATAAAACAATACGGGTTTTGGTGTGTAAAATTGAAAGCTTGCGTATATTTACATTATCGCCAAATCTTTTAATTTGGCTTTTAGAACTGAAAAAATAAAAACAAAACCGAAAAGCTTATGGCTTGTGTCGACACGAAAATCCGCCGATTTTCTGCCCCGCACTATTCATAGCTAAACGTTGGCTTTAATTTGAAACAGACGAAACATGAAAATCTTACTTTACATTTTGACACCTATTGGTGCGTATATTATTAATCTATTGTTGGGCATTTTAACCCCACTAATTACTTTACCTCTAACATGGATAATCGCCAAAGTTCAAAACAATCCTGCCATGTATAGATTTCGACCTGACATGGTAATACAAGGAGTGGTAAGAGGATTCCTCGTTGTTTATTTGACGTCTTACCTATTGTCACTATTTGAAACAGAAATAAGCTTTTGGTGGCTTGTAGCGACAATGGTTTTGCTATCCTATTTGAGCGTTTCGGCATGGGACAGGACAAAGCCAGACGCTTATGAATTTAGTCTTAACGTTCCACCAATTTTTGGTTTTATAATTGGTCTTTTAGTCATCTAAACAATCAAACCTATGAATATCAAAAAATACATTTACGAATTTTTAGGGTTTGCAATTCTTTACAGTATTGCAGGTCTAATATTTGGATTTGACTCTACTGTAGTTTGCATCGTGGCAGGTATAATAGGTGCTATTGGCGGGAAATTTATAAGCAAAGTGAACGGCTTCTTTATTGACGAAATAATTGACCATCAAATAGTAAATGAAAATGGAGACTCCGTAGACGTGGAATTTATTTTAAAAGCTGACTATAAGACTAAACCAGTTGTACTATTTGGCTTTTATTCCGCAAATAGGATTATTGACACCCAAACTCTATCAACACTTCTATATAATAAGTTTCATGATTCGCATTACAAGCAAGTTTTGAAGAATGGCGTAGCGAAAATAAATGTCGGATTAAAAGAAGGAACGGTGGAAATAGAAATAAAAAACTAAAGCCAACAACGCATATAGCTTATGGCGGGTAAACGGCTGCCAGCAAGGTTTTCGCTCCGTAGCCAGCTTTGGTTTCGGGGGACAGGAAAGTGCTTCGAAACCGCCACAAGCCATATGCAAACCGTTGTAAGCAAGCTGAAACCAGCCGCACAAACAGCACATTTGGTTTTTTTGCCGACACATAATCCAACGCTGAAAAAACCAAAAGAGCTGTTTTTTGCCAACGCTCGAAGAAAAATTGAACAAAATACGGAAAACCGTAAATGAATAAAAAAAAGAAAAAGTACTTTAACCAATTGAAAAATAAATTCTGAATAAGAGATGGTTTACATAAATCCTATTGAGATACTTGAACTAAAAGACAAAGATGTCAACGAAATAAATTCAAGTATTATAAAAAAATCGAAGCGAAGACTATTTGCCGACATAGATTTATCCGACAACGGATTCTATGAATACAACGGACAGAAACTAACAAAATCTGATTGTGAAAGAGCGATAGAAGAATTAGAAGATAAAAACAAAATCGAATTTTATTCGCACTTATCGACCAATATAGAACTCAATAAATTTTTGGCAAATGGAAGTAACGAACTTTTAAACAGTCTTAAACAAGAGAGCATTTACAAGTTACCAGAATTTGTAGATTTCATAAGTCCTTTCTTTTCAGCAAAAATTGACCACATATTATTAAAGTCATTTCAAAACAAGGATTTAGAATTATTTTCTTCGGCTCTTGGAGCCGAATATCTTATTTCTAAAAGGGATTTGAATAAAGCTTATAAAAGTTTAGGCAACGAAATTCAACAAAGAATTGCGGAAACCGATAAACTAACAAAGGAAATTAAGGAAGAAGAACCTGATTATACAGATGACGACATTGATACTGTTATTAAGGTTATAAAAAAAAGGTTTCCGAGTGAATTTCTCAATAAACTGCCTTTATATTTCCAAAGTCAAATAAACAAAATCGCAGCATCGATAAATTTCTTGCAACTGAATATTTGGAATGAATTTAATACTACTTCTGTTCCTCTTTCACTTTTAGAATATTTGCTCGAATTAAATATTGAAAGTGTTTCAAAACCAACTTTTGAAAAAAACTACAATATTGTAAAGAAAAAACACGAAGAAAGAATTGAGCAAGAAAAGAATGCACCATTAATTAAAGAATGGGCGAAAATTCTAATTACAATTCAAAGCAAAGTTGATGATGTAGAAAATGAAACATTAAAAGCAAATGATGCTTTATCTTTTGTAAAATCTTCATTTGATTTAAACGAACTTAACAACTTGCCTTCTTTTGCTAACGAAATTAGAACGCAGATTGGTTATTCTATTCGAAGTATGTCTATTGCGAGTTGGAATAAACAAAGTGATATTAAGAATGCTTTGGCTTTAATTAATTATTCATTAAGAATTAAAGTTAATGAATCTGCCAAATCAAAATTCCAACAAGACAAAAACGAACTTGAAGAATTAGAGAAAAAATATAAGGGTGTTCTTGTTTGCCACTTTTGTGAAACTAACGCACCAGATGACGGTTTTGAAATAACAAAAGAAATTTATAAAGAAACACATAGGACTACATTTCCAAGAAGAGTTCAATTTTCTCATTCACAAATTACAATACCTCGTTGCAAATCTTGTGCAGAAATACATTCCGAAGGTTCTGACAAACATTTACTCGTTGTGTTAGGTGGCGTTGTCCTTGGAGCAATAATCGGAGCCATAAACGATGGTCATTATATTATTGGAGGAATTATTGGATTAGTTGCAGGTTTTATAATAAGTGCAATAATTACTCAAGTCATAGATAATCCGAAAATTAAAGCTAAAGGAATAAAAGTTGACAACGAGTCTACTTTAAGAAATCACCCACTTTTAATCGAACGTTTCAGAAATGGATGGACTTTTGATAAACCAAGTGCATAAAATATATAAATATGTTAGAACCAAATTTTAAACAGTACAAACCTTATTTTGAGTTGTTAGACCAAATTTTTGAAATTGAAAGAAAACTCGAAAATGTTGAGGAATCGAATAGTATAGCAAGAAACCTGAATAAAATGAAAGATATATTTGAAACTAATTTGTTTTCAAGTTCTACAAGTTCAGAAATAGGTTTTACTTATCATAATCCTATTGGAGAATCTTATAATGAAACTCGTTTAGATTTAGAAGCGAGTATCGCAGGTAATTCAACCGAAAATTTAATAATCAAAGAAGTAATCAAACCAATCATACGATACAAAAGTGGCGGAAGCACTTTAATTGCCCGAAAAGGTGTAGTTGTCGTTGAATCAAAAAAATAAAAATTTAGAATGGAAAACACAATTAACATTGGAATAGATTTAGGAACCACCAATTCCGCCATTGCAAAATTTGTAAAAGGAGACGTAATTGTCTTCAATAACCCTTTAGACTATGGTCGCTCAACTTTACCATCAGTTGTTTATTACAAAAAAGACAGAATTGTCGTTGGCAACAAAGCAAAGGAATATTTGGAAAGAGACCCAAAAAATGTTGTAGGTCTATTTAAACGTAAAATGGGAACGTCTGAAAGTTTTCAAATAAAATCATTGAACGAATCTAAAACACCTGTTGACCTTTCGGCACAAGTACTAAAAGAGTTGAAAACATTTGTAAATACAGGAGACACATTAGAATCTGTTGTAATTACAATTCCTGCTTCCTTTGACTCAATTCAGTCAAATGCAACAAAAGAAGCAGGGAAACAAGCAGGTTTTAAGCAAGTTGTACTACTTCAAGAACCTATTGCAGCAAGTTTAGCTTATGCTAATATGAAAAAATCAAAAGAACTTACAGACGGTAATTGGCTTGTTTACGATTTAGGAGGTGGAACTTTTGATGTTGCTTTAGTCAGAATAAAAGATGGAGAAATGAAAGTTGTTGACCACGAAGGCGATAATTTTTTAGGTGGTTCAGATTTTGACCGTTTGATTGTAGAAAAATTAATCATTCCTAAAATTTCAGAAGAACACACTTTTGAAGATTTGGAAAATCAGATGAAAAGTGCAACAGGAAAATTCAATGCTAAATATTACTCGCTTTTAAACCAAGCAGAAGAGGCTAAAATTAGACTATCTGCAGTTTCATCAGCAGAAATTATTGTGGAGCGAATGGAAGATGAAGAAGGAAATGAAGTTGATATGGAAATCACGATTACCAAATCCGAATTTAATGATCTAATCAAAGAATCTATAGATGGTACTATTGAAATGATAAAAACCATTTTAACCAGAAATTCTTTGACATCAAATGATATTCAATTTAATTTAATGGTTGGCGGTTCTACTTTTATACCTTTTGTAAGACAACGTGTTGAAGAAGTATTGCAAATACCTGCAAACTGTGAAATTGACCCAACAACCGCTGTATCAGTTGGAGCAGCTTATTATGCTGCAACAAAACAAAAAGAAGTATCAAACGATAAAGCAGAGAAAAAGCAAACTGCAATTTCTATAAAAGCAAGTTATAATAAAGCTTCAAAGGAAACTGATGAACTATTTGCTGCAAGAATAAAAGGGAATACCAAAGGTCTATTTTATAAAATTGTTCGTCAAGATGGTGGTTTTGATTCAGGTTTAAAAGAACTTTCAGAAAGAATAAACGAAGATTTACCATTGGTTGAAAACACATATAATTTTTTCACATTGACAGTCTATGATAGTCAAAACAATGTTGTTGAAACTAATATAGAACCCATTGGAATCAATAGTGGCTTTGGAATAAGTGGGCAACCGCTTCCAGAAGATATTTGTTTAGAAGTTGATGACTACGACAATCCAGGTCATACACGATTAGCTTTAATTTTTGAACGTAATTCCGTTCTTCCAACAAAAAGAACTTTAACTTTTCCAATTAACAAACCAATTTTAAAAGGAAATGAATCTGACAGACTTTGGATAAACGTTTATGAAGGACCACAAACATCATTGCCAGAAGCCAATAAACTTATTGGTGTTATAGAAATTTCAGGCAAACAAGTTTCAAGAGATATTGCCAAAGGATCTGACCTTGAAATTACAATTATGATTTCTGAAAGTAGAGACGTTACTGTTTCAGGTTACTTAAATATGTCTGACCAAGAGTTTAAAAATGTATTCAACCCAAAAGAAAGAGACACAAACATTACTCTACTAAAAGGTCAAGTAACAGAATTATCATCCAAACTAGATGAAGAAATTGAGTTAGCTACTGAAAAAGAGGATTACGAAACAGCAGGTGCCTTATCTAAAGTAAAAAAGGAAATGGAAGCTGTTGAAAATGAAGCTGAAAGCCTTACTGATGATGACGTAACTGACAAACGATACCAATTAGAAGATAAGAAAAGAAAAATTGCACAAAAAATTGATAGTGCAACAAAAAATAAACGTCTTCAAACAGCAACCGACCATTATTACGAAACTAAAACGGAATGTGAAGAACTTATTGATAATTCGGGAAATGACCACGAGCGTAAAACATTTAACGATATAGTTTCTCAAGAAAGTGCTTTTATGGCAACCAAAAGCCCTTTAAAAATTCAAGAAAAATCAGATGAGCTACACAGTATTATAGGTCAAATCAGATGGAGAACACCAGATTTCCTTAAAGGAATTTTTGCTCATTTACAAAGTGACCAATCAAAAATGAATGACCAATCCCAAGCCAAAAGTCTTGTTGATGCAGGTAATTTTGCTATCGAAAGTCAAAATTGGGATAGATTGAGAGAAATAAACTTTGGACTCCTTGATTTATTACCAAGAGGTTCTAAGGAAGATATAACAACTAAAATCGGATTTGGATTATGAAAACAGAAGCATTTCAAAATTTGTTATTAAAATCAGCTATTTCTGTAATGGCTTGTGATGGTTCAATTGATAAGTCTGAAATTGCAGAAATTAAAAATATGGCTGATAACGAAATTTATTTTATGGGTTACGATATTGAAGAACCTTTTGAAACAAGTTTAAGCTATATAAAACAAAACGGAAAGAAAGCAATTAACGAATATCTGAACGAGTTAAACCAATTAAATCTAAATGAAAAGCAAGAGCTTTTATTAATTGAAGTTTTAATTCGAACTATTGAATCAGATAATAAAATTGAAGATAGCGAAGTGAAATTTCTTCAAATGGTAAAATCGAAATTAGGTATTTCAGAGGAAACAATTATTACTCAATTTCCTAAACAAATGAAATACTTAATTGACTTTCAAAACTATGGTTTACACGAAGAATTTACAGATGAGATTGAGTTTTCAGCCGATAATTAAAATAATCCTTGCGATTTTATTTTTTCTGTGTTTAATAGATATGCCTTATGGGTCTTATCAATTTGTGCGGTTTGTAGCATTAATCGGATTTGGTATTTTGGCTTATAAGGCAAATGAAGAAAACAGGAATACCGAAATGATTATTTACGGTGGACTTGCATTACTCTTTCAACCGTTTTTTAAAATAGCACTTGGAAGGGTAATGTGGAACATTGTAGACGTGATTGTCGGAATTGGACTTATTGCAAGTTTATTTATGAATAGAACAAAAAGCCAACGCTAAAAGCCATACACATTTGCAATTCGCACCACCTAACGCTACGCCAAAAATTGCAAAAGAGTATGTCTTGCCAACGCACACTTCCGAACAAGCAATAAAACTTCGGAAAACCAAGCAGGACGATGAAAGCCAGCTTACAACAATGTATAAAAATAATAGCGGTTTTATCGCTAAAACGAAAATAAGTAAATATAAATAAGGTCAGTGTTTAACCGAAAAGTTAGTGCATTTTAATCCGCTACTATTCTTATACTAGACCGTTATATGCAAGCAATAAAAGCAGTATGAATAGAATACAAAATATAGAAAACGAGATTTCCGAGTTAAGAAATCAATTGCAAAATCATAAACTTTATGAAAACCTAAAGAATGTAGATGACATTAAAGTTTTTATGGAGAATCACGTATTTGCTGTTTGGGACTTTATGTCGCTTTTGAAATCTCTTCAAATAAAACTCACAAATGTTCAAACACCTTGGCTACCATCTAAAAATGCAACACTTTCTAGATTCATAAATGAAATAGTTCACGGAGAAGAAAGTGATATTAATGAATTAGGAGAGCCTAAAAGTCATTTTGAAATGTATTTGGATGCTATGAAACAAGCAAAAGCAAATACGACTGAGATTAATAAATTTATAAATCTTCTTGAATCTGACAATACTGTTGAATATTCATTGAACGAAATTAATATTGACAAAAGAGTTGCTGATTTTGTTACATTTTCATTTTCAATCATTGAGACGAATAAGGCACATATTATTGCTTCTGCATTTACATTTGGACGAGAAGATGTAATTCCTGATATGTTTATTGAAATACTCAAAAATGCTGATTCTGAGAACAAGTCATATGGCAAGTTGACATATTATCTTGAAAGGCATATAGAATTAGATGGAGATGAGCACGGACCCCTATCCCTTAAAATGATTTCAGAACTTTGTGGTAATGACGATCAAAAATGGAGTGAAACTTTAGCAGTTGCAAAACAATCATTACAGAAAAGGATTTCGCTATGGGATGCTATTAGTGAATTGATACAAAAAGAAAAAGCAGCATATAACACTGTATATAGCAAATAGGGCGTTCGGTGGTTTACGAAAGTTCTGTGGATATTTGAAGCACCGCCAAATCGTTGATTTGGGTTTTAAAATAAATAAGATAAAAACAAAATACAACGATTTGGCTCAGTACAAACTTGAAAGTTTATTGGTTTCTACTGCCCTACTTGCCATATACTAAACGTTAGCACAAATACTAATACAAAACAAAAACCGTTTTTAAATTAAAATAATAGCAAAATGAAATCTATTTTAACATTACTGCTCTTAGTAGGACAATTATCACTAACCTACGCTCAAAATTGGGTATTGGATTTTGATTCGTCTCTGAAAACAGCCCAAGATTCTAATAAAACCATCATACTTGTTTTTTCGGGTTCGGACTGGTGTGCACCGTGTATGAAATTAGAAAGAGAAATTTGGGAAACCGATACATTTCAGAAATATGCTAATGATCATTATGTAATGGTTAGAGCGGATTTTCCGAGAAGGAAAGCCAATAAATTATCAAAGGAACAGGAGGAAAAAAATGCACGTCTTGCAGAAATGTACAATCCTAATGGCTATTTCCCATCAGTTGTAATTATTGACAAAAATAAAAAGGTATTGGGACGAACAGGATATAAAAAATTATCACCCGAAGAATATATTGAGCATTTAAACAATTTTATTAAATAAAATGGTAAGAATTCTTTTGTTTGCTTTTCTTCTTCAACCTTTATGCTCAAATGCACAAGAAGTTTTTCATAAAAGTACCAAACTAATGGGTAGTAGATTTGACCTAACAATTGTAGCCAAAGACTCAACAGATGGAAACAAACACATTGAAACTGCTATTGAAGAAATAACAAGAATAGAAAAACTAATTTCATCATGGGACACTAACTCTCAAACATCAGAAATTAATCGTAATGCAGGTGTTAAACCTGTGACTGTTGACAAAGAGTTGTTCGATTTAATAGAAAGAGCAATAGTTATTTCTAAATTAACAGATGGAGCTTTTGATATTAGTTATGCTTCAATGGATAGAATTTGGAAGTTTGATGGCAGTATGACTAAAATGCCATCTAAAGAGGAAATCAATGCATCTGTTGAAAAAGTGGGCTATCAAAACATTGTTTTAGATCAGGAAAATTGTACCGTATTTCTTAAATTAAGAGGGATGAAGATTGGATTTGGTGCTATTGGAAAAGGCTATGCCGCAGATAAAGCAAAACAACTACTTATTTCAAAAGGTGTAAGTTCAGGCATCATTAATGCTTCAGGAGATATGAACACTTGGGGAAAACAACCCAATGGAGAAGATTGGGCTGTGGCCATAACTAATCCAATGAATAAAAACAAAGCCTTTGCCTTGCTTCCGCTAAAACAAGGCGCTGTAGTGACTAGTGGCGATTATGAAAAATTTGTAATGTTTAATGGGGTGCGCTATGCACACATCATCAACCCCAAAACAGGCTACCCGTCCAGAGGTATTATCAGTGTTACTGTTTTTGCTCCAACTGCAGAACTTGCCGATGCCCTAGCTACTTCAATATTTGTAATGGGTAAGGATGTTGGCTTAGACCGTATTAATCAAATACCAAATGTAGAATGTATTATTATTGACACAAAAGGAAATATAAATCAATCTCAAAACATTAAAATAAATGAAAAAACGAATTAATCTCTTTATAATAACAGTAGTATCACTGTTAAGCTTAAGCTCTTGTGTAGCTGTAAAACCTTATGAAATGGTGAATATCAACGATTCAGATATGGAGTTGGCAGACAGAAAATCTAAAAAGTTTCATACCGCTTTTCAAGTGTATAGAGAAGGTGCATCTGGTGGTAACGGTGGAAAATCTGGAGGTGGTTGTGGTTGTAATTAAAAAATACTTTATGAGAATTGTAATTATAAGTTTGATTACTTTACTGCCTTTTTGTGGTTTTGCCCAACAAAGTACAGATAGTACAGCGTTTAAGAAAAGGGCTTTAGAAACTACAGAATTAAGTATTTTAACTAGCTTTTACACCCAAGATGGTAAAAATGCTGCCGTTACAGGTGGTATCGGAACAGAGCAACTCAATGACTATGCTACAACCATAAGCGTGTCTATCCCTGTAAAGCAAGATGGTATTTTAAGTATCGATGGAACCATATCAGCATACACATCTGCATCTTCTAGTAATTTAAACCCTTGGTCTGGAGCATCTAATGGAGAAGGTGATGATGACGATGATGATGATGATGATGATGATGATGACGAAAATTATGGTACAGGTGCCAATACAGGAACACCTTGGGCAGCATCCTCAGGAGCTTCTCGCCAAGATGTTTGGACAAATTTAACCGTTGGTTACAGTCATTTCTCAGAAGATAGAAATACAATATATAGCGGTAATATGAGTGTTTCTAACGAATACGATTACTTCTCATTAGGTGCTGGAGCTGGTTTGGTAAAACTTTTTAATCAAAAAAACACCGAGTTAGGAATGAAAGTAAATGTCTATCTAGACAATTGGAGGCCTGAATATGCTACAGAAATAAAAACCTATATTGAAAATGGTGGTGATTTAAATAGGGATTTTTTTGAAGGCACTGATATATTAGATCAAAACGGTAATATTATTGATAAATTATCTGCAAATGCATGGAAACCTTCGGGAAATAGCTTAATAAATGATACCAAAAGAAATACATATTCAGCATCCATTAGTCTCTCTCAGATATTAAGTAAAACAACACAGATTTCTATTTTTTCAGATGTTGTCTATCAATCAGGCTGGTTGGCTAACCCAATGCAACGTGTTTATTTTGCAGATAAAGCCAATTTTTACATTGGAACGGCTTCAAGTATTCCGTTTTATACCGAAGAACGAAATAAAGACGTTTTTCAATTAGCTGACGACATAGAGAGACTGCCCAATAATAGATTAAAAATTCCGATAGGTATAAGGTTTAATCAGTATATTACAGAAAATTTAGTACTACGTTCTTATTATAGATATTATTTTGATAATTGGGGTATTACAGGGAATACGTTTGATGCGGAATTAGCTATAAAAATGGGACAAAAATTTACGCTATATCCTAATTATCGTTTTTATACTCAAACAGCAGCAGATTATTTTGCACCTTTTGAGCAGCATCAGTCTACTGAAGAGTTTTACACTTCAGATTTTGACCTATCTAAATTTAGTGCTAGTCAATTAGGCTTAGGATTAAAATATACTGACATTTTTACCAAATCACATATTTGGAAGTTCGGATTGAAAAACATAACACTAGACTATAATTATTACAATCGGGGTACTGGTCTAAATGCACATATAGTTTCTTTTGGTGCAGACTTTATAATTGACAAATAAAGGTGTACTTGTGCTAACAATGTGTATAAGCAATAGCGGGTTTAGTGCAAATTTGAAGCGGAATGAATATTAATAAAGGCAAGTGTTTAATCGAAAAGTTAGTGGTTTCTAATCCGCTACTGCTCATACACTGAACCGTTGTGCGTCAGCTAAAAAACGACACAGTAATAATTAAAATCAAGGATATGAAAAACAAATTGACACATTTTGCCATTCACATTGACGACATTGAAAGAGCAAAGAGTTTTTATGACGGAGTTTTTGATTGGGGTTTCAACTCTTATGGTCAAAACGACTTTTTGCAAATCAAAGCCGACAAGACCGAAAACGGGGAATTAATTGGAGCTTTGCAATCGAGAAAATATTCACCAGTTCCCGAAAAAATTATTGGCTTGGAATGCTCTATTGGAGTTGAAAATATTGACGATATTATTGACAAGGTAAAAAGCAATGGCGGAAAAATCGTAATGCCCAAAACGGCAATTCCATATGTTGGTTGGATTGCCAAGTTTTTAGATACAGAAGGAAACTTGATTTGTGGAATGCAATATGACAATTCAGCAAGATGAAAAATTCACGCCCAATTCATCCAGACTTCCAATTCTTTTTGGACTTAAAAGACCAAGAATTAATAGAGTTGTTTAACGATTTGCGACAATATATTTTGGAGTTATACCCTGACTGTAACGAACTTCTGTATCATACGCACGCATTGACAGCAGTTTTTTCAGTCTCTGAAAAGCTATCGGACGCATTTTGTATGTTACCAATTTATACGAATCACTTCAATTTGGGGTTTAACAAAGGAACACTCTTAACAGACCCGAACAAATTGTTAACAGGAACAGGTAAATTAATACGACATATAGACGTAAAAAAGCCAAGTGACTACAGAAACCCCAAAGTGACGGAATTGATAAAAGAAGCGATTGACTTTGCAATAAAAGATATGGACAAACCGACAAAATCAATCGGAAAGACTATATCGAAAATTAAGAAAAAGTAAAAAGCCGAACGCACAACAATGTATATAAAAAATAGGCGAAATACTGCTAAATTCAAAGCTTTTGGCTCGTATCAAACTATGTGCTTAACCGAAAATTTGGTGCTTCGAAATCGCCTACTTTTCATATACTAAACGTTGTAAGTAATTAATTCCTCAAGTCAGTCAGTTAAATTCAAATGAATTATAGATAAAAATATAATATTTACAAAATCCATAATTATCTGATTATCATCAATAAAATTAACTTTAATCGAAATTATAAAAATGAGAGTTTACTACAATAATAAGGAACTTATTGGAAAAAAAATCAATAATAAAATGATATCAATTGATAAGTTCAAATATATTTTAAATAGAAACAACGATTGGTATTCAACTCTTTATAAAAAGTCAATTTTCAATATTTTTAAGGCACAAAAAACTTTTCAAAAAGTAACAATAAATAAAGACGACATCTTTTGGTCAGAATATTATTTACCTGATAACATTATATTTTATGACCCTATAAAAAGCGAAGAAATAAATCCTTTTTATGGTATTTTCTATTGCATTGTCGAAATTGATGGACAATTAGAAATTGTCTGTTATGATGGCATAAAAAACAAAAGTTCTTATGAAGATGTCTCTGATAATTTACAACCTGTTACTGATAATTCCGTAATTAAAAAGATAGCTAATTCGTTTGAAAAACTTTATAAAATAAAGCTCAATCAACCTGAAGATGATCATGAGGAAACTGTAGATGAACCGATCTCTTTAAGAAAAATTAATAAGGAAGAAATAGATAATATTATTAAATTAATGGACTTTCTAATAAAAAAGGAAAATAGAAATGAAGCAATTAACTTAATAGAAAAAATTGAACTAGAAGTCAACTCTGATTCAAATCAGCAATCTGATTACATTCAAATTATTGACCACATTATTGATGAAGTTGCTAATAAAGAAATTGAGTTTATTGTTCGTCTTGACAGTAGTTTTCCATTAGATGAGTTTAAAAACATTATCCATTCGATCATGAAAAATAATTATTTTGAAATTGAATTTAATAATTTATATGACAATCCTTCTGAACTTGGAATTGCAGGAACAGAAGTATTCAGAGATTTCGACAAAGATTTAGCTAAACATAACTTAAAACTCGGATTGATTGATTCGGAATCTGATGATTATATAATCTTCATTCATCAAATTCAAAATACGAATAAAATCAAAAGAAAATTGGCTGATTTAGAATTAGAATATTTTGGAAGTGAAGATACGTAATAAACTACTTACAACAACGTGTATAACTAATTGCTCGGTCTGTGTGTACTCCGAAAATTCTCCGAATTTTCCTCTGGTTCGTTTTCTTTTGTTATTTTAGACCTAGCCAACGCAACTAGCCATACACAACACGTTAGCAGTAATTCCCCTAGCCTCACGTTAAAAGTGGAAAATGGTGGAATAACATAATAAAATCTATTTTAAAAATCATATTTTTGTAAAATTCTAACAAAATATTAATCAGAATTTAAGAATAAAAGAAGATACCGAAACTTAATCATTTAAAAACAAATAAACAATTATGAAAAAAACAGTATTGAATTTGATAATTTTAGCAATATTTTGCATAGCAACTAATACTTATTCTCAAATAGGAATAGGTACAACAGACCCAAAAGAAAGTTTAGACGTTGCTGGAAATATTAAAACGACAACCTTCTCTTCCACATGGAAATCTATGACAAATGGAGGTTCATATTATACAATAGATTATATAGTAATTTACAACGGCGTTTTCTATAAAAATTTAACAGGAACAAATACAGACACAAACCCCAATTTGGATACCATAAATTGGAAAAATATTAACCCTGAACCAGAATATTTACACGCTAGAATGAACGCAAATGAAAATGTTTCAGTAAATCACAATATTGACAACCTAACAATTATCGCTTCTGCTGGTAATGTTGGTGCGTCAGCTTTTTCTGCAGGTGGAGGAACAGTAACGCTAACTGCTGGTAGAACATACAAATTAACAGCTTCTTTAAATGCTGTTAATGTTACTGGAATGACTTTTGTTGTTTATTCTTGGTATAACATAACTGCAGCAAGCCCTATTGGAAATGAAGGTTTCTTCTACCCAGTTAATGCAACTTCAAACATTTCTTCACAAACAACTGCTGTCGCTTTTATCAAACCTACTGTAACCACTATTGTAGATTTAAGAATTATAAGTATAGGAGGTGTGACTCAAGCTACTATAGATGCAGATTATGGCTATATAACAGTAGAAGCTTTATAATTTATGGAATAATTATCCTTAACAAAACAACTACTGCTAACAATGTATAAGAATAATAGCGGTTTTGGTGCTTAATCAAAGTCATTTTTTTCAAAATTTACAATCGTTCAAAAACGGAATAGTAGTGTCTCAAAATCCGCTACTATTCTTATACTAGACCGTTATATGCAAGCAATAAAAGCAGTATGAATAGAATACAAAATATAGAAAACGAGATTTCCGAGTTAAGAAATCAATTGCAAAATCATAAACTTTATGAAAACCTAAAGAATGTAGATGACATTAAAGTTTTTATGGAGAATCACGTATTTGCTGTTTGGGACTTTATGTCGCTTTTGAAATCTCTTCAAATAAAACTCACAAATGTTCAAACACCTTGGCTACCATCTAAAAATGCAACACTTTCTAGATTCATAAATGAAATAGTTCACGGAGAAGAAAGTGATATTAATGAATTAGGAGAGCCTAAAAGTCATTTTGAAATGTATTTGGATGCTATGAAACAAGCAAAAGCAAATACGACTGAGATTAATAAATTTATAAATCTTCTTGAATCTGACAATACTGTTGAATATTCATTGAACGAAATTAATATTGACAAAAGAGTTGCTGATTTTGTTACATTTTCATTTTCAATCATTGAGACGAATAAGGCACATATTATTGCTTCTGCATTTACATTTGGACGAGAAGATGTAATTCCTGATATGTTTATTGAAATACTCAAAAATGCTGATTCTGAGAACAAGTCATATGGCAAGTTGAC
>CBCXVT010000027.1:0-70116 GCA_965178635.1 Flavobacteriaceae bacterium | reverse complement strand
GAATTGAGTTTATACAACATTTCATTCGCATCTAAAACTACATCAGCATCAAAATGCGCAAAAATCTGAGAAGCATGCACACCAGCATCTGTTCGTCCAGCACCTACAACACCAGTTTTTACTCTTAAGATAGTTGATAATGCTCGTTCTAAAACTTCTTGTACAGAAATGGCATTAGGTTGAATTTGCCAACCGTGATAATTTTTACCGTTATAAGAAAGTTCAATAAAATATCTCAAGTATAATTGTATTTTTGTGTTCTAATCAACTTCCTGTTTTTGCAGGAAATGAAGCACAAAGATACTCTTATTTAGCGTTAATTACATGACCAAAATCTTATTATTATCAGACACACATAGTTTTATTGACGATCAAATTTTAAAGTATGTAAAACAGGCAGATGAAGTCTGGCATGCTGGTGATATTGGCGATTTAAAAGTCACTGATGCGATCAAAACACTAAAACCCTTGAGAGCTGTTTATGGTAATATTGACGATGCTACAGCACGATTAGAGTTCCCACTACATAACCGATTTTTATGTGAACAAGTAGATGTTTGGATTACTCATATTGGCGGTTATCCAGGGAAATATAACATTAATATTAGAGAGGATATTAAAATGAATCCGCCAAAAATATTTATTGCAGGACATTCACATATTCTAAAAATACAATTTGACAAAAAACTACAATGCCTGCACTTAAACCCTGGCGCTGCTGGTAAACATGGCTTTCATAAAGTCCGTACCATGATACGTTTTGAAATTGATGGAAAGGATATAAAAAACATGGAAATTATTGAGTTAGAACAACGGCAGTAATTAAGATGACAACACCATAAATTCAGCTTGTAATGGGTTCAATTCCTTTTTCAACATCGGAATTAACTGCTCACCGAATTCTAAATACAATTCAGAAAAATTTAAATTTCGTTCTTGTAAACTTTTATTAGGAAACAATTCATTTTGAAGCTTAACATAATTACCTAAACGTTCCTTTAATTGCCTTTTCTCTGCTTTTAACAACCGTTTTTCTAAGTTCTCAAGACCTTTAATTTGCTTTTTTTCTTGCGCAGCAACGGCTCCTACAAACGATTGGTCAGTTTGTTTAGCCAGTTTATGCAGGTCCTTAAACTGCTCTTTTAAAAACGCTTTTTGTTGGGTAAAATCAATATGCAACTCAGAATGTACTTTAGTTTTAAGCGTTAATAAATCGTCTTGTTTTAAAAACAACTCTGTTACTGACATTTTAAGTTTTGTTAATTTTCTCTGTTGTAAATCGGTCATTACTAAAGCTGAATTACGCAATAACAACATAGGGAAAGTCACTTTAAAAACAGCAAACATATCTTTTAACTCTAACCAATAGGCCAATTCTCCACCTCCACCAATGTAACATAAATTTGGTAATACCACTTCTTGGTATAACGGACGTAATAATACATTTGGTGAAAAACGTTCTGGGAAGTCACTGATTTCTTTTAGTAACTCACTCTGATTCCAAGAAATTGAAGTGTTATTGACTTTATATAATTCATTTTCAAAAACGATACGTTCTCGAACTCCTTCAATTATATAAAACAAGTTAATTTCTCTCGGGTTCACTTGAATTTTATAGTCTGACGGAAATTGTTCTATAGTTTTTGACACTTCTTTAAAAGATGTCTGTTCTAATAACTCTTGCTTTACATACGGTATAAATAACTGTTTTAAGTTTTTATCATTAGCATCTAAAATAACTAGTCCATACGCTCCAAATAATTCATTTGCTAAATAACGGGTAGCATCTGCTAAATTTGAATGGTTTAAATACGCGTTTTCAAATAAAGTTTTTAAATACTTAGCATTTTTACCAGGGCCTAATTTTTCTGAAAACAGATTGAACATTTCATCTAAACCTTCAGTTGACAGTTCTCCAACCGCACCACCGAAACCTCGAAACCACTGAACCTTATTTCCTTTAAAATTAAAATGATTGATTTCTTCAAAATCATGATCTTCTGTTGCCATCCAATAAATTGGCACAAAATTCTGCTTAGGGTATTTATCTCCTAACTCTTCACATAAACTTATAGTCGACAAAATTTTATACAAGAAATATAACGGACCTGTAAACAAATTCAACTGATGTCCGGTTGTAATTGTATAGGTATTCTGTTGGCTTAGTAATTCTATATTTTTGGCAGTTACTTCAGAGGTTTCAATAGCTGTATATTGCTTTTGAACCGTATTGACTAAAACAGTTCTGTTTTCATCTGAAAATTGCTTATCTTTTATCTGATCGGCAAAATTTTCTAAGTTAGGAAATCGATTGTAAAAGGGGTTCAAGTCAGGATGCTCCTCTAAGTAATCACATATTAGTGAAGAAAAATAATTGGTGTCTCTAAAAGGAATACTTGTTTTGGGCATCGACTTACTTTTTGGTAAAGATACTGTCTTTTGAAAAATATTTGAAACCTCAGTCGGTTATTTCAGCATCTACTAACAAAAAAGAGCTTGTTTTCACAAGCTCTTTTTATTTATAATATTTAGATTACTCTACAACCCCGTACAAATCGAAATCTTCTGCTTCTACAATTTTGATATTTGCAAATTCACCTTGTTTCAAGTAGAATTTTTCCGCGTCAATCAATACTTCATTATCTACGTCTGGAGAGTCAAATTCTGTTCTACCCACAAAGTAGTTGCCTTCTTTACGATCAATGATACAACGGTAGGTATTCCCTATTTTCTCTTGATTCAACTCCCATGAAATCTGAGATTGAATTTCCATAATTTCATTGGCACGTTGTTGCTTCACCTCTTGTGGCACATCATCTTCTAAATTATAAGCATGCGTGTTTTCTTCATGAGAATAAGTAAAACACCCTAAACGCTCAAAACGCATGTCTTCAACCCATTTTTTCAAAGTTTGAAAATGCTCTTCAGTTTCTCCAGGATACCCAACAATTAAGGTTGTACGAATAGTCATTTCTGGCACTAAGGTTCTGAAATCATTAATTAATTTCGTAGTTTTAGCCTGTGTAGTTCCACGTCGCATTGATTTTAATAAATCATCAGCAATATGCTGTAACGGAATATCTAAATAAAAACAAATTTTAGGCTCAACTTTCATTAAATCTAACACATCCATAGGAAAACCAGTAGGAAATGCATAATGCAAACGAATCCACTCAATTCCCTCAACAGCAGCTAACGCTTTTAGTAGTTCTGCTAAGTTTCTTTTCTTGTATAAATCTAATCCGTAATAGGTTAAATCTTGAGCAATTAATATTAATTCTTTAACACCATCAGCTGCTAATTTCTCAGCTTCAATTACTAAGTTTTCAATTGGTGTTGACTTGTGCTTTCCTCTCATTAAAGGAATCGCACAGAATGAACACGGCCGATCACAGCCTTCAGCAATTTTTAAATAGGCATAATTTTTTGGTGTTGTTGTTAAACGTTCACCAATTAATTCGTGCTTGTAATCTGCTCCTAATGCTTTTAATAATTGAGGTAGCTGCGTAGTTCCAAAATACTCATCAACATTAGGAATATCCTTTTGCAAGTCTGGTTTGTAACGCTCACTTAAGCACCCGGTAACAAATACCTTATCAACTTCTCCTTCTTCCTTTTTCTGCATATACTCTAAAATAGTATTTACAGATTCTTCCTTTGCGTTGTTTATAAAACCACAGGTATTGATAACAACAATATTACCTTCCTCTTCATGTGCAACTTCTTTGCCATTCGCTTTTAATTGCCCCATTAAAACCTCTGAATCATAGACGTTTTTTGAACAACCTAAAGTAACAACATTGATTTTATTCTTCTTAAGTGATTTCGTTCTCATACCTGAATTTTGGACTGCAAATATACAACCAATAATCAAAACTTTATTATATTGTAAGCTAAACCTCTTTTTAGGCTCTAAAACAATTTGAAACTTCCTTTATGAATTTTAAGTTACTTCTCATTATATGTTTTAGCTTTAACTGTATTGCACAAACTAAAAAACCTGACAGCTTAAAACTGTTTTTTGATAGTGCAAAGTTTGATATCACTGAAGCTCATAAAGTTCAAATAGATTCTTTTTTTAAAGGTATCAAAATAGAAGAGGTGCTTCAGATACGTATAAAAGGGTATACTGATTTTGTTGGAAATCATGTGTACAACAATAAATTATCTACAAAACGTGCCAAAGCCGTTTATACCTATGTGACCTCTAACTACCAGTTTACAGCAATTGCGCAGCAAGGTTTAGGAGAATTAGATGAACAAAGCCCTGAAGCCAGCTTTGAGGAAGGCAATAGCAAGCACCGTAAAGTTGATGTGATATTATCTTATGAAAAGCCCAAAGATACCTATGTTAGTTTAACCAGAAAGCAACGCTACCTTAAACAACTCCCAAAACTATCTGTTGGTGAAAAATTACGTGTTCAAAACACTAGCTTTTATATTAGCACACCAAACATCACTAAGGCATCTGAGGAAGATATTGAAGGAATTGTAAAAATACTAAAAGCTTACCCCAAAATATCTGTATTAATTGAAGGTCACGTTTGCTGTGGCGAGAAGGAAGAATACGAAACTAAAGTTCCATCTGAAGACAACTTAGTACTTTCTACTGAACGCGCTAAGAACATTTACTTAGAACTTATCAAACGAGGGGTTAAGAAAAGTAAATTATCCTACAAAGGTTTTGGATTCACGAGACCTTTAGATTATCCTGAAAGCACTGTAAAAATACAGCAGGGAAATAGGCGTGTAGAATTGAAAGTTTTAAAAAACTAAAAAAGGATTGCCGTTAAGCAACCCTTTTCTAATTTTTTATAAATAATTCGTATTAAGCAGTTCTCACAATCTTAGCACCGATAGCTCTTAAACGCTCGTCTATACGTTCATATCCTCTATCTATTTGCTCAATATTATGAATCACACTTGTTCCTTTTGCTGATAATGCAGCAATTAATAATGACACTCCAGCTCTAATATCTGGCGATACCATTGTTGTGGCTTTTAATTGCGATTTGAAATCATGACCAATTATTGACGCACGGTGTGGATCACACAAAATAATCTTCGCTCCCATGTCAATTAACTTATCTGTAAAGAACAAACGGCTTTCAAACATCTTTTGATGTATCAATACACTTCCTCTTGCTTGTGTTGCCATAACTAATACGATACTCAATAAATCTGGAGTAAACCCAGGCCAAGGTGCATCTGCTACAGTTAATATAGACCCGTCAATATAATTTTGAATTTCATAACCATCTTTATGTTCTGGAATGTAAATATCATCGCCTCTTTTTTCAAGAGTAATTCCTAGTTTTCTAAATACTGAAGGAATATTCCCTAAGTTTTTCCAACTTACATTTTTAATAGTCAGTTCACTTTTAGTCATTGCTGCTAAACCTATCCAACTACCAATTTCAATCATATCTGGCAATACTGTATGTGTACAACCACCTAAACTCTCAACACCTTCAATAGTCAATAAGTTAGAACCAACACCTGTAATGTTTGCTCCCATAGAATTCAACATTTTAGATAACTGTTGAATATACGGTTCACAAGCTGCGTTATAAATTGTTGTAGTTCCTTCTGCTAAAACAGCCGCCATTAAGATATTAGCGGTACCAGTTACAGAAGCTTCATCAAGCAACATATCTGTCCCAACTAATTTATCAGCCTCAACACCGTAAAAATACTCTTCACGGTTGTAACGGAATTTTGCGCCTAATTTGATAAACCCCTCAAAGTGAGTATCTAAACGACGTCTTCCTATTTTATCACCTCCTGGCTTAGGAATATATCCTTTACCGAAACGTGCTAATAATGGCCCTACAACCATAATTGACCCTCTTAATGAACTACCTTCTTTTTTAAAATCTGGCGATTCTAAGTATTTTAAATTAACCTCATCTGCTTGAAAAGAATACGAGCCGTGCGCTAATTTTTGAATCTTTACTCCTAAATTCCCTAACAAACTAATCAGCTTGTTGATATCAATAATATCTGGAATGTTATTAATTGTTACTTTTTCAGGAGTAAGTAATACAGCACATAAAATTTGCAATGCTTCATTTTTTGCACCTTGAGGTTGGATTTCTCCTTTTAATTTATGCCCTCCTTCTATTTGAAATGTTCCCATTAAAGTAAGCTATTTTAATACCTTTTACGGTTTTTATTAGTATTGTTTCTGTTGTTATTTCTGTTGTTTGTATGCTTAGAATTAGAGTAATTCTTATTAGTATTAGAGCGCCCTTTAGACTTTAACAACACACTAGAATCGGTTAACACCAAGTCATTTGTTGTCACATCGATACCGCCATTAGACAATTCATATAAATGATTGAATATCACAGCATCTTCAACAGTATCTTTATTCCAGTTTAAGAAACACTTTTTCATATGATTGGCTACAGTACCTATCAACGCTTGTTTCAACTCACCTTCTTCCCAACTTAACGCGACATCTATCATTCGTTTGATGTTATTACCATAAAAACGGTATTTAGGAAAATTTTGAGGATAAGGTAAACGTTCTGGCTTTGCTGCTAATTCTTCTCTTGACGGTTTTTCAAAAGGCGACTCAACATCTAATTTAAAATCAGAAATAATAAATAACTGATCCCATAATTTATGCTTAAAATCTGCAACATCACGTAAATGAGGATTCATATTCCCCATAACATCAATGATTGCTTTTGCAACTTTATTACGCTCTTCTGGGTCTTCAATTGAAATAGCATGATCTACCATTTTTTGCATATGACGACCGTACTCCGGAATAATTAATTTGCTGCGTTCTGTATTGTATTCTATATTATCTATCAAAATGTGTATGCTATTTTAATCAGGCAAACATGCGAGTTCAGCCTTGGAAGTAAATTACTCTTGCAAAGTAATAATTTTTAACGAGCTATAGAATTAATTTACAAAGAAATAATACCTTCAATAACAGTAACCTCTTTATATTTTTTAATAACAGCATCTGCTGATTTCATTTTCACTTCTATAGACACACTTGTATATTTACCATTTTTCGACTTTTTAGTCACTATAGCTGCTCCTAAGTTATCAAATTTAGTCACCACCAAATCAACTTTAGAATCGTCCTCTTTTGTTGGCACAATAAACTTGTATAAATATAGTGACGGAAACACAGCTGTTTCTTCTAATTGTGCTTTTAATTTTTTATAAAATTCATCAGAATTTGTAGATGTACTCATAGTTTTGTTTATATAATTTTGCAAATATAAAGCATAAAATTAATCTTAATTAATACATAATTAGTTAATTTGCTTTTTCTTATCACAATACTATTATTAATGAAACGAATTCTTTTAATTGGAAGTCCAGGTTCTGGAAAAACTACCGTACTCTCTGAACTAGAAAAAAGAGGTTATACTTGCTTTCAAGAAGTTTCAAGAGCTATCATTCTTGAAGCACAAAAAAGAGGTATCGATCAGTTATTTTTAAGCAATCCTGACGAATTTAACGAGAAACTACTTTCTGGAAGAATTGCACAATTTGAAGCTTGCACAAACCATGAAGGAAGTTTTGTTTTTATTGATAGAGGTTTACCTGACATCATTGCTTACAATGAATATATAAACGTTCCTACAGAACCAAAAGTCATTAAAGCTTCCGCAGAACTTGTTTATGATTTTGTATTTCTCTTCCCTGCTTGGAAAAAGATTTTCAAAAATGATAACGAACGTTATGAGAGTTTTGAAGAAGCATTAAAAATTCAAGACAATCTAAAAAAAACCTATACTGATCATGGTTACGAAATTTGTGAAGTACCGGTTGGAGAAATTAGCGAACGTGCCAATTACATTTTAAATGTTGTAGAGTACTCCTAATGAAGAGCGCTCCGCTTGACATATTGAAACAGTATTGGGATTACCACCAATTCAGACCTTTACAAGAAGAGATCATAACTAATGTCATAGCACAAAAAGACAGTTTTGTATTACTACCTACTGGCGGAGGGAAATCCGTTTGTTATCAGATTCCTGCATTATGCATGGAAGGTGTGTGTTTAGTAGTTTCACCGTTAATTGCATTGATGAAAGATCAAGTGCAAAATCTAACAACAAAAGGTATAAAAGCTATTGCGCTTGACAGCTCTTTGAGTTTCCAAGATTTAGACAGAGAACTGAATAATTGTCTATACGGCAATTACAAATTCATGTATTTATCGCCAGAACGTTTACAATCTGACCTTGTGCTTGAACGCTTAAAAAACATCAATATTAATTTAATTGCTATTGATGAAGCCCACTGTATTTCACAATGGGGAAATGATTTCAGACCAGCATACAACAACATTCAAAAAGTTAAAGAGTTACTACCAAACATACCAACAATTGCACTAACTGGTAGCGCAAAACCTAAAGTTATTGAGGATATTATTGAAAATCTTCAGCTAAAAAATGCTACCGTTTTTAAAAGCTCTTTTAAAAGAGATAATTTGGCGTATATGGTTTTTGAAACTGATGACAAGCAAGGGAAATTATTGCAGATTCTTAAAAAGAATCCGCAATCTTCAATTATATATGTGCGCAACAGAAAACAAACCAAACAACTTGCTGACTATCTTATAGAATTAGGCATTTCATCTACAAACTACCATGGTGGCTTAACTACTCAGGAAAAGAATAATCACTTTAAATTGTGGATGAAAAACGAAGCACAGGTTATGGTAGCCACCAATGCCTTTGGTATGGGTATTGACAAACCAGATGTAAAAACTGTAATTCATCTTTCACCAACTGAAAACCTAGAAAATTATTATCAAGAAGCAGGAAGAGCAGGAAGAAATGGCGAAAAAGCATTTGCTATTATTTTAAATAATAAAAGTGATATTCCTGCACTAGAAAATCAAATTACACATGCCTTACCAGAGATTTCAGATTTGAAATTTGTTTACAAAAAACTTTGTAGCTATTTAGGTATTGCCTACCAAGAAGGCGAACATATAACTTATGATTTTAACATCTATGAATTTTGTAAACGCTATCAATTAAACATCACTAAAACTGTAAACGCCATTACTTTTTTAGACAGACAAGCTGTATTGCGATTTTCTAAAGAATTTAAAAATAAAACGACATTACAATTTTTAGTTGATAATTATAACTTAATCAGGTATATCAGCACTCACAAACAACATAATACTGTTCTAAATTTTATTTTAAGAAAATATGGTGGTGCTTTTGAGAGCACAATAACAATCGATTTAAACTTGATTGCTACGCAATTAAAAATCACAAAATCAAGTATTAAAGAACAATTATTATCTATTGAAAAAAATGACATTATTAAATTACAATTATTTGATTCAGATATCAATATTACTTTATTAGAACCTCGTGAAGATGATAGAACCATCAATCGTGTTTCTAGATTTTTAACACAACAAAACGAATTGAAGAAATCGCAATTTCTTTCCGTTGCCAATTACATACAAGATACTACCAGCTGTAAAGAGCAGTTACTACTTAATTACTTTGGCGAAGACTCTACTGAAAATTGCGGCATTTGCTCATTTTGTATTTCTGAAAAAATATCAAAAAAACAAAACAGTATCAATTTACAAGAACAGATACTCATAAGTTTAAAAGAAGCTTCTTTAAATTCTTCAGAACTATTAAATCAACTACAATGCAGCTCTGATGAATTATTAGACACCTTAAGAGCTCTTGCTGATAGCTCTTTAATAGAATTATTACCCAATAACAAATATAAAATTAAATGATTCAAATTGTAAAAGCTGACATATCGCATGCTGAAACATTAGCTACTATTGGAAAAACAACTTTTTTAGATGCTCACGGACATAGTGCTCCAAAAAAAGATATTGATACTTACACCATAAAAAATTACACCACCGAAGCAGTTATAAAGGAATTATCGCAACCTGAGTATATATATCACATTTTATATTACAACAATGTTATTGCTGGATATTCAAAAATTGTAATGAACTCACCTAATGAAAATGTCACAGCCGCCAACATCACAAAATTAGATCGTATATATTTTCTAAAAGAGTTTTATGGCTTAGGTTTAAGTAAAACCTTATTTGATTTTAATTTAGAATTATCTAAAAAACAACATCAAAAAGGAATTTGGCTAGCCGTTTGGGTAGAAAATTCACGTGCTGTAAACTTCTATACAAAAATAGGGTTTTCAATTGTTGGAGTATATGACTTTAAAGTTTCTGAAACACACTCAAACCCAAATCATATCATGTATTTAGAATACTAAATACATGATATGATTTGGGTTTTTAAAAATTTTACTCCTTAGAATTTATATGCGAAAGTTGCTGTTACATATGAATTACGCTCCTCTATTGAAGCTCTAGTCGTTAAACCAGTATCATATAATTGGTGACTCACATCTTGACTTGACTGACTGTATGCTAAATCAAACTTTGATCTTCCAAAGTTATAACCAAACCCTAAAGAATATCCTGTTAAATCATCCATTATGTTTTTATTCTCATAAGGACTTTCTTCAAAACGATATCCTGCTCTTAAACTCCATTTTTCAATTCTGTATTCACCTCCTAAATTAATTGATGACGCGCCAACTAAACTATTGTTTATTTGCGCATTCACAGTTTGAAAATGACTGCTATTGGGTTTCATCCTCATGTTATTATAATCTTGATAATGATAATCGACACTCAGTAATCCTTGTTTACCAAACACAAATGCGGCACTACCAGTTAACTTCATAGGTGTACGTAATTTGTAATCTTCAAACACTGTAATTTGATTTTGATTAATATAACCGATATCAATATCTGCTATGTTTGAGTCAATACGTTGTGATAATTCATCAGTAAATACATACCAAGTTGGTGATTGAAATGACGCACCTAACCTAACAACTTTACCTAATTTACCAATAGCACCTACTTGCATAGAGAAACCTCCCCCTGTAGTCCTTAAATAATTATCAAACACCACATATTCCAAAGCTGAAGCTGCATCATAACCAGTTTCTTCAATTCTTGAATCACGCTGTACATCAACAAAATGACCGTTTAATGACAACCCTAAATACAAGACATCCTTGTATTGCGTTGAAGCATTAAAATTGAATTTTGAATTTGACCCAGAACTACTATAATAATAATCCTGACTTACAGTAGAATAATCTCCAGTTCCTACATACATTGTATTTAATGGGTCTGAATTGTCTATAGGATCTATAACACCACCATAATACCCTAAGAAAGCTTGTTGGTAATTATACCCATAACTAGACGCTATATCTAAATAAGCTTCTTCTAAATACTCTCCTGGTAGAGCTTGAATATCTTGAAAAACCAATCCGTTTGCGTGACTTAAAAAGTATGAATCAATTGACACATTACTATCTCCAGAAATATAATACTCTTTATCAAAATTTTGAGTTTCTTGATAGTTTAATGCAATAACGAACTTAGTCCAATCAGAATCTCCATTAGCATCTTTCAACACTAATGCTCCACCTAATTGATTTATAGATAAATTAGAGTCAGACGAACTAGTTTGTGTTCCAAAATAGTTTGTGTCATTTTGATTATTAGACAATAATAAACCACCAGAAATCGATGAATTATTAAAAACTGCACTACCCGCAGGATTATCATTAATAGCAGAGAAATCACCACCAAGAGCACCAAATGCACCACTCATGGCATTATAACGTGCTGATCCTTGATTATGCGAACTACTAAATAGTAATGCGTCATTTATATTTTGCGAAAAACCAATTGAGGATATCAATCCTATTATAAGTAAAACTCTTTTCATATGTTTTAATTTTATAAAAAAATAGCGCTACTAATCTCTTAGCAGAGCTATTTTTTCTGTGTTATTTAATTTAGGCTCTACCACCTCTTCTACTAGAAGAACTTCTTGAGCTTGAACGAGGTGCTGATCTCGGAGCACTTCTTCTTGGAGCTGTTGCTCGTGGTGTTGATCTCGGCGTAGTTGCTCTTGGTCTCGGCGTACTACGTGGGGTTACAGATCTTGGAGTTGATGGCCTTGGTCTTGGCGTACTACGCGGTGTTGTAGACCTTGGTGTCGTAGCTCTTGGTCTAGGAGTACTCCTTGGCGTAGTTGCTCTTGGGGTACTTCGTCTTGGTGTCGTTGCACGTGATGTCCTTCTTGGAGTAACTCCAGATGATCGCAATGTACTTCTTCTGTTTGAATGACGCCCTGAGTAATAATTAGATGCGTAACCGCGTCGTCTTGGTCCATTTACATACCCATAATTTCTTGGTCCGTAATAACCGTAGTTATTATAATAGTATGGCGAGTTATAATAATAAGGGTATCCGTAATTATATCCATAATACCCATAATTATGATAATGTGATCCCCATCCCCAAGAGAAACCACCAAAAGCCCAATCATTATAATAGTAATTGTTCCAATAATTATATGGCCTGTAATAAGAATAGTATGGGCGTGTGTTATACACGTTTATAGTAACATTATCTCCAGCATCTTCCCATGCTGAATAGCTTTCTCTAGCAACCTCAGTATCCTGTTCAACAACATCTTGAGAACTATAACTGTCTACATCAGTAAACACTTCGTCTTCAACAATTTCTCCATAGTCCGTTACAGTTCTTCCAAAATACTCTTCATAGTACTTTGAATTTTCAGCGTTTGGTTTTTCAACTACAACAACTGTTCTAGTTTCAGGTGTTTCTGTGCTATATATACCGTCATCACCATAAGTTGTAGCCTGATAACTTCCACATGACACTAATAAAACACTCATTAAACCACTAAAAAATAGTAACGCTTTATTCTTCAATTGATAAATATCTTTCATATCTCTTTAAATTAAATTGTTGAACCTTATAAAAATAGTTAATTTTGCGGAAACTATTTTATATTTAACATTATCACAATTTTTGTGCCAAAATACAGTATATGAGTAAGAAACTACCTACAAGAAGTGAAGATTTTTCGCTTTGGTATAACGAATTAGTAAAGAATGCAGGCTTAGCAGACAACTCAGGAGTAAGAGGTTGTATGGTAATCAAGCCGTACGGATTTGCTATTTGGGAACTAATGAAAGAGCAATTAGACAAGATGTTCAAAGAAACAGGACATCAAAACGCCTATTTTCCAATTTTTGTACCGAAAAGCCTGTTTGAAGCGGAAGAAAAAAATGCAGAAGGCTTTGCTAAAGAATGTGCTGTAGTAACACATTACCGTTTAAAAACTGACCCGGAAGACAAAAGTAAATTAATTGTTGATCCAGATGCCAAACTAGAAGAAGAACTCATTGTTAGACCAACTTCTGAGGCAATTATTTGGAATACATATAAAGGTTGGATTCAATCGTATAGAGATTTACCCTTATTAATAAACCAGTGGGCAAATGTGGTGCGTTGGGAGATGCGTACACGTTTATTTTTAAGAACCAGTGAGTTTTTATGGCAAGAAGGACATACCGCACACGCTACAAAACAAGAAGCTGTAGCAGAAGCAAAACAAATGCACGATGTGTATTCGCAATTTGCTCAAGATTGGATGGCTATGCCTGTTATTAAAGGTTTTAAAAGTGATAGTGAACGTTTTGCAGGTGCAGATGACACCTTTACTATTGAAGCCTTAATGCAAGATGGTAAAGCACTTCAAGCAGGAACATCTCACTTTTTAGGGCAAAATTTTGCTAAAGCTTTTGATGTAGAGTTTCAGACTGCTGAAGGTGGTAAAGAACATGTTTGGGCAACAAGCTGGGGTGTATCAACTAGACTTATTGGTGGATTAATTATGACACACTCTGACGATGAAGGTTTAGTATTACCTCCTAAATTAGCTCCTTACCAAGTCGTTATTATTCCATTCTTAAATAAAAAGAAGGAAGAGCAAAATGAACTTTTAATCGCAAAATCAAATGAAATAAAAGCTGAATTAGTAAAATTTGGTATCAGAGTTCAGATTGACACAGATGTAACAAAACGTCCAGGATTTAAATTTGCAGAATATGAATTGAAAGGATATCCTGTAAGAATGGTTGTTGGCCCAAGAGATTTAGAAAACAATCAAGTTGAAATTGCACGTAGAGATACTAAAGAAAAATCATTGCAAAACATCGACGGAATTGGCGCGACAATAAATGAATTGCTAGAAACCATACAAAACGATTTATTTAACAAAGCAGAGAGCTATAGAGACACTCACACTACGGAAGTCTCTACGTTTGAAGAATTTAAGACTGTTTTAGAAACAAAAGGCGGATTTATCTCAGCACATTGGGATGGTACAGAAGAGACAGAAGAGCAAATAAAAGACCTTACAAAAGCTACAATTAGATGCATCCCTTTAGATGCTGAAAATGAGGCTGGAACATGTGTGTTTTCAGGAAAACCGTCTCAGAAAAGAGTCTTATTTGCAAAGGCATATTAAAAATTTAAAAAAAATATTGATTGTTTATTGCAATAGTCAAAAATAGTTGTATTTTTGCACCCGCAATTGAAAACAATTGGCCCGTTCGTCTAGTGGTTAGGACGCTAGGTTTTCATCCTAGAAACAGGAGTTCGATTCTCCTACGGGCTACAAAATTTGAGTAGCAAACTGCAATACAAATTAACAACAATTATTGGCCCGTTCGTCTAGTGGTTAGGACGCTAGGTTTTCATCCTAGAAACAGGAGTTCGATTCTCCTACGGGCTACTTTTTTATTTAAAAAAAAACAGAGATACAATGGCAAATCACAAGTCAGCATTAAAGAGAATAAGAAGTAACGAAGCTAAAAGGTTACGTAACAAATATCAACATAAAACTACTCGTAACGCAATTAAAGCTTTACGTGAGTTAACAGACAAAGCAGAAGCTGAAAAAGCATTTCCTGGTATTGTTTCTATGCTTGACAAAATTGCTAAGAACAATATTATTCACAAGAATAAAGCTGCTAACTTAAAGTCTAGCTTATCTAAATTTGTTGCTTCTTTATAAGCTATAAATTTTCTTGTAAAAAATACTAGTCCTAATCTTTTTAAAAAGATTAGGACTTTTTGTGTTACCATGTAACTCAATAACTACGTGTTCAATTTTTTATACAGAACTCAAACACTACCAAAAACCCTTACTTAACATAAAGCGACAAAAGAAATCGTTCTGATAACTTATGAATAAGTTTTAATTACTTTATATTACAGTTAGGAAAATAAACACCACAAAAAAGCCTCTTGATTATTTCAAGAGGCTTTTTTTATATCATAAATCTAACTTCTAACTATTCATAGAAATTAAAAATTCATCGTTATTTTTAGTCATTTTAATTCTATCACTCACAAACTCCATAGCTTCAATAGGATTCATATCTGTTAAATACTTTCGCATTACCCACATTCGCTTAATTGTAGAGTCATCTAATAACAAATCATCTCTACGTGTACTTGACGAGATTAAATCAATTGCAGGGAATATTCGTCTGTTTGCAATTCGTCTGTCTAATTGTAGCTCCATGTTTCCTGTTCCTTTGAATTCTTCAAAGATTACTTCGTCCATTTTAGAACCTGTATCAGTTAATGCAGTTCCAATAATAGATAACGATCCACCGTTTTCAATATTTCTTGCAGCACCAAAGAAACGCTTTGGCTTGTGCAAAGCATTAGAATCTACACCACCACTTAATATTTTACCAGAAGCTGGCTGAACCGTATTATAAGCTCTTGCCAAACGCGTAATAGAATCTAATAAAATTACTACATCATGACCACATTCTACCAAACGCTTTGCTTTTTCTAAAACAAGATTCGCTATTCTAACGTGCTCGTGCGCTTCTTTATCAAAAGTAGACGCTACAACTTCACCTCTAACATTTCGTTGCATATCAGTAACCTCTTCCGGACGTTCATCAATCAACAACACAATTTGATATACTTCAGGGTGATTTGCTGCAATGGCATTTGCCAAATCTTTCAGCAACATGGTTTTACCCGTTTTAGGTTGCGACACAATCATAGCTCTCTGCCCCTTACCTATTGGCGCAAACAAATCCATAATACGTGTAGACACCGTACTTTGTTTTTCTCCTAATTTGAATTTTTCTTGAGGAAACAATGGCGTTAAATGCTCAAAAGACACACGGTCTCTAACTACATTTGGCGCCAATCCGTTTATTTTACTCACCTTAATTAAAGGAAAGTACTTCTCCCCTTCTTTTGGCGGTCTCACATGCCCTAAAACCGTATCACCAGTTTTTAAACCGAATAAACGTATTTGAGATTGTGACACATAAATATCATCTGGTGATGACAAATAATTATAATCAGAAGATCTTAAAAAACCATAACCATCTTGCATGATATCCAACACACCTTCACTTTCTATAATAGCGTCAAATTCAAAATCTGGCTCTTTATAACGGTTACGTGTATCTTTGTTACCATCTTTACCTTTACGTTGGTTTTGATGCTTATGTTGAGGCTTTTTATGATCTCTTTGTTCTTGATTTTTATGCTGAGGTTTTTTACGCTCTCTTTGCTCTTGTTTAGGCTTTTCAACAGCTTTCACATTAGTGCTAACCGGCACGGAAGCTTCAGGAGCACTCTCTTGTTTTTCAACAGGAGCTTTATCATTTCTTACTGCTTTAACACGCTGTACTCTTTCACGTTTAGGCTTAGCAGTTTCTTTAGCTTGATCTTTTACTACAGGACCTGCCACAGGTTTCCCCTCTTTAGATTCTGCTTGAACATCTAATATTTTATATACTAAATCTAACTTTTTTAAAGTTCTAAATTTAGGTACTTGAAGTGTTTTAGCGATTTCTTGCAAATCAGCTAATTTTTTTTCTTTTAATTGTGAAATCTCAAACATGTATTTGGATAATTATATTGAAGTGTCTTTTTCCTGAAACGGAACTATTTTTTATGAAGATTGATTGTTACATAAAACAATCACTAATGCAAGTATACATATTTTATTATTAATCTGCACATAATTCTGAGTCAAATTGTCAATTGTGGTTCTTTAAATGAAAATTGCACACAACTAAACACTGGCACACAACTACTTACTGATTTTTGAAATTTATTGCGGTTTTCTAACATCTATTTCCCTATTTTTGTGCTGTTATGATACAACGCATACAATCAATATACCTACTTTTAGCTGCTTTAGTTGCAGGAGGTTTGCCATTTGTTTTTAACTTATGGAAAACTACAGAAGGTACTATTGTTTTTGCAAAAGACAACACATTTGCTTTAGCTGCATTTATGTTATCTGCTGTAATGAGTATCATTAGTATAGTTATGTTTAAAAATAGAAAGTCGCAATTTGTAATTAACCGACTTAACATCATATTAAACTTTATTTTACTAATAGTGTTTGTGTATAGTTCAATAACTACATCTGGAGAACGTGAAATTTCTGAGAAAGGTGTTGGGATGATTCTTCCTATTATTTCTATCGTATTATTAGTTTTGGCCAACAAAGCTATTAAGAAGGATGAAGATCTTGTAAAATCTGTTGATCGATTACGCTAAAGACTAGCTTAGTATTATTTTTAGTGCGTAAAAAAAACCTGAAGTTTAGTCTTCAGGTTTTTTTGTTTTCATACTTATTTATAAATAGAACAAATTAACAGTCCTTTTGAGAATATATTAAAAAATCACTATATTTAGTGACTATTAATTTCGTGGGGACACTTTTTACTGAAAACTTTTTTAATTATGGGGGAAATTAAAATACACTTAATAGATGATCATCAGATAGTTATAGATGGTTTACTAGCAGTTTTAAAACTTGAAGACGATTTTGAAGTTGTTGGCTTTTCATTAAATGGTGAAAACGTACATGACCGACTTACAAAAAACAACGCCGATGTACTTATCATGGACATTAACATGCCAGATATAGATGGTATTGATGTTTTAAAAGACTTTCAAAAGAAAGGCATACCGTGTAAAATAATTGTCTTATCAAGTTATGATGACATTAAACTGATTAAAGAAGTTCTTAACTTAGGGGTTAACGGCTACCTCTCAAAAAAATGCGCTGGCGAAAATATAGCAGATGCTATTAGAAAAGTCTACAATGGCGATAAATATTTTTGTGATTCTATAAAAGACAAAATGCTTAATGACTTTTCTGAAACCAATTCTTCTGAAGAGCCAAAAGCACATATCACCAAACGAGAATTAGAAATACTACAACTGGTTGTTAAAGAGTTTACTACTAAAGAAATTAGTGAGCAACTTACCATAAGCATCAACACTATAGATACTCATCGTAAAAACATCATGAAAAAACTAAAAGTTAAAAACACTATTGGCTTAGTAAAATATGCCATTAGAAACGATTTAGTTTAAAACCATACAACTAACCAACCAAAAAACTAACTATGAGCTTATTAGAAAATTACAACATTGACAAAAAAAAAGGAACAGATTACAAACTAAAATTCACCACTGTTGCCAATGCAGATGCAACTGTAACGTATGACAGCGCTACAAACACCAACAGCATTACATTAACACCAAGTGCAACTGGTAAAACTAAATTTTCGGAAGACTTTAATAGCACTGACGGCAAACTGCAAATAAGTTTTACACAAAACAGTAGCAGCAGCCAAAGAAGCACATTGCCACCTGTTACAGACCCAGTTATAATTATTAGTGATGGTAGTAATGGAGGTTTTTAAATAATTACATTTACTTAAAAAGCATCATTTTAAAAATATGGTACTTTTTTATGTTTACAGAAAGTCATTTCACTAACAACACCCTTCCACAACGTGCCATTTAAAAAACTTCTCTTTCTTTTATTTATCATCTCACTAATGGGGGTGTCAGCTCAAACAAAAGACACCTTGTCATTTAAAAATGCACATCAAATTTACATAGAAAAAAATTACGAAACTGCACTACAGCAGTTTCTACAGTTAAGTGAGCGTTACAGCAATGAGAACAACAAACCTATGCTCGCTAAAACATACTATCAAATTGGTGAACTTTTAAAAAAAAATAAAGATTACACCAAATCAAAACGCTATTACTTCCGAGGTTTAAAATATGCAAAAGGAGGAATGAAAGCAGGCATATATAACAACTTGGCTTCACTGAATTATGCTCAAGGTAATATTGATAGCTGTAAATTTTATTATAAAAAAACTTTAAAAGACAACACTCTAAATATATTTAAATCAAAAGTGGCATTAGCTAATACAAATTTATCAGGTATTTATATTCTTCAAGATAGCTTTCCATTAGCAATACAACATCTAAACAAAGCACGTGACTATTATGAAGCACAAAACAGATTAAATAACCTAGTAAATATTTACAACAACATAGGTGGCTTACATTATAAAAATGAAAACTTTAAAGCCGCAAAAATTGCCTATGAAAAAGCTTACAGTATTTTAGATGAAACTCAAAACATCTTAATAAAAAGAGGTGTTCTTAAAAATTTAACACGTACAAATTACATACTTGGTAACACAACAGTTGCCAGAAAACTTGACTCTATTCATGAGGTCTACCTTGATAGTGTACATACTTTAGAACATAATGCCAAAATAAATGAAATTGAAGCTATACATAATGAGGATAAAGCCCGCGCAGAGGAAGCATTAAACACAGAACAACAGCGTGAAGCAAAACTACGCACACAATACGCTTTAGCAGGTACCGGATTGGTATCTTTAATAATCATCTTAATAGGTACTATTTTATACCGTAATAGTAAACTGAAAGCCAAAACATTATCCTTAATTTTAGTTGAACAAGAGTTAAACCAACAAAAAACATTGCGCGTTTTAGAAGAACGCAACCAAAGTAAACTTTTAAACGCCACATTAGACGGTAGAGAAACAGAACGTAAAGATATTGCTCAAACCTTACATGACAGTGTTAGTGCTTTATTATCTTCCGCAAACATGCATTTGCAAGTAGCCAAAAAGAAAAGCACATCATCAGTTGAAGAATTGGAAAAATCACAGCGTATTATTGATGAAGCATCCGGTAAAGTTCGAGATTTATCACATAAATTAATTTCAGCAGTATTGTTAAAATTTGGTTTGGAACACGCCGTGTATGACATGTGTGAGAAGTACAGCAATTCATCATTAGAATTTGAGTTAGAAAGTGAAGATAAAATTCCGCGTTTTGAGCAAAACTTTGAAATCAAACTACACAATATTATTCAAGAGTGCATTAACAACATCATAAAACACAGCAAAGCTACAGAAGCATCGGTGTTTTTATTATACACAAACAATACTTTAAATGTTGTTATTAAAGATAATGGTGTTGGGTTTGACGTGTCTAAAATTAGCCCAAGTTCAGGTATTGGTTTGAGTCAAATTAAAGCTCGAATTGAAAATTTAGGAGGAGAATTTGTTATTAAATCTTCATCAAATTCTGGCACTGAAATCAGTTTTAAAACTCCAGTTATTAATGCTTAGGTTTTGAGTTAGAAATCTTATAAAAACTAAAAACCTATCCTGTTCTAATTATATCATCAAAAAACGGTTGATAAGTTGTGAAAATAAGTGGTTAATAATTCTGATTATTACGCTGATATTTTTACATTTGCTAAGCTTTAAAAAGATAACAAGTACATTATGAATTTACACGAATATCAAGGTAAAGAAATATTAAGTAGTTTTGGTGTTAGAATCCAAAGAGGAATTGTAGCGCAAACTGCTGATGAGGCTGTAACTGCAGCAAAAAAATTAACTGAAGACACCGGTACAGGTTGGCACGTGATTAAAGCACAAGTTCACGCAGGTGGTCGTGGAAAAGGTGGTGGAGTTAAGTTAGCTAAAAACTTAGACGAGGTAAAAGACATCGCTGGACAAATTATAGGAATGGATTTAGTAACGCCACAAACTTCTGCGGAAGGGAAGCGTGTGCACCAAGTATTGGTTGCTGAAGATGTTTACTATCCTGGAGAAAGTGAAACAAGTGAATTTTATGTATCTGTATTATTAAACAGAGCTACTGGTAGAAACATGGTAATGTACTCTACAGAAGGTGGTATGGATATTGAAACAGTTGCTGAGGAAACTCCGCATTTAATTTTCACAGAAGAAATAGATCCTGCTACAGGATTATTACCATTTCAAGCACGTAAAGTTGCTTTTAATTTAGGATTATCAGGAAAGGCTTTTAAAGAAATGACAAAGTTTGTTGCTGCATTATACAAAGCATACGTAGAATCTGATTCTGCAATGTTCGAAATTAATCCAGTATTAAAAACATCTGATGATTTAATCATGGCTGTTGATGCTAAAGTTACTATTGACGATAACGCATTATACAGACGTAAAGATTATTTAGCAATGCGTGACTTAAGAGAAGAAAACGCAATTGAAGTTGAAGCAGGTGCTTTAGGTTTAAACTATGTTGATTTAGATGGTAATGTTGGATGTATGGTTAACGGAGCTGGTTTAGCAATGGCAACTATGGATTTAATTAAAATGTCTGGTGGTGAACCAGCAAACTTTTTAGATGTAGGAGGAACTGCAGATGCGAAACGTGTTGAGGAAGCTTTCAGAATCATCTTAAAAGACCCTAACGTAAAAGCTATTTTAGTAAATATCTTTGGTGGTATTGTACGTTGTGACCGTGTTGCTGAAGGAATTATTGCAGCATTCAAAAACATGGGGGACGCTATGAACGTACCATTAATTGTTCGTTTACAAGGAACAAACGCAGATATCGCTAAAAAATTAATTGACGATTCTGGTTTAGCTGTACAATCTGCAACTGCTTTTAAAGAAGCTGCTGATAAAGTAAAAGCTGTATTAGCTTAATACGCTAATCAATACAATACATATAGAAAAAGCTCAAACTTAAGTTTGAGCTTTTTTTTGTTATATTAGTAATCCTTAAAACCTACTTATGAGTGACGAAGAAAAACTAAGCGCAATGAGTCAGCTCATCTCTTTTGCAAGAGCTGGTAATAACATAAACACAATAGAATACAATTTCTTATTAGCCATCGCTAAGCAGATTGGTGTTGATAAAGACGCCTTTAAGAAACTATTAGACACACCACACCCTTTTGTAAATATCAAACATGAGAGTCAGCGTATAGTTCAATTCCACAGGCTTCTCTTGCTCATGAATGTAGATCATAAAATTGTTCCAGAAGAATTGGAAAAAATACACCAATTAGGTTTAAAAATGGGCTTGAATATTTTAGCAATTGATAAAACTTTAGAGGTTATGAAACGCTACAAGAACAATAACATTCCGCCAGATGTGTTATTAGATATTTTTAAAACTTATTATAATTAAGTCGTTATATTTATTTTAAAAAACGTAACATCAAATACCTGTTTAATTTAAGCATCACCAAAGCTACGGTTATTCCAAACACAACACCAGTAAGCACATCACCTGGGTAATGCACGCCAATATAAATTCTACTATAACCAACCATTAGTGCCCAAATAAATAACAACACTACAACATACTTAAAATACGACTTCAACAGTTGTCCTACAAAAGTTGCTAAAGCCATTGAACTTGCAGCGTGCGCTGAAAAATAACCTCCCTTACTACCACACCAATCTTTTACCAAACGTACTTCTGATTCTAAATTATAGCATGGTCTTTGTCGCAGTATTAAATCAAATTTAAAAAATGTACAAACTCGATCTGTAATTAAAATCATTAACGCAATGACAACTAATGAAATTACAGTTGATTTTACACCTAATTTTTTATACATCAAAATAAATAAGATGATGTAAATTGGTATTGCATTCCATTTTCCAGTAACAAACATCCAAAAACCATCCCAGGTTGTTGAACCCAATCCGTTTAAATATAAAAACAGATCTGTATCTAACTGTAATAAAGCTTCCATTACTCGTCGTATAAAGCTACTTCCCTATCGTAAAACTCAGAAGCTTCTTGAATGCAAATTTCAGCTTCAGACAATAACTCTTCTTCATCATCTTTATCAAAATCCTCTAACCATTCAATTTCATCATTTACTAAGTTGATGATGAATCTTGGAAACCCTGTATGAATAATAAAAATATCATCTGGAAAATCAGTGTTATCGCCTAATAAAAACTTTGGTAACTCCATCTATTTTATGTTTTAATTAATTTTTTAGTAATATAATTGAATCGTATAAATAACAATACTGCAGCTACAGATAAACCGGCCAATAAACCTAACCATACTCCTGAACTTTTAAACTCAGTATGTAAACCTAAATAATAACTTACAGGAAAACCAACCATCCAATAGGAAATAAAAATGAGTAATGTAGGTATTTTTACATCTTGTAACCCTCTTAAAGCACCTAATACTACCACTTGTATTCCATCAGATATTTGAAAAACTGCAGCAATTAACAATAATGTTGACGCTATTTTAACCACTTCAATTGTATTATCTAAATCAGCTATATTATTATAGTTTACAAATAAATCTGGGAAAATTTTATAGCAAGCTACAAAAATAGCAGCAAAAATAATCTCTATAAAAAAGGTGAGTAAAAATATTGAAAACGCCACGCGACGTAATTCTTTAAAATTCTGCAACCCTTTCTGATTCCCTACTCTAATCATAGCCGCAACACTTAAACCCATACCAACCATAAATGTTAGTGATGATAATTTTAAAGCTATTTGATTTGCAGCCTGTGCATTACTCCCAAGTACTCCAGACAACCAAATGGCTGAAGTAAATATAGCCACTTCAAAAAACATTTGCATGGCAGAAGGCACGCCTAAAGATGTTATTTTTTTTATGACAGATACTTTTATGATTGTAAAATCTAAGTTAGTTACATAAGGTTGAAACTTCTTTTTTGATCTTAATAACAACCAAATAAATACCAACATGACTATTCTAGAAATCAAGGTTCCAATTGCAGCACCAATAATGCCCATTTCAGGAAAACCTAACTTACCATAAATCAACAGATAATTTAAAACAATATTAATTACATTAGCAAGTAATGTTGCCCACATGGCGTATTTTGTTTGCGACAAACCGTCTGAAAACTGCTTAAACGCCTGAAACATCACCATTGGTATTAACGAAAAGGCAACTATTTCAAGATATGGTATTGCCAAAGCTACAACGGCCTCTGGCTGTTGCATGCGGTACATTAGTGGCTTTAAAAATAACATTAAACCAAATAATGCCAATCCTAAAAAGGTACACAATAACAAACCATGTTTGAACGCCGCTTTTCCTTTTACAACATTACCTTCTCCGTCAGACTCTGCTACTAAAGGGGTAATTGCTGTAGAAAACCCAATTCCCAAAGACATGGCAATAAATAAAAAACTATTCCCTAATGACACTGCAGCCAATTCTGTAGTACCAATTTTACCTACCATAATATCATCAATCAAGCCCACCAACGTATGGCCAACCATTCCTAAAATAACTGGATAAGCTAATTTTAAATTGTAACGAAATTCTTTTGTGTAAGATGTAAGATTCAAGAGCACTATTTTTCGACTACAAATGTAAGTTATTGACATTTAAAAATCCGTAACTTCGCTAAAAAGACAAGCATGAATCACTATTTTAATCAAATTCCAGATGTACCAACAGACATAAACAGTACAAATTGTATTGCTAGACTAATTGATGGGCTTGGTTTTAGATATTACTGGTCAACTACAGACTTAACTGAACAAGATTATATGTTTTCCCCCAGTAATGGCAGCATGACTATAGAGGAATTAAATTTACATATTTACGATTTGGCCTTCATTACTCATAAAACTTTTGGCTTGACTTCAGATAACAAGAAGGAATCTTTTGACGGTTTTAAATCTGTTCGTGAAGAAATTTTATCATTATATGAAGCTACAAGTAAACATCTGAAAACACTTGATAATGACGACATACTAAATACTTATTCTGTCAGTCCTAAATCTTTAAATGGTGACTTTCCGTTTTGGTTTGTAATCAACGGACATCTAGCAGATTGCCTAACACATATAGGACAACTAGTAAGTTGGCGAAGACTATCTGGAAACCCACAACCAAAAATTAATGTTTTTTTAGGTCGCTAAATTATTTTTCTAATACAAACTAAAACGCCCAATGTAATTTACATTGGGCGCTTTGATCATTTTTTAAGTGTTGTGTTCTGAATGACTTCGTACTTATCAAACAAATACATGAGCGATGTCATTGTTGCAGCTCCTAATTCCAACTCTCTTTTATTTACATGTTCAAAGGTGTCATTAGCAGCATGATGGTGATCAAAATATCGCTGTGAATCTGGTCTTAAACCACATAATACATTATCACCTTTTAACGGCCCAATATCAGCTCCACTTCCACCTTTTTCAAAATAATGAATCAAGTACGGTTTGAATAATGATTTCCATGACAGTACTTTTTCAAAATTTTCATCAGAACAGTCAAAAGAAAAACCTCTTGGTGTAAATCCACCTGAATCACTTTCTAGAGCAAACACATGATTTTCAGATTTTTCAGCAGCAACTTTCGCATATTTTTTTCCACCACGCAAACCATTCTCTTCATTCATAAATAACACCACACGCATCGTGTGTTTTGGCTTATAGCCTGTTTGCTTCAATAAACGCAATACTTCCATAGATTGCACAACGCCTGCACCATCATCATGTGCACCATCACCTAAATCCCATGAATCTAAATGTCCGCCAACTACCATTACTTTATTTGGGTATGTACTCCCTGTAATCTCACCAATAACATTATAAGATTGTACATCTTTCAATTGCTTACAATGTTGTGCAAAATAAAATTTGATTTTAGGATCTAATTGCAACATGGTACTTAGTAACTCAGCCGCATTTGTACTAATTGCAGCTGCAGGAATACGATTTGATACTGGCGTATCACCATAAGTCATAGATCCCGTATGTGGAAAATCATCCAATCTTAAATTCATAGAACGTACTATCACACCAGCAGCTCCATATGCAATAGCCTTTTCAGCACCTTTATAACGTTGTTCAACACAACCACCATACGCATTAAAAGTACTAATTAACTCAGCTTGCATTGGGCGATTATAAAACACAATTTTTCCAGCAATTTTATCTTTACCTAAAGCATCTAATTCATCAAAACTTTTAACTTCCACTAATTCAGCTATTAACCCGCCATCAGGCGTAGCTACAGATCCTCCTAATGCACATATAGGCACCGTTGTTGTCATTCCAGGTGCAGTTTCAATAAAGGCATATTCTTTTGCTCCTCTCACCCATTTTGGCACCATTACCGGTTGTAACCATACGCGATCTAAGCCCAATTCTTCCAACTGTTCTTTTGTATATTTTACAGCTTTCTCCGCATTATAAGATCCAGATAAGCGTCCACCAATTTGATTAGATAAATGGTCTAACCAATCATATGACTTTCCTTTTAATAAAGATGTATCATATATCTTTTCTATCATCTTACTATCATCCGATTGAGAAAATAATAATGTTGAACATAATAATGTTGCTATGTAAAGTTTTAATTTCATTCTTGTTCTAATTCTAGTTTATAAGTTGATAAACTTGCTTTAATGTCATCACTCAACTCTGGTTCTTCAATATCATTATATGCTTTAAGTGTATCATAAATTGTTTTCGCTACAATATACCTTGCTGAAGGTTTATCGTCAGCTGGAATTATATACCATGGTGCTTTTTCCGTTGACGTATTATTTATAGCATCTTGATAACACCTTTGATAACTATCCCATAATTTACGTTCTTTTAAGTCTCCTGGAGAAAATTTCCAATTCTTCTCTTTGAGTTCAATCCTACGCAATAACCGATTTTTTTGTTCTGATTTACTCAGGTTTAAGAAAAATTTAAAGATTATTGTTCCATTATCAGCAATGTGCTGTTCAAAATTTCTGATTTGCTCAAAGCGCTGTTCCCAAAATTCATCTGTTATATCATTTACTGAATTTACATTTGGTAAGTTTTCCCCTAAAATATACTCAGGGTGAACACGAGTCACAAGTACATTTTCATAATGAGTCCGGTTAAAAACTGAAAATTTACCCCTAGCTGGTAGGGCTATATAGTGTCGCCACAAAAAATCGTGTTTTAATTCTAAATCAGTTGGCACTTTAAAACTATGTACAACAATCCCTCGAGTATTAAAATCTTTAAACACCTCACGAATTAAACTATCTTTCCCAGCGGTATCCATACCTTGCAAACAGATAAGCACACTGTATTTGCCATGTGCATACATAGTGTCTTGTAATTTCCCTAAACTTTTCCTTAAACTCTTCAATTCTTTTTTAACTGCCTTTTCCGATCCTAATTGAACATGAGTGTCATAGTCAGACAGATGAATATCTTCAGTTACCTTAAATTTATTTGTGATTATATTTTTCATAACGGTCAATTCTTTGGAAGAGCATTTCGAATTACTTTAAAGAATTCTCATGTGCATAATCCGCATAAATATATTAAAATTTAATATCTTCCCCCTCTAAACAGCTATTGATTAATGTCTGAGAAAATTATAAATATTATTGCCGAAGCTTTTAAAGCAATTCCAGCTGGAAATCATTTGGTAAAACAAGATGGAAAACGCGATTTACGTTATAAAAAATTAGGGGATTATGTATACCATAATGCCGTAAAGAAAAACGGATTATACCTTTCTAGTAATGAGCAAGGTATTGCGGTTTGTTATGAAATTGATCCTAAAAACAATAAAAAAACATTTGGTGATTTTATTAATGATTTAAAATTTGCCTTTGGAGTTTCTGGTATTTCTAACGCATTAGCAATATCTAAACGTCAAAATTACATTCAAAGTCAGCGTCCGAAAAACGAAAAATACATGTATTGGGAGTTTACTGGTGTAAACCCAAACTATCAGGGTATGGATTCTTCTGCCTTTTCAATGGGAGAGCTAAGAGACAAAGTTTATACAGATGCTCATGAAAAGCAACTGCCTATATTTACAGAAACATCAATTAGAAAAAACATGATTGTTTACAGACGTTATGGTTTTGATATTTATCATGAATGGACAATGCCTGACGGCTCAACCATGTGGTTTTTAAAATATGACACGGTTAATAAACCTAAGTTTGAAAAGAAAGCATAACACAAAAAAGCCAACTCATATGAGTTGGCTTTTTTGTGTTATTTGCTTGCAAAGAGCTTCACATCTTGTTCTGAAATTTCTTTTTCACCAAGTATAATTAAACGCTCTATAACATTTCTTAACTCTCTAATATTCCCGGTCCAATCATAATCTTGCAACAGTTTTATTGCTTTCTTTGAAAATGATTTTACAACACCACCTTGTTCATTAGCTATCTTTTTTGCAAAATGCTCTATCAATAACGGAATATCATCTCTTCTATCATTTAATGCTGGGACTTTAATTAGAATTACTGCCAAACGATGGTATAAATCTTCTCTGAAATTACCTTCAGCAATTTCTTTTTTCAAGTCTTTATTAGTTGCCGCAACTACACGCACATCAACCTTAATATCTTTATCACTCCCTACACGTTGTACTTTACTTTCTTGTAAAGCACGCAACACTTTTGCTTGTGCAGAAAGACTCATGTCACCAATTTCATCTAGAAAAATAGTACCTCCATTTGCAGCTTCAAATTTACCTGCTCTATCTTTATTTGCAGAAGTAAACGCCCCTTTTACATGTCCAAACAACTCACTCTCAATTAACTCAGATGGTATAGCTGCACAATTCACTTCAATCATAGGGCCTTTAGAACGCTCACTTTTTTCGTGAATCCAATGTGCTACTAGTTCTTTACCTGTACCATTGGGGCCAGTAATAAATACTCTAGCATCTGTTGGTGCCACTTTTGCAACCATATCTTTAATATGAGTAATTTCTGGACTATCACCAACCATTTCATATTTTTTAGATACCTTTTTCTTCAAGCGTTTGTTTTCAACTACAAGCTCTGTATTATCTAGTGCGTTACGAACTGTATTCAATAATCTGTTTAAATCTGGTGGCTTAGAAATATAATCAAATGCTCCTAAACGCATCGTGTTAACGGCTGTGTCTAAGTCACCATGACCAGATATCATCACAATTGCTGTTTCCGGTTTAATTTTTTTAACAGCTTCTAACACCTCAACACCATCCATTTTTGGCATTTTGATGTCACAGAGCACCAAATCATAGTCAATAGTTTTTATTTTCTCCATACCCGACAAACCGTCTTCAGCTTCATCTACGTGGTAAGACTTACTTTCTTCTGAAAGAATTTTCACTAGCACCCTTCTAATGGCTGCTTCATCTTCAATAACTAATATTTTTGACATTTTTTTACTACAAATGGTTGAATAGTTAAATATACATTAATCTATCATTCTGAATAGTAATCTGAGTTGCAAAACACAAAAAGTTACTTGTTTCGCTTAAAAACTGATTTCATCGTCACAAAACATTAACATTTGTTAAAAATACCCAAGATTGGGTATTTCATAAACTAAAATCTAGTTGTATATTTACTATGTCTATAAGAAGTTATAGATAAGTAAGTTTTTTTGGGGTAAAAAGATCTGTTAGAATAACTAACAGATCTTTTTTTTTGATAGCTACAATACAAATAGTTACTTATTTATATACACTTCTCTTTGTGGGAAAGGAATTTTTATACCGTGTTCTCTAAACAGTTTGTCAACTTCAAACCTTATATCACTCTTAGGTATAGAAGCCTCAAAACTATTATTTAAGGTAAATATCAATTTAAAATTTAATGCACTGTCTGCAAACTCAGTAAATAAGACTAATGGCTCAGGGTGTTTAATTACTTTAGGATGGGTATTAGCAGCTTGTAACAATAGTTTTTTCACTTGTTCTAAATCAGAACCATATGCAACGCCAACAGTAATAAATTCACGTGTTAAGACACCATTTTCTGTCCAATTATATAATGTAGACGTCAGGTATTTATGATTTGGAATAATCAATACCTTATTATCAATTGTTACTGCTCTTGTTGTTCGTAACCTTATTTCTGTTACACGACCAACTTTATTATCTAACTCAATAATATCACCAACATGAACAGACTTGTCAATTAAAATAAATACTCCAGAAATTATATCTTGAAAAAAAGTTTGTAAAGCCAAACCAACACCAACTAACAAAGCTGCTGATGCTGCAAAAATAGCAGTTACATTTACCCCCATGTTATCAAAAGTAACTAAGATAACTATGACATATATAAAGTATTTAGAAAACGAAAAAATTGAGTTGAATTTTAACTTATCATCTTCATTTAATTTTTTGACAACTATTTTTTTAACCAATCTTAAAATAAAGGTCGCAATAACCAATACCGTAAAAACAAGTAAGATTTGCTTTACAGTAATATGCACTCCATTACCAAATTCAAAGTTAAAATTTAAAAACGTTTTGATTTGTTCCATTAGTATTTAAGCCATTTATAGATTTCTTTATAACTTGGTTTTTTACCATACATTAATATTCCTACTCGGTATATTTTTGATGCAAACCACACTGTTCCTATAAAAGTACTAAATAATAACACAACTGATAAAATTTGTTGCCAAACTGGTACTCCAAAAGGAATACGCATTAACATCACCACTGGTGAAGTGAATGGTATAAATGAAAATACTTGTGCCACCATACCATGAGGATCTTCTAAAACTGTAAATCCACCTACATATACTGCCAAAATTAGTGGCATTAAAATAGGCATCATGAATTGCTGTGTGTCTGTTTCATTATCTACCGCAGCACCAATGGCAGCGTATAATGAACTGTATAACAAAAACCCTCCAATAAAAAACATTAAAAACATCACTATTAAGTTTGCTAATGGTAAGTTGTAAATTTCATTTAATAATAGCCCTACTTTCTCTTGCATATCGCCATTTTCCATAGCTTGTTTAACAATTTCTTGCTGAGCACCACCTTGCATTTCTGACATATTCACACCAAAAAATGTAGAGAGGACTAATGATAAAACACTTAATAATATTACCCAAATTGCAAACTGAGTAATTCCTGCTAAAGATGTACCGAATATTTTACCAAGCATTAACTGCATTGGTTTTACTGAAGATATAATGACTTCAATAATCCTACTTGTTTTTTCTTCTATGATACTACGCATAATCATGTTTCCGTAAATAATGATAAACATAAATAACAAATAGCCTGACACCATACCAAAGGCTAATTTTAACCCTCCACTCAGCTTAGAAGTTTTCTCTCCAGCATAACTCTCCTGATTGATATCAACACGAATTCTTGCCTCTTTTATTTTTTCAATATTAAAGCCCTTGTTCTTATAATTGATATCAGTTAAACGCTTTTCAATTTTTGATTCTAAATCTGCTATTAAAGTTAACGATGGTGTATCTTTTGAATAAAAACTCACCGTCTTCTCTAACTGATTAATACTATCAACCTTTGGTATATACAATAAACCGTAGTGTTCTTGAGCTTCAACATCTAATCTTGCTTTTGCTAAGTCAACATTATTTAAAATACGGTAAGTAACTGATGAATTACTGCCTGCAAATATTTCATTAGCAAAACCAGACTCATCAACGATGTCTATAATACGCTCTTTATTCTTGTTTAAATTAGTTAAAAAACCAATTAACAACCCTAAACCAATCATTATCAACGGACTTAAAAACGTCATGATAATAAATGATTTATTACGCACCTTATTAATGTATTCTCTTTTTATTATTAATGGTAAATGATTCATTTCTAATAAGATTAGTTGTTTTGAACAGATTGAATGAAAATATCACTTGCAGAAGGGATTACTTCTGTAAAATGATTGACTTGCCCTTGGTTTGTAAGATATGATAGTAAATCGTTTGGTGTACTTGACGGATCAATTTTAATTTTCACTTTTAAATCATCATGAATAGATTTGAAAGACGTTTCAGAAACACTAAACTTATCCTCTAACAAACTTCTCAACGCGACATCATTTGTTGAGCTCACACCCACTTCAAACGTATTAGACTTAAATTGTTTTTTGATATCCAACAACTTCCCATCTAATATTTTATTAGATTTATCAATCAATGCTATATGATCACATAATTCTTCAACAGATTCCATTCGGTGAGTAGAAAAGATAACTGTTGCGCCATCATCACGTAACTTCAAAATTTCATCTTTTATCAAGTTAGCATTTATAGGATCAAATCCACTAAATGGTTCATCAAAAATCAACAGTTTTGGTTGATGTAAAACAGTAACCACAAACTGAATTTTTTGCGCCATTCCTTTAGATAATTCCTGTACTTTTTTACCCCACCAATCACCAATTTCCAAACGATCAAACCAATATTTCAAACGCTCTTTAGCTTCTGATTTTGACAAGCCTTTTAACTGAGCTAAATACAATGCTTGTTCACCAACTTTCATTGATTTGTACAAACCGCGCTCTTCAGGTAAATATCCAATGTCTTTAACATGATTTTGTTCTAATGGTTTACCATCTAAAGTTACTAAACCACTATCAGGCATTGTAATTTGATTGATGATTCTTATAAAAGAAGTTTTACCAGCTCCATTTGGTCCTAACAAACCAAATATACTTCCTTTAGGAACTGTTAATGACACATTGTTTAACGCTGTATAATCGCCATATTTTTTGACAATATTTTCAGCAACAAGAAGATTATCCATAAATATTAATTAGTTTATATGTAAGTAGTACTCTGAGCATATATGTTACAGCAATACTTAAATTAATTTCATTCTGTTACACAAAAAACCTCGAAATAGTTTTCGAGGTTTTTGCATTTGTAATATATAGTTTTATGAAAACATGTCTTTTACTTTATCAAAGAACGACTTGTCATTCTCTTTAGGATTCGGAACAAAATTTTCATGTTCTTGCATATTTTTAAAGAACTCTTTTTGTTCTTTATTTAGTTCTTGAGGCGTCCATACGTTAATATGCACTAACAAATCTCCTTTACCATAACCGTTTATGCTTGGAATACCTTTTCCTCTTAAACGTAATATTTTACCAGATTGAATACCAGCATCTAGCTTTATTCTTACCTTACCAGTAACTGTTTCAATTTCTTTTGAAATTCCTAAAACAGCATCAGATAAACCGATATATAAATCATAATGTAAATTATCACCTTCACGTTTTAAAGTTGGATGATCTTCTTCTTGAATAGCTACTAATAAATCACCTGAAATTCCATCTCCAGGAGCAGAGTTTCCTTTACCAGAAACCTTTAATTGCATTCCATCAACAACGCCAGCAGGTATTTTAATTGACACAGTCTCTTCTGAAGTTTTTAAACCATGCGCATCTGTTCCAGCACCTTTTTTATCAATTTGCTGACCAGAACCACCACATACATTACATGGCGCGGCTGTTTGCATACGTCCTAAAATAGTATTGGTAACACGCATCACTTGTCCTTGACCATTACATGTAGAACATGTTTTATAGGTTGTACCAGAATCTTGAACTTTACGTTTAACCTTTACCTTCTTCTCAACACCATTGGCAATCTCTTCTAGAGTTAAACTAACTCTAATACGTAAATTGCTTCCTTTAACACGACGTTGTCTGCCGCCTCCACCACCGAAGCCGCCAAAACCACCACCTCCGCCTCCGAAGATGTCTCCAAACTGACTGAATATGTCGTCCATATTCATACCGCCACCGCCAAAGCCTCCGCCTTGACCACCGCCACCACCTTCAAAAGCTGAATGACCAAAACGATCATATTTTGCTTTTTTATTGTCGTCGCTTAAAACTTCATAGGCCTCTGCCGCCTCTTTAAAGCTCTCTTCTGCAGCAGTATCTCCGGGGTTTTTATCTGGGTGAAACTTTACAGCTTTTTTTCTATATGCCTTTTTTATTTCTTGAGCAGTTGCTCCTTTAGAAACTCCAAGTACGTCGTAATAATCTTTCTTTGCCATTGTATCTACTTCAAAAAATTGAATGTCTTTATATTATTGCCCTATGACAACTTTTGGAAAACGAATAATTTTGTCTCCTAATTTGTATCCCTTTTCAATAACATCAATAATTTTTCCTTTTAATTTTTTTGATGGCGCAGGAATTTGAGTGATAGCTTCATGGAAATCTGCATTAAAGTCATCTCCTTGTCTTACATCTAACAACTCTAATCCTTTTTCTTTTAAAGTTGCTTTAAACTTAGTGCTGATTAATTCAATTCCTTTGATTAAATTATCATCTTCACTTTTTTCAATTTCTACCCATGCACGATCTAAATCATCTAAAACTGGCAACATAGCTTGCATAACGCTTGAACTTGCTGTTTTAAATAACTCAACTCTCTCTTTAGAAGTTCTTCTTTTATAATTTTCAAACTCAGCAAAAAGACGTAGGAACTTATCTTTCTCAGCAGCCAAATCTTGTGTTAATTGTTCTTCAACAGATAATTCTTCTTGAGTTTCTGCATCTTGATTTTGATCTTCAACTTGATCTTTCACTTCTTCGTTTTGTATATCTTCTGTACTCATTAGTAGTAATTATTGTAATTTCTTTTATTCATATTTAGTTTGGCAAAAGTATTGCCAATTTCTAAAAATTGCCAATTTGTCACTAAAAGCCGTTTGTATTATGCCAACAACGATTTCAATGCCGTATGAATGTCATTATATTTAAAATGAAAACCTGTAGATAGTATTTTTTTTGAAGATACATTTTGACTGTCACAAATCATTATATGCATTTCCCCTAGAATTAATCGCATTACAAGTTTTGGAATATTAGGCAAGAAAAGTGGTTTATGTAATTGATGTGCAATTGCTTTTGTAAGTTCTCTATTAGTAACAGAAATAGGAGCTGTTGCATTATAAACACCTTCTAAATTATGTGCTACTACATGTAAAAACATTTTTGAAAGATCCTTAACATGAACCCAACTGACCATTTGATTTCCAGTAGCTATGGATGATCCTAGACCCATTTTTATTGGTTTTACAAGTTCTGAAAGTGCGCCACCATTTTCAGATAACACCAAACCAATTCTTAACTTAGATACAGTAATATTTAATTCTGAAAACTGATCAATTTCTGCTTCCCATAGTTTAACTACTTCAGCTAAAAAACCTGTACCAAACTTCGAAGAGGTTTCATCATAAACTGTCGTAAATGAATGCTCATAAACACCTATTGCGCTTGCTGATACGATTTGAGTTACGCAATGATTTGAGTTTTTTAATAAATTATATAGTGTTTGCGTAGTTTGAACACGGCTTGAGAGAATTTCTTTTTTATACGATTCTGTCCAACGTTTAGCTACAGAAGCACCAGCCAAATGAATTATTTTATCAACTCCATTGATACAACTTGCGTCTATATCGCTTGTTTTCGGGTTCCAATAGAACCCACTACAATTTGGAATACTATTTACCACTGCTTTACGTGTGGTTAAATAATTAACTTTAATATTTTTAGACGTTAATAAACGTATCAACTCTCTACCAACCAAACCCGTAGCACCTGTGATTAATATTTTCATATTTTAAATTATTCAATGTATTTTTCAGTCACTAAAAAAGTATATTTTTGATGTTATATAAAAGTCAGCTATGAAAGTCTATTTAACTCTATTATTATTTATTATTAACTTAAATATTTTTGCTAATACAACGCCTAAATTAGAAAAAGAAATTAATATTAATTTCAATAATGAATTTAAAATAGTTAATACTTATTCCGGGAACCTGGATAAGCATAATTCTTTACATTTAATTGTCGGTAAGACTAAAGTAAAAGCCTATCAAGCTAATAATGAAAACTTCCTAAGTGTAAAAACCTTTTCTATACCTAGTAAAGCAACTATAATTGGACACCATAGTAATAACAAAATTATAAGCTTAATTATATCTTTCACAAAAGAATCAGAAAATTATATTAAAATTTATGATATTGATTTTAATAATAATGTAATTATCTCTAGTAAAAAACACAAAAACAGCAATCAAATTATTATAGCATCAGCCTCAGATAGAACGTTTATTCTAAATTGTGATGAAAAATCATTAAGTTCTAGAGAAATATTATCTAGTAGTAAAATAAATCTTACCCGCATTAAATTTGACAATCAACCAGAGTATTACAAGTTATTTAAGAAAAATTACCACTATAAATTTATCAACCAAAAACAATATATCCCAACAGGTCCGTTTTCATATGCACATACTTACTTGGATGATAATAATAATTTTATATTCATTCTTGATTATAAGAGAACGTTTGCTTTTGGTAAAATAAACCCGAAAGCTTTAAACGATATTTCTGTTTTTAAACTAGATGAGTATCCCAAAAAGGTAGAAGGTCATACCATCAAATTTAACTCAAAATACTACCATGATAATAACATCTATTTTTATTATGGTAGTTCTCAATCATCTGAATTAAAGATCATTAATGTAGATTCACATAAAATAATTAAAAACATTACCTTATTACCTGATAATAATTTTGTTCACCAAGAGGGGGACAACACAGATTATACTTTTAAAAAATATTTACGAAAGGTACAAGCTGGGACAAAAGAAGCCTGTTTAACTGTTAATGAATTAGCTGATAACAAAGGTATTTCTATTAGGTTTGATTACGTTCAAGATGAAAACAATCTATATTACTATCATTACTATATGAGATATAACCATAATATTAATGGTTTCACACCATCTTTTGGAGGACCTTCAACTTATTTAAACTATAACGATTTAACTTCTAAAAAAGAGGCTTTTAAAGATCGTAACCCTAAAACATACCACCATATAACATTAGATGAGAACTTTAATTTCACAAACCCAAAAGAGTTAAAATTCAAGAAATTGAACATGGACAAGCTCTACTATGTGGAAACAATTAAAAAGGGATATTTAAAATTTAGCAGTTATACTTTTTTAGATAGTAAATGCCGTTATTTTTCTTTTGATAATAAGTCTAAAAAGATATCATTAAAGTATTTTAAATAATATATCGTTATCCAATCTTTCTAGCACGTAACATTTCTCTTTTTCCAGGAGGGCCGTCTAAACGCTCCACAGTAAACCCAACTTTTTGCATGGCTCTACGCGCACTACCTTTAGCAGCATACGTTACTAAAACACCGTTGTTTTTTAATGCTCTAAACATGATTTCAAAAATACTTTCTTCCCATAAAGCTGGTTGTACCCTTGAACCAAATGCATCATAATAAATCAGATTAAAAGCATTCTCGTCTTTAATGTCTTCAAATAACTGTTTGCGTTTTGTTAGTGCATAAGTCTTAGAAATTTCATGGTTCTCTTCCCATGATACGGCGTGCATTTTTTCAAATTTATCTTTAAAACTCTCTGCTTTTAATTGCGGCACATAATTTAACAAAGCTACTTCTTCAGCAATAACAGGATATGCCTCTACACCAACATAGTTTATATTTAACTGTCGACGTTCACTTTCTAAATAGGTGATAAAAGCGTTTAACCCTGTACCAAAACCTATTTCAAGAATAGAAATATCATCAGAAAACAAATCCAATCCCATTCTGATAAATACATGATATGCTTCATTTATTGCACCTTTTTTAGAATGGTATTGCTCATTTAATTCTGGTAAATTAATTGACGTTGAGCCATCTGACGTGATAATTATTTCTCTTTTCAAACCGATAAATATTTATAATCCCAAGAAGAACAAGGGATGGTATGCTTATACAAATTAACGAATAATTAGTCGGTAAAGAATATTTAATTCACTAAATTCGCAAAACTATAAAAAACACCTACACAACGATGACGACCGATATTAAAATTACTCAGATTGAAAAATCTAAATTTGAAACTATTGATTTAGACAATGTTGCATTTGGAACAGTGTATTCTGACCATATGTTTTTTTGTGATTTTAAAGATGGTAAATGGCAACAGCCAGAAATTACACCATACCAGCCTTTACAGTTAGACCCTTCAGCTAGAGTGTTCCATTACGGACAAGCTGCCTTTGAAGGTATGAAAGCTTACAAGGATGAAAATAATGATGTTTGGATTTTTAGACCTGAACAAAACTGGGAACGTATTTGTTTTTCTGCTAACAGATTAGCTATGCCTGAAGTTCCAAAAGATGTGTTCATGGATGGTTTAAAAACCCTGTTAAAAATAGACAAACAATGGGTCGTTCCAGGTAGAGGAAATACATTGTATATTAGACCTTTTATCTTTGCTACTCAAGCAGGAGTATCTGCAGCACCAGCTGAAGAGTACAAGTTTATGATTATTTGTACACCTGTACAAGCATATTATAAAGGAGGTGATGTAAAGGTGAAAATATCTGATCATTACTCAAGAGCTGCAAATGGTGGTGTTGGTGCAACTAAAGCAGCTGGAAATTATGCAGCACAGTTTTATCCAACTAAGAAAGCAAACGAAGAAGGTTACCAACAAATTATCTGGACGAACTCTACTCATGAATATTTAGAGGAGGCAGGAACCATGAATGTGTTTTTCAGAATTGGAGACAAATTATTAACCGCTCCTACTGATGAAAGAATTCTTAATGGGGTAACTCGTAAAAGTATCATCACTTTAGCAGAACGTGAAGGTATTACTGTTGAAGTAAGAAAAGTAAGTGTTTCTGAAGTTATTGAAGCTGCTAAAACAGGTGAATTAAAAGAAGTGTTCGGAACTGGTACCGCAGCAGTTGTAGTACCTATTACAGGGGTTGGTTATAAAGATGATCATTATGATTTACCTAAACTTGATAGCGCATATTCAACAATGCTAAAAGGGAAGCTATTAGACATACAATACAATGAAGCTGAAGATACTTTTGGGTGGACTCAAAAAATATAACATACTTCTAAAAAAAATAAATATAAAAAACTCCTTATTGAAAAATAAGGAGTTTTTATTTTATACTAATCTAATACAATTACCAGATCTTCTGAATTGACCATTATACCTTCATTCAATACAACGTCTTTAACAACTGTATCTTCAATAGCAGTAATGGTTGTTTCCATTTTCATGGCTTCAATAATAAATAGTGGCTGGTTTTTATGAACCCTATCACCTTCCTTAACTAGTACTGAAGATAACATTCCTTGTAATGGAGCACCAATATGTTTGGTGTTTCCTTTATCTACTTTTGCATGTACAACCTTATCAATTTTAATAGATTCATCCTTGATTGTCACACTTCTAGACTGTCCGTTTACTTTAAAATAAACCGTTACCATACCTTCTTCGTTTGGCCTTCCTACAGAATCTAAACTTATTAATAATGTTTTACCTTTATCAATATCAACAGTAATTTCTTCTCCTCTTTCCATACCGTAAAAGAAATTTTTAGTCGGTAAATTCATTAAATTACCATACTTCACATGCTTATTGTAAGTATCTAAAAACACTTTAGGATATAATTTATAGGACAAGAAATCGGTAATGTCAGTTGGGCGCCCCATTTCTTTATCAAAAATTGCTAAAAACTCTTTATATTCTTGATCTATATCAAGAGGTTCTAAATGTGCATTTGGTCTATCAGTATATGGTGTTTTATCTTTTAAAATAAGTTTTTGTAATTTTTTCGGAAACCCTCCAACTGGCTGTCCTAAATCTCCTCTAAAGAAACTCACCACAGATTGAGGAAAAGAAATGGTATCTCCGCGTTCAAGCACATCTTGAATTGTTAAATTATTACTCACTAAATATTGAGCCATATCACCAACTACTTTTGAACTTGGTGTTACTTTTACGATATCACCAAAAAGTTCGTTGACTTCGCCGTACATTTTTGTTATTTCATGAAAACGATCTTCTAAACCTAATGCTTGCGCTTGAGGTTTTAAATTAGAATATTGTCCTCCTGGAATTTCATGTTTAAAGACTTCTCCAGAACCTGCTTTTAAACCAGATTCAAATGGATAATAATATTCTCTAACTGTTTCCCAATAATTAGAGTAGTCATTTAAACTTTCTATATTCATTGGGTTTTCTCGTTCGTGAAACTTTAACATTTCCACCACAGAATTAAAATTAGGTTGTGATGTTAAACCAGACAAACCTCCCAAAGCAACATCTAAAACATCAACACCAGCTTCAACTGCTTTTAAATACGTGGCAGATTGTATGGATGACGTGTCATGCGTATGCAAATGAATTGGAATATTTATTTCCGATTTCAAAGCAGAAATCAACTCATAAGCAGCATATGGCTTTAGCAAACCTGCCATATCCTTAATTCCTAAAATATGAGCTCCTGCATTTTCAATATCTTTTGCTAAATTGACATAATATTTCAAGTTGTACTTTTGATTATTTGGATCTAAAATATCACCTGTATAACAAATTGAACCTTCCGCAAGCCCCTCTGTTCTAGTACGAACATGTTCAATACATGGTGCAATGGACTCCATCCAGTTTAATGAATCAAAAATTCTGAATACATCAACACCATTTTCCCAAGATTGCTCAACAAACTTCCCAATTAAATTATCAGGATATGCAGTATAACCAACACCATTAGATCCTCTAATTAACATTTGCAATAACACATTAGGCATTGCTTTTCGCAATTGCTGTAAGCGTTCCCAAGGATTTTCTTGTAAGAAACGTAAACACACATCAAAGGTGGCACCTCCCCAGACTTCCATACTAAACACCTCAGGATGGTTTTTAGCAAACCCTTCAGCTACTTTAAGCATATCAAAAGTTCTCATACGCGTGGCTAACAAACTTTGATGTGCATCACGCATTGTAGTATCTGTAAAATGAACTTTCTTTTCATTCTTTAACCATTCTGAGAATTTATCAGGCCCTAGTTTTGTTAATAAATCTTTTGTTCCTTCTGTATAAGATGCTGTTGCATCAAACTTTGGGATTTTTGGAATGACAAACGTTTTATTTGGGTCTATTTTTTTAACATCAGAATTTCCATTTACAATAACATCACCTAAATAAGTAACTAATTTAGTTGCTCTATTTCGAGGCGTTGTAAACACAAATAACTCTGGTTCATTTTTGATAAAGTTAACCGTAACCTCTCCTTTTCTAAAAGTAGGATGCTTTAGTATATTATCTAAAAATGGCATGTTGGTTTTAACGCCACGAATTCTGAATTCAGCAACAGCCCTTCTCATTTTCCTACAAGCGCCATCTAAAGTTCTACTACTTGCAGTAACTTTAACTAGCATTGAATCGAAAAAAGGAGAAATAGTTACACCTTGGTATAAACTTCCAGCATCTAAACGAATTCCGAAACCTGAAGCACTTCTATAAGTAGAAATAGTACCATAATCTGGCTTAAAATCATTAGCCGGGTCTTCCGTAGTTATACGGCATTGTAAGGCATAACCATTGACTTTTACAGCTTCTTGGTTTGGTATTTTAATTTGTGTATCAGCTAATTTATAACCGCCTGCAATAAATAGTTGAGTTTTGACAATATCTATGTTTGTTACGACTTCTGTTACAGTATGCTCAACTTGTATTCTCGGATTTACTTCAATGAAATAAATTGAACCATCATCATCTACTAGAAACTCAACGGTACCAATATTATTATAATCTACAGCTTTACAGATTGTTGTAGCATAATCATATAACGCATTTTTTGTGGTATCACTTAATCCAAACGATGGTGCAAACTCAATAACTTTTTGATAACGACGCTGTACAGAACAATCTCTTTCAAATAAATGTACTGTGTTTCCGTAATTATCGGCTACAATTTGAATTTCTATATGTTTTGGATTTTCTACAAATTTCTCAAGAAATACAGTATCATCACCAAAGGCGTTTAAGGCTTCACGTTTACTTTCTGAGTATGCGCTTTTTAATTGCTCATCACTTCTAATGACACGCATTCCTCTTCCACCTCCACCAGAAGCAGCTTTTAGCATGACAGGATATCCGATTTTATCAGCTTCCTTTAAAGCAATTTCAACAGTTTCTAAAGGGTGTTCATTACTTTTTATAATTGGAATATTATTAGCAATAGCAACCTCTTTAGCTTTAATTTTATCTCCTAATGACTTCAAAACCGACACTTTAGGGCCGATAAAAATTATGCCATTATCTTCACATTTCTGTGCTAGATTCGCATTTTCTGACAAAAAACCATAACCTGGATGAATCGCATCTACATCATTTTCTTTGGCAACTCTTATGATTGCGTCAATGTCTAAGTATGGTTTTAAAGGCTCATTATCCTTCCCAATTTGATAAGATTCATCTGCCTTATATCTGTGTAAAGAATACCTATCTTCAAACGTATAAACGGCAACCGTTTTAATGTTTATTTCTGTACATGCTCTAAAAATTCTAATAGCAATTTCGCCCCTATTGGCTACAAGTACTTTTTTTATTTTCATCTTAGTTGTGTTATTTATGATTTAAAAATCAATGGTTGTTGTTGTAGTTTTCCAAATATACATTTTTTTATTATGCGCGCATAATAAAATTAACACAGATTACACTTTAAAGCATTAAAAAAAGGAACAAACAAATCGCTATTTTTATAAAATTTAATTTTCTAGAATTTTAGAGAAATCGGGTTTAAAATAATTCGGTCCTTTCAACACTTTCCCATCTTCTCTGTAAATAGGTTGCCCATCTGCACCTAATTTACTCATATTACTTTGTTGTATTTCATCAAATACAGCAGTAATTTTATCTTGTAAACCATGTTCAATCATTGTACCGCATAAAATATATAGCATATCACCTAAAGCATCTGCAACCTCAACCAAGTCATTATTTTGTGCTGCTTCTAAATACTCTTCATTTTCTTCTTTCATTAAATTGAAGCGTAAGGTATTTTTTGCTTCTCCTAGATCAGCTTTTGGTGTTTCTCTATGTCCTATTTTAAAAGCTGTATGAAATTCTGTTACTGCATCTGTATATTTTTTCATTGGATCTGTTTTATCTGATTAACTTTAATTAATTTCGCATAAAAATAAGAAATTATGTTTAGTACTGGTCAATTAATATTTGCGCTGTTATTCTTTTTAGCTTTTGTTGGCGTTATGATTTGGTCTTACAGGAAAGACTTGAAACTACATCAAAAACATTACAAAGGAAGTTATTGGGTATTGGTAGGCTTAATTGTTTTCTTTAGCTTGATTTACGCATTAAAATCATTCATCTATAAATAACAAACCCCTCAACATAACATTGAAGGGATCATTTTGGTTTGGTTTGGTTGGTTATTCTATTTTTATATTTGATTCATCCATTTGAACTTATAAGCCGTATCAGGAATTACTGCGCGTTCAGCCAAACGATACATTCTGTCCGGAAGTTTCATTAAGTAATCTCTTGCTTTTTCTGCTTCTTCAGTCAGACCAGTCATTTTATCAATCTCCCACATCGCATTAAGCTTCCTCATAATATCAACATAATCGAAACCTGTATACACACCTGTCCGCTGTGCTACAATTGAGAATTGATCAAATAATGATGCTTTTTCTGCATAAGACTCTCTTAGATACATTGCTGGCATTATAATTTGATTTTTCATCATATAAAAATAAGCCAACATCATTTCACTTGGGTCTATTTTAAAAATTTCCTTTACAAAATCAGTATAAGCAATATGATGACGCATTTCATCTCCTGCAATTATTTTAGACATTTTTGCCAGAGCTTTATGTCCTTTTTTACGAGCTATTTTTGCAACATTATTGTGAGAAATATAGGTTGCTAATTCTTGAAAACTTGTATATACAAAGTTTTTATAAGGATCTGTAGATGTTCCTATATCAAAACCATCTGCAATCAAATGTTGTGTTGATATTTCTACTTCACGCATATTAACTCTACCAGATAAATACAAATATTTGTTTAAAACATCACCATGACGATTTTCTTCCGCAGTCCAAGCTCTTACCCATTTTGCCCAGCCGTTGTCTGGATCTTGATGTACACCATCTAAATCTAACAACCATGATTCATAGGTTGGTAATGCTTCCTCAGTAATAGTATCACCTACCATTACCACCCAGAAATCATCATTTAATTCTTTAGAGATTTCTTGAATTTCCTTGACCTCATCAATAAAGGTATCCTTTTGTGAATTTGGTAAAAAATCTGTTGGTTGCCAAATTTTTTCAGCAGGTATCAAGAATTTATCTACAAACACATCGATATTTTTTTCGAGCGTTTGCATAACTTCTTTTCTTATGTTCTTAATAGACATGTTATTATATTATTGCATTAATTATTTCTTTTTCTACTATATCTCTCAACTCATCAAAGGGCAATGAATTTATTGCAATAGGTTGATGTGTTGTAATTGTTATCGGGCACCCAATGCCAAAAGGAAACTTTCCATATCTGAATACTTTCCATGAATTATTAACTGTTAATGGTACTACATAGCCATCTGGGTTATATTTTGTAAGTATTTTTAAACCATTAGTTGCAAATTCTTTGGGCTTTCCATCTTTACTTCTAGTGCCCTCTGGAAATATGGCTCCAGACCACACATTCTTATTTATCACTTTAGCAAATTTTGATAATTCAACAATAGCTTGCTTTCCGTTACTTCTATCAATCAAAACTGCCCCACCGTTTCTTAAATTATAAGACACACTTGGAATGCCTTTTCCTAATTCTTGTTTGGACACAAATTTTGGATTATACTTTCTAAAATACCATGACACTGGTGATATATCAAATAAACTTTGATGGTTAGACACAAATATTAATGTTGTGTTTTCCGGTAAATCATACTCATTATTTACTTTAACTCTAATTCCTAAAAGCAATAAATTCTTAACCAAGCAAAAATTCATCAAATTCACGATGTTTTGATAAGTTTTAAAATCAAAAAAACGTAACCCAATCCATTGTAGTGGATGAAAAATCAACAGTATCAAAAAAAATGATACTCCAAAAATTGGAGAAAGTATATAACTTAATAATTTCATTTTACTGTAAATGAATCTTCTATTATAAAATACTAAAAATTAAGCGATAAAAGTAATACTTCTCTAATTATCTGCACTCTAAAAAGCTAACTATCGTTACGCGTGCATAATAAACTGAATAGGTTTTAAGCTGCTAACATTTTGGCATAAAAAAGGCGTTTAAATTACTTTAAACACCTTGTAACTATAATTAGGGTCTGTTTTAATTTACTGCAGGTAAAAAACTGTATGTTTTTGCATAGTTTAACATTTGCTCTGCAAATGTTTCTGGTTGCTCAATTGTAAAACCTGATATTTCACCTGAAGTATCCAAAGTAGGATTTAAAACTGGGTTCACAAATCCGCTATATGGTGCATCTTTAAACTGTGCATTTCTATCTAATACTTCTTTATGAATATCTTGATCTACTTTTACACCGTAACCTTCTACTAAAGCTTCAACCGCTGCGAAATCTCCTTCTGATTTGATACGTTGAGTTTCACGTAACAACTCTCCAAAAAGTGAATGCAATTTTTTATAATCATTGATGTTGAAATATGTTTTCCCATCACGAGTTACTTTTTCAATCACATTATCAGCTTTTCCTTTTTCATACGCCCATCCTGAAACCCATTGCCTATTACGCATGTGTGCTTCTTCAATGTCATCTCCTAAGTTTAATCTAATTAATTGCGCCATCAACCCATTACGGATGTAACCGTCATAAGCAGCTTTACCAACTTTCTCCCAATCTTCAACTAAACCTAAATCTTGTAACTTCGTGTCATACAAATAGTAAAGTCCAACTAAATCTGCCCTACCTTCTTCTAAAGTAGAGGCATAATTTTTTAGTGTTTCTCTTGTTTCACCAACTCCAGGATTTAATTGCCCTGATGCATGACCAATTACCTCATGCAAAGCAGTGTGCAATTTATCTGCTAATTGCCCGTACTTTTCTTCTAAAGCAATTTCTTCTTCATCATGAGCAAATTCTTTTAAACGTCCAGAACCACCAGCATTTGAATATGCACTTATGATGTTTCCTAAAGACACCGACTTACTACCAACAGCAGTACGAATCCAGTTTGCATTAGGTAAATTCACACCAATTGGCGTACTTGGAGAAGCGTCACCAGACTCACCAGCAACATTAACCACTTTATAAGTTACTCCTACAACATTTTTCTTTTTATGCTCATCCATTAATGGAGAATTATCTTCAAACCATTGCGCGTTTTTAGACAATACTGACATTTTTTCCGACATGTCAAAGTCCTTAATTTGTACAATTGTTTCATAAGACCCTCTGTATCCCATTGGATCATTATACACTTCAATAAAACTGTTGATATAATCTACATTACCATCGGTAGCTGCCGTCCATGCAACATTATAATCATCCCAAGTTTGTAAATCACCCGTTTTATAATATTTGATTAACAACCCTAAAGCCTCACCTTGTGCTTTGTTTTCTGCAACAGTTTGTGCTTTTTCTAACCAACCAATGATTTCATCAATTGCCGAACCATACAATCCACCAGATTTATACACGCGTTCTTTTAATACACCATCTTCTTTTATCAACTGAGAGTTTAAACCATATGATAAAGGTTTCTTAGCATCTGGAGATGTCATTTTTCCATAGAAAGATGTCACATCAGCATTTGTAACGTTGGAACCATAAAAGTTAACTGCACTTTCAGCAACATTATCAATACCTTTTGCAAGATTTACTTTCTTAGTATCTGCGTCATTAAATATAACTGCTAAAGCTTCACCATTTAATTTTGTATTAGTAGCAGTAAGTAAACTTTCTAAATATGCTTGATTAAATTCTGGTTGAATTTTTGCATTTGAATAGTGATGATGAATACCGTTAGAAAACCAAACACGCTTCAAATATTCCTCAAATTTAGTCCAATCCGCAGAGGTTTTATCTCCTTCATAACTAGTATAAACTGCTTCTAAAGCTTTTCTGATCGACAAGTTATGTCGGTAATTTTGATCCCACATAATATCACGACCAGCCAAACCAGCTTGGGTTAAATAATAGACTAATTTTTGCTCTTTTAACGTTAGAGCATCAAATCCATGAATCTTGTAACGCAACACTTTTATATCTGCAAATTGCTCAACAGTATAGTCAAATTCTGAATTACTATTTTCTGATATTTCTATTACATCTTCAATTGTATTTCTTGCTTTATCTTCACTTGTTTTACCACAAGATATTAATAAACTTGAGGCTAATACTAAGCCTAATATTGGTTTTACTTTCATTCTATTTTTGTTTAATAATTTCATAAATATTGCTTAAAAGTAATTAAACTCATCAAGAAAAAGAAATAATAATTTCACTATATTTAACATTCAAAAATTCTAATTAACTAACCAATTAGTCATTTTATTGACTGATAAAACACCTTGTGAACAATGAAAATCATCAAGTATCTAGTATTACTACTATTAGTTATAGTAATTGGAGGAGCTGTATATGTCATGCTTCAACCTAATGATTATGACGTAAAACGTACTAAAACAATTAAAGCTCCAGCAAATGTTATTTTTAACAACATCAATGATTTTAAAAACTGGAAAGCTTGGGGACCATGGTTAGAGGATGACCCTTCTATAGTAGAAAGTTACTCTGATCAAACTGCAGGTGTTGGTGGCGCTTATAGCTGGACAAGCGAAAATGGGCCTGGTAATATGAAAACAGTTGCTTTAGAAGAAAATAAATCTATTGATCAAAAAATACAATTTTCAGATTATGACCCAAGTGATGTGTATTGGACACTTGAAGAAACAGAAGAAGGTACAATTGTTACTTGGGGAATGAAAGCGGATGAAACACCTTTTATGTTTAAGTTTGGTGCAGTGATGAGTGGTGGCATGGATAACATGTTAGGACCAATGTTAGCAAAAGGTTTAGATAATTTAAATGTTATAATTGAAGACGAAATGAAAAACAACCCTCCAAAACCAGAAGCTATATATAGTTTAGGTGGCATCATGAATATCACTCAAGACGCACAGCAGTTTATCGGTTACAAACACACAAGTAAAATTGATCATGAAGCCATGACAAAATTATTTATGGAGTCAATGCCTAAAGCTGGTATGTATGCAGCTTCTCAAAAATTAGAACACACAGACTACACACCTGCTGCTGTATACACAAAATGGGATGAAGAAAAAGGTGAAACGGAATTTTATGTTGGTCTAGTAATTAGAAAAGAGATTCCTTTAGATGATGGTATGGAAAAAATAACATTGCCAAAAGGTGATAATGTTATGATTGCAAAATACGGCCCTTACGGTACTGGTGACATGGAAGCCCATATGGCAATTGACAGCTACTTAGAGGAAAATAGATTAGAACAAAATGGTGCTATTTGGGAACTGTACCTTAATGATCCTGAAACTGTAAACCCTGAAGATATTGAAACTGAAATTCATTATCCAGTAAAATAAACCTCATCGAGGTATTAAAACAAAAAAAGGCTGCCCCATTAATAGGCAACCTTTTTTGTTTTACAACAACATGCTACTAAACCAACTCCTCTTCTACTACTTCTTCAACTTCTTGAGGAATGCTTGCTTTAATTGTATTAAATTTTTCTAACTTTTCTATCTCTCCTTCAAAATAAGGAAATACATCCATAATTGGTGATTCTGCAATTGAAGGAATCGTATAATCTCCCATAGTATCTTTCATCACAGCATTTGTATTATCAAAAGCTTCCTTAACATCATTTGCTTGTACTAATAAATATATGTTTGACTTTCTTTCTTTTCCGCTTTCCTCATCATAAGCCACTAAAGCTACTTTGGTTTTAAACCAACGATCAGAATTTTCAAACGGGTGTATTTCAGCAAAATTTGCCACTTTTATATTAGTGATTAAGAACTCTTCACTAATATACATTGCCATTTCTTCATTAATTCTTTTTTCTGCCTCTGTATATGACAAAGCATCTACCAAATAAGGTTCTGTAGTTACCTTTTGAACACCATTGTCATCTAATTTTCTATATTTTACTTTGCACTCATACCAAGTTGTACTCATCTCTTTTATTTTTTAGGATGGCAAATATAACGCTCGGAACAATTCATTTTACACTAAGTTTGAATAGATATTCACAATTACGCATCTGAAGATATTTTTTATATCTTCGTAAATAATTCAACTGATTGGATGAAAGCAATATTATTAGTATTTATAGGAGGTGGGTTCGGAAGTGTTTTACGTTATATATTGAGTAAAACATTAAACACTAATATAACGGCAATTCCTTATGGTACTTTTGTCGCCAATGTTTTAGGTTCATTACTTATCGGATTAATATTAGGCTTATCTGCTAAAGAAAATATCTTTACTCAAAATCAGACCTTATTACTTGCTACTGGATTTTGTGGTGGATTTACAACCTTTTCTACATTTGCTTATGAGAATCACGTGTTCTTAAAATCTGGCGATTTTATCTCTTTTGCTTTATATTCTATTGGAAGTTTTACATTAGGGTTTTTAGCAGTTTTCTTGGGTATGTATTTGGTTAAATAATACTACTTACAAACTATATGTTTGCATAGCTAATAAAAAGAATAACACGCAAACAATCATGATCAACACTGCATGTATGAGTCCAATTAAACATAGTCTAAAAAATGTATGGCGTTTTTTCTTCTTATAAAACTTGATTGTTGCGATATACCCATAAATTAATACCCCAATGAGCGCTAAAAAATTAATATCAATAGTAAATAGCCAATTGGCTATAGACGCAATTATGAGTAAAATTAATAAGAAGCATTGCAAATGCAATGAAAATATAAAATGATCTATATAATAATACTTAGCTTTAAAAAAGAACGCATAAAATAGAAAACCCAAAACTGGTATCATTCCAAATAACACAATAGGAAACTTAGCTAATAAGTAATTGAAGAAAATAGTTGTTTCCCGCTCAGTTGAGAATATTTTTTCTATTTTTTTGTCTAGTGAATTACTCTTATTGTAGTTACTCTCAACAGGCTCTTCAAAACCAGATTCTAAATCGCCAATAGTCATCGGCATTTCATTTAATGCTAAATTAATTTTCTCAATAGTTTTAGTATATGAGGTTATATTTGCGGATAACAAAAAGAAAATAAAACTAATAAATATGTATAACCTTATAGGTTTTATAAAAGTTTCAATCTGACCATTTAAATAGGCTACAGATAATAAACTAGGTTTAGATATTAAGAGTTTTAACGTGATAAATAGTTTAGAATCGACCGTAAAATACCCAGAGAAAATATCATTTAATAGCATTTTAACTGACACGCGCTTAATGTTATTTTCTTGTCCGCAACTAAAACAAAAGTTCATATCTTCATCTAACTGACTCCTGCAATTTGGGCAATAAAATCTTTTCCTCCTATCCTTTATCATTACTTAATGAGTTTAGAATTTTAGAGCAAATTAAATTAGGGAAGTGTAAACTTGTAATTTAGGTTTCTTATCAAAAAACTAAACTATCAATTACATCAAAATTAATCATAATTACTGAAAACCAGAAACTTAAGACTATATTAATAGCTACACATTATAATTATTAAGGAGCACAAAAAAGAATACAACAAAAATAATTAAGCTGAGGAAAAGATGAAATAATCCAACGATTGACAGTCTGAAAAACGTATTTAATTTTCCTAAACTATAAAATCGCCTTGCAGCAATAAACCCATAGACAAGGAATAATAAACTCCATATACCTATCAAATCAACTTTAAAAACCGAATCAGTTAATAAGTTAATTATTAATAGCACAAACATGAAAGATTGTAAGTGTAGTGCAAATACCAAGTGATCAACATAATAGTATTTATTTTTATAAAAAAAGATAAAAAACAACAATCCAAGCACGGGTATCAGAAGGAAAAATAGAATGGGTAATTTAGATTTTAAAAATACTATAAAAAGTTTTATTTCCTTTTCATCAGAGAATATTCTTTTCAGTTTTCCTTCAAAATAATTATTGTCAATTTCTAAAAAAGACTCTTTTTCAATATCATCAGTGTCAGTTGTTTTGGGTTCTTCTTGAACAAACTCTGAACTTACTGGATCACCATCTTTTGTGAATTTTATACCATCATAAGTTGAGTTAGTAGATAACATACTATTTAATAGAAAAAACACAAAACTGATAAAAACATACATCCTAATAGGACGTAAATACGCTTCAATTTTCCCATTTAAATATTCTAAAGACAAGAAACTTGGCTTAATTAACAAGTACTTTAATGATGAAAATAACTTTGAATCAAATGAAAAATATGTTGTGGAAAAATCTGACAACAACATTTTTACTGATACTCGTTTGATATGATTTTCTTGACCACAATTAAAACAGTAATTCATTGTATCATTTAATTGTTGCTCACAATTAGGACAAACTATGCGTTTTCTTCTCTTCCTTGCCATAGTATTACTTTTTAAAAGCCTTTACACCAGCATTAATTTTTGTAGTCACATAATTTACACGTGGCACAATTGGGCAAGAATACGTGTCGTTATAATGGCAATATGGGTTATAGGCTTTATTAAAATCAATAATTAATTGATCTCCCTTTGGTATTCTTAAATCCAAATATCGACCACCTCCATAGGTTGTATATGAATTTGTATCATCTAAAAATGGTAGAAATAAATAATCTTTATAAGCTTCATTAGTCATTAATGCTTTACCTTGATATACATTCAATTTGTATTCTTTCCCTTCAATTTTAAAAGATACCACACCATAAATACGTTCTTCAGACACACGAGATGTTGTCGTTTTCATATTAAAAAATGCAGTTTCAGGCGTTCTCTCTAAAGTCGCTTTTACACGGTATTTTAAATCAATTTCAAAAAAATCTAATTCTTTAAATTGTTTTCTATCAGCTTCTTTTAAAGGGGATTCTCCTTTAGTTTTAAATTGTGTATTCTGACTTAACTGGTGTGCTTTAATTTCTTTAATTGCTTCAGCATTTTGCGCAAAAGTAATAGTGGAAAAACATAAAAAAAGAAATAGAATTTGTTTCATGGAGAAAATATTTATACCAAAAATACATTTTTATACTTAAAAATATATAGCTTTGTAATTCAATTACTACAACTATGATTTATAAACAAATAAATAAAAGGGTCTGTTGGTCTTCTCAAAAGAGAGGTTCGGGATTACGTATTTATTTGTTATGCCAATAACGGTATAAATTAATACAATATATAAACGCCCAACTCTTCAGTTGGGCGTTTTATCTTTACAACATATTCCAAAAAAAACTACACAAACTAACTCATGTCGACTCATCGGCAATAAAATACATCACTATGAAAAAAATATATTTTAATTATATCGATTCTTTTAAAGGCCTCTCCAAAGAAGTTTGGTGGCTTGCACTTATTACTTTAATCAATCGAGCTGGAACAATGGTTATTCCGTTCCTATCATTATATCTTACAGAAAGCCTAGATTTTTCACTAAGTAATGTTGGGTGGATTATGTCGGCATTTGGACTGGGTTCTGTAATTGGTTCATGGTTAGGAGGTAAATTAACCGACAAAATAGGTTACTATAAAGTAATGCTCTTTAGTTTATTAGCAACTGGGTTTTTATTTATTGGACTACAATATCTAACAACTTTTTACAGCTTCTGTGTTGGGATTTTCTTGGTTATGTTAGTCGCGGATATATTCCGACCAGCCATGTTTGTTGCTTTAAGCGCATACAGCAAACCAGAAAACAAAACACGTTCTGTAACACTTATTCGTTTAGCTATTAATTTAGGTTTTTCTGCAGGACCAGCAGTTGGGGGATTAATTATTACGTATTTAAGTTATGGTGGTTTATTCTGGGTAGATGGTATCACATGTATTTTAGCATCTGTACTTTTATTAAATGTATTGAATCCTAAAACTGCAAAAACTATTGATGAAGATGTAGTTGAGAATCCAAAATCAGCTTATACTGACAAAACTTTTTGGATATTTCTAGTGGCGATGTCTTTATTCGGAATTGTATTTTTACAATTCTTCTCAACAATTCCTTTATACTACAAAGACGCTCACCATTTAAGTGAGTTGGAAATTGGTATGATTATGGGTATGAACGGCTTTATTATTTTCCTATTAGAAATGCCATTAGTAAAGTGGTTAGAAAACAGTAAGCGTACAAAATCAGGACTCATGTTCATTGGTGCTGTTTTAACGGGATTAAGTTTTTTAGTATTAAATAGTACGTCTTGGGTTGGAATTTTAATTATCAGTATGCTGTTAGTGACTGTTGGTGAAATGATTGCTTTTCCATTCTCAAACGCTTTTGCAATGGACAGATCTAAACGAGGAAACAAAGGAGAATATATGGCATTGTACAGTATTTCATTTTCTGTAGCGCATATTTTTAGCCATAATGGAGGTATGCACTTAATAGAAAAATTTGGGTATGACTACACTTGGTATGTTGTAACTGCTTTAGCCGGTGTTTGTATGCTTTTACTATTTATGTTAAGACAACAATTGAAACCGAAGCTTATAAGATAATTTATATTAAAAGCCAATACATTTCTGTATTGGCTTTTAATATTTCAACTAACCACAAACTTTGCAATTATCTTTGTCTTTAGTTTCTCCAACTAAAAACCCTTTGTCATTTAAAGTATAGTCGCAACAATCCATATAACTCTGAGTTATTAATTTCCTTGCGCGTTGAATTTGAGATTTTAGAGTTGCTAAAGGTAACTGCAATTGTTCAGCTATTTGTGCCTGTTTGACTCCTTTTATATCTGATAAAAATAACGGATCTCTATATTTTTTTGGTAAATTTTTAATTATTCCGGGTAAACAATCCTTAGCAGAATGACTGTCGTCCTCTAAAAACTCATCAACAATATCAAACTCTTTTAAATCTACCGTTTTTGAATTTTCCCTAAAGTAATCTAATGTGGTATTTCGAGCAATTGTAAACAACCACGACTTCACTTTAGTATCATCGTTCAGCTTGTTTAATTTAGTGTGAGCTTTAATAAATGTTTCTTGAGTTAAGTCATTAGCAGTGTGTTCATTTTTAACTTTACTAAAAATGAAACGGAATATATCTGTTTGGTATGTTGTCCAAATCTGAGTGCTGGTCATAACTACTTTTATTTAAAACTATATTCCCGCATTACGCGGGAATATTATTTAACAATTACACCCTGAACAGGTACAACTTTCACATGTGCAATTTTGGCATTGTCCATTTTGACAATTGTCACAATTACAACTACAATTTTTATCTGTTTTCATAATCTCATTTTTAAGTTCATATAGTAGACGAAAAACTTCTAAAAAAGATGCATTTCTGTAGTATAAATTTACGAAAATTATTTTTGAGCTATAGCTGATTTATACCGTTTCAGTTCTGCTTTTACCTTAGGTGCTAACAATACTAACCCAATCATATTAGGCACCATCATTGCAAACACTAGGGCATCAGAAAAACTAATAACCGCTCCTAAACTTGCTGCTGCACCAATAACCGTAAACACACAAAAGATAACTTTGTAAACATTTCCTGTACGTTTACTTCTTCCAAATAAATAAGACCATGCTTGATAACCATAATATGACCAAGATATCATTGATGAAAATGCAAACATAATTACCGCAATTGCTAATACATATGGGAACCATGAAATTCCACTCCCTAACGCTTGCGCTGTTAATATAGCACCTTGCTCATCTGATATTGCCATACCAGTAGTTATCTGCCCAGTAATTATCAATACTAAAGCCGTCATAGTACAAACAACAACCGTATCAATAAATGGTTCTAATAAAGCCACTAAACCCTCACTTGCTGCATATTTTGTTTTTACCGCTGAATGTGCAATTGATGATGATCCAATTCCGGCTTCATTTGAAAATGCTGCACGTTGAAACCCTTGAACTAATACACCAACAAAGCCACCCACAACGCCTACGGGGCTAAATGCGCCGTCTATAATTGCCTGAATAGCACTTGGTATTTCTGAAAAGTTCATTACTAAAATAGTAATAACAGCCAACACATAAACACCAACCATAACTGGTACAATCTTATCTGTAACTTTTGCTATTTTTTTGATTCCTCCAATAATAACAATACCAACTAAAGTCGCCATAATTAATCCGAACAACCACCCCTTACCATATATAAAACTTTGCTCTCCACCTGTGACATATTCAAACAGTTTAAATGCTTGATTTACTTGAAACATGTTTCCTCCACCAAAAGAACCACCAACACACATAATTGCAAAAATAATCGCTAAAAACTTTCCTGCCTTTTGAAAACCTAATTCATTTAATCCTTTTTTAAGGTAATACATTGGCCCACCGAATACTGTACCATCTGTTGCTATTTCTCTGTATTTAACCCCTAAAGTACATTCTACAAACTTTGAGGCCATTCCTAAAAAGCCTATTAAAATCATCCAAAATGTTGCTCCTGCCCCACCGATTGACAATGCAATAGCTACACCAGCTATGTTTCCTAAACCTACAGTTGCAGATAACGCAGCAGTTAATGCCTGAAAATGAGATACCTCTCCTTCGCCTTCTACTTTAATTGTTTGTAAAATATCTTCTTGAGGTTCATGTGTATCTATATCATCATATTTCCCTCGCACTACATTTATGGCTGTAAAAAAACCACTGAAATTGATGAGTTTAAAATATATTGTAAAATACCCAGCACCTAATATTAATACAATCAATACCCACGGCACTCCAACATTTTCTGTAATAGGAATTTTCGCAAACATCGCTGCTGGAAACCATCCTGTTGCATTTGCAAACAGTTGATTGATTTTTTCATCAAGATTAATTTGGTTTTCTTGTGCTTGAGAAAAAAAAGGTAAAAATAAAGTGACTAGGTAAAGAACTAATTGTTTCATTCGTTTTTTGATTTTGATTTCTGCTAAGTTGCGAACAAGAGCAGAAAATCAAAAGCTTACGCAGTAATGAAACTTAAACATATAACTACTTAAGCAACTGCTTAAGTATTGTCTTTATTGAGGTTTATAGTTGCATACGACAACAAATCTTTTTCTATAGCATAAGCAATCAACTGCTCTTTACCATCAGAACCTGATATATTTAACAGCTTTTTTATTTGATAAATATGCGCTTGAAAACCATCTACACCTATATGCATGGCATCTGCCATTTCTGTATATGACATATCTTCTCCACAAACTCCTAAGTTAGCTAAGACTTCTTTTTGTCTGTCAGACAAAACAACTTTGGATGATTTTTTAAGCTTTTTATACTTCTTCTTTCTTAGAATTAGTTCTTCTTTTAAATGCTTTATTGTATCCAAATGACTTTCATTAGCCAACTCTAAAACATCTTTATTTTTTATTAACTGAGCAGTTGTTTCTTGCATTTTTGTAAATTCTGTTTGTTGCACTTCATTTTCTGCTAACAATTTCCAACTGTATAATAATATTGTAAACAACAACACAAATAAGAATTTAAACGACAAGGCGGTCAATACCCCTATGAAATTCCAATTAGTAAGGTTCATTAATTTTTCAGCTTGATTGTCTGGCACTATTCTATGTAAAACCGCTATCACAATTAATAGAAATAAAGCAACCGTTGGCAAATACATGAACTTCATTCCTCTGTTTCTAAACGCTTTATTTAATTCATTTAATAATGAAAATGCAACAACTAATGATATGGGAATATCAATCAACCAGATAACACTGTTGCTAGATGCATCAAGATTATTATTATAAAACGATACTAAAAACACTGACCCTAACATCAGAAGTATCGCTGTAAAAATGACAAAAACTTCCTTTTCAGAAAATCGTTCAATGATTTGAATCACCAAGTTTCGTTTACCAGAGTGTTCTATTGCAGGTAGTGACATCAAAATAAATAGCGAATTTAATAAGGAGAATAATACACCAAAACTGACTATTAATTTATGATTAGGCTCTAACTGAACTATCGAAATCAAAATGATATTTATTAAAGCGCCTAAACCCCAAGAGAAAATAGCTAATCCAAACCATTTGATCCCTTTTAAAGAAATTGCAGTAGCATGACGTTTCTTTTCTTTATAATAAATACGATGTATTACAAATGCAGTAATTGTACATACAATTGCCGTAACATAATATCCTATTGCTGAAACCATTAATTAATAAGTTGATGAACGTCTAAATTACACTATTTATTTCTTGTCACAAAAAAAGAAACCCAGACTAAAATTTAGTCTGGGTTTAAAATTATCTTAATGACAGATTCGTCTACATATTACGACGGTATTGCCCACCAACTTCAAATAATGATTCTGTAATTGCTCCTAATGATGCTACTTTACAAACATCCATTAATTTATCGAAGATATTTTCATTGTTAACTGCTGCTTTCTGTAAATCTTTTAACATTTCAGAGGTGTCATGCATATTATGCAAATCACTTAACATATCAATCTGATATTGTTTTTCGTCTTCAGTTGCTCGGATAACTTCATCTGGCGTTACTGTTGGAGATCCTTCTTTACTTAAGAAAGTGTTCACACCAATAATCGGAAATTCTCCGTTATGTTTTAATGTTTCATAATACAAACTTTCCTCTTGTATTTTAGAACGTTGGTACATAGTTTCCATTGCACCTAAAACACCACCTCGTTCTGTAATACGATCAAATTCTAATAAAACTGCTTCTTCTACTAAATCCGTAAGTTCTTCAATAATGAATGATCCTTGAATTGGGTTTTCATTTTTCGTTAACCCTAACTCTTTATTAATAATTAACTGAATTGCCATTGCACGACGTACAGATGCTTCCGTAGGCGTAGTAATTGCTTCATCATACGCATTTGTGTGTAACGAATTACAGTTATCGTAGATTGCGTACAAAGCTTGTAAAGTTGTACGAATATCATTAAAATCAATTTCTTGAGCGTGTAATGAACGTCCAGATGTTTGGATATGGTACTTTAACATTTGAGCTCTTGAATTGGCCCCATATTTATATTTTAAAGCTTTTGCCCAAATTTTACGCGCCACACGACCAATTACTGCATATTCAGGATCAATACCGTTTGAGAAGAAAAATGATAAGTTAGGTCCGAATTTATTAATATCCATTCCTCTACTTAAGTAGTATTCTACATAAGTAAATCCGTTTGCTAAAGTCAATGCCAATTGCGTTACAGGGTTTGCACCTGCTTCTGCAATATGATATCCTGATATAGAAACCGAATAAAAGTTACGCACATTTTTTTCAATGAAATACTCCTGTACATCTCCCATTAATCGCAGTGCAAATTCAGTAGAGAAAATACACGTGTTCTGCGCTTGGTCTTCTTTTAAAATATCTGCTTGAACTGTTCCACGAACAGCACTTAAAGTATAGGTCTTTATGTTTTGATACACATCAGCTGGCAACACCATATCACCAGTAACACCTAATAAAAACAGGCCTAATCCGTTGTTACCTTCTGGTAAATCGCCTTGGTATTCTGGACGAGCAATACCTTTCGCTTTATATATTTTATTGATTTTGGCTGTAACCTCAGCTTCTAAACCATTTTCTTTAATGTATTTTTCACACTGCTGATCAATTGCTGCATTCATGAAGAATCCTAACAACATAGGTGCTGGCCCATTAATCGTCATAGAAACTGATGTCATCGGATCAGCTAAATCAAACCCTGAATACAATTTCTTAGCATCATCTAAACAACAGATTGACACTCCAGCATTTCCAATTTTACCGTAAATATCTGGTCTCACATCTGGGTCATTACCATACAATGTTACAGAATCAAAAGCAGTAGATAAACGTGCTGCTGGCATTCCTGCGCTTACATAGTGGAAACGTTTGTTAGTACGTTCTGGACCACCTTCACCAGCAAACATACGTGAAGGATCTTCTCCTGTACGTTTAAACGGATATAATCCAGATGCATAAGGGAACTCTCCAGGTACATTTTCTTGTAAACACCACCCTAAAATATCTCCCCAAGCGGTGTACTTTGGTAAAGCCACTTTTGCTATTTGTGTGTGAGATAACGACTCACTATGTGTTTCAATTTTTATTTCTTTATCACGAACTTTAAATGAGTAAATTGGTTGCTTGTACTTATTTACTTTCTCATCCCAACCAGTAATTACTTCCCAGTTATACGGATCTAAATCCATTTTCACACGATCAAATTGTGCAACTAACAAACGTAAAAAGTCTTTATTCTCCTCAGAAACAGTCGCAATAGAATCACTATCAATTCCTGATTTATCTAAAGTTAGTTTCCCTTCAACTACTGTTTCAATAGTTTTATAGATTCCATATAATTTCTGAGCAACTTCTTTCTGGGTTTTCGCTTTGGCATCATAACCTCTATTGTTCTCAGCTATTTCAGATAAATAACGCACTCTGCTTGGTGGAATTACAAATATCTTTTCAGACATCTGTTTTGTAATTTCAAAAGACGATTTTAAATCTGCTCCTGATTTCTCTACCAATTTATCCATGATAGATTTATACAACGAATTCATCCCTGGATCGTTAAACTGAGAAGCTATCGTACCAAATACAGGCATGTCATCCATATGAACATCCCATAAATTATTGTTACGCATGTACTGCTTTTTCACATCTCTCAATGCATCTAAAGCACCACGTTTATCAAATTTGTTAATAGCTACTAAATCAGCGAAATCTAACATGTCGATTTTCTCTAACTGTGTTGCAGCTCCAAACTCTGGAGTCATCACATATAACGACGTATCAGAATGTTCAATAATTTCTGTATCAGATTGTCCAATTCCAGAAGTTTCTAAAATAATCAAATCAAACTTAGCTGCTTTCAATACCTCAACAGCTTCGTTAACGTACTTTGATAAGGCTAAGTTAGATTGACGTGTTGCCAATGAACGCATGTACACACGTTTGTTATTAATCGCATTCATACGAATTCGATCCCCTAATAAGGCTCCACCTGTTTTACGTTTTGAAGGATCAACAGAAATTAAACCAATTGTTTTTTTAGGAAAGTCGATTAAAAAACGGCGTACTAACTCATCTACTAAAGATGATTTTCCTGCTCCACCTGTTCCAGTAATTCCTAAAACCGGTGTTTTACAGTCTTTATTTTGTTCGTGTATTGTATCTAAAGTCTCTTTTGCTACTTCAGGGAAGTTTTCAGCAGAAGAAATCACACGTGCAATAGCACCAATTTCTTTATTAACTAATTGGTTAATTTCTCCATTTAATTTATCACCAATGGCATAATCAGATTGCTCAACCAAATCATTAATCATTCCTTGCAGTCCCATTTCACGACCATCATCAGGTGCATAAATACGTGTGATACCATAATCCATCAAGTCTTTAATTTCTGATGGTAAAATTACTCCACCTCCACCTCCGAAGATTTTTATATGCCCAGCTCCTCGCTCAACTAATAAGTCGCGCATGTATTTAAAGTACTCGTTATGCCCACCTTGATACGATGTAATTGCAATAGCATTTGCATCTTCTTGGATAGCACAATTTACAACTTCATCAACACTTCTATCATGCCCTAAATGAATTACCTCAACACCTGTGGTTTGAATAATTCTACGCATAATGTTAATGGCTGCATCATGCCCATCAAATAAGGCTGCGGCTGTTACAATACGAATTTTATACTTGGGTTTATATGGTGCTGCTTGTATCATCTGTAAATTATTATCTATTTTGGAGCTGCAATTTACGGAAAACTTAAAAATTTTCAAGAAGAATTATCAAGTATCTAATTAAGGTATAAAACTGCGTCATTTTTTTATCTTTACGCTATCTAAAAAAATACACTTATGACTGCTATTGATGTTGTAGTTCTTACAGAAGACAGGTATGTGAATCCTACTGAAATAAACACTTATAATAAAAACGTCTTATTAGAAGATCAGTTGGTGTTAGACGCTTTAAAACAAGAAGGGTTACATGCTGTTAGAAAAAGCTGGAGCGATCCTGATATTGATTGGAGTTCTACAAAACATATTTTATTTAGAACCACTTGGGATTATTTTGACCGTTATGACGAGTTTAGTAAATGGCTAACTGATGTCAGTTCAAAAACAAACTTGTTAAATTCTGAGGCAATTATAAATTGGAATATTGATAAGCACTATTTAACCGATCTAAAAGCTAAAGGAATTCATATTTGTGAAACTCATTTTATTGAAAAAGGAAGTTCTACAACTTTACAAGAACTGCATCAAAAATTAGGCTGGCAAAAAACAGTTTTAAAACCTTGTATTTCTGGTGCAGCAAGACACACTTATAAGTTAGATTCTTCAAATATTGAACAACACGAAACTGTTTTTCAAGAGCTCATTTCTGAAGAAGCAATGATGTTACAACCGTTTCAAGAGAATATCATGACAAAAGGAGAATATTCATTTGTGGTTATTAACGGACAGTATTCTCATGCTGTTTTAAAAATTGCAAAACCTGGTGATTTTAGAGTACAAGATGATTATGGAGGCACTGTTCATATCCATGACGCTACCAAAGATCAAATCGCTTTTGCAGAAAAAGCTGTTCAAGCTTGTCCGGAGCTACCAATTTACGCCAGAGTTGATGTAATACTAGACAATACTAATACGTTAGCTATTTCAGAGATTGAGTTAATTGAACCCGAATTATGGTTTAGGCATCAGCCCACAGCTGCAACTTTACTCGCAAAAGCAATAATGCAATTGAACTAACTTTAAGAGGGTTACTCCATTTTGAAATTAGTAACTTTGCATTCTCAAAAAAGATAGGACTTTGCAATTATGGCAAAAAATCAAGACTACATAGAGGTTCAAGGCGCCAGAGCTCATAACCTTAAAAACATCGATATTAAAATTCCACGCGAACAATTGGTAGTTATTACTGGTTTATCTGGTTCTGGGAAATCATCCTTGGCATTTGATACCATTTATGCTGAAGGACAACGCCGTTATATAGAAACATTTTCTGCTTATGCACGTCAGTTTCTAGGTGGGTTAGAACGTCCGGATGTAGATAAAATTGATGGGCTATCGCCTGTTATTGCGATTGAGCAAAAAACAACAAATAAAAACCCCCGCTCAACTGTTGGAACCATTACTGAAATTTATGATTTTTTAAGATTACTCTATGCCCGAACCGCAGATGCATATAGCTATGTGACTGATAAAAAAATGGTTAGTTATTCAGATGAACAAGTCAAAGAGTTGATCTTATCTAATTACTTTGACAAAAAAATAGTTGTATTAGCGCCAGTCATTAAATCAAGAAAAGGACATTATAGAGAACTTTTTGAAACTATCGCCAAACAAGGCTTTACAAAAGTTAGAGTTGACGGTACTATTGTTGACATTACTAAAGGGATGAAATTAGACCGTTACAAAACACATGATATCGAAATTGTGATTGATCGGTTAAAAATTTCTGAGCATATTGATAACGACAAACGACTTACAGAAACCATCAAAACAGCCATGTACCATGGTGAAAACATCTTATTAGTAATTGAGCATAACACTACTGAAGCCAGGTACTTTTCCAGAGATTTAATGTGTCCTGTATCTGGAATCTCTTATCCAACCCCTGAACCTAACTCATTTTCATTCAACTCTCCAAAAGGAGCATGTGATACGTGCAACGGTATTGGTCATCTATACGAGGTTAATACAGAAAAAATCATCCCTAACACATCCATTTCTATTCAAAAAGGTGGTATCGCTCCGCTGGGAGAATACAAAAACTCATGGATGTTTAAGCAACTTGAAACTATTGCTGAGCGTTATCATTTTAAACTTACAGATGCCATCAAAAAAATACCTAATGAAGCTTTAAAAATAATCCTTCATGGTGGCAATGAGCAATTTTCTGTTGAATCAAAAAATTTAGGTGTTACTCGGAATTATAAAATAGATTTTGAAGGTATCGTTTCTTTTATAAACAACCAGTATCATGACAGTTCTTCATCATCAATAAAACGATGGGCAAAAGAATATATGGACAACAATACCTGTTCAACCTGTCAAGGATCACGTTTAAAAAAAGAGTCTTTATATTTTAAAATCAATGATAAAAACATTGCTGAACTAGCACAAATGGATGTTATTGATTTGACAAAATGGATGAATGAGTTAGATGAACATTTATCTGACAAACAAAAGCAAATTGGTGCTGAAGTTGTTAAAGAAATCAAAGAGCGTTTACAATTTTTATTAGATGTAGGTTTAGATTATTTGGCTTTAAATAGGAGTTCTAAAACCCTATCTGGTGGCGAAGCGCAACGCATCCGACTAGCTACCCAGATTGGTTCTCAATTGGTTGGCGTACTTTATATTTTAGACGAACCAAGTATAGGGTTACATCAACGAGATAACGAAAAACTAATCAATTCATTAACACAATTAAGAGATATTGGCAACTCAGTCTTAGTAGTTGAACATGATAAAGACATGATTGAACAAGCTGATTATGTTATCGATATTGGACCTTTTGCTGGAAAAAACGGTGGAGAAATCATTTCTAAAGGAACTCCTAAAGAATTATTAAGTGGAGAGACTTTAACTGCTGAATATCTTAATGGAAAAAAAGAAATTGCAGTTCCTGAAAAGCGCAGAAAAGGAAACGGAGAAAAACTATCGTTAACTGGCGCTACTGGTAATAACTTGAAAAACGTCAGTATTGATATTCCTTTAGGAAAACTAGTTTGTGTTACAGGTGTTTCTGGAAGTGGAAAATCAACGTTGATAAATGAAACTTTATACCCAATATTAAACGCACATTTTTTCAATGCAGTCAAAAAGCCAATGCCCTATAAGAAAATAAAAGGTTTGGAACATATTGATAAAGTAATCGACATCAATCAAAGCCCAATTGGTCGTACTCCGCGCTCTAATCCAGCAACATATACTGGTGTCTTTAGTGAAATAAGAAGCTTATTTACCAAAACAAATGAAGCTGCAATTCGTGGTTACAAACCAGGTCGTTTTAGTTTTAATGTAAAAGGCGGCCGTTGTGAAACCTGTCAAGGTGGTGGTTTACGTGTTATTGAAATGAATTTCCTTCCAGATGTTTATGTGGAGTGTGAAACCTGCCAAGGGAAACGTTTTAACAGAGAAACTTTAGAAATCAGGTACAAAGGAAAAACAATTTCAGATGTATTAAATATGACCATTAATGAAAGTGTCGATTTCTTTGAGAATATTCCAAAAATATATAGAAAACTAAAAACTATTAAAGATGTTGGACTTGGTTATATTACTCTCGGACAACAAAGTACTACACTTTCTGGAGGAGAAGCTCAAAGGGTGAAACTGGCTACAGAACTATCAAAAAGAGATACCGGAAAAACATTTTATATTTTAGATGAACCCACTACTGGTTTACATTTTGAAGATATTAGGGTCTTGATGGATGTTATTAACAAATTGGTTGACAAAGGTAATTCTGTTTTAATTATTGAGCATAACTTAGATGTAGTAAAACTTGCAGATTACATTATTGATGTTGGACCAGAAGGCGGAAAAAATGGTGGAACAATCTTAGCAAAAGGAACGCCAGAACAAATTATAAAAGTAAAAAACAGTCATACAGCTAAATATTTAAAGAAAGAACTACAGTAGTTTTTCAGAACTAAAAATTAGCATAAGTCGTAAAAAAGAGTACTTTTGATAGGTTTGAAATTTAATAATCAGTAAAATACTTAATATGGGAAAGTTGCGATTGAATAGAACATGGAATGAAGTTAGAACAAATGACTCATGGGCTATTTTTAAAATAATGAGTGAATTCGTTAACGGATTCGAAAAAATGAGTAAGATTGGACCATGTGTTTCAATTTTTGGTTCAGCAAGAACACAACCTGGCGAAAAATACTATGAATTAGCTGTGAGTGTGGCTAATAAAATTGTTGAGCACGGTTATGGTGTTATTACTGGTGGTGGACCAGGTATCATGGAAGCTGGAAATAAAGGAGCACACTTAGGGGGCGGGACTTCAGTAGGTTTAAATATTGAATTGCCTTTTGAGCAACATGATAATCCGTACATAGATTCTGATAAATGTATTGATCACGATTACTTTTTTGTAAGGAAAGTCATGTTTGTAAAATACTCGCAAGGTTTTGTAGTGATGCCAGGGGGTTTTGGAACTTTAGATGAATTGTTTGAAGCCATTACCTTAATTCAAACTAAAAAAATAGAAAAGTTCCCAATAATATTAGTTGGAACAGAGTATTGGTCTGGATTAATGGAATGGGTCAAAAATGTAATGGTTGAAGGGCATAAAACTGTAAGCCCGGAAGATTTAGACCTTATCAATATTGTTGACACAGAAGATGAGGTTATTGATATTCTAGATAGTTTCTATAGAAAGTATGCATTGAGCCCTAACTTCTAGGTTCAATCATAAAATTAAACAAACTACTTAATCTAATAATATTTATTTTTTTAACAAAAACACTGATTTATTAGTTGTTTTTGTGTAATTTAATCTTCTAATCCCCAGATTATGATTAAAAAAATTTCATACCTACTATTATTACTTTCAAGCATTACTTATTCTCAGAGTATTAGTGTCGATGACACTTCGTATTCTGCTACAGATTTAGCAAACTTATTATTAAGCGGTTCATGTATTGACCCTACTAACGTGTCATACTCCTCAAGCCAATCGGTTGCCTATTTTAATCAAAATGGATCTGTATTTCCAATTTCTGAAGGGATTATCATACGTACTGGTAATGCAATTGATACTGAAGGTATTTACACAAATACCAATTTAAGTAGTCAAGATAATTCAAATGGTGATCCTGATTTACAAACTATTAGTAATGACACTGGGCAAAGTTTACCTATTACAGACACTGCTTTTTTACAGTTTGACTTTATTCCTATTTCAAGTGATTTCAATTTTAGCTTTGTTTTTGCGTCTAATGAATACGGTCAATACCAATGTGGTTTTAGTGATGTATTTGCTTTTTTATTAACTGACATAACAACTGGAGTAACCACAAATTTAGCAGTACTACCAAGTACAACAACTCCTGTTAGCGTTTTAACTATACGTGATAATGCATATAATTCTGGATGTACTTCAGAAAATCCAGGGCTGTTTTCAACTTATAATGTTGATAATCCAGCTGCATCTACATTAAATATGCGTGGTCACACTACTGTATTAAACGCATCGTCAACTTTAATACCAGATAACCCATATAGAATAAGATTAGTGATTGGTGATTATGGAAATCCTGATTATGATTCGGCAGTTTTAATTGATGCCGGGAATTTTATCACACCTTTAGATTTAGGACCAGATGTAAATTTATGTTCTGGAAACAGTATTGATTTCACAACAGCACTTGACGATACCGAATTCACTCATGAGTGGACTTTAAATGGTGTGCCTCAATCAGAAACAAGCAATACATTTAACGCTACTTTACCTGGAACGTATGTTGTAACGGCTACAAAAAACGGATGTGTAATAACTGATACCATAGTTATTACAGACTTATCCATGAGTTCACCAATAGATATTCCTGCATGTGATGATGGCTCAGGAAACTATTCATATGATTTAAGTATAAATGACGAGTCTGTAATTGGTGTTGATGACACAGTTTACGATATACATTATTTTGCTAATCAAGCAGATATTCCGAATACCCCAATTACTCCACCAGACATTACAAGCTATTTAAGTGCCGGAAATGAAACTATATATGTTAAAATATACAATACGCAAACCAGTAGTTATTGTGATGCGGAATTATCATTTGATTTAACAGTAGACCAAGCAGTAGACGCAACAGAGCCAAATGATATTCAATTATGTAACACCTCAGATCCTGTAGATACTACATTAACTGATATTGATAGTGAAATATTAGGAAGTTTAAACCCTTTAAATTATACGGTAACATATTATGGTTCTGCTACAGATGCGCAAAATAACCAAAATCCGATTGGTCCAATTTATAGTACATCTATAACTAATTCACCACAAACGGTATGGGCAGTAGTACATAGTATCACCAACAGTGATTGTTTTGATATTGTTTCGTTCGATATCATTGTCAACCCTTTACCACCTGTTTCTGAACTCGATAATATTTTAGAATGTAGTAGCTTTACCTTACCAGCAATTACAGACGGAGATTACTATGATGCTCCAGATGGGCCTAATGGAACTGGCAATATGTATAATGAAGGAGATGTTATTACTGACGGAGGTACGTTTTATATCTATAACGGACCTGATGCCAACGGATGTTTTAATCAATCTAGCTTTACAATCACATTTATTGATGAGTATGGCGTGCAGTTATACCATTGCGGTGAGTTTTCTGTACCAGTACTATCTCCTGGAAATTTTTATACTGAAACAGATGGGCCAAACGGAACCGGCATACTAATTGATCCGTCAACAATATTTACATCTGCAGATTTGCCATTAACAGTACATTACTATGCAGAAACGACAGATCCGGTAACAGGAATCACTTCTGTATGTAGAAATGAAGCCTTTGATATAACTATCTATGATTTACCACCTGTTGATACACTTGATAATGTGGTCACTTGTATTGATTATACTCTGGAACCTCTGACTAATGGTTCATATTTTTCCGAAACTAATGGTGGAGGAACAGCTTACAACTCAGGCGATACAATAACTACTTCTGGCATCTATTATATTTATAATACTGAAACTCATAACTTAGCAACTGCTGATGAAATTACATGTACAAATGAAAGTTCATTTGAAATTACGATTATAAATATTCCAGCAAACGTTGATGCTTGTGATTCTTATACTTTACCGACATTAGAAAATGGCGGTTATTATGATAGTCCAAGCGGAAGTGGAACTGAAATACCTGCTGGAACTGAATACACATATGATGCTACTTCACCTGTGAACAATACATATAACATATATGTATATACAAACACAACACCAACGGTTCCGCCTACAGCAAATTGTACAGACAATTATAGGTTTACACTTACAATATACCCTACACCCGATGTTGATGTTTTAGGTGATACAAATGGCAATATATTAAGATGTATTAATGACCCATACACATTAACAGCGCTACCAAATGGCGACTATTATGACGGTCCTGGTGGCCCAACATCAGCAAATCTGATTCCTGATGGTACAGTTGTTAATTCACCTGGTTTTCACACATACTACATTTACAATGAAGCAAACGGGTGTTCTGCAGAATCAAATTTTACTGTTGAAATTAGAGATTTACCGTTAATTGACAACTTTACAGATGTGTTTGTTTGTGAACCTTACGAATTAGGCCCACTAACAAATGGAAGTTATTATACTGAACCAAATGGAAATGGTGATAATATCCCTGTAGGAACATTAATAGAAACTACTCAAACTATTTATATATATAACAATTGGAATGATATCACAACCTGTAGTAATGAAACAGTTTTCACAGTGTATATGGAAGGTGTTGATGTTGGTGAGTTTGAAGATGTAAATGAATGTGAATCATATCTTTTACCTGACCTAACAATTGGTAGATATTACAGACAACCAAATGGTGTTGACGAAATTTTACCTGCCGATTATTTATTTACTACTGCTACGCCTGGAAATCCACACACAATTTATGTGTATCATGAAAATGGCGACAGAATACTATGTACAGATGAAGCCAGTTTTACACTTACACTCTCTGAAACACCTATATTACCGAGCTTTCAAGACCAAACTGTTTGTGGTAATTATCTATTACCTAACTTAGATAATAGTACTTATAATGTTAACTATTATAATTCTACTGGAGGTACAGACGCCATAACAAATTTAGATTTAACAACACCAGGAACGCATACAGTTTATGTGTATGCAACGGCATTCGGGAATACAAATTGCTTTGATGAAGCTTCTTTTGAGGTGACAATACACCCATTATTAGACTTAGATATTGAAGGAGGTATTATTTGTATTGACCCTGAAACTGGAGATACTTTACAATCTGTACTCTTAGAATCTGATCTAGATCCAAATATTTATATTATTGATTGGTATTTCGGAGGAAATTTAGTTGGAAGTGGCGCAAATCATAATGCAGAAAATGCGGGGATTTATACTGTTGCAACAACATTGATAAACCCAGTTACACCTCCACAACCAGGTGATTGTAATTATGAATCTACTGAAGTTGAAGTAATTGCTTCAAGCGCAGCAATAGCAACCTATACGGTAACAGAAGATTTTGTTGACAACGCAGTTATTACTGTCCACATTACTGGTGGTTTAGGACAGTATCAATATCAATTAGACAATGGTCCAATTCAAGACAGTAATGTATTTACAGATGTCACGTCAGGAGATCACATCATTACAATAATTGACTCTTATGGAAGTTGTGATGTATTAATCTTAGAAGTTACTGTTATTAAATACCCTAAATTCTTCACACCAAATGGAGATGGAGAAAATGAAACTTGGAATATTAGAGATTTATCAGATCAACCAAATGCTATTATCCAAATATTTGACAGATTTGGGAAATTCATCACTCAAATTACACCCGCAAGTAGAGGTTGGGATGGTACATATAATAACCGAAATTTATTTGCTTCTGACTATTGGTTTGTCATAACATATAAAGGACGAAATGATGAAGACAAAGAGTTCAAAGCACACTTTTCATTAAAAAGGTAGTTATTAGCCGCTAAACAATAACAGTTTAGCGGTTATTCAGTATCTTTCGGCTAAATTCATACACGTTTTAAGTTGAAGCAATTATTTAATTTCATAACCTACTGTATTTTATGCTTTAGCTTTTCAGTTATTGCACAAAATCATATAACTGTTAATGCCAAGTTTAATCCTGATAAAAAAGAAATTGTTGTTTCTCAAAGCACCAGTATTATTAACACCACATCTAAAATATTAGATAGCGTATATCTATATGATTGGAACAATTCATATTCATCTAGGAATACTGAATTAGCAAAAAGGTTTGCAGAAGAGTATAGTACAAAATTACATTTTTCGGAGGATGAAGATAAAGGATCTACAGATATTGAAAGCATCAAATCTGGCTCTGAAAATTTAATTTACAAGAGAATTAAATCAGATGTTATTGCAATTGGAATTGACGGTAAATTAAAACCAAACGACAGTATTACATTACAGCTAAACTACACTTTAAAATTACCTTCAG
>CBCXVT010000026.1:0-48341 GCA_965178635.1 Flavobacteriaceae bacterium | reverse complement strand
CCTAAAGATTTTGATAAATCGTAAAGATTTATATTTGGATTTTTTTAATCAAGAGGGAAGTGAAAGAATGACGAGATTTATGAGATGTCAGGTTAGGTATTCCAAGTTGATTGCCCAAATCTTTTAATAAATTATTGTAATAGCTTCTCCTTCCGGACATTTTGTTATATTGGTATTCATTCATATTTTGAAAATTTCTTTCATCCTTTATGTTTTCAAAATCTTTATCTTTTAAAATTGGAAAAATGAATTTGTGTTTATAGTCGTTATCTACCAAAATTCTTCTTACTATTTTAATCATTTCTTGATATAAGTTGAAATACAAATTTTGTATTTGATTTCTATTATTCTTCACAATTTTTAAAGACTTATTAAATATGATTTTTCTTAATTCACCGAGATACTCTAATTCCGCATCAATGATTATTTTATTTTCAATTTGTTTCTGCGTTTTAACAATATCTGAAGATATTTGTTTTGGTAAGTAGGGACTAGAATTAATATTTTTTTTAATTAATTGAATTTTTCTTTTTTCGATTTTTTTGTATTTGGCATCAAATTCATTTAAACTGATTTTAATTGTTGAGTTTTTCTCCGGGTTTTCATTGTCGATTAATAGTTTAACAATATCCGGACTAATCTTTGAGACTTCTATTTTTATATTTTGTTTAATATAATCAAAGTCAATTGTGCTGTTATCTTCAGAATACAGACTAAAACTACCTAATTCAGAATGTAAACCCTTTATTATCTTGTAGGTCTGTTTAACTTCGGGACTAATAAACTTCTCGGGTATGTAATTAAATAAAATTAAAAGTGGTTTGTAGTAAATTAAAATGTTTAAAGGGTATTTTGTTTTCAACATAACCTTTTTTAATCTTATTTCCTCTCCATTAATATTCAAATTATTCCATCTCATAGTCATCAAATCGCTAACCCTCATGCCGTGAGTAAAGAATTGGAAAACAAAAAAGTTCCTGATGTCATTGATGTTTAGTTCTTGTTTATATCTTGATTTTTCATCTCTTTTTTTTCCTTTGTTTTTCCCACTTTTAATGACGTCATAAAGTTTACCATATAGAATAGATTTTATTTGTTCCTCATCCAAAAAATCTACATTGGTTGGTATTACTTTGTTTTTAATATTATTAAATGGGTGTGGATTAAAAAAATAATAATTCTGTTTTATAGATTTATTGATAAATGATTTAAATGTTTTTGTTTTATATGATATAGAATTCTCTAATGTCCCACTTTCTGTTCTCAACCAAATTTTCCATTCGTTAATAAAATCCTCATTTATATCTTTAAAGAGAAGAACCTTTTTGTTATAATTCACTTGATTAAACATTTCTAATAAGTTCAGAACATTGATATATTTCTGTTTGGTTCCTATAGATTTACAAAAGGGTATTATTTTTTCTACTACAAATACTCTTAAACTTTTTTTGTCATCTAATATGAAACTTGTCGTTTTGACTTTCTGATACTTCTTAAGTGTTTCCTCAATCACATTATTATATTGAATAAAGTTTGGATGAGTTTTTTTTACTTTTTGGTTTTTCTTATCAAAATGTCTTTCGTGAATGGGTGGTAATCTTAAAGAGGTTATTTTAGTTTTCTTTTCTTCTGTTAATCTTTCAGATAATCTTATGTATCCATATTTTTTATCCTTAGAGTTTGATTTCCAAATTATTTTAATTTTATTCATAAAGTGTCTTATAAATGTCTTGTTTTTGTAACAAATATAAGAAAATATCTGTTTTTATTTTTTTTAATTTATTGAATATCAGTATTTTTATATTTTTGAGATATAGATTTCAGTGATGTTAAAGGGCAAGAATCCATTAAACGTTGTATGGAGATTGCAGCTGCAGGAGGGCATAACATCATTTTCTCATCGGCCCTCCTGGATCTGGTAAAACAATGTTAGCGAAACGCTTGCCATCAATTTTACCACCAATGACTTTACATGAGGCGTTAGAAACAACAAAGATTCATAGCGTGGTTGGTAAAGTAAAAGATGCAGGTTTGATGACGCAACGACCGTTTCGAAGTCCACATCACACGATATCAAATGTAGCTTTAGTTGGTGGAGGGAGTTATCCGCAACCTGGCGAAATTTCATTATCACATAATGGGGTGTTGTTCTTGGATGAATTACCTGAGTTTAAAAGAGAAGTATTGGAGGTCATGCGTCAACCATTAGAGGATAGAGAAGTTACCATTTCTAGAGCAAAATTTACAGTAACGTATCCAAGTAGTTTTATGTTGGTTGCGAGTATGAATCCTAGCCCTAGTGGATATTTTAATGATGGCTCAAGTCCTGTAAGTTCATCTCCCGCTGAAATGCAACGCTATTTGGGTAAAATATCTGGCCCATTATTAGATAGAATAGATATTCATATTGAAGTCACTCCAGTACCTTTTGGGAAATTAACAGAAGAGCAAAAAGCTGAGTCTTCAGTTGAGATTAGAAAACGAGTAACTAAAGCACGAGAGCTTCAAACAAATCGATTTAAGAATTCTAAAACGATTCATTACAACGCACAAATGAATGTCAAACAAATTCGTAAATACTGTGTGTTAGATGAAGCATCAAAGCAGTTGTTAAAAACAGCAATGGAACAATTAAATTTGTCAGCAAGAGCCTACGATAGAATTTTAAAAGTTTCAAGAACTATTGCAGATTTACAAGGCGATGATGTTATTAATGGCACTCATATCGCTGAAGCAATTCAGTACAGGAGTTTAGATAGAGAAGGATGGCTTGGGTGAAAATGAAACTTAATTAATATTTAATTACATTTGAACTTTTTAGAATAAGTATAACAACATCAATATTAAATAATTATGAGGGAAAGTAGATTAATATTGCTTTTTACACTTTTTTTGTGTGATTTTTGTTTAGGACAAGTAGGTATAGGAACAACTACTCCAATGGCTCGGTTGGATATTGCTGCATCAAATCGTATTTCACCCTTAGAAACTGACGGTCTGTTAATTCCAAAAATTGACGAATTTACACTAACAGATCCTGGGGTAGCACAAGACGGTATGTTGGTGTATATTTCTGGGGACGGTAGTGAGACTAAAGGGTTTTATTTTTGGGATAATACAAGCACCTCTTGGGTTCCTTTTTTATCAAATTCAAATTCTGATTTTTACAAAGAGGGAACAACTATAGCTGCAGGAAATACTACAGATGATATATATAGAATAGGTAATGTAGCTATTGGTAAAAATACAGCATCTGCAAGATTAGATGTTGAAGATGTAAATGGTAGCGCAATTAGAACAATGTTAACAGGTACAAATACATCATATAAAACGGGGTTGAGCAACCAGTTTTCTTCAACTGTTGGGGGGAGTTTACGTGGTGTATGGAATTATTTTCAAGATGTAAGTAATACTAGTAGAAAACTTGGCGTTAGAAATGATTTTTATAATGTGAATGGTGATAAGTATGGGTATTATAACTATTTTGATTTAGACGCTTCAACTGGTAATATTTATGGAACTTATACTAGAATAGAGAATGATGGTAATGATTTGAAATATGGAACCTACAATTCATTAGTAAATTTTACAGAAAGTGCATATGGAACATATAATTCTTTATATGCAGGTATAGGGTCTACTGATGATGTGTATGGTACTTATAATTTTGTGGATATAAACGGTTCTGGAATACATTATGGCGTTTACGCTAGGGCAGATGGAGTAAACAATAGAGCAGTCTATGGATCTAATACTTACTCAAACGGATATGCGGGTTACTTTAACGGGAGAGGTTATATTAGTGGTAACCTTGGTGTGGGTAATGACAATCCAGCATTTAAATTTGATGTAAAGAGTAGTCAATATGGTAATTATATAGCACAAATAGAGAATACAAATGTATCTTCTTATGGAGATGGCTTAAAAATTAATATTGGAGATCCAACTCCAGGAGGTGGTAATTATTTTATTGGATTTTATGGAGATGATGTGTTAAAAGGGCGTATTTCAGGAAATGCTTTTGGTACAGGAGTATTATATTCTACAGCTTCAGATGAACGTTTAAAAAAAGATATAAGAGATATAGATAGTGCTTTGAAAATAATTCATGAATTGCAACCTAGAAGTTACCAATATAAAAATGGAAATGGAAAAATGGAGTTAGGTTTTATAGCTCAGGAACTTATAGAAGTTTATCCTCAAGCTGTTTCTGGTAATCCAGCCTCTGATGTAACTAAAGAACCTATGATGGTAGATTATTCAAGGTTAACACCATTACTAACTGCTGGGATAAAAGAGTTAAATGAAAAAATAGAGGTATTTAGTAAAGAGAATAAAAAATTAAAAGAAAAACTAACAAAATACGAACTATTAGAGAAACGTATTCAAGTATTAGAAAATAGTAATTAAAAAAATAGACTATTCGCAAACATCCCAAATAGGGTCCTATCGGTAACGGAGCAGTAATTTGAACAAGCTCTTTTTTTACAGGATGAATAAACTCTAAATATCTGGCGTGTAAATGTATGCCGCCATCTTTATTGCTACGTTTTGCACCGTATTTTAAATCACCTTTTATATGGCAACCAATTGTATTAAGTTGACATCTGATTTGATGATGTCTACCAGTCTCTAGATTAATTTCTAGGAGGTTGTAATTATCAAGCTCTTTTATCTGCTCGTAATGTAAAATCGCTTTTTTAGAACCGTCAACTTCAGATTTGTATGCAGTAGATTTATTATTTTTCGGATTTTTTTTCAACCAATGTATTAAAGTGTCTTTTTGCTTTGGGGGTGCATTTTTAACAACAGCCCAATAGGTTTTTTTTGCCGTCTTTTCTGCAAATAGTTTATTTAATCTCGGTAAAGCCTTTGATGTTTTTGCAAATATAACAATACCTGTTGTTGGCCTGTCTAACCGATGTACAACACCTAAATAGACATTACCTCCTTTATTGTATTTCTTTTTTAAATAGGCTTTAATAATGTCGGGCAAGGGTTTATCACCGGTTCTATCACCTTGTACCAAATCACCAGTACGTTTATTGATAACAATAATATGATTGTCTTCAAATAAAACCTTTAGGTTATGTTGGGTTGATAAAACTTTAATTGAGTTGTCCACTAATATTGTTCCTCTTCGTTAGGGAAGTCTACCGATTTAACATCTGTGCAATATTGCTCAATAGCAGCCGTCATATCTTCGTATAAATTCATATAACGTCTTAAAAAACGCGGATTAAACTCATGCGTCATTCCTACCATATCATGAGTAACTAATACTTGCCCATCAACACCATTACCAGCACCAATACCAATTACAGGAATAGTTAAACTATCTGCAACTTCTTTAGCTAATTTTGCAGGGACTTTTTCTAATACCAAAGCAAAACAACCTAGTTTTTCAAGCATTAAAGCATCCTTTTTTAGTTTTTCTGCTTCTTCTTCTTCTTTTGCTCTTACGGTATATGTACCGAACTTATAAATTGATTGTGGGGTTAAACCTAAATGTGCCATTACTGGAATACCAGCATTTAAAATACGCTTTACAGATTCTTTTATTTCTTTACCACCTTCTAATTTAATAGCATGACCACCAGATTGTTTCATTATTTTAATAGAAGAATGTAATGCTTCTTTTGGGTCTGATTGGTAGCTTCCAAATGGTAAATCAACAACAATTAAAGCTCTTTCAGCAGCACGAACTACAGAAGATGCATGATAAATCATTTGGTCTAATGTAATAGGTAGCGTAGTTTCATGACCCGCCATAACGTTTGAGGCAGAATCACCAACTAAAATAACATCAGTACCAGCACCATCAACAATTTTTGTCATGGTATAGTCATATGATGTCAACATAGAGATTTTCTCTCCATTTTTTTTCATCTCAATTAATGACTTAACGGTTACTCTTTTATATTCTTTTTTTGCTACTGACATTTTAATACAATTTATAGAGTGTAAAATTACTAATTTAGTTTAGCAAAATCTCAAATGTTGTTTAAAAAGTATCTATATATTTTGTTAAAAAGAGATTATAGGAATGATAATTGATTAATTTTGAGAAAGCAGATAAAATTATCATTATGAAATTACACATGTTACTATTAAGTTTATTGATTACAGCCATTGGTTTTTCACAAACTGCAGAAGAATATAAAATAAAGTATGCAATTGAAACATTTTTTGATGGCTTTCACCAATCAGATTCTTTGAAAATGAAATCTGTTATGCATCCGAATATGACGTTGCAGAGCATTCAACCAAATAAAGAGGGAAAACAAAGATTAATGAATCAGAACATTAGTGGCTTTTTAAAACTAGTAACACAATATGCGAAAGTTAGAAATTGGGAAGAAGAATTAGTGTCGTTTACTTATGAAATTGACGGTGATTTAGCACAAGTATGGTGTCCCTACAATTTTTATTTAAATGGTATGTTGAGTCATTGTGGGGCTAATTCATTCCAATTGTTTTATCAAGATGAGCAATGGAAAATTGTATCTATATTAGATACCAGACGTAAAAATTGTGGTGATTAACAATCTGCCATGTTTACGGAAATTGCTAAGCCACCTTCAGAGGTTTCTTTGTATTTTAAGTTCATGTCTTGAGCAGTTTCCCACATGGTATCAATAACTTTATCTAGCGGTACTTTTACATGAGCAGGGTCTCTATCTAATGCCATTTCAGCAGCATTAATAGCTTTTATAGCACCCATAGAATTACGCTCAATACACGGTATTTGTACCAAACCACCAATAGGGTCACAGGTTAATCCTAAGTGATGTTCCATTGCTATTTCGGCAGCAATCAACACTTGTGCAGGTGAGCCACCTAATAATTCACATAATGCAGCTGCAGCCATTGCTGATGATACGCCAATTTCTGCTTGACAACCACCCATAGCGGCTGATATAGTGGCATTCTTTTTAAACAAACTTCCTATTTCTCCTGCAACTAATAAAAACTGTTTGATGTCTTTAAAGGCAGCATCATGATTCTCTATGGTTAAATAATACATTAATACAGAAGGAATAACTCCGGCGCTACCGTTTGTAGGCGCTGTAACTATACGTCCCAAGGCTGCATTTACTTCATTAACCGCTAAAGCATAACAATCTACCCATTTTAGAATTTCTCTAAACTTAACTTCGGTTTGTCTGATGCTTTGCATCCAATTTTCCGGAGTGTCGTAATCAAAACTCTTCTTTAGTTTTTGATGTAAATCAAATGCTCTACGGCGGACATTTAATCCTCCAGGTAAGAACCCTTCAGAATGACAACCAATATATACACACTCTTGCATTGTTTTCCAAACGCGAAGTAATTGTGTATCTATTTCTTCTTCTGAACGTAAGGTTTTTTCATTTTCTAAAACAATTTCAGAAATCATTTTATTTTCGGTGTCACAGAAGTGTAACAGTTCTGTAGCGCGTTGTATTGGGAAAGGAAAATCTAGTTGGTCAATGGTTTCTTCTGCTGTTTTCTCATCTTCTTTTATAACGAAACCACCTCCAATAGAGTAAAATGTAGATTTAATTGTTCTATTGTCTAAAGTAGTTCCTGTAAAAGTTAATCCGTTTGGGTGAAATGGTAAAAATTCTTTATGAAATATAATTTGATCAATTTGAAATAGTAGAGCACGTTCACCATTAAAATCTAAGGTGTTGGTGTTTTTAATATTATCAATAATGCCTTGAATGTTTTCTACAGGTACATATTCAGGGTCAGCACCACTTAAACCTAGTAGTACTGCATAATCAGTGGCATGACCTTTTCCTGTTAAGGATAGGGATCCAAATAAATCTGCTTGAACAGATACAATATTATTGAACTCATTAGCGGTTTTTAACTCATTAATCCATCGCTCAGCTGCACGCCAAGGACCAAGTGTGTGTGAACTTGAAGGTCCTACACCAATTTTTAACATGTCAAAAACACTAATTCTTTCCATAACAAATCATTGAAATGTGCTAAGCTAATTAAAAAACTAATTTAATTGATTACTAACAATAAAAAAAAAGAAAGCTATTATTATTTTATCCCTGAAATCAGTTGTATTGTCCCAAATATGTAAGTTGTTTGAGGGGTTTTAATATAATGCGCTTAAGTATATTATATAAATTTTAATGAAAAGGTTATACTTATATTTGTGTGAATAAATTAGAATAAAGTTGTGTTTTGAAGAAATCGTATTTTAAATATCTAATTGCTCTAAACTGTTTTTTACTTTCTCATAAAGTTAATGGACAGAACAGTTCCTTTGAAAAGGAATTTAAATCACTCAATACTTCTGGTAAAGTTTCTTTGTATGAAAATTTAAATGATTCAGAAAAGAAAGTAAATAATGTTTTTTTGAAAAGTGAATTCACAAGTATTGATATTGAAAACCGCACCACTGAAAATGCAAAAAAAATACAATTTATTATTGCGCAATTACATTTTCATTCAGAAGATTATATTGAGAGTATTAACATGTATAATAGTTTTTTTGAGCAAAAAAGTTATAGATTAACACAGAAGGATAGCATGTCTGTCTATGATGAGTTAAAGAAATCCTATTACCAATTGTATTTATATACTGAAGTTTTTGAAGTAAATTCTAAAATACAAAAATTAATAGATAATGGTGCTGAATATCCCTTGTGGAGTTATAATATGAATAGTACTTTATATGCTAGGCTTAAACAATATAATAAGGCAATAATTGCATTGAAAAAAGAAATACAAGTACTTGAAAAATCTAATATAAATGACCCATTAATTATTCCTTCAGCATATAATGATCTTGGGCATTATTTTTTTAAATCAAAACGAAATGATAGTGCTCTTGTTAGTTTTCAAAAGTCTCTTAAATATGCTGAAAAATCTTTAAAACAAACCAATAAAAAATCCTATGAACAATTAATTGGTGTTGTGAAAGGGAATATAGCAGGTGTATATGTACAACGAAAAAATTATATAGAAGCTGTAGCGTTTTTGAAAGAGGATATTGACGTTGGATTGAGAACAAAAACAAATTTAGAAAGCACTTTTTATAGTTATGGCCTTCTTATAAAATGTTATTTAGAGCTTAAAAACTATAATACGGCTTTGAGTACAATTAATGCAGCAGAACTGTATCTTTCAGAGCTAAACAATCAAAAGCCACTAGCAGAGTTTTATACAACAAAGTCAGAATATTTTAATAGTATTGGTGAAATAGATTCTGCATATCTTTATCTAAGTAAGGCCTATGAAATTAAAGACTCCCTTGAAATTATAGGTATGAATAAGATTTTGGCAAGCAATGAATTAATGCACAGCATTACCGAAGAACAAAAACTATTAAAACAACATCAAGTTGATTTGAAAAATCAAGAGTTAAAGTTGAAAAACACCCAAAAAAACATATTCATATTTTTCACAACATTATTATTATTACTGCTTTTTTTAAGTTTATATAATGTATTTAAATTGAAAAAAAGCAAAAAAGAAATTGGCCTAAAAAACAACCAAATACTGAATCAAAATGAAAAAATTAAGGAGACACTTGATGAGAAAGAGGTATTGTTAAAAGAAGTACACCATAGAGTTAAAAATAATTTGCAGGTTATTTCTGGGTTATTAGAGCTACAAAATATAATAGTTTCCGATGACAGTGTTAAGCTAGCATTAAAAGAAGGACAGAATAGAATTCAATCTGTTGCTCTAGTTCACAAAATGATGTATCAATCAGAGAGTGTAAGTAAAGTAAATATGGGGAAATATTTAGACGAGCTTTTACAAGTACTTCAGACTTCATATGCGGTTTCTGGTAAAAACATTACCACAAAAATTAATGCCTCAAATATTGATTTAGATGTTACGCTTGCAGTCCCTATAAGTTTAATTGTGAATGAAGCAGTTTGCAATGCGTACAAGCACGCTTTTGTAGGTGTTTTTGAAGGAGAAATTTTTGTAAGTATAGAAAGAGAAAGTCCAAAGACTTATAAATTAATTATTAAAGACAACGGTATAGGTTTGCCAAGTGGTTTTAATGTAAGTAATCTAAAATCTATAGGGTTCGATTTAATAAAAGGGTTAACAAAACAACTCAAAGGTAGTTTACAGTTGAATACAAATTATGGTACTGAGATTATAATTACATTTTTAAATAACGATTTCAATGAAAGAAACAGTTAAAATATTAGTTGTTGAAGACGAATATATAACCGCTAAAACACTTTCGAATTTTTTAGAAAATTCAGGATACAAAGTAGTTGGTTGTGCATTGGATGTTGCTGAAGCACTAAACTACCTTGAAGCAGAAGAAATTGACTGTGTGATATTAGACATCAATCTTAATGACAAGGAAGATGGGGTATGGGTAGCAAACACTATAAAGAATAAATATCAGATACCATATATATATTTAACAGCATATACTGATAAAAAAACTATTGAGCGAGCGATAAACTCTAGTCCTTATGGGTTTTTAGCTAAACCATTTCAGAAAGTAGAGCTTTTTACGGCTATAGAGATAGCACTACATAAACATAATGAGTTTAGTACAGCACATCATGAGGAGCAGCAAAACCAAAAACCTAGGACTTTGTTTTTAAAAAATATAGATAAGTTTGAAAAGGTTGCAATAGAAGATATTTATGTTGTAGAATCTCAAAAAAACTACTTGCTAGTACAAACTGAAACAATGCTATATAAGCATAGAGCAACTTTAAAAGAGTTTATTGAAATATTACCAAAAGCATCTTTTATAAAAACACATAGGGCGTTTTTAGTTAATAAAACAAAAATAACTACAGTTGATAAAATAAATAGTACAATAAAAATTTTAAATAAAAACATTCCTATTTCTAAAGCATTTAAGCAAGAGGTTTTTGATAAAATAAACTTTAAATAAAGAATGTGTTATTTTTATCCCAGTTAATAATCACATTGTCCCTATTTATAATAATAACCCTGTACTTAGTAGTACTTTTGCCGTGGTTGTGATGTTTTTCGGGTAATTTAGATATACACAACCGAATAAAAAAGATTGTTTTATTACACCTTTTTTTAAATGGCTTGTTATAATGTATTTTTTTTTTGAAATTGGGTTTTTAAAGTTAATTGGGTATTAATTTTATAAACAAGCCAGAAACCAAAAGAGAGCTAATTTTAGCTCTCTTTTTTTTGTTTTAAAGATTCTATAAATATATTCTATCCCTAAAACTACTTATTCTACACCTTATTTTTTATAATTCCTAAACCTATTCTTAATCTTGGCTACATAAAACATTCAAGATTATTATGAAGAAAATATTATTTAGTTTAGTCTTACTTCCAATGGCTGTTTATTCACAAGTTGGTATTGGTACAACAACGCCTGATGCTAGTGCAATGTTAGAAATTGACGCGCCAGATAAAGGAGTGTTAATACCTCGTGTAGCAATAGCAAATTTAAATACAGCCGCACCAGTAACTGCACCAATTGAAAGTTTATTGGTTTACAATACAACTATTGCTACAGGTGTTGGTTTTCATTATTGGGACGGCGCAAAATGGGTGCCGCTATCTGGCGCAGCCGCTAATGATGGTGATTGGACTATTGTAGGAAATGACATGTATAATGCCAATTCTGGCTATGTAGGTGTAGGTACAACAACACCAACAGCTAAATTACATGTAGAGGATACGTCTGGAGCTACAATTACAGCATTTAATGATGGTTTTGAAGATAATGACTTATCTCCTTTTTCTACTTCAGGAACAATGGGAAACTGGTCTGTAACGTCAGCAGCTGGCGAATTTAATACAGGTACTTACGGCGCAGGATCAGGAACAGGTATGGATAGTAGTTCTTCAGATTTAGCAGTAACCGTAACAATTCCAGCAGGCGGTTCGGCATATTCATTTGATTATAGAGTTGACAGTGAAGGAAGTTATGATTTTTTACGTTTCTATGTTGATGGCGTGCAAGAACCAGGAGCTTCATGGTCAGGAACTGTGGCTTGGGCAAATTATGCAGGAACACTTACGCCAGGAACACATACATTATCTTGGAGCTATTCAAAAGATGGTTCTTCTAGTACAGGTTTAGACAGAGCATTTATTGATAATGTATCCATTACAGCTACTGCAACAGGACAACCCGTAATTAGGATTGTTGATGGTTTTGAACAAGCAGGAAGAGTTTTAACTTCAGATGCTTTAGGAAACGCATCTTGGCAAGATGCAGGAGATGATGGGGATTGGTTGATTTCAGGAGCGGATATTTATAATGCAAATACTGGTAATGTAGGTGTTGGTACAACAACTCCTATTGAAAAATTTCATGTGTACGGGCAAAGAATGTTAATAGAAAACAGTGGTAATGATGCAGTATATAGTACTTATAACACCTCTACAAATAAAGGGTATGAACTTATTGGTAGTTATCCAACTTGGCATGGAGATGCAATATTTATAGGAGGATATAACGTAAACCATTCGGGTAATGGGTATGATAATGCTGATCAAATTATATGTGGTGGTACAAACGGGTCTCTTCCAATAACTGCAACAGCATTTAATGTAGCGAGTTCAAAACTCTACAAGAAAAACATTTCTGACTTGGATTATGGTTTAGAGGCCATATTAAAAATAAAACCAGTGAAGTATCAATATAACTTTGATTCAACTGGTCTTTATACAATTGGTTTTATAGCAGAAGAAGTTAGTGAAGTAATTCCAGAAGTAGTTTCTCATGAAAATGAAGCTCATAAAATTGTATCAAGAGAAGAAGGAAAACCGGTATCGATGGACTATTCAAAAATGAGTGCCGTATTGGTAAATGCTGTTAAAGAACAATATTCTAAAGTTCAAGAGCTTAAGAATAATAATGAAACACTTAAAAAGCGTTTGGCTAAAATTGAAGAAGCACTTTTAAAAAAGTCAAAATAATAATTCTTATATGAATTTTTAAAACACATCATTAATGAAATATCATTTATTAAAAATATTATTAAGTCTACCTTTAGCTATTTATTCACAGGTAGGAATTGGGACAACAACTCCAGACGCAAGTTCAATATTAGATGTTACAACGTCTAATAAAGGAGTGTTAATACCTCGTGTAGCAATAGCAAATTTAAATACAGCCGCACCAGTAACTGCACCAATTGAAAGTTTATTGGTTTATAATACGACTCTTGCAACAGGATTAGGATTTCATTATTGGGACGGGGCTAAATGGACTCCAATTTCTGCTACAGCCTTAGCGGATACAGATTGGACACTTGTAGGAAATGATATGCATAACGCCAATACAGGTAATGTAGGTGTTGGTACAACTTCGCCTTCGGTTCTGTTACATATAGAAGATACAACTCAAGCACTACGATTAGTTAGCGGAGATGAAGCGTTAGGTTTAGTGTTAACTACAGATGCTTTTGGAAATGCAAATTGGGGAACAATGGGGTTAGATGATGATTGGATTATTTCTGGAAATGATATGTATAACGGAAATACAGGTAATGTTGAAATAGGTACAATTGTAAATAAACCTAATGCTGCGAAGTTTGCTGTAGAATCAGACAGGGTTTTATTTGAAAGTTCAAGTAACGCAGTTTTAAGTTCAAAAATAGTGTCTTTTTCTCCAACTAGAGCTTATGAATTAATCGGAATGTATACAGATGCAGGTTTCAATCCGAATGCAATTTATTTAGGAGGATATAATGTAAATAATACTGCTGGAGCTGGTTATGATGTTGTTGATCGAATTTATTGTGGTAAAAACTTTAGTAATCCAGGAGCGTCAATTCCAATCACAGCTACGGCATTTAACGTTGCAAGTTCAAAAAATTACAAGAAAAACATTTCAGAATTACAATACGGATTAGCAGACGTTTTAAAAATTGAGCCTGTAAAATATCAATATTCATCAGAGAAATCAAATTTGTATACGGTAGGTTATATTGCAGAGCAAGTAAGTGAAATTATTCCTGAGGTAATTACTTATAATGATAGCGATTCTAAAATAGTTTCTAGAGAACAAGGAAAACCCGTTTCGATGGATTATTCAAAAATGAACGCTGTATTGGTAAACGCAGTAAAAGAACAACAAGCTGAAATAGATGTTCTTGAAAAAGAAAACACGGTACTTGACAAGCAAATAACACGACTAGAAAAGTTACTATTATAATTTGCCCCAAAATTGCGAAAAGAGTTAAGCAATTTAATTGTTTAGCTCTTTTTTTTTACTAAAAACTAAAACTATTTAGATGAATAAACAATTACTTATAACACTAATAATACTATTAACGGTTTTAAAAACACAAGCACAAATTGTTAATGATCCTCCTTTTATATTATCAGTAAACGAATTAAAAACATGGACATCCGGCGGTGCCACTGCAGATGCTAATAATATAGCAACTGAAAATTTAGAAGTACGCTTTACAGATACCAGTACTCAAATAAATACATCTTTAGCAAATGATATTGAAATTGCTTGGTTGCCAGATGGGATGAATAACTTTGGAAATTATAATGGAGAACAACCTGTTTTTAATTATTATAATTTTACACATTGGGCATATATTGATAAATTAGTGTGGTTTGGTGGTACAGCAGATGATACTGTCCAGATTCCTTCTGCTCCTTGGGTAAATGCCGCACATAAAAATGGTGTTAAAGTATTTGGTAATGTGTTTTTTGCACCAAATGCTTGGGGAGGCTCAACAGCAACAATGACAAACTTTCTTGAAAAAGATGGGGCAGGTAATTTTATTGCAGTAGCAAAACTGACCAATATAATTGAGTATTATAATTTTGATGGTTGGTTTATAAATGAAGAAACTAGTACTAATGCTACAAACGGACAATTGATGTATGAGTTTGTTAGAGATTTAACTGCTGCTATTGAGCCCTTAGGAAAAGAAGTAATTTGGTATGACGCTATGTTGTTGAGTGGTACGGTTAGTTGGCAGAACTATTTAAACGGAAATAACAATGCCTTTTTACAAAATGATGAAAACAACGATGGGTCAGATGGATATGAGCAACGTGTAAGTAGTGCAATGTTTACTAATTTTTTCTGGAATACCTATCAGTGGCCAGAAGCTTCAAATGCCAATGCCAATGCACTAGGAAGAAGTCCATATGATGTTTTTTCAGGAGTAGATTTGTGGCCAGGAAGAAATCAACCTGTCTTTGAAACTGGTGGTAATAATTGGATGAGTGACATTCACAATTCAGCGACATCTGTTGCCTATACGTCATTAGGTTTATTTGCATCTAATGTGATATATAATAATGCACAGTATAGTAATTTTAATAATGATCCTAATGATAGATTAAATTTCTATGAAGCAGAGCGACATATGTTTGGAGGAGCAGATTTTAACCCCGCACAAGTTGATGCTTTTGGTTTTAAAGGAATTTCTAACTGGGTACCTGCAAGTTCAACAATCACAACCTTACCTTTTGAAACAAGTTTTAATTCTGGACATGGAAGAAAGAAGTTTGTTGAAGGAAATCAAACAAGTTCAAGTGACTGGCATAACATGTCAGATCAAGAGCTATTGCCAACTTGGCAATTTGCAGTAGAAGGGAGTCAATCTATAGAAGCTTCTTTTGATTTTAATGATGCTTATAATGGTGGTAACTCAATAAAATTTGAAGGAATGATTGCCGGAGGATCTCCTACAACGATCAAACTATACAAAACGAACTTAACTGTTGGAAATGAAACAGAATTAGAACTAACCTACAAAACAGGACAAATAGCACCAACAAATATGAATGTGCTATTAGCATTTGATGATAACCCTACAAATTTGATACCTTATAATTTAGGAAATAGCACTACTGTTGGATGGAACATTGAAAGCTTTAATCTCACATCACATAGTGGTAAGAAATTAGTTATGATAGCCTTTGAACTAAGTTCTGGTACAACTGTAAATCCATACTCAATAAGTTTTGGAAAAATAAAAGTCTTTAACAATCCAGCTTTAGGGGTTCATAATAATGGTTTTGAAAAATTTACACTTTTACCTAACCCAAATAACGGAAGGTTTACGATTGATTTAATATCAAGGTCTGGGAAAAATATCAATATAGATGTGTATGATATTAGAGGTGTAAAAATCTACTCGAAAATGTATAACAATACATTGAGTTTTTCAAATGAAATTCAGTTAGGGAATTTAGATTCGGGTATTTATCTGGTTAATGTTTCTGATGGTACTAGGAAAGAAACTAGAAAAATGCTTATAAATTAAACAGTAGTCTTTTACTATTTAATTTATAAGCGCGACTATATATTTATAGTCGCGCTTATTTTTTGTGACAATCAAGGTAATAGTATATAAAACATAAATACTGACACCATGTCATATTAATTGGCTTGGCATACAAATTGACATAAGCTAAATGTAAAATCAAATGAATATATAATTAAATATAATAAAAATGAGTAAGATTATTGGAATCGATTTAGGTACAACAAACTCTTGTGTTTCTGTAATGGAAGGTAATGAGCCAGTTGTAATACCTAATGCAGAAGGAAAAAGAACAACACCATCTGTAATTGCTTTCGTAGAAGGTGGAGAGATTAAAGTTGGAGATCCTGCGAAAAGACAAGCGGTAACAAATCCAACTAAAACTGTTGCTTCTATCAAGCGTTTTATGGGGAACAAATTCTCTGAATGTGCAACAGAAATCAGCAGAACAGCTTACAAAGTTGTAAAAGGTGATAATGACACACCTCGTGTTGATATAGACGGTCGTTTATATTCTCCACAAGAATTATCAGCAATGACGCTTCAAAAAATGAAGAAAACTGCTGAAGACTATTTAGGGGCAGATGTAACTAGAGCTGTAATTACAGTACCTGCTTACTTTAATGATGCACAACGTCAGGCTACTAAAGAAGCTGGAGAAATTGCTGGTTTAAAAGTTGAGCGTATTATCAATGAGCCTACTGCTGCGGCATTAGCTTATGGTTTAGATAAAGCTGATGAAGACAAGAAAATAGTTGTTTATGATTTAGGTGGTGGTACTTTTGATGTGTCTATCTTAGAATTAGGTGACGGTGTTTTTGAAGTATTATCTACAAACGGAGATACACATTTAGGAGGTGATGATTTTGATCAAGTATTAATTGACTGGATGGCTAATGAGTTTAAAGCTGAAAACTCAATGGATTTAACAAAAGATCCAATGGCTTTACAACGTTTAAAAGAAGCTGCTGAAAAAGCGAAGATTGAATTATCTGCATCTACTCAAACAGAAATCAACTTACCATATATTACTGCTGATGCATCAGGACCTAAGCACTTGGTAAAAACATTAACTAGAGCTAAATTTGAGCAATTATGTGACGATTTAGTAAAGCGTTCAATGTTACCATGTGAAAAAGCATTAAACGATGCTGGAATTTCTAAATCTGATATTGATGAAGTAATTTTAGTTGGTGGATCTACACGTATCCCAAGAATACAAGAAGAAGTAGAAAAGTTTTTCGGTAAGAAGCCATCAAAAGGAGTTAACCCAGATGAGGTTGTTGCTGTAGGTGCTGCCATTCAAGGTGGTGTATTAACAGGAGATGTTAAGGATGTATTGTTATTAGATGTAACGCCTTTAGCCTTAGGAATTGAAACTATGGGTGGTGTTATGACGTCTTTAATTGAGTCTAACACAACTATTCCAACTAAGAAATCGCAAGTATTCTCTACGGCAGCTGACAACCAGCCATCAGTAGAAATTCATGTTATTCAAGGTGAGCGTCCAATGGCTGCTGATAACAAAACTATCGGTCGTTTCCATTTAGATGGTTTACCACCAGCACAAAGAGGAGTGCCTCAAATTGAAGTAACATTCGATATTGATGCTAACGGAATTATTAAAGTTTCTGCTACTGATAAAGCGACTAACAAGTCTCAAGATATTAGAATTGAAGCATCTTCAGGATTAACAGAAGAGGAAATCCAAAAAATGAAGCAAGAAGCTGAAGCAAATGCTGAAGCAGATAAAGCTAAAAAAGAAGAAGTTGAAAAGTTAAATGAAGCTGATGCAATGATTTTCCAAACGGAAAAGCAATTAACTGAATTTGGTGATAAATTATCTGATGATAAAAAAGCACCAATTGAAGCAGCATTAACTGAATTAAAAGCAGCTTACGAAACTAAAGATTTAGCAACTATTACACCAGCGTTAGATAAAATTAACGAAGCGTGGAAAGTAGCTTCTGAAGAAATGTACAAAGCACAAGCCGAAGCACAACAAGGTGGTGCAGCTGGAGCTGAAGGACAAGCAGAACCTGCAAATGATGCAGAGGATGTACAAGATGTTGACTTTGAAGAAGTAAAATAAACTTCAAGTATTCATATAAGAAAACGCGACCTTCGGGTCGCGTTTTTTGTTTATATTCGTTGTGAAGTGAAAAAGACTGCGCATAATGAACATTATTTAAGCAACTTAAACACATTAAAAATGCAATCAAAAGCTACCACAGTAGAAGTTTATTTAAAGGAATTAACTGAAGAACGTAAACCCATAATTACAAAACTACGACAAGTGATTTTAGATAATCTACCTAAAGGGTTTCAGGAACAAATGAATTATGGTATGTTAGGGTATGTTGTGCCTCATACATTATACCCTGAAGGTTATCATTGTGATACCTCGTTACCATTACCATTTATGAATTTAGCATCTCAAAAAGCGCATATTGGTTTTTATCATATGGGCATATACTCAGATCAAGAATTATTAGATTGGTTTACAACAGCCTATGAAAAAACAGGTATTAAAGTGAAGTTGAATATGGGGAAGAGTTGTATTCGATTTAAGAAAGAGGCACACATTCCTTATGAGTTGATAGGTGAGTTGGTGTCAAAAGTGACACCAGAACAGTGGATTGCAACTTATGAAGCAAATATCAAAAACAAGTAATACACCCAATTGAAAACATATAATAAGTTCAATTTTTTTAAACACACTTATTGTGAGTTTGTAGAAGTGTCCTCTTCTGTTTTTGAAGATAATGCAGCACATTACAAATCGAAATCCGATAGCCAATACCATTACACAAAGGAAGGTGTGTACAGATATTCTGATCATTGGGGAAGAGTAGCCAATTGCAGATGGAAATTACTCGCTAATTCTGATTTTAAAAATCAACACATGCACTTAGGTTTTGCCAAGTGGACTGATTTTTATCACCTAAATGACACGGATCGGTTGTTTTTTATTCAAGTTGATTTTGAAGTATCTAAAGTCAATTTTCAACACAAAGCACTATCCGAAATAGATGCACCATATTTGTTTACAGCTTTGGAAGCTCAAAAACGTGTGAAGCAAATCAGATTGCTATTAAAAGAAGATAAATGGGCAAAGTATTTTAATGCAGATATTTCTGAATTGAGAAAAAATATTATCTCAGACTATATTACTAGTTCAGATTCAATTCAAGTTTTAAAACAGCGCTATAAAAACTTATAAATGTAATTCCATTTTAATGTCTGCTCTATCATACGGACTATTAGGATCTGTAGGTACTTCTTGAAATCCGAATTTCTGATACAAATGCAATGCAGCTTTAAGTGTTCTGTTAGATTCTAACATTAATGTTTTTATCTCATGTTCTTGAGCATAAGTAATTACGGCTTCTAATAACAGTTTTCCAATTTGTTTTCCTTGAAATTGTTCCGTAACCGCCATTTTTGCTAACTCAAAATAATTATCAGAAATTTTAATAAGTGCAACAGTGCCTGCAATAGTGTTGTTTGTTTTTGCGAATAAAATCTCTCCGCCTTTATCTATAATATAAGTCTTAGGATTCTCTAGCATCTCAGTATCATGAGGTTCAATAACAAAATACCTTTCTAGCCATTCATAATTTAAGTTTGCAAAGTCCTTTGCAAGTGTGTTATCAAAATATAAAATTGTAGTGTCTTCTTTCATTGTTGAAAATAAATTATGCACGCATAGTAATATATGCAATATTTAGTGTAAATTTATGCCAATAAATTAAGAATACAATGGCAAAATCTAGTTTACAAGACTTATTACAAATAGAACATCCAGTAATAATGGCACCAATGTTTTTAGTATCTAATGTGGCAATGACCATAGAAGGTATGAAGCAAGGTGTAGCAGCATGCATACCAGCATTAAACTACAGAACGCTTGATGAGCTAAGAGCTGCTTGTAAAGAGTTAAAAGCAGCAAAAACAACTAATGGCGCATACGGATTCAATTTAATAGTGAATAAATCTAATCCGAAATTTCACGCGCAGTTAGAAGTGATTTGTGAAGAGGGTGCAGATTTTATAATCACATCTTTAGGAAGTCCGAAAACAACAATTGATGCTGCTCATAAAGTAGGGATTAAAGTATTCTGTGATGTGGTAGATTTAGCCATGTCGAAGAAAGTAGAAAGCTTAGGTGGTGATGCATTGATTGCCGTAAATAACCAAGCAGGAGGACATAGAGGCGATAAAGACCCTAAGGCACTTATAGAAGAATTAAATGCCAATTGTAATATTCCTGTAATATCCGCTGGAGGTGTTGGCTGTAAAGCTGATATTGATCAAGTGTTATCATATGGTGCTGTTGGGGTTTCAGTTGGAAGTCCGTTTATAGCAAGTCAAGAAGCTTCAGTTTCTGAAGAATACAAACAGGCCTGTGTTGATTATGGTGCCGAAGATATTGTCATGACAGAACGTATTTCTGGTACGCCTTGTACAGTTATAAAAACACCATATGTTGCAAAAATTGGAACTAAAAACTCATGGTTAGAATCTATTTTAAATAAGAATAGAACATTGAAAAAATGGGTAAAAATGCTACGTTTCATGATTGGTATGAAAGCAGTTGCTAATGCCGCTAATAAAGCAACTTATAAAACGGTGTGGGTTGCAGGACCTAGTATTGAATATACTAAAGCAATATTACCTGTAAAAGATATTGTAAGAAAATTAGTGGCTTAAGTTATTTACCGCGTTTTAATTTTGCAGACGATGCTATATTCAAAAATATTTTTTTGTTTTCTTCAAGGTTTTTAAATGCTGTGCCAATAAACATTAATGAAACATGATTTTCTAGTATCAAAGCAAAATAAATGATGCCTTTTTTATTTTTATACTCAATACCTGATTCTAAAAATGATGAATGGTTATAGACTTTACCGTCTTTTAAATAACCCCTTCGTTTCTTGTCAAATATTTTGTAGCCATTTTCTTCATAAGAATCCAAAACACGATTAAAAGTGTCTTCATTCATTTTTGAGGATTGCATTTTTCCAAGTTCACTAACAATAATTGTAGTAGAAAAATCACCTTTTGTGTTTTCTTGATCTTCTATTTTAAAAGTGGCTATTCCATTTGATTTGTCCACTAAATTAAAAGTAGAATTGTTTAATTCAAAAAAGGTTAAATGACTATTAAAATCATTTTGAGAATAGGTGTTAAAGGTTCCAAATAATAAAATTAAAAGTAATTTTTTCATAAAGTAACTTATTTCAAACTCTCTAATTTATCCACACTCCAAGCTTCTGGTTTGGCATTAAACATAGGTTTCGTTACTGCCCAAATGCCATTAAATAAATCGGAATGTCTGTAGTTGTTTAATGCAGCTTCGTTATCCCAATAACTGTAAGTAAAGAAAATATTTTTGATGTGTTTATCGTTGTAGAGTTCTAAAAACTGACAGCCTTCAAAATGTCTGATGTGTTGCTTCTGTTTATCAAAATTAGTTTTAAATTCTTGAATTTTATCGTCTTGAATACTCAATTTAACAATGCGTATTAACATAAGTTTTTTATTTTTCATAAAATGTAACTGAAACAGTATCTCTATACTTTATACCTAATAAACTTGAGGCCCCTCCAGTTTTTAAACTACTCTTATATAAGGCAATCTCTAAAAAATTACTAGAATTAAATAATACAATCCTTTTACCATCTTGGCTATTATGATCTGTTGTAGTGTTTTGCATGCAATCGCCATAAGAATTATAAACGGTGTCAAAGCTAAAATGCCTTAAGTTTACTTTATATGATCTGCCACGTGCTATTTTAGTGATTAATTCTTTATTGATATTAGTAATAACGTTACCGTAATTATCAATGTATTGAATGTGTCCAATAATAGAAGTTTCATCAGTATTGATAACTGGTGTGACATTAGACACTTCTTTTAATTGATTAAATGGCCTACCAATCACATCTAAGTTTCCACCACGGGCTAAATGACAAGCTACTTTTGTAAATACAGTTTTCACAGGAAAATTATCATGTGCAGTTTGATGCGTGGTAATTTCAATTATTTTCTCAGGATGAATTTCAGAACATAAGATTGATAATATGCCATTATTTGCGCAAATAAAGTAATGGCCATTAAATAACATAGCAATATGTTGTTGGGTAGAACTCAACTCTGCATCAACACCAATAATATGAATAGTACCTTTTGGAAAATTAGCGTAAGCATTTTTTATAATATAACCCGCTTCATTATAATTAAAAGGCGTAACTTGATGAGAGATATCAACAATAGTAATTTCTGGTATTTCAGTATAGATTGTACCTTTAACAGCAGCTAAGTAATGATCTTTAATTCCAAAATCTGTCGTTAAAGTTATAATTGCCATTAATAAATTGTTGATTGTTAGGTTTGCCTAAGCAAAATTGCGTAATTTTGTGGAGTAAATCAAGTGAATTTTTAGTTAATTTTTAACAAATAACTTTAGCTTTTGAAAGAACTTATATTTGAACTAACCGAGATTAATCCACGAGAATTTTGTGGAGAGCAAAATACCAACATTACAGCATTAAAAAAATATTTTCCGAAGCTTAAAATAGTAGCTCGCGGAAATAAAGTCAAAGCCATTGGGGGAGAAGAAATCCTCGAAGAGTTTGATAAACGCATGCGTATGTTAATCTTACATTTTGCAAAATATAATAAACTTGATGAAAATATTATAGAACGTGTATTGACTTCTAATGGGGAAGAAGATATTCATACACCTAAAAGTAGTGATAGTGTTTTAGTACACGGTGTTGGCGGTAAAATGGTGAAAGCACAAACTGTTAACCAACGTAAATTAGTAGCTACAAGTTTAAAAAATGATATGGTATTTGCTGTTGGACCTGCAGGAACTGGTAAAACGTATACAGCAGTAGCATTAGCAGTAAAAGCCTTAAAAGCAAAAGAAGTTAAGCGAATAATTTTAACGCGTCCGGCTGTTGAAGCTGGAGAGAATCTTGGTTTTCTGCCAGGAGATATGAAAGATAAATTAGACCCGTACATGCAACCTTTATATGATGCATTACGTGATATGATTCCAGCAGAAAAGTTGGAATCTCATATAGAAAAAGGAATTATTCAGATTGCACCACTAGCATTTATGAGAGGTAGAACGCTTGATAATGCTTTTGTAATTTTAGATGAAGCACAAAACACGACTAGGGCACAAATGAAAATGTTCTTAACCCGAATGGGAAAAAACGCCCGATTTATAATTACAGGAGATCCTGGTCAAATTGATTTACCAAGGCGAACAGTATCAGGTCTAAAAGAAGCACTTTTAGTATTGAAAGGTGTTACAGGAATTGGTTTTATTTATTTAGATGACAAAGATGTGATTAGACATCGTTTGGTTAAAAAAGTTATTGAAGCCTACAAGAATATAGAAAACGAATAAAAACAGACTACTACACAACAACTAATGAGTACAACGATTAACGACACAAATTTTAATTTTCCGAATCAGAAAAACATCTATAAAGGAAAAGTTAGAGAAGTTTACAACATCAACAATGACAAGTTAGTCATGATAGCATCAGATAGATTATCTGCTTTTGATGTGATTATGCCAAAACAGATTCCTTATAAAGGACAAATATTAAATCAGATTGCAGCAAAAATGATGCAAGAAACTGAAGATATTGTTCCTAATTGGATTCTTGCAACTCCAGATCCTAACGTAGCAGTTGGGTATTTATGTGAACCTTTTAAAGTAGAAATGGTTATCCGTGGTTATTTAGCGGGTCATGCTGCAAGAGAATATAAATTGGGTAAGAGAATGTTATGTGGTGTGGCTTTACCAGAAGGCTTAAATGAGAATGATAAGTTGCCAATGCCAATTATTACACCGTCTACAAAAGCAGATAATGGAGAGCATGATGAAGATATTTCTAGAGAAGATATTTTAGCAAATGGTATTGTTTCTAAAGAAGATTATGAAGTTTTAGAAAAATTTACTCAAGCCTTATTCAAAAGAGGGACAGAAATAGCAGCTAAACGCGGCTTAATTTTAGTAGATACTAAATATGAATTCGGAAAAACTGCTGATGGTAAAATTGTATTGATTGATGAAATCCATACCCCAGATTCTTCTCGTTATTTTTATGCAGATGGGTATCAAGAACGTCAGGATAATAAAGAGACTCAAAAGCAATTGTCTAAAGAATTTGTAAGACAATGGTTAATTGAAAACGGATTTCAAGGAAAAGACGGACAGCAAATTCCTGAAATGTCTGATGAAAAAATAAAAGAAATATCAGAACGTTATATAGAGTTATTCGAACAAATAACAGGAGAACAGTTTGTGAAAGCTGATTTGACTAACATTGAAGCACGTATTGAAAAAAATGTGGTTTCGTATTTGAGTTAATATCTCAAACTAAATTATACCTAAAAGGCATCAGTAATTGATGCCTTTTTTTGTAGTTTTAAATCTATAAAATTATATAAATGAAAAAACTAATATTAGGACTAGCAATTCTGTCGCTTTGGTCTTGTAAAAAAGAAGAGTCAAAAGAACCAATAATAAAAGATAAAGAGTTTAAAACTGGCGCATACCGTGCTACTTTGAAGGTTAAAGATCAAAAAGAATTACCTTTTGTTTTTGAAGTGAATGCTTCAAAAGACATCACAATTTTCAATGCTGAAGAAAAAATTATAGTTGATGATATCACAGTTGTTGGTGATTCCGTGCATATTATGATGCCAGTATTTGATGCAAAATTAGATGCGAAAATAGATGACAAAGGCAACTTAAAAGGAAATTACACAAAAGGACCAAAATACACTAAGGTTCCTTTTGAAGCTATTTATGATGTACATTTTAGATATCCAACAACAGCTAAAAACCATCAGCCAATTGCAGGGAATTGGGAGGTGACGTTTAGTCCAAATACAGAAGATAGTTATAAAGCAAAAGGAGTGTTTAAAGATGGGCCAGATAATAAAATTACTGGAACTTTTTTAACTGAAACTGGTGATTACCGTTTTTTAGAAGACGCATTAGATGGCAACCGATTAAATTTAAGCTGTTTTGATGGTGCACACGCCTTTCTATTTGACGGTGAAGTAAAAAATGATAGCATCACTACTGGAATGTTTTATTCAGGAAATCATTATAAAGAACCTTGGATAGCAGTTAAAAATGATACATATGAATTGACTGATCCAAACACATTAACCTATCTAAAAGAAGGTTATGATAAAATTGAATTCACTTTTCCTGATTTGAATGGAAAATCGGTGAGTTTAACAGATGCACGTTTTAAAGATAAAGCTGTAGTGATTCAAATTATGGGAAGTTGGTGTCCGAATTGTTTAGATGAAAGCAAATATTTAAGTCAGTTTTATAAAGATCATAAAAACGAAAATTTTGAGATTGTAGCTTTAGCATTTGAAAATGCAAAAACTATAGAGAAGGTAACAGCAAATTTAAATAGACTAAAAGAACGCATAGGTATTGATTATCCTATTTTGATAGCGCAAACTGGTTCTGCAAGTAAAAAATTAGCTGCAGAAAAATTACCCATGTTGAACCATATATTGTCATATCCAACAACAATCTTTATTGATAAAAAAGGAACAGTCAGAAAAATCCACACAGGTTTTAGTGGGCCTGCAACTGGAGAGAAATATGAGAAATTCAAACATGAGTTTGAACGCTTTGTTGAAACACTTTCTAATGAGTAATATCTAATTATTTTATAATTGACCAATGCAACATCTAAAATTAACATCTTTACAAGATTACCATGACACATATAAGAAAAGTATTGAACAACCAGAACAATTTTGGGATGAGGTTGCTCAAAGTTTTGTTTGGAAAAAACAATGGGAAAAAACGTTAGAATGGGATTTCTCTAAACCTGAAGTAAAATGGTTTCAAAACGGTAAACTGAATATTACTGAGAACTGTTTGGATAGACATTTAGAGGAAAGAGGTAATAAAACAGCAATTCTTTTTGAGCCAAACAATCCAAATGAAGAAGCGCAACATATTTCTTATAAGGAGTTGCATTCTAAAGTGTGTCAATTTGCCAATGTGTTGCAAAATAATGGCGTCGTAAAAGGTGATAGAGTTTGCTTGTATATGCCTATGGTGCCAGAATTAGCCATTGCTACGTTGGCTTGTGCCAGAATAGGCGCTGTACATTCAGTAGTATTTGCGGGGTTTTCAGCTTCAGCCTTAGCTGCACGAATAAATGATGCCAATTGTAAAGTGTTGTTAACTGCCGATGGCGGGTTTAGAGGTGAAAAAATTACACCATTAAAAAGTATAGCTGACGAAGCATTACAAAATTGCCAATCCATTAAAAAAACAATTGTTTTAAATAGATGTAATTTGAATATCAGCTTGTCTAAAAACCAAGTGTTGTGGCATGAAGAATTAAGAAAAGTAAACGACCAGTTTGAAGCTGTAGAAATGGATGCAGAAGACATGTTATTCATATTATACACATCAGGGTCTACTGGTTCGCCAAAAGGTATGGTGCATACTTGTGGTGGGTATATGGTATATACGGCCTATTCATTTTAAATGTGTTTCAATACCAAGAAAATGATGTGTATTGGTGTACCGCTGATATTGGTTGGATTACAGGACATAGTTATATTGTTTACGGCCCATTGTTAAATGGTGCTACAACAGTTATGTTTGAGGGAGTGCCAGGTTATCCTGATTACGGTCGCTTTTGGCAAATTTGTGAGAAACATAAGATTAATCAGTTTTACACCGCACCAACTGCGATTCGTGCTTTAGAAAAACATCCGTTAAGTTTGGTTGAAAAATATGATTTATCTGCATTAAAAACTTTGGGGTCAGTAGGAGAGCCTATAAATGAAGAAGCATGGCATTGGTATAATGATAATGTAGGAAAACGAAAATGTCCGATTGTTGATACCTGGTGGCAAACAGAAACAGGTGGTATTATGTTATCGTCATTAGCAGGTGTTACTAAAGATAAACCAACATACGCAACGTTGCCTTTGCCAGGAATTCAACCGGTTTTAGTTGATGATGATGGAAATGAAATAACTGAAATAACTGCGCACGGAAGATTAGCAATTAAATTCCCTTGGCCAAGTATGGCAAGAACTATTTACGGAAATCATGAACGTTATAAGGTTACGTATTTTGAAACATTTGAAAATATGTATTTCCCAGGAGATGGTGCTTTACGTGATAGAGATGGTGATTATAGGATAACAGGTAGAGTAGATGATGTTATTATTGTTTCTGGTCATAATTTAGGTACAGCACCAATTGAAGATGCTATTAATGAGCACAAATGTGTTGTTGAAAGTGCAATTGTTGGATTTCCGCATAACATAAAAGGAAATGCCTTATATGCTTATGTTATTTTACATGATAATGTAGAGGTTGATGATAATTTGAGAAAAGAAATTAATCAACTGATAACTGATAAAATTGGACCAATTGCAAAGTGTGATAAAATTCAGTTTGTGTCTGGGTTTACCCAAAACACGAAGCGGGAAAATAATGCGACGTATTCTACGTAAAGTTGCAGCAAATGAATTGGATAATTTAGGAGATACATCAACATTATTAAATCCGGAAATTGTAGAAGAAATAATTGAAAATAGGTTATAAGTGATTTTTTACTGAAATAAATTACATTTAATAATTTTATTTTGATGTAAAAAATACTGAATTGAAGTTTTGATAACTCCAATTCCATATGTAACACTCCTCGTAAAATTTATTGATGAACTTTCAGGTGTGTATCTTGTTGGGCAAGTTATTTCTGCAATGTCAAACCCTTTATTGAATAACTGACAAAGCATTTGATTATCAAATATGAAATCATCAGAATTGTATTTCAAATTGATATTACCTAACGATTCAGCAGAAAATGCACGATAACCACTATGGTATTCAGATAGTTTTTGTCCGATTAAAATATTCTGGAATAAGGTTAAAAATCTGTTAGAGATATATTTATATAGAGGCATACCTCCTTTAAAAGCGCCATTGCCTAAAATACGAGAGCCAATAACAACAGCATAGATATCATTTGCAATTATTGAAACCATAGCATGAATTAGCTTTGGAGTGTATTGATAATCAGGGTGTAACATGATGATAATGTCAGCCTTTAAAGATAATGCTTTCTTATAGCAACTTTTTTGATTGGCACCATAGCCTTTGTTGGTGTTGTGCTTTATAATGTACTTAATTCCAAGTTCCTGAGCAACATCAATTGTATTGTCATAACTGTTATCGTCAACTAATACAACATCATCAACAATATCGAAAGGGATTTCACTGTAAGTTTTCGTTAATGTACTTGCTGCGTTATAAGCAGGTAATACAACTATTATTTTCTTATTTTTGAACATTAATCAATATTTTGACCTTTGAAATTGTTAGATTCTCTAAAGAAAAGCAAACTACATAAAAAGAAATACTTTTGGGCAGTTGTTTGTATATTAATTACAACGATAGTATTAAGTCCAAATCTATTTAGCGACTTTTTAAATTGGGATGATACCGCGTATGTTATCAATAATGATTTAATAAAGAACTTTTCTCTTGAGGGCTTTAAACATATATTTTATACACCTGAAGTAGTAAGTACTTATGCGCCTTTAACATTAATATCATGGTCTATTGATTATGCTATTTCTGGATTAAATCCAACAATGTTTCATGCAACAAACTTACTATTACATTTATTAATAGTTTGTTTAGTACTTTATTTAACCGAACTGATTTGTAAAAATAAAGCAGTAGCTGTTTTAACGGCAATACTTTTTGGTATACATCCTATGCATGTTGAGGTAGTTGGATGGATTTCTGCACGTAAAGATTTATTATATACCCTATTTTTTATATGCTCATTAATTACGTATTATTTTTACGCTTTTAAAGAGTCAAGGTATCCGAAATACTATTATTATGTAGCTTGTTTTGTACTCTATATAATGTCTTTGTTGTCAAAAGGCTCTGCGGTTATATTACCTCTAGTGTTGTTTTTATTCGATTACTTAAATGCAAGAAAATTTAATTTAAAATTAATTCTTGAAAAAGTCCCTTTTTTACTCTTAAGTATATTTTTTGTTTTGCTCTCAATAAAAATGCAAGCTAAAGGAGGCGCTATGGAAGATAGACAATTCATAACGGTATTAGATTCGTTGTCAGTTGGGTTTTACGGATATATAACGTATCTGATTAAAGTAATAGTGCCATTTAACTTAAGTGCTTATCATCCATATCCGAATCAGCTAGGAGAACCAAATCCTTGGTATTTCTATGCTGCTTCATTACCAATAGTAATACTATTCATTTGGTTGTTAACTAAAATTAAAAAAAAACAGAACTCTGGTATTTGGCTTTGGGTTTTTCTTTATCACCTTAATTCCTGTAATACAAGTATTGCCTTTTGGTACAGCTGTAACTGCAGATAGATATACATATTTACCCTATTTTGGATTATTTTATCTTATAGGAACAGGTTGTGTTTGGTTTTACAACTCTTTTAACGGGTTTAAAAAAGTAACTAGTATTGGTTTATCTGTCTATTTGTTAACTCTAGGCGCAATCTCTTTTCAGTATTCAAAAACATTTAACAGTAGTGAAAAAATGTGGACTAATGTTGTTGAAAAATATCCAAATAATTTTTTAGCCTATATGAATAGAGCAGAGGATAGAATTGCTAAAAAGAGTTTTAATGAGGCAATAGAGGATTCTAATTCTGCAATTGACTTAAATCCAGGATACTATCAGTTGTATTACAATAGATCATTTGCATATAAAAACATAGGGGAAAACGAGTTAGCATTAAACGATTTAAATGAGGTGGTAAAGCTTAACCCCAAATTTTTATCTGGATATTTAAATAGAGGAATACTTTACGGGAAATTAAAAGATAATGACCAGGCGATTACAGATTTTTCAAAAGTTATTCAACTAAACTCTAAAAATCATTTAGGGTATTACAATAGAGCATTGTATTATAAAAAAAACAAACAGTTTTCGAAAGCTTTGGATGATGTTTCAAAATCAATTGCACTAGCTGAGTATTTTGCGCCGTCTTATTATTTAAGAGGTGAATTGTATTTAATTAAAAATGATGTTAATAACGCATTTAAAGATTTTACAGAAGTATTGGATTTAGACCCTTCTATAGCATCAGCACATACACAACGTGGTAACTTATGGCTAGATAAACATAACTTTACTGAAGCGTTAAAAGATTATAAAAAAGCAGTATTATTAGACAAAAATCAAGTTGATGCATATATCAACCTTGGTATAATTTATATGAACTTAAAAGAATATCATAAAGCAGGATTGAATTTTGAATTGGCTAAAAAAATAACCCCAAATAATCACTTGATTTATTACAATAAAGGTTTATTGTATCAGCTAACTAATAATTATAGTGCAGCCATAAATGAGTTTGAGGTATGTACTCGTTTAAAGCCAGATTTTATGCCAGCCTCTAAAAGTATAAGAGAAATAAAAAAACTAATATAAAGGGTAATAAAATCTACTGTATATAAAATTATACAGTATTAACATTATTTAATTACTTTTGTGCAAAATTTAAATCAACATTAATATGTATAAAAAATTAATCTTACTTATTTGTTTTTTAGGAGCTTATTCAGTTTCTAATGCACAAACCATGAATGAGTCTCAAGGTACAGGTGCTGGTGTGAGTATTACTACTGGTGACTATAATGTGGCTATTGGTGATTCAACTTTAACAGCGTTGTCATCAGGAAGCATGAATACGGCCTTAGGGTATAAAGCAGGTCATAATATTACTACTGGTACAGAAGGTGTATATATCGGATATGAATCTGGGTATAGGGATGATAATGCTGCAGATAATACAATGATAGGATTTAGAGCAGGATATAGTAATACAGCCACAGATAATACTTTTATAGGTAATGGTGCTGGTTTTTTTAATGTTGATGGTTATGATAATACTTTTATAGGAGAAAGAGCAGGAGCGAGAGTAACTTCTGGTGACGATAATACTTTTATTGGTACTCAATCTGGTAATGTAAGTCAAAGTGTATTTAGTTCAACAACTACAACAGGTAATAGTAATCCATTAACGGGGTCTGATAATACAGCGGTAGGGTCAGCTTCTGGAGGTAATATTACTACAGGTTATAGAAATGTTTTTGTTGGGTCAGAAGCAGGTTATGATTTAACAACGGGTTCTAGAAATACGACTGTCGGTGATTCAGCAGGAACAGATATTGGTGTTGGTAATGGAAATACTATGATAGGTCAAGCTGCTGGTGCGGCAACTGAACATGCAAGTTTTAACACTTTTATAGGTGCGAGAGCAGGTTGGGATAATAACCGTAATAACAATAACAGTAATGCAAATAGGAATACATATGTAGGGGTTACTACTGGGTATTCAAACAGAGCAGGTGAAGATAATGTTGGAATGGGAGCATTTGCAGATTTTGGTAGCTCTGGACAGCCATCTCCTTGGGGAGATGGGGCTGGAAATAATACTAATAGAAGTAGAGCTACTTTTATTGGAGCTAATGCAGATGTTGGACATAACGATGTAACAATGTTGGGGTATGAAACAAAAGTTGATGGGCAGTATGGTATTGCTATTGGTGTTTTTGCTCAACTAGATGGCGCAACAGGTGGAATCGGTATTGGGCATTTAGCGGACTTAACGAATAATGCAGATTACTCAATTGGTATTGGTAAAGATGTGGCAATAACAGAAGATCATGCTGTAGGAATTGGACGTTCAGTAGTTATTGACAAGGCACAATCTGTTGCAATTGGTACAAATGCATTGGTTCAGAATGAAGGTGCAATTGTAATTGGTTATGGGGCAAATTCTACTGACCTTATTGATAATACTGGTGGAGATCCAGATGCAACTTATAATATTGCAATTGGATACAACGCATCAACAAGTGCGTTTAATTCTGTTGCAATAGGTAATGCCGCAAGTGCCGCAACTGATAATACTATGGTTCTTGGTGGAGCTACAAACACATTAAGTGTGGGTATTGGTACAGATGCACCAAATGTTAATGCGTCTTTAACATTAGAAGATACTAATAAAGGACTGTTGTTAAATCGTTTAACAACTGCTTTAAGAACAAGTCTTGGGAGTTCATTAACTGCAGCTGAAAACGGAATGCTTGTATATGACACTGAAGAGAAAGCTGTTTATGTTTGGGATGGGACACAATGGTTAAGTGCAACAACAGACACTGATGATCAAACAGTAGATGTATTTCAATTAAATGGAAATAATTTAGAGTTATCTTTAGAAGCTGATGGTGTCGCTACAGAAACTGTAGATTTATCTGGGTACTTAGATAATACTGATGCACAAGATTTATCATTAACTGGAACAACATTAAGTTTAACAAATGATGCAACAACAGTTGATTTGTCGTCATTACAAGATGGTACGGGTACAGATAGTCAAGAATTGTCTTTAGCAACTAATATCTTAAGTATTTCTGGAGGAACTAATACTATTGATTTATCAGGATATGCAAATACTGATGCGCAAGATTTATCATTGTCTGGTACAACTTTAAGTTTGACAAATGATGCAACAACAGTTGACTTATCCTCATTACAAGATGGAACTGGAACAGATAGTCAAGAGTTGTCAATTGCTGCTGATGTTTTAAGTATATCTGGAGGGACTAATACTGTGGATTTATCTGCATACGCAAATACTGATGCCCAGAATTTAACTTCTGCAACTTTAACAGGGTCAGTAATTCAAATTGATATAGAAAACGGATCATCAGTATCTGTTGATATTGCACCATTAATTGCTGATTTGGAAAATAGAGTTACAGTTTTAGAGGCTTGTGCTTGTGGTGTTCTTCTAGTAGGAGAAGATGAAATTGCAACTATGCGCCCTGTTTTAGAACAAAATATACCAAATCCGTTTGATGCGACTTCAGCTATTGGGTATTATGTGCCTCATGATGTTAGTCAAGCAGATATTGTATTTAGTAATAATGTTGGTCAGATTGTAGATAGAATTACAATTACTCAAAAAGGAGAAGGAGAAGTGAGTGTTAATGCTTCAGGTTATGCATCTGGAATGTATTACTACACATTGTACTTAGATGGTAAGAAAATTGATACTAAAAAAATGATTGTTAACTAATTATAGAGTTAATATAAAAACACTAAAAAAGCCATGCAGTTATGTGTGGCTTGTTGTTTTTATAATGATTACTTTTATCGTTTAAGTTATAATACATGCAGCACTTTAAAGAAAATACCACTAAAAAGAAACCCAAAGTAACAATGGGCAAAGCATTTAAGACGATAATTTGGCCGCGTCGAAACTTGGTGTTTATTGGTTTAGTGTTAATTGTATTTAGCAGAATAGCAAGTTTGGTGTTGCCGTGGCAAAGTAAAGTGTTGTTAGATGATGTGATTCCGAATAAAGATTTTAATCAATTATACGAACTGTTGTTGATTGTTGGTGTTGCGATACTTGTTCAAGCAGTCACATCATTCTTGTTGACACAAATTTTAAGTGTACAAGCTCAGTTTTTAATTAGTGAATTAAGAGCTCAGGTTCAGAAGAAAGTACTGTCATTACCAATCAGTTTTTTTGATAACACAAAATCGGGAGCTTTGGTGTCTAGAATTATGAGTGATGTTGAAGGTGTTCGTAATTTAATAGGAACTGGGTTGGTTCAGTTGGTTGGTGGAACCTTTACGGCAATCATCTCATTAGTGATTTTAATAAAGTTAAACCCATGGATGACATTATTCGTATTCATGCCAATCTCAATATTTGGGTTCATAGCCTTAAAAGCGTTTAAGTTTATCAGACCTGTGTTCAGAAAAAGAGGGCAAATTAATGCTGAGGTAAAAGGACGATTAACAGAAACATTAGCTGGAGTAAGAGTTATAAAAGCGTTTAATGCAGAGGAACAAGAGAATTTGGTTTTTTGAAAAAGGTGTAGATCAATTGTTTCAGAATGTGAAAAAAAGTTTAACAGCAACTGCATTAATGACGAGTTCTTCTACATTCTTATTAGGTATTGCATCTACAGGAATTATGGGAATGGGAGGTTATTATATGATGGAAGGCACTATGACCGTTGGAGAATTCTTGTTTTTTACACTTATTCTTGGTTTTATGATTGCTCCAATTGTGCAAATGAGTAATATAGGAAGCCAACTTACCGAAGCACTTGCGGGATTAGACCGTACGGAAGAGTTGATGAATATGACTGCCGAAGAAGATAATGAAAGCAGAACTATTCAGCTGGATAATATTAAAGGTGATTTAGTGTTTAAAGATGTTTCGTTCTCTTATGACGAAGGGAAAGAAGTGCTACATAATATTAGCTTTAATGCGCCTGAAGGTTCCGTAACAGCATTAGTGGGGAGTTCTGGTTCTGGGAAATCAACAATAGCCGGATTATCAGCAACATTCTTGAACCCGCAATCTGGAATAATTACGATTGATAATCATGATATAAGTAAAGTTAATTTAAGTAGTTACCGTAGTAATTTAGGTGTTGTGTTACAAGATGAGTTTTTGTTTGAAGGAACTATCCGTGAGAATATCATGTTTCCTCGTCCAAATGCTTCAGAAGAACAATTGTTAAAAGCGGTTGAGGTAGCTTATGTAAATGAATTTACTGATCGGTTTGAAGACGGATTAGATACATTAATAGGGGAAAGAGGTGTAAAATTATCTGGTGGACAACGACAACGAATAGCAATTGCAAGAGTTATTCTTACAGATCCGAAAATAATTATTCTAGATGAAGCAACGTCAAGTTTAGATACTGAAAGTGAAGCGTTAATTCAAAAGAGTTTAGCGGAATTAACTAAAAACAGAACAACCATTGTTATTGCGCACAGGTTAAGTACGATTAAAAAAGCAGATCAAATTTTAGTGATTGAATCTGGAAGTATTGCAGAAAAAGGAAATCATGATGAATTAATAGCTTCGAAAGGACGCTATTATGATTTGTATACTTATCAAGCAAAAATTTAAGAGTCAATTAAATGCACAAAAAAAGCCTTTCAATTTGAAAGGCTTTTTTATAATCTTATTTGAAATAAGAAAACGTTTCACCGTCTTCAATTTTTAATAGTGTTTCATAAATTAATTTGATAACATTCTCAACATCATCCCTGTGTACCATTTCTACTGTAGTGTGCATATATCTTAGCGGTAAAGAAATCAATGCTGATGCAACTCCACCGTTACTATATGCGAAAGCATCAGTATCTGTACCAGTTGCTCTTGAAAGCGCTGAGCGTTGAAAAGGAATCTTCTTTTCTTCTGCGGTGTCAGTAATCAAATCTCGTAATTTTTGCTGTACTGCTGGAGCGTATGCAACTACAGGGCCTAAACCAAGTTCTAAATGACCTTCTTTCTTTTTGTCAATCATTGGTGTTGTTGTGTCATGAGTTACATCTGTAACAATTGCCACATTTGGTTTAATGGTATGTGTAATCATTTCAGCACCACGTAAACCAATTTCTTCTTGAACTGAATTAGTAATGTATAATCCAAAAGGTAAGGTCTTCTTATTTTCTTTAAGTAAACGTGCTACTTCAGCAATCATAAAACCACCCATCCTGTTGTCTAAGGCACGGCAAACAAATTTATCTTTATTTAACACGTGAAATTCATCTGGGTAAGTAATTACACAACCTACATGGATTCCCATTTTTTCTATTTCAGCCTTGTCTTTAGCACCAACATCTATTGTGATATTGTCTGGCTTTGGAGTTTCTTCTTGAGCTTTATTTCTTGTATGTATTGCAGGCCAGCCAAAAACACCTTTCACAATGTCTTTTTTGGTGTGTATGTTTACAATTTTACTAGGTGCTATTTGATGATCACTACCACCGTTTCTAATCACGTAAATTAAACCTTCGTCGGAAATATAATTCACATACCATGAAATTTCATCGGCATGCCCTTCAATAACAACTTTAAACTTTGCGTCAGGATTTATAACACCAACAGCTGTTCCGTAGGTGTCAGTAATAAACTCATCTACATAAGGAGTTAGATAATCCATCCAGATTTTCTGGCCTTCCCATTCATATCCTGTTGGAGCTGCGTTATTTAAGTACTTTTCTAAAAATGCAATCGATTTTTTATTTAGTATAGATTTTTTTGCCATTTGATGTCATAATTTGTTTGGCACTAAAGTAACTATTTTTTAATAATTTGATGGTATATATATGGTGTCATTCTGTGGTTAGGTTCATATTATTCATTAGTTTTGGAATGGTTTTAGTAGTTGATAATTTAAACAATATAAATGAAACTGTTTTTATACCTATATATACTATTCATTTCTACGAGTCTTATTGCTCAGGAAGATTCCTTGGTGAAAACTGATAGCATTCAAAAAGAATCCTTTTTAATTCAAGGTGATTCCTTGTATAGTGATGCAATTGGCTTGGATGATGTTATGGTGTTAAAAAAAATGAAGTTCTCAACTAATCAAGACCGTATAAAATATCTGATATTAAGACGAAAAACTAGAAAGGTGTATCCGTATGCTAAACTGGCTTCCGAAAAGTTGACGGCATTAAACGATAGTTTACTCCATATAAAAGGAAAACGCAAACAGAAGAAATACACTAAACGCATTCAAAAGTATATTGAGGAAGAGTTTTCCGCTAAGTTGAAAAAGTTAACTCGTACCGAAGGACAGATATTAATAAAGTTAATTCATCGTCAAACTGGTGTAACGGCCTTTCAATTAATAAAAGAATTAAGGAGTGGTTGGCGAGCTTTCTGGTATAATTCTACGGCAAGTATGTTTGATATATCTTTAAAAGAAGAATATAACCCTATCAATAATAGAGAAGATTATTACATTGAGGATATTTTGATGCGCTCTTTTTTAGATCAAATTCTCGAAAGACAAGAGCATCAACTAGATTTCGATTACTTTGAATTGTCAGATAAATGGTTGATAGAATAAATATATTAAATCTTTCATGTCATTTTTATAGAATGATTTTGCTAAATCAGATATAATTCTTAAATTCACTATCCCAAATTACAGAGTTAACAATCTCATTATTAGTTCACAGTAATTTATTTCAAAAATCTTTGCTAAAAAGTTTGTTTATAAGAGAAGAAAGGTGGTATATTTGCACCCGCAAAACGGCTGAATTTATAACGAAGTTGTGGAGTGAAAAAGTTCTTTGTATAGTGTGTTTTGGATTGAGTTGTAAGGTTGTAAAAAACTTTAAAAAATATTCAGAAAAACATTGTGAGGAATTAAAAAGGGTGTAGGTTTGCATCCGCTTAGCGAAACAAGTTTTTGCTAACAAAAAGTTCTTTAAGAAGTGTTGTTTTGGGTTTGATTTTAGGAGTAAAAAAAACTTTTAAAATTTTATTTCAAAAACATTGTGAGAAACAAAAAGGGTTGTATATTTGCACCCGCTTAACGGATTAAGTATTACTTAATAGTTAAGAGAGAGTTATAGGAAAGTAAGCAGGTTCGAGTTCTGCGGCTCTACAAGAAGAGCTTCGAGAGGAGTGAGTTCATTGACATATTGATTGACAGCGCGTATTATTTTTTAATAATACAATAATAATTAAAGTAAACCATTTTGAGTTATAATTTCTTTTAGTTGTTAGGTTTAAATAATATTTAAAATTTAACGATGAAGAGTTTGATCCTGGCTCAGGATGAACGCTAGCGGCAGGCTTAACACATGCAAGTCGAGGGGTAACATTTTGTGCTTGCACAAAGATGACGACCGGCGCACGGGTGCGTAACGCGTATAGAATCTGCCTCATACTGAGGGATAGCCTTTGGAAACGAAGATTAATACCTCATAGTATATCGACTCGGCATCGGGATGATATTAAAGGTTACGGTATGAGATGACTATGCGTCCTATTAGCTTGTTGGTAAGGTAACGGCTTACCAAGGCTACGATAGGTAGGGGCCCTGAGAGGGGGATCCCCCACACTGGTACTGAGACACGGACCAGACTCCTACGGGAGGCAGCAGTGAGGAATATTGGACAATGGAGGCAACTCTGATCCAGCCATGCCGCGTGAAGGATGACTGCCCTATGGGTTGTAAACTTCTTTTATATAGGAAGAAACAGTTTCTCGTGAGAAACCTTGACGGTACTATATGAATAAGCACCGGCTAACTCCGTGCCAGCAGCCGCGGTAATACGGAGGGTGCAAGCGTTATCCGGAATCATTGGGTTTAAAGGGTCCGTAGGCGGATAGATAAGTCAGAGGTGAAATCCTGCAGCTCAACTGTAGAATTGCCTTTGAAACTGTTTATCTTGAGTTATTGTGAAGTGGTTAGAATATGTAGTGTAGCGGTGAAATGCTTAGAGATTACATGGAATACCGATTGCGAAGGCAGATCACTAACAATATACTGACGCTGATGGACGAAAGCGTGGGGAGCGAACGGGATTAGATACCCCGGTAGTCCACGCCGTAAACGATGGATACTAGCTGTTCGACCTTCGGGTTGAGTGGCTAAGCGAAAGTGATAAGTATCCCACCTGGGGAGTACGTTCGCAAGAATGAAACTCAAAGGAATTGACGGGGGCCCGCACAAGCGGTGGAGCATGTGGTTTAATTCGATGATACGCGAGGAACCTTACCAGGGCTTAAATGTAGATTGCATAGAGTAGAGATATTCTTTTCTTCGGACTATTTACAAGGTGCTGCATGGTTGTCGTCAGCTCGTGCCGTGAGGTGTCAGGTTAAGTCCTATAACGAGCGCAACCCCTGTTGTTAGTTGCCAGCGAGTCATGTCGGGAACTCTAACAAGACTGCCAGTGCAAACTGTGAGGAAGGTGGGGATGACGTCAAATCATCACGGCCCTTACGTCCTGGGCTACACACGTGCTACAATGGTAGGTACAGAGGGCAGCTACCCCGCGAGGGGATGCGAATCTTTAAAACCTATCTCAGTTCGGATCGGAGTCTGCAACTCGACTCCGTGAAGCTGGAATCGCTAGTAATCGGATATCAGCCATGATCCGGTGAATACGTTCCCGGGCCTTGTACACACCGCCCGTCAAGCCATGGAAGTTGGGAGTGCCTGAAGTCCGTCACCGTAAGGAGCGGCCTAGGGTAAAACTGATAACTAGGGCTAAGTCGTAACAAGGTAGCCGTACCGGAAGGTGCGGCTGGAACACCTCCTTTCTAGAGAAAGAATCTACGATTAGAAAAATTATATACACAGAGATGTGTTTACTTTAGCTGTTAATTAATTAAAAGAACAAAAAGAAACTAAGAAGAATAGTAGAGTCTCATAGCTCAGCTGGTTAGAGCGCTACACTGATAATGTAGAGGTCGGCAGTTCGAGTCTGCCTGAGACTACTAATTTTTTTTCTTAAGGAAATTCTAGAAGTTGAGTATTAGTTGGGAAACTAGCTAATTACTAAGACCTAACTACTCACTACTAACTACTAGTAATGGGGGATTAGCTCAGCTGGCTAGAGCGCTTGCCTTGCACGCAAGAGGTCATCGGTTCGACTCCGATATTCTCCACCATTCTTAAGGTTTTTGTAAAATGACTAGGTGATAATAGTAACTTATTAGTATCTGAAAGTTTTGTGAGGGCTGTTATAACAAGAAAAACGTTCATTGACATATTGAGATTAAAAAACACGAGCGATAACTAACTCTAGGATGTTAGTTATCAAACAAATTTAAGAATAATAGAGTAATAAAAAGTACAATAAGCTAAATAAGGGCGTATGGGGAATGCCTAGGCTCTCAAAGGCGATGAAAGACGTGATAAGCTGCGATAAGTTACGGGGAGGGGCACATACCTTTTGATCCGTAAATTTCTGAATGGGGCAACCCGGCATGTTGAAGACATGTCATCCTTTCGAGGAAGCAAACCCGGAGAACTGAAACATCTAAGTACCCGGAGGAGAAGAAAACAATAGTGATTCCGTTAGTAGTGGCGAGCGAACGCGGATTAGCCCAAACCATATTTGTTACGGCAAATGTGGGGTTGTAGGACCACAATATCAGATACATAATGAATTAGAATACTTTGGAAAGAGTAACCGTAGAGGGTGATAGTCCCGTATAAGTAAAGATTGTAAATGTAGTGGTATCCTGAGTAGTGCGGGACACGAGTAATCCTGTATGAATCAAGCGGGACCATCCGTTAAGGCTAAATACTCTTGAGAGACCGATAGTGAACCAGTACCGTGAGGGAAAGGTGAAAAGAACCCTGAATAAGGGAGTGAAAAAGATCCTGAAACCATACGCTTACAAGCGGTCGGAGCCCTTTTGGGTGACGGCGTGCCTTTTGCATAATGAGCCTACGAGTTACCGATATTAGCAAGGTTAAGTACTTCAGGTACGGATCCGTAGCGAAAGCGAGTCTGAATAGGGCGACCATAGTTAGTATCGGTAGACGCGAAACCGTGTGATCTACCCATGGGCAGGTTGAAGCTTTGTTAACCCAAAGTGGAGGACCGAACCCGTTGACGTTGAAAAGTCTTGGGATGACCTGTGGGTAGGGGTGAAAGGCCAATCAAACTCGGAAATAGCTCGTACTCCCCGAAATGCATTTAGGTGCAGCGTTGATTAAAAGTTTTATAGAGGTAGAGCTACTGATTGGATGCGGGGGCTTCACCGCCTACCAATTCCTGACAAACTCCGAATGCTATAAAATGTTTTTCAGCAGTGAGGGCATGGGTGCTAAGGTCCATGTCCGAGAGGGAAAGAACCCAGACCATCAGCTAAGGTCCCCAAGTGTATATTAAGTTGAATAAACGAGGTTTGTCTGCTTAGACAGCTAGGATGTTGGCTTGGAAGCAGCCATTCATTTAAAGAGTGCGTAACAGCTCACTAGTCGAGCGGACGAGCATGGATAATAATCGGGCATAAATATACCACCGAAGCTATGGATTTATATGTAAATATAAGTGGTAGGGGAGCATTGTAGTGGCGCTGAAGGTGTTCTGTAAGGGATGCTGGAGCAGCTACAAAAGAAAATGTAGGCATAAGTAACGATAATGCGGGCGAGAAACCCGCACTCCGAAAGACTAAGGTTTCCTCAGCTATGCTAATCAGCTGAGGGTTAGTCGGGACCTAACGCGAACCCGAAAGGGGTAGTGGATGGACAACAGGTTAATATTCCTGTACCTGCTCTCATTAAAAGTGACGGAGGCGAATAGTTGGTGCGCACTGACGGAATAGTGCGTTGAAGGAAGTGGTAACACTCCGATAGTACACTGAGACTACGGTCAAGGTGATAATCCAGCGAATCGACTTCCAAGAAAAGCGAGAGAAGCAGCCCGTACCCTAAACCGACACAGGTAGTTGGGATGAGAATTCTAAGGAGCTCGAGAGATTCATGGCTAAGGAACTAGGCAAAATCGACCCGTAACTTCGGGAGAAGGGTCGCCCATCTTCGGATGGGCCGCAGTGAAAAGGTCCAGGCGACTGTTTATCAAAAACACAGGGCTCTGCTAAATCGAAAGATGATGTATAGGGCCTGACACCTGCCCGGTGCTGGAAGGTTAAGTGGAGTTGTTAGCCTTTGGCGAAGCAATGAAATGAAGCCCCAGTAAACGGCGGCCGTAACTATAACGGTCCTAAGGTAGCGAAATTCCTTGTCGGGTAAGTTCCGACCTGCACGAATGGTGCAACGATCTGGACACTGTCTCAGCCATGAGCTCGGTGAAATTGTAGTATCGGTGAAGATGCCGATTACCCGCAGCGGGACGAAAAGACCCCGTGCACCTTTACTATAGCTTCGTATTGGTTTTGGATAAGTAATGTGTAGGATAGGTCGGAGACTTTGAAGCGGCGTCGCTAGGCGTTGTGGAGTCATTGTTGAAATACGACCCTTTGCTTATCTAGAGTCTAACTTTCTTTGAAAGGACAGTGCGTGGTGGGTAGTTTGACTGGGGTGGTCGCCTCCAAAAGAGTAACGGAGGCTTCTAAAGGTTCCCTCAGTACGGTTGGTAATCGTGCGTAGAGTGCAATGGCATAAGGGAGCTTGACTGAGAGACATACAGGTCGATCAGGTACGAAAGTAGAGCATAGTGATCCGGTGGTTCCGCATGGAAGGGCCATCGCTCAAAGGATAAAAGGTACGCCGGGGATAACAGGCTGATCTCCCCCAAGAGCTCACATCGACGGGGGGGTTTGGCACCTCGATGTCGGCTCGTCACATCCTGGGGCTGGAGAAGGTCCCAAGGGTTGGGCTGTTCGCCCATTAAAGTGGCACGCGAGCTGGGTTCAGAACGTCGTGAGACAGTTCGGTCTCTATCTGCTGTGGGCGTTAGAAATTTGCGTGGATCTGACTCTAGTACGAGAGGACCGAGTTGGACTGACCTCTGGTGCATCAGTTGTTCCGCCAGGAGCATTGCTGAGTAGCTACGTCGGGAAGGGATAAGCGCTGAAAGCATATAAGCGCGAAACCTACCACAAGATGAGATTTCTTTAAAGGGTCGTAGGAGATGACTACGTTGATAGGTCATAGGTGTAAAGGCAGTAATGTCATAGCCGAGTGATACTAATAACCCGTAAGCTTATGTACGCTCTTTTCTTATTTTTGATACAAGTTGTTTTTTATATCTCAATATGTTAACTTATTAGTTGCTTTAAATTAAGTGACAGTGTTATACATAGTATATCACTTAAAACTTAAGGTGGTTATAGCAATGGGGCTCACCTCTTACCATTCCGAACAGAGAAGTTAAGCCCATTAGCGCCGATGGTACTGCAGTAATGTGGGAGAGTAGGTCGCCGCCTTCTTTAATCCTCAATATCTTTATGATGTTGAGGATTTTTTTTGCTCTATACTGAAATAGAGCCTGTAGATAACAAAAAAACAGTTCATAAATGAACTGTTTTTTATAAAGTGGAGTCGGAGAGAATCGAACTCTCGTCCAAACAAGCAATAAAATAGCTTTCTACATGTGTAGTTTTTGATTGGTTTTCGAGATGCTAATAGACCAAAAACCGCCAATAACATCCTTATTTTTTTGATTATTGAAATACTATCGAAGTTCTAGTATAAAAAAAGCCTTTCAAATGAAAGGCTTTTTTATTTATCTTAATTCTGCTCCGAGTTGTTTCTCGAAAGAGCTTTGTAATTTAGACATTATCTTGTCGATTTGTTTATCTGTGAGTGTTTTATCATTGTCTTGTAGTGAAAAACTTACTGCATAACTCTTCTTTCCAGCAGGCAAGTTCTTTCCTTGATAAACATCAAATAAACTAACTTCTTTTAGTAACTTTTTCTCAGATTGTTTTGCTATAGTATGAATTTCTTCAAATGTGATTTTTTCATCTAATAATAAAGCAAAATCACGTTTAACTTCTGGATACTTAGTAATTGGTGTAAATTTTATTTTATTGAATTTAGCCACTTCAATTACATTATTCCAGTTGATGTCTGTAAAGAGTACTTCTTGAGATATCCCAAATGATTTTAAAATGTGACGCTTTACAATACCAAACTCTACTAATTTAGTTTTACCTAAACTTAAAGTTATTCCTTCAGATAAGACATCAGTTTTTATTGGTGAAGCATTTAGTTTAGTAACGCCTAACCTTGAAAATAACTGTTCAATAATTCCTTTTAGATAAAAGAAATCACTTGTTCTGCTTGTGTTTGTCCAACTTTCAGAATTTCTGTTTCCAGTAATTAAAATAGATAAATGTTTGTTTTCCACATATCCTGATTCATACTGATGGTATGTTTTTCCAAATTCAAAAAACTTTAAGTTCTGTTGCTTTCTATTGATATTATATGAAACAGCTTCTAGACCAGAAAATAACAAGGATTGGCGCATAACTGCCAAATCGTTACTTAAAGGATTAAGCATTTGCACATTATTATCGTTATTAATCTGTTCAGATAATCCTGTATAGTCAGCTGTGGTTAATGAATTTGCCATCATTTCATTAAATCCTTGAGCTATCAATTGATTTGCTATAACATTCTGAAGTTTATGATCATCAAACTTAGATGCGTGAGACATAGTAGCATTCAGTTTATTAGAAAACTCAATATTGTTATAACCATAAACTCTTAAGATTTCTTCAATGATATCAGCTTCACGTTGTACATCTGTTCTATAAGATGGGATAGTTAAACCTAAGCCACCTTCAGTAACACTATTAACTTTAATGTCTAATGAAGTTAGAATACTTTTTATAGTTTCTTTAGGTATTTCTTGTCCAATCAATTTAGTGGTGTTTTCGAACGATAAAAACACTTGAAAATCTTCAATTTTATTTGGGTATAAATCTTCAATACCAGAAGTGATTTCACCACCTGCAATTTCTTGAATTAACAGAGCAGCACGTTTTAAAGCGTATTCAGTGATATTAGGGTCAATACCTCTTTCAAATCTAAAGGAAGCATCGGTATTAAGAGCATGTCTTTTAGCAGTTTTTCGAATGGAAACTGGATTAAAATAAGCGCTTTCTAAAAAGATAGATGTTGTGTGTTCAGTTACACCAGAATTTAAACCGCCTAATACCCCAGCGATACACATAGGTTCGTCAGCATTACAAATCATTAAATCATCTTGATGTAGTTCACGATCTACACCATCTAGAGTTGTAAATTTTGTTCCTGCAGGTAATGTTTTAACTTGAATTTTATTTCCTTTTACTTTTATAGCGTCAAAAGCGTGTAAAGGTTGTCCTAATTCATGTAATACATAATTTGTTATATCAACAATGTTATTCTTAGGGGTTAACCCAATTGCTTTTAATCTGTTTTGCAACCATGCAGGAGATTCAGCAATTGTAAGTCCAGAAATTGTAAGTCCACAATAGCGAGGGGCTAATTGGTTATTTTCAACTTCTGCGTCTATTTTTAAAGTTCTGCTATCTACATGAAAATCACTAACAGATGGTGAAATTAACTCTAAATTATGCCCTTTTTGGAATAAACCTGCTTTTAAATCGCGAGCTGTACCGAAATGGCTCATAGCGTCTGACCTGTTAGGAGTTAAGCCAATTTCAAAAACTTGATCATTTTCAATATTGAAAACTTCAGCACAAGGAGTTCCTGGTTTTAGTTTTTTATCAAGAACCATAATACCATCATGACCCTTACCTAAACCAAGTTCATCTTCTGCGCAAATCATTCCGTGAGATTCTTCACCACGAATTTTCCCTTTTTTTATTTTAAAATCACTGCCTTCGGCATCATATAAAATAGTTCCTATTGTTGCTACAGGTACTTTTTGTCCTTGAGCCACATTAGGTGCACCACAAACTATTTGAATGTGTTCTCCAGTTCCAATATCTACTTTGGTAACACGTAATTTATCAGCGTTAGAATGTTGTTCACAAGACACAACTTCACCAACAACAATACCTTTTAAACCACCTTTTATTGACTGGTAAGTAGAAATTCCTTCAACTTCTAGTCCTAAATCAGTTAATAAGTCACCTGTTTTTTCTGCGTCCCAATCAGTTTTTATAAACTGTTTCAACCAGTTATATGATATCTTCATTATAATTGCAATTTTCTGACTGCAAATATAAACAACCTCGGCTTATGCTAAAGAATAAAAGGAGTTTATTCGATGAATTAAATAAATTGTCTCTGCTGTAAAAACTATTTAACACTTGTCATTACAGCAGTCATCATCTTTTACTAGTTTACAGCTTAAAACTGCTAATAATGCACCTACAATTGGTGCAAGAATATACAACCATAAATGTTCTATATGTCCAGAAATTAGAGCTGGCCCGATTGATCTAGCAGGATTCATAGATGCACCAGTTATTGGCCCTGCAAATTGGGCTTCAAACCAAACAACACCTCCAATGGCAATACCAGCCATAATACCGGTTTCTTTTGATCCTGTAGAAACGTTTATGATCACTAACATTAGAAAAAACGTTAAGATGACTTCAAATAAGAACACTCGCCAAACTTCAATTTTAGGTAATGTAGTACCAAGGAATTCATTTTCTGGAAATAAAACCACCAATAGTAATGCAGCTAAAATTGCGCCAATACATTGTGCTAAAATATATTTTGGCACTTCTTTTAAAGGGAATCTTTTGGCGTAGGTGAACGCTATAGTTACAGCAGGGTTGAAATGTGCACCAGAGGTTTCACCAAAAGCATATATTAAAGACATGACCACTAAGCCAAATGTTAAAGCAATACCTGAATGTGTTACTGTCCCATTTGAAAATTCATTAGTTACAATGGCGCCACAACCACAAAACACTAAAGTAAATGTTCCAATTAATTCTGCAACGTATTGTTTCATGATTGAATTTTGTTAGGGTTTTTACCTCTATGTTTCCAGCGTTTATGAGTCCATAAATAATATTCTGGAGCTTCATGTAGTTGTTTTTCTACTTCTTTGATAAACATGTCAGTTATTTCGTAGTCTTTAAATTGTTTAGGTTCTTCAGTTAGCGGCACAAATTCTGCTTCATAATAACCACGTTTTATTTTTGTTACTTTAACATAACAAACTGCTAGATCACATTTTTTTGATAACATTTCTGCTCCAGTGAAGACAGGGACATTTATTCCCATGAAATCTAACCAATATGTTGTTTTCTTTAGCTTAGGTGATTGATCACTTATAAAACCATAAACAGCTTTTATTCCTTTTTTATAATTATTTAACACTGCAGGAATAGTTTCTTTGGTGGTTAATAATTCAGAATTATATTTTGCTCTAATTCGTTGAACTAATTTATCAAAATATGGATTTTGAATTTTTTTATAAACTCCGAAGGCTTTAGATTGAATGTCTTTTTGAACAATGATACCCCATTCCCAACTTGCGTAATGAGACGCCATAAACATAATGTTTTTACGTTGCTCTAATTCTTGTATATATGCAGTGTTTTTAATTTGAAATCGTTTGCGCATTTCTGCTTCTGACATAGACATGGTTTTGATCATTTCTAAAAACATATCACACATGTGTTTGTAGAACTTCTTTCTGATGGTGATAATTTCTTTTTCAGATTTATTAGGAAATACTAGGGTAAGGTTGTCAGTGACTATTTGTTTTCTATAACCAATTATATAATAAACTAAGATATAAATTAAGTCTGAAAAAAGGTAAAAAGTCCTAAATGGCAATATAGAAATGAGCCATAAAATCGGAAATACTAATATGTAGATAAACAGATACATTAAAATAATTTTAAGCAAATATAATGTATTTCTATATGTAAGAACTAAAATAAAATTATGTAGTTTTGAAATTAAACTTAATGCATGAATTCCTTAAATATTTATTTACTTATTATAATCGCTTTAAATGGATTAATCTCTTATAAAGGGTTTAATGACTATACTTTTTTTAAGAAGTTCAAATTCAATGTTGCTGCCGTAAAATCTGGGGAACATTATAGAAATATTTCCTCTGGTTTTTTACATGCAGATATGCAACACTTGTTATTTAATATGGTAACCTTATTCTTTTTTGCACCAATTGTAATTGCGTATTTAGGGCCTTATCATTTTATACTTATTTATATTACAAGCTTGTTGTTTGGTAGTTTGTTATCACTATATTTTCATAAAAACGAACCACATTATAGTGCTATAGGCGCTAGTGGTGCAGTTACAGGTGTATTGTTTTCTGCGATTCTTTTACAACCCATGATGACCATTAACTTTTTTATTCCAGGCTGGCTTTTCGGTATAGGGTATTTGTTTTATTCTATATACGGAATGAAAAATAGAGTTGGTAATATTGGACATACGGCTCATTTTGGTGGTGCTATAGGTGGGTATTTATTGACGCTTTTATTAGGGATTGATTATGTGTTTGATACACCAATATTAACTGGATTAATTGGTGTTCCAATTATTGTGTTATTTGTATTGATGAAGTTGAAAATGGTGTAAATAAAAAAGCTTCAAGTAAACTTGAAGCTTTGTGGGGAGAGCAGGATTCGAACCTGCGAAGTCGAAAGACAGCGGAGTTACAGTCCGCCCCGTTTGGCCGCTCTGGAATCTCCCCGTAGCATTAATAATGCGGTTGCAAATATAGTACTGTTTTTATAATGTACAAACAATTTTAAAACTAAAATTTAAAAGAATTTATAACTCGTTGAAAAG
>CBCXVT010000025.1:0-19748 GCA_965178635.1 Flavobacteriaceae bacterium | reverse complement strand
TTATCCAGATAATTCAAATCCGGATAGTAGAGTTATTGAACTAGAAAGCTCGTTTATATCTTATAATTTGGGAAAAGATTTTGAAGGACACGATTCTTATTTATTGGTGCTAGAAGTTGAAGGTGGAATATTATCAGCAACATTTAATGACAAAGGAAAGTTGTTGTCAGTTGTTGAAAGGTTTGACAACGTTAAATTACCGGAAAAGGTAAGGTTAAACTTAGCGACTAAGTATCCAGAGTGGAGCCTTGTGAAAGATAAATTTTTATATGTTCAGAAAAACGGAGAAATAAAAAAGAAAGAATATAAAATTATAATGAAAAAAGATAATAAAATAAAACGTTTAGTAGTAAATGAATTAGGAGAAGTGATTAGAGGTTAACTACTTACTGAAGTTTTTATTTTATAACCAATAACAATATAAAAAGAAGAGTTTTGTGAAAAGAACTCTTCTTTTTTTGTTTTAAAAGTGTTGTAATCAGAGTGTTAATGAATGTTAAAATATAATTTATTGTGTTTTTGTTAACACTAAAAAGCGTAAATAATTAGTAATTTCACATAACTTAAGTACTCTAAAATTAGAGTGAATTCTAACATTCCCAAAATATTACTTATATGTTGTTTGCGTAAAATTTTCAATTAGAGAGTTGGGCGTAATATTATCAATCAAAAAACGAAGTATTATGAGAACATTTTGTATGTATTTGCTAATTTTGGGGTTAATTTCTCCAGTATTTGCACAAGAAAAAAAATTTGATGAGTTATATGAATCTGGTGAATTACCAGCAGTAGTATTGAAGAAAGCTGGTGAAGAGTTTTCTGTATACTACCCTGACAATAAAAATCCAGATAGTAGAGTTTTGGCATTGGAAAGTTCATTTATCTCTTATAACATTGATAAAGAATTTGATGGAACTGAGTCATATTATATTTTATTTGAAGTAGAAGATGGTGTTTTGGCTGCCACATTTGATGAAAGAGGTAAATTATTATCAGTTGTAGAGCGTTTCAAAAATGTTAGAATTCCTGAGAAAGTTAGACTAAGTTTAGCTAAGAAATTTCCAGAATGGAGTTTAAAAAGTGATAAGTTTGTGTATGTTCAAAAATCTGGAGAAGTCAAAAGAAAACGATATAAAATCATCATGAGGAAAAACAAGATACTACGTAGAGTTGTTGTTGATGAAAACGGCGAAATTATACGTGGATAAACCCTATGATAAATAAAATTAAAAAGCCTGACTAAGTAGTCAGGCTTTTTTAGATTACAAGTGCTATTTAGTTTCTTAGTTCGCCAATCATTTTAACCTCATTTTGTATGGTATTGAAGTTAGGGGAGTGTTTAGTAACTCTATCCATAAGGTTTTGATACTGTTCTTGAGTACCATTTCCTTTAACATGAAAAATAAATTTTAATTCTGGAAACCCAACACAAGAGTTCCCTTCTAGGCCTAAAAAACCTTTTAAATCTAGTTCACCATCAACTTCTAACTGTAACTGATCTACTTCTATGTTCATTGCTGTAGCGCCCGCCATAAATGTAACTGCCATGCATCCAGCTAATCCTCCTAACATATATTCAGCAGGATTTGGTGCTGAATTTACCCCTAAAAATTGTGTAGGTTCATCTATAATAAACTCAAAATCACGTATAATCTTATGGTTTCCAAAAAGGATGTTTTTTGTTTTTACTCTGGTTTTTGTGCCGCTTTCCCAATTTAATTTTACACCATAAGTAGTTCTACTTTCTATGTCGTTTTCTTTTACTTCGTTAGCGTATTCGCTAAGTCCTGCTATATTTATGTTATTTAACATAGTTATTAGTTTTTAAAAATATTATTAATTGCTTGTTCAAAATCTGTTATCAAGTCCTCAATGTCTTCAACACCTACTGATAAACGGACTAACCCGTCATTAATTCCTATTGCTTTTTGCTGTTCTTTAGTTAAAGAGGCTTGAGAGGTGTTGTAGGGTAATGAAATTAAACTTTCTACACCTCCTAGACTGGTTGCTTCTTTTGGTAATTGTAGGTTGTTTAATAACGCATGAGCCATTGCATCGCCACCTTTAATCTCAAAGCTAATTACACCAGAGTTTTTTCCTTTTAATAAATTTATAGCTAGTTCATGCTGTTTATGAGAAGCTAAGCCAGGATAGTATACGTTATTAATTTTTGGATGATTTTCTAAATATGTTGCTAGTTCTAATGCATTACTATTATGAGTCCTCATACGTAATGCAAAAGTTTTTAAACTACGTTCTAATAAAAAGCAGGCATGAGGATCCATTGATCCTCCATTTTTTAATAGCTGAGGCCAAATTCTATCTACCAATTTTCTTGAGCCAGATACGGTTCCTCCAATTAAATCAGAATGTCCATTTAAATATTTTGTAGCAGAGTTAACTACTAAATCAACACCTAAATCAAGCATTTTAACATTATATGGTGTTAAAAACGTATTGTCAATAATTACTCTAAGGTTGTGTTTTTTCCCTAATGCGACTAATTCTTTAATAGGGACAATTTTTAAAAGCGGATTGGTTAACGCTTCAAAGTATAATACTTTAGTGTTTTCTTGAATAGCGTTTTCAATATCATCTATGTCAGTTGGGGAAGTAAATGTTACAGACATCCCATAACGGTCTAAATCTTCATATAAAAAATTGTAAGTACCGCCATAAATGTCTCTTGAAGATACTACATGACTTCCTTTATCAAGTATTGCTAATAATGTTGAAGAAATTGCCGCCATACCAGATGAGAATACAATGGAACTTTCGGCATTTTCTAAGGAAGATATTTTTTCTTGAACACTCCATTGAGAAGGATTGCCATATCGGGTATAAATCATTTCATCTCTTCCACGCCCTTCCTCAATAGCTTCATATGAAGCATCATTTAAATAAAATGTAGAGCATTGAAAAATGGGGGTACCCAAAGCACCTGTTTTTGGGTCGTCATATTGTCCAGAATGAACAGACTTTGTACTATCGCCAAACGCTTTATAGCGCTTGTTTTGTAGTTTTGGACCAGATTCACGTTTGCGTTTTAAATCATTAAACCAAACAGAACCGTTTTGTCTTTTGTCCTCGATGTTTTGATAACTCTTTTTCATAGTTGAAGTTTGAACAACTTATTAATTTACAATTGGAACGTCTTTTTTTGTTAATTTTTCTTTTTTTGAAATATGTTTACTCATGTATTTTGCATCTTTTTTAACTCCTCCTAATGTTGCAGATCCTCTAGTGTAAAGCCAGGGTAATCCTAAGAAGTATAGACCATCAATCTCACCAACTCCTCTGTAGTTTTTGGGGTAGTGGCTATCATCTAATTCGATACCTTCTATCCATTGAAAGTTGGGTTTAAAACCTGTTGCCCATACAATATTTTTGATGTCATCAATATTTTGTTTTTCAAATTCAATAGTTGTTTTATTGGCATCAAGTGTTCTACCAACACAAACAACATTATCTTTTTTGAATAGTGTTTTTACATCTGTACCAATAACCGGTTGTCCGCCAGTACTAAGTTTTTTACCAATCCATGAATATTTATGAGCAGATAAAAAACCAACTCTACTGAACCACCACCATAATGTTTTTCCTAAGATTTCTTGAGGAATAGAACTGATGTTAGTATTTCCAGAAAAATAAACTGTTCTATCAGTTTTGGAAATTTCATTCAAAATTTGGACACCAGAATCGCCAGCACCAACAACTAAGGTGTTTCCATTTTGTAATTGATTTGGACTTTTGTAGTGTTCACTATGTATTTGTAAAATATCATCAGATATTTTGGTGTGACATTTTGGTGTAAATGGCTTATGAAAAGGTCCTGTAGCAACAATAACATTTTTTGCTTCAAATTCTTTTGTGTCACTGTTTAACTTAAAGATACCATTCTCTTTTTTTAAAGACGTGATTTTATGGTTGAATTCAATTGGTATATTAAACTTTTTCACATAAGCCTTTAAATAATCTGCAACTTCATATTTGTTAGCATAGTGCCCCTTTTTATGAGGGAACTTCATACCAGGAAGGTTGTTAAATTCTGAGGGGGTGAATAATCTTAATGAGTCCCATCTTTTTAACCATGGCGCACCAGTTTCAGAGTTAGCATCTACTATTAAATAATTTAAATTCTGTTTATTTAAATAGTATGCAATTGCTAATCCCGCTTGTCCAGCTCCAATAATTATGTAATCCGTCATAAATAGTTTTTATAATTACAAAATTAAGCTATAATAGGATTACTTTTATGTTAAATGTAATTTTGTAGAAAATAAAACTATTAAATATGAGTATTGTAGGTTGTAATATTTGAAAACAGTAATTTTGCTATAATCAACTGAAAAATTTTCCGTTATGAATTTTGATACGATAGATAAACAAATAGTGCATTTGCTACAAATGGATGCTAAGCAAACCACAAAGGAGATCTCTAATAAAACCGGATTATCTGTGACAGCTGTGTATGAACGTATAAAGCGTTTAGAACGTGATAAGGTTATTACAAAATATGTTGCTCTTGTAGATAAAAGTAAAGTAGAGAAAAATTTTATGGTTTTATGTAGAATTAAACTAGAAAAACACTCTAAAGCTTATTTAACAAAATTTGAGACGGAAGTCAGAAAAATAGATGAAGTGTTAGAGTGCTTTAATATCACCGGAGATTATGATTACTTACTTAAAATTTTGGTAAAAGACATGGATGCTTATAGGGAGTTTATGGTGACAAAATTGACTACACTCGAGCATATTGGTAGCACACGTAGTACTTTCGTAATTACGAGCATTAAAAACACAACATCAATAACCTTATAAATTGATTACTTAAAGTGAAAAATTAGTCTTTTTAGCATAGTTCTGTTGTAAAAAAATAGGTTACTTTTGTATATCTTTTAAAAACAAAAAAACAATATATGAGTACTTATGATGTAGCCGTTATCGGTTCTGGTCCTGGAGGATATGTAGCAGCAATCCGTTGCGCACAATTAGGAATGAAAACTGCAATAATTGAAAAATACAATACACTTGGTGGAACATGCTTAAATGTTGGATGTATTCCTTCAAAGGCATTATTGGATTCTTCTCATCATTATGACGATGCTTTAAAGCATTTTGAAGCACATGGAATTGAGGTTTCTGGAGACATTAAAATGAACCTGGAAAAAATGATTGCACGTAAAGACGCTGTAGTAAAGCAGACTTGTGATGGAATCAGTTTTTTAATGGATAAAAATAAAATTGATGTTTACCAAGGGTTAGGTTCGTTTAAAGATGCAACTCATATCACAATAAAAGGTGAGAAAACTATTGAAATTGAAGCAAAAAACACAATCATTGCTACAGGATCAAAGCCATCATCTTTTCCGTTTATAAAGTTAGATAAAGAACGTGTAATTACATCTACTGAAGCTTTAAAATTAAAAGAAATTCCAAAGCATTTAGTTGTTATCGGTGGTGGAGTTATCGGTTTAGAGTTAGGACAAGTATATAAAAGATTAGGTTCTGAAGTTACTGTAATTGAATATATGGACAGAATTGTACCAACAATGGACAAAGCTGTATCTAAAGAATTACAAAAAGTACTTAAGAAACAAAAAATGAAATTTTTAACGTCTCATAAAGTTACCAATGTAGAAACTGTAGGTAATGAGGTCGTTATTAATTATGAAGATAAAAAAGGACAACCACAAGAAATCAAAACTGATTATTGTTTAGTATCTGTTGGTCGTCGCCCATTTACTGATGGATTAGGTTTAGAAAACGCAGGAGTAAAAGTTGATGAACGTGGAATGGTAGAAACAGATGCTCATTTACAAACTAACATTTCTAATATTTATGCAATTGGTGATGTTGTAAAAGGAGCAATGTTAGCTCATAAAGCAGAAGAAGAAGGTGTATTTGTTGCTGAAACTTTAGCTGGACAAAAACCACATATCAATTATAACTTAATACCAGGGGTTGTGTACACTTGGCCAGAAGTTGCAGCTGTTGGACAAACAGAAGAGCAATTAAAAGAGGCTGGTGTTGCTTATAAAGCAGGGTCTTTCCCAATGAGAGCTTTAGGTAGAAGTAGAGCATCTATGGATTTAGATGGATTTGTAAAAGTATTAGCTGACGCTACTACTGATGAAATTTTAGGAGTTCATATGGTTGGTGCTCGTGCTGCAGATATGATTGCTGAGGCAGTTGTAGCAATGGAATACAGAGCATCTGCAGAAGATGTATCTCGTATGTCACATGCGCATCCAACATTTACTGAAGCTATTAAAGAGGCTTGTTTAGCTGTTGATGATAAAGCATTGCATATGTAACATCAATATGATGTTTAAGTATAAAAAAAGCGACTATTTAGTCGCTTTTTTTATGTTTGGTATTTATTGTGAAATCATTTCAAAAAAAAAGACTATTCTGATTTTTTCTCTTTACGTTTAAATAGATTTTTAAATACGGAAGATTTGTTTTTCTTCTTTTCAGTTTTCTCTTGTGTTTTTTCAAAATTCTTGTCTTTACTTTTAAAAAGGTCAAAGAAGTTTTCTAAACTGGTTTTCTCTTTAAAATCATCACAGTCAAGTTCATTAATTAAGTTATCGGAGAGATTTGGAAAATTTGCACTGTATTTTATTCTGAGGTCAGAATTATTCTGAATACGTTGTAATGTTTTAGCAACTAATGGCAGTGCTAAACGTCCACCAGATCCAGTACCATTATGAAAATGAATTTTTGGAGATGCACAACCAACACGGCTCACCATTACTAAATTTGGATTATAACCTACAAACCAAGCATCTGCATAATTTTGAGATGTTCCAGTTTTACCAGCAAGTGGTAAGGAAATATTGTATTTATTTCTTATGCTTGCACCAGTACCTTTGTTGATAGTTTTTTGTAGTATTTCATTTATCAATTTAGGTATACGTTCCTCAAGTAGTTGTATGGGTTCGATGTGTTTATCTTCATAAAGAACTTTACCATCTGAAGTAGATATTTTTGTGATACATTTTGGACTTATTAAATGCCCCCCATTTGCAAAAGTAGCATAGGCTCTAGCAACTTCGTAGATACTCGCATTGGCAGTTCCTAAAGCTAATGACGGGGTATTTTCTAATTTAGAACTGAATTGTAATTGCTGCCATAAAGTGTCAATAGGTTTGAAACCAGTTTCCATAAACAAATTTACTGTTGGGATATTCATGGAGTTCATTAAAGCTCCAGTCATTGAGTATTTTCCACCAGTAGTTTTGTTTGCGTTTTTTGGGCTCCAGTTATCAAAATCGGTAATCGTTACTTGTTCATTATCTAAATAATCACATGGTTTGCGTCCTTCTTCTAAAGCTGCAGCGTATAATAAAGGTTTAAACGTTGATGCTAATTGTCGTTGTGCGAAAATTTGATCATACGGATGAGTTGTATAATTAATACCTCCAACCCATGATTTTATGGCTCCAGTATTTGGATGTATGGCCAACATACCTGCGTGTAATAATGTGGCTTCTAAGGCTAAGCTATCAGAAACACTAATAGAATCAATATAGTTTCCTTTCCAATCAAAAACAAACTGATTACTACGTTCTAACTTGTTTTCGTATTGATTTGAGTTCTTTAATTGTTGGTTGATTAGTTTTTGCAACTCCTTTTTTCTGTTAGGATTGGTATAGTGTTGCCGTAATTGCTTTTGCATGACGTTTAAATGGCTAGAAAAAGCTTCTAAACTGTACGATTGTAATTCATAATCTAAAGTAGTTTCTATTTGTAAACCGTCTTTTTCTATATCCCATTGTTTGTTAGAATACAAATTAATACTGTCGAGAATTTGACGTGTTTCTTTTTTTACCATAGCTAGAAAATAGCCAGCTTTATTAGTAGTATTTAAATTGGTGTAATTGAGTTGTAATGGTAGTTTTTTAAGAGAATCTAACTCCAATTTGTTAATGTAAGACTCTTTGTGCATTTGTAGAAAAACAGTGTTTCTTCTTCGTAATGAATTGTTAGGATAGAGCCTAGGATTGTAATAGGTGTTGGCTTTTAAAATACCAACTAAAACAGCGCTTTCTTCTATATTTAATGCTTTAGTCTTTTTATTAAAATAGCGTAATGCAGCAGCTTCAATACCGTAAATGTTCTCGCCAAATGATACTGTGTTAAGATATAAAGTAAGAATTTCTGCTTTATTGAAGGTGTTTTCAATTCTGTAGGCTTGAATCCCTTCTTTTGTTTTATTAACAAGCATTGTAAGAGGACCAAAATTAGATCTCCCATACATGTTTTTTGCTAACTGTTGCGTGATTGTACTACCACCACCTGAGCGTTTGTTGTTTAGTAAAAAAGTTTTAAATAACACTCTAAATAAACTTCTTGTGTCTACACCGCTGTGTTCAAAATAGCGTGCATCTTCTGTTGCAATTAGTGCATTGATAAGGTGTTCAGGGAAATCTTTATAAGTTGCATTTGTTCTATTCTCGTTAAAAAACTTTCCGATTACAGTTTGATCATCAGATAATACAACAGATGCAGTTTCATTACTAAACTCTTTCAACTCATCATCAGTATAGATGTGTCCGAAAACACCATAATTAACTGCGGTAATGAATAGTAATATAAATAGGGTGGTTAATATAGTTAACCATACAAAGATTGAAAAAATCCTTTTTAACATTAAGTTTTATTTTTTAAACGCGAATAGATATGAAATCGTATTTAAGCACTGTAAAACTTATCGTTTTATAAAGTTAAGTTTTCCAACTACTGTTTTTACTTTAGGTATAACTTTAAAAGGAAGTTTTATAGTTTTGCTAACTGTAGTATTTACAATATCTCTAAAGTTTAAAACTAAAAAGCATACTACAAACATGAACGTTAAAGCCCCAAATATAGCTTCAGTAAAGTTTAAGGAGTGGTAGAACCATCGTGTTAACCCAGTGTGACCCCAGCTACCGTATAAGACAATATGATGTACGATATAAATTGATAACGTCACAGAACCAATTTTAATAAATACTGAGTGATTTAAGAACTTTCGTAAGTAAACGAAAATTGCAAACAAAACAAACACATCACCTAATCTTGTAAACAAATAGTTGAAGCCACCAGACACAGAAAAGAATTCTATTCCAGTAACTGTACCAAATGTAAGCAGTAGAGGTGTTGATAAAAATAATAACATTAATCCAATAACAGCTAAACTTATAGGGAGCCTGTCATAGAAATAGGCACGGTCTTTATATTTAATAAATAATGATGCTAAAAATCCACCAATACTCACATATCCAAACCATGGAAATAAGGCAAAAACTGAACCATAGGCTTTAGTAAAAAAGTTGGCTATAAATGTAGGTAAAAATGTAATTTCTACGGCATTGTAGTAACGCTCAAACAAAAAACTTATGATTGTAATACCAAGCAGTGTGTAATTGAATAGTTTTTCGCTGTATTTGTACAGGGTACCGTACAGTACACACAATATAATTAGAGAAATACCAATAATGTGTAATACATCAGAATAGAAATAAGATTCATGGGTATAACCAACAAATAACCCAATACTTAAACGTAACAAATACCCCCAAATCACGAGCTTTATACCGCGCTCAATACCTTTTTTTATACGCGGATTATTCCAGCCAATTTGCTCTTGTTTTAGAAGTAAAAACATAAAAACGAACCCGGTAATTGTAAAAAATGTAGGAGCAGTAATACCTCTAAAGTATTCCCAAACGTTATAGTATGTATTGGTGTTTACTTTAAACTTCTCTGCCAACAACGCACTAATAAAGTGCCCTTGCAGCATCATTAAAATGGCAAAAGAACGTAATGCGTCTATATAGACAAGTCGTGTATTTTTTTTAGAAGTATTGATAATCTAATTTTTGGCAAATCTACTAAAAATCAGTTTAATATACTTTTATTTTATTTATTTGAGCTAATAATCTGATTTATAGCTTATAGCTTTTAAAGAAAATATGTATTTTTGCAACTTCAAAATTTAAATAATAGAATTATGCAAGATGGTTTATATGCTAAGTTTCACACATCAAAAGGTGAAATTTTAGTGAACTTAGAATATCAAAAAACTCCAGGAACAGTTGGTAACTTTGTCGCTTTAGCACAAGGTAATTTAGAAAACACCGTAAAACCTCAAGGAACGCCTTACTATGATGGTTTAAACTTTCATAGAGTAATTGCAGATTTCATGATTCAAGGTGGGTGTCCATTAGGAACAGGAACTGGTGATCCAGGATATAAATTTGATGATGAATTTCATCCAGATTTAAAACATTCAGGACCAGGAGTATTAGCAATGGCTAACTCAGGACCAGGATCTAACGGAAGTCAGTTTTATATTACACATGTTGAAACATCTTGGTTAGATGGTAAGCATACTGTGTTTGGAAACGTAGTTGAAGGACAAGATGTTGTAGATGCAGTAGCACAAGGTGATACATTAACACAATTAGAAATTTTAGCAGTTGGTGCAGATGCTGAAGCATTTAAAGCAGTAGAGGCTTTCAGAACTTTTGAAGGTTCTAGAGAAAAGCGTTTGGCTGAAGAAAAAGCTAATGCAGAAGCTGAATTAGAAAAATTAGCATCTGGATTTGATAAAACTGATAGCGGCTTACGTTACCAGATTTTACAAAAAGGAACAGGAGCAAAAGCAGCTAAAGGAAAAAACGTTTCTGTACACTACAAAGGACAATTGTCTGACGGAACTGTATTTGATTCATCTTACAAAAGAAAAGAACCAATCGACTTTCAGTTAGGAGTAGGGCAAGTGATTTCTGGATGGGATGAAGGTATTACGTTATTGAATGTAGGAGATAAAGCACGTTTTGTGATTCCTTCAAACTTGGCATATGGTGAAAGAGGCGCTGGTGGTGTAATACCTCCAGGAGCAACTTTAATTTTTGATGTAGAGTTAATGGCAGTTAAATAAGCAGCTTAATATACTATTAAAAAGCACTGTTTTTTAAACAGTGCTTTTTTTATGGGTATTGGTTTTCAGGAGCTTAAAAAAAAGCGTGTTTTTTTTATTAAAAAAGGCTTTGGTGTTTTAAAAAAGGTGTTATATTTGCACCCGCAATACAAACGTATTTAAGTTCTTTAAAATAATGCGAAAATAGCTCAGCTGGTAGAGCGCCACCTTGCCAAGGTGGAGGTCGCGAGTTCGAATCTCGTTTTTCGCTCTGTAAAATATTCCATGCTGAAGTGGTGGAATTGGTAGACACGTTGGACTTAAAATCCAATGCTCCTTGGAGCGTGCGGGTTCAAGTCCCGCCTTCAGTACTAAAGTCTTCCGATAGTAATATCGGAAGAACTTTTTTTAATGAATATTTTACATATATAGCACATACCAAAGTGGAAACATTTGTTTTTACTACACATGCTGAAGTGGTGGAATTGGTAGACACGTTGGACTTAAAATCCAATGCTCCTTGGAGCGTGCGGGTTCAAGTCCCGCCTTCAGTACTAAAGCCTTAACTAATTATAGTTGAGGCTTTTTTTATGTCTTAATTCTAAATTTGTATTATATTTATGTTAACTATATAATTTATGAAAAGAGTTGTATCATTTTTACTTGTTTTAGTATTATTTTCAATATCCTCTTGTGTACTTTCTTCAGGGAGTTATCCTTTTGCAGAAACCTATGAACTTGATTACTCAGAAGAAGAAGTTAAATCTGCAATTAAAAAGTTTAAAAATGAGCACCCAGAATTTAATGTACCATTAGTGACGATTAATAATAAAGGTAAATACAGTTTGTTAGACGAAAAGGTTGGAGACCCTAATCCACATTGGTTTAAGTTTTATTTTTATTATAAAAACGAAAATCAAATTTTGTATACTTGGACAAGAATAGAGTCAAAAACTGAGACTATATTTGCATTTGTATCTATAAATAAAGGTTTGGATATTGGAAACTGGGAATTAATTAATGATTCCTTTAGTAGAGCTGAAAATAAGGAACATCTAAAAAGATTTGAAAAGTGTATACTTAGTAAAGTTAAATACTACTTAGAAAACCCAATTAAATAATTATATTAGTTGACTACAGCCACTTCTTACGTCTGAAAAACAGAATTAACATTACTGCTAAAAACAGCATAGTTCCCATAAGTATAAAATAGCCGTATTTCCAATGTAATTCTGGCATATTGGTAAAATTCATACCGTAAATACCAGCTAAAAAGGTAAGAGGAATAAAAATAGTAGACACAATAGTAAGGAGTTGCATGACTTTGTTCATTTTAAAACTGACTTCAGTAATAAATAAGTCTTGTAGCCCGTTAAGCATGTCTCTGTAAGATTCTACCATATCCATAATTTGTATGGTATGATCATATAAATCTCTTAAAAAGGCATAGGTGTCATTTTCAATCAGCGCGCTTTCTGATTTTGAAAACCTACTGATGGCTTCTCTTAAAGGCGCTATAGACTTTCGTATTTGCACCAACTCTTTTTTTAATTCGTGAATTTTTGTTTTGTTTTCAATGTCTTGATGGCCATTAATAAGGTTATCTTCTAAATCTTCAATAACGGATTCTACATCATCTAATACTACGTAATAATGATCTACTACAACATCAAGTAGAGCGTAGGATAAATAGTCTGCACCACAGGTTCTAATTTTTCGTCTACCACTTTTTATACGCTTTCTAACGTCACTAAATAAATCGGTTTCACGTTCTTGAAAGGTTAATACTAAGCCTTTTCTAAAGTATAGTGTGATTTGCTCAGATTCTAATTTTACAGTTTCCTTATCAAAATGCAAGGCTCTTAAAGCAATAAAATTACCATTATTATATTCTTCAAATTTTGGACGTTGATTTACATCTGCAATAGCTTCCTGAACTAACGGATGTATTGTGCATGATTTACCAATGTGTTCAATTAAATTTATATCATGCATTCCACGCACATCATACCAATCAACAACGGTATCTGATGGTTTTTTGAACGAAATTGTCTCATGACTTTCATACACTTGTTCTTCTAAATTATGTTCATTATAATTTAGATAGTGAACTTGAATATTGTCTACTTTTTTATCACCAGTGAACACTATCGTTCCTGGTGCTAATCCTGTTTTTTTACGTTTTCTAGCCATGAAAAAATTAATGAATACTTTTAAGTAAGTATTATCTAATAAATATAAGCACTATTTTTTTAATGAGTTATGGCATCGGTATAATTTATAATCTCTTTTTAGTAGATAAATCTTAGTATGATTAGCTGTGTTGCAAAAAAGCAATATATTTGCAATTCATTAGTAACCTTAAAAAATTAGTATAGCATGCAACTGTACAATAAATTAAGCGCTGCTGAACGCGCGCAATTAATTGATGAAGCCGGTAAAGACCGCTTGACAATTTCGTTCTATCAATACTTCAAGATAGAAAATCCACAATTATTTAGAGATAAATTGTTTTTAGAATGGGACGCTTTAGAAGTTCTTGGTAGAACTTATGTGTCTAACGAAGGTATCAATGCACAAATGTCTGTGCCAGCAGAACGTTTTTTAGAGCTGAAAGCACAATTAGACGCCATTTCATTTTTAAAAGATATTCGTTTAAATGTTGCCGTAGAGCAAGATAATAAGTCGTTCTTAAAACTTAAAGTAAAAGTTAGAGAGAAAATTGTAGCAGATGGTTTAAATGACGATACGTTTGATGTCACGAATAAAGGGGTGCATTTAAACGCTCAAGATTTTAATGACATGTTAGCAGATCCGAATACAGTTTGTGTTGATATGCGTAATCATTATGAAAGTGAAATAGGGCATTTTCAAGGCGCTGTAACTCCAGATGTTGATACGTTTAGAGATTCTCTAGATATTATTGAAGAGGATTTAAAAGATCATAAAGACGATAAAAATTTATTGATGTATTGTACTGGTGGTATCCGTTGTGAAAAAGCAAGTGCCTATTACAAGCATAAAGGCTTTAAAAACGTATATCAATTAGAAGGTGGAATTATAGAATATACACGTCAGGTAAAAGCTGAGGGTGTAGAGAATAAATTTATCGGTAAAAACTTTGTGTTTGATCACAGACGTGCAGAACGTATTACAGATGATGTTGTTTCCAATTGTCATCAATGTGGTGAACCGTCAGATATTCATGTAAATTGCGATAACCAAGCATGTCATTTATTATTTATTCAATGTCCATCATGTTCAGAAAAAATGAATACCTGTTGTTCTGAAGACTGTAAAACAATTGCAGCATTGCCTTATGAAGAGCAAAAAGAATTGCGAAAAGGGACTCACAATAGTAATAAGATATTTAAAAAAGGACGCTCAGAGATTCTGAAATTCAAGAAATAATATAAGAAGTATTAAATAAAAAGAGTCGTGGACAATTACACGACTCTTTTTGTTAGGATTAATTTTTCCATTTGATATTACAACCAATACTCGGTTTTTGTTCTTGAGTATTTGGTGTATTTGACAGTATACAATCTAATGCATGTCTCATATCTCTTCCAGTCAACGGTATGTCGTTTCCTGGTCTAGAATCGTCTAATTGTCCACGGTAAGCAAGTTTTAAATGTTCATCAAATACATAAAAATCAGGAGTACAAGCGGCGTTATAAGCTTTTGCGACCTCTTGAGTTTCATCGTATAAATAAGTGAAAGGATAATTGTTCTCGTTGGCATGTTGTTGCATTTTATCTGGTCCGTCTTGCGGATAATTAACAACATCATTACTGCTTATAGCAATAAAATTAACATTTTTAGATTGGTAGTCATTTGCTAACTTTACCAGTTCAGGATTCACATGTATCACAAACGGGCAATGGTTGCAAATGAACATAATAACTGTTGCTTTGTCGCCTTTAAGTGAATTTATAGATAATTTGGTGTTACTTTTAGTATCAAGTAAAGTGAAATCTGGTGCTTCAGTATTTAAAGCTAACATGTTTGATGGTGTTCTTGCCATGATTAAGTATATTTATAAAAATAAAGGTATATAAATTATGGAGATTTCTTGGGATGATTTTGAAAAAGTAGATGTAAGAGTTGGTACTGTTCTTAATGCATCATTATTTAGAGCTGCACGAAATCCATCGTATCAATTAGAGATAGATTTTGGGGAAATAGGTGTTCTTAAAAGTTCGGCACAACTCACTAGTTTATATGAGGCAGAAGAGTTGCTAGGTAAACAAATTTTAGCGGTAGTTAATTTTCCTAAAAAACAAATAGCTACAATGATGAGTGAATGTTTGGTGTTAGGATTAGTAGGAGAAGGGAAAGATGTAGTATTGATTAATCCAGATAGAAAAGTTGCTAACGGTTTGCGTTTAGCATAAAAAAACTCAATCATTTCTGATTGAGTTAATTTTGGTTTGTGGTTGGTTATATTGGTTTAGATATCGTCAAAACTGATATCTGTAAAACTTCCGTTTGATGCTGGTTCAGCTACAGCTCCTTCAGTTTCGTATTCTTTTTTGTAATCTTTTTGGTGACGTTCAGAGATGACTTCTTCTCCTTTTTCATCAATAACATATGATGTCATTTCTTTCATAATATCAGTAAAGGCTACAAAATCTTCTTTGTATAAATAAATTTTATGCTTCTTATAATGGAACGAACCGTCGTCATTAGTAAACTTTTTACTTTCTGTAATTGTAAGATAATAATCTCCAGCTTTGGTTGATCTTACATCAAAAAAATAAGTTCTTCGTCCTGCTCTTAATACCTTTGAAAAAATCTCTTCTTTCTCTAAATATTCTTTATCGCTCATAAGTCCTTCGTAATAATATTAGTTTTATTGCTTTCCAAAAATCATAAAAAAAAAGTTTACAAACAATTTTTTTTACTGTTCTTTTTCAGATAATTGTTTTTGGTGTAGCTCTTTATAATAGCCTGGAGTACTTATCAACTGATTATGAGTTCCTTTTTGAATTATAGCGCCATCATCAAGCACTAATATCGTTTCTGCATTTTTTACTGAAGAGATTCGATGACTCACAATAATTGTAGTTTTTGCCTTAGAGACTGTTTTTAGGTTATTTAAAATGTTCTCTTCGGTTTCTGTATCAACGGCCGATAAACAATCATCAAATAATAAAATATCTGGAGAATTTATAATAGCTCTCGCTATAGATACACGTTGTTTTTGCCCACCTGATAAGGTGATACCACGTTCACCTAAAACAGTTTGATATTTATTTTTAAACTGAATGATGTTATCGTGTACATCTGCATTTTTTGCAGCCGCGATAACTTCATCTTTAGTTGCGTCAGATTTTCCGAACTTTATATTGTTTGCAATAGTGTCTGAAAATAAAAAAGGATCTTGTGGTACAACGCCTATATGATTTCTTAAGAGCGTTAAATTATGGTCTTTAACATTTTTACCACCAATAAGAATTTCACCTTCTGTAACATCATGCAAACGTGTAATGAGATTTAATATGGTTGATTTACCAGAGCCAGTTTGCCCAATAATTGCAAAGGAATGACCTGCACTGATTTTAAACGACATGTTTTTAAGTGCAGTAATGTTGGTGTCAGGATACGTAAAAGTGACATTTTTAAATTCGATGTCGGTATCAAATTCATAGACATTAGAATTTTCATTTTTAATTTCTGGAACGATATCTAAAAATTCATTAATTCTTTTTTGAGAAGCTTCTGCTTGTTGAATTATTGATGTCACCCAACCAACAGTAGCAACTGGCCAAGTTAGCATGTTGACGTATAGTAGAAATTCAATTAAGGTTCCAATACTTTTAATAGTGCCGTTAATGTATTGCATACCACCTATGTAAATAACTAAAACATTACTTAAGCCAATTAGTAAAATCATAAATGGGAAAAACCAGGCTTGAACTTTTACTAGGTCCATGTTTTTCTGTTTGCTTTCTTCAGAAAGTAATTCAAACTTGGTTGTAGAGTTTTCTGAAATCCCGTATGCTTTTATAACCGCTATACCAGAGAATGCTTCTTGAGTGAAGATGGTTAACTTTGAGAGATACTCCTGAACAACAGTGCTTCTAAAGTGAATTTCTTTACTCAGTTTATAAATAGCAACTGATAATATTGGCAATGGTAATAAGGTGTATAACGCTAATTTTGGAGCAGTGTTAATCATCATCGGTATTAAAATAGCAAATAGTGTAAATGTGTTGATGCTATACATAATAGCAGGTCCAAAATACATGCGTACGCGGCTAACATCTTCACTAATTCTATTCATTAAATCACCAGTTCTGTTTTGCTTATAGAAGTTCTGTGATAGCAATTCATATTGTTTGAAAACATTGTTTTTTAAATCGAATTCTATCAAGCGAGACATTACAATTAATAATTGTCGCATTAAAAAAGTAAAAAAAGCTGCAACAACACTCACACCTAAAATTAATAGAATGTAGTAGAGTAATTCATCTTTAAAAACGTCAAATGAGGCATTCTTATCAGATATATAGGTTTCAATTAATTCAATGGCATTACCAGTAAAACGAGGTGTAAATACTATAAATACTTTAGAAATTATAGTGATGATGATACCGACAATCATCCTGAATTTATATTTTAAAAAGTACTGGTTTAGCTGTTGTAGTTCCTTCATTTAAAATTTCTAAAATCTATTTTAGATTTAATAATAGTCAATTTAAGATTAATTTTTTGCGTGAAAATGAATAATCAATTACTTTTGCACTCTTAAATTGAGAGATTTATAATTTATTTTATAATATAACAATATACAAACAATGACTTCAGAAGTAATAAACGTTAAAGATTTACCTAAGGTAGATCCTGTTTTCGGACAGTTATCATTCGATGATCATGAGCAAATTGTTTTTTGCAATGACAAAGATACTGGTTTAAAAGCAATAATTGGAATTCATAATACGGTTTTAGGTCCAGCATTAGGAGGTACAAGAATGTGGCAATACAACAATGAGTGGGAAGCACTTAATGATGTGTTGCGTTTATCAAGAGGTATGACGTTTAAATCTGCTGTTGCTGGTTTAAATTTAGGAGGTGGTAAAGCCGTAATTATCGGTGATGCTAAAACTCAAAAAACGCCAGAATTAATGCAACGTTTTGGGAAGTTTGTACATTCTTTAAGTGGTAAATATATTACTGCTGAAGATATTGGTATGGAAACTTCAGATATGGATTTGGTACGTGATGTAACTCCATATGTAACGGGGATTTCTGAAAGTAGAGGAGGAGCAGGTAACCCATCTCCAATTACTGCTTACGGAGTTTTTATGGGAATGAAAGCTGCAGCGAAATACAAGTATGGTTCTGATGTTTTAGAAGACAAAAAAGTGATTGTTCAAGGAATTGGACATGTTGGTGAGTCTTTAGTTGAGCATTTAACAAACGAAGGAGCAAAAGTTATCATTACAGACATTAACGAAGCGCGTTTAGCAGAAGTAAGTTCTAAATACGGTGCTGAAATTTATACAGGTAACAATATTTATGGTTTAGAAGCTGATATTTATGCACCATGTGCTTTAGGAGCTACAGTAAATGATGATACTATTAACCAATTAAAAGTTGATATTATTGCAGGAGCTGCAAACAATCAGTTAGCAAACGAAGTTGTTCATGGAAAAATATTATCAGAAAAAGGAATTGTTTACGCTCCAGATTTCGTAATTAATGCAGGTGGTATTATCAATGTATACGCAGAATTAGAAGGTTACGGTAAAACGGAAATAATGCGTCAAACAGAGAATATTTACAATACTACATTAGAAATTATTAACAATGCTGCTGCAAACGGTGTAACCACTCATAGCGCATCATTAACTATTGCTCAAAATAAAATTGACGCAAGAAAAAAAGAAAATCAGAAGTAGTATTTCTTTAAAATAAAAGTTATTTTTGCAAAGCGAAAGGAATTAATCCTTTCGCTTTGTTACTCTATAAAAGTTCTTATTCATGTTAAACAGAAGACACATTCGTACAAAAGTAATGCAAACCATTTTTGAAATGGCGCTTACAAAAAATGATGATTTAAATCTAGCGTATAAAAAGTTAAATGACAGCTCTTCTAGCATGTATGACTTGTATTTATTACAATACCAATTGTTTATTGTAATTCTTCAAAAAGCAAGAAAACTTAACAAAACAACTCAAAAGAGTTTCTTAAAAGAAAATAAAAAACAAAACATACATAGGTTAGAAAATAATGTGTTTTTAAATCACATTACTTCTAGTCAAGAGTTAGCTTTACTTATTGATGAAAAAGGTTTAGAAAACTGGGAGTTAGATGATGAATATGCTGCTTTGTTTTTAGATGAAATATTAGCTTCAGACTTTTATGTTGCATATCAGAAAGAAGACAGCTCTTTTGATAAAGATAAAGAGTTAGTGCTGAATATTTTTAAACGAATCATAGCTCCGAATGACAAGTTGTATTCATATTATGAAGATACATGCATCAGTTGGACAGATGATTTACCACACGTAAACACAATAATTTTAAAGGAATTAAAGAAGCTTACGGTTGGTACACCTTTAAAGTTAACGAAGTTATTTAAAGACGAAGACGATCAGAAATTCGGTAAAGAATTACTATCAAAAACAATATTAAATAATGAAGAGTTAAAAAACTATATTGATAAGAAAACTCCAAAATGGGATGCAGATAGAATTGCTTCTATTGATTCTATTCTAATGCAGATGGCTATTTGTGAATTTTTAAAATTCTCATCAATACCTGTGAAAGTTACTATAAATGAATACTTAGAAATAGCAAAAGAGTACTCAACTAAAAAAAGTAGCA